>NZ_CBDIHQ010000014.1:0-325508 GCF_965279295.1 Aquabacter sp. | reverse complement strand
ATTCGCTGAAAGGCGATGATTTCATATCGACGTGTGTGGCCTCAATATGCGGCGTGAAAAGCCTAACGCATTGAGGGGACACGAATTTACCTCCGCGCGGCGCCCTCACTCCGGCTCCGTTATCACGCTGACGTGGGCGGCGACCACCTTCCAGCCCTCGGGAAACCGCACCCAGCTTTGCTGCTGCCGCCCCACCTTGCCCGACGCACCGTCGCGATAAAACAGGGTGGAGGCCGTGGCGAAATCCGCGCCGTAGCTGGTGATCACGGTGCGCGCGGTGGTGCGCATCAGCCCCACCGGCGAGCGCCCGCGCCGGAACGCCTTGATCTCGTCCATGCCATAGAGATTCTCGCCGCCGCCGTAGCGGATGGTGAGGGGGCTGTCGTTGAACAGCGCCTCCAGCGTCTCCACGTCATTGGTGACGAGCGCCACCTCGTATTGGGCGAAGGCGGCTTCGACTTCGGCGAGCACATCGGGACGGTTGATCTCCACGGAAACTCCTCAAAAGTTCGCCACCGGCGCCCGGCAGGTGCCGGCTTCGCTCAGGGCATGGGCGACACGCAGGGCCAGATCCTCCCGCCACGGCGGGGCGATCACCTGGACACCCAGCGGCAGCCCGCGCGGATCGCCATCGTCCACCCACACCGGCACCGCCACCACGGGCAGGCCGATGAACGAAATCGGCTGGGTGAACAGGCCGAGATTGGGTCGCACGAGCAGGGTCTCTCCGTCCAGTACGAACGTCTTCTGTCCACGCTCCGGCGCACGGCAGGGGGTGGAGGGCGCGAGGATCACGTCCACCTCCTCGAACAGCTTCAGCATCTCCAGGCGGAAGTGCCGGCGGAACCGCTGGGCCGCCATCACCCAGGCGGCGGGAATGGCAAGGCCGGCGATCAGCCGGTCGCGCACCGCCGGGTCGAAATCCTGCGGCCGGGTGCTGAGGCGGTGGGCGTGCAGCGCCGCCCCCTCGGCGGCTGTCATCACATAGGCGGACGCCCGCGCCCGCGCAGCGCCGGGAATATCCACCATTTTGTCCGCGCCCAGCGCGGTAGCCACCGCGTCCACGGCGGCGAACGCCTCGGGCATGGCCTTGGCGCGGAAATAGCCGCCCGCCACCGCGATCCGCAGGCTGGCGATGCCTTCGCCAAGACGCGGCGCGGTGGGTTCAAACGGGCGCGTCGTCTGGGATGGATCGTCGAAATCCTCGCCCTGCATGGCGTCATAGGCCAGCGCGAGATCGGTCGGGCAGCGGGCGAACGGCCCAAGATGGTCCAGCGCGGAAACAAAGGGGAAGGTGCGGGCCCGCGAAAGCCGGCCATAGGTCGGTTTCAGCCCGAAGATGCCGCACAGGGCCGAGGGCACGCGGATCGAGCCGTTGGTGTCGGAGCCGAGCGCCAGCGGCACCTCGCCGGCGCCGATCGCCGAGCCCGAGCCGCCGGATGAGCCGCCCGCCATATGCGCGAGATTGTGCGGGTTGCACGAGGCGCCGTCATGGGCATTCTCGCCGGTGAAATCATAGGCGTATTCGCCCATGTTCAGCCCGCCCACCAGCACCGCGTCGGCCGCTTCCAGCCGCTCTATCAGGGTGGCGTCGCGGGACGACGGCGGCAGGTCGCGGTTGATCTTCGAGCCGGCCTTGGTGGGAAGGCCGGCGATATCGAACAGGTTCTTCACCGCGAACGGCACGCCCGCGAGCCGGCCCAATTCCTGACCCGAGGCGCGGGCGGCATCGACGGCATCCGCCTTGGCGCGGGCGCGTTCGACGGTGACATCGGTGAAGGAATTCACCTTCGGCTCCACCGCCGCTATCCGCGCCAGCGTCGCCTCCAGCACCGCCCGTGCGGTGACGGTGCCCGCCTTCACGGCGGCGGCGATCTCGTGGGCGTGCGCGGTCGCGAAAGGGGTGGCGTCCTGGACGGGCGCGGCCAGGGTTTCAGGTGTGAGAATTTCGGTTGTCATGGGCGATACACCGGCGCGGGGTCGAACTCGTCGCCGAGATCGAAGGCCATCACGAAGGCGGCGGCATCGGCGACATTGCGCAGATAGGCGGTCGCCTCGCGGCGCCATTCCGGCTGCATGGGGATTGCGAATGCGCCAATGGCGCCATCCAGCAGCCGCTCCAGCGCGAGATCATCCGGCGCGGGGATCGGCGTCTTAGCTTCAGACATCAAACACTCCGTGGATTGAATTCATGATCCGCCGCCCATTCATCGTTGGGCCTCCCACTTTTACGGCCTCTCCCGCCCTCTCCCCCTTTTTCGCCCCCTCCCCCCTTGAGGGGGAGGGTTGGGGTGGGGGGTATGGCGCCGCCCAAACCACCCGCTCAAACCAGGTGGACAGATACCCCCCACCCTTCCCTCCCCCTCAAGGGGGGAGGGTGAAATCCGAGGGGTCGGCATGTGCTTGCCGCAGTTGGCCTCACACCGGCGGATGGGGAATCGCGGCGATGAGTTCGCGGGTGTAGGCGTCCTTGGGGGACTCCAGAACCTGGTCGGAGGTCCCCTCCTCCACCACGCGGCCATGCCGCATGACGATGACGCGGTCGCACAGCAGCTTCACGACGTGGAGGTCGTGGGAGACGAACAGATAGCTCATGCCCAGCGTGTGCTTCAGTTCCTCCAGAAGGTTGAGCACCACCGCCTGCACCGACACGTCGAGCGCCGCCGTGGGCTCGTCGAGGATCACCAGATCCGGGTTCAAAGCGATGGCGCGGGCGATGCCGACACGCGCCTTCTGGCCGCCGGACAGCTGGTGGGGGAAACGGTCCAGCAGGTCGCCGGGAAGGCCGACCATGCTCGCCAGTTCCTCGACCTTGGCCCGCAGCTTGGCGCCCCCGCCCATGCCGGCCATGCGCAGCAGCGGATCGGCGATGGCGCGGGCGGCGGTGTAGCGCGGATTGAGGCTTTCGGTCGGGTCCTGGAACACCATCTGGATGCGCTTGCGGATGGGATGGTGGGCGAATTCCTTGGCGGGAATGGCGCCGATATCCTGCCCGTCGAAGGTGATCTTTCCCGCCGTCGCATCGATCAGGCGCATGACGATGGTGGAGGTGGTGGACTTGCCGCAGCCGCTCTCGCCCACGAGGCCGACGCTCTCGCCCTTCTTCACCTCGAAGGAGATGCCGTCCACCGCGCGGAAGATATCGTCCGCCGGCTCGCTCTTCCCCGCCTTCTTGGCGAACAGCGAGGCCAGCATGCCGGCCGAGGCGCCCTGGCGCTTATATTCCTTGACGAGGTTTTCCACCTTCAGCAGCGGCACTGCGTCCGGCGCCGCCCTGAAGGCCTTGGTCTGCGAAGGCGCCGCGTTCGGATCGCCCTCGGGCAGCAGGTCCTTCAGGGTGATGCCGGGGCGCGGCGTCGCCCGCATCAGCTTGCGGGTGTAGGGATGCTGGGGATCGCGGAAGATGCGCTCGGCGGGGGCGGTCTCCACCACCAGCCCCTTTTCCATCACGATCACAGTGTCGCAATAGGCGGCGGCGAGGCCGAGATCGTGGGTGATCAGGATGGTGGACATGCCGCGCTCGCGCGTCAGTTCGGTCACGAGATCCATCACCGCCTTCTGCGTGGTCACGTCGAGGCCGGTGGTGGGCTCGTCGGCGATCATCAGTTGCGGCCGGCAGGCCAGCGCCAGGGCGATGACGATGCGCTGGCACATGCCGCCCGAAAGCTCGAACGGATAGGCGTGGTAGCGTTCCTCGGGCCGGGCGATGCGCACCTGGTTGAGGATGTCGATGACCTTTTCCTTCACGTTGCTGGGCTGGGCCTGCAAGTGGTGAAGCAGCACGTCGCCGATCTGGTGGCCCACCTTGCGGATGGGGTTCAGCGCGGTGCGCGGGTTCTGGAAGATCATCGACATTTCGCGGCCGCGCAGGTCGCGCATCTGCCCCTCGGGAGCGTGGGCGATGTCGATGCCGGAGAAGGCGATGGAGCCTTCCGCGATGCGCCCCGCGCGGTCGAGGATGCGCATCACCGTATAGGAGGTGACGGACTTGCCCGAGCCGCTCTCGCCGACGATGCCCAGGGTCTCGCCCTTGGCCACCGTGAGGTCGACATTCTTCACCGCTTTGACGATGCCCTTGCGGGTGGCGAACTCCACCGTGAGGTTCTTCACCTCCAGCAGCTTGCCGTGCGGCTCCTCCACCGGAGCGAGGGTTCCGGCCACAGCCGGGTCGATGACACCGTGCATGTTCCCCTCCATTGTCAGGTGCGGCGCTGGGGATCGACGATGTCGCGCAGACCATCGCCCAGCAGGTTGAAGCAGAACACGGCGAACATCAGCGCCAGGCCCGGAAACAGCGCGATCCACCATTCACCCGAGATGATGTAGGAGGCGCCCTCCGCCACCATGATCCCCCACTCGGAGGTGGGCGGGCGCACGCCGAGGCCGATGAAGGACAGGCCCGCCGCGTTGAGGATGGCGTAGCCCATGGTCAGCGACATCTGCACCATCATGATGGGCATGATGTTGGGCAGGATCTGCGTGAGCAGGATGCGCCATTCCGAATTGCCGGTGAGCCGCGCCGCCTGCACGAACCCCGCCTGCCGCCGCACCTGCGCTTCCGAGCGGGCGACACGGACATAGAGCGGAAAGTTGATGATGGCGGTGGCGATGACGATGTTGGTCACCGTATTGCCCAGCGCGGCGACGATGCCCATGGCCAGCACGAACAGCGGGAAGGCCATGATGGTGTCGGAGATGCGGCCGATGATCCGGTCGGTCCAGCCGCCGAAGAAGCCCGAGGCGATGCCGGCGATGCCGCCGGCCGCAAACACCAGCGCCACCGAACAGATCGCGATGCCCATGTCGAGCCGGGTGGCGACCACCACGCGGGAGAAGATGTCCCGGCCCAACTGGTCGGTGCCGAACCAATGGGCGACCGAGGGTGGCTTCAGCGCCATCGGCGTGTTGGACGCCAGCGGATCATAGGGCACGAAGAACGGCCCCAGCAGCGCACAGATCACCAGGATCAGGAACATGCCGAAGGCGAGGCCCGTGACCGGATTGTCCGAGATCACATAGCGGGCGTGCTTGAGGGTCGCGACCAGCGGGCTGGACGGACGTTCGGGATGTGCGGTCGCGAGGGTCATGCTTCGCTCCGGGCGCGGGGATCGATCACGCCGTAAGCGACGTCGATCAGAAGATTGAGGACGATGTAGAGGACCGCCATGGCGAGCACGAAGCCCTGCACCGGCGCGAAATCGGAGGTGATGAGCGCCTCCACCGCATAGGAGCCGATGCCCGGCCACGCGAACACCTTCTCCACCAGCACGTTGGCGCCCAGCAGGAAGGAGAACACCATGCCCAGCGTCGTGATGACCGGGAGCATGGCATTGCGGAAGGCATAGACGATGATGACCTTGTAGGGCGTCAGCCCAGCCGCTCGCGCGGTGCGCACGAACTCCGAGGAGAGCACCGCCAGCATGGAGGCGCGGGTCATGCGGGCGATCGGCGCCAGGGCGAAGATGGCCAGCGTGATCGCCGGGATCACCAGTTGCGCCGCCGATGCGCGGAAGGTTTCGAGATCCCCCGCCAGCAGGCTGTCGATCAGATAGAAGCCGGTGATGTCGGGCGGCGCGGTGGCGAAGGCGTCAAGCCGGCCGAGCGGCGCGGGCGCCCATCCCAGCTTGAAGTAGAACACATAGACCAGCAGCAGCCCGGTGAAGAACACCGGCAGCGAGACGCCCGCCGTGGTGATGATGCGACAGGAATGGTCCACCCATGTGCCCTGCTTCACCGCCGCCGCGATGCCGTAGGGAATGGCGATGAACAGCGCCAGGATCAGGCCCGACAAGGTGAGTTCGGCGGAGGCCGGCAGGCGCGCCGCGATCTCCTTGCCCACCGGCTGGCCGGTGGAGAGCGAGGCGCCGAGGTCGCCCTTGGCCAGCGCCGTCACATAGTCCACGAACTGCGCCGGCAAGGGCTTGTCGAGGCCCAGCTTGGCGCGGATTTCGGCGATGGCCTGGGGGGTGGCGGCGGGACCGGCGAAATACGACGCCGTGTCGCCGGGCAGCACCCGGGTCAAGAGGAACGTCACGATCACCACGCCGATCAAGCTCGGTATGGCTGTGGCGAGACGGCTTCCGATCAGCTTCAGCATGACGGCCTTCCCTCCGGCTCGAGTGCGAGCACGTCTTCATCAGATGCAAGGACGGCGCCAGAACCGGCGGCCGCGAACCTGTTCGAGATCGCTCTGGCGATCTGCCCGGCTCGGCCGGGGACGAGACGGAGGCATGCCTCCGTCTCGCGGGTTTGCGCGGGTGCGCTCAGCCCTTCTGGAGCGTCGCGTAGTTGAGGCGGCGGTGGAACCAGTATTCGTAGCCGGTGATGTTCTTCTGCATCGCCACGTTGACGTAGGGCTGGAACAGCGGGATGCGCGGAACGTCGGCGAACGCGAGATCCACCATGCCCTTGATGTCGGTGTCGTAGGCCGCCTTGTCGCCGATCGCCGCCGCCGCGCGGGCGCCGTCGATGAACGTGTCCATGGCCTTGGACTGGTAGCTCATGGTGTTGAACACCGAATTCGAGCCGTGATAGCACCAGAAGAAGAAGTATTCGGGATAATCCAGCCAGCCCGAGAACACGTTGGTGTAGAGCGGCAGAACCTTCTTGTTCAGCTCGGTGCGCCAGTTGGCGCCGGGGATCTTGTTGATGGTGGTCTTGATGCCGATCTGGCCGAGGCTCTCCTGCACCAGAACGCTCAGCGGCTCGTTGATGCCGGCGAACCCGAGGTCGAAGGAAATCTCGGTCTCGAAGCCGTTGGGATAGCCGGCTTCCGCCAGCAGCGCCTTCGCCTTGGCGAGGTCGGTGGTGTATTTGGTCGGCTGCGGCCAGGCGACCTGGGTCGCGGCATCGGCCGGGGCGCCGAACATCGGCTTGGAGAGGCCGAACAGCACCGCGTCCATGATCTTCTGATAGGGCATGGCATAGGCCATTGCCTGCCGCACCTTCACATTGTCGAACGGCGGCTTGGTGACATTCATCCCCATATACTGGAGGCCGTTGGAATAGGGCGTGGAGATGATGGTGAGCTTGCCGCTCTCCTTCAGTTCCACGAAATCCTTGTTCGGCAGGTCATAGGAGATGTCGGCATCGCCGCGCTCCAGCAGGGCGCGCCGGTTGCCGGCGGAGGGCACCATGCGCCAGATCACCCGCTTCATCTTCGGCGTCGGGCCGCCGACCCAGGCGTCGTTGCGCTCGAAGATGACTTCGGTGCCGGGGGTCCATTTGGTCACTTTGTAGGGACCCGAACCGGCGGTGTTCTGCTTGGTGTATTCCAGGCCCCAGGGGTCCTGCGCCGTGGCGTTCTTCTTCACCAGCTCGGAATTGTAGATGGAGGGCACGATTACTGCGAGATCGGGGATCGTCAGCCGGTCCTTGCGGATGAAGTCGACGCGAACGGTGCGGTCGTCCACCACCACGAACTGTTCCGCCTTCTCCAGCGAGCCGGCCTTCATCTGGAAGGTCGGGAAGCCGCCGACGGTGACGGCGCGGTCCAGCGACCACTTCACGTCCTTCGCCATGACGGGCGTGCCGTCGTGGAAGGTGGCGTTCTTCTTCAGCTTGAACGTGACCGACATGTCGCCGACATTCATGTCCTCGGCGAGCTGACCCTCGAACTTGTCGCGGTCGTAATATTGGGTGCCGTTCACCGTCTTCATGGGATGGGTGATCAGGCGGTCGTAGGAGTTCCAGCTGGCCTCGTAGCCGGGGACGTTGGTGCCGACACCCTGGATGTCGAGATTGTTGGGGCCGCTCTCAGAGACGATCAGCAGCGTCTCGTTTCGCGCCTGTGCCTGGGCGGATGAGAAAACAGCGGGCGCGGTGACGGCCGTGCCGGTGGCGACGGCGGTGGCGGAAGCAGACTGAAGAAATTCACGACGGTTCATCGAAGTCCCCCATAGGAGCGGCGTTCTATCCCTCTCCTTCAAAGAGCGTGCCAATTGCATGCTATTTTTCGTAAATTCAATTAGATCAATATCTTATCTAATTTTAGATGGTGCGGATGTGATGAGACATATGACTAATTTGACTATTTAATAATCAAATAAGTGCACATTGCATGCAATTACACCGCGCGAACCTGCCTGTTTGAAATGCGGGCGCATCTCAGCCGTGCCTGCGGAACGGGCGGAAGGTGCGTGTCCCATGCGAGTCCCAATCCGAGTGGGCGTTATTCCCACTCCCGCCTGCGAGAGCTCTGCGAAAGGGATCTCGCAAACTCCCGCAGTTCGTTAGGTGCAAAGGCCGGGCGGTTTCCACCTCGCCCCGAGGGGGAGAGGTCGGCTGCGAAGCAGCCGGGTGAGGGGGCTCCGGCATCTCAGGACTGGAGAGGGTTGCCCCCTCACCCCAACCCTCTCCCCGTCGGGGAGAGGGAGCATGGCGCGGTCACTTGAGACGCACCACCGATCCCGCATCAGCTCGTTTCGCAGATGTCTCGCAAGCGGGAGAGGGGCAGGGGGTAGGGAGGGGGAATAGGTGAGATATGGCCGGGTGCAGAGCCTTTTCTTACGGCTCCTGCCCCCTCCCCAGCCCTCCCCCGCAAGCGAGAGCTCTGCGAAAGGGATCTCGCAAACTTCCGCGGTTCGTTAGGTGCAAAGGCCGGGCGGTTTCCACCTCGCCCCGAGGGGGAGAGGTCGGCTGCGAAGCAGCCGGGCGAGGGGGCTCCGGCATCTCAGGACTGGAGAGGGTTGCCCCCTCACCCCAACCCTCTCCCCGTCGGGGAGAGGGAGCATGGCGCGGTCACTTGAGACGCACCACCGATCCCGCATCAGCTCGTTTCGCAGATGTCTCGCAAGCGGGAGAGGGGCAGGGGTAGGGAGGGGGAGTTGGTGAGATATGGCCGGGTGCAGAGCCTTTTCTTACGGCTCCTGCCCCCTCCCCAGCCCTCCCCCGCAAGCGAGAGCTCTGCGAAAGGGATCTCGCAAACTTCCGCGGTTCGTTAGGTGCAAAGGCCGGGCGGTTTCCACCTCGCCCCGAGGGGGAGAGGTCGGCTGCGAAGCAGCCGGGTGAGGGGGCTCCGGCATCTCAGGACTGGAGAGGGTTGCCCCCTCACCCCAACCCTCTCCCCGTCGGGGAGAGGGAGCATGGCGCGGTCACTTGAGACGCACCACCGATCCCGCATCAGCTCGTTTCGCAGATGTCTCGCAAGCGGGAGAGGGGCAGGGGGTAGGGAGGGGGAATAGGTGAGACATGGCCGGGTGCAGGCCTTTTCTTAAGGCTTCTGCCCCATCCCCAGCCCTCCCCCGCAAGCGGGAGAGGGGGCGGCATGGCGCATGACGCAACGCCCCCTTGGAAGATGTAGAACCCAGCGGCCTGCCCGCAATTAAATGCGCTGCGTCTCGCAGCCCCAAACAACTCCACCCCATTCCAGATGAGTGCGCGCAAAAATTGTGCGACACTTCTCATACGAGCGCCAAAAACCAAGAACGCTCGATCGGAGGAAGCCTATGCGGATGCTCAACCACCCGCCGCGCATTGCCCTATCCTGCGCGGCGCTTGTCCTGTCACTCTGCCTTGCCGGCCCTTCGGCGCGAGCGGCGGACTATCCGACCAAGACCGTGCACCTCGTGGTGCCCTTCCCCGCCGGCGGCACCACCGACATCTTCGCCCGCATCATCGCGGATCGGCTCGGCAAGTCGCTGGGGCAGCAATTCGTCATCGAGAACAAGGCGGGCGCGGGCGGAAACACCGGCACCGACGGCGTCGCGCGCTCCGAGCCGGACGGCTACACGCTGGTGATGGGCACGGTCGGCACCCACGCGATCAATGCCAGCCTCTACACCAAGATGCCCTACGACCCGATCAAGGACTTCGTGCCGGTGGCCTTCGTGGCAGGCGTGCCCAACGTCCTGGAAGTCAGCCCCAACAAGCTGAAGGCCAAGACCGTCCAGGAGTTCATCGCCGAGGCAAAAGCGGCGAGGCCGCCGCTGACAATGGCCTCGTCAGGCAATGGCACGTCGATCCATCTCTCCGGCGAGATGTTCAAGCAGGCCACGGGCATCGATCTGGTGCATGTGCCCTATCGCGGCTCCGGCCCGGCGGTGAACGATCTGGTGGGCGGGCAGGTCGACGTGATGTTCGACAATCTCCCTTCCTCCATCGGCCAGATCCGCGCCGGCACGCTGCGGGCCATCGCCGTGACCTCGGCGCAACGCTCCCCCGCCCTTCCTGACGTGCCGACCATCGCCGAATCCGGGGTTCCAGGTTTCGAGGCGTCGAGTTGGTTCGCCATCTTCGCCCCTGCCGGCACGCCGAAGGACGTGGTGAACAAGCTGAACGCCGAGGTCCGCAAGGCGCTGGACGATCCAAGCGTGAAGCAGAGGTACGCGGAAGTCGGCGCCGAAATGCGCGTCATGACACCGGACCAGTTCGCCGTGTTCGTGAAAAGCGAGCTGGAGAAATGGTCCAAGGTGGTCAACGCCTCGGGTGCGAAGGTTGATTAACACCGCCGGGCGAAAATCTTGAAAAAGATCGGAACCTTTTATCTCAGGCGACGTTTCGGCATCAGCGGGCACTGTGGGGATTTTGCCCTGTCCGCCCTCCCACTCTGTTCCCGCCCGCCGGCTGAAAGGCTTACGGGCGCTGCGTAGAGATCATCAATAGCCGCCTTTTCGGTGGCGAAAAAACATGGAGGATGCCGACGTGATTGTGCAACGCCACGCCCACGAAACTCTTCCGCCCCTCAAGATCGCCGTCTCCGGTTCCAGCATCGTGCTGCGCTCCCTGGAAGATGCGGCCGCATTCATGCGCGGCCATCCTGTCGGCGAACATGCGGAAATGCTCCTCGACCAGATGGAGTCCGCCTACCGCCCGGATCTTCAGCGCCGCGCATGGCGGGCGTTCGAGACCTTCGCCGAGGCCATGAAGCTCACCCGTGTGTCGCAAGCCCGCGTCATGTGAGCGCCGGGGCCTTCCGGCTCCCTACAATATGCCGCTTCGGATCATGTTCGGCCGGGGCGGCACTTCGCTTAAGCGCAAAATTCCTGATAAATTTCAGCTCCCTATAGTCAGGGGCGCCGCTTAGCGGCCATCCGGCGCTGCTGCGCCGGTAAAGTCCCCTCGGCGGGTGCGCCGCACCCACCCGCATTGTCACGTCTCAGCCCAGGCGATAGGATTCGCCCTCTGCTGCGATGCGGACGTTAGCGTGATGCCTTCCACCCCAGATTTCATGGTTCTGCACGCCGCCGCCCCAAGAGTGGCAGGATGAGCGAAGGTCGAACCTCGTCATTTCCCAGCCTCCCCTCTCTCGCTGCGCGGTGGCTGGCTCTTTTCGGCCTCTGGTGCCTGATCGCGCGACACGCGCCCGCCGATTTCGCCGCCGGCGCCCTGGCTGCCGCGCTTGCCGCCGCCGCCAGCTATTCGCTCTGGCCGGGGGGCGGAAAATTTCCCCAAGCCGGCCCGCTTCTGCGGTTCGCCGGCCGTTTTCTGGGTCAATCCGTGGTCGCGGGTCTCGTGACTGCGCGCTTCGCCTTCGCGCGGCGGCCGCAATTGAAGCCCGCGCTGATCCGCGTTCCCACCCGTTGCCCGGAGGGCTTCAAGCGGAGCTGCTTTCTCTCGGTCATGAGCCTCCAGCCCGGCACCATGCCGGTGGGCACCGAGGGCGACAGCCTCCTCCTGCATTGCCTCGATACCTCCGCCCCGATCGCCGCCCAGGTCGCGGCCGATGAAGCGGCCTTTTGTGCCATCGGCGGTGGTTGAGATGGCGGATGTCCTTCTGCTAGCCGCCGCCGGCATTCTCGCTCTGGTCGGCGCGGGGCTGGTCGGTTTGCGGCGCGCCAAAACCCCGGCGCTGGGAATGATGGGCCTGCAATTGCTGGGCAGCGGCTGCGTTGCCGTGCTGCTGCTGCTGTGCGTCGCCCTCGATATGCCCGCCCTGGCGGATGCCGCCCTGACGCTGGCGCTGCTCGCCGGCTTCGCCTGCGCCGCGCTCTACGGCACGGGTGGAGCCATCCCCCCGCCGAAGGCCGGCGGATGAGCACGCTTCTCGACATATTCAGCATCGCCTCAATTGGCGCCGGGCTGATCTTCTTCGCCGCCGCCGTGGCCGGCGTGCTGCGCTTTCCCGACACGCTGACCCGCCTCCACGGACTGGCGAAGGCGGACAATCTCGGGCTCGGCTTGGTGGTGCTCGGGCTGCTGCCCCAGGCCCCCGACCTCTGGATGGCGGGAAAGATGGTCGCTGTCTGGCTCTTGATGCAGATCGCGTCCGGCGCGGTCGGGCAACTCATGGCGTCCGCCGCCGCGCGCGAGCAAGGAGACGAGTCATGAGCATTGTGCTCGATCTCGCCATCTGCGCGCTGGTGCTCGGCCTCGGGTTTCGCGTCATCGCCGCGCGCGACACGCTGGCCGCCGTCATCGCCTTCATCGGCTGCGGGCTGGCCCTCGCCCTGCTGTGGGTGCGCCTGTCGGCGGTGGACGTGGCGCTGACCGAGGCGGCGGTGGGCAGCGGCGTCACCGGCCTCCTGCTGCTGCGCGCCGCATCGCGCCCGCAGCCCAAAGCCTCCCCCACCCCCGGCCGCGCCCTGAAGATTGCCGCTGCTTTGCTGTCGGCCGGTGTTGCCGGCGCCCTCGCGGTGGCGATGATCTCGCTGCCGACGCCCGCGCCCTCGCTGGCGCCGGAGGCGGCGCAGAATCTCGCCCGGACCGGGCTGGGCAATCCGGTGACGGCGGTGCTGGTGGCCTATCGCGCGCTCGACACTTTGCTGGAAACCGTGGTGCTGCTGCTGGCCCTGGTGGGTGTCTGGTCGCTCGGCTCCAGCGCGCAGTGGGGCGGAACCAGCGCACCGCTCGGCACCGAACCGGCCGCGCCGCCGCTCGTCTTCATCGGCCGCGTCCTGCCGCCGTTCGGCGTGCTGATCGGCATCCATCTCCTGTGGACCGGCGCCGATGCGCCGGGCGGGGCGTTCCAGGGCGGGGCGGTGATCGCCGCCATGTGGCTGCTGGCCCTGCTTGCCGGGAGCGGCGCGCTTCCGGCGCCCACCAACCGCCGGCTGCGCATCCTGGTGGTGGTTGGGCCGCTTTTGTTCATGGCCATGGGCATGCTGGGCATCGCCATTGCCGGGTCTTTCCTGGCTTTCCCGGATGCCATCGCCAAGCCGCTGATCCTGATCATCGAGGCCGGGCTGACGCTCTCCATCGCGGTGGCGCTGGGCCTGATGGTGGCCGGCCCCGCCACGCGGGCTGCGCCATGAACGGCGCCATCAGCGATGCGACGACGCTCTATGGGCTGGTCGCCTGCGCCCTGGTGGGGCTGGGGCTCTACGGCCTGATTGTCCAACCCGAACCCCTGCGCAAGGCCATCGCCTTTTCGCTGATGGGCGCCGGCATTTTCGTCCTGTTTGGCGTCATCGCACGGCGCGGCGCGGGGGCGGGCTTCGGCGGCGATCCGGTGCCGCAGGCCATCGTCATTACAGGCATCGTCGTCGCCTTCTGCGCCACCGCGCTCGCCGTCACCCTGCTGACCCGCCTCGCCACCGTCGAAGATGACGAGGAGGCGCCATGACCGGCGGTCTGGTGCTGGTGGGCGCCATTCTCCTGCCCTTCGCCTTCGCCGCGATCCTGTTTGTCGCGGGCGGGCGGGCGGCGGAGCGCATCGCGCTGGCGTTCCTTCCCATTGGCCTTGCCCTCGCCGTTGCGATCTTCGCCATGGTGGTGATCGGTCAGGCCCCCGTCGCCTATCTCCTCGGCGGATGGCGCCCGCCGCTGGGCCTCGGGCTGCGGGCCGACGGCTTCGCGGCGGCGATGCTTCTGATGACGGCGGTGGTGATCTCAGCCGTCGGCCTGTTCGCCGCGCCCACATTCCGAACACTGCCGGGAGAGCCGGAGACCCGCGCCTCCCTGGCGTTCTGGGTGCTGCTGCTCTCGCTCTGGGGCGCGATGAACCTCGCCTTCCTCGGGCAGGATCTGTTCAACCTGTTCGTCGCGCTGGAATTGCTGACCTTCAGCGCCGTGCCCCTGGTGTGCCTGGACGGCAAGGCCGCGACGCTGCGGGCGGCGCTGCGCTATCTGCTGTTCGCTTTGGTGGGCTCGGCCTTCTATCTCCTCGGCACGGCCCTGCTCTATGGCGCCCACGGCACGCTCGATATCCTGCTGCTGGCAGAGCGGGTGCGCGCGGGCAATGCCCTGGGCATCACCCTGCTCGCCCTGAGCCTGATGACCATTGGCATGCTCGCCAAGGCGGCGCTGTTTCCGCTGCATCTGTGGCTGCCGCCCGCCCACGCCGGCGCCCCTGCGGCGGCGAGCGCGGTGCTGTCCGCCGTGGTGATCAAGGCGCCGATCTTCATCGCCATCCGCCTCTGGTACGACATCGCCCCGCCCCTCGCGCTGCCCCAGGCAGGACAGTGTCTCGCTGTGCTGGGCGCGGGCGCCATCCTGTTCTGCGGCGTGCTCGCGTTCCGGCAGGCACGCCTGAAGCTGCTGATCGCCTATTCCACGGCGGCGCAGATCGGCTACCTCTTCCTGATGTTCCCGCTCACCGGGGACATGCCCTTCTCCTCCTTCGCCTGGACCGGTGGCATCCTCCATCTGGTCGCCCACGGCCTCTCGAAGGCGGCGATGTTCCTGGCCGCCGGCCTGATCGCCGAGGCGGTGGGGCATGATCGCATCGACAGGCTCTCCGGGGTCGGCCGCGTGCTGCCGGTGAGCGTGTTCGCGTTCGGCCTCGGCGGGCTGTCACTCATGGGCCTGCCACCGAGCGGTGGCTTCACCGCCAAGGTCATGCTGCTCTCCACCGCCGTGGCGCAGGGGTCGTGGTGGATCGCGGTGGTGATCCTGGCCGGCGGCCTGCTGGCCGGCGGCTATGTGCTGCGCCTTGTGCTGCCAGCCATCGCCTCCGGCGCGACGCCGCCTCTGGTCAAGACCCTATCCATGCAGCGCCAGATGGTGGCGCTGGTGCTGGCGCTCTGTGCGCTGGCGCTGGGCTTCCTGCCGCTGGAGCCGTTCACCTTCCTCGCCATCGGCCGCCCCGGCGCGTGGGGGATGCCATGACGGGCGCCGTCTATCTGCTCGCGGCCGCGCCGCTGTTGCCCTTCGCCATGGCGCTGCTCTGCGTGCTGGAGCCGGTGCGGCGCCGGATGCCGTCGCTGCTGGCGTTCGCCGCCGTGCCCGGCCTGCTCGCGGCTTTTCTGGCGCCCGGCGACCTGCTGGTTCTGCCCCCAGCCCCGTTCCGCATCACTTTGTTCCTGGATACGCCCGGCGCGATCCTGCTCGGCGCCTCATCGACCCTGTGGATCGCCGCCGGCGCCTATGCCGCCACCTATCTGCGCGCGGACACCGACAAGCGCGGCTTCGCCATCTGGTGGCTGCTGACGCTTGCCGGCAGCCAGGGCGTGTTCCTGGTGGCCGACCTCACCTCCTTCTATCTCGCCTTCGCCTTGGTGAGCCTGTCCGCCTATGGCCTCGCCGCCCATGAGGAAAGCGCGGCGGCACACCGCGCCGGCATCATCTATCTGGTGCTGACGCTGCTGAGCGAAGCCCTGCTGCTGATGGCTTTCGTGATGCTGGCGAGCGGCTCCGGCGGCAATCCGGCGATCCGCGATGTGGTCGCCACCCTGCCCGGCCTGCCGTGGCGCGATTGTGTGATCGCGCTGCTCATTCTCGGGTTCGGGCTGAAGATGGGCCTCGTGCCGCTGCATGTGTGGATGCCGCTGGCCCATTCGGTGGCCCCCGTCCCCGCCTCGGCCGTGCTGAGCGGGATCGTCGTGAAGGCCGGCGTCATCGGCCTGATGCGCTTCCTGCCCTTCGGCGCGGCGCTGGCGGATTGGGGCAATGTGCTGCTCATCGCCGGACTGGTGACGGCCTTCTACGGCATATTGGTCGGCCTCACCCAAACCCATCCCAAGACCGTGCTCGCCTATTCCACCGTCAGCCAGATGGGCGTTGTGGGTGCGGTTCTGGGGGCGGGACTTGCTGCTGGGGATGCCGGCGCCCTGGTGCCGGCTGCGGTCTATGCCGCCAATCATGTGCTGCTGAAGGGCGCCCTGTTCCTGGGTGTCGGGGTCGCCCTGGCGAGCCGGCGCGAAAGGCTCGTGCCGATCCTGGCGGTGAGCGCGCTCACCGGTTTGAGCCTCGCCGGCCTGCCCTTCACCGGCGGGGCCATCGCCAAGCTCGCCATCAAGGGGCCCATGGGCGACGGGATTTCGGCCGCGCTGCTCACCCTTTCGGCTGCCGGCACCACCTTGCTGGTGGTGCGCTTCATCGCCTGCCTGCGCGCGGCGGCGAACGACGGGCCGGTCATAGGGCATCCGGCACCGTTGGGTCTTAGCGCCCCCTGGCTCGGCCTCGCCGCCCTGGCGCTGATGGCCCCCTATGGCCTGTTTACGCTTGCCACCGGATATAGCGTCTCAAGCGTGTTCGTGCCGGCAGACATCTGGAAAACCTTCTGGCCGGTTCTGCTCGGTCTTGGCCTCGCGGCTCTGTTGCGCGGCTGGGCGACCCGCCTTCCCGCCATTCCCCCCGGCGACCTCGTGGTGCTGGCGGACCGTCTGCGACCGACGGCGAAAGCCATGAGCGACGGCGCGGACGATCTCGACGGTGTGCTGCGCCGCTGGCCGGTGGCGATGCTGCTCCTGGCGGGTCTTACGCTGGTGCTTGCGGCTTTGACGACGTGGCCCTGAAGGTGGTGGCCGATGATCTCGATCAAGGCCGAAGAGCCGGACCTGTCGGCTCAGAGAGAGTATCGGGTTATTCCCCTCCCGCTTGCGGGGAGGGGAATTGCATATGGCTTTGTGCGGGCGTTCCCGCCCTACATGACGTCATGCCCGGGCTTGTCCCGGGTATCCACGCCCCTCCGTGCGCGCTGACCTCCTGGGCCGGCGCCCGGCGGCACCGCGTGGATGGCCGGGACAAGCCCGGCCATGACGATTCCATGAGGTCTTCGGCCGCGCGTTTCAAAGAAACGGGGCTCCAAATTTCCAAATGCAATTCCCCTGCGCTTGCGGGGGAGGGTTGGGGAGGGGGCAGGAGCCTAAGAAGAAGCTCGACCCCCGGCCATGTCTCACCCATTCCCCCTCCCTAGCCCTCCCCCGCAAGCGGGAGAGGGAACAACGCCAAAGTGATCCTGGATCCCAGAGATGTAGCGGCATCCCCACACCCAATTCGGCGGGATCGACGGGTTCCAAAGCGATACTGTCAAGCTGGCGTCCATCGTAAATTCGTGTCAGATGAGCGAACGTTTTGGCCTGAAAGGACTGGCTGGTGCCTGTGTTTAAGGATCGCCTGCAACCCATCGGGCGTCGCCCGTTCATTGCCCTCGGGGCTTTGCTTCTGCTGTCCGCCTGCGGCGGCGAACAGAAGGCTGCAGCGCCGGAGCCGCGCCCGGTTCGCACCGTCAGTGTGGCGCCGCACGGCGCCGGAGACGTGATCTCGCTCACCGGCCATGTGGAAGCGCAGAACGAAGCCAATTACGCCTTCCGCATCGGCGGACGCATCACCGAGCGTCTGGTGAATGTGGGCGATCGGGTCGAGGCCGGACAGGTCGTCGCCCGACTCGATCCGCAGAACGAAATCAACGCGCAACGCTCCGCCCAGGCTGCCGTCGTCGCCGCGCGCGGGCAACTCGTCGTCGCGCGCAATGCCTATGAGCGTCAGCGCGCCCTGCTGGCGCGAGGCTTCACGCCGCGCGCGCAGTATGAGCAGGCCGAACAGGCCTATCTCAACGCCCAGTCCCAGGCGGACGATGCGGAAGCCCGCCTCAAGACCGCCGAGGACCAGGTCAATTTCACTGAACTGCGGGCCGATTCCCCCGGCACCGTCACCGCGCGGCGCGCCGAGCCCGGCGAGGTGGTGCAGGCCGGCCAGCCAATCATCCAGGTGGCCCGCAAGGATGGGCGCGATGCAGTGTTCGACGTGCCGGCGCAATTGCTGCGCACCCTGCCATCCGACCCCGAAATCCGCGTCACGCTGACCGACGACGCCTCGGTTTCCGCCACGGGGCGGGTGCGCGAAGTCGCGCCGCAGGCCGATCCCGTCACCCGCACCTTCCGCGTCCGCGTCGGCCTGATCGATGCGCCGGAGGCCATGCGCCTCGGCTCCACTGTCACCGGCCGCACCCAGGTGGACAGCGGCCCGGTGATCGAAGTCCCGGCAAGCGCGCTGACGCGCATCGACGGCAAGCCGGCAGTGTGGATCGTCGATCCCACCGCGCTCACCGTGTCGCTGCGCCCAGTCGTTGTGGTGCGCTACACCCCGGCGAACGTCACCGTGGCCGAGGGCCTGAAGGAAAAGGACATCGTCGTGACCGCCGGCGTCCAGGCACTTCATCCGGGCCAGAAGGTCCGCCTGCTGGGGGCGCGCCCGTGAAGTTCAACCTTTCGGAATGGGCGCTGCGGCACCGTTCCGTCGTGATTTATTTCATGGCGGTGGCGGTTCTGGCGGGGCTGCTCTCCTATCAGCGGCTCGGCCGCGGGGAAGACCCGACCTTCATCATCAAGACCATGGTGGTCCAGGCCGCGTGGCCCGGCGCCTCGGTGGAAGAGACGCTGAGACAGGTGACGGAGCGGCTTGAGCGCAAGCTTCAGGAAACCCCGAAGCTTGATTTCCTGCGCAGCTACACCAGCGCCGGCCTCACCACCATTTTCGTAAACCTGAAGGGCAGCGCCACGGCGCAGGAAGTGCCCGACATCTGGTATCACGTTCGCAAAAGCATCGGCGACATTCGCGGGACGCTGCCGCAGGGCATCGTCGGGCCGGGCTTCAACGACGAGTTCGGCGACACCTTCGGCATCATCTACGGCTTTACGGCCGATGGCTTCTCCCGGCGCGAACTGCGCGACCATGTGGAGGACATCCGCTCCAAGCTGCTGAACATCCCCGACGTCTCGAAGATCGAAATCCTGGGTGCCCAGGATGAGCGCATCTTCATCGAATTCTCCATGGCGGAACTCGCCAGCCTCGGCATCGACCGCAACGCGCTTGTCGCCGCCCTGCAAAGCCAGAACGTGGTGCAGCCCGCCGGCAACATCGAGACCGGCAACGAGATCATCTCGCTGCGGGTCTCCGGCGCGTTCCAGGACGAGCGCGACATCGCGGACGTAAATTTCGTGGTCAACGGCCGCGTGCTGCGGCTCTCCGACATCGCGACGGTGCGGCGCGGCTATGCCGATCCGCCGCAGCCCATGTTCCGCGTCAACGGCAAGCAGGCGCTCGGCCTCGCCATCGCCATGCGCGACGGCGGCGACATCCTGGCGCTGGGTAAGAACATCACCGCCGCCATGGCCGACATCACCGCCGACCTGCCGCTCGGCATCGAGCCGAATCTGGTGGCGGACCAGGCGGTGACGGTGGACGACGCCATCGGCGAGTTCATGAGTTCGCTCTGGCAGGCCATCGGCATCATCCTGGTGGTGAGCTTCATCAGCCTCGGCGTGCGCGCCGGAACGGTGGTCGCGCTCTCGATCCCGCTGACGCTGGCAATCGTGTTCGCGGTCATGGACATCGCCGGCATCGACATGCAGCGCATCTCGCTCGGCGCGCTGATCATCGCCCTGGCGCTCATGGTTGACGACGCCATGACCACCACCGACGCGACCATCAATCGCCTCGCCGCCGGGGACGACAAGGAAAGCGCGGCGACCTACGCCTTCCGCACCTATGCCATGGCGATGCTCGCCGGCACGTTCGTCACAGTGGCGGGCTTCGTGCCGATCGGCTTCGCGGCAAGCTCGGCGGGCGAATACACCTTCTCGCTGTTCGCTGTGGTCTCGATCGCGCTAATCGTCTCCTGGTTCGTGGCGGTGATCTTCGCGCCGCTGCTGGGCGTGCTGATCCTGAAGGCGCCGCCGAAGACGGCGCCCGGCGCGGTGGAAAAGCCGAGCCGCATTCTCGGCGCCTACCAGAGCCTCCTGACGCTGGCGCTGCGGCGGCGCTGGATCACGCTGGCGATCTCGGTCGCGCTGTTCGTGCTCTCTTTCCTGGCCCTGCCGCTGATCCCGCGCCAGTTCTTCCCCTCATCCGACCGGCCGGAACTGCTGGTGGACCTGCGCCTGCCGCAGAATTCCTCCATCTACGCCAGCGAAACCCTCGCGGAACGCTTTGACGCGGTGCTGAAGGGCGACACGGATGTCGACCGCTGGAGCACCTATGTCGGGCGCGGCGCGATCCGCTTCTACCTGCCGCTCAACGTGCAGCTGCCCAACGACTTCTTCGCCCAGGCGGTGATCGTCGCCAAGGATGTGGCCGCGCGCGAGCGGCTGCGGGTGAAGCTGGAAAAGGTGGTGGCGGACGAATTCCCGAGCGTGGTCGGGCGCATCTATCCGCTCGAACTCGGCCCGCCCGTCGGCTGGCCGCTGCAATATCGCGTGGTCGGGCCGGACATCGAGAAGGTGCGCGCCATCTCGTTCGACCTGGCCCAGGTGCTCGCCTCCGACCGGCGCGCCGAGCGGGTGAATTTCGACTGGATCGAGCCCACCCGCGAAGTGCGCATCCGCGTCGACCAGGACCAGGCGCGCCTGCTCGGCCTGTCCACCCAGTCGCTGGCCGGCGTGCTCAACACCGTCATGTCCGGCCGCCCGGTGACGCAGGTGCGGGACGACATCTATCTCGTGAACGTGGTGCTGCGCGCCACCGACGAGCAGCGGGTCTCGCTCAGCGACCTCGCGACGCTGCAAGTGCCGCTGCCGAGCGGGCGCACGGTGCCGCTCAGCCAGCTCGCGACGTTTGAATACACCCAGGACTATCCGGTGGTGTGGCGCCGCGACCGGGTGCCGACCCTCACCGTCCAGGCGGACGTGATCCCCGGCGAACTGCCCGAGAGCGTGGTCAGCGCCCTCGCCCCGAAGATCGCCGCGCTGAACAAGACGCTGCCGCGCGGCTATCGCATCGAGACCGGCGGCACGACCGAGGAGAGCGCGCAATCGCAGGCCTCGGTGGTCGCCGTGGTGCCGGTGATGCTGCTCATCATGTTCACCGTGCTGATGCTCCAGCTCCAGAGCTTCTCGCGCCTCATTCTGGTGCTGTCGGTGGCGCCGCTGGGGCTGATCGGCGTCTCCTCGGCGCTGCTGCTCTCGGGCAAGCCGCTCGGCTTCGTCGCGATCCTCGGCATCTTGGCGCTGATCGGCATGATCACCAAGAACGCGGTGATCCTGATCGGCCAGATCGAGGCGGAGCGGGAGGCCGGCGCCACCGTGTGGGACGCCGTGGTGAGCGCGAGTTGCACGCGCTTCCGCCCCATCATGCTGACCGCGGTCTCCACCGTGCTCGGCATGATCCCCATCGCCCCCACGGTGTTCTGGGGTCCCATGGCGTTCGCCATCATGGGCGGCCTATTGGTCGCAACCATGCTGACGCTGATTTTCCTTCCCGCGCTCTATGTGACGTGGTTCGGTCCCGAGGCACGCCTCGCGACCGCCCCGCAGCCGACGGAGGCGTGAGCGGCCGGGTTTTCAAAGAGGTATAGAAGCGATGCCGTCATACAGCCCCGACCGCCCAACGCTTCTCGTCGACCTCGCGTTGCAGGGCGGCGGGTCCCACGGCGCCTTCACCTGGGGCGTGCTGGACCGCCTCCTGGAAGAACCCTGGCTGAAGATCGAGGGGGTCTCCGGCACCTCGGCGGGGGCCATGAACGCCGCCGTTCTGGTGGACGGCTTCGCGGCGGGCGGTGCCTCCGGCGCCCGCGCGGCGCTGGAGACATTCTGGCGCACGGTGTCGAAGGCCGCCCGCATGAGCCCGATCCAGCGCGGGCCGCTCGACATTTTGATGGGCAAGTGGAGCCTGGACCATTCCCCGGCCTACCTGACCATGGATCTCATGGCGCGCATGTTCTCGCCCTATGATCTCAACCCGCGCGGCACCAATCCGCTGACCAAAATCCTCAACGAAACCATCGATTTCGAGCGGCTGTCGAAAAGCCCGATCAAATTGTTCATCACCGCCACCAACGTCCTGTCGGGCCGTGCGCGGGTGTTCCGCAACGCCGAGATTTCGCCCGACGTGCTGCTGGCCAGCGCCTGCCTGCCCTTCATGTTCCACGCCGTGGAGATCGACGGCGAGCCCTATTGGGACGGCGGCTACATGGGCAACCCCACCATCTCCCCGCTGGTGCGCGAATGCGACTCGCAGGACACCATCATCGTCCAGATCAACCCGGTGCAGCGCCCCACCGCGCCCCGCAGCGCCCGCGACATCCTCGACCGGCTCAACGAGATTTCCTTCAATTCCGCGACGCTGAAGGAATTGCGCATGATCGCCTTGCTGCGGCAGGTGGCCGACCCCGGCCATAGCGAGGGCGCCCGCTGGGCCTCAATGCGGGTGCACCGGGTGCGCAGCGACCTGATGCTGGAGCTGGGCGCCTCGTCCAAGCTCAATGCGGAATGGGCGTTCCTCACCATGCTGCGCGACGACGGCCGCAAGGCGGCGGACGCCTTCCTCACCGACCATGGGGGCGATCTCGGCGTGCGCTCCTCGCTCGATCTCGACGTGCTGTTGAAGGATATCTGATCCATGGGGCTTCTCGGCATCCTGGTCGCCCTCGGGCTTCTACTGGCGCTGGCCTATCGGGGCTGGAGCATTCTCCTGCTGGCGCCGGCGGCGGCGCTGGTGGCGGCCGCCTTCTCCGGCGAGCCGCTGCTGGCCCACTGGACCCAGACCTTCATGCAGAACGCCGCGACCTTCGTGGCGCAGTTCTTTCCCCTGTTCCTGCTCGGCGCCCTGTTCGGCAAGCTGATGGACGACAGCGGCTCGGTCACCGTGATCGCCGAGGAGATGACCCGGCGCCTCGGCGTGAACCGCGCCATGCTGGCGGTGGTGCTGGCCGGCGCCATCGTCACCTATGGCGGCGTCAGCCTGTTCGTCGCCTTCTTCGTGCTTGCGCCCATGGCGACCGCGCTGTTCCGCACCGCCGGCGTGCCGCGCCGGCTGATGCCGGCGGCAATCGCGCTCGGCACCTCCACCTTCACCATGTCGGCCATGCCCGGCACCCCGGCGATACAGAACGCCATCCCCATGCCGTTCTTCGGCACCACCCCGTTCGCGGCACCGGGCCTCGGCATCATCGCCTCGCTCATCATGCTGGGCTTCGGCATGTGGTGGCTGACCCGCGCCGAAAAGGCCGCCCGCGCACGCGGCGAGGGCTTCGGCGACGAGACGCCGGCCGGCGACATCGCCAACGACCAGTTCATCCGCGAGCGCGCCACTGCCTCGCACGAATTCGATACCGCCGAATTGGGCCACGGCGCCCACAGCACAAGCGCGCCGAGCTTCCTGGTTGCGGCCCTGCCGCTGGTGGTGGTGGTCGCCATGAACCTGTTCATGTCCATGGTGGTCCTGCCGCGCATGAACGTGAGCTTCCTGGCCGAGGAACGCTGGGGCAACACCACGCTCGCCGCGGTCGGCGGCGTCTGGTCGGTGGCGGTCGCCCTGGGCAGCGCCATCGTCGTGCTGATCGCCCTCAACTTCCGCCGGCTGCCGGCCCTCAAGGCCACCATGGACGCGGGCGCCAACGCCTCGGTGCTGCCGGCCTTCAGCGTGGCGAGCCTGGTCGGCTTCGGTGCGGTGGTGGCCGCCCTGCCCGCCTTCGCGCTGGTGCGCGACTGGGTGCTCGGCATCGAGGGTGGACCGCTGGTCTCATTGGCGATCGCGACGAACATCCTCGCCGCCCTCACCGGCTCCGCCTCCGGCGGCCTCACCATCGCGCTCGACGCGCTGGGCGGCGCCTATATGAAGCTCGCCGCCGAAACCGGCATCGACCCGGCGCTGATGCACCGGGTGGCGGTGATCGGCGCCGGCACGCTCGACAGCCTGCCCCACAACGGCGCCGTGGTGACGCTGCTGGCGGTCTGCGGCTCCACCCACGCGAAAAGCTATCTCGACCTCGTGATGGTCGCGGTGGTAGGTGCCATCCTCGCCCTGGTGGCGGTCATTCTCCTCGGCGGCACGTTCGGGTCGTTCTGAGGGTCGAACACATACACAGGCCGGACTGGCACAGGCCAGACCGGTCCAGGAGACAGACACGATGCTACCCGCCGCCCTCCAGGTTCCGGGTCTCCTGACCTTCACCATCGCCATCCTGGTGTTCTTCCTCGGCGCCGGCCTCAACAAGGCGGTGGCGCCGCTGCGCAAGTGGAACATCCCGGAAGCGGTGTCCGGCGGCCTCATCGCCGCCCTGGTGACGCTGGCGGCCTATAAGGTCCTCGGCACGGCCATCTCGTTCGACCTGAACGCCCGCGACATGCTGCTGCTGTATTTCTTCACCGGCATCGGGCTCAACGCCCGCCTTTCGGACCTTGTGACGGGCGGGCGGCCGCTGCTGATCCTGCTGGTGCTGACGGTGATTTATCTGGTGCTCCAGAACCTCGTCGCCGCCGGCGCCACCAGCATGCTGGGCCTGCCCAAGGGGATCGGCCCGTTGCTGGGTTCGGTGTCGCTGATCGGCGGGCACGGCACGACCATCGCCTGGGCGCCGTTGATTTCCGAGCGCTTCGGCATGCCCAACGCCATGGAGGTCGGCATCGCCTCCGCCACCCTCGGCCTGGTCATCGCCAGCCTGGTGGGCGGCCCTGTGGCCGGCATCCTGATTTCCCGCTTCAATCTGCGGGGGCCGGCGAGCGAAGACGCGGTGGTCGGCATCAAGGACCCCGACACCGGGCCGGAAGCCGGCAAGCTCACCTATATCAGCGTGCTCACCTCGGTCCTGGTGCTCAATCTCGCGATCCTCATCGCCTTCGCCCTGGAAGAGGTGGTCGAAGCCACCGGCATCAAGCTGCCCATGTTCGTGGTGTGCCTGCTGGTCGCCATCGTGCTGACCAACACGGTGCCGCACATTCTTCCGCGCGTGCCGTGGCCCACCCGCTCGCGCGCGCTGGCGCTGATCTCGGACCTGTCGCTGAACATCTTCCTCGCCATGTCGCTCATGAGCATGCAGCTCTGGACGCTGGGCGGGCTCGGCCCGGCGCTGCTGGTGGTCCTGGGTCTCCAGACCTTGGTGGCGGTGGTCTACATCCTGTTCGTGGTGTTCCCCGCCATGGGGCGCAATTATCAGGCAGCGGTGCTGGCGGCCGGTTTCACCGGCATCAGCCTGGGCGCCACGCCCACCGCCATCGCCAATATGACGGCGGTGACAAAGGTCTACGGCGCCGCGCCGACCGCCTTCATCATCCTGCCACTGGTGTCGGCTTTCTTCATCGACATCGCCAACGCCCTGGCCATCGGCTTCATGCTGCGCTGAGGGCGGTGCCCGGCCGGCGGGTGCGGATCAGTTCCGCATGCCGCCGGTGAAGACCAGGATCGGCGCCGCCACCACCGTGCCGACGGCCGTGCCCACCGCCTGAACCGCGGCGGCGCCATCGGCCTTGCCCCCGCCTTCCGAAATGCTCTGCCCCGCCACGAGGCGATTGCCGAGCAATTGCACCGCCGCCGGCGTGTTGGCGAACTTGCCGTGATTGAGCGGATCGCCGGCCTGGAGCGCGGTGAGATCCAGCACGGTGATGCCGCGCGCCGATTCCAGTTGCGTGCGATACGGCTCCTGGCTGAGGTCGACCGCGCCCACACGGGTCACGCCGCCGGCGATGAAGCTGGACACGCTCAAAGCGGTGTCGTTGCGCGAGACGAAGATGGTGATGTCCGGACGCTGCTTGCCCATCTCCACCACCTGCCGGCGGAACACGTCCACGTCCAGGTCCGGCGATGCCAGGATCAGGTTGGAGATCTTGGAGGGAATCTTTCCGTCCTGGAGCGCGATCTGGCGCAGGGCCTCCATCGTCACCCAGGCGCCCATGGAATGGGCCATGACCACCACCTCGTCCACCTTCGGGCTCGCAGCGGCGGCGCGCAGAACATAGGCGAGGTCTGAGCGCGAGAAATTGGTGCTTTCCCGATCGTAGACGTAATCGAACACGCTGCCGCGCGAGGGCCACGAGAACAGCACCGGCGCGAGGTTCGCGCTCACGTCGTGGGCGAACTGCGCGAAGAAGAACACCGCCCCGTCGAACCGGGTGTTGAAGCCATGCACGAAGATCAGCACGCGCCGCTTGCCGGTGGAGGCGAGCCATTTCGGCACACCGTCGCGGGGCACCGCCGAGAGCGAGGTGACGGCGAATTCGCGCGCGGGATCGCCCGGCCCCTGCTGCGGCCATTGAATGGTGCCGATCTGGCGGTTCGGCGGGATCGACACCACCACGTTCGCGAGGGAAAGCCCCTCCCCCCGCTCGCCAGTAAACACCGTACCGGGATTGTCGGAGGGCGCGCGGGTGGTGGCGACCAGCATGTCGACCTTGTCGGTTCCGACCGGCGGCTCCGCGACTGGAAGCAACAGATTGTCCGGCCGTCCGCAGGCCGCGAGCAGCCCCACCGCGATCACTGCGCCGAACCGCGCGAAAAAGCCTATCCCCTGCAACGCCACGTCACCCCTCCCAAGAGGCGGCAGTCTTAAACCATCTTGCCGGGAAACTGAACTACGGGGCGAATCAAGGTAAAGCCCAGGTTGGGGCGAAGCATCGGGCCACGCCGCGCGCATTGACATCGCGCGCGGCGCCCTGCCTCCTCCCGCCGGGATAGAGATTGGGGAGACATAGGTCGATGGGCGGGCGTGGAACCGGAATTCTGGTGGGCATCATTGCCGCCATCGCCATCTGCGCCGCGCTCTCGCTGGCCGAAACGCTGCTGGTGCCGGTCGCCTTCTCGCTGTTCATCATGGCCGTCGTCTGGCCGCTTCAGAAGGCGCTCCAGGCCCGGTTGCCGAAAATCCTCGCCGTGCTCGCGACCCTGGTGATCACGCTGCTGGTGGTCGGCTCGGTGCTCTCCCTGGTGGTCTGGGGACTGGGGCATGTGGGCCAGTGGGTGTTCTCCAACATGGCGCGGCTCCAGAGCGTCTATCTGGAGATCACCGAATGGCTCGAAGGCCATGGCTTCGTCATGGCGGGCCTGCTCGCCGAGCATTTCGACGTGCGCTGGATGCTGCGGCTGGCGCAGGGGCTGTCGAGCCGCCTGAACAGCCTCGCCTCCTTCCTGATCGTCACCCTGGTCTTCGTGCTGCTCGGCCTGCTGGAAATGGACGCGCTGCGCAGCCAGGTCGCCAACCTGCGGCGCCGGGATTTCGGCGCCTTCCTGCTGGTCTCCGGCGCGGACGTTGCGGCCAAGCTCCAGAAATACATGCTGGTGCGCACCCTCATGAGCATCGCCACCGGCGTCGTGGTGTGGGGTTTCACGCTCGCGGCAGGGCTGGAACTGGCGACCGCCTGGGGCGCCATCGCCTTCGCGCTGAACTACATCCCCTTCATCGGCCCGTTCGTCGCGACCATGCTGCCGACCACCTTCGCGCTGGCGCAGTCGGGCTCGTGGGAACTGGCGCTGCTGGTGTTCGTGTGCCTGAACGTGATCCAGTTCCTGTCCGGCAGCTATCTTGAGCCGCGCATCGCCGGAAAGGCACTGTCCGTTTCGCCCTACATGGTGCTGTTCTCGATCTTCCTCTGGAGCTTCCTGTGGGGCCTGCCCGGCGCCTTCATCGGCGTGCCGATCCTGATCGCCGCCGTCACCATCTGCGCCCATTCGAGTTCCGCAAGCTGGGTCTCCGACCTGCTCTCCGGCCAGGAGGCCAAGCCGGCGGCGACACGGCCGGCGGAGTATCGCTGAGGCTCAGGGCGCGGACGTGGGAATGCCCTCGGCCACCCGGTCCATCATGTAGGGAAAGAACGGGTTGGACGAGATGCGCGTGAGCACGTCGACCGTGACCTGAAGCGAATCGCGCTCGCCATGGGCGACGATGTTGCCAAGATTGATGCCGAAATTATCCGCCGGGTCCGGCTGGAGACCATAGAGCCCGTCCGACAGGGAAAACGGCACGGCGATATGGGACAGCGAATAGACGCTCCGGGGATAGGTGAGGTCGAGAGGCTGCGTCGTGACGATGCTCTGCCCGGCCTGATTGATCCGCGCCTCCACCGCCGCCTCGCCCGGCGAGCGATTGGCGATGATGGTGGTGCGGAACGGCCGTGGCATCGGCGGCAACAGATTTTCCAGCGCGGTGTCGGACGCTTTGTCGAGCAGCGGCGCCAGGGTCGCGTTGCGATTGACGTCGAACAGCACAAGCTCGCTGCGGCCGGCGGGAAGCTGGGCGTGCAGATGGGTGACGATATCCGGTGCGCTCACCGTGTGGTCCAGGACCGACTGGAAGGTCAGCACGGGCGGCATGTTGTTCATGGTGGTGGAATGGCGGCGGATGTTCGCCTGGAGCACCTGCGTCAGCAGATAGGACTGGCGCGCCGCGTTCACCGGGAAGGAATTGTACTTGAACGGATTGAACTCCGGCACGATGCCGAGCCATTTCGCCTGGGCGAATGCCGGGATGACCGCCGGGATCGCGGCGAGCCCGGCGAACCGCGCGGCGCCGGTGATGCCCACCATGGGCGAGACCAGCACCAACCGCTGCGGCCGGTCGAGGGTCGGATCGTCCAGCGCATCGAGCGTATACATCAGCGCCAGCGCGGCGCCGTTGGAATAGCCGACGATATGGATCGGCGCCCCCGCCCCGGCACGGGCCCGCGCCTCGCGGACCGCCAGCCGGGTCGCCGCCATCCAGTCCTGCCACGTCACATCGGTGAGCGCACCGGGCACGGTGCCATGGGCCGGCATCCGGATGCCGATCGCTGCGAACCCCTTCGCGGCATAAAGCTCAGCGAAGTGGCGCAGGCTGTATGGCGAGTCGGTGAGGCCATGGATCAGCACCACCGCGCCCTTCACCGGACCCTGCGGCGCGATCTCGAACGAGCGATTCCAATCTTGCGATAGACGTGGCGGGTAGATCGGGCTGTTGGCGACATAGCGGCTCGGGTAGATCTTGGCGTTCGCGGAGAGCTTGTCGGTGACGTTGGCCTTCACATCGGCGAACACACGGCCCTCGGCGGCGATGTAGCCGGCCCAGTCGGACGTGTCGATTTCCGCAATGGTCAGCTCGTGCGGAACATAGGTGTGCCAAAGCTCAAGCGGCGGCCCGCGCAGCACATCCACCGTCCGCCCAGCCAACGCCAAAAGCACCACCACCACACCGATGATGACCAACCGCTTGAAAAATTTCCAAATACGCACGCCGAACGCCTCCGTCTCCTGATCTTAGAGACCAGCCGGGCTCACTTCGCAAGACGATGCCGCCGTGAACCGGTTAGGTGCGCTTAGATTTGAACTACCGGGTGGCTCCACCGCGACGAAATGGGTTGAAACTCCACCGCTTGGGCCCGAAGGACATCTTCAAATCTTCGTAGGCGAACCGCTGACCTTGGTTGCGACAAGCGATCCCCGCACTACGGAACATCAAATCCCATCCCTTGCGGGAGCCAAGATCATTAACATCGTTCAGACGGGGCACCCTCGCCTGGATCAGGCGCGGGTGCGGCTGCACCTCGGAATAGTCGAGCAGCAGCAAATGCACATCCGGCCCAAGAGCAGAAAGCTGCCCCAAAAGCTGTTCGACAGCAGTCTCCAGCGCCTCGCCCTTGGGATCATGCTCCGCCATCCGCTGACGCACGAACAAAATGGTCCCCGCCTGGCAATCGTCCAGCATCCGGCGATGCAGAAAGGCGTATTTGGACTGCAATGTTGCGGCTATGGCGTCTTCGCCGAGAAGCAGAAAATCCTCTGCTTTGGGATATTCGTGCAGATGCACCGTTCCGGACAGGCGGGAATACAGCGCGCGATCGCCGCCATAGTCCGGCACTTTCACCAGATGCTCGGGCGCGAACACAGCATCGGTGCCGGCCTCCAGCGCCTTGCCGACGCCGGCCATCGGCGTGATCCACCAGTCGAACGGGTAGGCACGCTCCGCCCGGGCGAACCGCCGCGCCTGGAACGCCACCTCGCACAATGCGCCCAGGCTGATGATGCGGTCCACAACGAGACGGGGCGCGGGATCACGAGAGAACGGCCACATGGCGCCATCATTTCAGGACGGTCGTCGGAAGTCACGCCCACCGCCTGACTCAGCGCGGCTCGGTCGGCGTTATGTGGATCCGTTGGTCACGCCGACGGCGTAAGTGCCTCTCGGACCACTGCACTATCGACATATTGCGTCATGCTGGCGATCTTGCCGCCCTTCACCTCATAGAGATGCGCGAAGGCGGCACGCATGGACTTGCCTGTCGCGTTGTAGGTGCCGGAATAGACGCCGAAGGCGGCGACACGGTCGCCGTCTTCCAGGAAGGTGTGGACCTCGGCGCGATAGCCGGTCCATTCGGTGCCGAGACGGCGGAACACGCCGGCGATAATCGCGTCCGGCCCGACATAGGTTCCCGCATACGGGAACCCTTCTGCCTCGGTCCAGGTGGCATCCGACGCCAGAGCAGCCAACAGATTCTTGCCGTTTTCCTCCGACGTCCCCTCATAGGTGGCGCGGATCAGATCGAGATTTGTACCCATCTCAGCCCCACTTCATCTCGCCGGTGGCGACCTTCGCGCCGATATCGAGCGCGACGCCCATGCCGAGGCCGGGGAAGCGGGCGATCATCGCGGCCTTGAGTGCGGCCGAGTCTTTGGCCCTGGCCAGTTCTTCCTCGAAGGCGAGGAGATAAGCCTTGGTATACGCGACGCTGGAGAGATCGGTGGCGGCAGTCGGCACCATGTGGCCGGGCACCACGATGGCCGGCTTGCGGGCCGCGATCTTGTCGAGAGTGGCGATCCAGGCGGCACGCTGTTCCTTGGTCGGGGTGTCCGCAGTCCAGACATACACGCCGGAGAAGATCATGACCCCGCCGAACACGGCGTTCAGCGACGGCACGAAGAGAGAGCGGCGGTTGGCCAGCCCTTCGGCCGGCACGATCTCGACGGTTTCGCCGTCGACGGTGAGCGTGGGCCCATCGAACACCTCGGGGATGATGATGTCGGCCAGCGTCTGCGGGCCGTTCTCCTTGAGCTGCGGGCCCCACACCGCGAGCTTCTTCTCCACACTCGTCTTGATGGCGGCGACCGTCTCGGAGGCGGCGATCACCTTCGTATTGGGGAAGGCGTCCTTGATCGGCTTGAGGCTGAAGTAATAATCGGGATCGGACTGGCTGACATAGATGGTGGTGAGCGTCTTGCCGCTCGCCTTGATCGCCTCTGCCACGGCCCGGCCGTCGGGGAAGGTGAAGCCGCCGTCGATCAGCAGCGCTTCCGAGGCGCCGGTTACGAGCACCGGGGCGCGATAGAAGCCCTTTTCCCCGGCGGGGAAGTGCTTCCAGGAAAGTCCGCCGGCGGCGTAGCCTAGCCCGGTGGGAGCAAAGACGGCGGCGGCGCCGGCGGCGAGGGTGGTTTTCATGAGGGTTCTCCGGGTGAGCATGGGTGTCTCCTGGTGAGGTTGGTTGAATGTGAAGGCAGGCAAACGATCGCCCCGCCAATGGCGCTGGCTCAGGCCGCCTTAAGTTCAGCGACCAGCATGTCCATGCTGCCGAACAAGGCGCTGGCCCTCAGAAGCCGGCGGCGGTCTCCCGCACCGACAATGAGGGCCGGAACACCCTCGGCACCGAACCGGCGCATCTCACCGCGTGCGGTCTCGATGCGCGAACGATAGGCGGCCATCAACGCCTCGTCGGGCGTTTCGAGGCGGTCGGCGATCTCCGGCATGTCCAGGGTGCGCAGCACCTGCACGAGGACGTCCATGTCGGTGATATCGTGACCATCCACATAGCGGGCGTGCTGGATCGCCTTGAGCGCAGCGAACGCCCGCTCCGGGGCGGTCACGGCAACAGCTATGATCGCCAGCGTCGCCGGGCCGGAATCGAACAGCCGTGTGTGGTCTGCCAGAACCTCGTGACGGTAGGCGTCGCTGAACGGCTGGCCGGTCAGGCGGGCGATGCGCTGGTCATTGCTCCACGCATAATCCGCGAAGCCCGCATCCATCGGGCGGGCGCCGGTCCCGGCGAACAGGCCGGTCGGCGCCAGCTCAACATCGATATCCGGCTTGCGCATTAGACTTTCGAGAGTCGCGGATGCCCCGTAGCACCAGCCGCAAAGCGGATCGAACAGATAGGTGATGTTGGTCATGGCCGTCTCCTGGGCCAAGAAAATGGCACGGGAGAACTGACCATAAAAGACAAACAAAACTGACACTCCGTATGTTAAAAACGAACAATCAACCACACCTCCAAAGCTTGTGACCCATGAACCTCAACCGGCTGGCCTATTTCACTGCCGTGGTCGATACCGGCTCATTCACCCGCGCGGCCGAGCGGCTCGGCATCACCAAGGCGGTGGTGAGCAAGCAGGTCGCGCAATTGGAAAGGGATCTGGGAACCAGCCTGCTGGTACGCACCACGCGGCAGGTCCGGCCCACCGAGGCCGGTCGCCTGTTTCACGCGCGGTGCGTCATGATCCTGCGCGACGCGGAAGATGCGTTCGATGAACTGGCGCAGGCCGCGGCGGCGCCAACGGGAACGTTGCGCATCACCGCACCGAACGACTACGGCACGGTCCTTGTCGCCCCTGTCGCGTCCGCCTTCACCGCCCGCTTTCCCGCCTGCCGGGTGGAACTGACGCTGAGCGACGACACGGTCGATCTCGTCTCCGGCCGCATCGATCTGGCGATCCGTGTCGGCTGGCTGGTGGATTCCAGTCTTCAGGCGCGCAAGATCGGCGCCTTTGACCAGTTGCTGGTCGCGAGCCCCCTCTTCGCCGATCGGATCGCATCGCTGCGCGAGCCGGAAGATCTGGGGACCTTGCCCTTCATTGCCAATCTTGCGTTGCGCGAACCGCTGCTCTGGTTGTTCGCGCGCGGTGACCTCGACCGGCAGACCGCACGCATGCAGGCGACCATTGCCATTGACGCGACGCCCGGCGTGCTCGCGGCGGTCAAGGCCGGCGGCGGGCTTTCCATCCTGCCGGACTTTCTGGTGGCGGAATATCTCGCAAACGGGCGACTGATCCATGCGCTACCCGCGTGGAAATTGCCGTCCGGTGGCATCTATACGGTCTATCCCACCGCACGATTCCGCCCGCCCAAGGTCACGGCCTTCGTCGAGATGCTCGCGGCAGCACAGAAGAAGAAGTCACTCGGCCCGGCGCCGGTGGATTAGTGTCGGCCCCCGGCAGGTCGGTCTGCACCACCACTCTCTGGTTGCGCGGATCGGTGACGTCGACGATCGAGCACCAGCCCGCCGCCGTCGCCGCGCCGGAAGTTCCAGCTCGAACGCTGCGCCGGCTTGCTCTCGCCATCGAATATCCACCAGGGATCGGAAGCGCGTGCCCCTTCCGATCCCAAACGGCAGCCCGCCTCGGCGTGACGAACCTTCCATGTCCGGGGCAATTCTTGAGCTAGGGGCTAGTTAGGCCCCTAGAACGGAAAAAGAGAGCCAGGCTTTCGCCTGGCTCTCTTATTTTACCGGTAAATTTGGTTGCGGGGACAGGATTTGAACCTGTGACCTTCAGGTTATGAGCCTGACGAGCTACCGGGCTGCTCCACCCCGCGTCAGAGCTGACAAGTGAGCCGGCGAAGCGGCTGGTCAGCGAGGGGTATGTACCAACCCGGCCCGCTAATTGAAACCCCTGGAGCGATAAATTTAGCGCTTATTATCGCTCCCTGTGGACGACGCAGGCTTCAGTCACCCTCGCCGGCGCCCTCCGGCCCTTTGGCGGCAACGGGTTTCGCGCGCTTGGCGGCGGCTTCGGTGTTGTGGGCAAGTTTGCGGGCTTCGCGGCCGGAGCGGCCCTCCACCAGGGCCGTCACCATGCCGTGGAGCGTCGCAAGGTCCTGCCGGGTCAGGGCGATGCGGTGAAATATGTTGCGGATGTTGCGGGTGGTGGAGGGCTGCTTCTCCGGCGAGCGGAAGAAGGAGGCTTGCTCCAGTTCCCGCTCCAGATGGTCGAAGAAGGCGAACAATTCCTGCTTTTCCGCCACCGGAAACTTGTCCGGCGCCGCGAACGGCAGCGCGCCACCGGTTGCCGCCTTGAACCATTCATAAGCGGCCACCGCCACGCACATGCCCAGGTTCAGCGAGGCGAAGGCCGGGTTCACGGGAAGCGTCAGGATGGCGTCGCACAAAGACACCTCCTCGGTATAGAGGCCGGTGCGCTCGCGCCCGAACACCAGCGCCACGTCTTGCCCTTGCGCCTGCCGGCTCAGGCACGCGGCGGCGGCTTCGTCCGCGCCCACCACGGCCTTTGCCATGCCGCGCTCGCGCGCGGTGGCGGCGAAGGCGAAATTCACGCCCGCGAGCGCGGCGCGCAAATCCGGATAGATCACGACGCCTTCGAGGATTCGGTCGGCCCCGGCACTGAACACGCGGGCGCGCTCGTCCGGCCAGCCCTGGCGGGGGTTGACGATGCGCAGGCGCGAAAGGCCGAAATTGCCCATGGCGCGCGCGGCGGAGCCGATGTTCTCGCCGAGCTGCGGCTCCACCAGAATCACCAGCGGGCCGCCTTCGGCCCAGGGTTTCGTGCTGTCTGTTCCAGAACCGGACATGGGGTTCTCTTGCATCGCGAAGCGCGCCGTGTCGAGACCGAAGCGCGACGGGGGCGCATTGCCGCGCTGCAATTCGGTTCAGGTGCTTCTTCTTCGCGTGTGCGAGTGCTATAGCGGCGACGCTGGGATCGGTGTCATCGGCTAGGAGCGGGGGCGCGCCGGGCCACACCTCCCGTTACCACTCCCACGCTCTCAGAGCGCCCCGAAAGGCCCGTCCACATGGCGAAGATCAAGGTGGCCAACCCCGTCGTCGAGCTTGACGGCGACGAGATGACCCGGATCATCTGGCAGTACATCAAGGACAAGCTGATCCACCCTTATCTCGACGTGGATCTGAAATATTACGACCTCTCGGTCGAGAAGCGCGACGAGACCAGCGATCAGATCACGATCGACGCTGCGGAAGCCATCAAGAAATACGGCGTCGGCATCAAGTGCGCCACCATCACCCCCGACGAAGGGCGCGTGAAGGAATTCGGCCTGAAGGACATGTGGAAGTCGCCCAACGGCACGATCCGCAACATCCTCGGCGGCGTGATTTTCCGTGAGCCGATCATCTGCAAGAACGTGCCGCGCCTCGTGCCCGGCTGGACCCAGCCGATCATCGTCGGCCGCCACGCGTTCGGCGATCAGTACAAGGCCACCGACTTCAAGGTGCCCGGCAAGGGCACGCTGACCCTGTCCTTCGTGGGCGAGGACGGCACGAAGATCGAGCGGGAAGTGTTCAAATTCCCCGGCGCCGGCGTCGCGCTCTCCATGTACAACTTGGATGAGTCGATCACGGATTTCGCCCGCGCTTCGCTGAACTACGGCCTGAACCGGAACTACCCGGTCTATCTCTCCACCAAGAACACGATCCTCAAGCAGTATGACGGTCGGTTCAAGGACATCTTCCAGGCGGTCTACGACGCCGAGTTCAAGGCCGAGTTCGAGAAGCGCAAGATCATCTACGAGCACCGCCTCATCGACGACATGGTGGCGGCCGCGCTCAAGTGGTCCGGCGGTTACGTTTGGGCCTGTAAGAACTACGACGGCGACGTGCAGTCGGACATCGTGGCCCAGGGCTTCGGCTCGCTCGGCCTCATGACCTCGGTTCTGATGACGCCGGACGGCCTGACGGTCGAGGCGGAAGCGGCGCACGGCACCGTGACCCGTCATTACCGCGAGCACCAGAAGGGCAAGGAGACCTCGACCAATTCCATCGCCTCGATCTTCGCGTGGACCCGTGGGCTCGCCCACCGCGCCAAGCTCGACGACAATGCGGAATTGGCGAAGTTCGCCCTGACCCTGGAAAAGGTCTGCGTCGACACCGTCGAAGAGGGCTACATGACCAAGGATCTGGCGCTGCTGGTCGGCGCCGAGCAGACCTGGCTCTCCACCACCGGCTTCCTCGACAAAATCTCCGAGAACCTCACCAAGGCCATGGCGGCCTGAGCCTTTTTGGATATCAGGGACCGGCCGCGGGTGGACTGCCACCCGCGGCCGTTAATTTTTCCGCCGCCTTAATTTTTCAAGGTGCCGTGCTCGATCCGCTCGCGCTCCTTTTCCCGCGCCGCCTCGATCCGGACGGACACCTCCGCCTCCGGCAGGCCCAGCACCACGAGAAGGCGGGCCGAAAGCTGGAGGCTGGCCTCGACAGTCTCCGGGATGACATGGGACACGCCGAGCCCCACCAGCCTGTGGGCATGAGCCGCGTCCTTGACGCGGGCGAGGATGACGGCGTCCGGCCGGTGACGGCGGATCTGCCGCACCATGTCGTCGGCGGCCTCCGGTGCATCGAGCGTCACCACGAAGGCGCTGGCGCTCTCGCAATCCACCCGCTCCAGCATTTCGCCACGACTGGCATCCCCTAAGAACACCTGCCGCCCCGCCGCCTGCTCGGCGCGCACCCGGTGCGGGTCGGCATCCAGCGCGATGAAAGGGACCCCTTCCTCCTCCAGAGCTTCGGCGACGATGCGCCCGACCCGGCCGAAGCCGCCGATCACCACATGCCCGCTCCGCGCCGGGGCAAGCACCATCTCCTGCGCATCCTGCTGCTCATGCTCCAGGCGCAGGCGCAGGAGACCGCCGAGGCGGGCAAGAAGCGGGGTGCAGACCAGGGAGAGCGTCACCACCGTCACCAGGAAGCTCGCCTGCTCGGCATCGATGATCCGGCTGGTTGCGATGAGCCCCAGGACCACGAAAGCGAACTCGCCGGTCTGCGCCAGCAGCATCGCCAATTCGCCGGCGAGCGGGCGCTCCACCGAGAAGAACCGCGCCGCCGCATAGGTCATGGTGATTTTCACCAGAACCAGAACCGAGACCGCCAGCAGCACCAGCGGCAGGCGGGGCAGCACGGCGGCGAAATCCACGCTCATGCCCACCGAGACGAAGAACACGCCGATCAGCAGCCCCTTGAACGGCTCGAGATCGACGCTGATCTGGTGGCGATACGCCGTGCCCGATAGCAGCATGCCGGCCAGGAACGCGCCGAGCGCGGCGGAGAGGCCGGCGGCTTCCGTCAGCCCCGATGTCCCGGCGACCACAACGAAGGTGATGGCCATGATGAGGTCGCGGGACCCGGTGTTTGCCGCCGCCGCCACGAGGGGCGCGAGGATGTAGCGGCCCGCCACCAGAATGATGCCGATGGCGGCCACCGCCTTGGCCAGGGCGGTGAGGACCAGCAGGAATATCCCTTCCTCGTGGCTGCCGAGAAGCTGCGCGGCCAGCAGAACCGGCACGACGGTAAGGTCCTGAAACAGCAGCACCGCCAGCGCCGCCCGCCCGAGAGGGGCCAGCGCGCGGCGGTCCGCCAGCAGGATCTGCATCACCACCGCCGTCGAGGACATGGCGAGGGCGAAGCCCACCACGAAGCTGGTGCCCGCATCCAGGCCGCTGAGGGCGGCGGCAAGCGCCATGGCGATGCCGCAGAAAACCACCTGCAACAGTCCGACGCCGAACACTTCCCGGCGCAGCGACCAGAGCTTGGCGGCGGAGAACTCAAGCCCCAGTAGGAACAGAAGGAAGACGATGCCGATTTCGCCGATAAAGCCCACCCGCTCGGCATCGCGGATGGTGATGTATTCGATCCAGGGCAATTCGCCCGCGAGCCGGCCCAGGCCATAGGGCCCCAGCAGGGCGCCGACGATGATGAAGCCCACCACAGCGCCGACGCGCGCGCGCTGAAACAGCGGCACGAGAACGCCGGCCGCAACGAGATAGACGAAGGCATCCTTGGCCCAGAAAGCGTGTTCCATGGGCCTCTCAAGATGAAGCGGGGCAGAATCGCGCGCCTGACCCTACCAGGGTAAATCCGCCAGCGCGCGGGCGAGGCCCCAACGTGGCCGACCATACCCGTCTCAACCCCGTGGCCGGGCATTGGGTGCGGCGCTTTTTCCCGTCACGGCAGCCGCCGCGAGATGCCCGCATCGGGTAATCTTAGTCTCATCCGGACCGGAGGGGCGGCGGTGAAGTTTCTGATCGTTTTCCTGGGGTCGGGGATCGGCGGCGCCCTGCGGCTGGGCGTCTATGAACTGACCGGCGGGCTGTCGCTGGCCTTTCCCTACGGCACGCTGTTCATCAACATCGTCGGCTCGTTCCTGATCGGCATCCTGGCCGAATATTTCGTGATGCGCGGGCAGATGTCCCACGAATGGCGGCTGTTCCTGACAACCGGCATTCTCGGCGGCTTCACCACGTTTTCCGCGTTCTCCCTGGAGACCGGCCTGCTATACGAGCGCGGCGCCCATGTCGCCGCGGCGCTCTACATTATCGGCTCGGTCGGCCTGGGGCTCTGCGCCCTGTTCGCCGGCCTCGCGCTTGCGAGATATGTGCTGGCCGCGTGATGAGGCCGCCTCACTTCTCCACGAAGGCCTTCTCGATCACATAGTGGCCGGGCTCGGACATATTGCCCTCGCTGAAGCCGTAGCCGTCCAAAAGCGCCCGGATATCCTGGATCATCGCCGGGCTGCCGCACATCATCACCCGGTCGGCGTCGATATCCAACGGCGGCAGGCCGATGTCGGCATAGAGCTTGCCGGAGGCCATAAGGTCGGTGATGCGCCCGGTGTTGCGGAAGTCTTCGCGCGTCACGGTGGGATAATAGATCAGCTTCTCCCGCACGCCCTCGCCCAGGAATTCGTCCTCGGGCAGGTCGCGGGTGATCAGGTCCTCATAAGCCAGTTCCGCCACGGTGCGGCAGCCGTGGATCAGCACCACCTTCTCGAACCGCTCATAGGTGTCGGGATCGCGGATGATGCTCATGAAGGGCGCGAGGCCGGTGCCGGTGCCGAGCAGATAGAGGTGGCGGCCGGGCAGCAGATTGTCGTGGATCAGCGTGCCGGTGGGCTTGCGCCCCACCAGGATGGTGTCACCCACCTTGAGATGCTGGAGGCGCGAGGTGAGCGGACCGTTCTGCACCTTGATGGAGAAGAATTCGAGCTGCTCGTCATAGTTCGGGCTCACCATGGAATAGGCGCGTACCAGCGGGCGCCCCTCCACTTCCAGGCCGATCATCGTGAACTGGCCGTTGATATAGCGCAGGCTCTGGCTGCGGGTGGTGCGGAAAGAGAACAGCGTGTCGGTCCAGTGGTGGACAGACAGCACCTCTTCGTGGTCGAAATTGCTCATGGGCCGCTCGGTGTCTCTGGGGATGCGGGGCGCACGACGACAGCGCGTCCGGCGGGACCGGACGTTGACGGATCGATGGGCGAAGTTATATAACTAACTAGTGAGTTAAACAAGAGACGGTGCGCTCCGGCTTCAGCCGGGCGATGCCGGCGGGCTTGCGAGCGGGCCCGGTACTGGTCTGGGAGGATCGGATGGCGATGCGCGTTGTGAGCGCCGAAGAAGCGGCGCGGGTGGTGCAGTCGGGCGATACGATCCTGATCGGCGGCTCCGGCGGCGGCCATGCGGTGCCGGATACGCTCATCGCGGCGGTGGCGGACCGTTTCCTCAAGGAAGGGATGCCGCGCAACATCACCACCGTCCATCCCGTCGGCCTCGGCGACCGGAAAACCCGTGGCGTCGGCCACCTCGCCCATGACGGCCTGTTGAAGCGGGTGGTCTGCGGCACGCTGGTGGATTCCCCGCCGGTGGAGAAAATGGCGCTGGAAAATCGGGTAGAGGCCTACACCCTGCCCCAGGGCGCGCTGTCCCAGCTCACCCGTGAAATGGCCTCGGGCCGCCCCGGCCTCTTCACCCATGTCGGCCTCAACACCTTCGTCGATCCGCGCCTCGGCGGCGGCCGCCAGAGCGCGAGCGCCACGGAAGATCTGGTGGAAGTGGTACAGTTGGCCGGTCGGGAATGGCTGTTCTACAAGCCGTTCACGCCGAACGTCGCATTCCTGCGCGGCACCACGGCGGACGAGGACGGCAACATCACCATGGAGCAGGAGGCCATCTTCGGTGAGATGATCTCCATGGCCCAGGCCACCCGCCGCACCGGCGGCACGGTGATCGTCCAGGTGAAGCGGCTCGCCAAGCGCGGCACACTCAACCCCAAGATGGTGAAGATCCCCGGCATCATGGTGGATCTGGTGGTGGTGGACCCCACCCAGATGCAGACCTATGTCTCCGACTATAATCCCGCCTATGCCGGCGAACTGAAGATCCCGCTCTCGCACATCGCCCCCCTGCCCTTCGATCCCCGCAAGGTGATCGCCCGGCGCGCGGCGCTGGAGCTTTACGAGGGCGCCGTGTGCAATCTCGGCTCGGGGATCTCCACCGGCATCGCCACCGTTGCGGCGGAAGAGGGCTGTCTCGACGCCATCACGCTCACCAACGAGCAGGGCCTGATCGGCGGCGCGCCGGCCAGCGGCAACGAGGTGGGCGCGAGCCGCAACTTCCACGCCATGATCGACCAGCCCTATCAGTTCGACTTCTACGATGGCGGCGGCCTGGACGTGGCGTTCCTCTCCTTCGCCGAGGTGGACGGCATCGGCAGCGTGAACGTCTCGCGCTTCTCGGACCGCATCATCGGGCCGGGCGGCTTCATCAACATCTCCCAGAACGCGAAGAAGGTGATCTTCTCCGGCACCTTCACCTCCGCCGGGCTCGACATCGCCTGGCCGGACGGCAAGGCGGTGATCGCCCGCGAGGGGCGCGACCAGAAGTTCGTCGCCGACCTCCAGCAGCTCACCTATAGCGGGCTCTATGCCCACAAGGTCGGCCAGGAGGCGCTCTACGTCACCGAGCGGGCGGTGTTCCGCCGCAACGAGAAGGGTCGGCTTGAGCTGATCGAAATCGCGCCCGGCATCGATCTCGAGCGCGACGTTCTAAGCCAGATGGGCTTCAGGCCCGAGATCTCGCCCGACCTGCGATTGATGGATGCCGCGCTGTTCCGTCCCGGCCTGATCGGGCTTGAACAGAGGCTTCAGGTGTCGCAACGTCCCGGCCGCGCGACGCGGCCCCGACTCAGCGCCTGACCGGCGCGCGGCGGGACCGCGCTTATCGGAAATCCAGATGACCGTCACCGCAAGCCCCCGCAAGGCCGCCCGCATCAAGACCGATGCCGCTCCTGTCAAGGAGGCGGCGACGCGCGATGCGGACAAGACGCGGCTGAAAATTCTGGAGGCGGCGGAGGCGGAGTTCGCCCGCAAGGGGCTGGCAGGGGCGCGGGTGGATCTGGTGGCCGAGGAGGCCGGCGCCAACAAGCGCATGATCTATTATTATTTCGGCAGCAAGGAGGACCTCTATGTCGCGGTCCTTGAGCGCGTCTACACCGACATGCGCATCGCCGAGGCCGAGTTGGAGCTGGAGGACTTGCCCCCGCTCGACGCCATCACCCGTCTGGTGGAATTCAAGTTCGACTATCCCGCCGCGCATCCCCACCTCATCACGCTGCTGAACGGCGAGAACATGCTGGGTGGCGAGTATCTGCGGCGCTCCACGCGCCTGCGGGAAATGCAGCTCTCCCTGATAGAACGCATCAAGACGATCCTCGCCAAGGGCGAGAAAGAAGGGTGCGTGCGGCCGGGCATTGACCCGCTGCACCTCTACATGACGATTTCGGCTGTGAGCTATTTCTACTTCTCCAACACCCCGACCCTCTCCACCGCCTTCGGCCGCAATCTCGCCACCGCCAAGGAACGCGAAATCCGCAGGATGCATGTTGTGGATGTGGTGAGCCGCTTCATCGAGGCCACCTAAGACCGCGCGGCGGGCGGCTGCGACGTTTCACGTCCTCCCCGCTCTGAGCCGGGGGCTCCCACCGCGCTCGCCCTGCCGCCTCTAGCACCGTTACCCAATGCCAGCGTGCGTCACGGCGGGGCTTCCCGGCCATCCGTGCGGCACCGACTTTTATCGCCCCCGCTCTGAGCCGGCAGGAGCTTTCCGAACGTGCAGACATGAAGGCCCCGGACAAGCCCGCCATGGCGTTAGCGAGGCGGATCGGATTATAGGAAAAAATACTATAGACTATATTCCTATTTCCTCCGACCTGTGGTAGCGTCCTTTCACCTTGCACCAAGGAGGGGCGCGTCCGGAGCGACCTGATGTGTGGTGCGAGGGGCGGTTGTCCGACGGGAACGGGATTAACGTCCCCGGGAACGTTAGCTAGAGGAGGCCCAAGGGCGTGGCGCATGGTGCCGGCAAATGGTTCGGCCGGCGTAATTGGGAGAACTGATCACCCACTCGGCGCACGCAGAAAGCCATAAATCACCGCGCGGGAGCGGACGGGGCGAAGGCCCTGATATCACCCTTCCCACGACGCGCGTCTTGCCGGCGCGCCGACCGCTCCCGCATCCCTCCACCCTCGCATTGACAGGTGCCGTTTCACGATTTAACTAACTAGTTACATAAAGAGCCTCAAGGCCCGCCCTCAAGGAGCCGCCCATGAAGTATGGGGATTTTCCGAAGGTCACATCGCTGAGCGGCGTCGCCGGTTTCCGCGCGCATCTCGCAACACTGGGCGCCGACATGCCCTGCGACGACATCGTCGCCGGCGGGCCGGATTCCCCGCTCGCGGCGCCGCTGACCGTGGATGGCATGACCATCGGAAATCGTTTCGCCATCCACCCGATGGAAGGCTGGGACGGCACGCGCGAGGGCGCGCCCTCCGAGAACACGGTTCGTCGCTGGCGGCGGTTCGGTGAAAGCGGCGCGAAGCTGATCTACGGCGGCGAGGCCGTCGCCGTGCGCCATGATGGCCGCGCGAACCCGCTCCAGCTCGTCATGTCGGAGCAGACCCAGGGCGCCATCGCCGGCCTGCGCGAGACGGTCGTCGCCGCACACAAAGAGGCGACCGGCGGGGATGATGGCCTCGTCATCGGCCTCCAACTCACCCATTCCGGGCGCTTCTGCAAACCGAACGACAACAGCAAGTTCGAGCAGATCATTCTCTACCGGCACCCGGTCCTGGACCGGAAATTCGGCATCCCCGCCGAATATCCCGTGATGTCCGACGACGACATCTGGCGGCTGATCGACGATTACATCGCCGCCGCCAAGCGCGCCCAGGCCTGCGGCTACGACTTCATCGACCTGAAGCATTGCCACGGCTATCTCGGCCATGAATTCCTCAGCGCCAAGACCCGCCCAGGCCCGTTCGGCGGGCCGCTGGAGAACCGCACCCGCTTCATCCGCGAATTGGCCGCCGGCATCCGCGCCGCCTGCCCCGGCCTGAAGCTGGCGAGCCGCATCAGCGCCATGGACCTGATCTCGTATCGTCCCGATCCCGCGCGCTCGCTTCCCGGCGCGCTTGGACCTGGCGTGCCGGACGACGACACCGGCGCCCTGCCCTACAATTTCGGCTTCGGCACCGACCCCTCCGACCCGACCGCCTACGACCTCACCGAGACCTTTGCCTTGTTCGAGGTGCTGCGTGAGATCGGCATCAAGCTCGTCAACATCACGCTGGGCAGTCCCTATTACAATCCGCACCTCACGCGCCCCGCCAGCTATCCGCCGTCCGACGGCTATCACCCGCCGGAAGACCCTCTGCTGGGCGTGATGCGTCACCTGGAAGTGGTGCGTGATCTCAAGGCGCGCTTCCCAGACTTCTGCCTGCTCGGCTCGGGCTACACCTATCTCCAGGAATTTCTGCCCAACGTGGCCCAGGCGGTGGTGCGCCAGGGCTGGACCGATCTGGTCGGCCTCGGCCGCATGGTGCTCTCCTATCCCGACCTGCCGCTGGACGTTCTGGCCGGGCGCGGCGCGCAGAAAAAGAAGATCTGCCGCACCTTCTCGGACTGCACCACGGCGCCGCGCAACGGCATCGTCTCGGGCTGCTATCCGCTGGACCCGTTCTACAAGCAGTCGGCCGAGTTCAAGCAGCTCGCCGCCGTCAAAAAGGCGGCCAAAACGGCCTGAGACAAGACCGCCTAAGAACAAAGCGGCCGGAAGAAACGGGGAAGCGACCATGAGCGAGGTTTCCGCCGGCAGCGCCGTAGCGTTCCTGGGCACAGGCATCATGGGCGGGCACATGGCCCGCCGTCTGGCACAGGCGGGTTTTTCGGTCCGCGCCTGGAACCGCAGCGCTACAAAATCCGAACAGCTTGCGCAGCACGGCGCCACCATCGCGCCCACGCCGCAGGCGGCGCTTGAGGGCGCGCGGGTCGCGGTGGTGATGCTGTCCACCGGCGCGGTGGTGGACGAAGTGCTGTTTTCCGGCCCCTTCCCCGCCATCACGAGTCTGGCGCCGGGATCGACGCTGGTGGTCATGAGTTCTATTCCCGTCGAGACCTGCCGCGCCCAGACGGACATCTGCACCGCCCATGGCATTGCCTATGTCGACGCGCCGGTCTCGGGCGGCGAAGTCGGCGCGCGGGAGGGCACGCTCGCCATCCTGGCCGGCGGCGCGCCCGAGGCGATCGCCCACCTCGCGCCCCTCTTCGCACCGCTGGGACGGCCGACGCGCATCGGGCCAGTGGGCACCGGCCAGTTGGCCAAGCTGTGCAACCAGATCATCGTCGGCGCCACCATGGTCGGGGTCGCCGAGGCGTTCAACTTCGCTGCCAAGGGCGGCGCGGACCTCGCCTGCCTACGCACCGCCCTGATGGGCGGCTTCGGGGACTCCAAGGTGCTCAACATCCACGGCGCCCGCATGGCGACGGGGGATTTCGTGCCCGGCTCCCCGGCGCAATATCAGCTGAAGGATCTGCGCACCGCACAGGCACTGGCAGGCGATCTCGGCCTGTCCCTCACCCTGTTGGACACCATGACATCCATGTTCACGGACATGATGGCGCATGGCGGCACCGACCGTGACGTCTCCGCCATATTCGAGGAAGTGGCGCGGCGCTCCGCGCAGCAATAGGAGGCCGGGATGGCTGAAGAGACAGACGGCGCAATCCGCGTCGAGCGCGACGGCCATGTGGCCCGGATCGTCATCGACCGCCCGCGCAAGCACAACGCCATCACCCCGCCCATGGCACGCAGCCTCGGCGAGACCTGCGCCGCTCTGGATGCGGACGAAAGCGTGCGCATCGTCGTCATCACCGGCGGCGGCGAGCGGGCGTTTTCCGCCGGCTCAGACATGAATGCGCTCGGCGAGATCACCGATCTCTGGGCATTCCGCAACCGCGTGGAATATGCCGCCGTGGTGCGCGACATGCGCAAGCCGGTCATCGCCGCCCTGCGCGGATGGGTGCTCGGCGGGGGCCTTGAGATCGCTTTGGGCGCCGACATCCGCATCGCCGGCGCCAGCGCGAAATTCGGCGCGCCGGAGGTGACGCGCGGCTGGGTTGGCGGCGGCGGCGCCTCGCAGATGCTGCCCCGCCTCGTCGGCTACGGCCAGGCCATGCGCCTGCTGCTCTCCGGCGACACCATCGATGCCGCCAGCGCCCTTGCCATCGGCCTGGTCGAAGAGGTGCTGGACGATGCCGATCTCGACGCCCATGTGGCGGCTCTGGCTCAAAAGATGGCGGCCTTCAGCCCGATCGCCACGCAGGCGGTGAAAGCGGCCACCCGCGCCGCCCTCTCCATGCCGCTTGAAGCCGGCATCCGCCACGAGAACGAACTTCACGTCATCTGCATGTCCGACCGCGGCCGGCACGAGGGCATCGCCGCCTTCCAGGAAAAGCGCGACGCAAAATTCGGCGCCTGAGGCGTTGCTCTCTGCCCTCGCCCTTAAGGTGGGATCAGACGTCCAGGCTGTCGAAAAAGCGACGCACGATCCGGGCGCACACATCAGGATCGGTCGCTGCCACATGGTAGGAATCCCCCGGCAGCACTTCCAGCTGGGAGCAGGGGATCGTCTCCTGCCACGCCCGCACGGCATCAACGCTGGCCAGTCCCGAGCCGGTGGTGGTGATGATGACCGAAGGACAGGACACGCGGGGCAGGTCCGCAGTGATGTCCACGGTCGGGACCATCTGAAGAAAGGCTTCCAGCGTAGAGGCCTGCGTCTTCGACATCAGGTTCACCCACCAGTCGATCGCCGCGGGCGGGAGCGAGGAGCCGAGCCGGAACGCCGTGGTCTCGCGCACCCAGGCCTCGACGCCCTCGTCCCGGATCTGTTTGCGCCAGACCGGCGCGCGATCCGCGAACGAGGTGAGCGAGGCCGGTGCCGCGACACCCGCAACCGCGATCACCCGGTCGGGATAATGGGCGGCGAGATGCAGGGCCAGCGCGCCGCCGATCTTGGCACCAACCAGCAGCACCTTCTCCAATTTCAGCGCGTCGAGCAGCGTGATGATGTCGACGCCGAGCTGCGCGAACCGGTAGGGATAATCGCCCGCCATGGGCGTGGAGGCGCCATAGCCGCGCAGATCCGGCCGCACCACCACATGATGGGTCGCGAAATAGGGCACCCAGCGCCGGAACGCCTCGCCGCTCTCGGCAAGGCCGTGCAGCATCAGCACCGGCGCCTTGGTCTCCCAGGGCAGCACATAATCATCCAGCCGGACGGCCAGTTCGCAATCGTCGCTGACTCGGACCTTCGAGATTTCCGTGGCCATCAGATGCACCTGGTTCCGCCGCCGTCGATGTTGATGCAGGTTCCCGTGATGAAGGACGCCCGATCGGAACAGAGGAAGGCGACCATGCCCGACACTTCCTCCGGCTGCCCCACCCGCCCGAGCGGAACGGAGGCGATGGCGGCAGTGTTCGCCGCGTTGGAATCCTTGCCGTCGAGGGTCGCGCTCTGGGACACCAACTGGTCCCATCGGCTGGTCTGTACCGGCCCCGGATTGACGCCGGTGACGAGCACATTGTCCGGCGCGCATTCCTCAGCCAGCGCCAGGGTGAAGTTCAGCAGCGCGGCATTCACCGCGCCGCCCACCAGATAGGCGGCGCGCGGCTGGTGTCCGCTGCGGCCGATGATGTTGACGATGCGGCCCCAGCGGCGCTGCCGCATTTCGGGAAGCACGTCGCGGGCGCAGCGCATGTAGCCGAGCAATTTCAGGTTGAGGGACTTCTCCCACACCGCGTCGGCGGAATCGGCAATGCGGCCCATGGGGGTCGCACCGGCATTGTTGATGAGAATATCGATCCGGCCGAAGGTGCTGCGGGCGAAGGCCATGGCCTTTTCCACATCGCCCGGCAGGGTCATGTCCCCGGCAAAGGCGACCACACGCCCGCGACCTGTTGCCGACAAGTCCCTGGCAGTGGCTTCAACCCGCTCGGGATTGCGCGCGACGATCAGGACATTGGCATTTTCAGCCGCGAGTTCGGCCGCGACCGCGCGGCCGATGCCCATGCTGCCGCCGGTCACCACCGCGACTTTGCCGCTCAGATTGAGATCCATGAAGATGCCGTCTCCTCAGTCGTTTCTTGCTTTGCCGTTGCGGCCACGCTCACTCGATCTTGGCGCCGGATTCCTGGATGATCTTCGTCCACTTCTTGGTTTCCTCGGTGAGAAAGGCACCGAACTGCGGGCCGAAAACCGTGCCGGGGTCCGCGCCAAGCTCAGCGAAGCGCTTCTGCACATCCGGCATTTTCAGCACTTTTTCAATGTCGCCTTCCAGCTTGGCGACAACCGGTGCGGGGGTCTTGGCCGGGGCCACCATGCCGAACCAGGCGCTGGCCTCGAAGCCGGGCACGCCGGATTCCGCAAGGGTGGGCACGTCGGGCATGGCGCTGGCGCGGGTGGCGCCGGCCACCGCGATGGCGTTGATGGACTTGGCCTGCACCTGCGGCAGCACCGCAGGCATGTTGTCGAACATCATCGGGATGTGGCCGGCGACCAGATCGTTCATGGCCGGGCCGGCACCCTTGTAGGGCACATGCACGATGTCGATGCCGGTCATGCTTTTCAGCAGTTCACCGGCGAGATGGTTGGTGGAGCCATTGCCCGATGAGCCGAAGTTGAGCGTGCCCGGCTTCGCCTTCGCGAGCGCGACCAAGTCCTTCACGTTCTTGACCGGGATCGCGGGGTTTACCGCCAAGACGATCGGCACGGAGGCGATCAGGGCAACGGGCGCGAAGGCCTTGGCCGGGTCATAGCGCAGGTTCTTATAAAGCGCGGTGTTGGTTGTGAGTGGAGGCGGCGCAGTGAGCAGCAGCGTGTAGCCGTCCGGGTCGGCGCCCGCGACAAAATCCGAGCCGACATTGCCGCCTGCGCCGGCGCGATTTTCCACCACGAAGGGCTGGCCCTCCAGCTCCGACAGCTTCTGCGCGACGATGCGCGCGATGATGTCGTTGGACCCGCCTGGCGGGAAGGGAACCACGATCTTCACAGGGCGGGAGGGATAGGTGTCCGCCATGGCGCCGCCGGCCAGCATCATGGCGCTGCAAGCGATCAGGAGGGAGCGGCGGCTGAACAGCGGCATGTCACGTTTCCTCGGGTTTTTATGATTTTGTCGGCAACCGCCCGCGTTCCGGAGCGGCCGATGGGCATCATGTTTCACGCGTGGGCACTTGGCTCGAAGATTCCCGGTTCAGCGACCAGCAAGCCCGGCGCGGGTGTGAATTCAGCCCCCCACAAGCCAAATCGTAATTCCGGCGACATTTTTGTCAACAATCATGCCGACATTCAAGAGGCCCATGCGTGCGCATGTGCCTGCGGCGTGCCGGTGGCCGAGAGCAGACGCTCGGCGATGGTCCGTCCGATCGGGATGGCCGATGTCGCCGCCGGCGAGGGCGCGTTGCAGACGTGCAGCACGCGCTCGGATTGTTGCAGCAGGAAGTCGTGCACCAATTGGCCGGAGCGGGTCACGGCCTGGGCGCGTATGCCGGCGCGGAACGGCGTCAGGTCCTCAAGCTCCAGGCCGGGGCAGTATTTGCGGCATTTCTCCAGGTAGCTTTTCTTGAAAAGCGAATCCCGCATCTCCTCCAGGCCGGAGGAAAGGTTGCTGCCGATGACCTTCCAGAAGCCGGGAAACCTCGCATAGCTGGCGATGTCCCGCGGGCTCACCGAGAATTTCGCGTATCCCTCGCGCGACCATCCCAGCACCGCATTGGGGCCGACCGTGAGTTCGCCATTGATCATCGGTGTGAGGTGAATGCCCAGAAACGGCAATTCCGGGTCCGGCACGGGATAGATCATGTGCCGCACGATGCCGCGCTTCTCCGGGCGGATGGAATAATACTCGCCCCGGAACGGCACGATCTGGAAATCCTCCTGCCCCTTCCGGCGCGGCGCGAGCCGATCCGCCTGAAGCCCCGCGCAGACCACCGCCATCTTCGCCAACCAGCGGCGGTCGCCGGCGACCACGGTGACGCCCGTCACCGTCTCTTCCACCCGGTCCACATTCACGCCGAGTTCGATATGGCCGCCCTGCGCGGTGATCAGATCGCCCATGGCGCGGGCCACGCGGGCGTAATCCACAATTCCGCTGGACGGCACGAGAAGCGCGCTGACGCCGCTGACGTTCGGCTCGATGGCCTTGAGGTCGGGCGCACTCAGCCGGCGGATCTCGATGCCGTTCTGCTGCGCGTTCTGTTCGAGATTGATAAGGCGGGCGTGCTCGGTCTCGTTGGTCGCGACCACCAGCTTGCCGATGGTCTCGAACGGAATCTGATGCGCTTGGCAGAACGCCTTTGTGGCCTGCGCGCCCTCGCGGCACAGCTTCGCCTTCAGGCTTCCCGGCTTGTAGTAGATCCCGGCATGGATGACGCCGCTGTTGTGACCGGTCTGGTGGGACGCAAGCAGCCGCTCCTTTTCCAGCAGAAGCACGGATGAGCCAGGCTGGCGGCGCAGGAGATCCATCGCCGTCGCAAGCCCAAGGATGCCGCCTCCGACGATGCAGAAGTCGTAGGTCATTGAACCCGTCTTTCCCTCTTGGCGCATGCCACTTTGACCCGCGCACCTTCGGGCGGCATCATCGGTATCAGCGTCGGCATTAATGTCAACAATCATGTTGACATGAAATGGCGTGTTGCGCCTTAATCTCCCGGCAGCGTAGGAGACTCTTCGCGAGGACGGGTTTTCAAGTAAAGTGGAAGCAGAAGATGCCGCAAACGCACATCATCAAGGTCGCGGACGTGAAGACCATCGAGCGCGGAGGGGGTGTGCAGACCACGCCGCTGATCACCCGCCATGGCGCGCCAGAGGCGAAGTTCACGACCGGCATGAGCGTCTATCCCAAGGGCAAGGGCGCCTTCATGCATCGCCACAATTGCGATGAGCAGGTGACGCTTCTCGAAGGCCAGGGCGAGTGCGAAGTGGACGGCGTCGTCACGCCGCTGGTGCCCTATGACAGCACCTATATTCCCGCCGGCCTGCTCCATGCGTTCCGCAACACCGGCGACGCGCCCATGCGCATTCTCTGGATCTATAGCTCCACGGCGGTCACGCGCACCTTCGCGGGGAGCGACGAGGAGGTCGAGCATCTCTCGCCCAAGGATCTCATGTCCAAATAGGCGGCCGGCGCGCGGACATCCGCCGCAAGTACATATCCGGGCAAGCGGATATGAGGGGCGGTCCGGCGCATGCTAATTTGCCGTGGCCCGGCGCGCTGGAATCACGACACCCGCCGGGCTTGCTGCCGAGGAAGAGTTACGCGATGGAGGCTTATTGATGCTCCGCAACGGGCCGCCTGCCGGTCCTGCGTCCGGTGAAGCGGGTTCGGCCGCAGCACCCAAGGATGCTGTCTCCCAGGATCAGGTCCTGAACGAGATCCGCATGGACATCATGTTCGGGCGTCTGCGGCCGCGCGAACGGCTGCTGGAAAACGAGCTGTCGCAGCGGTTCGGCGCCGGGCGCTACCTCATTCGGGGCGTTCTCACCGAGTTGCAGCGCCAGGGGCTGGTGGAGTTGCGCCAGAATCGCGGCGCAGTGGTCGCAGACCCGGCCACCTCCGATGTCGATCACCTCTATGACCTGCGCACCGTCCTCCAGCGCGAGGCGGCGAGCCGCATTCCCCTTCCCGCCACGCCCGAACTGCTGGAACAACTCGAAGACCTGAACCGGCAATATCTGACGCGCCTGACCAGCGGCGAACTCGACCGGGTGGTCGCGGCCAACGAGCAGTTTCACCGCGCCCTGTTCGGCGCCTGCGGGAATCCGTATCTGGCTGAGATGATCGAGCAACTCTGGCAGAAGACCGCAGCCATCCACTGCTATGCCATCGGTTCGCCGAACCTCGCCGGGCGCTCGCATCAGGAGCATGTGGACATGATCGCGGCCATGCGGGCTGGGGATAGCGCGGCCCTGGTCAAGCTGTGCGTCGACCACATGATGCCGGCGCTTGACGCCTACAAGGCCGCCCACGGCGGGTGGTCGGCCCGCGACCGGGGCTTTTCGCAACGGTGACGCCATGGTCGTCGGGCAGCGATTGCGCGCGCGCCGAAGGCCTCCATCCTTCTCACAATTTGGTTTGAACCATGTCGCAGCCCACGCTCCCTGTCTCGCCGCCACCGCCGCCCGCGCGCACGCCGCGCATCGCCGCCCTGCCCGGCATGACAGACAGCCATTTCCATGTCTTCGGCCCCACCGATGCCTATCCACTCCATCCCGCGCGGGGGTTCGATCCGCCTTTCGCGCCGGTGGAGGATTATCTGGCAATGGCGCGGACCATCGGCATCGCGCGCATGGTGGCGGTGCAGGGCGGCGTCTATGGCACCGACAATTCCTGCCTGCTGGACGCCCTGGCCAAGCTCGGTCCCGAGCGGGCGCGCGGCATCGCGGTGATCGACCAGAGTGCGACGGCGGAGGATATCGCGCGCATGCATGAGAGCGGCGTGCGCGGTATCCGCTTCAACGCCATCACCGGAAACACACCGGTTGATTGGCTACCCGCCCTGGCGACGCTGATTGCGCCGTTCGGGTGGCATATCCAACTCTGGATCGGCAGCGCCCGACTGCCCGAGGTCGCGGATATCCTGACCAACCTGCCCGTGCCGGTGGTGCTGGATCACATGGGGCAATTCCCCATCCAGGACGGCGTGGCCGGGCCGCAATTCCAGAACGTCCTCAGGCTGCTGGAAAATGATCACGTCTGGATCAAGCTGATCGGCTATCGCGTGTCGAACGCACCGGAGACCTTCGCCGACATCCTGGAGCCGGTGAAGGCGATCCTCGACACCGCACCCGAGCGGTGCCTCTGGGGATCGGACTGGCCGCACATCTTTTTGCAAGGTCGGCCGATGCCCAATACGACAGACTTGTTCGAAGCCGCCAGCGCCTGGGTGTCGCCGAGCGAGGCGCAACGAGTTTTCGTGGACAATCCGGCGCGCCTCTATGGCTTTGCCTGATGTACCGGGCACGCCGCGGCAGGATGCTAAAACAGCCATCCGAGGCGCGCGTTTACCAGCCAGAATTGATGAGTAAAGCATCTCCATTTTAAGGAGCTTCACCTCAAACTGTACACACCCGATCGGAGCAACGGGTGTTTCCGGCATCTGCAGAGGGCGGTCGATGCTTCGATGGTCGGAGCCATCCAGTTTTAATGAATGCGCCCTCTATCGCCCGGGATTAAGCGGCAAGGGGGAGCGAACGGATGTTGCCAGCGGCGTGTTCAACGCTTCGGCGCGGACTGTCTTGAGAGCCCTGGAAAGGGCGCGGCCGGCGATGAAGGTGAAGCGGCCCGCCGGCCAGCGATCTGGCCTGCCTTTCCCTGGGCCTTCTCCTGTTCGAGGTCGTTGACGCGCTCGACGTTGGAGAACAAGCGGACCCGCCTTTGATGTTGCCCGACGGCTGGACACCAAGAGCTGTGGCGATGTGAGTCTTGCCGGTACTGAAGTCGCGGTTCATCGACTTCAGCGGCGCCATGCGCCGAACGGAATGTCAAACCGGCGGCGTCATTGGGACGTGGCCCATTGCCGGGGTCCGTTCGGAGCTAAGGCGTTCCGTTCATAACGCGCTTCGCCGCAGGCTTCGGCCGGGGTGGAGACTTAGCCGCCGGGACCTTGCCCGCCGAAGCCCGCCGCGCTGGCTTCCTCTCGGATATGTCATCCTCGGGCACATCGTCCTTCGGCAGGTCATCATCGCCCGCATCGGCGTGCAAGCCGACGGCGCGCGATGTGCCCTTCGACGTGCCCATCATGGCCGAGATGGAAGCGCCCGCGTCGATCATGATCTGCTTGTAGTCCGACAACCGGGAATCCATTCGGATGCTGGGGCCGGTGATCGAGATGGAATAGTGCACCTCGTCGTTGATGTCGAAGATCGGCACCGAGATGGCGGTGACCCCGGGAATGCGCTGCCCGGAGGTGCAGGCGTAGCCATTGCGCCGGATTTCCGCCAATGCCGCCTTGAGCTTGGGCACGTCCACTTTATCCGAAGCCGGCGTGCGGGCGATGATGTCGTCAATCTCCGCTTCGCTCGCATAGGCGAGGAGAAGGCGTGCCGTCGCGCCGTGAAGCAGGCTGACGTGCTCGCCGGGCCGAACGATGGTCATCAGCGGAGAGGGCGTGTCCACCACGTCGATGCAGATCCGCTCGATGCCGGAGCGGATGTTGAGGGTGATCGTCTCACCGGTCCTGCGACACACATCCATCATGGCCGGGCGCGCGGCTTCGCGAATGCCCAGCGTGCTCTTCACCAGGCCGGCGAGGCGCAGGATCTTGAGCGAAAGGCAATAACGCTGGTTCTCCAGCCGCACCAGGAAGCCGCCGTTCAGCAGCGTGTTCACCAGCCGAAAGGTGGTCGCCTTCGGCATGGCGATCCGCTCCCCGATCTCCTGAAGAGAGAGGCTTTGGTGCTGGGTATCGAACGCATCGAAAATCGCCAGCGCCCGTTCAACAGCTCGGATCATGTCACCACCGCCGCAGCTTTCCTAACGCCATAAGTCCGTCTTCGATCATTCCGCCGCCTGCCGTACCGGCTGGCGTGCTTCGGGCCGCAGCGCGTTCAGGCCCGTCAATTCCCGTCCGAGAATCAAGGTCAGGATCTCGTTGGTTCCATCGGGGATCGGCAGCATGCGCACGTCCCGGTAGAGCCGCTCCAACCCTGTCTCCTCTGCAACCCCCATCGCGCCATGCACCTGCATGGCGAGCGAAATCGCTTCCGCGCACGCCGTCGTCGCGTACCTCTTGGCCATGGCCGAAGTCCCGTCCGCCCTGGCGCCGTCATCGATGAGCGACAAGGCGTGATAGCAGAGGAGACGGCTGGTTGTCACAGCGGTTGCAATATCGGCGAGACGCCCCTGCACAAGCTGCTTCTGGCCGATCGCTTCGCCGAACTGCCGGCGCACGCCGGCATAAGCGACCGCGATATCGAGCGCCTGCTGGGCCATGTTCACGGCGGAGAGGCCGAGCAGCGGCCGGTTGCCGACCCATGTGCTCTGGAGGATGCGCGCGGCGTCGCCCCCCTCGCCCAGCACATTGCGCATCGGCACACGACAATCGTCGAGCACGATTTCCGATAGGTGGCCCTGCTTGAAGCCAAGTACCGGAATTTCGTTGGCCTGATAGGGCGACTTGTCCCGCTCGATCAGCACGCGGCGCATCACGGCGGAACCATTTTCCGCCCGGCCGGCGGCGCAGGTGGCGATCATCACATCGCTGATCGTGCCGTTGGTGATCCACATCTTCGAGCCGGAGACGCTGCACTCGGCGCCGGCGTCGGTTAAGCGCGTGGCGATGCCGCGCGGGTCAGAGCCCGTGTTTGGCTCGGTGGAGCCGGTGCAGCAGATCTTGCGGCCGGCGATCAGGTCCGGCAGCAGGTTTTGGGCGTGCTCGGCCCCGCCCTCCGCGTGGATGCGCGCAATGGTGCATTCGTGGGAGATGAGCGAAATCGCGATCACCGGGGGCAATTGCTCGAACGCGATGCCGTAATCCAGCATGCGCATCTCGCCGCCGCCCACGGAGGCCGGCAAGCGGGGGGCGGTGAGGCCCATGTCCGCCAGCGCCGCGTAGATTTCCAGCATCACCGCTTTCGGCAGCGGGCGGTTGGGATCGTTTGCCGTCAGGCGCGGCTCGATCTGCGTGCGCACCATCCGGCGCACCGCATCGCGGAGCATGTCCTGTTCTTCGCTGAGCTTAAAATCCATGTCAGTCGATCCCGAACCGTTTCATCCCGATCATTGTTGGCGGCGACACCTCTCAGGGCATCACGAAGCCGCCGTTCACGCTCAGCACCTGCCCGGTGATCCAGGAGGCTTCATCGCTGCACAGGAAGGCGATCGAGGACGCGATGTCCTCCGGCTCGCCGATGCGGCCAGTGGGGTAGAGCTTCAGCACGCTCTTCACGCGGCGGGCATATTTTTCCTCGCCCATCTGCGCCCGCATGCTCTCCTCGCGATTGATGCGCAGCGGCGTATTGGTGGCACCCGGCGAGACCACATTCAGGGTCACGCCGCCACGCCCCACCTCCTGCGCGACTGACTTGATCAGTGCGATGACACCCGCCTTCGCGGCGGCGTAATAGGAGAGCCGTGCCTGGCCGATGCGCGCCGCATCGGAGGCGAGGCACACCACCCGGCCATAGCCGCGCTCGACCATCCCAGGCAGGACAGTGTGCAGGCCGAGCATGGGCCCCTGAAGGCAGACGCTCAGCATCCGCTCCCAGTCGGCCGGCGTGGATTCCAGGAACAGTTTGTCGTCGAGCACGGCGGCGCTGTTGACGAAGATGTCGAGCGGACCGAGCCCCGCTTCCACGGTCTCCACCATGCGCCTGACATCGTCCGCCCGCGTGATGTTGCAGGCGATGCCGATGGCGCCGGGCAGCGCTGCGGCGGCGGCCTCAGCCGATGCGCCATCAATGTCCGCAAGCGCCACCCGGCCGCCCTCGGCGGTGATGCGCTGGGCGGCGGCAAAGCCGATGCCCCGCGCGCCGCCAGTGATAAGGGCGACGCGGCCCTCGAAACGTCTTGCGCTCATCAGCCCGGCCTCCGGAAGCGCCGGAAGTCCGGCTTTCGCTTGTCCAGAAAGGCGTTGATGCCTTCCATGTTCTCCTCATTTCCGTAGATCGAGGCGAGCATTTCGGCGTTGGGGAAGAACGCCGAATAGAAGTCGCGGTCGGAACCAGAATTCAGGGCGATCTTGGCGATGCGAATGCTTTGCGGGCTCTTGTCGAGAATGTCGGAGCATAGGGCATCCACAGTGGCGTCGAGGTCTTCCGCCGCCACCACCTGGTTGATCAACCCCATCTCAACCGCCTCGCGGGCGCTGTAGAGACGACAGGTGAACACCATTTCGCGGGCCTTGCGCTCGCCCACGAAGCGCGTGAGCAACTGGCAAGCGCCCCAGATCGGGATGCTGCCGACGCGCGGACCGGTCTGGCCGAACTTGGCGTCCTCACTCGCGACCGTCATGTCGCAGAACAAATTGATCTCATTGCCGCCGCCGACGCAGAAGCCCCGCACTTTGGCGATTATCGGCTTGTCCATCATGCGCATGACGCTGGACAGGTTGAACAGCCGGCGCATGTGCTTGCGCCCCACGGGCGGCACGCGCTTCGACTGGTCGCGGATATCGCCGCCGGAGCAGAACGCCTTGTCGCCCGCCCCCGTCAGCACGACGACGCCCACCTCCGGATCATCGGCGGCGCGCGCCATGGCGTCCGTGAGTTCCTCATAAGTCCTTGGTCGAACAGCGTTTCGCACGTCCGCGCGATTGATGGTGATGCGGGCAATGCCGCCTTCGGCTTGGTACAGAACGTCCTCGTAGGGCACCTGCGTCTCCCTGTCGTATCGCACCCGGATTTCACTAGACGGACCCGGTTTCAAAATGATATATCCGCCGCAATGCCGACGATCAACTCAAGATCGGCACTTAGGGAGAAAAGCATGCTTCGACTTTCCGCGAGCGGATTCCTGTCTTCTCTCGCCGTGGCAGCCGCTCTCGCGGCGACGCCGGCGCTGGCGCAGGATGCCATTAAAATCGGTGTGCCGATGGAGCTGAGCGGGCGTTTCGTCGCCTATGGCTCATCCGGCAAGCGCGGCGTCGAATACGCCGCCGAGGTCTATGGCGGCAAAGTCGCCGGCAAGAAAATCGACCTTCTGGTGCGCGACATTCAGTCGGAATCCCAGGCCACCATTTCGGTGTTCAACGAGCTGATCGGCAAGGAAAAGGTCAATTACATCATCGGCCCCATCGGCAGCCCGACAGTCGCCGCGGCGATCCCGGCGTGGCGTCAGGGCAAGCCGATCTGGCTGGTTCCCGGCTCGTCCAGCACCAAGCTGGAAGAAGAGATCGGTCAGGACCCGGAATTCTTCCACACCTTCCCCTATGCCTATAATTACCATGAGAGCGTGGCGGCGGCGCTGAAGAACCAGTTGCCCGCAGGCCAGAAGGTCGCGATCGTCTATTCTGACGACAATTACGGCCGGACCCACCAGCCCTACGCCAAGAAGTATCTCACTGATGCCGGCTTTGATGTCGTCATCGAGGAGATCGTGCGCACCAATGCGTCCGACATGAACCCGCTGCTGACCAAGATTTCGCGGGTGAAGCCCGACATCCTGCTCGGCCTGGTTCAGACCACCGATGCCGTGACGCTCGCCAAGCAGGTCTATACCCGCAAGCTTCCCGTCCCGTATCTGGTCGGCACCGCCGCGACCCAGCTCGACGAGTGGCAGAAGGCCGTCGGCCAGGCGCAGGAAGGATGGGTTGGCGTGACCACCTATCTGCCCGGCCTCCAGCGGCCCGGCAACAAGGAATATCCCAAGCTGTTCCCGTCGAGCGACGAGTGGGAAGCAGCATTCATCAAGAAGTATGGCCAGGAGCCCGACTTCGAGGACGCCGGTTGCTACGTCACCGCCATGATGCTGTTCCTGGCCATCGAGAAGGCCGGCGGCGACGACAAGGAAAAGGTCGCGGCGGAACTGCGCAAGATGGACATTCCCAACACCCTTCTGGGCACCGCGAAGTTCGTCTCCACCCCGAGCGGCACCAAGCAGCAGGCGTTCACGGACATGGTCGTGTTCCAGCGCGAGAACGACAAGAACGTGATGCTGTACCCGCCGGGACCGACCGTCGGGAAGATCAAGCCCGTCAAATACTGACCCGACCTCCGGCCCGGGACACCTCCCGGGCCGCCTCAGGACGGAGATACAGATGGATTTTCTACCTCAGCTTTTCGTCGACGCGATGTTGCTCGGCGGCATCTACACCTTGATGGTGATTGGCCTGGCCCTGAGCTTCGGGGTCACGCGGGTGATCAACTTCGCCCATGGCGAAGCCATCATGCTCGGGGCCTACGGCTCCTATACGATATTCGTGGTCTCCGGCATCGACCCGCTGATCGGCATGCCGTTCCTGATGGTGGCGGGCTGCCTTCTGGGCATGGGCCTGTTCCGCATCTCGATCGCGCGGGTGCTCAAGGCGGCCCACGTCAACCAGATTCTGCTGACGTTCGGCATCGGCCTCGTCCTGCAGAATGCGGCGTTGATCGCCTGGAAGGCGGACGAGCGGTCCGTGGTGCCTTCCTATGCCTATTCGTCGTTCGAGATCGGCGAAGTGATCGTTCCCGGCGGCCGGCTGATCGGCTTCGGTGTGGCGCTCACCCTGGTGCTCTGCCTGTTCGTCTGGCTGAAGCGCACTGAATTCGGCCGCGCCACCCGCGCCCTCGCCGAGAACCGCGATGCCGCCGTGCTGATGGGCATCAACGTCTCGCAGATGTACGCGCTCGCCTTCGGGCTCAGCGTTTCGCTCGGGGTCGCCACGGGCGTCATCATGAGCTTCCTCGGCGCGATTTCACCGTTCATGGGCTTCCATATCTTGGTGAAGGGCTTTGCCATCATCGTCCTGGGCGGGCTCGGCAGCATCCCCGGCGCTGTGATCGGCTCGTTCCTGCTCGCCTTCGCGGAGACCGCGGTCAGCTATTACGTGCCAAACGGCACCGGATGGGCCGAGGCGGTCGCCTTCCTAACCCTGTTCCTCGTCCTTGTGCTGCGCCCGCGCGGCATCATCGGCCAAGCAGTGGCGGACTGATCCATGACACGCCACACCCACATCATGATCGGCCTCGGCCTGTTATCGGCCGCCCTGCTCGTCGCCTCGACCTTCTGGGACGCGCCGCAGATCAACAATTGGCTGTTCCGCATCTCGACCCTCATCATGCTGGCCACCAGCTGGAACCTGATGGCGAACGCCGGACTGGTCTCGCTCGGCCACTCGGCCTTCTGGGGGGTCGGCAGCTATGCCGCGATCCTGGCGGCCAACGCATGGAACGGCTCGGTGTTCACCACGGTATTCGTGGCTCTGGTGGTCGGCGGGGCCATGGGTGCCGCGCTTGCCGCCGTGACCGGCACGCTGCGGGGCATCTTCTTCGCCATCGCCACGCTCGCCCTTTCCGAGGGACTGCGCATCACGGCCTTGATGGTGCCTGAAGTCACTGCCGGGGCGGTAGGTCTCTTCCTCAAGCAAACGCTGCGGCCCAGCCAGCATACGCTCTACCTGTTCGGCGCGCTGGCGGCGGTGGCCAGCGTCGGCGTCGCGATCCTGGTGTCGTGTTCCAAGCTCCAGTTCGCCTCACGGGCCATGCGTGACAACGAGGGTGCGGCGCAAATGCTGGGCATCGACCCACGCCGGCAACGGCTGATCGTAGTCGCGATTTCCGGGGCGATGGCGTCCGCTGCGGGAGCGATCAACGCCTGGTACGGTGGCTATCTCGACCCCGAAGTGGCGTTCACGCTGCACAACACCATCCTGGCGCAGATCGCTCCCATCCTTGGCGGCATCCATACCCTCGCCGGCCCGGTGATCGGCTCCATTGCCATCGTCGCCTTCTCGGAAGCGACCCGCATCTGGTTCGGCAGCATGGAGGGTATCAGCCAGCTGACTTTCGGCTTGGTGCTGATCATCTGCATCCTGTTCCTGCCCAAGGGCGTCCAGGGACTGATCGCGGGCAAAGAGGAGCGGCCCAAGCCTGAGGGCGAACCGGCCATTCCCGTCAACTCGATGCGGGGAGCCAAGCCATGAGCGCGCTTCTTCAGGTCAGCGGCATCTATGCGGGATATGGCGAATCCACCGTTCTGCAGGGGCTCGACTTCGAGCTGAACGCGGGCGAGGTGATCTGCCTGCTGGGCGCCAACGGCGCCGGCAAGACCACCACCATGGGCGTGCTCTCCGGGCTGGTGGATGCCCGCGCCGGGCACATCCGCTACGAGGGCCGCGACCTTCTCGCCATGCCGCCGCACGAACGGGTGAAAGCGGGCATCGCCCTCTCCCCCGAGGGTCGCAAGGTTTTCCCCAACCTGACAGTCGAGGAGAACCTCGTCCTCGGTTCGTTCAACGTGAACGCCCGAGCGGGACGCGCGCAGAAGCTGGCGGAGGTCTACGACCTGTTTCCGCGCCTCGCCGAGCGTCGTACCCAAAGCTCGGGCCTCATGTCCGGTGGCGAACAGCAGATGTTGGCGCTCGGCCGCGCCCTGATGTCGAGTCCGCGCCTTCTCCTGCTGGACGAGCCCTCGCTGGGGCTCGCGCCGAAGATCGTCCAGATCGTGTTCGAGGCGATCCGAAAGATCGCCTCCAGTGATCTCTCCATCCTGCTGGTGGAACAGAACACCCACGCCGCCCTCAGCGTTGCGACGCGCGGCTATGTCATGTCAGCCGGCCGCATCGTCTATTCCGGCGACACGGCGGACCTGCGCCGCTCGCCGGAAGTGCGCGATGCCTTCATCGGCGGGAAAAGCGCCCGCGCAGCGGAGGCAGCCCATGCTTGAGATCAGCAATCTCTCGAAATCCTTCGGTGGTCTCAAGGCGGTCGGGGATCTCTCCATCAGCGTCGCGCAGGGCGATTTTGTCGGCGTGATCGGCCCGAACGGCGCCGGTAAGACCACGCTCATGAACCTCGTGACCGGCTATATGCGCCCGACCTCCGGCGACGTCCGGTTTGAAGGGCGCTCCATCGTCGGCCTTCCGCCCTACAAGATCTCCCATCGCGGCGTGGGCCGGACATTCCAGGTGGTTCGGCCGTTCTCGGAAATGTCGGTCGAAGACAACATCATGACCGGCGCCCTGTTCTCCGGCGCGCGCACCAACAGCCTCGCCAAGGCACGCGCTGCCGCCGAACTGCCGATGGAATTGACCGGCCTCACCGCCAAGCGCCGCATGCACGCGGGCGCTCTCACGCTTGGCGAAAAGAAGAAGCTGGAGCTTGCCCGCGCCCTCGCAACCGAACCGCGCCTCCTGCTGCTGGACGAGGTGATGGGTGGGGTGACGCGCAGCGAGGTGGACGACCTCATGGTCGTGCTCCAGCGCATCCATGCGGCCGGCGTCACCATCGTGATGATCGAGCATCTGGTGGAGGTCATCATGGCGCTGTCGCAACGCGTGGTGGTTCTCAATTTCGGTCAGAAGCTGTTCGAGGGTTCGCCCAAGGACGTGGTCGAGCATCCCGCCGTGATCGAATCCTATCTTGGAACCCCCATGGAGGCGGACGCTGCATGAATGTGCCGCTCCATCATCCCGCAACGCCCGCGCCCGAGATCATCGGCGGGCTTGCCGTGCGCCGTTTCGGTTCTGGCGCCCCGCTTGTGCTGGTGCATGGCGGGGTCGGCTCCTGGACCCATTGGGTCGCCAATATTGAGGCGCTCGCGCAGCATTTCGCGCTGACCGTGGTCGACCTGCCCGGCTATGGCGATGCCCCCGCGCCGACTGTGAAGGAGCCGGAGGCCTATCTCGACGCGGTGGCGCACGACATCGTGCGGGCGGTCGGACCATCCGCGCCCTTCGGTGTTGTCGGCTTCAGCTTCGGCGGCGTGATTTCCGCGGCTCTCGCGCGGCGCTTTCCCGAGCACATCGCGCACCTCTCGCTGCTCGGACCCGGCGGTTTCGGCATGCCGCTGGGACGCACCATCAAGCTGCTGCCGGTGCCCGATGCGGCACTAGAGCCGGACGCTCATCGCGCGGCGGTCGCCCACAATCTCGGCGGCTTCATGCTCTCGCGGGTGCCCGCGCCGGACGAACCGGTGGTGGATCTCCAGGCCGCGAATATCGCGCGGGTGCGGTTCGACAGTCGCAAGATCAGCCTTCAGGACCGCATCCTTGCCGACCTCTCCACGCTGCCCTGCCCGCTTCAGGTGATCTGGGGCGAGCAGGACCATTTGCCCGTGCCCTCGATCGCGGCGCGGGCGGAAAAGGTCCGGCAGGCCCGACCGGACGCCGAGATCCACATCGTGCCGGACGCCGGCCACTGGGTGCAGTTTGAAGCGCCCAAGGCCGTCAACAATCTACTGACAGATTTTCACAACCGGGTGTCGAGATGAGTGACTACGAGACCATCCGCGTCGAGCGCCAAGGCCCGGCGCTAATCCTGAAGTTGAACCGGCCGGACCGCCGCAACGCGGTCAGCCTTCAGATGATGTCGGACATCATCGCGGCAGTCGCCGCCGCCGAGGACGACGCTGAAAGCCGCGCCATCATCCTGACCGGCGGCCAGGATTATTTCTCCGCTGGAGCCGACCTCACAGAGGCGGTGAAGGTGAAGACCGCCACCGACGGCACCCGCTATTTCAACCAGTGGCACGCCCTCAACTCCGCGCTCGAAAACTCCTCCAAGCCCGTGATCGCCGCCATTGAGGGCTACTGCATGACCGGCGGGCTCGAACTGGCGCTCGCGGCAGACCTTCGGGTGGCCGGCGAAGGGTCCACATTCGCTATCACTAGCGCCCGCATCGGGACCGTCGCCGGTGCCGGCGGCACGCAGCGCCTGCCGCGCGTGGTTGGAATGGCGAATGCCTTCGACATGCTGTTCGCAGCAGAGCCCATCGATGCCAAGGAGGCGCTGCGCATGGGCCTCATCAATCGCCTGACGGCAGCCGGCGGCGCGCTAGAGACGGCCAAGGAAATGGCGGCGCTCTATGCCACCCGCGCCCCGCTTAGCCTCGCCTTCGTGAAGCGCGCGGTGCATCGCGGCATGCAGATGGATCTCGCCTCCGCCATCGAGTTCGAGACCTTCCTGGTCACCACTGTCTACGGCACGCGCGACAAGCAGGAAGGCATCACCGCCTTCCTGGAAAAGCGCCGCCCGAATTTCGAGGGCAAGTGATGGCGGGCGACGCAAAGCTCCCACTGGCGGGCATCAAGGTCGCCGACTTCAGCCGCCTTCTGCCGGGCCCATGGTGCGCGCAGATGCTCTCGGACCTGGGCGCCGAGGTGGTGAAGGTGGAGCGGCCGGACGGCGACCCCAGCCGTCACAACGCGCCGCTGTACCGCCAGGAAAGCGTGTATTTCTGCAGCGTGAACGGCGGCAAGCAGTCGCTCGCCCTCGACCTCTCCGATCCCGCCGACCGCGCCGAGGCGCACCGGCTGATCGCCGAAGCCGATGTGCTGGTGGAATCCTTCGGCCGGGGTGGCGCGGAGAAGCTTGGCGTCGATTGGGACCATGCAAAGGTGCTCAACCCGCGCCTGATTTATTGCTCGATCACGGGCTTCGGCCAGAGCGGCGTGCTGTCCCCGATCGCCGGCCATGACCTGGCCATCCAGGCCGCAACCGGGCTGCTCTCACTCTCTGACGCGCCGGCCCCGGCGTTCCAGGCCGGAGACTATGCGGCGGCCAGCATGGCGGTGATCGGCATTCTCGGCGCGCTGCGAAATCGCGACCGGGATGGCGAAGGCGCCTATCTCGACGTCGCCATGTTCGATGCCCTGTTCGGCATGGGCAATATCGGCCTTGCCAGCGCGCTCGGGCGGCTGGCCGGCGGCACCGGAACGCCCGCCATGGAAGTGTGGGGCGGCAACCCGCGCTACACCACCTATCCCACCCGCGACGGCAAGCGGGTCGCGGTGTGTCTGCTCGAGGCGAAGATCTGGCGGCGCTTCTGCGCACTGATCGGCCGCGAGGATCTGGCCTTCGAGGACGAGCACCCCGGCGACCGGCTTTCCAGCCACGGACCCCGCGCCGAACTGTTTCGGCAGGCCCTGTCGGACTATTGCCTCGCCCACGACCGGGATGAGATCGGCGCGCGCATGATCGCGCTTTCGCTGCCCGTCATGCCGGTGCTGACGCCGGACGAGGCGGTGGCGAGCGAGCATGTTCGCAGCCGTGGCCTGGTCCAGAGCGTCGATCATCCGACCGAAGGCCTCACCTTCACCTTGCGCAGCGGCCTCATGGACGCCGGCATCACCCGCAAGCACCGCGCACCTGCGCCGGTCATCGGCGACACACAGACGTCGTCCCAGGCTTCGATCCGCGCCGCCTCAACGGCGGGCTAGGGGTTTTCCATGGATTTCAATTTCACCGAAGAGCAGTCGCTGTTCCGCGATTCCGTCCGAGCCTTCGCGGAGCGGCACCTCGCGGCCGGCGCCCTTGAGCGCGCGCACAGCGACGATTATCCCTGGGACGTGGCCAAGCTGATGGCCGACCAGGGACTTTTGGGGATTACCTCAAGCGAAGAAGACGGCGGCATTGGCGGAACACTGATGGACGCGGTTATCGCCATCCAGGAGGTGGCACGCGCCTGCCCGCGTTCTGCCGACGTGGTGCAAGCGGGAAATTTCGGCGCGATCCGGGTGCTGATGCAGTACGGCACGCCGGAGCAGAAAGAGCGTTACCTGAAGCCGCTGCTCGAAGGACGCGGCCTGATTTCGGTGGCGATGACGGAGCCCAATGCCGGCTCGGCCGTCACCGAACTGACCACGTCCGTAAAGCCGGACGGGGACGGTTTCCGCCTCAACGGAAGCAAGGTGTTCACCACCCACGGCACCCACGCCACGGTCTTCCTGGTCTATGTCCGCTTCGGACCCGGGCTCGGCAATGTCGGCTCGGTGTTGGTGGAGCGCGGGGCCGAGGGTTTCACCTTCGGCGGGCAGGTGCGTTTCCTCTCGCGGGAGGAATGGAACCCGCTGTTCTTCGACAATGTCTACATCCCCAAGGAAAACGTTCTGCTGGGGCCGGGCGGCTTCAAGAAGCAGATGGCCGGATTCAATGTGGAGCGTATCGGCAATTCCTCGCGCTCGCTTGCCCTCGGCCGCTTCGCCTATGAGATCGCCCGCGCGCATGTGCTGACGCGGCGCCAGTTCGGCCGGCCGCTGGCTGACTTCCAGGGCATGCAATGGAAGTTCGCGGAGATGAAGATCCAGCTTGATGCCGCTCAATTGCTGCTGTACCGGGCCGCCGCAAGCGCCGACCGGGGCCTGCCTTCGGCGGAAGAAACCGCGATCGCCAAGGTCGCCTGCAATCGCGCCGGCTTCAACGTGGCGAACGAGGCCATGCAGGCCATGGGCGGCGCGGGCTACAGCCAGGATTCCCTGGTGGAATACTGCTTCCGCCGTACCCGTGGCTGGATGATCGCCGGCGGCACCATCGAAATTCTGCTTAACCGTATCGCCGAGAACGTGTTCGAGCAGACCTTCCCGCAGCGGCTTAAGACGGTCGCAGCGGCGGCGCAGGAGGCCGTATGAACGCGGCCACACCGATCGCCGACGCCCTGTTCCGGCCGCGCAGTATTGCCCTGGTCGGTGCCTCGGGCGACCAGAACAAGCACGCTTCGCTGCCGCACCAGTATCTGCGCCGGCACGGCTATGGCGGCGACATCTTCCCGATCAACGCCAATCGCGATTCCGTATTCGGCGAGCGCGCCTTCAAGAGCATCTTCCACGTCGGCAAGCCGGTGGATCATGCCTTTATCATGCTGCCCACAGACGCGGTGCGCGATGCCGTCTCCGATTGCTGCAAGGCAGGCGTGCGGTGCGCCACCATCCTCTCCAACGGCTTCGCCGAGAGCGGAGAAGTCGGGCGCCGGCGCCAGGATGAACTGGTGGATCTGGCCCGCGACGGGGGATTGCGCCTCCTCGGCCCGAACAGCCTCGGCATCATCAACCTGCCGGATCGCGTCGCGCTATCGGCAAACGAAATTCTCTCACTTCCGGAGTTGCGGCCCGGCCGCATCAGCCTGATCTCGCAGAGCGGTAGCCTGATCGGCGCAGTGCTCTCGCGCGGCCAGGCACGCGGGCTCGGCTTCGCCAAGCTGGTTTCGGTGGGCAACGAGGCGGATCTCGGCGTCGCCGAAATGGGCGACATGCTCGTGGATGACCCCGGCACGGATGCGATCCTGCTTTTCCTCGAAACCGTGCGCAATGCGGAAGGTCTCGCCACCATGGCGCGGCGCGCATTCGCCGCCGGCAAGCCGGTGATCGCCTTCCGGATCGGCCGCTCGGACGTAGGCGAGCAACTCGCGGCGTCTCACACCGGCGCCCTGGTCGGCAGCGGAGCCGCCATGGACGCGTTCCTGCGCGACATCGGTATCGTCCGCGTGGAATCCATGGACGCCTTCCTGGAAGTCGCCCCGCTGGTGCAGGGCCATCGTCCCCCCAGAGGCCGGCGCATCAGTGTGGTCAGCACCACGGGCGGCGGCGGAACACTCGTGATCGACGCGGTTTCGAACCACGACATCGAGATCATCCCGCCCTCGGAAGCGGTGGTTGCGGAACTCGCCGCACAGGACATCTCGATCGCACGCACCCCTCTGATCGACCTCACACTCGCCGGCACCAATCCGCGCACCTACGGGGCCGTTCTTCGGGCGCTCATGGCGTCTCCGGACTGCGATCTGGTGATGTCGGTGGTGGGTTCGTCATCCCAGTTCCGGCCGGACCGGGCGGTGTTGCCCATCACGGCGGCCACCAAGGAAAATCCCGACAAGCCGGTGGCGGTGTTTCTCACACCCCACGCGGAAGCGTCTCTCAGCTTGCTTTCCGAGGCCAATGTCGCTGCCTTCCGCACACCGGATTCGTGCGCCGACGCCTTGCGGGCCTTCTTCGACTGGCGCGCTCCGCGCGACGTAACCACCTTTGAGGTGCCCCGCGCGGCAGCTGAAACGCTCCGCGCATCTACCGGCAACACGCTGGATGCCGCCACCGCCGGCAAGGTGTTCGCGTCTCTTGGCGTGCCGGTCGCCGGCGAGGACATGCTGCCTGCGGATATAGCAGCCATCGAGGCGCTGGACCTGACGCACCTGACCTATCCCGTGGTCGCCAAGATCCTGTCTCCCGAGATCGCCCACAAGACCGAAGTGGGCGGCGTGGTGGTCAATTGCGACACGCCCGAAGCTCTCAAGGCGGCGTGCCGGCGCATTCTGGAAAGCGTCGCCCGCGCGGCGCCCAATGCAACGTTACTGGGCATCCAGGTTCAGCCAATGATGCGCGGGATCGGCGAGGCCCTTCTCGGCTTCCGCCGCGACCCCTCCGTTGGCGCGGTCGTGACGCTGGGTGCCGGCGGCATTCTCACCGAAATCTATCGCGACGTCAGTGTGCGCATCGCACCGGTGGACGAGGCCGGCGCCCGCGAGATGATCACCGAAGTGCAGGGCTTTGCGCCTCTGCGCGGCTATCGCGGCCTGCCCAAAGGCGACCTCGATGCGCTGGCGCGCGCCGTCGCCAGTTTCTCCCACCTTGCCTTGCTTGATGTGGCGGAGGCGGAGATCAATCCTGTCCTCATCCGCCCTGAAGGCCAGGGCGTCGTCGCGCTCGATGCGCTGCTGGTCAAAGGAGAGAGCCATGCGGGCTGAAACTCCCGTGCGCGGACCAACCGCCCGCCTCGCTGAATTCTGTGCCGGGCTGCGCTTCGATGATCTCGATCCATCGGCCCGCCATGCGGTGCGCCGGCATCTGCTGGACACGCTCGGCGCGTCGATTGCGGGAACGCAGAGCCTGCCGGCGCAGATCGCCGCGCGCACGCTCCGTGAACTGGAGAATACCGGGACGATCCCGGTGCCCGGCTTCGAGGGCGGCTGGAACCGACTGACGGCGGCCTATCTCCTGGGCGCCAGCGCCCATGGCCTGGAACTGGACGACGGCTATCGCGCCGGCTCCGTCCATCCCGGCGCCCCTGTCATCCCGGCGGTTCTCGCCGCTTCCTGGGGGCGCAAGGTAGACGGTAAGCGCATCGCCAGCGCCATCGCCGCCGGCTACGAGGTGGTGACGCGGGTGGCGGAGGCGGCCCATCCGGCCTCCCGCAAGCGCGGCTTTCACAACACCCCCATCACCGGCGTCCTCGGGGCGGCGGTGGCGAGCGCATCCATTCTCGGGCTCGATGCGGCCCAGACCGCCCACGCGCTCGGCATTGCGGCCAGTTCGGCCGCGGGCCTGTTCGCGTTCCTGCATGGCGGCGGCGAGATCAAGCGCCTGCATCCCGGTTTTGCCGCCCGCGAAGGCCTGATGGCTGCGCTTCTGGCGCGCAACGGCATGACCGGTCCAGCCGGCGTTCTGGAGATCGAGGACGGATTTCTTCAAGCCTATAGTGGCGCGGCGAACCTCGAAAAACTCGTCGCGGGCCTGGGCGAAGGGTTCAACGTCGCCCGCTGTTACATCAAGCCCTATGCCTGCTGCCGCCACCTTCATCCTGGCATGGATGCTGTGATCGCAGTGGCGCGGGAGGAAGGCGTCACCGCTGAGGACATCGCCTCCGTTGAAATCGGCACCTACGGCATCGCGGCGGGGCACGCTCATGGCGGCTGGGAGGATATGCCCTCGGCGCAAATGAACTATCGTTTCTGCACCGCGCTCGCCGCAACCAAGGGACGCGCGGGCATCGCCGAATTTGGCAGCGCCTATCTCGCCGATCCCGCGCTCGGAGATCTCGCGGAGCGTGTGACGGTTTCCATCGATCCCGGCTGCGAGGCGGACTATCCGCGCCTGCGCTCCGCCAATGTCACCGTCATCACCAAGGCCGGCACCAGACATCAACGCTATATCGACGAACCCCTGGGCTCGGCCCGCCATCCGCTCAGCGACGCGGCACTGGTTCGCAAGTTCCACGATCTCGCCACACCGGTTCTCGGCGCGGTGGAGGCTGAGCGCATCCATGCCGCGATCTGGTCGCTCGAAACCCTCGGCGATATCGACACGCTTTTGAAGGCCTCCGCTTGAGAGGCCGATAAACCCGTTGCGGGAGGAAAACCAATGCCGAAGACAACGCTCTTTTCGCCCATTTCCCTGCGGTCGGTCACGTTCCACAACCGCATCGTCGTCTCGCCCATGGGGCAGTATTCGGCCGACCATGACGGCTTCGCCACGCCCTGGCACACCATGCATCTCGGCCATCTCGCCCTCTCCGGGGCCGGCCTCGTCTTCACTGAAGCGACGGCGGTGGAGCCGCGTGGCCGGGTGAGCCCGCGCTGCCTCGGCATCTGGTCGGACGCGCATGTGGCGGGCCTGGCGGAGGTGGTCGCGTTCTGTCGCCGGCATGGCGGCGCGAAGCTCGGCATGCAGCTCGCCCATTCCGGCCGCAAGGGCTCCGTGACCGTTCCGTGGGAGAAGCAGATAGGCATGCAGGACGGCGAAGGCGGCTGGCTGATGGCGAGCCCGTCCGACGTCGCCTATCCCGGCCGTCCCGTGCCCGAAGCCCTGGACGCCGACGGGTTGGTCGAAGTGCGCGATGCCTTCGTCGCTTCCGCCCGCCGCGCCGATGAAGCGGGCTTCGACGTGATCGAGATCCATAACGCGCACGGCTATCTGCTGCATTCTTTCCTGTCGCCGTTCGCCAATGCGCGAACCGACCAATACGGCGGCAGCCTCGAAAACCGCATGCGCTACCCGTTGGAAGTGTTCGATGCGGTCCGTGCCGTGTGGCCCGCGCACAAGCCGCTCGGCGTGCGCGTTTCCGCCACCGATTGGGATGAAGGCGGCTGGACGCCGGACGAAACGGTCGCGTTCGCCAAGGCCCTCAAGGCGCGCGGCTGCGACTTTATCTGTGCCTCATCGGGCGGGGCCTCGGCGACCCAGAAGATTCCCGTGGCGCCGGGCTATCAGGTGCCGTTTGCCGAGCAGGTGCGCCGCGAGGTCGGCATTCCCACCATGGCAGTGGGTCTCATCACCCAGCCGCAGCAGGCCGAGGATATCCTGGCCCAGGGCCAGGCGGACTTCGTCGCGCTCGGCCGAGGCATGCTCTACAACCCGCGCTGGCCCTGGCACGCCGCGGCCCATTTTGGTGAGGAGGTTTATTTCCCCCCGCAATATGAGCGCGCCCATCCCTCCATGCGGGCGGGCGACTTCCTCAAGCCGTTCCGCGAACGCCAGGCTGCGGAGTGAACGCCATGAGCGAAGACCGCGATCTCACCCACGCTCTGGCCGCCGAGTTGGTGTCCCTGTCAGCGGCGGACCTGTCGCCTGCGGACCTCGGCCAGCTCGAATTCCTCGTGCTGGATTATCACGGCGTCGCCTATGGCGGCGCGGCACGGCCCTGGATCGCCGCGCTACATGGCTGGGCGGAACGCTATCGCGGCACCGGCCCCGCGCGCATCATCGCCAGCGACATCTGCGCGACCGCCGAGGTCGCGGCGTTCGTGAACGGTGCAGCCGGGCATAGCTTCGAGCTGGACGACACCCACGACGCCTCCATGAGCCATCCCGGCGCGGTGGTAATCCCGGCCGCGATCGCGGTCGCATCCGAAACCGGCGCTTCGGGCGTGGACGTTCTGGCGGCGATCGCGGCGGGCTACGAGGCCATGGCGCGGATCGGCATCGCCGCGCGGGCGGAGCGGGTCATCGCGGCGGGCTATCACCCCACTGCCCTGTTCGGGGTGTTCGGCGCAGCCGTCACCGCCGGCAAGCTTTATGGCTTCACGCCGGAGCAGGTGGCGGGCGCATGGGGGCATGCGTTGTCCCTATCGGCCGGCTCCATGCAGTTCTCGCAGGAAACCTCCGGCGCGGAGGTGAAGCGCCTCCACGCCGGCTATGCCGCCCGCAACGGGGTTCTCGCCGCACAGATGATCGCGGCCGGCATTTCCGCTCCGCTGCGCAGCCTTGATGGGAAGTACGGCTTCCTCGCGCTCTACGGGCACGATCCCCTGCCGCAGGAACTGATGCGGATGGGAGCCAGAGGCCTCGCCATTCACGACATTTCCATCAAACCCTACGCCTGCTGCCGGCTGCTGCATTCCATGATCGATGGCCTGCGCACCGCCACCGACGGCTTCGCCGTCCAAGCAGCGGATATCACCGGCATTCTCGTGCGCGGTCCCCAGAAGCTGGTGGAACAGCACGTCGTGAGGCGCCCGCTCACTCCCATGGCGGCGCAATACAGCCTGCCGTTCACCGTGGGCGCCGCAATGGCGCTGGGGCCGGATCGCTTCGATGCGTTTGAGCCGCAGAATCTCGAAAACCCGGACATCCTGGAATGGGCGGACCGGGTCAGCGTCGAGACCGATGCGGACCTTGAGGCGTCCTACCCCGTGCATTTCGGTACCGAAGTGGAGATCGCCTTCACGGACGGCTCACGGCGCCGCGAGCGCGTGCTCGACAGCGTGGGAACGCCGGCTAATCCAATGACCGCCGAGACCCTGCGCTTCAAGGCCAGGGCGCTGATCGGTGGCAGACTCGGCGAGACCGCGTTCGACCGCATGGTCGATGCGGTGCGCGCGCTTCCCCATGCCGAGAGCGTCGACGCCCTCCAGCAGGCTTGTGCTCGATGACGCTGACGACGCCGTTCTGCGACCTCATTGTTCTCGAGTGGGGCCGGCGCCCTGCCGTGCGCGCCTGCGGCAGTTTGCTGGCGCAGGTCGGCGCAAGCGTGATTGTGCCAGGGGAGATGGACCCGTCCGATACGTTCGCCAGATTCAAGACCTTCGTTCCCGATACGCCCCAGGCGCGGGAAGAGGCCCTGGCGCGTGCGAATATCGTGCTGTTTTCCTCCGACCGGGCCGATGAGCCCGCGCTTGACGATCCGCGACCAGATCTCATCTGCTGCGACATAACCGTGGGCGGGGGCGACGACCGGGGATGGTGGAGCGAGCCGCTGCTTCAGGCCGCGACCGGCATCGCCGACATCACCGGCACCAAGGACAGCCCGCCAACCATTTGCGAAGCTCCGGTGATCGAGATTCAGACCGCCATCTTCGCCGCGGCCGGCATTCTCGCAGCGTGGCCCCGGCGCGCCACCACCGGCGAAGGGCAGACCGTGGCGCTATCTCTTCTGGATTGCGGCCTGAACGGCCTTTCCTCGTTCCTGCCCCTCGCCTTCGCCGGCAAGACACCAAAACGGTCCGGCAATCGCCACCCCATGGCTGTGCCCTGGAACAGCTACCAGACAAAGGACGGCTGGATCTTGCTGTGTTCGGCGACCGACGAACATTGGTCGCGCCTCTGCACGCTCATGGACCGTGAGGATCTCACCACGGGCGCCTTCGAAAAGCTGGTGGACCGGGTCGAGAAATGCGACGCGGTGGATGCCGAGGTGGAGGCGTGGACCGGGACGCTGACTGCGAAGGCGTGCGTTGCCGCCCTGAACGGAGCAGGTCTGGCAGCCGGCCCGATCCTGACCCTTCAGGAGCTACAGGCCGACCCTAATCTCATTCATCGGCAGTCCATTGCCGACGCCCCTGCACCGGCGCCGCTGTCGTTCGTCCGCACCGCCTTCAATACCGCAGTCGCGCAGCCCGCTCCACCCGAGGCGCAGCCGCTTCCCGCCCTGCCCCTCTCGGGCATGTTGGTGATCGAGATCGGCCAATACACAACAGCCCCACTCGCCGCGAAGCAACTCGCCCTGCTCGGCGCGGAGGTCATCAAGATCGAGCCGCCTGGTGGGGAAGCCTCGCGCGCGTGGCCGCCGCACCAGGACGGCCAGGGCTATTTCTTCACGATGAACAATGCCAACAAGCGCAGTTGCTTGCTGGATCTGCGTGACCCGCAGGACCGCAGCACCTTCACCCGCTTGATCGAGCGGGCGGACGTGCTGATCGAAAACCTCAAGCCCGGCTCGCTGGACCGCCTTGGCTTCGGCGAATCCCAGCTCCGCGCCCTCAATCCGCGTCTGGTCTATTGCGGCATTTCCGGCTTCGGAAAGATCTCCGCATATCCTGATCGCCCGGCATTCGACACCGTCGTCCAAGCCATGTCCGGCCTCATGGATGTGACCCGCGCCGACGGCATCCCGGTGAAGCTGGGCATTTCGGCGGCCGATGTGACCGGCGGCATTGCGGGCCTGTTCGCGGTGATGTGCGGCCTGGAGCAGCGCCGCCGCACCGGCCTGGGCATGATGATCGACCTGTCCATGCAGGACGTGGCTGTGTGGGTCACGCAAACCGCGTGGAATGGCGCCGCGCGCACGGACTATTGCGTCCTTGCCTGCACGGATGGTTTCGTCGTCGCAGACCGCGCGCGGTCTGATCTCGGCGTATACGCCAACAAGGCAGCGCCGGCATCGCGCGCTGACCTCATCGCAGAACTGGCGACGGCTGGCATCGCAGCCAGTGCGGCAAGGACCCTGGACGAGGTTGCGAACGACCCGTCCATCGTTGGCGAAGGGACGGTCGCCATTCTGAAAAGCCCGGACGGAAAATCCTGGCCGCTCTTCCGGTCGCCATATCGTTTCACGGCCGAGACCACCAAGCCCTTGGCGCCCATTGGCCCGCTGGCGGAGGCGAACCCCTATGTCCTTGAGCTATGCGATAATTAGCGGACAGGCGCCGACATCCCTCGGGTGACGTTATTTCCGGGACGCAAAGGATGGGACGCCGGCCGATGTCCGGCATTGAGCAGCCGCGCGTGTCCCTCTTGCCGCTTACCAGCCGTGAGGTTCGCGCCGCGCGTCTCTTTAGCTAAATTTTTCGACCCGAACGGCGCATTGCGCAGGTGATGCAAAGCAGGCTAGGTGGTGCCCATTCGACTGGACCCGGTGAAAATCCGGGTGGCTCTTCCGGCCGCCAATCCGCCGGACCACGCAACAGGCTGCATGCTACATTCGACCCGCCGGCTCGGGCTGGTCGATGGCTGTCCCTTGCGAGACTCCATGATATCACCCTCCATCCGCCGGGAATGGCTCGGCCGCCCGGTGCGCGAACTGCTCGCCGGAGCTGTTGCCACCTTTGCCCTCATTCCCGAAGTCATCGCCTTTTCGTTCGCGGCCGGGGTCGACCCGCAAGTCGGACTGTTCGCCTCATTCGTGATCGGCATCGTCATCGCCTTCACCGGCGGCCGCCCGGCTATGATCTCAGCCGCCGCAGGCTCGGTAGCGCTCGTGGCCGCACCGCTCGTACATGCGCACGGACTCCAATATCTCCTCGCAGCGGGTTTGCTGGCCGGTCTTATCCAGATGCTTTTCGGCGTCTTGCGGCTTGGCGTGTTGATGCGCTTCGTTTCCAAGTCGGTGCGGACCGGGTTCGTCAACGCGTTGGCCATTCTGATCTTCGCCGCTCAGGTGCCCCACATGATTGGCGGCGGCTGGATCGGCTACGGCGTCCTGGCTGCGGGGCTGGCGGTGATCTACCTCGTGCCGCTTGTCACCACAGCTATCCCCTCGCCGCTCATCTGCATCCTCATCCTCACCGGCACATCGATCGCCCTGGATCTGCCGATCATGAAAGTGGCCGATCTCGGCCAGCTTCCCGATTCCCTCCCGGCATTTGCGTTGCCGTCGGTCCCCCTGAGCTTCGACACTCTACGGATCATTGGAGGGCCAGCGGTGGCGATCGCCATGGTGGGACTTCTCGAATCCATGATGACCGCGAGCGTCGTCGACGACCTCACCGAAACGCCAAGCTCCAAGAACCGGGAGTGCACGGGCCTCGGCATTGCGAATTTCGCGGCGAGTCTGTTCGGCGGCATCGCCGGCTGCGGCATGATCGGCCAGACCGTCAGCAACGTGAAATATGGTGGCCGTGGCAGGCTCTCGACACTGTTCGCCGGTACATTCCTGCTCGTGCTGATGGTCCTTTTAAAGCCCTGGGTGTCGCAGGTGCCGGTTGCGGCGCTGGTTGCAATCATGGTGATGGTGTCGATCGACACATTCGACTGGTCGTCGCTCGGCTCCGTGGTGCGGCACCCTCGGATGTCCAGCATCGTGATGCTGGCAACGGTGCTGGTTACGGTGGCGACATCGAACCTGGCGCTGGGCGTTTTGGTTGGCGTGCTGCTCAGCGGCGTATTTTTTGCGTCGAAGGTTGCGAGCCTCCTTAGCGTCGACGCCATGCCAGATCCACACTCCGGACGGCTGATCTACCGAGCGCGTGGGCAGATTTTTTTTGCCTCGGCTGATCTGTTTATCGATGCCTTCGATGTTCGTGAGGCGGCCGATCGGGGCGTGGTTATCGACGTCTCAGACGCTCACTTCTGGGACATCACGGCGGTAGACGCACTGGAGAAGGTGGTCCAGCGCTTCAAAGCGCAAGGAATTGCCACTGAGGTACGCGGTCTCAACCAAGCAAGTTCGACCCTGATTGAGCAGCTCGACAAGGACCGGTCTGGCCGTGAGAAGTGTTAGATTAAACCTGTGAAGTTGCTCCTGATAACTGGGCATGTCCGCTTCGCGATCTAGCGCGTACAGCGTTGTCGTGCTGCCGCCAGCCTTCGATCACGACCTTGGCCTCGGTGAGCGAGTAGAAGATCTCGGCGTTAAGCAGTTCGTCCCGAAGCCGGACGTTGAAGCTTTCGCAAAAGGCATTCTCCCACGGACTGCCGGGCTCGATGAAGGCGGTCTGCGAGCCAACCGCTGCGATCCACTCACGCACGGCCTTGCCTGCGAACTCAGGACCAATGTCGGATCGGACGTGGCCCGGCGCTCCGCGGAGGATGAACAGGTCCGACAGAACGTCGATGACATCGATCGATCTCAGCCTTCATCCGATCCGGATCGCGATGCATTCACCACTCGATCAGGCCAATCCGTCGGGGTGATGAGTTCAGGCGAGTAGGCGGCTGTTGATCGTCGGTCTATTTAAACGAGCGGCCAAGACTATCGGCGGAGCCTTTTGCGCGTCTACAACTTACATAGGCATTGATCTGCACGCCGACGATTGTCTCAGAAGTGGTACGCGAGGCGCAACGTCCCGGTCTGGTTCAGATAATTTTCGCCGATCTGCGCGCCATACTCCGCCTTGATCTCGAACCCGTTGGTCTGAAGAAGCTGGAAGCCGATGTCGAAATCGCCCAGTACGCTTGGCATGTCTGTGATCACGGTGAAGCTGCCCAGCGCGGCCGGCATGCCTTGCAGGCTCACCTGGCTCTCCCAAGAGGGATTAGAAAGCCATGTGACGCCTGCGGTCACATAGGGTCTCAGGATCGTCTGGCCGGGCAGGTTAAGGCGGGCACCAAGTTCTAGGCGGGGGGATACCGAGGTGCTGCTGTGGTCTTGCGCCGAGACATTGACCCCAAGGAGCGCCAAACCGCTCTCGCTGCTTGCCGGTAGGTACGTATAGACCAGATCAACGTCCACGTAGGGCCGCAGATACCAGCTTGAAAAGGCAAACTCGTAGGCGGCGCGCAACCTGCCGGCCGCGCTCCACACATCGGTATTGCCATTGTAGACAAGGTTCGTTCCCTCGAACGGCACATAGCGGGTGGTGTCGGACCAGCCATAGCCGAGATTGATGCCGGCACCGAAATACCAAGGGCCGATGGTGTGCTTGAGGGTCGCCCCCACATCGACCCCTTGGCCGCTGGCCGAGGAAATTCCGCTTGAGGCATCGAAGTTGGCGGTCTCGTAGGCGGCGGACGCCCCGAGATACCAGTTCGGCGCGATCTCCTTCTGCGCCCCCATGCGGGCGATGATGGCGTCGATCTGATAGCCCGGCGCGCTGGAGGTGGAATATTGGTTCTCCTTGACGCCGTAAACGCGCGCCCAAACGCAATTGCTCTCGTCCATGACGGTGCCGCTGTCCTGGAACACCGGGCAGCTGAAGGTGGCACTGAGGGCCGCAGAGACCGCGATCAGCCGGTGCTGGGCGTAGGCGGACAGCGTTTGCGGGGTCATTGTCGCGATCGCCTCGCTCACGGCAGCACCGCTTTCCAGCCCGCCGAGGTAGCCGAACAGAGGCGCGAGAGCACTTGTGCCGCCGCTGTTCCAGGCCCGCTGGACATAGTTGCCGAATGCGGTCTCGTTTTTGTTCATCGCAACCCCGGCTGGGGTGAAGTTGGCTGTGGGCGTCAAGGTGAGTGCGTTGGATGAGCTGCCGACGAACCAGCTTACCACCGGCGTGGAAACGGCGGTCGGGGTACCCGTGACGCCGCCGTTTGCGACCAGGAAGGTGATGGCGCCGGGCAGCAGGTTGGTGAAGGTGGGGGCCACCGTGCCGCTCATGGACGCGGTGCCGGCGATGTTGAGGATGTCGTTGGTGCCGGCTTGGCTGTCGATGTCGATCCCGATTGAGCCGCTTGCCGCTTGCGTCAGATTGCTGGAAAGCTGAGTGCTGCCGACGGTGCCCAAGCCGGCGATGTTCAGCCTGCCTTGATTGGTCAGGCTGCTGGCGACGATGCTCGAACCGGTGTTGAAGGTGCCGGTATTGGAGATGCCACCGGGCGTCGCGCCGAGATCGACGCTGCCGGCGAGCGTTCCGGCGTTGCTCACGTTGGTGATGCTGGAATTGGCGAGGATGGCAGTGCCTGAGATGCCGTCCACCGTGCCCACGAACCCGCTGGCGCCGATGGTGATCGTGTTCAGGATACTGCTGGTTCCTCCCCCGCCCGAAACCAGGATGCCCGCAGCGCCGATGCCTTCGCCATAGCCAGCATTGGTGCCGCCCAACACGGTGCCGTCGATTTTGAGGGTGATTTGACCCGAAGTCGTGCTGTTGCCGGAGCTTTGGGCGAAGATGCCGATGGAGCCCAGCCCGCTGGTCTGGATAATGCTTCCAGCGCCCTGACTGACAATGATAGAGCCGCCATTGCCCGCATAGGTCGAATTGGTTTCGTTGTAGACCTGTGCAGTGTTCCCGGCCACCAACGCGGCGTTGGGCAAGAGCGCCAGGCCTGCGGCTGCACCGCCGCTGCCGCCGATGGACTGGGCAAAAACGCCGTGGGCGTTAACGCCGCTTGTGACGATATTGCCGTTCACGGTCACGGTGACACCGCCGCTGGACGCGTTTCCAGTGAGACTGCCCTTAGATTGCGTGTTTGATGCCAACGCGGCGGCAATGTTGAGGGAGGAATCCCCCACGAAGCCGCCGCCACCACCGATGCTTTGCACCAGGATGCCCCAGGCGCCCGCTCCGAAGGTCATGATATCGGTTCCGGCGCCGACCGCCACGGAAACATATCCGCCTGTCGAGTCGTTGGCGCCAATCTGCGGGGTCAATACCGCGCTGTTAAGCATATTGGAAGCGCCCGCCGCCATGCCGCCGCCGCCGCCGATGCTTTGCGCCACGATGCCGAAGGCGCGCGCGCCATAGGTGGTGATGCTGCTGCCGGCGATGCTCTGGGTGACGCTGACGCTCGCGCCATCGCCGTCGGCGCCCGCGCCGCCGCCGAGATTGAGGTTCATCACCGTGCTGTATGGGGAATTGGCCGCCGTGAGGCTGACGCTGCGCAGGCAGGGGGTGGCGGACAGGCCCGCGTTGATGATGCCCGCGGAATTGGTGCAGCCGGCGCTGCCTTGTCCGCCGCCGCCGCCGATGCTTTGCGCCAGGATGCCATAGGCATCGTCGCCCGCAGTGAGGATCGTACCCGCGCCGGTCACAGACGCGCCGTTCACGGTGCCTGTTCCGCCATTCAGGACTGTCACGATGCCGCCGCCGCCGGACGAGCCGCCGCTGCCGGAATCGGCAACCCCGACACTGACGGTCGTGAAACTGCTGATGGTTCCATCGGCGCCAACGCCGCCGCCACCGCCGATACTCTGGGCGAATACGCCATGAGCGCCATAGCCGAGCGTGACCAGCGTGCCGATCTGCTCCACTGTTACGGTGCTTCCGTTGCCACCCCCGCCACCGGAACCGCCGACCGAGATATTGGCGCTGTAGGTCTTGCTTTTGGCTGTGTCGGGATTGGCGCCGCCGTCATAGACCGCGCTGGCGGAGGCCGTTGCCGATCCGCCGGAGCCGCCGCCGCCACCGATGCTTTGCGCCAGGATGCCGAAGGAGCGCTGGCCGATTGTGTCGATGACACCGCTGTTGGCCACAGTGGCGAAAGAGCCGTTTCCACCTCTGCCGCCTGTCCCCCCCACGCCCAGATTTGCATTGTAGGAGGCGCCCGGCTTGTTCAGCACGTCTTCGATCTGGGCGGCCGCGCCGATGGAGGCATCGGGATCGGCGGTGCCCGCCGTCCCGCCACTGCCGCCGATGGACTGAACGAAGATGCCGGTGGCATCGCCGCCGTCCGTTCTGATGAGGCCGGCATTATCCGCCGTCACCGCGCCGCCGATATTGCTGGTGCCGCCATTCGCGCCCACGGCGATATTCACATTATAGGTGTCGCCGGAGCTGGACGCCGACCCGCCGCCGGCATTGCCGCCGCCCCCGCCGATGGACTGCGCCAAAATGCCTTGCGCGCCCGAGCCCAAGGTGACGATGGAGCTGTTGAGGAGGTTCTGGACAAAGATGTCCTGGCCGCTGCCGGAGACGCCGCCGCCACCGCCCACCGACAGGGCAACGTCGACGGTCGTGCCGGTCTCTCCCCCGAAGTTCGGGCTACCCGTCGAGGAATTGCCGGCGCCGCCATTTCCGCCGCCCCCGCCGATGGATTGGGCCAGGATGCCGATCGCATTCTTGCCGGCCGTCTCAATGTGGCCGTTACAGCCGGGGCATGCCGCCTGCTGCCCGTTGACGACGTTGATCTCACCGCCATTGCCGGCGGCGCCACCGCTTCCGCCATGGGAGATGGCGATCTTGATGGTGCCCGATCCGCCCTCGATAGCCTTTGATGTGGCGGTGGAATCCCCGCCGTTTCCGCCGCCGCCGCCGATGGACTGCGCCAGGATGGAGATCGCCCCGTCTCCGGCCGTATAGATCTGACCGCCATTCGCGACATTGATGACGCCGCCGGCCCCGCCACCACCACCGCTGCCGCCGGTGGATACGGAGAAGCTGATGGCTGGGATCGGATCGTCCGGGGCCGGAATGGTCAGCGATTTCGCCATGCTGTTGCCGCCGTTCCCACCGCCACCGCCGATGCTCTGCGCCAATATCCCGATGGAATCCGCTCCCCCCGTGTAGATCTTGTAATTATTGGTGGCGTCCACCGTGCCGCCTTGCTTGCCTCCGCCGCCATTGCCGCCCAGCGCGATAGAGATGCTCAACCCGGGGCCGACGGAATAGGCGTTCGCGGCGCCGCCATTGCCACCGCCCCCGCCGATGCTTTGGGCGATGACCCCTGAGGATTGCAGGCCCTGCGTGATGATGGTGGTGGATGCATTCGAGCCGAAGTTCGAGAAGATCACCGCCCCGCCGATGCCGCCCGAGCCGCCGGCGCCGCCGATAGATGTGGAAATGACGATGCCGGCGCTGGTGGCATAGCCGCCGTTGCCGCCGCCGCCGCCGACGCTCTGGACCAGCACGCCCATGGCGAAATCGCCGAGCGTCGTCAGCATGTTGTTGGTGCCGCTGGCATTGTTGAGATAGACGGCGGACTGTCCGCCGTTGCCGCCGCTGCCGCCATTCCCGCCGACGGCGACGAACACGCCCGCAGCATTGCCGCCATTGCCGCCGCCGCCACCGATGGACTGGGAGAGGATGCCGATCGCGCCGTCGTCCCTGGTCGTGATCTGGCCGCCGTTCATGGTGACGGCGACCGAGCCACCGTGGCCTCCGGTGCCGCCATCATCTCCGACAAAGGCTGCGACGCCGCTTCCGCCGGAACTGCCGCCGCCACCGCCGATCGATTGGGCCAAAATGCCAATCGCGAGTTTGCCACCTCCATTCGCGTCGCCGGTGATGATGGTGCCGGAATTTGACACCGTGACGCTGCCACCCGAGCCGTTATTGCTCGAGGTTTGCCCGCCGACGACGCTGCTACTGGTCAAGCTGCCGTTGTCGAGATTGTATGCGAGATTCATCAATCCACCGGCGCCGTTGCTTGCGGCCAGGATGCCGAAGGCAGATCCGCCGTTCGTGCTGATCGCGCCGGCGTTGGTGACGTTGATGGTGCCGCCGCCGTTGTTCTGCGTTCCGATATTGCCTAGATAATTGTCGCTCGTGCTGCTCGCCGTGGTGAAGACGCCGGACCCGCCGAGGCTGAGAGCGGCAATGCCGATCGCCAATTGACCGTTGGTGGCAATAGAACCCGCATTCGTGACGCTGACCGCGCCGCTGAACCCGCTGCCGTTGGCGGCGACTGTCTGGGTGGCAAAAGGCTCAATGATGTCCGGGCTGCCGGTGCTGACCGCTGCCACGCCAATATTGAAAGCGCCACCGCCTGTGGTGCTGATGCTGGCGCCGGAATTGACGACCACCGCAACGGCGCCTCCGCTGCTCGTTGTGTTTGACTGCGCGGACGGTCCCACGGAGCTGGCCGCCAGCACGCCGATGCTGTCGCCTCCGCTCAAGCTAATGGATGAACCGCTGTAGAGTGTGACGTCGACCGTCCCGCCCGGGCCTGATGTACCGGGGTTCGCGCCGATACCGTGGCCCGTTTGCAGGCCACCATCGCCGCCGATCGAGATCGCCGATATGCCGATGCTGTTGACAGCGGTGCCAGTGATACTTCCGGAATGTTCAACCGTGATCGCGCCGCCTGAGCCAGACAGGCCATGGGTATTCGCGGTGTCGCCGCTGCAATCGCAACCGGAGCCTCCCCCTTGCGAATAGGCGGTGATGCCGTTGAGGGGCGCGCCGGGATTGCCCGACCCTTGGATGATGATCTCCGAGCCCGCACCGGTGGCAATGACGAGCGCGCCGCCATCGCCTCCGTTGCCGCCGATATCCCAGTCATTCGTCTTCCCACCGGCGCCGATGCCACCAGCTGTAAAGGCGCCGATGGCGCTCGCGAACGGCATCCAGGGCGCACCCGAGTTGCCGCTGGCCGCTGCATTGATAGAGATCGAACCGCTGTTGGTAACGGTAATTACGCCGCCAGCCGCGCCGTTATAAACGGTGCTGTCCGGAGGGGTCTTGTTCTGCCCTTGTAAATAGCCGTCTGCGCCGGTCGACACAGCGAGGAGCGTGCTCGCGGTCGAAAACGAAAGAGGGGAAGCCAAGGTGAAGGGCGATGCCGCGCCGAGTTCGATCTTTGCCATATTGACGATATCCAGCGTTGGGCCGATGGCCCACGACGCCTGCGCTGCATTCTCACCGCCGTCATAGGTATCCTGGGTGGCGTGGCCGAATACGCCGAATGCATATTGCTGACCGTCCGATCCGAACGACGTGGGATTGATGGTCACGTTCAGGGTAGAATTACCGTTGTTCGACGCCGGCACCGGCTTATTGCCCGTGGTGAGCGAGATGTTGCCAATACTGATCGTTGCGCTCTCCGTCGCCGTGACATACGCCGTCGGTGCACCGCCGTCAGAGGGATAGTCGACGCTTGAGGTGCAGCAGCCTGACGGAGAGAACGAAAGCGGCAGCTCCTGCGCCCAAGCCAGACCGCTCCCGCAAAGGAACAGGCCTAGCGCGACGCCGCCGGCCTGAGGAAGATATGTTCGATATGGGCGACGTTCTGTAGACGGCGTCAGGCTTCTCACCCAATCGGTGAGCCCCTTGATGGAAGGATAAGTGACCGCCAGCATGAGCCGGCCGAAACCGCAGGCACCCACTTGCATCAAGATCATCCTCCGCCCCCAAAAACCTAATTATTTAAGCCTGCCGCCGTTCGCGCGGGCAACCAAATCGCCCGCAACTGCGAAGGCAAGCCGCAACAGCTTCCACCGATCGGGTCGAATGGCATGTTTTCTTGTCTTTTCTTAATACCTATCGAACCCGGGCCGCTCCCCAGGGCCTTTCATCAACGGCAGGCATGGAAATTTTCTCAGAGGGACGCCTGGATAATCTTTCTCAAGGCCGATCTGGATATCGCCAAGGTCAAGCTTGTCAACCAGGCGGCGATGCCCGCAGGGAGTTTTATTAAAAAAACTTTGGCCCATTCCAAGATGGACTTTCTTGACAGCGATGTTTCTGGCTTTCTCCCGCGTGTATTTATGTAAATTGACATTGAGAAGCTGGCAGGCCGCTTTCGAAATATCGAGCGCCAATGGTCCGAAGCCGAGGGGTTCGGGTGGCGGGATTGGCCGGATGCTCGACGATCCTCGCTTAGGAAGCGGACTGATAAAGTCCGGATCCATATTCGGACGGCCGCGAGTTTTAGGGCCGCGAGATCGTTTTAAGGCAGCCGGTCGTAGCGGGTGGCGAGGCCGCGCATCTGTTTGATGCGGTTGAAGAAGCGCTCGACGGCATTGCGCTGGCGATAGAGCCAGGGACTGAAGGCGAAAGTCCGCTTGCGGATGATCCGCGGCGGGATGTTCGGGAACGCACCGCGATCGGAAGTCTCTGTCCGGATGGCGTCGGTGTCATAGGCTTTGTCGGCGAGCAGGATGCTCCCCTCGCGCAGATGCGCTAGGAGGGCCTGGGCGGCCGGTGCGTCACCGGCCTGTCCGGCGGTGAGGATGAGCCGGATGGGGCGGCCCTCGGCATCGACGAGGGCATGGATCTTGGTGGTCAGTCCGCCCCGGCAGCGTCCCATGCAACGATCATCGGCGCCCCCTTTTTGACCGCTGCGCCATGCTGATGGACCCGGACACAGGAACTGTCGATCATCACCAGAGCGTCGTCATAGGCGGCGGAGACGGCTTCCAGCAGGCGATCCCAAACCCCGGCTGCACGCCAACGCACGAAACGATTGTAGAGCGTGGTGCGCGGGCCGTAACGCTCTCCTTCGATCGGGGTAGCCTGGGCATTGTATGGGCGAGCATTTGTTACACTAGGGTCACGCTGGTAGTTTCCGCTGTAGTCAACGCTTTCGAGCATGCCGCGTGTCACCAGCTTCAGCGCGTCATCGAGAAAGTCCGCAAAGCCATATTCGCTGCCATTGTCGATGTAGAGCCGTGCCGGCATGCCCCAAGTGGGGTCCTGGGTCATGTTGATGAAGCTGCGGATAAGGTCAGCGTTGCGAACGTCATCGCCTTTTGGTGGAAGCACCAGGTCCATGCGCAAGCGGTTAGTCGCGGCATCGAGCCAGGCGATAGCTCTAGGATGTGCCGTCGTTCCATCATCTCGGCGCATGATAATATCCAGTCGGTGCACGTCACCGAACACCACATCCATGGGATTCAAGCCGTCACGGTGGCGCGAGACGCGCGGCCTCGCATCTTCATGAGCCTTACGGTCCCTCTTGAAGATGGCGACCTTTCGGAACCTGCTTTCCGCCTCGATAAAACGGCGCGGAACAGAGCAGCCCTGCCGCAGTTCGTCGGTTATCTCGCGGAAGTCTTCTTTCGCGGTGCGCTTCGCGAGCCAATCCGCAGCAAGGGCGTCGATAAGCTTGAAAGACGTGCCAGCCTTATAGAGGCCCTGAATATGAGAGCGCAGATCGTGCGCAATCTCTTGCCGCGTGGCGTCGTCGAAAGGCATAAGCTGATCCCACGCCCTTGAAATCAGAACCTTGGCTTTGCCCTTGTACTTCCCGTGCCATTTGGCGAGGCCGGCGATGCCATGCAGTTCAAAGTCGGCGATCTGACGATGAAGTGTCCGTTCGGAGGGGCTAGTGGGCCTGCCGGTCCAATCGGTGAGCGGTCGGCTGAGGATGGAAGCGATTGCCGCGCCTCGCTCTCGGGAGCCCTTGGGATGGGCGAGCGCGGGGAGGAGAATGAGGTGCCACCAATCCCGTTCGGCCGAACTGGCGGCAACGGGCTCGATCGAGTTTGCGGCCAGTTTTTCAGAAGCTTTTAAACGCTCTTGAAGATCGAGGGGCAGAGAGGAAATCAAAACCTCGTAGCGAAAACCGGAACGCCCGCCCGCCCGTGCAAGGTGCGAACGGTAAGGGTCGCGCCGCGCCATGTGCTCCGAACATGCGTATGGGCAAGCTCAAGCGCCCTACGGCACTTCCGCTCCGACGTTCCCGTGAGGTGGGCTAGGACCGATCGACATTCACCGTAGCCAGATCATGATTGCGGCGAGGTGGATGTCGATCGGTCCTAGGGTCCGCAATAGGGTCCGCAATCAGGCTTCACCGCAGCCCCGCGCAGGAATGAAGGCCGCAAAAACACAAGTTAAATCAAGGTGTTCCGTATATATCTTCTGGATTCTGGTCCTGGCGTTCGCCAAATTTCCGAGTGCAGAACATGCACTGTCTTTGATTTGCAACGTTTTGCGATGGGTACGTTATCTCTCTGTGTCGATCTCCAACGCTTTTTGTCGGAGTTATGCGGGACCTCGCCGATCCTGGCGGGTCCTCGCGGGATAACCGGCTCTTTTTTCCGCGAGTTTCAGGCTCAAACGCTGGACGGGGCGCGATCGCGCAATCTCTTCCAGAAATAGTATGCGGCGGTCCGTGACGGGGTGCGGTCCGCGCCAAATCGATTCCGACACGCGCGGACGATATCCAGCACGTCCATCGCTCCGAATCGTTCTGTGAAAAAGGCGGCAATCTCCGTATCTCGTTCAAGAGGTGAGCGCGGCGGAACTTCATAGCGTCGGGCTTGCTTCTCGGATGCTCTTTCTAAATCCCGCCGGCGGCATTCAAGAAGTTCCGCATAGTGGGCCACGGGAATGGTCACCACAGGCACGTCAGCCACCGTTGCGAATGCAGCCGGTACGGCCTCGGCCCCGTCCTTCCGATCGCATGGCTGTGTATCGGCAGAGGCTTCGGGGATCCTCATTTGATCTATGCCGCCCATGGCGTGACAATCGGTTTTGCAGTTCCCGCCCATTCATTCTGAACGGCAACCGCAGCCTCGCCGACAGTCACAATCCGGGTCCCGTTGTTGAGCAGGCGCATAGCCGCACCTTCCAGGCTGGGAGGCACAACAAGGATATTCGGCTTGACGCCAAGTGGCCGGCCTTCATCGCCGCGCAGATTCATCATCGCTGCTCGCGCTGCCTCATAATTGTCTGCCGTCAGTTGCGCTTTCGACGCGAAGGCCAGCTGCCACAACCCGAAACCAGCGTTTGACCGCGCGCGAACGCCGTAGACGTATTCGTCCTTCCAGAACACGTTGTCGTCGCCGTCATCGGTCAGGGGCGTGAGCTTGTAGGGAAGGCGCTCCTGATAAACCAAGGGTTTGATCGCTCTGCTACAATCCAGCAGATACCACGGGGCGCCGCTGCCACTCTGGAAATTGCTCGCCGAGACGGTGGCGCCAGCAGCGTTCTTGACGGGATGGTCGCCGTCGAAGAAGTACTGTCCATCATAGCACGGCGTGCCGAACCCTTGCGCCAGAAGGGAAAAAATCAATTCGTCTGGGTGCTCCGCCGCAGCTTTCCCCATCTCCGCCATGATGGGAGCGAAAACCCCGTAGCGGTCGTCTTCGATTTGGGTGCGGCCAACGCTGACGGTGTTCTCGAACTTGAGGTTCGTGATCGAAAAGGTATGTGCTGCAAGGTTATGCACGATGCGATCTCCGACCCACTCCCGCATCTTCGGAAACTGGCCAAGCCAGCCGTATGTCTCGGACGTGGTAGAAGATGGGACAACCATGGAGATGGTTTCGTATGCGGTTTCCGCGCCGGAGTAGCCTTTCGTAAAAGCCGCGTTGAAGGCGTCGAAAAGGGTGGAAAGATTGGATCGATTGATGAGCATGTCAGTCTCGCCCAGAGGTGTTGAAGGCGCGGGCTTTCAGAAGTTCGTCTTCTGAAACGCCCATTCGAGCGCAAATTTCCAGTTCATCGTCACCGAGGCGGGATGAGACGTGACGGGAGGTCGAGGTCTCTTTCGCTTTCGGGTCGATAATCGAATTGAAGGCGCCTCTGGTGCGCTCCACGAAGGCATCGAAGGCGACTTTGTTCACTCCGCACAAAGCAATGCCCCATTCTTTAAGAATTGGCGGGAGATTGCCGTTTCTCACCTGAAGCGAAACATGGTCGTGGGCATCCCTGTGGGATACGCCCTGATTTAGACGATTGACTTCGGAGACTGCCGTCTCGAATGCACCGATCGGAACGAACAAGCTCGGGTCTGGCGCCGAACTATGCCGGGCGGTGAGCAGGTCTTCGACTGCGCGGGCGATCTCATTGTCGGTGCTTTCGTCAGGGAGTTGGAGCATTTCCCGGAGACGAGCGTGCAGGGTTTCCTTCGAGTCCATGGGCATCTCCGACCGCGAAAGTGCGGTCAATTGATCAAGGTTGGGATGATTGGTGAGCGCCGCTCGCAGAATGCTCTTTACGGTTCCATCTGAAGCGCACAGCATCACTGGGGAGAGGTAGCGATATTCTTTTCTTTCGAGATATTCAGAAGCGCGTTCGGTCCACGTGACGCGACCCCAAATCCCATCTCGACGAGCCTCAAGCGCATCTATCCAACCTGCGGCGGGCGCAGGTTGTCCGTTCTTAGGCGCCAGATCGATCTGGTGTTCGTAATCAACAGGGATCATGCGAGCGCCGGCATATTTGCGACTTGCCTGCAAAACAGCGGCGGCATTTGAAACGCGAAATGGGCCACGGCCATCTCGCCCTGTGAAAACGCCGGCCGGAAGAAGGTGTATCCAGCTTTGGCGTACGCTCTCAGTAGGGACGGAATGCAGGCTCAAGGCCGTTCTGGCGCGATAGCTCATGCTTTTGTCCCGCGCGCATTTTTATCGTCCGGGTATTTCGCAACGCCGTCACCGGGTTTCGATTTTGGATAAACGGATAGAATATCGCCCGGATATTGTTTCTGCCGTGCATCGGGTTTGAGATATTTCCTGACGGTATGGTCAGATACCCTAAGGATACGAGCGATGCTCGCGATCGAGTGGCTCTTTGATCTTAGATAACGCGATAGAAATCTATTGCTCAAAGGAACCCGAATATGACTTCCAAACAGATTTTGGCCTAGTTTAACCGCGTTCTCTGGGCCGAAAATTTTAGAAACGAATGAATTATTGGAAAATATTGAGCCGGGCTTGATTTTGGTGCCGCCCAGTTTGATGAGGAGTTCCGCCGTGGCATCAAGCCCAATCAGCTCGACCCACGTCCGCACGGGATACGGAATTTTGGAGCTGTACAGATCGCCAGATGCGGAGAGCCACTGAATTTCCATCCCGATAGTAGGCATGTATTTGCGGGCTATATCTGCCCGCAACCAGTTGTGGCCAAGCACGGTTTTCGACAGATGAATTAGAAGCGCAGTCGCCGAGGGGGTACGCCACCTTCCCCGTAAGAATCATCCGCAGAAGCAGACCACCCAGCCGGAAGGCGAGTTTCCCGGTTGTCACGACGCCGCACTAAGATAATGCGGCCCAACGCGGCCCGATGCAAATCTGAGTGCTCGATAGGAAAGTCGGGTGCGATCGCCGAGGGGGTACGCCACCTTCCCCGTAGCAGTCACTCACCGAGGTGAGCCACCAAACCGGACCGGCAATTTCCCGGTTGTCACGGCGATCGCTAGCCCAATATGGACGTTTTGGCATTCCACGCAACCTCGGCGCCTCACCTGCCCAGGGGCAACCGAACCGGTGCTCGGCGTGTCCTGCCGTCTCGCTTGGCGACCACCAGCCGAGTCTGTGGATCGCAAATAGGCACTGGGGGCGTTGTCCATTGCAGGTTTGGTGGTTCACCTTCCGTCTCAATGAGGCGGACGTTGCTGGCCAAGCAAGCTGTGAGCCACGGATTTCCCTCGGTGTACATCGCTTCTTCGTAGGAAGCGCCAGTGTTCGTTGTATGAAATTTCACCGCATATGGGTCAGAACTGCAGTGGGGCTGGTGGTATTGCGCCAATTCAATGTGCGTGGCGGGGCCGCTTTCTAGCAGTGCGTAAAGCCAGCGTACTTGCTCCCTTACGCGCCGGGCGCGCATTCGGGCGGAAATGATCGCTACCACCTCTGTGGCGTGAGATGGCCCCTCTCTAATCACAACCCATGCTTTCATGCGGGCCTCGCTGCCTGAACTGGTGCGCCTTCAGGTGTGGTCGCCCAGGGGGTACGCCACTCTCCCCGTAAGAGTTAGCCGCCGAAGCGGGCAACCCAACCGGACAGGCAATTTCCCGGTTGTCAGGGCGACCACCTCCCCTCTATGGCCTCCGAAACTAGGCGTCACAAGATCAAGTCCGAAAAAATGAAGGGCAAGGGTCCAAGGCGGGCTTTAATGGCTTCGGCGCTTGCTGACGTCTAATAGCTCCCTTTAGGCTAAGGATTCAGGCCGAATCCCCCTTCACCCGTCTTCCCGATCCCCATCCGACGGGAGATCCCGCATAATGATATCCAAGAATTCTTTGGCAGTGAGGCCTATGACGGCTTCCGCAAAAGTCTCGACCTCATACCGGCACTCTCTCATGCGGTCGCTCAGGGTTTTCATTTCTCCAAAGCTGAAAAACCGCTCCACAGGGTGAGACTCAACCCCAATCAGCGTTAAATTGACCCCACCCGAGGCAGGCTCGAACACATGGTGGGCGAAGCGGTTACGCGCTTTCGCCAGATCTTGAATTTCGACGACAACATCAGCGAAAGGCCGCTTTAATCGATTAGCCTCAACTTGCTTTGCAACCTTCCTTAGTATGTCGAGCTTTTTGCCGAAGGCGAGAGCGGAGACCACCACATGAGTGTTAACGTCGTTGATACCGGTTGCCTTTCCGATTGCTTCATTCACCGCAACTTCTAGATGCGCGAAGTGATGAAACAGCACGCCCACCGCACTAAACGCATCTTTGGCATTTTGGCTCGGTGCGCCGGATTCCATCTGCTGCTGCCCTGTCATTCTTAGCCCCATGCCCGCCAGCGGCCGTTTTCGTACGCCACATTGCACGGTCGCGTTTGTATATGGAACGGCCGCTCACGGCGTTAAATGACCCTTTAACGGCGAAGTATCCGACGCTGGGTCGGTGGAAGACGCGCCGATCACGCGGCGCGCCCCCCTTTTTCGTCGGACCATGGCCTTGAGACCGGTGATTGCCTTCGCTGCCAGGGGTGAGGGCAGGAAGCGCAGCGCCGACACCTGAAAGCTCTTTTCGAGCCAAGCGTTCAAGCTGGTTTCCTCGCCATCCTCTGACCATTGAGCCCAAAGGCTGCGTATCAGGTCCACTTGCTTCGGCGAGGCCATGCCGGGGCGTTCGCCAAAGGTCCGGCTGGTCCATGTGGAGCGAAAGCCGTGGGCGGTGAAATAGGCCATAACCCGCTCGAAGCCGCGAAAGTCGAGTTCCTTTGCACTGGCGACGCCGCCGTGGGCCATAAGAATGGCGCGGTAAATCTCATCGTCGAATCCCAGGCGCTTAGTCGCCAGATGGATAAGGGCGATCTGTTTGGGTGTGAGCATGTCATTCGCCCTCCGCAGCATACAGCTTCCGGGCAAGTTCGCCGACCTCATCAAGATCATCCATCCACCATCCGATGGATTCCAGGAATGTATCCATGACATAGCTCATCCGATCGAGCTTTTTTTGATCGCGCCCGGCCTCTTCCTCAAGTATACGTATGCACCAAATCAGTGAGCGTATTCGGTCGGTGACGCGTGAGTGGTCAGAGGCGAAATCATCGGAATTAATAACTCCTTGAGCATTCGCGAAAAGCGATGTCCGTTTGGCTCGCGAGGCGGCTAATAATACTTTGCCGCCGTTATACGAGCGCCCTTCCTGCACGTTCCACGAATTGTGGTCGAGGGACACAGCTTCGCCATTCGCCGTCCGCCCTGCGGCGGCGTCAACATCGTTAATCATGGGGAGGTCCTAGTTAGGAGAGAGTTTTACGCGGTACGCTCAGTCGGCCTTGCCGCGCTTACGTTTCGTCTCAAGTGCGACTCGGTACTGGGTAAGGACATCAAGGGCGTCGAGCACGTGCCCCTGCTTAATGGCTTCGCCCCTGGCGAAGCGCCGAGCGAGGCTGAGCACCGCGACAATCCCATCGGTGTGGAAGCGTCGACCTATCGCCCGCATGGTTTCATGAGCGTCCGCTCCGAAGAAATTGGTCAGGGCATCGGAGTCTTCGTCCTCGATCCCCGCTATCGTATCTCTAAGCTTGATGCGTCGGCCGATCTGCGTAAGCGCCCCGCGCTCCAAATTGATCTGCTTTAGAACTTCTTCATTCCCGCAGAACACGAACCGGAGCGAGCCGTTGTCGGTCGGACTGAAATCTAGAAGCTGTTTCAGATGATCCAGAGGCAGCATCTGAGCTTCGTCAATGACGACGATCCAATCGCCCAAATGATAGCGCCGGAGCGAGTGTTGCATGTCGTATATAGATTCTCTATCCCAAGTTCTAATTTCAACCTTTTCACATATAATGCTCAGCAATTCTCGCATTGATCTAGAAATAACCTTTGTCATTGTAATGTGTGCAACGCGGATATAATCGGAGGTGTAAGCGTGCAGTGCGGTGGTCTTCCCCACGCCAGCCGATCCGATAATCGCGACGTTGTGGCCGGTATCCACGGCGAGATCGATGATGGTGCGGATGCGCCGAAATACTGATGTTTCAACGAGTTGGTTCAATTCCTGCCTCCCATAATTCGCGACGCGCGTTCAAAAGCCGCCAGTCGGTCGCGGCCCTCCTGCTGTTTCAACCGATGTTGCTGTTCTTCCCGCTCTTCGGGATCCTGGGCCAAGCGTTGCGCGATCTCGGAATTCACCTTGATGGTGCCCGCGATAGGTGCGGCCGGCAGTGCGGATACGCGTTCGGCGCTCTTCGCGATCTCTTCCGTCGTGTTCACGTCGGGGGCGCTGCGGTCGAGTTGCCGCACGGCCTTCTCCTTCAGGAGCGCCTGCCGACCCGCCTCCCTTGCCCCGCGCGGATCCAAGACTGCGAAAATCTCCTCGGGTTCGGCAAATCCGATTAGAGCGCCAGCCTCGTCCATCACGGGAATGACAGAGGGTTCCTCGAACTTCGGAATATGGATGGTGACGTTCTTCCCGATATGGGCGGTCAAGGCGTCACATTTCCATTTGCGGGTGCCAAACTCGAAGCTGCTCTTCCGTAACTTCAGTCCCTTCTCGACTGCGAACACACTGCGCAATTCATTCGGGTCTACCGTGATCCTTTGCCAACCCTCTTGCACGGCGCCTCGATAAGCATCGGCGGGTGAGCGATTCCGGAGGTCGCCCGTCTGCTTCTGGTCCTGGTAGATGGTCATATAGGAGGCAATAATTTTGCGGAGGGCATCAATGTCGCCAGGGAAGGGCTTTGTCGGGCGCCCCACTTTCTCGGTCTTCTTGTTCATTCGATTTCCGCCGGCCCATCCGAAAATCGTATTAAATATGTGACGCTCAAGATGGCCGAAAATACCTTCGATTAACTTGGCCGCCGCATTGTATGGTTTAGCCCGGACGATTGAGGAATCGCTCCTTCTATCGAAGTAATGGATTGAGGACATGAAGCCGGGTGTGTTAGCCCGGACAAGTTTCATCGCATCATCGACAAATTCAGGCCAAATATATTCTGAGCCATGGTCGAGATAGAGCCTGTGCGGCATTCCCCATGTCTCATCCTGCGTCATGGCGATGTAGGATCGAATGACATCCGCGTTGCGGATGCCGGTAGCTTTATCGAGAAGGACGACATCCACGCGAACCCGACGGGTGGCCTGATCGGCCCATGCAATAAGTTTTGGCCATGCCGTGCTGCCGTCTTCCCGGCGCATGACGATATCAAGATGGTGTACGTCACCCACCACGAGTTCCATGGGCCACATACCAGAGGCGGTCCGGGATATCCTCGGCTTCTCGTTGTCTTCGTAGGCTTTCCGGTCGCTTTTGAACGTGGCGACAATGCGGTAGCGAGATTCAGCCTCTATGAACCCGCGCGGCACTTTGTAGGCGTGTCCCGGAAACACCTCATCGGGGTTACAATCAATGCCATGCGAGCGCCGCAGATATGCCGCTGAGAGATCGCGCAGCTTTTCACCGCTGAGGCGGGCGATTATTCCGAATGCGGCGCTGTCCTTGTACAGGCCGCGGATGTAGTCGCGGAGTCGCCAGGCGATCTCCTGCCTAATTTCGTCGTCGAAAGGGGCGGCCTTGTCCCATGCAAAGGACAAGATGACCTTTGGCTTGCCCTTGTCCTTCCGATGCCATCGCGCCAAGCCGATGATGCCATGCCGCTCATAAGCGTTGATCTGGCGGTGCAAGGTGCGCTCGGAGGGGTGTGTGGGCTTGCCGGTCCAATCCGTGAGCGGTCGGCTGAGGATGGAAGAGATTGCCGCGCCGCGCTCTCGGGAGCCCTTGGGGTGGGCGAGTGCGGGGTTGAGGATCAAATACCACCAATCCCGTTCGGCCGAACTGGCGGCAACGGGCTCGATGGAGGTTGCGGCCAGTTTTTCAGAAGCTTTTAAACGCTCTTGAAGATCGAGGGGCAGAGAGGAAATCAAAACCTCGTAGCGAAAACCGGAGCGCCCGCCCCGCCCGTGCAAGGTGCGAACGGTAAGGGTCGCGCCGCGCCATGTGCTCCGAACATGCGTATGGGCAAGCTCAAGCGCCCTACGGCACTTCCGCTCCGACGTTCCCGTGAGGTGGGCTAGGGCTGGGGTGTCGATCCACGCGGCCATTATCTTCAGCCACGTCTCGTATCTGCTGTTGGGCGAGGCCCGTCTTTCAGGCCAATCGCGACGGCGATCTGATGCGCTTGTCCGCGAAGGCCGCGAACTGACCCATCAAGCACCCGATAAACAAGCTTCTGGCTGAAGCCATGGCTGCGAGCCCACTCCGCGATGCTCACCCCCTCGGCTTGAAACCGCCGCTTCACTTCCCGCCCATCGCAGTTCATGATGACATCCATGTTCACGTCTATTCACATAAAGTGAATTGAATTCACAAAATGTCAATCGAAATGAAAGATAGCGCGAAGCCCAATGGCGTGACGGTGCCGGAACGCGACGCGGCGCAGATCCTTGACCGGTTGAAGGGTGCTCTTGAGATATCGGCGGACGCGGATTTGGCGGCGCTGCTCTCTGTTTCGCGGCCTACCCTCTCAAATTGGCGTGCGCGTAATTCCATCCCGCTGGCAAAACTGCGACCGGCATGCAGAAAATACGGTATTCCGCTAGATTATTTGCTCACCGGCCGGGTGACGATTGATCGTAACTCATCAGCGATTTTGGATACCGAAATATTGGGTCAGATATTTCGGATTTTAGACAGGTATGGCTTCATCAAGTTGCCTGATTTTCCCGGTGACGGCTATGATCCAGCAATAAGGGCCGGTGCGGAATTTCTTCAGCTTCAGCTAGAGTTTCGACAATTACTTGAGCAGCTTGTCTCTGAGGGAAAGGGCGATGCGGAGGGGGCCAAGCTCGCCTTGCTCAAAATGAAGCGCAGCGAGGACTAGGGTCCGCAATAGGGTCCGCAATCAGGCTTCACCGCAGCCCTGCGCAGGAATGAAGGCCGCAAAAAAACAAGTTAAATCAGAGTGTTCCGTATATATCTGTCGAACTCTAGTCCTGGCGTTCCCCAAATTTCCGATTGCGGAACATGCACTGTCTTTGATTTGCAACGTTTTGCGACCGAAAGACCGACAAATAGCTCCGGCGATCGCATCCAGCCAAATCGACAAAAAGCGAAAGCCCTCCCACCAACAATATAAATCCACCGAGCTTCATGAGAACATATTGCGAACGCGGAACAAATGAAGTACAAATTCTCTACGCGATAGCCCTTGCGCTTGGAAGGCCACACAGCGATGACTCAGTCGACTCTCAGACTCGTCGAAGGCTCCTCAATGGATAAGACGAAAGCACTCGACGCCGCGCTGTCGCAGATCGAGCGGCATTTCGGTAAAGGCTCGATCATGCGGCTCGGCAAGAGCGGCAAGGTCATGGAAATCGAGACCGTGCCCTCCGGGTCGCTGGGCTTGGATATTGCGCTCGGCATCGGCGGCTTGCCGCGGGGGCGTGTGGTGGAGATTTTCGGGCCGGAATCCTCCGGCAAGACCACGCTCGCACTCCACACTGTCGCGGAAGCACAGAAAAAGGGCGGGGTATGCGCCTTCATCGATGCCGAACATGCGCTGGACCCGATCTATGCCCGCAAGCTAGGCGTGAATTTGGATGATCTCCTGATCTCGCAGCCGGACGCCGGCGAGCAGGCGCTGGAGATTGCCGACACGCTTGTGCGCTCCGGCGCGATCGACGTGCTGGTGGTGGATTCCGTCGCGGCGCTGACACCGCGCGCCGAACTCGACGGCGAGATGGGCGACAGCCAGCCCGGCATGCAGGCCAGGCTCATGAGCCAGGCGCTTCGCAAGCTCACGGCGTCCATTTCCAAATCGAACACCATGGTGATCTTCATCAACCAAATCCGGATGAAGATCGGCGTGATGTACGGTTCACCCGAGACCACCACGGGTGGCAATGCGCTGAAATTCTACGCTTCCGTCCGCCTCGACATCCGCCGCATCGGCATGATCAAGGAGCGCGAGGAGGTGGTGGGCAATCAGACCCGCGTGAAGGTGGTCAAGAACAAGCTGGCTGCGCCGTTCAAGCAGGTCGAATTCGACATCATGTATGGCGAAGGCGTCTCCAAGACCGGTGAATTGCTTGATCTCGGTGTAAAGGCCGGCATCGTGGAGAAGTCCGGGGCCTGGTTCTCCTATGACAGCCAGCGCCTGGGACAGGGACGTGAGAATGCCAAGACGTTCCTCAAGCAGAACGCGGAAATCGCGGGACGGATCGAAGCCGCGATCCGGCAGAATTCCGGCCTGATCGCGGAACAGATTCTCGCCGGCACCCCGGAAGAGGACGACGATTCCGACGCTTAAGGGGATCTCGGGCATTGCGAACGCCCGACCCTGAGCGAGGCGTCCTCCGATACGCCTTTCTGGACAAGCGGAAACGGCATCGCTAAAGGGTCGGGTCCCTTTGCGGTGCCTTTCATTCGGCGTCGCGAGGCACCGGTGCCGCGCGAGGTGCCGTCTGGCAGTGTCCAAGAAGCGATGGTGATCGGCACATGAGCGGCGTCAACGAGATCCGGTCGACCTTCATCGACTATTTCGTCAAGCAGGGCCACGAGGCGGTCTCTTCGTCTCCATTGGTTCCGCGCAACGATCCGACGCTCATGTTCACCAATGCGGGCATGGTGCAGTTCAAGAATGTCTTCACCGGCATCGAGAAGCGCCCCTATTCCCGCGCCGTTTCCGCGCAGAAATGCGTGCGCGCCGGCGGCAAGCACAATGATCTCGACAATGTCGGCTACACCGCCCGCCATCACACTTTTTTCGAGATGCTGGGGAATTTCTCCTTCGGCGACTATTTCAAGGACCGGGCCATCGAGCTGGCTTGGAATCTCGTAACGCGCGAGTTCGAGTTGCCGAAGGACCGGCTCCTGGTCACGGTCTATTCCGAGGATAATGAGGCCCACGCGCTCTGGAAGAAGATCGCCGGCCTGCCGGACGACAGGATCATCCGCATCCCCACGTCCGATAATTTCTGGGCGATGGGCGACACCGGGCCGTGCGGGCCGTGCTCGGAGATTTTCTTCGATCATGGCGATCACATTCCCGGCGGCCCTCCCGGCTCCGCCGACCAGGACGGCGACCGGTTCATTGAGATCTGGAACCTCGTGTTCATGCAGTTCGAGCAACTGCCGGGCGGCGAGCGGGTGACCTTGCCGCGTCCGTCCATCGACACCGGCATGGGGCTCGAGCGCATCTCCGCGCTGATGCAGGGCACGCACGACAATTACGAGACCGACCTGATGCGGGCGATCATCGCCGAGGTCGCCGAACTCACCGGCGTGTCGCCGGAAGGACCGCAGAAGGCGAGCCACCGGGTCATCGCCGACCATCTGCGTGCCGCCGTCTTCCTCACCGCCGACGGGGTTCTCCCCTCGAACGAGGGGCGCGGATATGTCGTGCGCCGGATCATGCGCCGGGCCATGCGCCACGCGCAGCTTCTGGGCGCGCGCGATCCGCTGATGCATCGCCTGGTGCCGATCCTGGTGCGCGAGATGGGCCGCGCCTACCCCGAGATCGTGCGCGCCGAGGCGCTTGCCTCCGAGACCTTGCTGCTCGAGGAGCGCCGCTTCCGCCGCACGCTTGAGCGCGGCCTCGGCATCCTGGAAGAGGAAAGCGCGGGCCTGGGTTCGGGCGACAATTTCCCCGGCGAGGTCGCCTTCAAGCTCTACGACACTTACGGCTTTCCGCTGGATCTCACCGAGGACGCGCTTCGCGGCCGTGGCATCCAGGTGGATACCAGCGCCTTCGATGCCGCCATGGAGCGCCAGCGCGCCGATGCGCGTGCCGCCTGGCAGGGGTCGGGGGAAGCTGCGACCGACACGGTGTGGTTTGCCCTGCGCGAGCGTGAGGGCGCGACCGAATTCCTCGGTTATGACACCGAGAGCGCCGAGGGGGTGGTCTGCGCCCTGGTGAAGGACGGCGTCGAGGTCGACACACTCAAGGCCGGCGAGCAGGGGGTCGTGATATTGAACCAGACCCCCTTCTATGGCGAGTCTGGTGGCCAGGTGGGTGATACCGGCCTGTTGGCCGGCGAGGACGTCCGGGCCACGGTGCTTTCCACCCAGAAGAAACTGGGCGATCTTTTCGTCCACGAGGTTCAGGTCGCGGAGGGTGCGCTGACGCGCGGCACGGCTCTGGCGCTGGAGGTTGACCACGCCCGGCGCGCCGCCGTGCGGGCGAACCATTCCGCCACCCATCTGCTGCATGAGGCCTTGCGTCGGGTGCTCGGCGATCACGTCGCCCAGAAGGGCTCGCTGGTTGCGCCCGACCGGCTGCGGTTCGATTTCAGCCACCCCAAGCCGATGACCGCCAACGAGGTCGCCGAGGTGGAGGAAATCGCCAACGCCTATGTGCTGCGCAACGAGCCGGTGGAAACCCGGCTGATGGCGGTGGACGATGCCATCACCTCCGGCGCCCGCGCGCTGTTCGGCGAGAAGTATGGCGAGGAAGTGCGCGTGGTCTCCATGGGAACGGACGCGGGCAATGGCGCGCCGTTCTCGATCGAATTGTGCGGTGGCACCCATGTGGGGCGCACCGGTGATATCGGCTTGGTCTCCCTGGTGTCGGAGAGCGCGGTGGGCGCCGGCGTGCGGCGGATCGAGGCGCTGACCGCGACCCAGGCGCGGCATCACCTGAATACGGCAAACGCAGCCCTCCAGGCCGCGGCCGCCTCGCTGAAGGTGCCCGTCGGGGATGTCGAGGCCCGCGTGGCGGCTCTGGTCGACGAGCGACGCAAACTGGAGCGCGACCTGTCCGATGCCAAGCGCAAGCTGGCCATGGGCGGGGGCGGGGCGGGCGAAGACGCCGCCAAGGATGTGGGCGATGTGAAGCTGCTCGCCAAGCATGTTTCGGGCATCGACCTGAAGGATCTCAAGAGCCTCGTCGACGAAGGCAAGAAGCGCCTCGGGTCCGGCGTGGTCGCCATCGTCGGGGTGACGGAGGATGGGCGCGCCGGCATCGTCGTGGGCGTAACGGCCGACCTCACCGCCCGTTTCGACGCGGTGGCCCTGGTACGACGCGGCGCCGAGGCGCTGGGAGGCAAGGGCGGCGGCGGGCGTCCCGACATGGCCCAGGCCGGCGGACCGGACGGATCGAAGGCGCAGGACGCGCTGGACGCCATCGAGAGTGCCCTGGCGGGTTGATCTGCCGGGATGCCTCGGCGGGTGGACGGCGATCGGTCGTGGAGACCGGTTCGCCTCGCTTTGCCGATGCGTAGCTGACCAAGCCGGCGGACCAGGACGGGACGCGACATCTATGTGGGCGGACATTTGCGTGCCCAGCTAAGTGGCGGTGATGAGGCCAATTAGCCCAACAGGCCGGCGGGGCAGCCGTACGTCTGCGGTGGTCCCGCGCAATTTCAAACTTTGCTTGTTCAAACCGTGCTTGCGTGGACGGAGCCCAGGTCCGCGCCTGCCGCCGTCACCTTCGCGCGTTCGTTTCCGCGGGGCGGTCCTGCCCCTGCATCAAACCAACGCATGCGATAACCTTCCGGCCCGCGCATCGCGGACAGGCGCCCACCGAACAGCTTCAAAAGCGCAGCTCAAATTGACAAGACGGATCGCTTCCTTATTATCTATCTAACTAGATAGTTAATAAGGAAGCGCCCGATGGTTGCCGGAAGTGCCCGCCTTTTCGCGATCATCGGCGACCCTGTCGCCCATGTGCGCACGCCCATCGTGTTCAATGCCTATTTCGCCGAGCACGGCATCGATGCCGTCTGCGTGCCGATCCAGATTCGCCCCGAATATCTGGAGGCGGGCATCGCCGGGCTGAAGGCGATCGCCAATCTCGACGGCTTCATCGTCACCGCTCCGCACAAGGCGCGGGTCGCGACGATGATGGACCATCTGGGGCGCGACGGGGCGCTGGTCGAGGCGGTGAACACCGTGCGGCGCGAGCCTGACGGCTCTTATACCGGCACCATGCTGGACGGCCACGGCTTCGTTACCGGCCTCGCGCGGGCCGGCACCGATGTGCGGGGAAAGCGGGTGTATCTCGCCGGCGCGGGTGGCGCAGCGAGCGCGCTTGCCTTTGCCCTCGCCGGGGCGGGCATCCAGGCGCTGACAATTTTCAACCGCACGCGTGAGCGAGGCGAGGCGCTGCTGGCGCGTGTGAAGGCGGCTTTTCCTGAGGTAGAGGTAGCCTTCGGCACGCGCGATCCCCGCGGCCACGACATCGCGGTCAATACCACGCCGCTCGGGTTGGAGGCGGGCGATGGCTTCTCCTTCGATGTGGAAAAGGCCGAGCCCTCCACGCTGGTGGCGGAAGTGCTGATGAAGCCGGAGACCACGCCGCTGCTCCATGCCGCCGCCGCGCGCGGCTGCAAGATCCACCAGGGCAAGCACATGCTGGATGGGCAGCGCGATCTGATGATGGCGTATTTCGGCCTCTCCCGCGCCGCCTTCGCCGCCGCCTGATCTGAACGAGACATCCCAAACGAGGCACCCCATGGGCTATGTCGTCACTGAAAATTGCATCCGCTGCAAATACACCGACTGCGTGGAGGTCTGCCCGGTCGATTGCTTCTACGAGGGCGAGAACATGCTCGTCATCAATCCCGACGAATGCATCGATTGCGGTGTCTGCGAGCCGGAATGCCCTGCTGATGCCATCAAGGCCGAGGGGGATGACGGCCACTCCGAATGGCTCGACCATAATCGCACCTTCGCCCTGCAATGGCCGAACCTGACAAAGCGGCTTCCAGCCCCGCCTGATGCCGACGCCTGGAACGGCGTGGTGGACAAGGTCTCATCGTTCGACCCGACCCCGGCGCCGCGATGAGCGGGCTGGAGGCAAATGTGGAGGCAGGCGCGCTCGCGCTGGAACTCCACACCGCGCGCCAGGCAGGGAGATGGGCCCGCATCGAGGGGTCGTTCCCGCAGACACCTGAACATGCCTATGCGGTTCAGGCCGAAATCGTGCGGCTTGCCGGAGAGGCGGTGCGCGGGTGGAAGGTGACGGCGCTCAATCCCGCCGATCAGGGCGCCTATGGCGGTGCCCGCCCGGTCGCCGGGCCGCTGCTCGCCGGTGCGGTCCACGCCGCGCCCGCCGATCTGCCGCTTTCGGGATTCCTCACGCCGATGCTGGAGTGCGAATTCGCCTTCCGGCTGGGCCGCGATCTCCCGCCGCGCGCCACACCTTACACGCTGGAAGAGGTGGCGGATGCGGTCAGCGCCATCATTCCCGCATTCGAGGTGGCGGACGGGCGGGTGCCCCCCAATGCGCCGGGCGCACTGCGGCTCGCAGACAACATGGGCAACGGCGCGTTTGTCCATGGCACGGACTTGGTGGATTGGCTCCAATTCGACCGCTGCGGGGCAAAGGTGGACCTGACCTTGGACGGCGCACCGGCGGCAACCGGCACCGGCGCCCGCATCCTCGGCGATCCGTTGAAAGCGGTCCTGGCGCTCGCCAACGCGCAGCCGCTGTCGAGCCCGCTGCGCGCGGGCCAGATCGTAACCACGGGTTCCGCCATCACGCCTTTGCCGATTGATCGTGCCTGCCTGGCGGTCGCGGATTTCGGACCGCTGGGCATCATCACGCTGAGGCTTCGCGCCTGAAAAGACCGTAACATCATGGTGGCCCGCCCCCTCCCTATGCGGGCAGGCGTGTCCTGGGGCCGCTGAATTCGGCGGCATTCCAGGTGGTATTCGCCCGCTTCGCGTCGGCTTGTGCGGCCGATCTCGAAGGTGTGGTGGCAAAGCATTGCGGCAGGCCAGCGAGAGCGGCCTTGTGGCGAGCCCGCCGCTGGTGGTGACAGACTGGGCGAACCGGGCGGGGCTGGCACCGGCGGCGGCGACGCCCCCGTGAGGGCGAGACTAACGTGGAGGGTGCGCTCGCGGTCCTCGCATGCCTGGATCTGGCTGGCCGCGTGCCACGCACCGACGCCTCTGCCTTTGGGGGAACCGGCCCTGCCCACACGCGAGAGAGCGGGCGCGCCGCATAACGCACCGGTCCCGCCCTCTCTCGCACCTCGCTCAAGCGGCAAACATGATCTAATGGGGGAAACACCCTCTCTGGTGCCTGCTCGACATGCATGATTCCGCCGTTCTCGCCTGGGTCTTATTCGCCGTTCATGTGACCCTCCAGCTCATCTTCATCGTGCGCGCGCTGCTGCGCCCCCATCGCGAGCCGTCCTCCCGGCTTGCCTGGGTGCTGGTCATATTGATCGCGCCGCTGCTCGGTGTGCTGGCCTACATCCTGTTCGGCGAGGTCAATCTGGGCCGCAACCGCATCCGGCGATTGAAGCAGGCGTTTGCGCAACTGCCGCCCGCCGAGACGGTGGCCGGCCCTTCGGTGGAGGCGAATGTGCCCGACCGGTTCGTGCTGCTGTTCCGGGTCGGCCGTTCGGTGAGTCATTATCTCCCGGTCGCGGGAAACCGGGCGACATTGATGGCGGATTCCGCCGCCTCAATCGCGTCCATGGTGAAGGACATCGATGCCGCGCGCGAGAGCGTGCATGTGCTGTTCTACATCTGGCTGGCGGACGGCAGCGGCCTGAAGATGGTGGAGGCGCTGAAGCGCGCGGCCGCGCGGGGCGTCACCTGCCGGGCGCTGGCGGATGATCTCGGCTCGCGCGCCCTTATCCGCTCGGCGCACTGGAAAGACATGGCGGCGAGCGGGGTGAAGCTCGGTGCGGCGCTGCCCATCGGCAACCCGCTGCTGCGCCCCTTCAAGGGCCGCATCGACATGCGCAATCACCGCAAGATCCTGGTGATCGACAATGCCATCACCTACTGCGGCAGCCAGAACTGCGCCGACGCGGCGTTCGCGGTGAAGGCCAAGTTCGCGCCCTGGGTGGATGTGATGGCGCGGTTCGAGGGGCCCGTGGTGCGGCAGAACCAGCATCTGTTCGCCAGCAATTGGATGGCGCAGAGCGACGAGGACCTAAGCCCGATGTTTGCCGAGCCCCTGCCCCCGCCGGTGCCGGGTTTCATCGCCCAGGTGATCGGCTCGGGGGCGGACGTGCGCTATTCCGCGATGCCGGAGACGTTCATCTCGCTGATGAACGCGGCCCGGCACGAGCTGGTGATCACGACGCCCTATTATATCCCGGATGAGCCGATCCAGGCTGCCTTGTGCGCCAGCGCGCGGCGCGGCGTCGCCACCACCATAGTGTTTCCCAGGCGCAACGATTCCTGGATCGTGGCGGCGGCGAGCCGCAGCTATTATCGCGAACTGCTGGATGCCGGCGTCGAGATCCGCGAATATGTCGGCGGCCTGCTGCACGCCAAGACGCTCACCTGCGATGGCGAGGTGGCGTTGATCGGCTCGGCCAACATCGACCGCCGCAGCTTCGAGCTGAACGCGGAAAACAACATCCTGCTGCACGATGAAGCCTTCACCAAGACGCTGAGGGCACGCCAGCAGGTGTTCCTGGATGCCGCCCCGCCGGTGACGCGCGCGCAGGTGGACGCAACCAGCAAATGGCGCCAGCTCTGGGACAATTCCATCGCGACGCTCGGCCCGGTGCTCTGAGCGGGGATCGCTGCGGTATTCCCTCCCCGCAAGCGGGAGAGGGAGCTATCGCGCATTACGCGACGCTCCTTGAGGCCGAGATACCGGGCCAAGCATGACGCGGAAAAGGAGATTGAACCGCGAAGGCCTGACGGCGTTGTCTGGAAATGGCAGTTTTCGAGATCACCCCAGCCCAATTGGCGCCCGCAAGCTCGCATTCCCTCGCGCTGGCGCCGCCCGCACGGCTCCGGATCCTCACCTACAATGTGCGCCGCTGCTACGGCCTGGACGGGCGCTATGCCCCCGAGCGCATCGCGCAGGTGATCGCGGAGAGCGGCGCGCAGGTGGTGGCGCTCCAGGAGGTGGACGTGAACCGCGCGCGCAGCGGCGGCGTGGATCAGGCGCAGGCCATCGCCTCGGCGCTGCGCATGAATTTGCATTTCCACCCCGCTATCCGGGTGGTGGAAGAACTCTATGGCGACGCCATCCTCTCAACCCTGCCGCTCAGGCTGGTAAAGGCGGGCGCCTTGCCCGGGGGCCGCTTGCGCACCGAACCGCGCGGCGCGCTCTGGGTGGAGGCACATCTGCCGGGCGCCAGGGTGCAGATCATCAACACCCATTTCGGCCTGCTGGCGCAGGAACGTCTAGCCCAGGCGGACGCCCTGTTGGGGCCGGACTGGCTCGGCCACCCCGCCTGCACCGGGCCGGTGGTGCTGATGGGCGATCTCAATTCGCCGCCCGTCTCCCGCGCCTACCGGCGCCTTGCCGCGCAGTTACAGGACGTGCAGCGGATGAACGGGCAGAGCCCGCTGCCCACCTTCCCGAGCCGCCTGCCGGTGCTGCGTCTCGACCATGCGTTCGTGGGTGGCGGCGTGACTACCGACACCGTCAGCATCCTGCGCACCGGCGCGGCGCGTGTGGCGTCGGACCATCTGCCGCTGTGCGTCGACCTGCTGGTGCCGGCGACTGAGATGGCGCTTGGCGAAATGGCGCTTGCCGCGCCAGTCGTTGCGGGGGTTGCGATATGACGTCCTGGCAGGATCGGCGCGAGCACGCGTCATTCTGGGGCGGCACCTGGCGCCGCCTCGTTGCGCTGTTCCGGACCCGTGCGTTCCAGATCGCGGTGGCGCTGGCCGCCGTGTCGCTTGGCGTGTTCCTGCTGCACCGCTCGCTCAGCCGCTACAGCTTCAGTGAACTCCAGGCGGCGGTTTCCGCCGTCCCGGCCTGGCGCATTGCGGCGAGTATTGCGTTCGCGGCGGGAAGCTATATCTGCCTCAGCTTTTTCGACTATCTCGGCCTGCGCTATGCGGGAAAGCCCCTGCCCTATCCCAAGGCGGCGCTGGCCTCGTTCGTCAGCCTATCGCTCGGCCATAATATCGGCCTTGCCGCGCTCTCCTCGGGCGCCGTGCGCTATCGCTATTATTCCCGCTGGGGGCTCAGCGCCGGCGACGTGGCGAAGGTGATCGTGTTCTGCGGTACCGCCGTGGGCCTGGGCCTGACCGGCCTCGCGGGCATCGCCCTGCTGCTGCGGCCGGAGGCGGCGCAAGAGATGGCGGGGCTGTCCCGCGCCACTGCCTATGGCCTTGCCCTCGCCTGTCTCGCCGCGCCGGCCGGCTATGTGGCGCTGGCCGCGTTCTGGCGCGCGCCTCTGGTGATCCGGACTTGGCGCCTGGAATTTCCCTCCGTGAAGCTGGCACTGGCGCAGGTCACGGTGGGGATCGCCAATTTCGTCTGTGTCGCGGCATGCCTTCATCAGGCGCTGGCGGGGGTGCGGGAGGTGGGTTTTGCCGACGTCACCGCCGCCTATGTCATCGCCAATGCGGCGACCATGGTGACCCATGTGCCGGGCGGGCTGGGGGTGATCGAGACTGTTGTGCAACATCTGCTGCCGGGCGCCAATCTGGTGGGCGCCCTGCTGCTGTTCCGCTTCACCTATTTCCTGGCGCCGCTGGTGCTCGGCACCCTGGCCCTGATGGCCAGCGAAGCGGTGATGCGCAAGACGGACTAGGCTCCGTCACCGAACCTTGCGCTTGCGCCGCTTCAGCATCCACAGCGGCTCGAACGGGCGCGACGGGTCGAGCAGGGCCGTGGCGAACACCGGGCGCACTGGACCCTCGGTGTCGATGGCCGGGAACGCGCGAAGCCCGCGGGTACCGGTGTTCAGCCGCTCGATGGCGCGCACCAGCGAGCCCTCCTTGGCGATAACCTGCCCGACCTGCTCCGGCGCGACGCCGAGATGCTCGCCCAGCAGGCGATCGCGCACCGCCGCGATTGCGGCGCGTCCGTCTTCGTCCTGGGCCTCAATCGACATGTCCAGCTCGGTGTCGAGGCCGATGGAGCGGTTGTTCAGGTTGGAGGAGCCGACCCGCAGGAAACGATCGTCCACCAGGATCAGCTTGGAATGGATGAGCACCGCGCAGTCATTCTCCGGCGAGGGCACGACGGGGTGGTAGATGCGGAAGCGGTCATAGCGGTCGGCGCGGGTGAGGCGGCGGATCATCCGGTCGCGGTTTTCGCCCATGATGAGGCGCTCGGGCAAGGTATGGGCGGCACGGCTGACCACAGCGACCACGTCCGGCCCATCCTGCTCCCTCAGCTTCTGCTCCAGCACGTCGGCGATGAAGTCGGCGGTGAGATACTGCGCCTCAAGAAAAATCGTGTGCCGGGCCGCCCGCAGCGCGTCCGCCGTGAGGCGGGGGGATTCCCCCACCGCCTTGCGCTTTCCCCATTCCGGCATGGCGCGGGAAATGCCGACGTCCATCTCCCTGAAGTCTGGCTCAAGGCCGCGCGGCCAGTAATCCACCTCGTCGGGGCAGAAGGCGAGGTCCTCGCCCGTGCCCTCGTTCCAGCGGATGTGGGCGAGCGTGCACACCGCACGCGCCGCCTCGCCGTCCACCAATAATTGGGTGTCATGCACCGGCCCGTAGGGGGCGCCGGAGGGGGTCATGCGGCGCGGGTCCTGGTAGATGTGCTCGGGGGTGTCCCAGCGGTCCACCGTCAGATCCATGCCGCCCACGAAGGCCAAAGCGCCGTCGATGCAGACCACCTTCTGGTGGTGCGCGGCGTAAAAGGGATGCGTGGTGTCGAGGCGAAGCTGGATGCGCGGATGCTCCTGCCAGGTGTCGCCGATCAGCAGTTCTGAAGGCGCGCTCGGGGCGTGCACCACCGCGCTGCTCCAGACCAGGATGCGCACCTCAAGCTCGGGCCGCGCCTCCACCAACTGGCGCAGAAGCTGCCCGAGGGTGATGTCGTTGTCGGGGTGAAGCCGGATCCGCCCGTCGAAATCCCAGCCCAGGATCATGATGGACCGCTGCGCCTCCTGCAGGGCCTTCTCAAGCTGGGCGAAATAATTGCAGCCGTCGACCAGCACACTTGCGCGGTGCGCCCGCGCGAGGCGCCAGCAATTCCAGCCGGGGGAGAGGATCGGCCCGTCGAGATCGCGCGTCCGCACGGGCGCCGTCCCCTTCAGAACCTGTGGCGCGAGGGCGGGGAAGGTTTCCTGGGTCCGTCGCAACAGGGGAAAATTCAGGAACGAGGAATGCGCCACGGATCGCCTCCGGCAAAGTGCCCATAAAAAGGTGTCATGGGGGGAAGTCGGGAATTGCGGCTTGGTTCCAGGTCGGCGATTGGCGGCGCGGCGTGGAACGGCGAACGCCCCACGGTTGTTGTCACGCTCGTCGCGTCCTGCGCCCCGCGCGGATGGACGCGCAAATCCAGGGATTGAAGCGATGGCGTCGCGAGCGATTTGGAAGGGCTTTCTCAGCGTCGGCGCACTGACCTGCGGCGTGGCGCTCCATGCCGCCACATCCGCCTCGGAGCGTATCTCGCTGCACATGGTGTCCCGCAAGACCGGCGGGCGCCTGCGCCGTCAATATGTCGACGCGGAGACCGGGCAGCCGGTAGAAAGCGACAGTCAGGTGAAGGGCTACGAGGTGGCGACCGGCGAATACATCGTCATCGAACCGGAAGAAATCGCCGACATGGTGCCGGAGAACACCAAGACCATCACGGTGGACGCCTTCCTGCCCTGCGCGGAGATCGACGAGGCCTATCTGGACCGGCCCTATTTCCTCTCCCCCGCAGACGCCGCCAGCGCCGAGGCATTCGACCTGATCGCCGCCGGCATGGCGGAGAAGAAGGTCGCGGCGCTGGGCGAGGCGCTGCTGTTCCGACGCCTGCGCCGGCTGCTCATCCGGCCCGGCGCGGACGGCACCTTGATCGCCGAGACCCTAAACTTCGACTATGAGGTCCGCCGCGCCGAAGAGGTGTTCGCGGACATTCCGAAGGTCAAGGTAACGGGCGAGATGCTGAAGCTCGCCACCCACATCATCGGCACCAAGAAGGGCAAATTCGACCCCTCGGCGTTCGACGATCGCTATGAGGCCGCCTTGGCGGAACTGGTGAAGGCGAAGCTCGAAGGACGGAAGATCCCGCCGCCCAAGAAGGCGCCGCGCGGCAAGGTCGTCGACCTCATGGCGGCCCTGCGCGAAAGTGCGAACCTCAAGGACGAGCCCGCCGGCAAAACCGCAGCAGCATCGAAGCGCACACCGAAAAAAGCGGCAGCGAAAAAGCCCGCCATGCCGCATCGGAAGGCGGGCTGACAATGGCGCTCGAACTCTACCGCAAGAAGCGGAATTTCTCTGCCACCGCCGAGCCGAAGGGCGGGCGGGCGCGCAAGCACGGCAACAGCTTCGTCATCCAAAAGCATGACGCCACGCGCCTGCATTACGATTTCCGCCTGGAGATGGACGGCGTGCTGAAAAGCTGGGCCGTGACGCGCGGGCCAAGCCTCAACCCCGGCGAGAAGCGGTTGGCGGTGCATGTGGAAGATCACCCGCTGGAATATGGCGGGTTTGAAGGCACCATCCCCAAGGGGGAATATGGCGGCGGCACCGTCGTCCTGTGGGATCGGGGCACCTGGACGCCGATCGGTGATGCCCAAAAGGGCTACGCCAAGGGCCATCTGGAATTCGAGCTGAAGGGCGAGAAGCTCGGCGGGCTCTGGCATCTGGTGCGCATGCACGGGAAGCCCGGTGAGAAGCGCGAGAACTGGCTTCTCATCAAGGGCGAGGATGCTTTCGCCCGCCCCGATGATGCCGGCGATATTCTTGAAGAACGCCCGGAATCCGTGAAGACCGGCCGCGACATCGCCGATATCGCCGGCGAGACACCCGGCTGGTCCTCCAAGACCGGCCGGATCATCAAGGCCAAGGCAAAGACCACGACCGAACCAAAGCCCGCCGCCAAGACGGCCATAGCGAAAGCCGCGCCCTCCCCCGCGAAGATCAAGGGCGCGAAGCAAGCCGCCATGCCGGAATTCATCGAGCCCGCTCTGGCGACGCTCGCCACACACCCACCCGCCGGCGCGCGCTGGCTGCATGAGATCAAGTTCGACGGATATCGGCTTCAGGCGCATATCGCGGACGGCGGCGTCAAGCTTCTCACCCGAAGCGGGCGTGATTGGACCGACAGATTCGGCAAGGCCGTGATCGCCGCCCTGCTGGAATTGCCTCTGGAAACCGCCATCATCGACGGCGAACTCGTGGTGGAGACGTCCACCGGCGCATCGGACTTTTCCGCGCTTCAAGCCGACCTCAGCGAAGGCCGGAGCGACCGCTTCAGCTTCTACCTGTTCGATCTGCTCTATCTCGACGGCGACGACCTCACCGCTGTGCCGCTCGTGGAGCGCAAGGCATCGCTGGAGCGGATGATGCCGGCGCACAAGAGCCTGCTTCGCTACAGCGGCCACTTCGAGGAAAGCGGCGACATGGTGCTGCGCCATGCCTGCCGGCTGAGCCTTGAGGGCGTGATCTCAAAGGTGCGCGACGCGCCCTATCGCGGCGGCCGCGGCAAGACCTGGATCAAATCGAAATGCACGGCGCGTCAGGAATTCGTGGTGGCCGGCTTCGTGCCCTCCACGGTTGCGCCCCGGACCATCGGCTCGCTTCTGCTCGGCGTGTATGAGGGCAAGACGCTGCATCATGTTGGCCGCGTCGGCACCGGTTTCACCGACGCCCTCGCCAAGGATCTGTTCAAGACGCTGGAGCCCCTCTCCCGTGCCTCCAGCCCGTTTGGCGCGCGCCTCACCGCCGAGGAGGCGCGCGGCGCGCGCTATGTGCGGCCCGAACTGGTGGCGGAGGTGGAATTCGGCGCCTGGACCGCCAGCGGCCATCTGCGCCATGCGGCCTTCCGTGGGCTGCGCGAGGACAAGGCTGCGGAGGAGATCGTGCACGAAACCCCGAAAGCGCCAGACAAGGCTGCTGCGAAACCGGAAGCAGCGCCCGCCAGCAAGGTGAAGCTCACCCACCCAGATCGTGTCTATTGGTCCGATGCCGGCGTCACCAAGGCGGGGCTTGCCGATTATTATTCCGGGGTGTGGCGGCGCATCGCGCCATTCATCGTCAACCGGCCCTTGGCGCTGGTGCGCTGCCCCGAGGGGACCGCCGGGCAATGCTTCTTCCAGAAGCATGTGTGGCGCGGCGCCAGCAAAGCGATCCAGCTCGCGCAGGACCCCAAGGATAAGGCCGCAGAACCGCTCATCACCGTGATGGACCTCGACGGCCTCATCGGCCTGGTTCAAGCCGGGGTGCTGGAAATCCACCCCTGGGGATCGACCCTCGATGCGCTGGAATTACCGGACCAGATGATTTTCGATCTCGACCCCGGCGAGGGCGTCTCTTGGCAAGAGGTGATCGACGCCGCGCTCGATGTGCGCGCGCGGCTCAAGGCACTGGGGATGGAAAGCTTCGTGAAAACCTCTGGCGGCAAGGGACTTCACGTCGTCTCGCCCCTGAAGCCCAAGGCGGCGTGGCCGGCGGTCAAGGCGTTCACCAAGGGGCTCGCGGAGGAGATGGCCTCGGACGATCCCGAGCGTTATGTCGCGACCATCGCCAAGGCGAAACGGCGCGGCAAAATCCTGATCGACTATCTGCGCAACCAGCGCGGCCAGACGGCGGTGGCGCCCTATTCCACCCGTGCGCGGGCCGGCGCCAGCGTCTCCATGCCGCTCGCCTGGGATGAATTGTCAGGGGACATCGGGCCGGCCCACTTCACGGTAATGAACGCCCCGGCGCGGCTTTCGCACCTGGATCAAGACCCTTGGGGCGAGTTCCGGACCCACGCGAAACCATTGCCGGCCGCACGCCGTAAAGGGAGGGCATGATGGCGCCACGGGCATTCTGGAAAGGCTATCTGAGGCTATCGCTGGTGACTTGCCGCGTTGCCATGACCCCCGCGACCAGCGACCGGGACAAGGTGCGCTTCCACACCCTCAACCGCGACACCGGCAATCGCATCGTCACGCGTTATATCGACGAGACCACCGGCAAGCCGGTGCGCGAGGAAGACGAGGCGCGCGGCTACCAATCCGGCGAAGATAATTATGTGCTGATCGAGGACGACGAGCTGGACGCCATCGCCCTTGAAACCGTGCGCACCATCGATATCGAAAACTTCGTCCCGCGCGACAGCGTCAGTTGGCTCCATCTCGACAAGCCGCATTATGTGGTGCCCGACGACAAGGTGGGCGCGGAGGCATTCGCGGTGATCCGCGACGCCATGACGAAGACCGGCACCGCCGCCCTCTCCCGCCTTGTCCTCTATCGGCGCGAGCATGGCGTGATGCTGGAACCGCGCGACAACGGCTTCATGCTCTGGACCCTGCGCGATGGCGACGAGGTTCGAGACTTCGAGGGGGAAGTGGACGCGGGCGGTCTGCCCGACACGGCGTCCCTGGAGCTTGTGCGCAAGCTCATCGACAGCCGGACCCGCGCCTGGTCTCCGACCTTGGTGAAGGACCCCATGCAGGAGGGCATGAAGGCCCTCATCGCCTCCAAGAGCCGCAAGCGCCCTTCCCGCGCGCGCAAGGCAAAGCCGAGCGAGCCGCCGCAGGACAATGTCGTGAACATCATGGACGCCCTGCGCCGAAGCCTCAAAAGCGGCGACGGCAAGCGGTGATTTCAGACGTCTTGGTGTTCACCCCGGCGGCGGACGAGACACCACGGCCGGCCACATGATCGCGGCTCGGTGGTGATCGAGGCCGTGTGCTCGCGCTCCGGCACCCGCCTTCTCATGGTGAAGACCCTCACGTTCCAGGACATCCTATCGTTCTTGTCGCGAGCGGCCCGTCGCATATCTTCTACGACGCCGACATCACACAGTCAGCGTCCCGGCATCGTGCCGGCCGATCCGCCTGACGCTTTGGCACGTAACGTCAATCCTGGCCGACGCGCGCTCCGCGTCGGCCTTTCAATTGTTTTTGAAACAACGACCCGCTTGGAGTGCGCCGGGCGATGTGGCAGTGGTGCTCTCCGCGTGGCATCGCCCTGCATGATCGACGAGAACTCGGAGCTTTGAAAATGGCCGGTTCATCCGAATACACACCGCCGAAGACCTGGACCTGGAACAAGGCCAGCGGCGGCCAGTTCGCGAACATCAATCGTCCGATCGCCGGCCCGACGTCCGACAAAGACCTGCCCGTCGGCAAACATCCGCTTCAGCTCTATTCGTTGGCGACACCGAATGGCCAGAAGGTCACGATCATGCTGGAAGAGCTTCTGGCGCTCGGCCACAGCGGCGCAGAATATGATGCCTGGTTGATCCGGATCGGTCAGGGCGACCAATTCGGCAGCGGGTTCGTGGAGGTCAATCCCAACTCAAAGATTCCGGCGCTGATGGACCGCAGCGGCCCCGAACCGGTCCGCGTCTTCGAATCCGGCGCGATCCTCATGTATCTCGCCGAGAAGTTCGGCTCGCTTCTGCCCACACAAGGCGCGGCGCGCGCGGAGTGTCTCTCCTGGTTGTTCTGGCAGATGGGGAGCGCGCCGTATCTCGGCGGTGGTTTCGGCCATTTCTACGCCTATGCTCCAACCAAGATCGAATATGCCATCGACCGGTTCGCCATGGAGGCGAAGCGGCAGCTCGACGTGCTGGACCGCCGCCTCGCGGAGAGCGAATATCTGGCCGGCAGCGAATATACGATCGCCGATATCGCGGTGTTTCCCTGGTACGGCGGCATCGTCAAAGGCTGGCTGTACAACGCGGCCGAATTCCTCTCGGTCGAGGAGTACACGCACATCCAGCGCTGGGCCGACGCCATCCTCGAACGACCCGCGGTGCGGCGCGGCCGTATGGTGAACCGCACCTCCGGCGATCCTTCCAGCCAGTTGCACGAGCGCCACGACGCCAGCGACTTCGAGACCCAGACCCAGGACAAGATCGGCGCCGCGACATAAACTGACAGCCTCTCCCTGCCAGCTTGATCTGGAGTAGCGCCGGAGCATCGAGCAGCCGGCCGCTCCGGGCGTCCAGAAGGCTCCCTTCCGGCAGGCTGACGCGATCGAACCCAAAGGCGTGCAGCAGCCACCAGAAACGCGTCGCCCACGAAAGCTTGCCGCGATCGCCAGACTGACGTGATCGCCCTCATCGATGCCGAGCGTCCGCAAGGCCGCCGCAAACGCGGCGAAGGTCGGCCGCATCAGGGTGAGACATGGCCGGGTGCAGAGCCTTTTCTTAAGGCTCCTGCCCCCTCCCCAGCCCTCCCCAGCAAGCGGGAGAGGGAGCCACCGCGCATGACGCAACACGCCCGCACGGGGTCGCCGTTTCGCGCTGAGAAAAAGCGCGACCTTTCGGGCCGGCCGTCACGCCATCCTGCCAGGAGAAAGTTTAAGCTAGGAAGGCCGCTGGCGGTGCGTATGCTCGCGCGCTCCCCGGATGGCACGAAAGCCGATTCACACCTGATGCCTATGAAGACGATCATCATCATCGGCGCCGGCTTCAGCGGTGCCATAACGGCGGTAAATCTCGCCCGATTGAGCACGGTTCCGCTGCACCTCATCGTCATCGACAAGAGCGATATCCTGTGCCGGGGCATCGCCTACCACACCCGCAGCGGTAGCCACCTTCTCAATGTCGCCGCGCGCAATATGTCGGCGCTGGCGGACCAGCCCAACCATTTCGTCGAGTGGCTACAGACGCGATCCGAATATCTCGACGTTCCGCCTGCGGAGCTTCGCGAGAAGTTCATTCCGCGCCGCGTTTATGGCGACTACATCCAGGGTCTTTTCCAGGCCTACTCTTCTATCCTCTCAGCCCAGAAGGGGATGTCTTTCGAGGTGCACCGCGAAGAGGCCACGGCACTTGCGCTGGACGGCGACGGGGCCAGTGTCACCCTGCGGTCCGGCGCCGTCCTGCACGCGGATCACATCGTGCTGGCGGTGGGCAACAAACCTCCAACCGACTTCCCGCTACGCGGCCTGGATCCCCACAGCAAGCGCTACATCGCCAATCCCTGGATCGGTTGGGAAAAGCATCTGCCCGCAATCGAAGACGATGTTTTGCTGGTCGGCACCGGCCTGACCATGGTCGACACGGTCTTGTCGTTGCTCGACATGGATTGGCAGGGAAAAATCCGTGCCGTTTCGCGCAACGGCCTGCTTCCGCTGCCGCATTTTCGTGGATTCGATTACCCGGATTTTCTCGACGGGCACGACATGAACATCTCCCTGCGGGAGATGTTCACCCTGTTCAAGACGCATTATCGCGCACTTAAGGCCCAGGGTCTCAACCCGGCCATTCTGGTCGACAAGCTGCGCGCCCGAACCCAGCAGATCTGGCAGGGCTTTTCCTTGGCCGAGAAAAAGCGGTTCAACCGCCATCTGCGGACCCGCTGGAATGTGAACCGACACCGCATCGCGCCGGACGTGCATGACCGCCTTCAGCGGGCTATCGCGGATGGCCGGCTGGAGATCATCAAAGGACGCCTAAAATTTGCGGTGGAAGTCCCTGAGACCCTGTTCGTCACAGTCGAAAGCCAAGGGTGTCAACGCGCCATCGGCGCCGGCACGGTGATAAACTGCACGGGCCCCCGAGAGAGCTTGCTGCCCCCGGAGAACCCGCTGTTCGCGGCACTCCTGGCGAATGGGATGGTTCAGCCGGATGAGTTGAACCTTGGGATTCGCGTGGCATCGAATTACGCGGTCATTGATGCCAACGGCGTGCCGTCCACGGTTCTTTTCGCCATCGGCTCGATCCTGAGGGGAACCCTTTGGGAAAGCGTCGCAGTCCCGGAGCTGCGCCTTCAATCATTCCGAGTATCCGAGCATATTGTCATGCATGAAAGCATCTCGGAAATATTGGACGATACGATCGAATACCAGATCTAAAGAAGGCCTTCGGCGCGACTAATAAAATGCGCTGCCTTCTTTAGATTTTTTATTCGTGATCTTCCGGCTCTATTTCCTGGTGCCGGCGGTGTTTCACCAACCTACCGGACACCCTGACCGTGGTGCTCGCCATCGCCTGGTTCACCTCGGCGGCGGTGATGTATTCAACCCTCTCGGGGCTGAACTCCCTGTCCACCGGGCAGGCAGAGGCGGGCCTATCCGCCCGCTTTTCGCGCGCCCCGACGCTCCTTGATTTCGCCGGCGCCTCCCAGCGCCCTGGCCGGTTTTCAGAAGCCGTTCTCGTGCTCATCGATTACCCAGCTTGAATATACCGTCGGCGCTCTGGCGCTTCCGGGAGCGGCGCCCGCCTTGCAGGAGGCCCAGCGGCTATTGGAAGCCTTGCCGCCCTGGGAGACCGCTTCGCCATTGTCGTGCGTGACACGGAAGCTTTGACCGCGGCCGCGTGACTATCCCGAGCAAAGGTCGGTGCGATCGTCCCTAACTGGAGATCCCGCATCGCATCGGCGCCTCAGTCGCACTTGAAATCATGCTCGCAGAGCAGGCTTCGGGCGGTCAGTTCCAGGATTTGGCGGCGCTCTTGCGCCGTCAGGCGCGGCACCTTCTCAAGCTCGGCGATGGGGTCGGCATAGCCCATGTCGAAGGGGTTGTCGGAACCGATCGTGACACGATCCGCGCCCACGAGATCGATCAGGAACCGCAGCGACTGGGGATGGTGGGTGATGGTGTCGAAATAGAACCGCCGCAGCAGGTCCAGAGGATCGGTTTTGGAATGCTCGCGGACCATCGGCCGGTTGGCGTGGGCGCACTGGAAGCGGCCCATTTGGTATGGGACGTAACCTCCCGCGTGGGCGATCAGCATCTTCAGGTCCGGCAGGGCATCCAACGTTCCGCTGAACATCAGATGCGCCACCATGATTACTTCGTCGAGCGGAAAGCCGATGGTGTTGAAAAGCTGATAGCCCTCCATGCCGCCCTTCGCGGTGCAGGCATAGGGATGAGCAAAGATGAAGCAGCCCAGCCGCTCCACCGCCTCAAGCACCTTACGGAATTTGGGGTCGGCCAAAAGCTCGCCCTCAATGGACGTGCCAAGCTCAACCCCCTTGAAGCCCAGTTCGGTGACGGCACGCTCAAGCTCCGCGACCGCCAGATCGGGGTCCTGCATCGGCAGGGTCGCAAGGCCCCTGAGACGGTCCGGATAGCGCGCGACCATCTCGGCGATGCCGTCGTTCTGAAGCCGAGAGGCCTCGCGCCCGATCTCCGGGGTGAGCCAGTAGAAATAGGTGGGCGGGGCGACGGAGATGGCCGACACCGCGACCTTCATGCGGTCCATAGCGGCGATCTTCGCGTCGATATCGTAAAGCTCCCGCTCGATCTCGGTCAGGCGCCCGTTATTGTCCCAGTAGAGTATCCCGTCCTGCTCGCGCACCTTGATCCCGTTGCCGGACTTCGCCTTGGCGCCATAGCGTTCCGGATCGCGCAGCATGGCGTCGAGGACGCGCTTTGGAAATACGTGGCTGTGCAGGTCTATGGCGATCATGGAACATGCTTTCGCGCCGCGGCGCTGCTTGGGGGCACCTCCTTGCGGAGGGCGCGCTATGCCTCGTTTGCCTTGGCGCTCGGGCGATGCGCATCTGCGCCCGGCACCCGGCGTGCGAGAAAGTCCGTAACGAGATCGCAGAACGCCTCCGGTGCCTGGAACGGCGGGAAGTGCGCGGCATCTTCCATCACCACGAATTCGGACTGCGGCACGAGGTGGTGCACCGCCTCCGACATGGACGGCGGCAGGAGACGGTCGTGCCCGCCCGCGACCACGAGCGTCGGGCAGGTGATGCGGGGCAGAAGCGCCCGGTTGTCGGTGCCCATCATGCCGGACGCGATGGAGATATAGCCCTTGGGATCGTTGGCGGCGAACATGGCGAGGTAGCGGTCGTAGCGGGCATCGCGCGGCTGGCCCTCGAACGCCATGTCCACCACGGTGGGCAGCAGGACCCCGATGCCCTTCTCCGCCACCTGATCGAGCCGGGCCTGGGTCCGGACCCGCGACTCCTCTCCCAGGACCGGCGCGGTGCCGCAAAGAATGAGCCCCGCGACCCGATCCGGCTCGAGCGCCGCATAACGCGCGGCGATGAGCGACCCTATCGCGCATGCGATGATGATCAACCGCTCTACGCCCAGATTAGCCACTAGATCTACCAGTTCGTCGACATGGTCGTCCACTGTCCACGGCCCCTCGGCGACGGGCGTTTTTCCGGCCCCGCGCAGATCGCATGTGACGCAACGGAAGTCTTTCGACAATAATGGAATGCAGTCATCCCAGAACTCGGAGCGCGCGCCCCAGGGATGAATCAGCAGCATCACCGGTGCGTCTGGCGGCCCGACAGAATTGGTATGTATCGCTGGCATATCCCTTAACCCAAGACCCTGCTTCGCTAATGCGAGGCGCACCTAAACACTATTGTGTACCACTGCATACAGGAAAAATGTCTGACCCAGATCGCGGGACGGATATGAGCCGTGAGAGCCGACCCGGCCCGGTTTCCGCCAACGCCCAAGACGCGCCGGGCAAGACTTGCGGGGGCATGCATCCGATGCGTGTAAGCGATTAGGAAAACGACCCGCCCTGATCGCCTCTAGCCGAATGAATCAAGCAACACTCGGGTGTATTCATCCGATTTGCAGCCGCATCATTCTGCCAACAGCTGCAACCCCTTATAGAGATAGATTTTATTGAATTTTATCCAATGGTCACGTCCACTGCCTGGCTCAGGAAAGCATGCGATTACGTGTCAAATCTGCACCATGTAGGGATAAAATTGCCGCCGCGCGCTTGAGTCTGTGGCCAGCGTTTACTAAGGGGTAGCGCGTCGCGTATTTAGAAAGATGACATTCTAAATCCGGCCAACGGATTCGTCGCGGGGACATTTCATGCGCCAGGACCTCTTTTGCCGTCGTTCGCGTGTAGCCCGCGCGAGCCTTCTTGGCGGCGTCTCGCTCTTGGCGACACTCGCGAGCCTGGCCAACCCCACACTCGTCCAGGCCCAGGCTTGCATGGTCTCAACCGGCGGCTCGTTCGCCGCAACCGCAGCCTGCATCGATTGGACTGCCGGGAATTTGTCGATCACCAGCGCCGGCACGCTGACCGGCGCCACGTTGACGTCCTCCCCGACCATCACGATGGCGGATGTGTTCACAAGCGCCAACGTCGGGACTTTCATCAACAGCGGATCCTTGACCCTCAGCGGAGTCACCGGAACGTCTGACGCTGCAATACCGTCGGTATTTGCTGGCCTTCTGAACAACGGTGGATCGATCTCTTCGGCCACGAACACCGGAAACATCACCGTTACTGCGAGCATGTACTTCGGAACCTTCAAGGTTGCCGCGGCAATCGCCAATCTTGGAGGGACGATTCAAGCTGTCAGCAACGCTGGCTTGCTCCGCAGCGACGGAAATATGGACGCGTTCGGCGGCGGCGGCGGGGGCGTCAATGTCGGTATGATGGGGATTTATAATTCCGGCGTCATTGGCATCCTTACAAATGCAACCGGTGGAACCATTACCGCCGTCAACTCTTTCGATTCGAATCAGTCGGACACGAGGGGAATAGTGAATGCCTCGGGCGGCACCATAGCCGCGCTCGTAAATGAAGCAGGGGCGACGATTACCGCTGCCATCGGCATCCTCAGCGCCGGCGCGATTGGAACCTTGACGAATGTCGGCCTGATCAATGCGGTTGGTAGTAGCCCAACGGAAGTAGCGGCGATTAAGATTGCTGTCGGTGGCACGATCGGAACAATTGTCAATGATGGTACGCTGATCGCCAACACAGGTATCCTTATCGAATATCAGCCCGGCGCTCAAAGCGTCGGTTACATTGAAAACAATGGTGTTATCCAGGGTGAAAATTCTGGAATCTATATCGGTGCGAATGCGGGAACGTTGACGAACAACGGAACGATCAGCGCTGGCGCCGATATTGTGCGCGTGGATACAAGCATATCCCTCGGCACCCTAGTCAATAACGGACTCATGCAGTCTGCATTTTCGTCGGCCCTTCATGGTCAAGGGTCTATCGGCACAGTTACCAACAACGGCACCATCACTGCCCAATATTACGCGGTATTGCTGGATAACACATCGACGATTCAAAGCTTTTCCAACAAAGGGGCAATTACCGCGATTGGGGGAACTTATACCGCCCCCTCGTCCGGCGCGTTTTTTGCCACTGGCGTCGTTGGGGCTCTGACGAACGAAGGCTTGATTTCGGGTGTCAGCCAAAACGGCGTGGCAAATTTTGGGTCCATCGGAACGCTGAACAATAGCGGCACCATCGAGGGGATCGGGACGATCGCCGGCGTGAGCGGCGGCGTCTGGAACGTCGGAACGATTTCAAGCCTGACCAACGAAGCCGGCGGCGTGATCTTGTCCGACTTTGCCGCAGCTATTCGGAACTCCAGTACTTCGCCGAGCGACAACGGCACCATCGGCACGCTTACGAACAGCGGCATGATCCGCAGTGCGAACGCCACCGCCATCGAGAACTTCGGCACCATCGGCCTGATCGACAACCGCGGTACAATCCAGGGCGCTGTAAGTGCCATCTACAACGAGGCTATCCTCGGGCAGCTTACGAACAGCGGACTGATCGCCGGCGATATCGTCAACAACGCGGCGAGCGACCTCACCATTAGTGGCGGAACCGGCACGATCTTCGGTACGCTGACCGGAGCAAGCGGGAGCGTCACCTCCTCCGCCATCGGCAACATTTCCAGCACGCAGGCCAACATCGTGTTTGTCGGCGGCAACCTGTTGCTGAACGACAGCATCGACGTCACCGGCCATTCGGCAATCAATTCCGGCGCAACGCTCAAGATCGCCAATGACCTCACCCTTCAAGGGACATATGAGCAGACCGCCGGCCTGCTGGATCTCAACGGTAAGACACTGAACCAGGGGGACGTGACGTTCTCTGGCGGAACCATCACGTCCGGTCTTTCGAACGCCACCGGTCTGTTCGCGCAGTCGGGCGGTGTCCTGAGCGCAAGCGTCTCTGCCGACACCTACCAGTTCACTGGCGGCACGGTCACTGCCGGCGGCACCATCACCGCCAGTACGGATTTCGATTTGCAGGCGGGCGGCGACATGACCGCCGTGCTGGCGGGCAGCGGCGACCTGACCAAGTCCACCACCAGCACGCTGATCCTCTCGTCAGCCAACACCTATACCGGCACAACGTCCGTCACATCCGGCATCCTGCGCGCCACCAATGCTTCCAGTCTCGGCGCCACGTCATCGGGCACGACGATCAGCGATGGCGCGACCCTGCAATTGTCCGGCGGCATCGCCATCGGCACTGAAAACCTGACCCTTTCGGGCACCGGTGCCAGCGGGGCAACGGGTGCGCTCCAGAGCATGAGCGGCATCAACAGCCTGGCAGGCGACATTGCGCTGGCCGCCAACAGCCGGATTTCGGTAGATGCCGGCACGCTGACCCTGTCGGGGACATTCTCCCAGATCGGCGCCACTCCGCTGGGACTTGATATCCTCGGGGCCGGCACGCTGGTCCTGTCGGGCCAGAGCACTCTGGCCGCCAATGAACTGAGCGGCGACAGCACCGTCACGGGCGCAAAGCTGGTGGTGAACGGGTCGTTCGGCAGTGCTGCGAGCCTTCTGACCGTCAGCGGCGGCGGCACCCTTGCGGGCGCGGGCACCATCGGCGGCTCGGTGAACATCACCGACGGCAGTCTCGCACCCGGCAACAGCCCCGGCACGCTGACCATCAACGGCAACCTCTCGCTTGCCAGCAGCTCGGTTCTCAACTTCGAGTTCGGGCAGGCCGACACGGTCGGCGGGTCGCTCAACGATCTCGTCGTGGTGCAGGGCAACTTGACCCTGGACGGCACATTGAACGTGAGCCAAGCCCAGGGCGGGACGTATGGGCCGGGCGTCTACCGGGTGATCAGCTACAGCGGCACGCTCACCGACAACGGTCTGGATTTGGGAACCATGCCCGTGGGATCCACCAATACGGTGCAGACCTCGGTCGCCGGACAGGTCAACCTGCTTACCACCGGTTCCATTACTCTGAATTTCTGGGACGGCGATCTCGGCCCCAAGAACAACGGCGTGATCAACGGCGGCAACGGCACCTGGACCGCGGCGACCAGCGGCCCCCATTCGGACAATTGGACCAACGACGACGGAACGGTAAACGGCGCTTATTCTTCGCCCTCTTATGCCGTGTTCATGGCGACGCCCGGTGCGGTAACGGTTGATACCACGGGCGGTCCGGTGACGGTCTCGGGCATTCAGTTCGCGGTGGGCGGATATCAGGTATCCGGCGGCGTCATCACTCTTGCTGCATCGTCCGGCCAGACGGTCATCCGCGTGGGTGACGGAACCGCCGATGGCGCGAGCTATGTCGCGACGATCAGCTCCGTCCTTGCGGGCACGACCGGGCTGGAGAAAACCGATCTCGGCAAGCTCGTTCTGACCGGGGCCAACACCTTCACGGGAGCGACGACGGTTTCGAGCGGCGAGCTGGCGATCGGCGGCGGCGCCTCATTGTCCGACACGGCCGCCCTCACGGTCGCCGCAAGCGCACTGCTGACGCTGATGAATGCGAACGAGACGGTCGGCTCGCTCGCCGGGGCCGGCGATGTGGCCCTGAACAGCTATTGCCTGATCACCGGCGGGTCCGGGGGCAGCACGAGCTTCTCGGGCGCCATCAGCGGGTCGGGCTGCCTGGAGAAGACGGGCGCGGGCGTGATGACGCTGTCGGGTGCCAACACCTTCACTGGCGAAACCACGGTTTCGGGCGGCGAGCTGGCGCTGAGCGGGGGGGCTTCGCTCTCCGACACGGCGCTGCTGACCATCGGCGTGGGTGCGCTCCTGACGCTGACCGACGCCGATGAGACGGTGGGGGGGCTGGCCGGGGCGGGTGATCTCGCGCTCAACGGCTATTGCCTGACCACCGGCGGCAGTGGTGCGTCCTCGAGCTTCTCCGGCGGGATCAGCGGCTCGGGCTGCGTGACCAAGACCGGGACCGGGACGCTGACGCTGACCGGTGTGAACAGCTATAGCGGCGGCACCACGATCTCCGAGGGTGCGATCGAGATCGACAACGCGCTGGCGCTCGGCACCGGTGCGCTGGCGCTCCAGGGCGCGGGCGCGCTGAACGTCACGACGAGCTTCGCCTATGCCAGCGCGATCTCGCTGACCCCCATCGAGGGGTCGGGCGGCGGCACGCTGGGCGTGGCCGAGACCCAGACGCTGACGCTGACCGGGGTGATCTCGGGTGCGGGCGATCTGACCAAGACCGGCGCCGGCATCCTGCTGATGACCGGCCTCAACACCTACACCGGCGCCACCAATGTGGCGGACGGGGAGCTTCGGATCGGCGGCGGGTCTTCGCTGTCCGACACCGCGCGGCTGAGCGTGGCGGCGGGTGCGCTGCTGTCGCTGACCGATGCCAACGAGAGCGTGGGCTCGCTGGCGGGCGGCGGCGAAGTGGCGCTGAACGGCTATTGCCTCACCACCGGCGGGGACGGCAGCTCGTCCAGCTTCTCCGGTGCCATCACCGGCGCGGGCTGCCTGACCAAGACCGGTGCCGGCACGCTGACGCTGACCGGCGACGGCAGCAATTATAGCGGCGGCACCAATGTGGCCGAGGGCACGGTGCAGGTGTATGGCGCCTCGGCGCTGGGCACCGGCCCGCTGGCCCTGACCGGCTCGGGCGTGCTGCGGGCCAGCAACACCTTCACCTATGCCAGCGCGATCAGCCTGGCGACCGGCCTGACCGGCGGGTTCGAGGTGGACGGCACGGCGGAGAACCCGGCGGTCGAGACGCTGACCCTGACCGGACCGATCACCGGGCTGGGCAATCTCAACAAGACCGGCCTCGGCACGCTGGTGATCTCCGGCATCAACACCGGGTCCGGGGCCACCAACGTCACCGCCGGCATCCTGATCGCCGAGGGCGGCAACGCGCTCGGCGATGCCAGCGCGGTGAGCGTCGCGCTCGGCGCGCAGCTGATCATCCGGCCGAGCGGGGCGACCGAGACCGTGGGTTCGCTCGGCGGCGCCGGCGCGATCACGCTGGACGGGGCGACCCTGGCGGCGGGCGGCGACAACAGCAGCACCACTTTCTCCGGGGTGATCTCGGGGTCCGGCGGCCTGACCAAGGCGGGCACCGGGGTGATGACGCTGTCGGGCGCCAACGGCTACACCGGCGACACCAATGTGACGGGCGGCGGCCTGGTGGTGGCGGGGAGCCTGGACAGCGACGTCTATGTCTACGACCAGGCGACGCTGTCGGGCTCGGGCAGCATCAGCAAGACGGTGCATGTGCTCTCGGGCGGCACGTTGGCCGGGGTGCAGGGCAGCGGCCTGAGCATGGGCGCGCTGGACCTGCAGGGCGGGTCGAACGTGAACGTGACGCTGGGGGCGCCGAGCGAGGCGACCACGGTGTTCACGGTGGCCGGCAATGTGACGCTGGACGGCACGCTGAACGTGACGCCGACGCCCGGGTTCGGGATCGGCATCTACCGCATCATGACCTATGGCGGGACGCTGACCGACAACGGGATGGAGGTCGGCGCGCTCTCGGGCGGTCTGTCGGGCGGCATCCAGTCGAGCATCCAGGGGCAGGTGAACCTGTTCGTGGAAGGCCCCGACAGCCCGATCCTGTTCTGGAACGGGTCGAACACGACGCCGACCCAGAGCGTGCTGGGCGGCACGGGAACCTGGACCGCGGGCAGCCAGACCAACTGGATCAATGCCAGCGGGACCATTCCGCGGGCGTGGAACGGCGGGTTCGCGGTGTTCCAGGGCGCGGCCGGCACGGTGACGGTGGACACCACCGATGGCCCTGTCATGGCCATCGGCATGCAGTTCGTGGAAACCGGCTATGTGGTGACCGGGGGTCCGATCGCGCTGACCGGCGGTGCGCCGGTGATCCGGGTCGGCGACGGGACGGAAAGTGGCGCCTCGACCGTTGCCACGATCCAGAGCGTGCTGACCGGCGTGGCCGGTCTTGAGAAGGCGGACTTCGGCACGCTGATCCTGACCGGCGCCAACAGCTATACCGGCGGCACCACGATCTCCGGCGGCACGTTGCAGCTGGGCGACGGCGGCACCTCGGGCGCGGTGCTGGGCGACATCGTCAACAACGCCGCCCTGGTGTTCAACCGGAGCGACGATACCAGCTTTGCCGGCGTGATCTCGGGCACCGGTTCGGTGCTGAAGACCGGCGCCGGCACGCTGGCGCTGACCGGGACCAACACCTATTCCGGCGGCACCAGCATCAACCAGGGCACGCTCCAGGTGACGAGCGCATCGGCGCTCGGCACCGGCGCCCTGACGGTGGGCGGCACCGGCGTGCTGCGCGCCAGCGGCAGCTTCGCCTATGGCAACAGCGTGACGCTGGCGGCGAGCGTCGGCACGTTCGAGGTCGATGCCAGCCAGGCGCTGACCCTGTCGGGCGTGGTGGGCGGCACGGGCGGCCTGACCAAGACCGGGGATGGTCTGCTGATCCTGACCGGCGCCAACACCTATAGCGGCGTCACGACGATCTCGGCGGGCACGCTGCAGATCGGCAATGGCGGCGAGACGGGTGCGATCGTCGGCGACGTGGTGAACAATGCCAACCTGGTGTTCAACCGCTCCGACACCTATGCCTTCACCGGTGCGATCACCGGCGCCGGCCAGGTGACCTTCACCGGCGGGGGCACGGTTGAGTTCTCCGCGCCCTACCAGGGCCCGGTGGCGGTCGACAACAGCTTTGTGCAGCTCCAGGCGGGCTCAACCACGGTCTCGCCGTTCACGGTGAACGCGGGCGGCGTGCTGGGCGGGACGGCGACCATCGGCGGACTGACGGTGAACACCGGCGGCACGGCGGCGCCGGGCTACTCGCCGGGCACCCTGACGGTCAACGGGGCGGTGACCTTCAACGCCGGCTCGGTCTATGCGGTCGATGTGAACACGGCGGGGGCCCACGACCTGATCATCGCCACCGGCACCGCGACCCTGTCCTCCAGCGCCCATGTCGAGGTTCTGGCGGAATACGGGCGCTATCCCGCGCTGAGCCAGATCACCATCCTGACCGCCGCGGGCGGGGTGAGCGGCACGTTCAGCGAGGACGTGACCTCCAACTTCGCGTTCCTGACGCCGCAGCTGACCTATGACGCCACCAACGTCTACCTGACGCTGACCTATACCGGCATCGACTTCGTGGAATACGCGCAGACGCCGAACCAGGCCAACGTGGCTGTGGCGGCGCAGGCGCTGGGCGCGGGAAGCCCGGTGTTCGAGGCGATCTTCGGGCTGGCGGCGAACGAGGTGCCGGCGGCGTTCAACCAGCTCACCGGCGAGATCTATCCCTCGATCAACACGGTGATCCAGCAGGAATCCACGTATCTCAGGGATGCGGTCGGCGCTCGGCTGCGCCAGTCGGTGACGCCGCAGGGCGCTTCCGCGCTGAGCTATGCGGCGCAGGCGGCGGGCCCGGCCAACACCAAGCTGAGCCAGGACCTGACCCCGACGCTGTGGATGCAGGGCTACGGCGGCTGGGGCAATGCCTTCGGCAACACCAATGCGGCCTCGATCTCCAGCACGGTGGGCGGGTTCTTCGCCGGTCTCGACGTCAGCGTGCTGGACAATGTGCGGGCCGGCGTGGTGGCCGGGTTCAGCCAGACCCAGTTCGACGTCGACGCCCGCAACTCCTCGGGCACGATGGATAATTACGACATCGGGTTCTATGCCGGCGGGCAGTTCGGGGCGTGGGCGCTGCGCGGCGGAGCGTCCTACACCTGGCACGACATCAGCGTGTCGCGCTCGATCGTGTTCCCCGGCTTCTCGGGGTCGACCAGCGCCGGCTACACGCTGGGCACGACGCAGGTGTTCGGCGAGGTGGGCTACGACTTCAACATCGGCGCCTATGCGTTCGAGCCGTTCGCGGGCCTGGCCTATCTCAACATCTCGGGCGGAAACCTCGCCGAGAGCGGCCTTGCCAGCAACGGCGCGGGGCTGAACGTGAGCACCGACAGCCAGAACACGCTCTACACCACGCTGGGCATCCGCGCGGCGACCTCGCTGTCGCTGGGCGGGCGGACCCTGACGCCGAGCGCCACTCTGGGCTGGCAGCACGCCTTCGGCGACACCACGCCGACCGCCACCATGTTGTTCCAGAGCGGCGCGACGCCGTTCGCCATCTCCGGCGTGCCGATCGCCGAAAACACCCTGCTGCTGGGCGCGGGCCTCGCCTACGCCCTCTCCGACCTTGCCACCTTGCAGGTCAACTACACCGGCCAACTCGCCGGCGACGCCTCCCAGAACGCCTTCACCGCCCAGTTCTCACTCAAGTTCTGAGCGGGGCGACACAATCTCAATACAGACCCGCCGTGGAAACACGGCGGGTCTGGCAAACAGCCGATACAATTATCGTCTCATGACCCGCAAATTTTGAGACGCTTGCGACCAATAATAAACCAAACACTTAATCGTCTCATTTCTTTTTCTGTATAGCGATTGGCGTATCGCCGGACTTGAGGCCGCTTTGACGTTCGTCTTGCCCTTGAGCGGACCAGACAGGAAGCGCGACCGTTCTCGGAACAGAACCTTTTATTATTGCTGACGCAATTATTGATCCCGCCGACCATGCGGCGCCGAGATCGTTTCCGACCTCACTTGGGCGTCTCTTTTCATCGGACATGTCGGCATGAGCCGGACTGGGACGTCCTCGTCTCAACGGATGGCAAAGGCCGTGCTCTTGCCTTCGCTGGGCCGCGATGGGTCCAATCAGATGAAGCCGGACTTAGAGGAACACCCATGGCAAAGAACACGATCTGCGTCTGGTATGACAAAGACGCCGAGGCTGCGGCCCGCTTTTATGCCGAGACCTTTCCCGACAGCGCCGTGAGCGCCGTCCACCGTGCGCCCGGTGATTTTCCCTCCGGCAAGCAGGGGGATGTGCTCACCGTCGCGTTCACGGTGGCCGGCGTCGCGTGCCTCGGCCTCAACGGGGGTCCCGCCTTCAAGCACACCGAAGCCTTCTCGTTCCAGATCTCCACCGATAGCCAGGAAGAGACCGATCGATACTGGAACGCCATCGTCGGCAATGGCGGGCAGGAGAGCGCCTGCGGCTGGTGCAAGGACAAATGGGGCATATCCTGGCAGATCACGCCGCGTGTGCTGATGGAGGCGCTGGCGGCCGGCGGCGACGAAGCCAAGCGAGCATTCGCGGCGATGATGGAGATGGGGAAGATCGACGTCGCGGTGATTGAGGCGGCCCGGCGCGGTTGAAACCGGCCTTAGATTACGGAGCGATCGCGGCGCCCGCCGGCCGGCGGTTGTCGTTGGCGCCGTAGATCGTATCGGGCGCCGGGCTCCAGAGCCGCAAGGTGTCGGCTCCGGACCCGGGATGCTGCTGGCTGTGGACGCCGGGCCTTGGAAATTGAATGGCCTCCACGGCGCTCCAGGGCCGCTGCACCACCACCTCGTGCCCCTTCTCCCTGAGCAGGCGCACCGTATCGGGCGACAGCGCATAGGGCTCCGCGTAGATCACGTTCGGCAGCCATTGGTGGTGGATGCGCGGGGTGTCCACCGCTTCCTGGATGTTCATGCCGTGGTCGATGACGTTGACGATGGTCTGAACCACCGCTGAGATGATGCGCGAGCCGCCCGGAGACCCCAGCACGAGGAAAGGCTTGCCCGCTTGCAGGACGATGGTCGGGCTCATGGAGGAGAGCGGCCGCTTGCCGGGTGCGATGGCGTTGCGCGCACCCTGGACCAAGCCGAAGGCATTGCCGGTGCCGATCTTGGTGGTGAAATCATCCATGGTGTCGTTGAGGAAAACCCCGGTGTCCGGTGCCATCACCCGCGCCCCGAAATAGGCGTTGAGCGAGGTCGTGACGGCAACCGTATTCCCCGCCGCATCCGCGACCGAATAATGCGTGGTTTCGGTGCCCTCGTGGGGTGCGGCGCCCATGTCGTCCTGCGATGAGGCCGCCGCCCGCTGCGGGTCGATGCGGGCGCGGATCGCCGCCGCATAATCCTTTGACAGAAGCCGATCCAGCGGATTTGTGCCAAAGGCCGGATCGATCAGCACGGAATTGCGATCGATGAAGGCGTGGCGCATGGCCTCCGCCATGAGATGGACCGTATCCGCCGCGCCGTGGGTACCGGTAAGCTTGTAGCCTTCGAGGACGCTCAATATCTCGCAGATCGCGGTGCCTCCCGCGCTGGAGGGCGCAGCGGTGAGGAGTTCGTAGCCGCGATAGGCACAGCGCAGCGGCGGCCCGACCCGCACCGCATAATCGTTGAAATCCTTTTCGCCCAGTATGCCCCCCGCCGCCGTGCTCGCGGCGGCGACGCGGCGCGGAAATTCCCCCGCATAGAAGGCGGAAGGCCCCTGCGTAGCAATGCTGGACAGGGTCTGCGCGAGGTCGCTCTGGACCAGACGGTCACCGGCTTTCAGCGGCTCGTCATTGCGGAGGAAAATCGCCGCGAGAACCAGATTGGCGCGAAAATCCGCCGTTCCCGTCCTGAGGATGGCGGCATCGCCGGGCGAGAGCAGGAAGCCCTCTCGTGCCAGCGCGATGGCGGGCGCCATGACTTGTGCGCGGGACATCGAACCCCACCGCTCAAGCGCCGTGTCGAGCCCGAGCACCGTGCCCGGCACGGCCACCGCCCGCCACCCCCTGAGGCTGGCACCGGGGATGATGTTGCCATTTCCGTCGAGATACATGCCGGGCCGGGCCGCGCCCGGAGCGGTCTCGCGGAAATCGATGAAATTTGCAGTGCCGTCTGCCTGCCGCACCACCATGTATCCGCCGCCGCCGAGATTGCCGCAGCAGGGATGGACCACGGCGAGCGCGTAGCCCATGGCCACGGCGGCATCCACCGCATTCCCGCCCTGGCGCAGGATATCCGCCCCTACCTTCGCCGCCAGCGCCTGCTCGCTCACCACCATGCCGTCTCGCCCCTCGACCGGAACCGGCGAGACGGCAAAAGCCTGGAGGCTTGAGGCGAGCAGGATGACCGCCACGCGGACGAAATGGAGGATGGCGCTGAAACACGTCATGAGGAAAACCGTCGCGGAAGGCCCGATGCCTTGGAATGTGATGATCGCCTCAGCCCTTCGGGGACCGTTGCGTTATTCCCTCTCCTGCTTGCGAAAGGTTGGCTTGCGCTGGCGGCTGGTGTTTGTGCGGACGTCATAGGGGTGTATCCCCCGCCACGGAGCCGGGGGCTGAGGCGGCAGGCGGATTTTCCGTAGGGGATAGGCACGTTGCTGGTGCTCGCATCAGGCAATGCGCGCAGCGCGCTGTGCGCAGGTTGTAGGCGATGGCAATGAGGTGGAGGTGGAAAGCGCCTTCTGTAAGGCCTCAATAGCGCATGCGCCGCAGCCCAATGCCCTTTGAGGACCGCGAATGTCCGCCCGAGGATGCGCCCGATCAGCCGGTTGCGCACCCTCTGCCAATGCGGCAGCGCCGCTTGGTGCTTGTTGCGGCGATGCTGCATGCGGTCCTTGATGTCGGGGATCTTCAGCTCTGCACGGCGCGCATGCTTGTCATAGGCCTTATCGGCGTAGACCGCGCCCTCGTCGCCCAGCACCACATCGTCCGCGACCTCGCTCTCCACCGCCTTGGCCGGCGCTAGACGGCGGCTACACTCGATCAGAGCCAGGATGCGCTCCAGCCGCCCATTGCGCCCAAGTCCCGCTGCAAGAAATCCATCCGCAAAGCTCAACTGCTAAATCCCATCCACTCCCGTTGGCGCGGAAGTGAATCATAAATCAAAGAAAAAACCAGTCTTCCAGAGATCTCGCTTGCGGGAGAGGCGATGGCAAGCGTGGTCAATTCCCCTCACACCTTCACAGGCTTGCGCGGACGCTTTGGGGCGCCGCTTGATCCCGGCACGGGGCCACCGATCTTCGCGGGGCGCTGGGGGCCGCAGGCCCAGTCGCCTTCTGGGATGCCGATGTCGCTGCGCTTGAGGAGATAATCCAGGCCGCCGATCCGGTACCAGCGATAGCCATAGCCTTGCAGGCACAGGCGATGGCGACCGTTCTTGCCCGCGGTGGAATGATCGTCGGAGCGCACCTCGATCAGCGAGTTCGCCTCCGGCTCATTACCGACCTTGATCTCCACCTCAAGCGGCGCATGGGCGAAATTGTGCACCAGTAAGACGCCGTTGTTGCGCCAGTCGTAGCGTATGGCCAGAACCGAGGGGTGCCCGGTATCCAGGATGGTGAAGTCGCCCCAGCCGATCTCCGGCATTTCCTTGCGCATGCGGATCATGCGTTCCATCCAGTTGAGGAAGGAGTTGGGCTGGCGCCGCTGCTCGGCGACGTTCACATGCTTGAACCCGTAGGGTCCCTCTGAGATCACCGGCAGCAGCGGCGTGTCGCCTCGGGTGAAGCCGGCCTGCGGCTCGGCGGACCACTGCATGGGCGTGCGGGCGCCGTTGCGTTCCGGCAGGGTGAGGTCGTCGCCCATGGCGATCTCGTCGCCATAGCGCAGCACCGGCGTGCCCGGCAGCGAGAACATCATGGAATAGGCCAGTTCCAGCCGTTCCCGGTCGCCGTCCAGCATGGGCGCGAGGCGGCGGCGGATGCCCCGGTCGTAAAGCTGCATGTCCTTCTCGGGGCCGAATTCCGCGAACACCTTCTTCTGCTCGTCCGGCTTCAGGCGGCCGAGATCCAGCTCATCGTGATTGCGCAAGAACTGGCCCCATTGGGCGGTGGCCGGGCGCCCCTTCGTTGCCGTCATCGCAGCCTTCAGCGGGCCGGCGTCGCCAGAGGCCAGTGCATAGAAGGAGGACTGGTTGACCTGGAAATTGAACATCATGTGCATGCGGTCGCCGTCGGCGCCGAAATAGTCGAAGTTCACCTCCGGCAGCACGTTGGCTTCGGCCAGCACGATGCAATCGCCCTGGCGCCATTGCAGAAATTCGCGAAAGGTCCGCAGCAGGTCGAAGCGTTCCTTCGCCTTCTTCACGTCCGCGCCCTTCTCGGCGATCACGAACGGCACGGCATCCATGCGGAAGCCGGAGACTCCAAGCTCGATCCAGAACCCCATGATCTTCAGGATTTCCGCCACCACCTGCGGGTTCTGCGTGTTGAGGTCCGGCTGGAAATCGTAAAAGCGGTGGAAATAATAGGCACCGGCCTGTTTATTGAGGGTCCATGTGGACTTTTGCACGCCGGGAAACACCATGCCCTCTTCGGCGTTTTTGGGCTTGGTCTTCGACCAGACATACCAGTCGCGATATTGCGAGGCGGGATCGGCGCAGGCCTGCCTGAACCAGGGGTGTTCGTCGGAGGTGTGGTTCACCACCAGATCGATCAGCACCCGCATGCCGCGCTGCTTGGCGGCGTGGGTGAATTCCACGAAGTCGCCCAGAGTGCCGTAGCGCGGATCGACGCTGTAATAGTCTGAGATGTCGTAGCCGTCGTCGCGGCAGGGCGAGGCCTGGAACGGGGCGAGCCAGACGGCATTGACCCCGAGGCCCTGGAGATAATCCAGCCGGCGCATCAGGCCGGGGAAGTCGCCGATGCCATCGCCGTTGGAATCCATGAAGGTCCCGACATTCAGCGAGTAAAGAACAGCGTTCTTGTACCAGAGGTCGTTGATCATGAACCGCTCCCTGTGTTGCGCCGCAACGGGCAACACGGCGGGGCGGGCCAGGGTTCCGCGAAGGGTTCCTGCGGGGTGGGAAGAAGGAACGGGGGTGGGTCGCTCCAGGCCCCCGCAATGCCCCCTCCCAACCCTCCCCCGCAGGCGGGAGAGGGCTTTCGCGTTGGTCTGGCGGTGAGTGCGTCCCCTCTCCCGCTTGCGGGGGAGGGCTAGGGAGGGGGGCTGCGGTGCGCTAGAGAATGCGCCCGCGCAGAGCTGGCAACAGAAGGATCACATGGCCTTCGGCAGCACCGCGATGTCGCGGACGGTGCCCTTCACGCCGGTGATCTTGGCAGCGGCCGTGCCCTTGCCGGTGGCGAGATCGACGCTGTAGAGCGTGTCGCCGGACATCAACCACGCGGAATTACCGCCATTGCCGTCCGAGACGATATCGAACGCCGCGCCGGTGCCGGACATGCCGAGCTTGCCGACCGTGTTGAGCACGCCGTCATTCGGCGGGGCCTGCTTCAGCACCGTGCCGGTGGCGTCGATGTCGAACAAGGCGGTTTCCTTCGCGCCCTTCATGGAATTTGTGTAGGCGCCGGCGACCACGCTGGGCTTCATCTCCTTCATGGCATCGGTGCCGGCGAAGTTGAGATTGCCGTCGCGCGTGACCTTGCCGTCATCCACATTGGCGCGGAGATTGGTGCCGTCGCTGCCCATGATGCGCAGGCGGTCGGCCACCGGGTTGAAGTCCACCGTCGCCATCACGCCGGCCGGCAGCATGCTTTCCAGCTTGGACTTCTGCGTGGCCTTGCCCGTGGCGGTGTCTACCGTGACCACGGCGCCGTCGTCGATCACCGCATAGAGCATCCCGTCGGCGGGGCGCACGTCGATGCCCACGACCTTGCCGGAAATGCCGGTGATCTTCCAGGTCTTCTCAACCTTCTTGGCGCTGGTATCGACGATGGCGATGGTATCGTCGCCCACCAGGGCCGCGACGGTTTCGGCGCGTGCGCCGGCGACAGCCACGGTGGCGAGCAGCGAAGCGATCAGGGTCTGTCTCAGCATGTTCGTGTCTCCCGAAATGATGCCGGCCTGTTCGCCGGTCAAAGGGGTTACACAGCGAGACGGCGGGCGGATGCAGCTGAGGTGAAAAAAACTTCGATTAAAAAATTCACCGCGAAAACCGCTTCGTGATGCATCCCGCGCGCCCTCTCGCGTGTAGGATTCCGCAGAGGCAATAAGGACGACATATGCAGATGGCATCGGCGAGCGCGACACCGGAGGGCTTCGACATCGAGGCCGCGCTCCTGGCATGCGCGCGCGGCGAGCGGACCGCGCTGCAATCCATTTATCAGCGCGAAGCCGCCCAGATGCTGGGCGTGGCACGCCGCCTGCTGCGCCGGCAGGCGCTGGCGGAAGAGGCGGTGCATGACGCCTTCGTGCTGGTGTGGCGGCAGGCGGCGAGCTTCGACCGGACGCGCGGCGGCGGGCGCACCTGGATCTACGCGATCCTGCGCAACCGCTCGCTCAACATCCTGCGCGGCGAGAAGCGCACCGACCTGATCGAGGATTACGAGCCGCTGGGCCTGGAAAGCGAGGACGAGAGCCCGGAGGGCACCGTGCTTCGCCTCTCCGAGAACGGCCGCCTCAAGACCTGCCTTGAGACGCTGGAGCCGCTGAAGCGCACGGCCATCGTGCTCGCCTATACCAACGGCCTGACCCACGGCGAACTGGCGGGGCGCTTCGGCGTGCCGCTCGGCACCATGAAATCCTGGATGCGCCGCTCCCTCCTCTCGCTCCGGGAGTGCCTGGCATGAGCGCGCAGAGCCTCTCACCGGATGATTTCGATCGCCTCGCCGCCGAGCATGTGCTGGGCCTGCTGGGCGCCGACGAGGACAGCTTTGCCGAGACCCTGCTGGCGTCGGACCCTTTGTTTCGCGCGGCGGTTGATTCCTGGCGCCAGCGGTTCGCAGAACTCGACACCACCGCGCTGCCGCTTGAGGCCCCCGACGCGCTGCTTCAGCGCATCACCGCCACCCTCGACACGGTGCCGGCGGCGCCGCAATCGGCGGCTGAACAATCCATTTCCCAACCCGACATCATTGTCGGGACGCGGACTCCTGCGGTGCCGCCGCCCCCCGCGGCCCTTCTGCCGCCGATCCCACATCCCGCCGGCGCGTTCGCCGCTTTGTGGCGCAGCCTCGGCTTCTGGCGCAGCGCCGGATTTGCTGGCGCGGCGGCGACCGTTTTGCTGGCGCTTGGCGTGACCATCGGGCCGCTCGGCAAGGGACCGGCGCCGACCTTCGTCGCGGTGCTGATGAGCCCGCAGGGCGAACCGGCGGCCGTGGTGAACGCATTCGCCAATGGCACGGCGGAACTGATTCCCTTGCGCACCATCGCCGTGCCCGAAGGCCGGACCCTTGAGGTCTGGACCCTGTGGGACCCCGCGCGCGGCCCGGTCTCGCTCGGACTGAGCGGCGAGGCGCGCACCATCCGCCTCGACCTCAAGAACCTTCCGCGCACCGCACCGGACCAATTGTTCGAGATCACCCTGGAACCGAAGGGCGGCTCACCCATCGGCCGACCCACCGGGCCGGTGCTGATGAAGGGGACCACCAGCGTGGCGCTCTGAGGCGTGCTTGCGTGATGCGGGCTCCCTCTCCCGCTTGCTGGGAGAGGGAATGACGCAACGGTTCTCGATGGCCCAAGCGGGCCTTCTTATAGGTGTTGATCCGAAAGCGGGCTCAGGGTTGGTGGGTCCACAATCTGACCTCTCCCGAAAGCAACGCACGCATCCAAGGCAGAGACGTGGTCTACGCCTCCATCACCAGGCAGCCCCTGTCGTCGAAAGCGACGAACGGGTTGAACGCCACTTCCCAGATATGCGCGTCAAGGTCGGCGAAATAGCCGGCGTAGCCGCCCCAGAAGGTCTTTTGGGCGGGCTTCACGATGCGCGCGCCGAGCGCTGCGGCGCGGGCGAGAAGCGTGTCCACATCCGCTTCGCTGTAGAGGTTGCAGGCGAGGGAGATGCCGGCGAAAGCCGTCGGCGGTGTATCCGCTACACCCGAGTCGGCGGCAAGGTCGGCGCGCGGAAACAGCGACAGGATCACCCCGCCCGCTGCGAAGAAGGCGACGCCTTTCGAGTCCCAGGCGCGGCGCGGCAGGCCGAGGCCGGTATAGAAGGCGATGGCCCGCTCAAGGTCCGCGACGCCCAGCGTTACCAAAGTGAGCCCAAGTGTGGGCGCCGGAAGTGTGGGCACCGGATTGGCGGAAGACGGCGTTTCCTCCATTTGAAATCCTTTCAGAACAGGGACAATTGCTCGCCCGGTTGGGCCGGCATGCGGAAATGCGCGGTGGTCAGCTTCAGCCCCCGCCCGGTGAGGCCGAGCCGGCGCGCCGCGATTTCGAAGCGCCGGCCGATGGTCCAGGCATAGGGGCCGATCCCGCGCCCACGCGTACCGAAGCTTGAATCATAGTCCTTGCCACCGTGCATTTCGCGCACCAGCGCCATCACATGACGCGCCTTGTCGGGAAAATGCGTCACCAGCCATTCGCGAAACAGGTCCGCGATCTCCAGCGGCAGGCGCAAGGTCACATAGCCGGCCTCTGTGGCGCCGGCAGCGTGGCCCGCGTCGAGAATGCGCTCGATCTCCATGTCGTTGAGCGCGGGGATCAGCGGGGCGCTGAGAATGGCGGTGGGGATGCCGGCATCGCTGAGCCGGCGGATGGTCTCCAGGCGGCGGCCGGGCGAAGCGGCGCGCGGCTCCATCAGCCGGGCCATCCTGTGGTCCAGCGTCGTCACCGAGATCGCGACCTTCACCAGCCCGCGCTGCGCCATGTCGGAGAGAATATCGATGTCGCGGGTGATCAGCCCTGACTTGGTGACGATGCCGACGGGATGGCCGAACTCGCGCAGCACCTCGAGGATGCGCCGCGTCACCTCGTATCGCTTCTCGATCGGCTGGTAGGGGTCGGTATTGGTGCCGATGGCGATGGTGCGCGGCTTATAGGCGGGATGGGCCAGTTCGCGTGCCAGCAATTCGGGCGCATCGGGCTTCACGAACAGCTTGGTCTCGAAGTCGAGCCCGGCGGAAAGCCCGTGATAGGCGTGGGTCGGACGGGCGAAGCAATAGATGCAGCCGTGCTCGCAGCCGCGATAGGCATTGATGGACCGATCGAAGGCAATGTCGGGGGACTGATTGCGGGTGATGATGGTGCGGGCGCGCTCCTCGGTCACTTCGGTCGTGAACGGCGGCAGGTCTTCCAGGCTCTGCCAGCCATCGTCGAACAGGATGCGCGCGGCGGGCTCGTAGCGCCCCGCTGCGTTCGAGGTTGCGCCCCGTCCGCGCCGCCGCTCCACCTCGACGCTGCTGCCCCGATCCGGGCTGCCGCCGGGGTCTTCCAGCGGTGGCTTGGGCGGCACAATGGCGCGCTCATCCCTAAGCCGGCCAAGGATGCGCTCCGCCTGCGTCTTTTTTTTCGGATCCGGCGTGGCAGGGCCACGCAGGCGTGCAGTTCCGTTGCGTTGCAACAGAGGTTGGGCGACCTTTACGGTGCGCGCAGTGAAATGCTTCGATTCATGAGGTGAATCCATGATTTCAATGTAATGGAAGGATCGAACAAAACAAGAACAAACAGATAAAATCGCGGCGCCCAGACGCGCTTGAAATCACTTGGATTTGGTATACTGTCGACCAGAGCGAGTTGCCACAGGTGCCCTTCTCAGCTAAAGGGCCAGAGCGACCGCACGCTAGGGGAAATGCCGCAATGTCCGATCACGGCACGCTGGAATATGCCACCGCCGAAGGCAATGATTACGAACAGCACCTTCGCAGCTATGAGTTGTTCATCAGCCTCACGAAATGGTGCACCATTTCGATCGTCGTGCTGATGGTGCTCATGTGGATCTTCCTCCTCTGAGAAGCGCCCCTCGGGCTCCGGAGACGTTTTCATGAAAATCGCTGTCCCCGCCGAGGTGGATCTCGGCGAGCCGCGGGTCGCTGCGACCCCGGATACGGTCAAGCGCCTGGTTGCCCTTGGGGCGACCATCGCGGTTCAGACCGGCGCCGGCCTCAACTCAGGCATCGTCGATGCGGATTATGTTGCCGCTGGCGCGGAAATCGCCCAGTCGGCACAAGACGCGCTGTATGGCGCGGACGTCGTGCTGAAGGTGCGCCGGCCGACCGAATCGGAAATTTATGCCTATAAGCCCGGCGCGATCGTGCTCGGCATCATGGACCCCTATGGCAATGAGTGGGCGCTCCAGTCGCTCGCCAATGCGGGCCTCTCGGCCTTCGCCATGGAACTGATGCCCCGCATTACACGCGCGCAGGTCATGGACGTGCTCTCGTCCCAGGCCAACCTTGCCGGCTATCGTGCCGTCATCGATGCCGCCGCCGAGTTCGGGCGCGCGCTTCCCATGATGATGACGGCGGCGGGCACCATCCCGGCCGCGCGCTGCTTCGTCATGGGCGCGGGCGTCGCCGGCCTCCAGGCCATCGCCACCGCCCGCCGCCTCGGCGCCGTCGTGACCGCGACCGACGTGCGTCCCGCCTCCAAGGAGCAGGTGGAATCGCTCGGCGCCAAGTTCGTCGCCGTCGAGGACGATGAATTCAAGCAGGCTGAGACCTCCGGCGGCTACGCCAAGCCCATGTCGGCGGAATATCAGGTGAAGCAGGCCGCCCTGGTGGCCGAGCACATCAAGAAGCAGGACATGGTGATCACCACCGCCCTGATCCCCGGCCGCCCGGCGCCGAAGCTGATCTCCGCCGCCATGGTGGCCAGCATGAAGCCCGGCTCGGTGCTGGTGGATCTCGCGGTGGAGCGCGGCGGCAACGTCGAAGGCGCCGTCGCCGGCCAGATCACCTACGTGAACGGCGTGAAGATCGTCGGCTACCTCAATGTCGCCGGCCGCATCGCCGCCTCCGCCTCCCAGCTCTATGCCAAGAACCTCTATGCGTTCCTGGAAACCATGATCGACAAGTCGTCCAAGACGCTTGCCGTGAAGTGGGACGACGAACTGGTCAAGGCGACGCTGCTCACCCGCGACAACGCCATCGTCCACCCGAACTTCGCCCCCAAGGTTGAGGGAGCCGCACAATGACCACCGTCGCAGCCCAGACAGCGGTGGATGCCGCTTCCCAGGCCCGTGCCGCAGCCGATATCGCGCGGCAGGCCGCCGAGGCCGCGCAGATTTATGCCGACCAGGCCGCAACCGCGTTGGGCGCCGCCGCCCACGCCGCCACCGGCGGGGCGATCGACCCGTTCGTGTTCCGCCTCTCCATCTTTGTGCTGGCGGTGTTCGTCGGCTATTACGTGGTGTGGTCCGTGACCCCCGCGCTCCACACCCCGCTGATGGCCGTCACCAACGCCATCTCCTCGGTGATCGTGGTCGGCGCGCTGCTTGCGGTGGGTGTTTCCACCGTCGGCACCGACGGCCACTCCTGGGGCGCGCGCATCTTCGGATTTATCGCCCTTGTCTTTGCCTCGGTGAACATCTTCGGCGGGTTCCTCGTGACCAGCCGAATGCTCGCCATGTACCAAAAGAAAAAGTGAGGATCGCGCGATGAACGCAAATATCGCCGCCCTGCTTTATCTGGTCTCGGGCATTCTGTTCATTCTGGCGCTGCGTGGGCTCTCGCATCCCACGACGTCGCGCCAGGGCAATATGTTCGGCATGGTGGGCATGACGCTCGCGGTGCTGACCACCCTCGCACTCTCGCCCCCTTCCGACCTGTTCGGCTGGGTTCTGGTGATCGCCGGCATCGGCCTCGGCGGTGCCATCGGCGCCGTGGTGGCGCGGCGCATCGCCATGACGCAGATGCCGCAGCTGGTCGCGGCCTTCCACTCGCTGGTCGGCCTCGCGGCGGTGCTGGTGGCGGCGGCGGCGCTCTATGCCCCGGCGGCGTTCGGCATCGGCGTGCCCGGCGACATCCATGGCGCGAGCCTGGTGGAAATGTCGCTTGGTGTCGCCATCGGCGCGATCACCTTCACCGGCTCGATCATCGCCTTCGCCAAGCTCAACGGCAACATGTCCGGCAAGTCGATCATGCTGCCGTCGCGGCACCTGATCAACATCGGCCTCGCCGTCCTGCTGGTGGTGCTGATCATCGCCTTCGTGAAGACCGGCTCGATCACGCTGTTCTGGATCATCACCATCGTCTCGCTGGTGCTGGGCGGCCTGCTGATCATCCCGATCGGCGGCGCCGACATGCCCGTGGTCGTCTCCATGCTCAACTCCTATTCGGGGTGGGCGGCGGCCGGCATCGGCTTTACGCTGGGCAACACGGCGCTGATCGTCACCGGTGCGCTGGTGGGCTCCTCGGGCGCCATCCTGTCCTACATCATGTGCAAGGGCATGAACCGCTCCTTCATCTCGGTCATCCTCGGCGGCTTCGGCGGCGAGGTTGCCGGCGGGGCTGCGGGCGCGGTGGAAACCCGCCCGGTGAAGCATGGCTCGGCGGAAGATGCCGCCTACATCATGAAGAACGCCCAGAAGGTCATCATCGTGCCGGGCTACGGCATGGCGGTGGCCCAGGCTCAGCACGCCCTGCGCGAGATGGCCGACAAGCTGAAGGCCGAGGGCGTCGAAGTGAAGTACGCTATCCATCCGGTGGCGGGCCGCATGCCGGGGCATATGAACGTGCTGCTGGCGGAAGCCCAAGTGCCTTACGATGAGGTGTTCGAGCTTGAGGATATCAACTCGGAATTCGCCCAGGCGGACGTGGCCTTCGTGATCGGCGCCAACGACGTCACCAACCCGGCGGCGAAGACCGACCCCACCTCCGCGATCTACGGCATGCCGATCCTGGATGTGGAGAAGGCCAAGACAGTTCTGTTCATCAAGCGCGGCATGGGCTCGGGCTATGCCGGCGTGGAGAACGAACTGTTCTTCCGCGACAACACCATGATGCTGTTCGGCGACGCGAAGAAAGTCACCGAGGAAGTCGTCAAGGCGTTCTGATCACGCCCTCATAGTACCGCCTCAAGAAAAGGGCCGCCCGGCAACACGCCGCGCGGCCCTTTTTTATGCGGCTTATGCTGGTTTCCGATAGAGGGACTCTTTTGCGGTTGCGCGGCCCGTGTAAGATAAACGAATCACTGCATTCGACGAGGGGGACTCGCGATGGCAAACATGAAGATCCACAGCCTGAGCATAGACGTGGTTCAGGACAAGGCGGTGATTTCCTTCGTAAAACCTGGCGTGACGCCAAGTCTTCTGAAGTTGACCAATGTGCATGTCAGTTGCCCGCTTCCCGCCGCCGGCGAGCAAGATGCCGACCTGCGGCAAGCGACAATCGCGCAGGCGCGCCTCGCCCTTCAGGAAGCCATCCGCATCCTGGACCATTCGCACGCCTGAGGCTTTTCAGGCTGCCTGAGCCGATCATCGCTGCGGCGCGGTTCGGCTCGCCTGCGAGCGCCCCGACGGGTGGGCTCTGCAAAAACCGATCACGCGTCTTCAGCTTTCAAGCCACCTTCAGCTTGCGCTCGACATAGCGGCTTTCCTGCGTGCGCCCACCGTAGCCGTAGGCGTCCGCCTTCACCTCGCGCACATAGATGTAGCTCTCGTGGTGAAGCGGGCCGAGCAGCCCTTCCATGGCAGCGAAGACTGCGGCGAGATAGGCCGCCTTCTCATCCTTGGTATTGGTGCCGTCCACCACCACGATATCCAGCCAGAAGCTCGCCAGGTTCGCCGCCGCAAGGCTGCGAACACCGACGAACCAGTGTTCCGCCGGCTGGAACGCGATGGCGATGGAGGTGAGGGTCGGGTCCTTGCGCAGATGCTGCGCCGTAAGCTCCGAAAGCGTCTGCGCCACCTGCTCGGCGCGGGCCGTATCTGATGTGCCTGAGAGGGTGACTTGAAGAATGGGCATCGGTGCGTCTCCGTTTGTGTGAGAGAAACCTAAGCCCGGCACACACTTGAGAAAAATTGATTTATTGAAATCGACGATTTCGATATGCTCATAGAATGATCCGCAATCTTGATCTCGATCTGCTCCGCAGTTTTGCCGCCGTCGCGGAGCTGGGCTCCATTTCCGCCGCCGGCCAGCGGGTCGGGCGCACCCAGTCCGCCGTCAGCCTGCAGATGGACCGGCTCGCGGAATCCCTCGGCTTCGCCCCGCTGGAACGCAAGGGGCGCGGCGTGGTGCTCACCGCCCGAGGCGCCTCCTTCCTGGACGATGCGCGACGCCTGCTGGACCTGAACGACAGGATCTTGGGCCAGCATGTCCATGGCGCCTATGCGCAGCCGCTGCGGCTCGGCTTCCTTCAGGATCTTGGGGAAGTGGCGATGCAGCGCATCCTGGCGCGGCTCGGCGGGCTGTTCCCGCAGGCGCCCATAACCGTCCGTGTCTGCTCCACCATCATCATGCTGGACAAGCTGCACGCCGGCGATCTCGACCTCGCGGTGGGGTTCCGGATGGACACAGATCTACCCACCACTATTCTCGCCCGCGAGCCGATGCACTGGATCGCCGCCCGCCACCTGCGCCTCGCGCCGGAGGAGCCGGTGCCGCTGCTGCTGTTCGAGGCGCCTTGCGTGTTCCGGGCCGCCGCCGTGTCGTCGCTGACCGCTGCGGGACGCGGGTTTCGCGTCGCCTTCACCAGCCCGAGCCTTCCGGGCCTGATGGCGGCGGTGGGCGCGGGGCTCGGCGTCACCGTGCGCTCGCCGCGCGCGCTGCGGCCGGATCTCGCCATCATTACCGATCAGAGCATGCCGGTGTTGCCGGACGTCGAGTTCGCCCTATACGGCCGCACCGAAGTCGCCTCCCCCGCGCTCAGGCAGGTGGAAGAGGTGATTTTCGAGGAAGTGAAGCGGGAACGTACGCTGTTCGCGGCGGCGTGAGGCTGACTGGGTACTGCTCCCCGGCTGCCCCTCCCCACCGCTCCCCGCAAGCGGGAGAGGGTTGGGAGGGGCGAAGCGCAGCGCGGAGAGCCTGCAGACTACCGCCGGCGCACCATGCCGACGATGTCCTTCACGTCACCGATGGTCTTGTCGGCGATGGCACGGGCACGGTCGGCTCCGTCGAGCAGGATCGCGTCGATGGCGGAGACGTCACCCATCAGGCGCTTCATCTCGCCGCCGATCGGGCCGAGCTTTTCCACGGCGAGGTCGACCAGCGCCATCTTGAAGGTCGAGAATTGCCCGCCGCCGTACTGGTCCAGCACGCTCTGCTTGGACGCATCCACCAGCGCGGCGTAGATGCCCACCAGATTGTCCGCCTCCGGCCGCGCCTTGAGCCCAGCCTCCTCCGAGGGCAGCGCGTCGGGATCGGTCTTCGCCCGGCGCACCTTGCCGGCGATGGCGTCGGCATCGTCGGTGAGATTAATGCGGGAGAAATCCGAGGCGTCGGACTTGGACATCTTCTTGGCGCCGTCGCGCAGGCTCATCACCCGCGTCGCCGGGCCGGCGATCAGCGGCTCGGTGAGCGGGAAATAGCTGTCCCCCAGTCCGTTCGCGGCGATCGAGGGCGCGAAGTCGGTGTTGAACTTCTGCGCGATGTCGCGGGTGAGTTCCAGATGCTGCTTCTGGTCCTCGCCCACCGGCACATGGGTGGCGCGATACAGCAGGATGTCGGCGGCCATCAGGTCAGGATAGGCGAACAGGCCCACGGAGACGTTCTCGCGGTCCTTGCCGGCCTTTTCCTTGAACTGCGTCATGCGGTTCAGCCAGCCCATGCGGGCGACGCAGTTGAAGATCCACGCGAGTTCCGCGTGGCCCGACACCTGGCTCTGGTTGAACACGATGTGGCGCTTGGGATCGATGCCGCAGGCAATGAACGCGGCCGTCACCTCGCGGGTGTGCCGCTTCAGCTCCTCGGGGTCCTGCCATACGGTGATGGCATGCAGATCCACGACGCAATAGATGCAGTCGTGGCTGTCCTGAAGCGCCACGAACCGCTTGATGGCACCGAGATAATTGCCGAGGTGCAGGTTGCCCGTGGGCTGAACACCGGAAAAGACGCGTTCCGCGACCGCCGCCATGGCGACCTCCTCAAAGGCAGCCGGGTTGGATGCGGCCGCCGGTATCTGTGACATGGGCCGGACGACCCGAGGGCCGCCTCATGCCATGCGCGATGCAGTGCGGCAAGGGGCGCCCCATCTGGCTGCCACAACTGGGAGGAACGGAACGCCTAGCGGGCGCGATCGGCGCGATCGAAGAAGTCACCGATAACCTTATGAGAGCGCATGTCCCAAAGCAGCGGCGCGTGGCCCTGGTCGTCGATGGTGAACACGTCGAGGCCCCGTCGCCGCTCAGCCATGACTTCCACGGTGGTCGTGGACAAAACATCCGAAAGGGCGCCGTGGATCACCATCACCGGATGGCTGGCCATCGCATCGAAACCGGGCCAGAATTCCGGCAGCGGCTTGGTGGGATCGAAGCTCTTGAACGCGTCCGCCATGGCCGGGTCATAGGCGAGGCGCGGAACGCCGGCATCGTCGCGGTAGATCTGGCGGGCGTACCGCTCCCAGTCGGCGGCCTTGAGATTGGGAAACAAGAAGCCCTGATTGGCGATGAGTTCCGCCGTCAGCCCCTCCCAACTGGGCGCCGGAGCCTGGCCGACATAACCGGAGATGCGGGCGATCCCGGCGGTTTCCACCACCGGGCCGATATCGTTGAGCACGCAGCCGGCCATGAGGTCCGGCTGGGTCAAGGCAAGCTGCATCATCACCAGCCCGCCGCGCGACGTGCCGATGAACAGCGCCCGCGAGATGCCGAGCGAGGTGAGGCCGGCGATGGTGTCCTGCGCCTCCTGCACGATGTTGTAGCTGGCGAAAGAGGCATAAGCCGACCCGCCGCGCCCGCGAAAATCGAAGGCGAGAACCTGCCGGCCGCGCGCCGCGAGCGCCACGCCCAGCGCCTCGAAATCGGTGGAGGAGCGGGTCAGGCCGGGCAGGCAGACCACCGGCAGGCCCGGGCCGGGCTCACCCCATGCGCGACCGAACAGCGCCCGCGCATCGGCGCTGGGATAAGCGAAAAAGCGGCAAGGGCTCATCGACGGCCTCCCATTATGATTGCGTTTATCGCCCGCCCTATTCGGGCCGGCTTGCACGCCGCAGCGCGAGCCACGCGACACCATAGGTCGCCATGCCCGCCGCCACCAGAACCCCGAGGCGCACCGCAACGAGAACGCCCCCCGCCGGGGCCGGGGCCGGCCAGGCGAGGCCAAGGCCCGCCACCACCGCCGCCATGAGAAAGCTGGCGCCCAGCAGGCCCAGCATCTGCCACCATTCCCCCGCACCCAGCATGAGGTGGCCGCGATGGTGCAGCACAAACGCCATCCGCAAGGAGGAGGCGCCGGACGAAATCGCCAGGCCGAAGGCGGCGGCGGCCGGGCCGAACGCGAAGCCTAGGCCAGCCGCCAGGGCCAGGGTGGCAACGAGCGAGGCGAGGCCCACGCGCTCCACCTGCCGGGTCAGGCCATGGCTCACGGCGGTGGCGCTCAACACCTTTTCCAGGCCCTGCGCCGGCAGGGCGAAGGCCAGGGCGGCAAGCAGCGTTGCCGTGACCTGCGCCTCCTCCCCCGTGAAAGAGCCGCGCTGGTAGAGCACGGTGACAATGGGATGGGCGAGCACGATCAGACCCGCCGCCGCCGGCAGGGCGAAGGCCAGCGCGGCGATCATGGCCCGCGTCGCCTCCAGCGCCGCCCCGCGCGCGCCGTTCGCTGCCGTGGTGAGAAGCGGCACCAGGATCGCCCCCGCGCTTGCCCCGACGAGGCCGAGCGGCAGGTCCACCAGGCGCTGAGCATAGGTGAGCGAGGAGACCGCGCCGGGGATGGCGGACACCACCGCCGCCACCAGCAGCAGGCGCATCTGCGGCAGGCCGGCGAACAGCAGGGCCGGGCCGGAGGCGCGCAGCACGGCGCGGGCAGAGGGCCAATCGAAGCCGGCACTTATGCTTAGCGCGGCGGGCGCACCGCGCGCGGCGATCATCATCAGCCCCAGTTGCGCCAAACCCGCCAGCACGGCGCAGGCGGCCATCACCATGGCGGCCGTCGGGGTCGCCACCAGCCCTTCCAACAGCAGCGCTGCGATGGCGAACAGCACCACCGCATTTCCCAGCAGGGGCGCCAGGGCCGGCAGAAACACGCGGTGCGCGGCATTGGCGATGCCGCCCAGCACCGCCGCCGCACCGGCGAGCGGCAGATAGAACAAGGCGATGCGCCCGCAGGCGGCGGCAAGATCAGCGCGCGGCCCGTCGATGCTGAAGCCGGGGGCCAGCACCAGGATCAGCAGCGGCATGGCAAGCGCACCGGCCACCGCCGCCGCCAGCAGGATCAGGCACAGCAGCACCAATGTCGCGTTGGCGCGGGCGGCGGCGGCGCGGTCATCGGGCGCGGAGGCCAGCGCCGGCAGCAGCGCAGCGTTGAACGCGCCCTCCGCCAGCAGGCGGCGGGCCAGCAGCGGCAGCGACAGCGAAGCCATCAGCGCGTCGGCCAGCGGCCCCGCCCCCAGCACCGCCGCAGTGCCGATATCGCGCGCGAAGCCGAACAGGCGCGAGCCGAGGGTGGCGGCGCTGACGGTTGACGTTCTGGCGATCAGCGAGCGTTTCGTGGCGGCCATGACGATCCCAGGGCGCGCGATCCCGGCACGGGGGCGGATCGCCCTGATAGAGCCCGGTCCCCAACGGGGCAAGGCTTCAGCGCATGCGGCGCGCCAGCCGTGGCGTTTACCGCGAGCGGCGCGCAGACTCTTGCGTTGACCGGGCTCGGCGCGGCATGGGGCGGCCGCTGAGGGCGCGCACCAGGCTGGTCTTCACGCTCGCCACATGCTCGCGCATCAGCACTTCGGCGCGATAGGCGTCGCAGGCGAGGATGGCGTCGTAGATGCGGTGGTGGTCGTCGTGCCGCCGCCGCACATCCATATGCTCGAACGACACCACATTGCGGTGGGAGGAATGCGGCACGCTGTGGCACAGCCGGATCATGTCACCCAGCATGCGGCAGCGCCCGGCACTGTGGATCGCCTCGTGGAAGGCGGTGTTGATGGCGCTGTAGGCGATGCGCTCCGCTTCGCCCAGTTCGGCGTGCGCCAGCAGATCATCGCCCTCCGCCAGCGCCCGCTCGATGGCCGCGCGCTCCGCCTCCGGCAGGTCGCGCTCGGCGGCGAAGCGGGCCGCCAGCGCCTCCATCATGGCGCGGATTTCATAGGCATCGACGATCTCGGCGGTGGAAAAGCGGCGCACCGCATAGCCCCGGTTCGGGGCATATTCCAGCAGGCCCTCGCTGGCCAGCGACTGAAGCGCCGAGCGCACCGGCGTGCGCGACACCCCGAGCAATTCGGAAAGCCGAACTTCGTGCAGCCGGCTGCCGGCCTCGAACTCGCCCCCCAATACGGCGGTGCGGATGCGCTCCGTAACGGACAGCGAACGCGTGGCCGCACGCGGCTCTGCGTCCTCGTCGACGTCCACATTGGGGAGGGCGGCGTCCGTCATGGCCGGCGTGTGTCCATTTCCGCTCCACACGCAAACATCGCGGCGAAGCGATTTGAAGCATACAATCATGCCATCGCGATGCACCCGTCAAGCAGGATTGGAACCGCCATTTTCCATACAGCTTATGACCTGGCGGCGCCCAACAGGCCCAAAAATATGGCACACACAGCATATTAAACGAGCCCATTTTGTATACATTATGACTTGACCTAGCTCTGATTGTACTCAAAATTCACGTCCTCTCGGTGCGACCTGGACGAAAGCGAATGGCTGAACACCCGCAAGCCGCTCTCCCGACGAAACGCGACTGCCCGACCAGATGGGGCTCGCATTCGCTTCGGTTTGTGGTTCGGCTTGCGCTGGCGGGCGGCATCAACCAGCCTGTGGGCCTCACGGCCCCATCGATGCTGCCGGTCTGAGGTGATGCCTGTGCCCCCGCCATCGGGCGTCCCCTCACGACGGCCCGAACCAGCAAGACGGGGCGACACCAGCGGGTGCGAGGAACGCACGGCATGAACCGTCGCGCCAAGACCGCCATCGAGGCGGGAAAGCCTGTCATCGCCGTCAATCCGGGCGGCTTCGCCCTGCCCGCCGTGGATGCCATCGCCGCCTGCGGCGCAGACTGCCTGTTCATCGATTGCGAGCGCACCGCGGTCAGCATCGAGAGCGTGCCGATGCTGGCCCGCGCCGCCCAGGCGCACGGCATGAGTGCCATCGTGCGCTCCTATTCCAAGGATGCCGCCACCCTCACCCGCTATTTCGACTGCGGCATCGACGGCCTGGTGCTGCCGAATGTGGAAGCTCCGGAGGAATGCGCCCGCCTGCGCGCCATCGCCCGCGCCGCCACCAAGGGGCGGGAGGGCACGCTGCTGCTGATCGCCCAGATCGAGAGCGTGGAAGGCCACAAGCGGCTCGATGAAATCGCCGGCGCGCCGGGCATCGATCTGATCCTGGTGGGGCCGAACGATCTCGCCCATTCCATGGGCTATCTCGGCGATCCCGCGCGCCCCGAAGTTGTCGCCGCCCTGGACGACATCACCAGCCGCCTCGCAGCCGCAAGCGTGCCCTATGGTCTCCCGGCCACGGCGGAAACCGCCGGCTATTGGACCAAGCGGGGCGCGCGCTTCTTCTACACCTCGCTGGAAAACCTGCTGCGCCCGAGCCTTCAGGCGCTGCGCGCCGCCGCCACGCCTTAAATCCTGTTTCCTCATCTGCATTGCGGAGAACAAGAATGACAATGGAACCTAAGGATCGCGCGCCGTATTCCGCGGTCGTGGACCGCCCGCCCCTGAAGCTGCCGGGGAATGCGCGCGTCGTGCTGTGGACCATCGTGAATTACGAGGTCTGGGACATCAACCGTCCCATGGCACGCCAGATCATCACCCCGCCCACCGGCCAGACCATGCTGCCAGATGTTCCGAACTGGAGCTGGCACGAATACGGCATGCGCGTCGGCGCGTGGCGCTTCTTCAAGCTCTACGAGAAGCTCGGTATCCGCCCCACCCTCTCGATCAACGCCCGCGTCTGCGAGGATTATGAACGCGTGGCGCGGCAGGCGGTGGACGCCGGCTGGGAATTCATGGGCCACGGCTATGACCAGATGCCCATGGCCAAGCACGAGAACCCGCGCGACATGATCTTCCGCTCCATGGACATCCTGGAGAAGTTCACCGGCAAGCGCCCGCGCGGCTGGCTTGGACCGGGCCTGACGCAGATGATGGACACGCCGGAAATCCTGGTGGAAGCGGGCGTGAAATATATCGGCGACTGGGTGTGGGACGACGAGCCAGCGACCATTCAGACCGCCAAGGGGCCGCTGGTGACGCTGCCTTATACGGTCGAGCACAACGACATTCCGATGATGGCGATCCACCACCACGAATCGGAATATTGGTTCACCCGCTTCAAGGACGCCATCGACCGGCTGCACGCCGAGGGCGAGGAACGCGCCAAGGTGCTGGCGGTGGCGATCCACCCCTACATCTCCGGCCAGCCGCACCGCATCAAATATCTCGAAGCCATCTACGACTACGCCGCCAGCCTCGGCGGAGTGCTGATGTGGAACGGCGACGATCTTTTGGACTGGTACACGGCCGAGAAGGCGAAAGGTTACCCGGTATGAGCGTTTCGTCTTCCTTCGTCATTCCTGTTCCCGAAACGGTCTCGCTGCCGGTTGTCGGCAGCGCGGCGCGCTTTCCGGTGCGGCGCGTCTATTGCGTCGGCCGCAACTATCTCGCCCATATCCGCGAGATGAAGGAGGCGGACGACGAGCGCGACCCGCCGTTCTTCTTCCAGAAGCCGCGCGATTCCATCGTCGAGGACGGGGCGAGCGTGCCCTATCCGCCTGACACCGAGGATTTCCAGTACGAGATCGAACTGGTGGTCGCCATCGGCACGGCGGCGCGGAACATCAGCGTCGCCGACGCCTTCGGCGCGATCTACGGCTACGGCATCGGCATCGACCTGACCCGCCGCGACCGCCAGCGCGAATGCGGCAACAAGAAGCTGCCGTGGGAACGCGGCAAGGGCTTCGACCGCTCCGCGCCGTGCGGCCCGATCTATCCCGCCGGCACCGGCGGCGACCCGATGGCCGGGCTCATCACACTTGCGGTGAACGGCGCCGAGACCCAACGCGGCGACCTGGCCCAGATGATCTGGAACGTGCCGGAGATCGTCGCGAACCTGTCGCTCTCCTATGATCTGGAACCGGGCGACATCATCATGACCGGCACCCCCGCCGGCGTCGGCCCCGTGGTGCCCGGCGACGTCATCGTCGGCGCCATCGACGGCTTTGGTACGCTGACGATCACGATCGGTGAGCGGGAGATCTGATATCTGCTAATGGTCCCACCCGGTATGCCGGGTGGGATGCGGCGCTGGATTTAAGACGCACACCTGCGGCTTCATGTACCTCCATTCCGGCGTTCCGCTTCAGTAGGCTCGCGCATGCCGTTCAGTCGGCGCGCGGCCAAATGCGGGGAAGCACATGAAGGTCGTCATTCTGGGCTCGGGGGTCATCGGCGTCACCCTTGCGTATTATCTCGCCGAGAGCGGCCACGAGGTGGAGGTGTTGGACCGGCAGAGCGGGCCGGCGCTGGAAACCAGCTTCGGCAATGCCGGCGAGGTTTCTCCCGGCTATTCCGCCCCCTGGGCCGGGCCCGGCATGCCCTTCAAGGCCATCAAATGGCTGACCATGGAGCATGCGCCGCTGGTGGTGCGCTGGACCCGCATGAACCCGGCCATGGCGATCTGGGGGCTCAAGCTGCTCCGCAATTGCACCTCCCATCGCTATGAGGTCAACAAGGGCCGCATGGTGCGCCTCGCCGAATATAGCCGCGACTGCCTGATGGCCCTGCGCCAGCGCACCGGCATCCATTACGACGAGCGCATGCAGGGCACGCTCCAGCTGTTCCGCACCCAGGCGCAGCTCGACCATATCCATGGCGACACCGAGGTGCTTGAGCGCTACGGCGTGCCCTATGAGGTGCTGGACACGATCGGCTGCATCGCGGTGGAGCCGGCGCTGGACCGGGTGCGGCACAAATTCGTCGGCGGCCTGCGCCTGCCCGGCGACGAAACCGGGGACTGCTTCAAGTTCACCAATGCGCTGGCGGACCTGGCGAAGGCGAACGGCGTCACTTTTTCGTTCGGCCGCACCATCACCGGCATCGAGCATGCGGCAGGCAAGATCACCGGCATCGCCACCGACAAGGGGCGGGTGACGGCGGACGCCTACGTGGCGGCGCTCGGCTCCTACTCCACGAAAATGCTGAAGCCGCTGGGCATCTCCGTGCCGGTCTATCCGGTGAAGGGCTATTCGCTCACCGTGCCCATCACCAATCCCGACGCAGCGCCGGAATCCACCATCATGGACGAGACCTTCAAGGTGGCGGTGACGCGCCTTGGCGACCGAATCCGGGTGGGCGGGACCGCGGAACTCGGCGGCTTCGACCTGACATTGCGCGAGGAGCGCCGCGCCACGCTCGAGCATGTGGTGGGCGACCTGTTCCCCGATGGCGGCAATGGCAAGGAGGGCAGCTTCTGGACCGGCCTTCGCCCCATGACGCCGGACGGCCCGCCGATCCTCGGGCACAGCCGCTATCCCAACCTCTACCTCTCCACCGGCCACGGCACGCTGGGCTGGACCATGGCCGCCGGCACCGGGCGCCTGATGGCGGACGTCATCTCCGGCCGGAAGCCGGAGATCGACACGGACGGCCTGACGCTCGCCCGCTATGGGTGAGGCGAGGCACGGTCCCTTCCAAGCCCTTCCCGCTCGCGGGGAGGGCTATCGCACTGGTTTCTGCTTGTGGTCCCTCACTTCGCCCCCGCCCCGCGCACCATGCCCCGGCTGACGTGCCTTTCCGCCCACTTCGCCAAACGCACGAACGGCAGGCCGAGCAGCAGATACATCCCGGCGACCAGCAGGCCGGTGCCGAAATAATCGTAATAGGTGGTGGAGATCTGCTCATAGGTCTTGGTCAGCTCCACCAGCGAGATCACGGAGACCAGGGATGAATCCTTGATCAGGGAGATGAAGTCGTTGGTGGTGGGCGGCAACACGATGCGCGCGGCCTGCGGGATCACCACATGGCGCAGCGACTGGCGCTCGGTCATGTTGAGGGCGATCGCCGCTTCCATCTGGTGGCGCGGAATGGCGAGCAGGCCGGCGCGGTAGTTCTCCGCCTCATAGGCGGCATAGTTCAGCCCCAGCGCCATGACGCCGGCGACGAACGGATCAAGCTGGAGGCCGACCTTCGGCAGACCGTAATAGATGAACAGCACCTGGATTAGCAGCGGCGTGCCGCGCACAACCTCGATGTAGATCTGTGCGAGCCGGTCCAGCGCCGTCCCGCCATAGACCCGGCAGAGCGCCAGGGTCGCGCCGAGGCCGACCGCGATGAACATGGCCAGGATGGAAATCTCCATGGTCATCACCGCCGCCCAGAGTAGCTGCGGCATGAAGCGCATGTAGCGGCCGATCTGCGCCTGCCAGCCCTGGGGCTGGGTGGCCTCGACGAAATGGTCGTAGGCCGTGGGCTGCGCCTGCATCGACCGGGTGTCGCCGGTGATCTGCGCCATCATCGGGGTCCAAAGCGCCCATTTATCGAGGATCTTGCGCATCTCCCCGTCCTGGATCATCTGCGACAGGCCGGAATTGAGCGAGGCGAGAAGCTGCGGGTTTCCGCCCTTCTTCACCGCGATGCCGTATTCGATGCGCCCCACCGGCGCGCCGGTGAATTGCAGTTCGCGGTCGGGCTGGGCGTAATAAACCGCGATGGGGAAATCCATCACGGTCGCATCGATGCGCTTGAGCTTGAGGTCGGTGTAGGCGTCGATTTCCTGCTCGTAGGAGCGCACGTCGATGCCGCCGTAATTGCGCAGCACATATTCCATCTGGCTGGACTTGAGCGTGCCGACGCTCTTGCCCTTCAGCGCCGCGATGTCGGGGATTTCCGGGTCGCCCCGGCGGATCACGATCTGCCCGTAGGTGGTGTAGTAGGGAATGGTGAAATCCGCAGCCGCCTGGTGCTCGGCGGTGATTTCCAGGCCGTTGATGACCGCATCGTACAGGCCGGCATTGAGGCCGGGGATGAGGTTGCTCCAGTCGTTCTGCACGAACGCGGTCTTGCGGCCGAGTTCGATGCCGATCTGGGTCATGATGTCCACCTCGAACCCGACGACGAGGTCCGGGTCCGCGGGGTCCTTGAAGGTGTAAGGCGCGCCGGAGGTGGCATCGCCGCCATAGCGCAGCGGCGGCCCGGAGAAGGGCGCAGTGCCCTGGGCGAACGCACTTCCTAGGGAGAAGCACACGGAAACAAACGTCAGCAGAGCAGCGAAGGCGAGGCGCATGGCGATCCCCGGATCAGGAAAGGACAGGACGAGATGTCAGGCGAAGCGGCGCAGGAACTGCCGGGTCCGGGGATCTTTGGGATTTTCAAAGATCTCGTCCTCGTCTGAGATCTCGATGATCTCGCCCTTCTCCATGTAGACGATGTAGTCGGAGGCATCGCGCGCGAAGCGCATTTCATGGGTGACGACGATCTGCGTCATCCCCTCCTCGTCCAATTCCTTCATCACGTCGAGAACCTCGTCCACCAAGCCGGGATCGAGGGCGGAGGTGGGCTCGTCGTAGAGCATCACCTTCGGGGACATGGCGAGCGCGCGGGCGATGGCGCCGCGCTGCTGCTGGCCGCCGGACATGTTGATGGGGTAGCGGTCCTTCTGCTCATGCAGCCCGACCTTGCGCAGCAGGCGGTCGGCGATCGCCTCGGCCTCTTCCTTCTTCGTCCCCTTGACCACCATGGGCGCCATCATGACGTTCTGGATCAGGGTCTTGTGAGGGAAGAGGTTATATTGCTGGAACACCATCCCGACATTGCGGCGCAGCCGGTGGGCGATTTCGCCGGGCAACGGGGGGGAGCCTTCCTTGCGTTCCATGCGGACGCCGCAGGCTTCCACCACCCCGGAATCGATGGTTTCCAGCCCGTTGAGGCAGCGCAGCAGCGTGGACTTGCCGCACCCCGACGGGCCGATAATCGACACCAGATCGCCCTCGGCGATCTCGAAGCTGACCCCCTTGAGGATCGGCGTCGTGTCGAACGATTTGCGCACGTTCTCCGCGCGGACGATCGGCTGCATGATTTTGTCCCCCCTTGCGGCTCTGAAGCCGCCCGGCATCACACGGCGTATCCACGCCGTATGACACTGAGGTGACAATCTCCCCGTACCTCTCTCTCAAGGCAAGGCCGCGTCTCTTTCACCCATCGGCGCGTCAGGCTGCGGGCATGCGGACCGGCGCGCGGGCCTCCAGGCGCACCGCGCCATAGGCAACCCCGATCGCGGCAAGCGGCACCAGCGCCGCGACCCAGGGGATGGCGGCCAAGCCCGGGCCGTGATCGATCACCGCGCCGCCCAGCCACGCGCCGATGGCATTGCCGAGATTGAAGGCGGCGATGTTGAAGCTGGAGGCGAGGCTCTGCCCGGCCCCGCTGGCCTTTTCCAGAACCCATATCTGCAGCGGCGCGACGGTGGCGAAGGCTGAGGCACCGAACAAGGCGATGCCGATGACGGCCGCGACCTGGCTGTGGATCGCGAAGCTCATGAGCCCCAGAACCACGGCGAGCAGCAGCAGCGTGCCGAACACGGTGGGCACGAGGCTTCGGTCCGCGAGGCGCCCGCCCACCAGATTGCCGATCACCAACCCGCCGCCGAACACCAGAAGGATCGGCGAGACAGCAGCTTCCGAGAAGCCGGTGATGCGGGTCAGGATCGGGGCGATATAGGTGAAGCCCGCGAACACGCCGACCCAGCTCAGCACCGTGGTCAGCAGGCCGAGCAGCAGCGCCGGGCGGGCAAGGACCGCGATGTCGGCGCGGAAATTGCTCGGCTCCTCCTTCGCGGTATCGCTCGGGACCAGCAGCGCGATCACCGCCACCGCGAGGATGCCGATGGCGGCCACGGCCCAGAAGGTGGCGCGCCAGCCGAACGCCTGCCCAAGCCACGTACCGAGGGGCACCCCGAGGATGTTCGCGACCGTCAGGCCGGTGAACATGATGGCGATGGCGCTCGCCTTGCGCTCCTTGGGCACAAGGCCGGTCGCCACCACCGAGCCGACGCCAAAGAAAGTGGCGTGGGCGAAGGCGGTGAGCACCCGCGCCGCCATCAGCGTCGCGTAGTCCGGCGCCAGGGCGCAGGCGAGATTGCCCAGCGTGAACACCACCATCAGCCCCACCAGCACCGCCTTGCGAGGCCAGCGGGCGGTGAGCACGGTGAGCAGCGGTGCACCCACCACGACACCCAGGGCATAGCCGGAGATCAGCAGGCCGGCGGCGGAAATGGAGACATGCAGGTCCGCGCTCATGTCGAGCAGCAGGCCCATGATGACGAATTCGGTGACACCGATGCCGAAGGCACCGGCGGTGAGGGCGTAAAGCGCGATAGGCATGGACGTCGTCCTGGGTCAGCACGGGACCGTTCGATCCCTTCGCGATGCTACATGGACGCGCCGTCGCCTCTGATCTAGCCTGATGGAATGCACATCATTTATGATTTGAATTCATAATGGCCCGCCTCGACGTCAATCGCTCCGGCGAGTTGGAGGTGTTCATCCGGGTGGTGGACCTCGGTGGCTTCTCCGCCGCCGCCCGCGCGCTGCGCATGAGCCCATCGGCGATCAGCAAGCTGATTTCACGGCTGGAGACGCGGCTGGGCGCGCGGCTGGTGCAGCGCTCGACCCGGCGGCTTCAACTGACGCCTGAGGGCCGCGCCTTCTACGAGCGCGGCATGGGCATCCTGGCGGAACTCGATGCCGCCGAGCGCGCGGCATCCGCCAGCGAACTGGCCGCCGGGCACCTGAAGGTGAGCGCCCACATGCCGTTCGGCATCGGCTTCCTGCTGCCCGCCTTGCCGGCGTTTCTCGCCGCCCATCCGCGCGTGACGGTGGAGGCGGTGCTTACGGACAAGGTGGTGGATCTGCTGGAGGAGCGCACCGACGTCGCGGTTCGCTCGGGGCCGCTGAAAAGCTCCCGCCTCGTGGCCCGCAAGCTGGGGGAGACCCGCATGGTGATCGTCGGCGCCCCCGGCTACCTGGAGCGCGCGGGCATCCCGCAAGTGCCGGAGGATCTCGCCCGGCACAATCGCCTCACCTTCTGCTACGCCCGTGAGAATGACGGCTGGCCGCTGCGCACAACGGCGGGCGAGGTGCGCCACATGCCTGCCGGAAACGTCCAGGTCAGCGATGGCGAAGCCTTGCGGCATCTCGCCGTCGAAGGCATGGGCCTGGCGCGTTTCGGGGTCTTTCAGGTGGCGGACGATATTGCGGCGGGGCGGCTGGTTCCGGTTCTGGAAGCGTTCAATCCCGGCGATACCGATCCGCTTCATGCGGTCTATATGGGCCAGGGCGGCCCGCTTCCCGCACGGGTGCGCGCCTTCCTCGATCATTTGGCCGCCGATGTCGCGCCCCGCTTCAGCGCGCTGGGCCTCGCCGACCCTGAGACGCTAGCGCGCCAAGCGCCGCGCTAAGGTGCGAATTGCACTTGGGAAAGCAAAACATCAGGCGCAACATTACGTAACGTAATAAAACTTCTGACGTTGCCCAGCATATCTGGTGCGCATCGTGGCGCGGAAATCATTATTACGGGTCGGACCGCCCTACTCCTACACTGATGCGATGAGACTTCGGCGCGCCGGCACGGTGTGACCGGAGCGGGACGACTGTGGCCATCAGAGCCCAGCGTTCATTTGGGAGGACACGCCATGTTCATTCGCGACACTTTCATTCGCGCCGCATTCTTTCGCACCGTCAGCGCCCTGGTCGCGGGCCTTGCGCTTTTCGCTGCCGTACACGCCGCCCGCGCGGAGCAGCCGGTCTCCATCGTCGTCGGCTACACCGCCGGCGGCACCACCGACACCATCGCCCGCGTCATCGCCCAGCGGCTCCAAGAGAAGCTGGGCAAGACGGTGATCGTGGAGGACAAGCCCGGCGCCGCCGCGCAGATCGCCTCGCGCTATGTCGCCAAGTCGGCCCCGGACGGTTACACGATCCAGATCGCCACCCAGACCTCCCACGCCGCCGGCCAGCGGCTCTATGCCAACCCCGGCTATGATCCGCTGAAGGACTTTACGCCGATCACGCTGGTCGCCTACACGCCGCTGGTTCTGGTGGCGAACAAGCAGTTCGCGCCCAATTCGGTCGCGGAACTGGTCGCCTACATCAAGGCCCATCCCGGCGCGGTGAACTATGCCACCGGCGGGCGGGGCGATGGCGCCGACATCGCCGGCGTGTTCTTCAACAAGACGGCGGAGGTGAACGCCCAGGCCGTGCCCTATCAGGGCGACGGCGCCGCCATGCCGGCGCTGCTGGGCAATCACGTCTCCTACATGTTCGTGAGCGCGCCCACCGCCATGTCCGGCATCGAGACCGGCCTGATTAAGCCGTTGGCCGTGACCGGAACCTCGCGTATCGCGGCGCTGCCCAACACGCCGACCATGCAGGAAGCCGGGATCAAGGATTTCGACGTGGAACTCTGGTGGGGAATGTTCGGCCCCGCCGGCATGGCACCGGATCTGGTGGTTTCAATCAACAAGGCGGTGAACGCTGTACTCCAGGAGCCCGAGACCCTGAAGAAGCTCAATGACCTCGGCTACGTGGTGAAGGGCACCACGGCGCCGGAATTCGCAGACTATGTGAAGTCCGAGAACGTGAAATGGGCCGAAGTCCTGAAAAACCAGGGCATCGCTACGAAGTGATGGAAAGCTCCAGGATGCGGCTTCGCAGCTGGAGCCTTCCACCTCAATGTATCCCATACAAACTGCGCACATCCCGCCGGCATCACATGAGGTGCCAGACGGGGAGCGATTTCCCCGGCGGCGAGATCACCCCTCCCTCGGGTGAGGCGGCGGGGCGAACCCAGCAAAAAGCCCTGTCCTCCCGCCTAAACGCTAGTCTGCGGAACGCGCGCGAGCGGGAGAGATGGCGCCCGCGTTTACGTGAAGCCGCAGCGCCGGGCGACGGCGGGCGGCGATCCAGGCGCCGTCGGCGTCGATGAAGCCGGGACCCGAGGTGAAGCCGGCGGTCGCCAGACGGCGGCGTACGCTCTCGAGGCTGTCTTTCGCGGAACGCGTGATGCGCACGATCAGCCATCCGCCGACCCGCAGGACGCCGCACGCCGCCTCGATCGACCTTGCAAGCCGCTCGCCGTCTCCCTGCACGATTACCGCGTCCGCCGCGCCGCCCGCCGGGCGGCTGAGACGGTCCGCCGCCACATCCACATGCACGAAGCCGGCGCGCCACAGTTCGAGCGCAGTCTCGAGGCCGCCCCGGCCGATCACGGCCACATGGGCCTGCACACCCAGCCGCGTCAGCGCCGCAATGGCGCGGACCGGGAGGCGGGCGTCCTGAACATCAGCGTGAGGCCGTACTTCCTGGCTGCGGGAGCCTAACCGGGACACTCGGGGCATTGCGCCCATCTCCTCTTCAGCGACGCGCACCAGCGCATCTCAGGCCGCAAGCATGCAGGCAAGGGCGATAAAGCCGCCATCGGAGAGCCGGCCCCGCGCCATAAGAAGCCCATAAGGACCACGCTGCGCGCAGAGGCACTATGCGCAGGCATGCTGCACGGCGCCTGCCTTTGGCCGCGAGCTATGCTAAGGAGCACATATCAAACGTGGACACCGAATGCCTGCCACCACCCTGCCCCGGCACGTCCTGATTCCGCTCATCGTCGCCTGTGCGCTGTTCATGGAGCAGGTGGATTCCACCGTCATCTCCACGTCCCTGCCGGCCATCGCCAAGTCGCTCAATGAAGATCCGGTTTCGCTGAAGCTGGCGCTGACCTCTTATCTGCTCAGCCTCGCGGTGTTCATTCCCGCCAGTGGGTGGGCGGCGGACCGCTATGGCGCGCGAACCGTGTTCCGCGCCGCCATCGTCATCTTCACCATGGGCTCGGTGCTTTGCGGGTTCTCCACCAGCCTCGCGGATTTCGTGCTCTACCGCGTGATCCAGGGCATGGGCGGGGCGATGATGGTGCCGGTGGGGCGGCTGGTCATCCTGCGCTCGGTGCCGAAGGCGGAACTGGTCTCGGCGCTCGCCTGGTTGACCGTGCCGGCGCTGCTCGGGCCGGTGCTTGGCCCGCCCTTGGGTGGCTTCATCACCACCTACTTCGACTGGCGGTTCATCTTCTTCATCAACGTGCCCATCGGCATTCTCGGGGTCGCTCTCGCCACCCGCTTCATCGAGAATGTGCGGGAGGAAGACGTTCCACCGCTCGACCTCAAGGGCCTGATCCTCTCCGGCATCGGCCTGTCCGGCATCGTGTTCGGGCTCGCGGTGATGGGCGAGGAGATGGTGCCGTGGTGGATCGCGATCCTGGTCACTGCGATCGGCATCGCCACCTTCGGCCTCTACATTCTGCACGCCCGCCGCACCCCCCATGCGGTGCTAGACCTGGGGCTGCTGCGCTTGCCGACATTCCGCTGCGGCGTCATCGGCGCCTCGGTGTTCCGCATCGGCGTCGGCGCCATGCCGTTCCTTTTGCCGCTGATGTTGCAGGTGAGCTTCGGCCTGTCCCCGCTCGCCTCCGGCCTGCTGACGTTTGCGGCCTCGGCGGGGGCGATGATTATGAAGGCGACCGCCGCCCCGATCATCCGCCGGTTCGGCTTCAAGCGCGTGCTGGTCTACAACAGCCTGATCGCCTCGGCCTTCCTGGCGACGACGGCGTTTTTCACCCCCAGCATGCCGCATCTGGCAATCACCGCCATCCTGCTCGCGGGCGGCTTCTTCCGCTCTCTGGAATTCACCGCGCTCAACGCCATCGCCTATGCCGACGTAGACCAGCACGACATGAGCCGCGCCACATCCTTCGTCAGTGTGGCCCAGCAGATTTCCTTCTCGATGGGCGTGGCGGTGGCCGGCATGATCCTGGAGGCCATGCGGTTTACCCGGGGCGGGTCGCAGGAACTTATTCTGTCGGACTTCGTGCCGGCGTTCCTGATCGTCTCCTTCATCAGCGCCACATCGGTGTTCAGCTTCCTGATGTTGCCGAAGGACGCCGGGGCGGAGATGGCCGGCCGCAAGGCGAAGCGGGAAAACACCATGCCCGACCCGCGCGGCGAACTCCCCGACCACTGATCTCGCGAAACTCAGTGGCGCTTGGAGGTGTAATAATCGCCCCAGGCGAGCACGCCGGCGAACGAGAGGAAGGTCGCGACGATCGCGGCGCAGATGATCATTGTGGAAGCGGGCATGGCGGTTCTCCTGTCGCCAATAGCTTTGGCCCGCGCAGGCGCCGCGTCGTTGATCTGTCTCAATTCGCAGCCTGACGCAGCGATATCCCCTGGCGAAGCAACCTTTTGCCCCCCATGTTCATTGTATTGGGGGAAAGCAACAAAGGAGGAGCGCAATGAACGCTTCGCATACGCCAGAACTCACCCGGAAAGCGGCCAAGAGGCCGGCCACACCAGCCTCGGCCGAGCCGCTGATCCCGCCGATCCACAGCACGCCGAGCGGCGGCATGACCGGCGCGACCGGGACGCCCACCGGCATGTCCGGCGGCATTTCGAGCCGCGATCTTGAGAACACCCAGGGCGGTTCGGTGAAGATTTCGGGCGGCGTCGGCTGACGCCACCCAAACCGGTCTTACAGGTACGTCTCATATTCAAGCGGGAGGATGGTGCGCGAAAACGCGGCCAGCTCCTCCTGCTTCATCACACCATAGATGCGCCGATATTCCGCCCCGAACGCCCGCTCGATGAAGGGCGAGGCGCTGAAGCGCGCCACCGCGTCCGCCATGGACGGTGAGAGGCTCGGCGCGTCGTGATCATAAGCATTGCCGGTGAGCGGCTCGGGCGGCTCGATGCCGGCCTCGATGCCCTCCAACATGCCCGCCAGAATAGCAGCGAGCACGAGGTGCGGATGCGCTTCGGCGCCGGCAATGCGGTGTTCCAGGCGGGTCGCTTCGGGCGGGCCGTTGGGTACGCGCACCGCGACGGAGCGGTTGTCGTAGCCCCAGGTGATGCCGGTCGGGGCGTAGCTGCCGGGGACGATGCGGCGATAGCCGTTAAAGCTCGGTACAAACAGCAGGGTCGAATCCGCCATGGTCGAGAGCAGGCCGCCGGCGGCATGGCGCAGCAACCGCTCACCCACGCCGTTGCCTGCCGCGAACGCATTGGCGCCGGACTGATCTTTCAGGCTGACGTGCACATGCATGCCGTTGCCGGCGAAATTCAGCAGGGGCTTGGCCATGAAGGTTGCGCGCAGGCCGTGCCGCCGCGCCACGCCGTCGATCAGGCGGCGCAGGAGAATGGCATCGTCCGCCGCCCCCAGCGCGTCGTCCTTATGATAGAGATTGACCTCGAACTGGCCGGGCGCCGCTTCCGAAATCACCGTATCCGTCGGGAGCCCCTGGGTCGCCGCCGCCGTGCGCATGTCGTGCAGCAGGGGGGCGAATTCGTCGAGGTCAGACATGGAATACATGTTTTGCCGCGCCTGGCCCTCGGTGGAGAACACCGGCTGGGGCGGCAGGCCGGGCTCGCCCGGCTTCATCAAATAGAATTCCAGCTCGAACGCGGCGCAGGCGGTGTAGCCGCGTGCCGCCAGCCGATCCACCACGCGGGCCAGTTGCTGGCGCGGGTCGAGCATCCACGGGGCGCCGTCCGGCTTGTGCATGGTCATGAGGACCTGGGCGGAGGGGCGCGGCGACCAGGGCACGGGCTTCAGGGTTCCCGGGATCGGCCAGCACAGGCCGTCCTTGTCGCCAGTCTCGATGTGAATTCCGGTGTCCATCACCTCACAGCCCCAGATGTCGAGGCCGAAGATGGACAGGGGAATCGGCACGCCGCTTTTCCACACCTTGCTCATGGTGTGGCCGGGCAACCATTTTCCGCGCAGCACGCCGCTGGTGTCGGGCAAGAGCACTTCGACGATTTCCGGCATTCCGAAAGTCTTCAAGTAAGCGGCGGCTTCGTCGCCCCCATTGCTCTTATCCATGTCCTCAATGCGCCGACTGCGTTCCGATAGATGCATGATACTCCAACACGTCCAATTTCGAAGCCTATATCCAAGCGCGTCCCAGACTCAAGGACAAGCTGTAGCTATGCTTTTATTTTAACCGATTGGCTTGATTTCAGCGGAATGTTGTTTGATGCCTGCGGTTCAAGCTATTCTTACCCCTCGTCAAGCCGAGAGTCGGTCGGTTCGATCTCGCTCTTCTCCAAAAGCGTTTCCAGGCCCTCGGAGCTTATTCCCCGCATGGTGTTACGTGACTCGAAACAGACGTCGTTCCTCGCGCGTCTGAGCCAGCCCGCACTTCTGGGTGTCGGCTTCGCCATACTGATTGCCATCAGCGCTGCGTCCATCTGGCTGGTGAATCAGGCGCGCAGCGATGCCACCGAGGTTGCCCATACGCTGGAGGTGCAGAATTCGCTCGCGGAAATCCAGATTTTCATCCGGCGGTCGGAAAGCAGCCAGCGCGGCTTCCTGTTGGCTCGCAACCCCTCGTATCTCCAGCTTTTTGAGGACTCCAAGCGAGACCTCAACCCGGAAATCGCCGCCCTCACCAAGCTGACGGCGGACAATCCGCGCCAGGTGGCCGCGCTTGCCGACGCCATTCCTAAGATTAGCACTAAGATGGACGAATTGAACCAGACCGTCGACCTTGGCCGGCAGGCGCGCTGGGACGAGGCCCTGGAGATCGTCAAGACCAATCGCGGCGAGATCCTGATGCGCGACATCACAGCGACCCTCGACAAGATGAAGGCCGAGGAAGGCCGGTTGCTTGAGGCGCGCACCGTTTCGGCCAGCGAATCAGCACAATGGCTGCTGCTGGTGAACATTGTGGGCGTCATCGCCATCATCAGCGTCGCCTCCATTTCGGTTCATCTGTCGCAGCGCACCACCAAGGAACTGCGGGCCGCGCACCGTCAGGTCGCAAGCATCAACGAAGGGCTGGAAAAGCGGGTCGCGGAGCGCACGGCAGACCTTCAGGAGGCAAACCAGGAAATCCAGAGCTTCGCCTATATCGTCAGCCACGACCTGCGATCCCCACTGGTGAACATCATGGGCTTCACCAGTGAGCTTGAAGAGTTGCGCACCGATCTGTTCTTCCGCCTCCAGACGCTGCGGGACAAGGCCGGCGACACCAACACCGCGCAGGACGAAGCGCTGGGGAAGGATTTCGAGGAGGCCTTCGGCTTCATCAAGGCGTCGATCATCAAGATGGACCGCCTCATCAAGGCGATCCTCGATCTCTCCCGGCAAGGGGGAAAGGAATTCCGTCCGGTCTCCGTGGACGTGACCGATCTGGTGAAGAACATCGCCGCCACCGTCGCCCATCAATTGATGGAGCGCGACGCCACGATCGAAATCGCCCCCCTGCCCGCCATCGTCACCGACCGGCTTTCGCTGGAGCAGATTTTCACCAACCTCATCGACAATGCGGTGAAATATCTGCGCACCGACGTGCCCGGCCGGATCTCGGTCAACGCGATCGAAACCTCCGGCTACATCACGTTTTTGGTTTCCGACAACGGACGCGGTATAGATCCCAAAGACCGTGGCCGGGTGTTTGAACTGTTCCGCCGTTCCGGCCCGCAGGACCGGCCGGGAGAAGGCATCGGACTGGCCCATGTGCGCACCCTGGTGCGGCGGATGGGCGGGTCGGTATTGCTGGATTCCGAACTGGGTCGTGGGACCACTTTCAAGGTTACGTTGCCGCGAACCATCGCCATGCAGCGTCAAGAGGACTGAGACCTATGGTTGATCATGTCACAATCATCATGATCGAGGACGATGACGGGCATGCGCGCCTGATCGAGAAGAACATCCGCCGGGCGGGCGTTCTCAACGAGATCAAGCCGTTTTCGGACGGCACCAGCGCGCTCGCCTATCTGTTCGGCCCGGACGGCTCCGGCTCGGTGAGCGCCGGGCGCGCGATGCTGGTGCTGCTGGATCTCAACCTGCCAGACATGACCGGCGTGGATATCCTCAAGCGCATCAAGGAAAACGAGCACCTGAAGCGCTCCCCGGTCGTCGTGCTCACCACCACCGACGACAAGGTGGAAATCCAGCGCTGCTATGATCTCGGCGCGAATGTGTATGTGACGAAGCCGGTCAATTACGAGAATTTCGCCAATGCGATCCGCCAGTTGGGCCTGTTCTTCTCGGTCATCCAGGTGCCCGAGGCGAAATGATGCCATTGGTTTCGGGGCAAGTTGACGAGTCGCTGGGAGAGAATGCGACGGCGCTTTCCTCGCAGGACAGCGCCGTCGCCCCCACGGTCCGCGTGCTCTATATCGACGACGATCCCGGCCTGGGGCGCCTGGTCGGCCGCAAGCTTCTGCGCCTGGGTTACGAGGTCGAACTCGCCACCTCCGGGTCGCAGGGCCTCGCCCGTCTCGCCGCCGGCGATATCCATGTGGTGGCGCTGGACCATTTCATGCCGGGACAGGACGGCCTCGAGACCCTGGCCGCGATCCGCGCCCTGCCCGATCCCCCACCCGTGGTCTATGTCACCGGCACGCAGGAAAGCCGCATCGCCGTTGCCGCCCTCAAGGCCGGAGCGGTGGATTATGTGGTGAAGGAAATCGAGAACGATTTCATCGAACTGCTGCGATCCGCGCTGGATTCCGCGATCCTCACCGTGCGCATGCGCAAAGCGCATGAAGCGGCGGAGCAGGAAATCCGCGCCGCCCGCGACCGGTTCGAGGCGCTGGCGGCGGAACGCGCGCTGATGTTGCGCGAGATGAACCACCGGGTGGGCAATTCGCTCCAGATCATCGTCTCGATGCTGCATGTGCAGGCCGCCGCCGCCGCCAACCCGGACGTGCGGGAAGCCCTCGATGCCGCGCGGGGCCGCGTCTCGGCGGTCGCGCAGGTGCACCGGCGCCTTTATACCTCCGAGCAGATCACCAGCGTCGCGGTGGACCAGTATCTCACCGCCCTGGTGGACGATCTGCAGATTTCCGCCCGGCACGGCGAAGATGGGATCGCGCTCTCGGTGACGGCAGACCCTATCAACATCGACCCGGACCGTGCGGTGGCGGTGGGCGTCATCGTCACGGAACTGGTAATCAACGCCTCGAAATACGCTTATCCGCAGGGGGGCGGCCCGGTGCGGATTGCCCTGCTGAACGGCGATGACGCCATCCATCTCTCGGTTGAAGACGACGGCATCGGCCTGCCGGAAGACCTCGACGCCAACACCGGTGGCCTCGGCAACCGGATCGTGCGCGCCATGGCCGCCAAGCTAGGCGCGGACCTCACCTTCGCGCCGCGCCACCCGGGAACCCGGGTCAGCCTGTCGTTCCCCGCTGACGCGGGCGCGTCCGGCTACTGAGCGACCGCGCCGCTCGGCGTTCAGCCTTTGCTGGTGGCGAGCCCCGCCTGCTTCCAGCCGAGAATGCCGCCCTGCATATGCTCCTCGAAATCAAGCCCGGCCGCCTGCGCCATGGCGGCGGCCCGCTGTGAACGCTGACCCGAGCGGCAGGAAAACACCAGCCGCCGGCCCTCGGGATCAGGCAGGACCGCGGCATCGAATGTTGTCAGCGGAAACGGCAGCGCGCCAGGGATGCTTTCCGCGTTGGTCTCGTCGGTCTCCCGGACATCCACCAGCAGAATGCTGCCATCGTCCAGGCCGGCCTTCACCTCCTGGGGGGTGAGATGGGTGATTCGGCCGCCGAAGGGATTGGGTTCGCTCATCTTATTGGTCCTTGGAACGTCGTTCTTGGAAGATCTCGGGCGCGACGCCGCTTTGTGCCTATCCTCACCGGGGCGCGCGCGGGCGCAAGTGCGGTGTCGCGGATGCATTGGCGCACCCACAGGATCGGCGGCACGGAGCGAAGTTCGCGGTAACAATTTTGTTATATCACGCGACCGCGCACGCACCGGCTACGCTTGGACCTGACCAAGAAGGAGGCCGCGAGCTCACGCCGCAGGATCGCAAAATTACACTTTGAAATCAGATCTTTAGAGAAAGCGGCGCGCCGTCGATGGAATACAAACGATTGTTAGATCGTATACGATGAGACCCGAATACCTCCCATGAACTCGAACTAAGCAGCGCGCTCATCTGTTGTTCATGTTCCGGTTGGTATTGGGAAAACACCAAATAGAGCAGTGCTCGACCGTTGGTTGTCGGCATTGAGGGCCTTGCAAGCATGCTTTTGGACCACCGAATGGTGGTGCTGTTTCGCATATTGTGTGGCTTCTGAAGGACTATTGATCGGTTTCGTTCCCCCGCACGGTTCCGGTCAGTGGAAAGGCGTCGGCGCAAGTCGACGCCTTTTTCTATTCTGGCGGTGCCACGAGCCGCCAATTCTTTCGTCCTTCCTGCGGGCTGTGACCTTCCGCCGTTTCCCTCCCCCGCCGAAGCCCTTTAATCTTTGCCGTATGTCCAGCATGCGCCTGAGCATTCCCAGCCTCGACGACCTTCGCACCGGCGGCAAGCGGGTGATCGCGCAGGCGCTCGCAGCCACCGAGTCGCGGCGGGGCACCACCGAGATGGTCGCCCTTCTCGACGCTGCGACACGGGCCGGAAAGGCCCATGTGCTCGGGCTCACCGGGCCTCCGGGCGTCGGCAAATCCACCCTCACCAATGCGCTTGTGCGCCGCGCCCGCGCCGACGGCGAGACCATCGCCGTGCTGGCGGTCGATCCCTCCTCACGCCGCACCGGCGGCGCGCTGCTGGGGGATCGCGCGCGCATCCAGACCGACCCGGAAGACCGAGGCGTGTTCGTGCGCTCCATGGCGGCGCGCGATCGGCTGGGCGGCCTGTCCGACGATGCGGTTGCCGCCGTCGTCCTGCTGCGCGCGGTCTTCGACCGGGTGATCGTGGAGACCGTGGGGGTCGGCCAGTCCGAGGCGGACATCGACCTTGTGGCCGATACGGTGGTGCTGTGCATCCAGCCAGCGTCCGGCGACAGCCTTCAGTTCATGAAGGCCGGTGTGATGGAACTCCCCGACATCATCGTGGTGACGAAATCAGACATGGCAGATATCGCGCGCCGCGCCGCCGCCGATGTCAGCGGCGCCCTCTCGCTGGCCGGCGGGGTGGGCGCGTGGCGTGTGCCGGTGATCCGCCTTTCGGCCGCGAACGGCGAGGGCCTCGATGAATTTTCCGCCGCTCTCACCAGCCATTGCGCGCATCTCGCGGACGCCGGCCGCCGCGATGCGAGACGCGCCGAGCAGGAGGCGCGCTGGGTCGAGGAGGCCATCCGCATCCGCTTCGGGACTGAGGGACTGAAGCGCGCACGCGGCGTCAGCCTGCCGGAGGCAGGCCCCTTTACCCGCGAGGCGGCCCTCGCGGCACGGCTCGTGCCGCAGGTTTAACGCCCTCGTAAGCTTAATGAGCGAAAACCTTTGGCAGGGCGCGCCCCGTTGCGCGCCGTGTCGAGGGCGATGTCATGGCTGTTCATTCGGCCGGCCGGTGGTCGGCATGCCTGCTTGCCATATCCTTTCCCGCGCTCTGGATGATGCCGGGCGCCGCGCTCGGGCAGTCGCTGCCCTCGGACGCCTTCCTGTCGCGGGCGGCGGTGGAGCGCGCACAGCCTCCCTTGCTCGGCGCACCGGCACGCGCACTGCGGGTCGCCACCCTGGATTGGCCGCATGCCATCTTCGATGCCACCAGCGAGGTAAATGCGGACGACGCCTATGCCTTCCCCCCGCCCTTGGTGCTGAACAGCAATCCGCAGATGGCCTCCGCCGTGGCGGCGGAAGTGGGAGCGCAAGTCGGCGCGGCCGACGAGCCGCTGATTTTCGGCCCCCCGCCCGCCAGCGATTTCGCCTATGCCGAGCTTGCGCTCGACATCGTCATGAGCCTGCCCAACATGGACAATCTCGCGGGGGAAACGGCGGAAATGGAGCCGACCCTGTTCGGCCCGGACTTCGACGGGATGGAGAGCGCGGCCCTTGGCCCCGGACTGCTGCCGGAGCCGGACGCGTCCGAGCCCACCGAAGAAGACCTGCGCCGCCTCTCACGGCAGGACATGGACGGCGCCGGCCTGTTGACGCTCGATATCGACATCGCCCCGCTCTATCACGACCCGCGCGTGGTGTTCGGCGCGGACGAGCGGCGGTTTCCGGCGCTGGCGTTCGAGTACGCCGCGCTGCCCGCCCGCCTGACCCTCGTGCCGCTGCCCGCCTCGGCGCCGCTGCGCGAGCGCGACGCGTTGCTGGAGCCCATCGGCCCCTCCCCCGCCGCGCGCCTCGGCCTTGACGGTCCGCCGCGCGCACGGGCGGAAAAGTGCCTGGCGGAAGCGATCTATTTCGAGAGCCGGGGCGAGACCAAGCGCGGCCAGATCGCGGTGGCCCAGGTGGTCATCAACCGGGTGTTCTCCGGCTATTACCCCAACGATGTCTGCAAGACGGTCTACCAGAACTCAGAGCGCCGCAACGCCTGCCAGTTCACCTTCGCCTGCGACTATGTGAAGGACGTGATCCGCGAGCCGGACATGTGGGTGCAGGCAAAGCAGATCGCCGCCGACATGCTGGACGGAAAGCTCTGGCTGGAGGGTGTGGGCCGGGCGACCCACTACCACGCCTATTGGGTGCGACCGAGCTGGGTGCGCGAGATGCGCAAGCTCGACCGCATCGGCGTGCACACCTTCTATCGCCCCAAACGCTGGACGGCTGAGGACGCCAATCTCTAAAAACACCATCGCCGGGCCTGCCCGGCAATGGCATCGCAGCAAATAAGGCACGCTATAGCCCGTACCATTGCCGGGATCCCGGCAATGGCATCGTGGCAAATAAGGCGCGCTATAGCGCGCCTTGCGCCTCAACCACCGCGACGGCGGTCATGTTGACGATGCCGCGCGCCGTCACCGAGGGGCCGAGGATGTGGGCCGGCTTCGCCGTGCCCATCAGGATCGGACCCACCGGAAGCGCATCGCCCAGCACCTTCAGCATGTTGTAGGCGATGTCGGCGGCGTCGAGGTCGGGCATGACCAGGACGTTCGCCACGCCCGACAGGCGCGAATGGGGATAAACCCGCTGGCGGATGTCCTCCACCAGCGCCGTATCGGCCTGCATCTCACCATCCACCTCGAGCGAGGAGTCCTTTTGAAGGATCAGCTCGAGAGCGGCCCGAACGCGCTTGGCGCAGGACGTGTCGTTGCTGCCGAAGTTGGAATGCGACAGCAAGGCGATGCGCGGCTCGATGCCGAAGCGGCGCACATGAGCCGCCGCCAGGATGGTCATTTCCGCGAGGTCCGACGCGGTGGGCTCGGTCTGCACCTGCGTATCGCAGAGGAAGAAATTGCCCTTAGGGGTGATGAGCAGCGACAGGGCCGCAAGCTCATGCACGCCCGGCGCCATGCCGATGATGTCGCGCACATGCCGCAAGTGGCGCGCAAAGCGCCCTTCGATGCCGCACAGCATGGCGTCCGCCACGCCCTTGCGCACCGCAAGCGCGGAAATCACCGTTGACGAGGTGCGAACGAGGGTGCGGGCGACGTCGGGGGTAATGCCGCGACGGCCGGCGATTTCCGAATAGGTGCGAACGAAGTCGCGGTAGCGCGGGTCGTCCTCGGGGTTCACCACCTCGAAATCGATGCCGGGCCGGATCGACAGTCCGAAACGCTGAAGGCGGGTTTCCAGCACACTGGGGCGGGCCACCAGAAGGGGATGGGCGATGCCCTCTTCCACCACGGCCTGGACCGCGCGCAGCACGCGCTCGTCCTCGCCCTCGGCATAGATCACCCGCTTCTTGTCCTGCTTCGCGCGCTGGAACAGCGGACGCATGATGAAGCCGGAACGGAAGACGAAGTGGTCGAGCTTGTCGATATAGGCTTCAAAATCGGCGATCGGCCGGGTCGCGACGCCGGTTTCCATCGCCGCCTTCGCCACCGCCGGTGCGATGCGCAGGATCAGGCGCGGATCGAACGGCGAGGGAATGATGGAGTCGGGGCCGAATGCGTGAGTCTCGCCGTCATAGGCCCGCGCCACAACGTCGGACGGGGTCTCGCGGGCGAGTGCGGCGATCGCTTCCACCGCCGCCATCTTCATTTCGGCGTTGATGTCGGTCGCGCCCACATCCAGCGCGCCCCGGAAGATGTAGGGGAAGCACAGGACGTTGTTGACCTGGTTCGGGAAGTCCGAGCGGCCGGTGCAGATCATGGCGTCGGGCCGCGCGGCGCGGGCTTCCTCGGGCATGATCTCGGGGGTCGGGTTGGCGAGCGCGAGAATCAGCGGACGATCCGCCATGCGCTTCACCATCTCCGCCTTCAGCACGCCGCCCGCGGAGACACCGAGGAAGATGTGCGCGCCGTCGATCACCTCACCCAGGGTGCGCTTGTCGGTCTTCTGGGCATAGACCGCCTTGTAGGGGTCCATGAGGGTCTCGCGGCCTTCATAGACCAGCCCCTCGATGTCGCAGACCCAGATGTTCTCGCGTTTGGCGCCGAGCGTCACCAGCAGGTTGAGGCAGGCCATGGCCGCCGCGCCCGCACCCGAAGCGACGATCTTCAGGTCGCCGATCTGGCGCTTGCCGATCTCCAGGGCATTGCGGACCGCAGCCCCGACGATGATGGCCGTGCCATGCTGGTCGTCGTGGAACACCGGGATCTTCATGCGGGCGCGCAGGCGCTTCTCGATCTCGAAGCACTCCGGCGCCTTGATGTCCTCAAGGTTGATGCCGCCGAAGGTTGGCTCCAGCGCCGCGATGGTCTCGACCATATGGTCGACTTCGGTCGCTGCCAGTTCGATATCGAACACGTCGATGCCGGCGAATTTCTTGAACAGAACCGCCTTGCCTTCCATCACGGGCTTGGAGGCAAGCGGGCCGATATTGCCGAGGCCAAGCACCGCCGTGCCATTCGTGACCACGGCGACGAGATTGGCGCGGATCGTGAGTTCGGCGGCCTGCATCGGGTCGGCGACGATGGCCTCGCAGGCCGTGGCGACGCCCGGCGTGTAGGCGAGTGCAAGATCGCGCTGATTGCCGAGCGGCTTGGTTGCCTGGATCTCCAGCTTCCCGGGTTGCGGGAGGCGATGATAGATCAGCGCGCCGGACTTCAGATCATCGGAAACGTTCGACATGTTCGACGGCACGTCTTCCCCCAACCTTTTTTGTGGCCACCCTGGCGTTCTCACGCCGGCCTTGGGACGCAATACTCCCAAACGGGGCGGCACGGTAGCCACCCCGTGCAGGGATGTCACTGTTGTTCCCCATGGGGATTTCCCCATTCGCAGCCATTTCGCCCGCCACCGCATTGAGCTTTCTCGTCGGACAAGGCAGGGTCTCCCCGCAGTGCGAGCCGGAGTGCGCCATGAAGAAGCTAGTCATCGGCCTTGTGGCCCTCCTCATCATTGTCGGGGGCGGCTTTTTCGGGGTCATCCAATACGGCCGCTATCGTGCGCACAGCGAAGTCGAGGCGGCCTTCAGCGCGCTGCGCGTGTCGGGCCGGCAGGCGACCCACGGCCCCGTGGGCTACGAACTCTGGTCGCGCACGCTGACCGTGCCTGATATCGCGATCCGCGAGAAGGACGGCGCCAGCCTCACCATTGCCAGCCTGATCGCCGCCGGCATCGGCCAGCCGAAGGACGGCCGTATCGCGGCGCGCAGCATCACGGCCAATGCGGTTGCCATCGAGGTGCCGGACAGCGTCTCCAGCACCAAGGCGGCCTACGCGCTGCCCAGCGTGAAGATCGAGGATTACGAGGGTCCGGCAACCCTATTGCCGCAGGACGGCACCGGCAGCACCGCCGCTTTCGCCCTTGCCTTGCGCCAGCTCGCCGCTTTGTCCGCCGCCAGCATCACCGCGCCTGAGGCCACCGCCAGCATCACCCCCACCGGCGCTGGCGCGACCATCCCGGCGACCAGCGTCACCTACACCAATCTCAAGGCCGAAGGGCTGGCGAAGGGGCGCGTCAAGGCGATCGGCTTCGACCGCATGTCGCTGGAAACCACCGCCCCCGCCGCCGCCCCGGACCAGGGCCTGAAGGGCCGGCTAGACGGGTTCCTGGCCAGCGACATCGACACCGCCCCGCTGCTCGCCCTAACCGAGAAGAAGCCGCCGCCCGCCGGAGTCGCCACGATCTATGGGCGCGTCATCGCCAAGGGCTACGCGCTCGCCCATGGGGATGGATCGACGCTTGCGGTGGGCGAAATGCTCGCGGAAAATCTGGGGTTTGATCCCTCCATGCTTTCGCTGGAGCAGATCGACCAGTTGCGCACCCTCAGCCAGCGCGGCGATGCGCTGAAGCCGGAAGAGGCTGCACGCCTCTACCGCGCCACGGCCGATCTCGCGAAAGCCGGCGCCTTCACCACATTCGCCATGAAGGACATTGTCGTCACCGACCCGCTCGGCAAGGCGAAGGTGGGCGCGATCACGCTGTCAGACTTCAAGGGTGGCCGCATCGCGAGCTTCACCATCGACAAGCTCTCCGGCGAATCCACCGGTCAGAAGCCGGTGAGCCTCGACCAGATCCTACTGCGCGGCCTCGCGCTGCCGCCGATGCTGGAAATGTCCGCCAAGTCCGCATCCGACGGCGCCGTTTCAACGCTGGATGCTGCGCTCGGCCTGTTCCGCGCCCTCGACGGCATCGAGTTGTCCGGCCTCACCGCCGGGCGCGAGGACAGCGACGTGCCGGTGACGATCCAGAGCTTCAAACTGAATTGGAGCCAGTTGATCGGCATGGTGCCGACCCGCATCGCGCTGAAAGGCACGGGCATCAGCGGGCCGGTTTCCGAGGCCGATCTTCTGCCGCTGGGATATCTCGGCAGCGCCGGCGTGACGCAGGCCACCGCCGATATCGAGTATGTCCTTGCCTATGATCCGGCGGCACGCACCGTCAGCCTCTCCCCGGCCACTGTGCGGGTCGAAAAGGCGTTCGCGGTGGGCCTGGAGATGCAGGTAACGCAGGTTCAGAGCCGCGCCTTCGAGGACCCCATCGCCGCGCTCGATGCCGCCCAGCAGATCGGCGTCGGGCCGATGAAGCTGGTGGTCACGAACCTCGGGATCGCCGATCTGATTCTCAAGCAGAATGCCGCGGCGGCCGGGGTCGAGCCGGAAGACCTGCGCACCGAGGTGATCTCAGCGATCCAGAAGACCGCGCGCGAACTCGCCCCGCTCTATCCCGATGCCGGGACGGTCGGCGACGCGCTGGCGGCTTTCGTCAAGGCGCCCGGCACGCTCACGATCACCGCTACTCCCAAGGGCGACCTGAAGGTCATGGATCTGATCGCCGCCGATCCCCTGGGCTCGGCGGCGAACTTCAAGATCACCGCGACGGCAACCCCCTGACCTCTCGGCTATCCTGCCCGGCCCAAGGCCGGGCAGGCCGGATCAGGCCGCGTCGGACGGCGCGCTGAGCGCCTCGGCGAAGCTGGAGAAGAACTGGTCCGCGAGCTTGCGCGAGGTGGCCTGGATCAGCCGGCTGCCGAGCGAGGCGAGCTTGCCGCCGATCTGCGCGTCCGCGACATAGGTCAGGAGGGTCTCTCCGTCCTGCTCCGCCAGCGTGACCTTGGCCTCGCCCTTGGCAAAGCCGGCCACGCCGCCATTTCCCTGGCCGGTGATGCGCAGGCTCTCGGGCGCCACGATGTCGAGCAGTTCCACCGTGCCGGAGAAGGTCGCAGAAACCGGGCCGACCTTGATCTGCACCTTGGCGGTGAAGGCGTTCTCGCCGGTCTGGTCCAACTCCTTGCAGCCGGGAATGCAGCGGCGCAGCATCTCGGGATCGAGCAGCGCCGCCCACACGGTCTCGCGCGGCGCTGGGATGCGGTATTCGCCTGAAATGTCCATGGTTCCTCCGATCGGTCAGACCGCGCAGTAGCGGTCCTGTATATCCTTGTCCGCGAGCAGCGCCCCGGCCGAACTCTGGTGCACGATCTCGCCCTGGTCGATGATGATGGCACGGCTCGCGAGCTTGAGCGCCCACTCCACATTCTGCTCCACCAGAACCAGCGTCGTACCCTGGTCGCGCAGCCGACGGAACAGCGCGCCCATCTCCTCCACCAGCACCGGCATGATGCCTTCGGACGGCTCGTCCAGGAGGATCATCTTCGGCCGCGAGATCATGGCGCGGGCGATCGCCAGCATCTGCTGCTCGCCGCCCGACATGGTGGTGCCCTGCTGATTCAGGCGTTCCTTGAGGCGCGGGAAGCTCTCGGCGATCTCATCGATGGCGGCGCGCTCGTCGGTGCGGCCGGCGGCGACAAGGCCGATCTGCAAATTCTCGCGCACGGTGAGGCTCGGCACGATGCGCCGTTCCTCAGGGACATAGCCGAGGCCGTGGCGGAACCGCTCGTGGGCGCCTAGCGGCAGCAGTTCCCACCCCTCGAACCGCACCGAGCCGGCGGCACGCGGCATCAGGCCCATGATGGCGCGCAGGGTCGAGGTCTTGCCGGCACCATTGCGGCCCACCAGCGCCAGGATTTCCCCCGCCTCCACATTGAACGAGAGTTGGTGGATGACGTGGCTCGGCCCGTACCAGGCGTCGAGGTTCTTGATTTCAAGCATAGCCATCGTTCTGTCCCAGATAGACGCGGCGCACTTCAGGGTCGGTCTGCACTTCGCGCGGGGTACCGTCGGCGATCAGCCGGCCGTGATGGAGCACCAGGATGCGGTCGGACAGGCCGAGGATCATCTTCATCTTGTGCTCGACCAGGAGAATGGTCCGCGCGGCCGCAAGCTGTTCCAGCAGCGCCACCATCTCCTTGGTCTCCTCCGGACCCATGCCGGCGGTGGGCTCGTCGAGCAGCAGAAGCTCGGGGTCGGCCACCAGGGCAATGGCGATCTCCAGCGCCCGCTGCTCGCCATGGGCGAGATCGCGCGCGATGCGGTGGCGCTTGCCATGCAGCCCCACCTGCGCGAGCGCCGCATCCGCCTTTTCGTCGAGTTCCGGAAAGCTTTTGCGGTTCGAGATGATGTTGTAGCGGGTGCGCAGCGCCTGGGCGGCGACGCGCACATTCTCGTGCACCGAAAGCTGCGGGAACAGGTTGGTGATCTGGTAGGAGCGCGCAATGCCGAGATGGGCAAAACGATGCTGCTTCAGCCCGGTGACGTCCTGCCCCTTGAAGTGAATGGTGCCGGTGGAGGGCGGGAGCACGCCGGAGAGCACGTTGAAGAAGGTGCTCTTGCCGGCGCCGTTCGGGCCGATCACCGCCGTTACCTTGTTGCGCTCGAAGCAGGTGGTGACGTCCGCCAGGGCGACGAAGCCACCGAAGGTGCGGCCCACATTCTCCACCGCCAGCAGCATGTCGCGGCCGCTCGCCGGTGCTGGGCGTTCGATGCTCGCCACCCCGCTTGCCAATGCGCCGGTCATTGCTTGGTCCTCCAGGACATGAAGGTGCCCCACAGCCCCTTGGGCAGGAACAGCACGAAGAAGATGAAGATCAGACCCACGAACAACTGCCAGTGGGAGGTCCAGAGCGAGGCCACGTCCTCGATCAGCAGGAACACCAGCGCCCCCACGAACGGGCCGAAGAAGCTGCCCGCGCCGCCCAGCATGGTCATCATCACCACCAGGCTGGAGCTATGAATGCCCAGCACGTCGAGCGGAACGATGGAGAGGTGCAGCGCCGAGAGCGTGCCGGCCAGCCCGCACACCGCGCCGGAGAGCACGAAGGCGAGGAGCTTGGTGCGCTCCACATCATAGCCGCAGGCGCGCGCGCGGGTTTCGTTCTCCCGCACCGCCTCGATGGCCGCACCGAAGGGAGATTGCAGCACCCGCGAGACGAACCACAGCGCGAGCGCGGCGAACACCATCAGGAAGTAGTATTTCTGAAGCGGGTCCAGCAGGTTGATGGTCAGCCCGAAGATATCGACCTTGGCGACGGTGAAGCCGCGCAGACCATCCTCGCCGCCGGTCCAGCGCGGGGTTTGCAGCGCCGTGTAATAGACGAGCTGGCCAAGCGCGAGCGTCACCATGCAGAAATAGATGCCGCGGGTGCGGATCGAGAGCGCGCCGATCACCAGCGCCAGCAGCGCCGCCCCGGTGACGGCGATCAGCATGGCGGGAAGCCAGCCCAGCCCGAAATGGACGATCGAAATTCCTGTGAGATAGGCGCCAGCGCCGAAGAAGGCGGCATGGCCGAAGGACAGCAGCCCGGTGTAGCCGAACAGCAGATTGAAGCCGACGGCGAACAGGCCGTAGATCAGCACGTTCACCGCCAGCGCCTGCGAGGGCAGGATCAGGGGCAGGATCGCGAGCACCAGGATGGACAGCGGCACGCGCCAGCGATCAAGGCGGGCGCCGATGCTGTGCGGGGTCGCTGCCGGCAGCGTGGGGGCGGTAAGGTCTTTAGCCACGAGGTCTTGGCTGGACATTTCAGGACCTCCGTTCACGCGCCGACGCCCGGGCGGCCGAACAAGCCCTGCGGCCGTATCAGCAGGATCGCGGCCATGAGGGCGAACATGACGATGGTCGCCATCTCCGGGGCGAACAGCGCGGTGAGACTGACGGTGATGCCCACCAGCAGCCCCGCCACCACGGCGCCGAGCAGCGAGCCCATGCCGCCGATGACGGTGACGACGAAGGCCTCCGCCAGCACCAGGGAGCCCATTTCCGGGCTCACATTGCGCATCGGCGCGGCCAGCACGCCGCCCATGGCGGTGATGGCGACGCCGAGGCCGAACACCAGCAGCCAAAGCTTGCCGATATCCACGCCCAGCACCTTCATGATGAGCGGATCACGGGCGCCCGCGCGGACGATGAGGCCGAAGCGGGTCTTCTCCAGCGCCAGCCAGAGGCAGAGCAGCACGACCGCCACCACGCCCATGACGAACAGGCGGTAAAGCGGGAAGTAGCCCACCCCGAGATCCACCACCCCGGACAGGATATCGGGGGTGGCGAACGGCACGCCATCGGTGCCGAACACGATGCGCACGCCTTCCACCAGCACATAGCCGAGGCCGAAGGTGAGCAGCAGCGGGTCGTCGATGGAGCGTCCGTAGAGCGGGCGGATCAGGAAGCGTTCGATCAGCATGCCGAACGCGCCCACCGCGATCGGCGCCACCAGCAGCGCCCACCAGAAGCTCCCGGTGAGGGTCGCCACATAGACCCCCGCATAGGCGCCCACCATGAACAGCGCCCCGTGGGCGAAGTTCACGATGCCGAGCATGCCGAAAATAATGGTCAGCCCAAGGGCCACCATGATGAGGATCGCCCCAAGGGCTGCGCCCGAAAAGAGCTGCATCAGGATGAGTTCGAGGTCCATGGGGCAATCCGCCTGGGAAAAATCCGCTTCGGGAACACGGCTGCGTGACGTTTCTCGCCACGGGGACGGCCGGGTTGCACCGGCCATCCCGCTTCAGTGTCGCTCGGTCATTCAGTGCTGCGCCCGGCCGAGGCGGCCGGGCGCAGGCGCGATCAGGTGGGGAAGCCGAGTTCCGCGCAGGAGCGCAGCATGCTCTCGGAGCCCGGATCATTGGCGAGAATGGCGAACACGTCGGTCTCGCCCTTCATTTCCGACTTCGCCTTCGAGCGCAGCACCAGAACCGACTGCACCGACTGGTGGTCGCAGGTGCGGAACCATTGCGGCCCCTTGGCCACGTCGTACTTAAGGGCTTCGAGCGCGGCGATCACCTTGTCGGTGTCGGTGCCGCCAGCCTTCTCGATGCCGAGCAGCAGGGCGGAGACGCCGGTGAAGCCGTAGGCGCCATAATCGGTCGGAACGGCGCCGTCATAGGCGGCCTTGTAAGCGGTGTTGAACGCCTTGGCGCTGGGAATGGTGCTCTCCAGCTCCCAATAATAATTGGCGCCGCCGATGACGCCCTCGAACACGTCAGGGCCCACCGCGAGGCGCTGATTGTAGAGCAGCACCGGAACAACGATCTGCATCTGCTTCTTCAGGCCGAAATCATTGGCCTGCTTGATCGAATTGGCCTGGTCGCGGCCGAAATTGCAGATGCACAGGATGTCGGCCTTCATGGCGCGGATGCGCGGCATGAGGGTGGAATAGTCCGCCGCTCCGATCGGGTGCAGCAGTTCGCCGACCACCTCGGCGCCGATCTCGGTGGCGGCGCGCTTGAAGCCGCGCAGCATCTCGTGGCCATAGGCATAGTCGGCCACCAGGAAGGCCACCTTGCTGCCCTTCTTGAAGGTCGCCTTCGCCACGGCCGCCGTGGTCATGTGCGGGGTCAGCGCCTCGTGGAAGGTGTATTTGGAGAAGTCCTTGACCTCGTTGATGGTGTCGGACTGGCTGATGGAGACATAGAGGACGCCGCGCGCGCGGGTCACTTCGTTCACCGCAAGCTGCACCGCGCTCGACAGCGAGCCGACCACCGCGTGGACCTTATCCTTCTCGATGAGTTCGAGGGTGCGGGTCGCGGCCTCGCCCGCGTTCAGCTTGTCGTCGCGCACCAGCAGCTCGATCTTGCGCCCGGCGATGCCGCCCTTGTCATTGGCGAGCTTCACGGCGAGTTCGGCGCTTTTCACCTGGTCCTTGGCTTCCGCGCCATAGGGGCCTGTGACCGGGACGGGAAAGCCGATGCGGATGGTATCCGCCTGGGCGCGCACGATGGCGGGCGCCGCCAGCAGCCCGATGCCAGCGCCCATTCCGGCGAGTATCGTGCGGCGTGATACGCCGAATTTCAGATCCTTGTTCGTTGTCATTGTGTCCTCCCAAGAGTGGTCTGTTTTGCTTTGTTTGACGGGGTGCTCAGAAGCGCCCCATGGCTTTGAGAATGCGCGCCGGCGTCATGGGGATTTGCGTGAGCCGCGCACCCAGCGGATCGAGCGCGTCGTTCACCGCGTTGAGCGCGGCGGCGGATGCGGCGGCGGTGCCCGCCTCGCCGCATCCCTTGGCGCCAAGCTCGGTGTCGAGGGTCGGCGTTTCCACATGGTCGATGAGGATGTCCGGCATCTCGCACGACATGGGCACGAGATAATCGGCAAGCGAGCCATTGGTGAGCTGGCCGCTCTCGCTATAGAGGCATTCCTCGAAGAAGGCGGCGCCGAGGCCCTGCACGACCCCGCCGCGCACTTGCTCCTCCACCAGGAGCGGATTGATGATCCGGCCGCAATCCTCCACCACGAAGTGCTTGAGGATCTTCACGAGGCCGGTCTCGGTGTCGACCTCTACATGGCAGCCGTGGATGCCGTTGGTGAAGGCGAAGGGGTAGCCCTTGGGCGCGAAATGATGGGCGACGGTGAGTTGCGCATCGGCGCCGTCCGGCAGCGTGTCGGAGCGGAAATAGGCGATGCGCGCCACCTCGGCGAGGCTGACACGAACCGCGCCGCCTTCCCGGTCCACCACCTCGCCATTCACCAGGTCGAGATCACCGGGTTTGGCCTGGAGGATGCTGGCGGCGAGGGCGAGCACATTGTTCTTGAGCTTGCGCGACGCCTGAAGCGCGGTCTCCCCGCCGATGCCGGCGCCCCGGCACGCCCAGGTGGCACCGCCATGGGGTGTCACCGCCGTATCGCCGGTCATCACGCGGACGATCTCGCGGGAAACACCGAGATAATCGGCGACGATCTGCCCGATGATGGTCTCGGTGCCCTGCCCCTGCTCGGTGACGGAGATCATGCACCGCACCTCGCCGGAGGGGGTGATGGAAATAACCGCCCCGTCCTGCGCGGAGATGCGGGCGCCACCGATGCCGTAGAAGGCCGGGCTCGGATTGGTGATCTCCACGAACGTGGCGATGCCGATGCCGCGCAGGATGCCGCGCGTGCGCAACTCCGCCTGTTCGGCGCGCAGGCGGTCGTAGTCCATCAGCACGCGCAGCTTAGCGATGCAGGCCTGGTGCGAAAGCTTCTCGAATTTGTAGCCGCCGAGCGAAGTGTGCGGATAGGCATCGTCCCGCAGCACGTTGCGCGCGCGGATCTCCATGGGGTCGATGCCGGTGGCCCGCGCCGCCTCGTCCAGCAGATGCTCGGTGACGGCGCAGGCGATGGGGTGGCCCACCGCGCGATACTGGCTGGTCTGCACCTTGTTCTGGAACACCACCTTCAGATCGGCGCGATAACCTTGAAGACCATAGGGCGCGCCGATCAGGCGGATCACCTGATTGCCTTCCACCACGCTGGTGCGCGGAAAGGTGGAGAAGGCGCCGATGCCGGTCTCGTCTTCCACATCCATGGCGAGGATGGTGCCGTCCGCCGCCACCGCCGCGCGGGCGCGCACCCGGTGGTCCCGGGCGTGGATGTCGGAAACGAACGCCTCCAGCCGGTCGGCGACATATTTCACCGGACGGCGGCACAGCATGGACAGGCCGATGACCGCCATGTCCTCGTTATAGACATGCAGCTTCACGCCGAAGGAGCCGCCAACGTCAGGCGCCACCACCCGCACGCGGGATTCCGGGATGCCATAGTGCCGGGCGTACAGATCCTGGAACTGGAACGGCGTCTGCGTGGCGTGATGCACGGTAAGGCGATGCTCGCTGGCATCATAATCCGCGACCAGCGCACGCGGCTCCAGCGGCACGCCGGTGTGGCGGCCGAAGGCGAGATCCGCTTCAATGACATGCGCCGCACCGGCGAAGATGTCGTCCACGCCGCCGGAATCCACCGCGCCGCGAAAGCACAGATTGTCCGTGAATTTCTCGGTGATCCTGGGAGCATCGGGCGCGAGCGCCGTGTCGAGATCGGCGAGGACGGGGAGTTCGTCATACTCGACCATGACGAGTTCGGCTGCGTCTTCCGCCTCCGCCCGGCTGTCGGCGACAATGGCGACCACCGCCTGCCCGCTCCACACCACCTTGTCGATCGGCAGGGGCAGTTGGGGGGGCGACTTCATGCCCTTGAAATGGTCGAGCGTGCCGGTCCAGGGGGTGCAGAGGCGGGCGATGTCCTCGCCGGTTGCCACCAGCCGCACGCCCGGTGCCTGCCGCGCCTCGTCAGCATCAATGGAGACGATGCGGGCATGGGCATAAGGCGAGCGTACGAAGGCGGCATGCAGCATGCGCGGCAGCACGAGATCGGTAACATAGGCGCCCCGCCCCGCCAGCAGCCGCTTGGCATTGGGGCGCGACATGGCCCGGCCCACATGGGCGGGACGATCGAAAGTTATGGGCGCGTTCATGGTGCCACCGCCCGTTCGCGCGCCGCCCGTTCGATGGCGTCGACAATGGCCTCGTAGCCGGTGCAGCGGCAGTAATTGCCGGAGAGCGCGTCGCGGATCTCCTCGCGGTCCGGAACGCCGCCCTTTTCAAGGATGGCATGGCCGGTGACGAGCATGCCCGGCGTACAGAAGCCGCACTGCAAGGCGTTGCGCTCATGGAAGGCGCGCTGCAAGTCGGCGATAGCGCCGCTTTCGGTCAGACCCTCGACGGTTTCGATTTCGGCCCCTTCCGCCTGCACCGCGAACACCAGGCAGGAATGCACCGGCTCGCCGTTCATCAGCACGAGGCAGGCGCCGCAGGCGCCCATCTCGCAGCCGGTGTGCGTGCCGGTGAGTTGGAGATCGGTGCGCACGAAATCCGCCAGCGTGGTGCGCGGCGCCACCATGCGGCTGACGCTGGTGCCGTTGACCGTGAGGGTGAGGGGCAGATGCGCGCTCATGCGGCCTCTCCCAGGCGCTGGAGCAGGCGGCCCAGCAGAACACGGGCGAGGTGGCGGCGCATGGCGGCGGGTATCTGCTCGTCGTCCAGCGGGGCGATGTCGTCCTCCAGCGCGTTCTGCGCGGCGATAATGGTCTCCGCATCGAGCGGGCGGCCGGTGATTGCCGCCTCGGTATTGCGGGCCCGCACCGGCGTCGGGCCGACCGAGAACAGTGCGATCCGCACCGCAACGGGCGTGTCGCCGTCCATTTCCGCGAGAATGCCGGCGCCGACCATGGCGTAGTCGCCGCGCCGGCGGGCCAGTTCATCGAACGCCCAGCGATGCCGGGGACCGACGCTCGGCACATGCAGCGCGGTGAGGATGTCGCCGGGCTCCAAGGCGGTCTGGTAGAGGTCGAGGAAGTAATCCTCGGCGGGCACGCGGCGCAAACCGCCCGCGCCGAAAATCTCCATCTCTGCGCCCATGGCCAGCATCATGGCCGGAAATTCAGACGCCGGGTCGGCGAGCGAGACCGAACCGCCAAGCGTGCCGCGATTACGAATTGCGGGGTGCGCGACGAACGGGGCGGCGGCCTTCAGCAGAGGTGCATGGCGGGCGATGAGCGGGTCGGTCAATGCCTCGGCATGACGGGTCAGCGCGCCGATGCGCAGCACGTCGCCCTCAAGAGCAACACCGCGCATGGCTGCGACGCCGGCCAGGTCCACCAGCACGGCCGGCGCCTGGAGGCGCATGGCCAATGCCGGCACCAGGCTCTGGCCGCCGGAGATGTAGCTGGCGTCGCCATCGACCGCAAGGAAGGCGGCACGGGCCGCTTCCAGCGTCGTAGGACGCTCGTAGCTGAATGCGCGGGCCTTGATCTGCCCCTCCCAAAGTTTCCTCACGCGGCATCATTTTGTGACCGCTTGGTTACAAAATTGGGCGACCACACCGATCCTGTCAATAGCGTCCGTGGCGAAATCGATTTTTTCCATGAATCATCGCTTGGTCGCTTTTTGCCGTTGCGCTATCGCAGACGGGCGGCGGGCGTATCCGGCGGTGCGTTGAAGAGGTTGAAGCTTGGACGAGGCATCGGGCGAAAATCCCGCGACGCCTGCGCGCCCCCGCCGGCGCCACATGCGCGCTGCGGACCGGGAGCAGGCGATCATCGCGGAGGCCGCGCGCTTCTTCGCCGAGCACGGCTTCGAGGGCCAGACCCGCGAACTGGCGAAGCGCATGGGCATCAGCCACTCCGCCATCTACCGGCATATTCCCAGCAAGGAGGTGCTGATCGAGCGGGTCTATGAGCACGTCTTTCTCAGCCGCTGGAAGGCAGACTGGGGGGCGCTCATCATCGACCGGACGCAGACGCTGGAGGCCCGCCTCACACGCTTCTATCTCGAATATGTGGAACGGGTGTTCGATTATGAGTGGGTGCGGATTTTCGCCTTTTCCGGCCTGAAATCCTTCAACATCACCAGCCGCTATCTGGTGATCGTGCGCGACGAGATCATCCTGCCCGCCTGCGGTGAGCTGCGCCACGAACTGAAGGCGCCCTCGCCCGAAACACTGCCGGTGAGCGAGCGGGAGGCCGAGCTGTTCTGGGGCCTGCACGGCCGCATCTTCTACCTCGCCATCCGCCGCTTCGTGTACGGCACGCCGATCCCCGAGGACCTCACACCGATGGTGCGCGATGCCGTGCGCCAGTTCCGGCGCGGCGCCCCGGCGGTGCTCAAGGACATACTCGCGGACCGCTGAGCCTCACCCCGAGAACTGCGCCCGGCTGGCCCGCACCTCGTCGACGATGAAGCGGTCGGTTTCGGCGATGCGCCGCAACTCGCGCATGTCGGCGTGCACCACCAGCCAATAGGTGCGCTCGAACCGCATCTCCGGGAGGATGCGCACCAGGTCCGGGTGCGCGGCGGCGGCATAATCGTGCAGGATGCCGATGCCGGCCCCCGCCTTGATCGCCTCCAACTGCCCCACCGCGCTTGCGCACTCAAACCTTTGGCCGGCGATGTTGGAAAGCGCGTCCATGTAGTCCAGGCCCGGACTATAGGCGAGGTCCTGCACATAGGTGATGAGGGTGCGCCCGGCGAGGTCGGCGCGGTGGTGCACTTGGCCGGTCGCCTCCAGATAGGCGCGCGCGGCGTAGACGCTGAGCGAATAGTCCGTGAGCTTGCGCCCGAACAGCCGCCCCTCCTGCGGCCGCTCCAGGATGATGGCGATGTCCGCCTCGCGCTTCGACAGCGAAAAGGTGCGCGGCAGCGGCACGAGTTGGAGCAGCAGGTCGGGATGCTGCGCGGCGAACCGCGCGAGGCGCGGGGCGAGGAAATAGGTGCCGAACGCATCCGGCGCGCCAACCCGCACCGTGCCCTCCAGCTTCAGGTCGGCGCCGCCAAGCACCGACTGCGCCTGGAGCATTTCGCTTTCCACCCGCTCGGCGATCGGAAGGAACCGTTCGCCCACGGCGGAGAGGGTGCATCCGGTGGGCCGACGCTCGAACACCTTGGCGCCGAGGTCCGCCTCCAGCGCGTTGAGGCGCCGTGTGACCGTTGCGTGGTCGAGGTCGAGACGTTGGGCGGCCTGGAGAATCTGTCCGGCGCGGGCAACCGCGAGGAAGATCCGGGCATGGTCCCAATTCATGGTGAGCCTATTTTCGCGGAATGAATGCTCTTTGTTAGGCGTTGATATGCGTCGTTTCTAGAGCTTTTGTGCGCCGTCCCAGGGAGAGAAACAATATGCAGACCATCGGCCACTTCATCGCTGGCAAGCCCGACGCCGCGCCCGGCGCGCCGTCCGCCGCCACGTTCAACCCCGCGACCGGCGAACAGATCGGCAATGTGCTGCTGGGCGATGCCGCCGTGGTCGAGCGCGCGGTCAGCGCCGCCGCCGCCGCGTTTCCTGCCTGGGCCGCGCTTCCCGCGCCCGCCCGCGCCCGCGTCATGTTCAAGTTCAAGGATCTTCTCGATCGCCACCTGGACGAACTGGCCGCTCTGATCACCCGCGAGCACGGCAAGACCTTTGACGATGCCAAGGGCGAACTGATGCGCGGCATCGAGGTGGTGGAATTCGCCTGCGGCATCCCGCATCTCCTGAAGGGCGAGTTTTCCGACCAGGTCGGCCGTGGCATCGACACCTTCTCCATGCGCCATCCGGTCGGCGTATGCGCCGGCATCACGCCGTTCAATTTCCCCGCCATGGTGCCGCTGTGGATGTTCCCGGTGGCACTCGCGTGCGGCAACACCTTCATCCTGAAGCCCTCGGAGAAGGACCCCTCCTGCGGCCTGCGCCTCGCAGAACTGCTGACGGAAGCCGGCCTGCCGGCGGGCGTGTTCAATGTGGTGAACGGCGGCAAGGCGGCGGTGGACGCCCTGCTTTCCCACCCGAAGGTGGCGGCGGTGAGCTTCGTCGGCTCAACCGCCGTGGGCGAATATGTCTATCGCACCGCCACCGCGCACGGGAAGCGCGCCCAGGCCCTGTGCGGGGCGAAGAACCACATGGTGGTGATGCCCGACGCGGACCTCGACAAGACCGTGGATGCGCTGATGGGCGCGGGCTACGGCTCGGCCGGTGAACGCTGCATGGCGGTGTCGGTCGCGGTCGCGGTCGGCGGCGTCGGCGATGCACTGCTGGAAAAGCTGGTGCCCCGCGTCCAGGCGCTGAAGGTCGGCCCCGGCATGGACAAGGACAGCGAGATGGGCCCGCTGATCACCAAGGAGCATCTCGCCAAAGTGACCGGCTATGTCGCCGATGGTGTCGCGGAAGGCGCCGATCTGGTGGTGGACGGTCGCGGCCTGAAGCTTCAGGGCCACGAGGACGGCTATTACATCGGCGGCTGCCTGTTCGACAACGTGACGCCGGACATGAAGATCTACAAGGAAGAGATCTTCGGCCCGGTCCTCGCGGTGGTGCGCGCCGACACGTTCGAGGAGGCGCTCAACCTCGTCAACGACCACGAATACGGCAACGGCGCCGCGATCTTCACCAATGACGGCGGCGCGGCCCGCGCGTTCGACTATGGCGTGGTCGCCGGCATGGTGGGCATCAACGTGCCGATCCCGGTGCCGATCGCCTACCACTCGTTCGGCGGCTGGAAGCGGTCGATCTTCGGTGATCGCAATGTCTATGGCGTGGAGGGCGTGGGCTTCTACACCCGCGTGAAGACCACCACCGCGCGCTGGCCCTCGGGCGTGCGCACCGGCGCCGAGTTCGTCATGCCGGTTCTGCGCTGATCGCTTTTCCGGTGCTAAAATAGAAAAGGGCGAGCGTTTCGGCGCTCGCCCTTTTTCTTTGTTCTTCGAGCCGCTTGGCCCGCTCCCTAGCCCTCCCCGCAAGCGGGAGAGGGGACAGGCCGCGCTCGCCCGCACGCTACACAAAGCCCTCTCCCGCTTGCGGGGGAGGGTTGGGAGGGGGAACGCGGCGCCGCCGAAGGCGCTATTTCTGCGGCAAATTCAGGCGGATGTGCAGGTCGCGCAATTGCTTGGGCGCCACGTCCGAGGGTGCGCCCATGAGCAGGTCGAGGGCCTGTTGGTTCATGGGGAACAGCGAGATTTCGCGCAGGTTCGTCACGCCGCACAGCAGCATCACCATCCGGTCGATGCCCGCCGCCATACCGCCATGGGGCGGGGCGCCGTACTGGAACGCGCGATACATGCCGCCGAACCGCTCCACCACCGTCGCCTCGTCATAGCCGGCCAGTTCGAACGCCTTGACCATGGTCTCGGGCCGGTGGTTGCGGATGCCGCCGGAGGCGATCTCGTAGCCGTTGCAGGCGATGTCGTACTGGAACGCCTTGATGGTGAGCGGATCCTGCCCGTTCAGCGCGTCGAGGCCGCCCTGCGGCATGGAGAAGGGGTTGTGCGAGAAGTCGACCTTCTTCTCCTCGTCCGACCATTCGTAGAACGGGAAATCGACGATCCAGGCGAGTTCGTACCGCTCGGTGTCGATCAGCTTCAGCTCCTCGCCCACCTTGGTGCGGGCAAGGCCGGCGAACTTGTAGAATTTGGCGGGATCACCGGCGACAAAGAAGGCGGCATCGCCTTCCTTTAGGCCGAGCGCCTGCCTGATCGCTTCTGTGCGTTCAGGACCGATGTTGTTTGCGAGCGGCCCAGCTCCAACGATTCCGGGCTCAACTTGCACGCCGCTGGCGGCTTCGGGCCCGCGGGACTTTTCGATTACATCTTTGATAGTCTTTTCACCGTCGGCGGCACTATCGGCAGATAGCTCGCGCCACATGATGTAGCCCAACCCCGGCTGGCCCTCGCCCTGGGCCCAACTATTCATACGATCGCAGAAAGCCCTCGAACCACCCTTTGGCGCAGGGATGGCCCACACCTGGTTCTTCGGGTCTTCGAGCATGCGCGCGAATACCTTGAAGTTGGAACCGCGGAAATGCTCGGAGACATCCTGCATCACCAGCGGATTGCGCAGGTCCGGCTTGTCGGTGCCGTATTTGCGCAGCGCCTCGGCATAGGGAATGCGCGGCCAGTCCTTGTTCACCGGCTTGCCCTGCGCGAATTCCTCGAACACGCCCGTGATGACCGGCTGCACGGCGGCGAACACGTCTTCCTGCTCGACGAAGCTCATTTCCAGGTCGAGCTGGTAGAACTCGCCCGGCAGGCGGTCGGCGCGCGGGTCCTCGTCGCGGAAGCAGGGGGCGATCTGGAAATAGCGGTCGAAGCCGCTCATCATGATGAGCTGCTTATACTGCTGCGGCGCCTGGGGCAGCGCGTAGAACTTGCCGGGATGGATGCGCGAGGGCACCAGGAAGTCGCGCGCGCCCTCGGGCGAGGAGGCGGTGAGGATCGGCGTCTGGAACTCGAAGAAGCCCTGCCCCTTCATGCGCTGGCGGATGCTGTCGATGATCTGCCCGCGCTTCATGATGTTGCCGTGGATGCGCTCGCGGCGCAGGTCCAGGAAGCGATAGCGAAGGCGGATGTCCTCGGGATAATCCTGGTCGCCGAACACAGGCAGCGGCAGTTCGGCGGAGGGGCCGAGCACTTCAAGCTCCGCGGCGTAGATCTCGATCTTGCCGGTGGGCAGGTCGGCATTCTCCGTGCCCTCGGGGCGCAACCGCACCTTGCCGTCGAACTTCACCACCCATTCGGCGCGGACCTTCTCGGCCTGGGCGAAGGCCGGGCTGTCGGGGTCGATCACCACCTGGGTCAGGCCGTAATGGTCGCGCAGGTCGATGAACAGCACGCCGCCATGATCGCGAATGCGGTGACACCAGCCGGACAGGCGGACGCTCTCGCCCACATGGGCGTCGGTGAGCGAACCGCAGGTGTGCGTGCGGTAGCGGTGCATGGGGCGGCCTTTCGGACTGCTGAAAATCTAGCGCGCGGGCGCCACCGGGGGCGCCTGCGCAAGCCGGCGGAAGGTGCATGTGAGGCTTGCCTTGTCAAGGGCGGCGGGCATTTCGCAGCCCGGCCACCCTGCCCGCTATGTCCGCCTGGGCATTGTGTATAACCTCATTATCAAGGTGTTGGATCGAGGGGGGCCTCATGGAAGACGCTCCTGGCGTGCGGGGCAGGCATGCCGTGGGTTCGGCCGGCCGGCCGCCGAAAGGTGCGGCGGACGGCACCGCCTGGGTGCGCATTATCGGTGCCCTGTTCGGCCTCGCGGTGGTTGCCGCCGCCAGCATACTGGCGCTGCGGATCAGCGACCGCGCGCTCGCCGACCGGCAACGCGAGATGGAAAATCTCTCCCTCGCCCTGGCCGAGCAGACCGAGCGCGCATTTCAGGCGCTTGAACTGGTCCAGATCTCCATCATCGAGCGGATATCGGCGGCGAAGATCGCCGACAGCGCCCAGCTTGCCGCCACCATGGCCACCGAGGACGTGCACCGCATGCTTCGGGACAAGATCGATGCCCTGCCCTATGTCGACGCGGTCACGCTGATCGACGAGACCGGGGCGTTGATCAATTTCTCCCGCTTCTGGCCGATCCCCGCGGTCAACGTGTCGGATCGGGACTATTTCCAGGCGCTCAAAGTGCCGGGCAGTCCGGACGTCTTCATTAGTTCCCCGGTCCCCAATCGCGGCACCGGGACCATGACGATCTATCTGGCGCGGCGCTTTACCGCCCCGGACGGGCATTTCCTCGGCCTCGTGCTCGGTGCGATGGAGCAGTCTTATTTCGAGGCGTCCTTTTCCGCGATCAATCTCGGGCGAGACGGCGCGATCGCCATGTTCCGTGACGATGGTGCCTATCTCGCCGGCCATCCCCACGCAGCGCCCGATGCCAAAGGGGCATCTGAACGCAAGCAGGCCGCCAGCCTCCTCATCGCCCACCCCTCCGTCGACGACCTCGCGCCGCCGGGGCTCATCGACGGAAAGCCGCGCCTTTATGCCGAAACCCGGCTCGCCAAATATTCCGTCACCGTATTCGTCACCGACAGCCTGCCCGCCGTGCAGCGCCGGTCCTGGGCGCAGGTGCTGCCGATCATCGTCTTCGCCGGCCTGATTTGCCTGAGCATCCTGGCGGTGGTGGTGATGGCCGGGCGACATCTGAAGGCGCAGCGGGCATTCGCCGAGAGCGCCCATCATTTCGCCCGTCACGACGCCTTGACCGGCCTGCCGAACCGCCTGCTGTTCGCCGAGCGGCTCGATGCACTGCTGGAGGCGCGCTCCGGCAATCAGCAGATCGCCTTGCTGTTCCTCGACCTCGATTACTTCAAGTCGGTCAACGACACGCTCGGCCACGCCATCGGCGATGCCTTGCTGAAGGCGGTGGCAGAGCGCCTGCGCCGCTGCGCCGGACCGCAGGCCGAGGTGGCGCGGCTCGGCGGGGACGAGTTCGGCATCGTCCTGCCCGGGGTGGAGGAGCCGGCGGCCCTCCAGACAGCCCAGCGGATTATTGAGGCGATCCGCGAGCCGTTCGAGTTGGAGCATCACCGGGTGATCGCCGGCGGCAGCATCGGCATCGCCGTGGCGCCCGAACAGGGCGGAACCACCCCTGACATTCTGAAAAGCGCGGACCTCGCCCTGTTCCGGGCGAAGAGCGATGGACGCGGGCTGGTGCGGGTGTTCCAGCGCGAGATGGAGCGCGCCGCCTTGGCGCGGCGCAACCTGGAAATGGACCTCGACACCGCCTGGCGCGAGGGCCAATTCTTCCTGATCTACCAGCCCATTTTCGAGTGCCACGACAGGCGCGTCGTCGGGTTCGAGGCCCTGCTGCGCTGGCGCCACCCGACACGCGGCGTGGTGCCTCCGCCCGCCTTCATCCCGGTGGTCGAGGAGACGGGCCTGATCTTCCCGCTCGGCGCCTGGGTTCTGGAACAGGCATGCCGCGCCGCGAGCCGGCTGCCGGACCACATTTTCGTCTCCGTGAATCTCTCGCCGATCCAGTTTCGCGGCAATGTGGTGGAAGCCCATGTGACCGAGGCGCTGCGCGTGTCCGGCCTCTCCCCCCACCGGCTCGAACTGGAGATCACCGAAACCGCGCTGATCCAGGAGGGGCCGACATTAATGGCGGTGATGGAGGGCTTCCGCGCACGCGGCATCCGCGTCGCCCTGGACGATTTCGGAACCGGCTATTCCTCCCTCGCCTATCTGCGCACCCTGCCTATCGACCGAATCAAGATCGACGCCGCTTTTGTCCGGGGACTGGGGATAGACCACCACAGCCTGCCCATCCTGCGCGCCATCATCGCCCTCGCCGATGCCCTGCCGCTGGTCACCACCATCGAGGGCGTGGAGACGGAAGCGCAGTTGAAAATCCTTCAGGCAGAAGGCTGTACGCACGTTCAGGGCTATCTGCTGGGGCACCCGCTCCCGTTCGAGGATGCACTGGCGCTCACCGCGCGGGAGCCGATCCGGGCGTCGTAGCAATCGGGCTCTTTCAAGGCAGCCTCCGAGCGCGCTATTGTCGCGTCATGGATCCGATCACCTCTACAGAGGCGCTGGCGGCTGCCTGTGCGCGCCTCTCCCGCCACGACTTCATCACCGTCGACACCGAGTTCCTGCGCGAGACAACGTTCTGGCCGAAACTCTGCGTGATCCAGGCGGCATCACCGGACGAGGCGATCATCATCGACGCCTTGGCGCCGGATATCGACCTGCGCCCGTTCTTCGAGCTGATGGCGAACCCGAGTGTCACGAAGGTGTTCCACGCCGCGCGGCAGGACATCGAAATCGTCTGGCACCGCGCCGGGCTGATCCCCCATCCGGTGTTCGACACCCAGGTCGCGGCCATGGTGCTCGGCTATGGCGACAGCATCTCCTACGACCAACTCGTGCAGCGGGTCTGCGGCCATGCGCTCGACAAGTCGTCGCGCTTCACCGACTGGTCGCGCCGCCCGCTGAGCCAGGCGCAACTCACCTACGCCATCGCCGACGTGACCCATCTGCGCGACATCTATCTTGCGCTGCTCACGGATCTGGATGCGCGCGGTCGTGGCGAGTGGGTCGGGGAGGAGATGCATGTGCTCACCTCGCCGGCAACCTATCGGCAGGACCCGGATTCCGCGTGGGAGCGGCTGAAGTCCCGCGTCCGCAAGCCGCGCGAACTGGCGGTTCTGGTTGAGGTGGCGGCATGGCGCGAGCGCGAGGCACAGTCCCGCGATCAGCCGCGCGGCCGCATCATCAAGGACGAAGTGATCGGGGAGATCGCCCTCCAGGCGCCGCAGACGCCGGAGAAGCTTGCAGAACTGCGCTCCCTGCCCAAGGGCTTTGAGCGTTCGCGTTATGGGGAGGCGGTGCTGGAAGCGGTGAAGCGCGGCCTTGAGCGTGACCCCAAAACCCTCCCCAGGCTGGAACGTGACCGTCCACTGCCGAACGGCGCCAATGCCACGGTGGAGCTGCTGAAAGTGCTTCTGCGCATGACGGCCGAGCAGAACGCGGTCGCCGCGAAGGTGATCGCAACCACGGAAGATCTGGAGCGGATCGCGGTGAGCGACGAGGCCCCGGTGCCGGCCTTGTCAGGCTGGCGGCGCGAACTGTTCGGCGAGCGGGCGCTGGCCCTCAAGGCCGGCCGTCTTGCCCTCGCGGTGGAGCGCGGGCGGGTGGTGGCGGTGGACCGGACCGTGGAGCCTCAGGCCGACTGAACCCGTTACTTCAGGGCCTTGGGTCGGTGTCCTCTGCCGCCGCCCGGCCCCGGAATCCGGTGGCAATCACATAAAGCTCGGCGGAATCCGCCCGGCTGGCGGCGGGCTTCAGGTGTTTCACCTGGGCGAAGTCCCGCTTGAGGTCCGCCAATAGCACGCCCTCGGTGCCGCCCTGGATCACCTTGGCGATGAAGGCCCCGCCCGGCGCCAGAACCTGCCGGGCGAAATGGGCGGCAAGTTCCACCAGCGCAACGATCTTCAGATGGTCGGTCTGGCGATGGCCGGTGGCATTGGCCGCCATGTCGGACAGCACAACATCCGCCTGCCCGCCCATCATGTCCATCAACTGCGCGGGCGCTTCCTCGGCCAGAAAGTCCAGCTGGGCGAAGGTCACGCCGGGAATATGCTCCATCTCCAGCAGGTCGATGGCGACGATCTTGCCCTGCCCCTCCTCGAGGCCGATGCGCTTGGCCGCCACCTGGCTCCAGCCACCGGGCGCGGCGCCGAGATCCACCACCCGCATGCCGCGCTTCAGCACATGGATCCTGTCGTCCATCTCGATCAGCTTGAACGCCGCGCGCGAGCGCCAGCCTTCCCGCTTGGCGCGGGCGACATAGGGGTCGTTAAGCTGGCGCTGAAGCCATTTCTGCGAGGATGTGGTGCGGCCGCGCGAGGTCTTCACGCGGACTTTGAGCGGGCGTCCGTCCGGCCCTCGGGTCGGCGTGCTCACGCGCGCGCCTCCACCGGGGCGGCGGTTCCGGCCCGGCGCCAGACGCCGTCGGCGCGCATCAACTGCACAAGCATTCCCTCTCTCAGGCCACGATCGGCAACCCGCAGCCGATCCGTGGGGAACGCCTCGCGCACCGCTTCCATGATGGCGCAGCCCGCGAGCACGAGGTCCGCCCGCTGCGCGCCGATGCAGGGATTGGATACCCGCTCCTCAAACGACATACCGACCAATTGATCCACCACCCGGCTGATATCCTTGGCATGCAACCAGGCGCCGTCCACCCGGGTGCGATCATAGCGTTGCAGTCCGAGATGGATACCGGCCACCGTCGTCACGGTACCGGACGTACCCAGCAGATGCATGCGGCCCGGCCCGCGCAGGCCCCAGCTTTGGCGCACGCCGTCCAGCATGTCCGCCACCTCGGCGACCATGGTCTCGAATAATTCCCGTGACACCTTCACGCCGCCATGGCGCTCGGCCAGCGATACCACCCCCACGGGCATGGACGCCCAGGAGCGAATGCGGGCACGCGGCGGGCCGTCGTCGCCCGAAGCGCGGCGCCCCAGCCATACCACTTCGGTGGACCCGCCGCCGATGTCGAACAAAATGGCGCCGTCGCAGGTGGGGTCAACCAAGGGCGCGCAGCCCGCAGCGGCCAGCCCCGCCTCGGTGCGCCGGTCCACCACTTCGAGCGCAAGCCCGGTGCGGGCCTCCACCTCGGCGCAGAAGTCGGCACCGTTGGCCGCAGCGCGGCACGCCTCGGTGGCGATGATGCGGGTCCGCAGAACCCCGCGCGCGGCGATCTTCGAGGCGCAGATTTCAAGCGCGCCAATGGCCCGCTCCATCGCCGCCGCACCCAGCACACCGCTGCCCGCGACGCCCTCGCCAAGGCGCACGATGCGCGAGAAGGCATCCACCACGCGGAAATTGCGCTGGGTCGGCCGGGCGATGAGCAGCCGGCAATTGTTGGTGCCAAGATCAAGAGCCGCATAGACGCGCTCGTTCCGCGCGCCCTGCCATGAGGCGGGCCCGCTGGATGCGTCCTGAGGAGCGCCGTCGCGATCCCGTACAGACGGCGCCGGGTCCCCGCAGGGCCCGTGCGTCTCGTCCCTCATCTCTGTCCCCTTGCCGCCCGGACGACAGCACCGGCAGGGGCGCTGGACGTGGGCATTCATGCGTCAATTCATTGGAAGTGTATCAGTCAGGGCGCGCGGCGCAATCATTGTGGGAATAGAGCGTGTAACCCTCTGTTCACCACAATTTCCACAAGCCTGCGATCTGGCAAGGGTTGGGAAAGGGAAACGCCTCATCATGCCGTCACGAGAGCCTGCGTGGGGACGAGATGATTGCGGCGGACATGGTGGAGCGCATGGCAATGGGCGCGCACGCGGCAGCGCGGCAGCGATACCCGTTGATCGAGCCCTGGGAGCACCTCACCGCGGATCGGCGCGCGTATCAGTGCGGGCTCATCACCAACGCGCTCTCGATGCTGACTGGCCGAGACGTCGTCAACCTCGCCAATTGCATCCCCGAAGTGGTGGTCCTGCCGGCGGAGCCGAGCCCGTTTGCACTGGCGGAACTCCAGGAGGCCGCCATCGGCGACAGCGGAACGGTCAGCGACGCAAAACGCCGCTACCGCGCGCTGCTCTCGGTGGCCGCCCAGCCGCTGCGCCGACGCGGACCCCGCGAACTTGGAGAACCGGCCGCTCAGACCTGATCGAGTGACAGCCGCGTCAGCCGCGCCTTCAGGCATTCCAGCCCGCCGATCATTCCATAGCCAGCGACGCCGCCCGCATAGGAATAAGCGACGCTCTTGTCCTTGTGCAGGTAGGTTCCCGCCAAGCCGACCAGTTCTCCGGCGCGCGCGGCTTCCAGCAGGCGCTCCAACTCCGCCACGACGGTTTGATTTGGCTCTGCCGCCTCCACCTGGAAGCTGCCTCTCAGGCTGACTACATTCTCGGACATCGCGACTCCCCTCGCCTCAATTATCTTTGAGGTTAGCAAATCTCGTGCCGGCAAAAAGAAGGGGCGCCCCGAAGGACGCCCCCAACCTCTCTCATATCTGCTTGAGGTCAGGTATTCTTGCTTGAGATGGTGCTGGACTGACCAGCGGTGATGCCGGTTTGCGTCCCCGGTGTTGCGCCGGTGCCATGGACGCGCAGATTGTTCTGCACATGATGAACGCCCGAGACGCGCTCCGCGATATCCTCGGCGCGGCGGCGCTGGAGCCGGTCGGACACGGTGCCGGCAAGTGTCACCTCGCCCTTGGACACGCTGACCTCGACTTCGGAAGCATCCACCTGACCGTCGTCGGAGAGGCGATCGCTCACGTCTTCCCGCACGCGGTCGTCGGAGCGGTTGTAGTTCTTGGGACCACGGCCGCGATGCTGGTCCTGATGACGGCGACGCTCGGCCTCCTCATCACCGAACCACGACGAGACTTCGTCGGACGCACGGTCCCAGAAGCCGCGTTCCTCGCGGTCGTAATGACCTCCGGACTGCTGTGGGCCGCTGAGGCCCCATTCCTGGCGTCCCCAATCAGGTCGGCCACGCGGGCGCTGGCCATTACCGCGTGCGAAATCGCGATTGTTGCCGCCGCGTCCATAATCACCATGGCCCGAAAAGTCATAGCCGCGCTCAGCGGTGCGGCCATATCCCGAGCCCGACGTGGGATAGCCGGCGCTCGAACCGCGCTCCGGATCCGTTCCGTAATCCTCGTAGGGGCCACGGCCATAATCGCGATAGGGCGAGCTACGATGGCGATAGTCGCCCTCGTCCGCGCCCGACCAAGACGAGCGGGCATCGAATGAACTGAAGTCGCCGCGCGGTCCCTGCTCACGGGGCTGGTTGCGTGATGCGGCGGACGGGTCGCCGCCACGGCCGTATTCGTTTCGATAGCCACCGTCTCGGCCATGGCCGGAAGACGAGTCATTCCCATAAGTGTCGGAACCACTGCGATAAGCGCGGTCCTCAGGCCGATCAGACCTGGCATCCTGCTCGCGGTCGTTGCGGCTATATTCATCGTTGCGCCAATTCTGGGCCATTCATTCCTCCTGCATTGGGCAAAAGATAGCGCCCCCTCGCAAGACAAACGTCGTCCCCGGATTGCCGTTCCTCTGAATTAAGGCAAATGTGCACAAATGATAATCATGTGCAAAAAGTATAAACACGCCGATGAATTGAGCAAAGCGCACACCCGCAAAGATGCGAAAAACGGCAAAGCTCAAGATCGATAACTCTGAAGCTTGGCGATTACAGACCGTCGAACGATCACACGATTGCGGGGCGCGCCTGTTGGGGGCCGACCTTGAACAGCCGCTTGTAACGCTCGATCTCTTCCGGCGGCCCCATCGCCTTGGTGGGATTGTCGGACAACTTCACCGTCGGGTGCCCATCTGCGGAAATCACCTTGCAGACGATGGAAACCGGGTCGAGCGCCCCAGCCGGCGCAAGGCCCCTGAAATCGTTGGTCAGGAGGGTGCCCCAGCCAAAGCCGAGGCGCATGCGCCCGGAGAAGCGGGCGGTGATGCGCGCCACCTCCTCCGCATCCAGCCCATCGGAAAAGATGGCGAGCTTTTCGGCCGGGTCCTGGCCGCGCGAGCGCCACCAGGCGATCGCTTCTTCCCCGCCTTCCAGCGGGTCCTTGCTGTCGATGCGGATGCCGGTCCAACCCGCCAGCCAGTCGGGCGCATCGGCGAGGAAGCCGGTGGTGCCGTATGTGTCCGGCAGCATGATCCTGAGATTGCCGTCGTATTCTTCCTGCCAGTCCGCCAGCACCTCATAGGGCGCCTGGACCAATTCCTCGTCGGTCCGCGCCAGGGCGGTGTAGACCATCGGCAATTCGTGGGCGTTTGTGCCTGCCGCCTCCACTTCGTGCCGCATGGCGATGAGGCAGTTGGAGGTGCCGAGGAAGGTTTCGCCCAGCCCCTCGATCAACGCCTGCACGCACCAATCCTGCCAGAGGAAACCGTGGCGGCGGCGCGTACCGAAGTCGGCGAGGTTCACCGGGCCAAGGGTCTTGAGGAACGCGATCTTCTCCCACACCCGCGTCATGGCGCGGGCATAGAGGATTTGAAGCTCGAACTTTCCCAACCCCTTCAGCACCGCACGCGAACGCAGTTCGTTGAGGATGGCCAGAGCGGGGATTTCCCACATGGTGGTTTCGACCCACGGTCCCTCAAAAATCAGCTCGTACTGCCCCTCGCGCTTCTCCAGATGATAGGCGGGGAAGCGGAACTGCTCGAGCCAGGCGATATAGTCCGGCGAGAACATCTGGCGCTTGCCGTAGAACATGTTGCCGCGCAGCCAGGTGGATTCACCGCGTGTCAGCGAAAGCGAGCGCACATGGTCGAGTTGCTCGCGCAGCGCGCCCACGTCGATGATATCGGCGAGCCTGATGTGGCTGGTGCGGTTGTGAATTCCAAACGTGACCTCGACATCCCGGTGGCGCCGGAAAATCATCTGGCCCATGAGCAATTTGTAGAAATCGGTGTCGAGCACCGAGCGGACGATCGGGTCGATCTTCCAGGTGTGATTATAGACGCGGGTGGCAATGTCGATCATGGCAATGTCTCAGGGATCGGCGAACTCTCGGCCCACGCATCCCAGCGGCAGATAACGAATCGTCCCTACAATGACGCCTTGCTGCCCCGTGGGGAACCGCACGATCCGAAGTTGCAGCCGCTTACACCTGAACCCGCAACCTTCCAAGGCCTTCTCCAGCGGAGCAATGGCGTGGGACGACAACCCCACCGCGCGCCGCTGGCAGCGACGTTGGGGAATGGGCAGAGTGCCGAAAAACGCCGTGGCGGCGCCTCGGTGCGAAAGCACAGTGCATCAGGTGTGAAGAGATGGCAGCTGAGATTCACACGCGCACCTCAACGGACTTAAGCGGAACGTTAAGTACAGTTATCGCCGTCGTCTAACGCGAGCGGCTCTGTTATCCTAACATATGTCGAGTGTATACAATTGAGCGAGCGGAAACCATGAAGCGGGTCCCCGGCGGCTCAACGGCCGTTGAAAAGGGTGACTGGGCGCAGGCGCTTCAGTCGCTGAAACATTTGCTCACTCTCAGCGATGTCGGCCTTGAGCAGCTTTACGATGCCTATCTCGGGGCCGCGCGCGAGGTGTTCGGCCTGAAGATCGGCGTCATCGGCACGCTGGATGCAGGCGTCTACACGTTCGCGAAGATCCAGGCGGAGGCTCAGTTTCCATACCGGGAGGGCGATACACGGCCGATCGCAAACCTGTTCGCAGCTGAGGCGATGAACACCCAGGCGAGCCTGTTTTGCCACGACATCGGGCGCGATCCGCAGCTTAGCGCCCACCCCCTCTATCACGAGGGGCATTTTGAAACCTATGCGGCGGCCCCGATCCGGGTCGCCGGCACCACCTTCGGCGTCATCAGCCTGTTGGATCCGGATCCTCGTCCGGAGCCCTTCACGTCCCAGGGCCGTATCTATCTCGAACTCCTGGCGGACATGCTCGGCCAGGCCATCGGCAGGCGTGAGTTGGAGGCGCGTCGCCTCAGTGCTGAACAGAAAAGCCGAGACGCCAATGTCCTGTTCGGGACCGCCTTCGCCAATGCGCCCATTGGCATGTCCCTTGTAGGCCTGGATGGACGGTTCTTGAAGGTGAACGCGGCGGCCGGACGGCTTTTCGGCTTCACAGAGGCCGATTTGCTGAAGCGGGATTTCCAGTCGATCACCTACCCCCCAGATCTCGACGCCGACCTCGACCAGATGCAAGCCCTGTTGGCCGGTGACACCACAGATTACGAGATGGAAAAGCGATATGTGCGGCCCAATGGCGAAATCGTCTGGGCCCAGCTTGATGTCGCGCTGGCGCGCCACGACGACGGCACCCCGCGCTGCTTCGTCTCCCAGATCCAGGACATCAACCCGCGCCGCGCCCTGATGAGCGAACTGGACCTGCGGCGGCGTGAATTGGAAGACGCCAACCGTAAGCTCATCCAATTGGCCGCACTTGATCCTCTGACCGGAATGCTGAACCGGCGCGCGCTGCGCCAGCGGCTCGATGAGGAGATGGCGAATGCGGTGAAGGCCGGAACGCCCCTCGCCTTCGTCATGGTCGATGTGGATCACTTCAAGGATTACAACGACCGCCACGGCCATCTTCAGGGCGATGTGGCGCTGAAACAGGTAGCCCATTGCCTCAAGGGCGCCGCGCGGGGGGGCGACACCGTGGGCCGCTTCGGCGGCGAGGAGTTCATGCTGCTGTTGCCCCAGACCGGGGAGAAGGATGCCTTTAGCGTGGCCGAGCGGGTGCGCACGCGGGTCGCCACCTCCAAGGATTTGCGTTGGCCGCTGACCGTCAGCGCCGGCGTGCATGTGTTCCAGCCGGAGGGCGTGGCAATCCCCGTGGACCGCCCCATCGCCCAGGCGGATGTGGCGCTCTACAAGGCCAAGCAGCTTGGCCGGAACCGCGTCGAGGTCGTCTGAGCCCCTGTAATTTACTTTTAATTACAACATATTAGACCCATTTCCCATCGTCTTTATCCCCTCTGCCGCTTGCAGGGGAGGATTAGGGAGGGGGAATGCGTGAGGCATGGTTGGGGGCGAAGCGTCCGTAGAGGCTCCTGCCCCCTCCCCAGCCAGCGGGAGAGGGGGCAAGCATCGTTTCAAGCGCCGGAACGCGCCTTTTGATTATTTCCAAAAAGGCATCAATGTACTTCCAATTCTTCCCATAGAAGCAAATGAGGCTTCAGCGCATCCTCTTCTAAAGTCTAATAGAGGGGAGGTTGTCATGGCTCGCATGCGTGCTGTCGATGCTGCTGTCCGGGTTCTTGAAAAGGAAGGCATCACCTGCGCCTTCGGTGTTCCTGGCGCGGCGATCAATCCGCTTTATTCCGCGCTGAAGGCGCGCGGCTCCATCCGCCACGTCTTGGCGCGCCATGTGGAAGGCGCCTCGCACATGGCCGAGGGCTACACCCGCGCGGTTGCCGGTAACCTCGGGGTCTGCATCGGCACCTCCGGCCCCGCCGGCACCGACATGATCACCGGCCTGTATTCCGCCCAGGCGGATTCGATCCCGATCCTGTGCATCACCGGCCAAGCGCCGCGTTCCCGCCTCTACAAGGAGGATTTCCAGGCGGTGGACATCGAATCCATTGCCAAGCCCGTCACCAAATGGGCCGTCACCGTGCGCGAGCCCGCGCTTGTGCCGATGGTGTTCCAGCAGGCATTCCACGTCATGAAGTCGGGGCGTCCCGGCCCGGTGCTCATCGACCTGCCGATCGACGTGCAAATGGCCGAGATCGAGTTCGATGAGGACACCTACGCCCCCCTGCCGGTCTACAAGCCCAAGGCGACCCGCGCACAGGCAGAGAAGGCCCTGTCCTTCCTGCTCGCCAGCGAACGCCCGCTGATCGTCGCCGGCGGCGGCATCATCAATGCCGATGCCGCAGACCTGCTGGTGGCGTTCGCGGAAATCACCGGCGTGCCTGTCATTCCGACCCTGATGGGCTGGGGTGTCATCCCCGACGATCATCCGCTGATGGCCGGCATGTGCGGGCTCCAGACCTCGCATCGCTATGGCAATGCGAACATGCTGGCGTCCGATTTCGTGCTGGGCATCGGCAACCGGTGGGCCAACCGCCACACCGGCTCGGTGGAGGTCTACACCAAGGGCCGCAAATTCGTCCACGTCGACATCGAACCGACCCAGATCGGCCGGGTGTTCGGGCCCGACTTCGGTCTCGTCTCCGACGCCCACGCGGCGCTCGAACTGTTCGTCGAGATCGCCCACGAATGGAAGGCCGCCGGCAAGCTGCCGGATGTCTCGGCCTGGGCGGACGAATGCCTCGCCCGCAAGCAGACCATGCTGCGCAAGTCGCATTTCGACAACGTGCCCCTCAAGCCCCAGCGGGTCTATGAGGAGATGAACGAGGCGCTCGGCCGCGACGTGACCTATGTCACCACCATCGGCCTTTCGCAGATCGCGGGCGCACAGTTCCTGAACGTCTACGAGCCGCGCAACTGGATCAATTGCGGACAGGCCGGACCGCTCGGCTGGACCCTGCCGGCGGCGCTCGGTGTGCGCGCGGCGCGGCCGGAGGCGAAGATCGTCGCCCTTTCGGGCGACTATGATTTCCAGTTCATGATCGAGGAACTGGCGGTGGGCGCCCAGCACAAGCTGGCCTATCTCCATGTTGTCGTGAACAATTCCTACCTCGGGCTGATCCGGCAGGCGCAGCGCGGCTTCGAGATGGATTTCGAGGTGTCGCTGGCCTTCGACAACATCAATTCCGAGGAGGCCGGCGGCTACGGGGTCGACCATGTGGCGGTGGCGGAAGGGCTCGGCTGCAAGGCGATCCGGGTGCGCACGCCCAACGAGTTCAAGGACGCTTTCGCCAGCGCCGAAGCCCTGATGAGGGAACATCAGGTGCCGGTGGTGATCGAGTTCATCCTGGAGCGGGTGACCAATATCGCCATGGGCGTGGAGATCGACAAGATCAACGAGTTCGAGGAAATCCTCGACCTGCCGGCGGTGAAAGTTCGGCAGGTTGAACCGGCGGAGTAGCGTCCGTCCCTCTCCTCTAGCGGGACCGTTGCGTTATTCCCTCTCCGCTTGCGAGGGAGGGCTGGCGTGGGGTTATGGTCCCGCCTGGATCACACCCGCCGGATCAAATCGAGATATACCCGCCACCGCGCCCCTCCCCCTCAACGGGGGCGGGGCGAAAAGCAGGAATTCGTGCCTCCTTTTTCTAACGGATTGCATTACCCTCCGGCACAAGCCGGGGTTCGTCACGACCGGGCCGGTCCCACCGGTCCTTCCCCCAAAAAATTCAAAAGGCTCAGCCAGCGGAGAGGTGAATGCCCAAGTTCGCAGCCAATCTGACCATGCTCTGGAACGAGATCGACTTTCTCGATCGGTTCGACAAGGCGGCCAATGCCGGCTTCACCGGCGTGGAATATCTCTTTCCCTATGCCTACCCCGCCGATCAACTGGCGGAAAAGCTGGCGAAGAACGGCCTTGAGCAGGCGCTCCACAACCTCCCGGCCGGCGACTGGGCCAAGGGCGAGCGCGGCATCGCGGTGCTTCCCGACCGGGTCGGCGAGTTCCAGGACAGCGTCGGCAAGGCCATCGAATACGCCAAGGCGCTGGGCACGCAGACCATCAACGTTCTGTGTGGACTCACCCCGCAGGGCGTGCCCGCTGAGAGGGTCCACGAGACGCTGGTGAAAAACCTGAAGTTCGCCGCCGCCGAATTGAAGAAGGCCGGCATCCCGTTCGTCGCAGAGGCGATCAACACCCGCGACATGCCCGGCTTCCACCTCACCGGCACCAAGCAGTCCATGGCGCTGTTCGACGAGGTCGGCGCCGACGACATCTTCCTGCAATACGACATCTACCATATGCAGATCATGGAGGGGGACCTCACCCCCACCATCCGGGCGCTGCTGCCGCGCATCAAGCATATCCAGCTCGCGGACAATCCGGGGCGCGGCGAGCCGGGGACTGGCGAGATCAACTATCCCTTCGTGCTCAACGCCATCGACGAGGCCGGCTATATCGGCTGGGTGGGCTGCGAATACAAGCCCAAGACGACCACGGACGAGGGCCTGGGCTGGCTCAAGGCATACTGAGGCGTGCGCCTCTCCCGCCGTTGTTCCCTCTCCCGCTTGCGGGGGAGGGTCAGGGAGGGGGAATTGGTGAGACATGGTCAGGGGTGAAGCTTCCGTCGAAGCTCCTAGCCCCCTCCCCAGCCCTCCCCCGCAAGCGGGAGAGGGGGCCGACAGCGCATAACGAAACGGTCACCTTGCGGGCGAGGGTTCAACCGCAAGAACACATCAAGCGCGCGAACGCGCCGCTCATATTGGGGAGATAGACAATGAACGTCGGTTTCATCGGCCTCGGCATCATGGGCCGTCCCATGGCGGGCCATCTCATCGACGCGGGCCACACCGTGTTCGTCCACAACCGCTCCAAGCCGGCACAGGACCTGCTCGACAAGGGCGCGATCGATGCCGGCTCGGCCGCCGAAGTGGCGCGGCGCGCGGACATCATCATCACCATGGTCCCTGATACGCCCGATGTGGAGAAGGTGCTGTTCGGCACGGATGGCGTGGCCGAGGGCCTGACCGCAGGCAAGACCGTGGTGGACATGAGTTCCATCTCGCCGGTCGCGACCAAGGAGTTCGCCGCGAAGATCGCCGAACTCGGCTGCGACTATCTCGATGCGCCGGTCTCCGGCGGCGAGTTGGGCGCGAAGGCGGCCTCCCTCACCATCATGGTCGGCGGCACTGATGCCGCCTTCGAGACGGTGAAGCCGCTGTTCGAGAAGCTTGGCAAGAACATCACCCTGGTGGGCGATGTCGGCTCGGGACAGGTCACCAAGGTTGCCAACCAGATCATCGTCGCCCTCACAATAGAGGCCGTGGCGGAAGGTCTGGTGTTCGCATCCAAGGCCGGGGCGGACCCCGCCAAAGTTCGCCAGGCGCTCATGGGCGGCCTTGCCACCTCGCGTATCCTCGAAGTGCACGGCGAGCGCATGATCAAGCGCACGTTCGATCCCGGTTTCCGCATCGAGCTGCACCAGAAGGATCTGAACCTCGCGCTGTCGTCGGCGCGCGCGCTCGGCATCTCGCTGCCAAACACGGCTATGGCGCAGGAATTGTTCAATTCCGTCTCGGCCAATGGCGGGGCGAAACTGGATCACTCCGCCATGGTGAAGGCCCTCGAAATGATGGCCGCCCACGACGTGGCTTGAGTGAGACCGCCCTCCCCGTCCCGGGCAGGGCGGTCGCAAATGGCGAGCGAAGTTGTTCCCCCTCTGACTGACCGTCATGCCCGGGCGTATCCGGGCACTTCCGCAAGGGCACCCGTTCCGGTTGCCGGAGTCCACCGGCCCCTCCTGCATCACGCGGCAAATAGCCCCATGCCGAGGTCTTCCCGGCCCGGCATCAGACTTGGCGCTGTCCCGTGCTGCCTCTACCATTCCTTTGACGCGAGGGCCGGTGCTCCTGCGTGGCAGTCGGGCGAATGCATGCCGGTTGAGATCGAACGGAAGTTTCTCGTGAGTTCCGATGCCTGGCGCGAAGGCGCGCGGGGCCAGCGTTTCAGCCAGGGCTATCTCTCCATATCCAAGACCTCCACGGTGCGGGTGCGGCGCGCCGGCGCCCGTGCCTTCATCACCGTGAAAGGCTCGACGGCGGGCCTCAGCCGGGCGGAATTCGAGTATGAAATTCCGGTCGAGGATGCGGACGTGCTGCTGCGCGACCATTGCCTCAAGCCGCTGATCGAGAAGGTCAGGTACGACGTGCCCTACGGCGGGAAGACTTGGACAGTGGATGTGTTCGAGGCCGCCAACGCGGGCCTGATCGTCGCCGAGGTCGAACTCGCCCATGCCGAGGAGCAGGTGGCCATGCCTCCCTGGGCCGGCGAGGAGGTCACAGACGACCCGCGCTACCGCAACTCCTCGCTCGTCAGCGAGCCGATGAACGGTGGCGAAGGATGACTGCCCTCACTTGATCGCCAGCGCCGCCTCGACCTCCAGCAGATCGCGCCATACCAGCCGCTTACCCAGCGGCGTGCGCAAGAGATAGGCGGGATGGAAGGTCGGCAATGCGCGGATGGTACGCGTTCCCGTGTCATAGGAAACGAAACGCCCGCGGGTCTTGGTGATGCCTTCCGTGGTGGCAAGGAGCGTTTGCGCCGAAGGGCCACCCAGGCAGACCAAAATGTCCGGGTCCGCCAGCTCGATCTGCCGGCGGATGAACGGCAGGCAGATGGCGGTTTCCTGTGGTGTCGGCGTGCGATTTCCCGGCGGACGCCAGGGGATGACGTTGGCGATATAGGCGCTGGTTCGGTCCAGGCCGATTGAGCCCATCATCAAATCCAGCAGCCGGCCCGAGCGGCCGACGAAGGGTAGCCCCTGTGCATCCTCGTCCCGCCCCGGCGCCTCGCCCACGAACATCACGCGGGATTTCGGGTTGCCGTCGGCGAACACCAGCCGGGTGGCGGTGCGCTTCAGCGGGCAGCCGTCGAACGCATCCAGCAGGGAACGCAATTCCTCAAGGCTTGCCGCCGCGCGCGCGGCCTCGCGTGCCGCCATCACCGCCTCGTCCGGCGGCTGCGCGGCCATAATAGGCCCCGCGACACGGGCGGGCGCCGGCACGGGACGCGGCGGAACCGGGCGCGGGGACGGCGCGGGTGAGGATGGACGCTCGGTTTGCGCCTCGGCGGGACGCGCATCGCGGGCCTGGCCGGCGACGAAGCGATTCACCGGCGCATCGCCCAAGGCAACGTCCACCCCGGCTTCCAGTTGGAAGGCCAGTATGTCGCGGAGATGTGGAATTGGAAAAGTCATGATTAGCCGTGGCGCCCGACTTCGATCATAGAGCAACTCGGCGCCCGCAGCGATGGCGCACACGCACAAGGTTCAGTGCATGTGCAGCAATCGAATTGTCAGGACGGCCCAAGCGTGGAAAAACTCCAAGGACGAATAATGCCTAGGGACGATGGAATGACCGACGCCGAACTGCCGGAACGCGAAGGCATGGATTATGACGTGGTGGTGGTGGGAGCCGGACCCGCCGGCCTCGCCACAGCCATCCGCCTGAAGCAGCTGGCCGAGGAGCGCGGGGAAGATATCTCCGTCGTGGTGGTGGAGAAGGGCTCCGAGGTCGGCGCCCATATTCTTTCGGGCGCCGTGATCGACCCCTCCGGCCTCGACATCCTGATTCCCGGCTGGCGCGAAGAGGCCGACGCCCCGCTGGTAACCCAGGTCGATGACGATCAGTTCTATCTGCTCGGACCGGCCGGCGGGGTACGGCTGCCGAACATCCTGATGCCGCCGCTGATGAACAACCACGGCAATTATATCGGCTCGCTGGGCAATGTGTGCCGCTGGCTTGCCACCAAGGCCGAGGCGGTCGGCGTCGAGATCTATCCGGGCTTCGCCGCGTCCGAAATCCTGTACGACGAGAACGGCGCGGTGAAGGGCATCGCCACCGGCGACATGGGCGTGGGGCGCGAAGGCGTGCCGAAGGGCGAGTTCACGCGCGGCATGGAGCTGCGCGGGCGCTACACCGTGTTTGCCGAGGGCGCGCGCGGCCATCTCACCAAGCAGCTCATTGCCAAATATGCGCTCGATGCCGGGCGCGAGCCGGGCAAGTACGGCATCGGTCTCAAGGAGCTGTGGAAGGTCAAGCCGGAGCATCACCATCCCGGCCTGGTCCAGCACGCCTTCGGCTGGCCGCTCGGCCACAAGACCGGCGGCGGGGCGTTCCTCTACCACATGGAGGACTGCCAGGTGATGGTGGGCTTCGTGGTCCACCTGAACTACCAGAACCCCTATCTCTCGCCGTTCGACGAGTTCCAGCGGTTCAAGACCCACCCGATCTTCCGCGACACGTTCGATGGGGCGAAGCGCCTGTCCTACGGCGCGCGCGCCATCACCGAGGGCGGCTGGCAGAGCGTGCCGAAGCTCACCTTCCCCGGCGGCCTGCTGGTGGGCTGCGGCGCCGGCTTCGTGAACGTGCCGCGCATCAAAGGTAGCCACAATGCGGTGCTCTCCGGCATCCTTGCCGCCGAGCAGCTGGCACCTGTTCTCGCCGAGGGCCGCGCGCAGGACGAAGTGACCGCCTATGAGGCGATGTGGCGGTCCTCCGCCATCGGCGCGGACCTCAAGAAGGTGCGCAACGTGAAGCCCCTGTGGTCCCGGTTCGGCACCTTCATCGGCATCGGCCTCGGCGCGCTGGACATGTGGACCAACACGTTCGGCTTCTCGCTGTTCGGCACGCTGAAGCACGGTAAGACCGACGCCGCCAGCCTGAAGCCCGCCGCCGGCTTCAAGCCCATCGTCTATCCCAAGCCTGACGGGGTTCTGACCTTCGACAAATTGTCGTCGGTGTTCATTTCCAACACCAATCACGAGGAGGATCAGCCGATCCACCTCAAGGTGAAGGACATGGCGCTACAGAAGACCTCCGAGCACGATGTCTATGCCGGGCTCTCGAACCGCTATTGCCCGGCCGGGGTTTATGAATGGGTCGAGGAGGCCACCGGCCCGCGCTTCCAGATCAACGCGCAGAACTGCGTCCACTGCAAGACGTGCGATATCAAGGACCCGAACCAGAACATCGTCTGGACCGCCCCGGAGGGCGGCGGCGGGCCGAATTATCCGAACATGTGAGTGAGAGGGCTTCGGCCCTCCCTAGGAGTGAGGGCGGCTGGGCTTTCAGTCGCCCTTGAAGGCGATCAGCGTGCGCACCGGCACGTCCATGGCGCGCAACTTGTCGGCCCCGCCGAGATCCGGCAGGTCGATGATGAAGCAGGCAGCCTCCACCTTGGCGCCGATGTTGCGCAGCAGCTTCACCGCACCCTCTGCCGTACCGCCGGTGGCGATCAGGTCGTCCACAAGGATCACCCGCTCGCCCGGCGCGATGGCGTCCACATGCATCTCCATTTCGTCCTCGCCATATTCCAGGGCGTAGGCCATGCGCACCGTCTGGTGAGGGAGCTTGCCTTTCTTGCGGATCGGGACGAAGCCGGCGGAAAGCTGGTGTGCCACGGCGCCGCCGACAATGAAGCCGCGCGCCTCTATGCCCGCGACCTTGTCGATCTTGGCGCCCGCCCAGGGCTGCACCAATTCGTCGATCGCCCGCCGAAATGCCCGTGCGTTGCCGAGCAGGGTGGTGATGTCCCGAAACTGGATGCCCGGCTTGGGATAGTCCGCGATGGTGCGGATCGCGGCTGCGAGATCGGTATCTGGATAAGAAGGCATGGGTACCGATCCGTGAGAGAGGCTATCGTCCGCCTAGCATCCAGAAAGCGACACCGCCAGGGGCTGCGTCGGGGGGCGTGCAGGGACTGGTTTGTTCGTGCGGCCTTGCGCCGTCTATAGCCCGCTGCAGGAAGCCCCGAAAACGAAAATGCCCGGGCAAGCCCGGGCATTTGTGTCTCGAAACATATGACCGCGTTCGCTCAGTGCGACACGTTCTTCCAGACCTTCTTCTTCGTGAAGTAGAGCAGGCCGGACAGGATGATCAGGAAGATGAAGACCTGAAAGCCGATGCGCTTGCGTGCATCAAGATGGGGCTCGGCCATCCACATCATGAAGGCCGAGACATCGCGGGAATACTGTTCCACGGTCTGCGGCGCGCCGTCGGTGTATTCCACCTGTCCGTCGCTCAGCGGCTTGGGCATCGCGATCTGATGGCCGGGGAAATACTGGTTGTAATGCAGCCCGGGCTGGACCTTCGTGCCCGCCGGCGGCTCGACGTATCCGTTCAGCAGCGCGTGGATATAGTCCACCCCGTGCTCCTGATACTGGATGAAGGCGTCGGTGATGAAGCCGGGGAAGCCCACATGGTAGGAGCGGGCCTTGGCCAGAACCGAAAAGTCCGGCGGCAGCGCGCCGCCATTGGCGACGCGGGCCGCCTGATCGTTCGGGAACGGCGCGGGCCAATGGTCGGACAGGCGGCCGGGACGCTGGAACATCTCGCCCTGGTCGTTGGGGCCATCAGTGACCTGATAGGCGCTCGCCACCGCCTTGGCCTGGGCCTCGGTGTAGCCGGGTCCACCCTCCTGCGCGAGGTTGCGGAACGAGATGAAGTTGGCCGAGTGGCACGAGGCGCACACTTCGCGGTACACCTTGAAGCCGCGCTGGAGCTGGCCTTGATCGTATCCGCCGAACGGGCCGGCGAACGACCAGGATTCACGATGCGGCCGGTCGTCATGGCCACCTTCCGCGGCCTTGACGGGGGCTCCGAAGAGGAGCGCCGCCGCCAGGGCACCGAAGAGAATGCTGCGATTGATCATCTCTCTCTCCGCGCCCATCAGCCCTTCGCGCCCTTGGCCAAAACCGCGTCCGCGATCGACGCGGGCAGGGGCTTGGGCCGCTCGAACAGGCCGAGCAACGGCAGAATGACCAGGAAATGAATGAAGTAGTAGGCCGTCAGGATGCGCGAGGCGATTACGTAGCCGCCCTCGGCCGGCTGCGAGCCCAGATAGCCGAGGCCAACCGCCACCACCGCGAAGATCCAGAAGAACTGGCGGAACAGCGGGCGATAACGCGCCGAGCGCACCTTGGACGTATCGAGCCAGGGCAGCATCGCCAGCATCACGATGGCACCGAACATGGCCAGCACGCCGCCGAGCTTGTCGGGGATCGACCGCAGGATCGCGTAGAACGGCAGGAAGTACCATTCAGGAACGATATGCGCCGGGGTCGAGAGCGGATTGGCCGGGATGTAATTGTCGGAATGGCCGAGATAGTTGGGGATGTAGAAGATGAACCAGCTGAAGAACAGCAGGAACACCACCATCGCGAACACGTCCTTGATGGTCGCGTAGGGCGTGAACGGCACGGTATCCTTGGCGACGCTCTTGACCTCGACGCCGGTCGGATTGTTCTGGCCAACGTGGTGCAGCGCCCAGATGTGCAGGACGACCACGCCGGCGATCATAAACGGCAGGAGATAGTGCAGGGAGAAGAAGCGGTTCAGGGTCGGGTCGCCGACCGAATAGCCGCCCCACAGGTACAGCACGATGGTCTCGCCGATCACGGGGATGGCGGAGAACAGGTTGGTGATAACCGTGGCGCCCCAGTAGGACATCTGGCCCCACGGCAGCACGTAGCCCATGAAGGCGGTCGCCATCATCAGCAGGTAGATGATCACGCCGAGCACCCAGAGGATTTCGCGGGGCGCCTTGTAGGAGCCGTAATACATGCCCCGGAACATGTGAATGTAGACCGCGACGAAGAACATCGACGCGCCGTTGGCGTGGATATAGCGGATCAGCCAGCCATAGGACACATCGCGCATGATGTGCTCGACGCGGGCGAACGACAGGGTCGCATAGGCGACATAGTGCATTGCCAGCACGACGCCGGAGATGATCTGCACGCCCAGCATAAGCGTCAGGATGGCCCCGAAGGTCCATAAATAGTTCAGATTCTTCGGCGTGGGATAAGCCACCGCCGAAGAATGCAGCAGCCCCACGATCGGCAACCGGCTCTCGAACCAGCGCGCGATCTTTCCCTGGGGCTGGTAGGTGGAATGTCCTTCCATGGGGTCCAACCTTTATTGAGCGAGGCGACGCGCGCGCGTCAGCCGATCACGATCTTGGTGTCGGAAACGTACGTATACGGCGGCACAGCGAGATTCAGCGGCGCGGGGCCGACACGCACGCGCCCCGAGGAATCGTACTGCGAACCGTGGCACGGGCAGAACCAGCCGTCGTAGTTACCCTGGTGGCCCAGCGGCACGCAGCCGAGATGGGTGCAGATGCCGACGACGACGAGGAAGTTGTCGTGGCCCTTCTTGACGCGGTCCTGGTCGGGCTGGGGGTCGATAAGCTGGTTCATGGGAACCGCCCGCGCCAGCTCGACGTCCTTCGGCGCCCGATTGAAAATGAAGATCGGCTTGCCGCGCCACTGAACGGTGACGATCTGCCCCTCGGCGACGGGGGACAGGTCCACCTCGGTGGTCGAGAGCGCAAGCACCGACTTATCCGGCTGCATCTGGGAAACAAAGGGCCACACCATGCCGGCAACGCCGACAGCGCCCACCGCACCCGTGGCGATGTAAAGGAAGTCTCGACGGTTGGTTCCCGAGGTCTCCGTATGTGCCACGGCGCTTGTCCTCACTCGTCTGTCCGGCCCCAGACCGTCGCGGCGCGCTTTACTGCGGTGGGAAGCTCCGTGCGCGGGAACCACCATTCCGCGCACGACGCGAGGCCTTGCGGCATCTCCGCTGCCCGCGGAACGCCACATTCGATTGCCTCTAATTGCACCCTCTTTTGCCCTTGTCCAGATCGAGCCTGTGCGGCACGCGGTCCTGCGGTAGCGGCATGAACGCGCAATACGAGGTTTACCCCCGCAAGCACCTCCAGCGCGGCCGCCCGGTTCAACGATCAGGCGGCAAAACGCCGACGGCGGCGTGCCCGCGCGGATGCACCGCTTGAAACGCGCGGCGTTTACACGCAAGGCTCCGGCATCATGATCCTTGCCCTGTTTTGCCCCGATATCGCCCAGAACGCCGGCACCTGCCTGCGCACCGGCGCCTGCCTCGGCGTGCCGGTCCATATCATCGAGCCGGCCGGCTTTCCGATCGGCAGCGCCGCCTTCCGTCGCGCCGGCATGGATTATCTCGACCATGTGGACTTCGTGCGGCACGCGTCCTTTAGCGCGTTCGATGACCGGCGCCGGCTAGAGCGGCGGCGTCTGGTGCTGTTCACGACACGGGGGGCGCAGCCGTTCCACGACTTTGCGTTTCACCCGAATGACGCGCTCCTGTTCGGCCGCGAATCGGCTGGCGTGCCGGAAGAGGTCCATGCGGCAGCAGATGCCAGGGTGGTGATTCCACTTCGCCCCGGTTTGCGTTCGCTCAATGTCGCAGTGACGGCCGGCATGGCATTGGCTGAGGCGCTGCGCCAGACCGGAGGTTTTCCGGGCGCCGTTCCCGCAGCGGTGGAACGGGGATAGAAGGCGCGAAGGTCAAGGAAGGATGGTCCATGCTCTCCCCCGACATCGAGGACCGTAAGGCGCAGGTACGCCCCTGGTTCGAGGCGCTCCAGGCGCGCATCATCTCCGCGTTCGAGACGCTGGAAGACGAGGCGCCGGACGCGCTTTATCCCGGAACGCCCGGCCGCTTCGAGCGCACGCCCTGGCAGCGCACCGACCACACCGGCGCCCCAGGCGGCGGCGGCACGATGGCGCTGATGCGCGGCCGGCTGTTCGAGAAGGTGGGCGTGCACACCTCCACGGTCCACGGCGAGTTCGCGCCCGAGTTTCGCGGCCAGATCCCCGGCGCGTCCGAAGACCCACGCTTCTGGGCGTCGGGCATTTCGCTTATCGCCCACATGAGCAATCCCCATGTGCCCGCCGTACATATGAACACGCGCTTTGTCGTGACAACCAAGAGCTGGTTCGGCGGCGGTGCTGACCTCACCCCCGTGCTCGACCGGCGGCGGACGCAGGACGACCCTGATACCATCGCCTTTCACGCCGCCATGGAGGATGCCTGCACGCCACACGCGGTGGCCGACTACCCCAAGCTGAAGGCGTGGTGCGACGAATATTTCCACTTGAAGCACCGCAACGAGCCGCGCGGCATCGGCGGCATCTTCTACGACTGGCTGGACAGTTCGGACTTCGCGGCGGACTTCGCCTTCACGCGGGATGTTGGTCTCGCCTTCCTCGACATCTACCCCAAGCTGGTACGGGCGAACCTCGCCACCCCCTGGAATGAGGCAGAACGCGAGGAGCAGCTGATCCGGCGCGGGCGCTATGTGGAATACAACCTGCTCTATGACCGGGGCACCATCTTCGGGCTGAAGACGGGCGGTAACGTCGCCTCCATCCTTTCCTCAATGCCGCCCGTGGTGAAGTGGCCCTGAGCGCACAAGCTGCCACCCGGGTGTGATCTAACTGTCATGGAACCCAGCTAAGCCGACATCTGCCCTCACAGGAGATGTTCCAATGGTGTTCGCACCCGGCGAAATTGCTCAGCTCAAGTCTGGAAGCCCGGCTTTGACGATCATCGCCGTCGAGGGTGAGATTGTCGAAGTGCTTTGGTTCGCCGAGGAAGTCGCCGAATTCCGCACCCAGAAAATCCCCGCCGTCGCCCTCGACGCCCTTGAGATCGAGGAATTCACCGACGCCGACGAAGACGACGAGGAAGAAGAAGAGGACTGAGTGCCTCGGGGCTCAACCCGCCCCCATCGCCTCCGCGACCAGCCGTGCGACGGCCGCCTCCCCCATCGGAAAATCGGCGGCGATCCATAACGCCTCCGCTCGTCCCAGCGCGGCACCCAAGGCCGGGCCCGGCTTCAGGCCGTGTGAAATGAAATCCGCCGCCCGCACAGGCAGGGTCGGCGGCACCCACGCCCGTGCCATCTCCAGCGCGGCGCCCACGGCGCCAACCTCCGGTTCCGCACGCGCAGCGCCCAGCAGAACGCGATCCGCGAACGTCGCCGCCCCGAGGCGATAGATAAGCGTGCGCGCCGCCCGAGCGCCGATGCCGGGAGAAATCGGCCCATCGGATAAGGCCCGCAGCCGGCGATGCTCCGCGTTTGTGAGGCGCAGGCGATCACGCAGACGGTCCGCATCTTCCCGCACCCGCACCGCGAGCACACCAAGACGCAGCACCGGATCGGGCATCTGCCCGAGGTCGACTTCAAGCTCCGCAAGGCGCGACAGGGCGGCCAAGTCGCCCACCACGCCGCCCACCAGCGCCAGGAACCCGACCTCGCTCAGCACCCTAACCGTTGCCGGCGCGGTGGGAGCTGCCAGCAGTTTCAGGATTTCCGCGCGGACCCGCTCGCGGGACAGGCCGCGAAGGCCTTCCCGGCAGCGGACGGCGGCGGTGAACGCCGCCGGATCAAGTTCGCCCGCGCCATAGATCGCGTGGAAGCGGAACAGGCGCAGGATGCGCAGATAATCCTCGCGGATGCGCCGTTCGGCATCGCCGATGAACCGGACCCGACGCGCCCGAAGGTCTTTCAGGCCGTCGACGAGATCGATCACATTGCCATCGGGCGTGGCGAACAGGGCGTTCATGGTGAAGTCGCGCCGCTCGGCATCGCGCCGCCAATCGCGGCCGAAACGCACCACCGCGTGGCGTCCGTCGGTGTCCATATCCTCGCGCAGGCTCGTCACCTCGAACGGCGCGCCCTGCACGACGACCGTGACAGTGCCGTGGAGAATGCCTGTCGGCACCGGCTTCAGCCCGGCCGCCACGGCGCGCCGCATCACCTCTTCCGGCAGCGCCGTGGTCGCGAGGTCCACCTCCCGAACATCGACACCCAGAAGCGCGTTGCGCACCGCGCCGCCGACAATGCGCGTTTCCTCGCCCCTGCCGTTCAGAACCTCAAGCAGACAGGTCAGGCGCGCGTCCTTGAGAAAAGGCGCACTGGCAATCGTGGTCATTCAAACCGGCCGGGCTGGAACACCCCGTCCTTCATCTGCGCCGGAACATAGCGGCTGCCGGGCGACGCGCTGCTTTCGGCCTCGAACAGGAACAGCCCGCCCGCCATGAGCGCGACGGCGAGAACCGAGCACGCCACGACCGCGCGCGGAGACCAGTTGGCCGGCACAAGGGAGCCGCGCGTGGCGAGGAGGATCACCGCGTAAATGACGAAGGGGGCGAGAAACAGCCCACCCTCGATAAGGATTGTGCGGATCATGTTCGGTATATCCGCTCATAGAGGTTGCGCAGCATGCCTGCCGTGGCGCCCCAGATGAAACGCTCCTCATAGGGCATGGCGTAGAAATGCCGCATGACGCCGTCCCGCAATTCGGAATGGCGCTGGTGGTTCGCGGGCGCCATCAGGAAATGCAGTGGCACCTCGAATGCCTCCTGCACCTCCGCCGGATTGATGGTGAGCGTGTAGTGCGGCGACACCATAGCGACCACCGGTGTGATCCAAAAGCCGCTGCGCGCGAGATAGCCGTCGAGGAAGCCGAGCGGCGTCACGAAGTTGGAGGCAAGCCCCACCTCTTCGCGTGCCTCCCGCAAGGCCGCCGCCACTTCGTCAGCATCCTCCGGGTCCAGCCGGCCGCCGGGGAAAGCGATCTGGCCCGCATGGGTGGAGAGCGAGGTGGAGCGCAGCGTCAGCAGAACGGTCGGCTCGGGCCGCGCCACCACCGGCACCAGCACCGCGGCGTGGCGCGGCTCCCGGTCGAAGGCATCGGCGGCAGGGTCGGGCGAGAGCGCATGGTCCCCGTTCAGCCCGCCGACGATGGCACGGGAAAAGGTGGTCGGCGGATTGGGGAGCAGCCCGGCACGGGCGCGGTCGAGAAAATCCTGCAGCGGCATCACAGTCTCAATGACATTCATGTGGACGCCCGCTCAAGATCGGCCGCCGGCATCATGGGATAAAAGCGCCCGCCCGAGGCAATGCCGAACATGGGGATATCCGCCATCTCCCGCACCTGCGCCACGTCCACCAGTTCCATGAAGACCGCGCGCGTCAGCCGAGCCTCCAGCCCGCGCCTGACATGGATATAGGGGATCACCTCGCCCGCGTCCCCCCCGGCCGCGAATCGCAGATCGTGCCCCTCCCCGCAGCGCACGAGATCGTCCAGATTGGTGCGAAACACCAGAACGGGGCCGGCATCGCCCTCTTCAAGCGCCATGTCCACCGCAAGAAATGGCGCGTCGTCCACTTTTATGCCGATCTTCTCCGCCGGGGTCTTGAGAACGAACCTGTCCCCCTCCCGCGTCAGCACGGATGCAAAAAGTCTGACCAAGGCCGGCCGGCCGATCGGCGTTCCGGCATAAAACCAGGTGCCATCGGCGGCGATCCGCATGTCCATATCGCCGCAGTCCGGCGGGTTCCAGCGTTCCACGGGCGCCGGCCCACGGCCTCCCGCAGCGGTAGCAGCAGCAATCAAACTGCCCAGTCTCCCGCCCTCCTCCGGCATGCTTTCACCTTCTGCCACTGTCGCAACCTCGCAATGAGTTGAGCGCCCTGCCCGGTGGATGAGCATGTGAGCGGGTCGACGTCGCCTCAACATATCGTAAGCTGATCATTCCGCCGCCATGCGCCGCTTCTTGCATGGATGGCTGACCGGCCTTGTTCCGCCCTCTTCCGGTGCGAATAAGGTGGTCCAAGTGGAGATGCGTTGATGTCGGCACCGAGCGAGACGTTCGATCTGGACCAGATGATCATCCGCAATGCGGAAACCGCCGCAGCCACCGTGAGGACCGCGCGGGCGGCGGTGGGCAATGTGATCTTCGGCCAGGAAGCGGTCGTCGACCGGGCGCTCATCACCATCCTGGCCGGCGGTCATGCGCTTCTGGTGGGCGTGCCCGGCCTCGCCAAGACCAAGCTTGTGGAAACCTTGGGCATCGTGCTCGGCCTTGATGCACGCCGCGTCCAGTTCACCCCGGACCTGATGCCCTCCGACATCCTCGGCGCCGAAGTGCTGGAGGAAAGCGCCGGCGGCAAGCGCGCATTCCGCTTCATTCGCGGGCCGATCTTCGCCCAATTGCTGATGGCCGACGAAATCAACCGCGCAAGCCCGCGCACCCAATCCGCCCTGCTTCAGGCGATGCAGGAATATCATGTGACCATCGCCGGCGAGCGGCACGACCTGCCCAAGCCGTTCCACGTCCTCGCGACCCAGAACCCGCTGGAGCAGGAGGGCACTTATCCCCTGCCCGAAGCCCAGCTCGACCGGTTCCTGATGGAAATCGACGTGGACTATCCCGACCGCGACGCGGAACGGCGCATCCTGTTCGACACCACCGGGGCGGAAGACACCAAACCGCGTGCCGCAATGAGCGTGGAAGACCTGCTGGCGGCCCAGCGGCTGGTGCGGCGCCTGCCGGTCGGCGAATCCGTGGTCGAGGCGATCCTCACCCTGGTGCGCTCGGCCCGTCCCGGCGCTGAAGGCCCCGAGCAGCGGCTGATCGCCTGGGGCCCCGGCCCGCGCGCCAGCCAGGCGCTGATGCTGGCGGTGCGCGCCCGCGCTCTGCTGGACGGGCGATATGCCCCCTCCATCGATGACGTCGTGGCGCTGGCGGAACCGGTGCTGAAACACCGCATGGCCCTGACCTTCGCCGCCCGCGCCGAGGGCGAAAGTATACCGCGCATCGTGCGGCGGCTCACGGAACGGCTGGGCTGAGGCGCCCGCGTGGAGGATCTGGCAAAACAGGATCAGGCAAAACAGGCCGTCGAACGTGCCGCGCGGGATTCCGCCGGCCTTGCGGCGGCGATGCCCCGCCTCGTGCTGGAGGCGCGCCGCATCGCCTCCAGCGTCCAGCATGGTCTGCACGGCCGCCGGCGCGTCGGCACCGGCGAGAACTTCTGGCAATACCGCCACTTCATGGACGGCGAGCCCGCCGCCCGCGTGGACTGGCGCCGCTCCGCCCGTGACGACCATCTTTATGTGCGCGAACGTGAGTGGGAGGCCGCACACACGGTGTGGATCTGGCCGAACCTCTCGGCCTCCATGGATTACGCCTCAGGCAAGCTGGCGCCGAAGCGCGAGCGTGCCCTCATCATCGCCTTCGCGCTGGCGGAACTGCTCGTGAAAGGCGGCGAGCGGGTGGGCATGCCCAATCTCATGCGCCCCTCGGCCTCGCGTCGCATTGTCGAGCGCATGGCCGAGGCGGTCTTGCACGCGCCGGAAACGCCCGCACTGCCCCCCGGCTTCAATCCTTCGCCTTTGTCCGAACTGGTGTTGCTGGGTGATTTCTTCAGCCCCACCGGGCAGGTGTGCGAGCGCATCTCAGAACTCGCGGGCACCGGCGCACACGGCCAGGTGGTGCAGATCGTCGATCCCTCCGAAGAGACCTTCCCGTTCTCGGGACGGGTCGAATTCCATTCGCCCTCCGGCGGGCCGATGGTCACGGTGGGGCGCGCCGAGACTTGGCGCGCGGATTATCAGGGGCGCCTCGCCGCGCATCGCGCCGCCATCCGCGCAGCCGCCGAGCGCACCGGCTGGGGCTTCGCCGTGCACCGCACCGACCGGCCGGCGAGCGAACTGCTCCTGGCCCTCCATGCCCGCATGGGTTCCGGCGACATCGCCGTGCCTGACATGCGAACCGACGCGGAGGCGCGTTCATGATGGGATTGCCCCTGGGCTTTGCCACGCCGCTGATCCTGACCGCCTTCCTCGCCCTGCCGCTCCTATGGTTTCTCTTACGCGTGGTGCCGCCCAAGCCACGCGAGATGGTATTTCCGCCCACCGGCCTGCTGCTGGAGATCGACCCGAAAGAGGAGACGCCCGCACGCACGCCGTGGTGGCTCACCGTTCTGCGTCTTCTGCTCGCCGCCTTGATCATCCTCGCGGCCGCCGGGCCGATCTGGAATCCGCCCGCCCCGGCGCCCGGCGCGCACGGGCCGCTGGTGCTGCTCATCGACCAGGGCTGGCCCGCCGCCAGCACCTGGGAAACCCGTATGGACGCCGCCGCCGGCCTGGTGGACCAGGCGGAGAGCGAGGGGCGCGGTGTTGCGCTCATTCCCACCGGCGATGTGCCGAAGGATGTCTCGCTGCTGCTGCCGGCACAGGCGCGCGACAAGCTGCGCTCTTTGACGCCGGTTCCCTACGCACCCGCCCGCAAGGAAGCTCTCGCGCTTGCCGGCAGGCACCTTGCCGCCGAGGCGGAGGCGGCCCTCGTCTTCATTAGCGACGGTGTGGATCTCAAAGCGGACACGTCCATCGCCGCCGACCTGGCAGCCCTGAAGCCGGCGCGTCCGCCGCTCGTCATCACCGGCGGCATTGCCGCGCCACTCGCCCTTACCGCACCTGATAATGCGGCCGGATCCCTCACCGTGAAGGTGCTGCGCGCCGATGTCGGCACCGCCCGCAGCGGCATGGTCGAGGCGCGCGATTTGAAGGGACTGAGCATGAGCGAAGCCCCATTCGCATTCGAGGCCGGCGCGCGGGAGAGCGAAGCGCGCTTCGACCTGCCGGTGGAAATGCGCAACGAGATGGCACGGCTTGAAATCGTCGGCGAGCGGTCGGCCGGTGCGGTGCAGTTGCTCGACAAGAGATGGCGTCGCCGCTCGGTCGGCGTCGTCTCGGGCGCGAGCACCGACACCGGCCAGCCGCTGCTGGCGCCGACCTATTATCTCGCCCGCGCGCTCGGCCCTTTCGCCGACGTGCGCCTCGCCGATGGCGGGGCGCCCAGCGAGGCCATCACCCGCTTCATCGAGCAGCGGGTGCCGGTGATCGTGCTCACCGACGTCGGCACGATTCCGCCCGCCACCCGCGCGCGGCTGGTGAAATATGTCGAGGACGGCGGGGTCCTGGTGCGCTTTGCCGGCACGCGCCTCGCCAACGCTCAGGACGACCTGCTCCCGGTGCGCCTGCGACGCGGCGGCCGCGTGCTCGGCGGCTCGCTTTCCTGGGAAACGCCGCAGCAACTCGGAAGCCTGACCACGGACGGCCCGTTCCGCGACCTGCCCATGCCCAATGACGTGACGGTAAACCGGCAGGTGCTGGCCGAGCCGGACGGCGCCCTGGGCGAGCACACCTGGGCGACGCTGAAGGACGGTACGCCGCTCGTCACCGGCGCGCGCAGGGGCAAGGGCATGGTGGTGCTGTTCCATGTCACCGCCGACACCTCTTGGTCCAACCTGCCGCTCTCGGGCACATTCGTGGAGATGCTGCGCCGCGTGCTGGCTCTGGCCGACACCACCGCCGCGACGGAAGAGACCGCAGCCAGCGCGAGCGCCGCGCGCACACTGCAGGCCGCGATCCCGCCGAGCCGCCTCCTGGACGGCTTCGGCGTATTCCATCCCGCAGGCCCGCTCACGCGGCCCCTGCCTTCCGGCTTCACCGGCCGTGCAAATGCCGAGCATCCTCCGGGCTTCTACGGACCGCCCGATGGGCTTGTGGCGCTGAATGCCCTGCTGCCGGACGACAAGCTGAGCCCGCTTGACCTCACGCCGCTGGCCGGCACCATCGCCCCGCTGCAAGCGGGCGAGCCACGCGACCTGCGCGGGCCGCTTCTGGTCACCATCATGGGTTTGCTCCTGCTGGACGCGCTCGCGGTGCTGTTCCTGGCGGGCGGCCTCTCCCGGCTGAGCTATCGGCGCTCTGGCACCGCGCTCGCCTTCGCGCTCGCCGCCCTCTGCGCTGCCCTGCTGGCTGCCCCACCCCCGGCTTATGCGCAGGCCCCGGCCACCCCGGCGGTGAACCGCGCCGGCGATGATTTCGCGGTGAAGGCGACCTCCCAGACCCGTCTCGCCTATGTCACCACGGGCGATGCGGACGTCGACCAGATCAGCCGCGCCGGGCTCGGCGGGCTGTCCACATTTCTCGGCCAGCGCACCGCGCTCCAGGCGGGCGAGCCCATGGGCGTGGACCTCGCGCGGGACGAACTCTCCTTCTTCCCCCTGCTCTACTGGCCCATCCTCTCCACCACCCCCGTCCCCTCCCCGGCGGTATTGGCGCGGGTGGACGCCTATATGAAGCAGGGCGGCACAGTCATCTTCGACACCCGCGATGCCCTCGAAAGCGCATCGGGCGGGCCGCTCTCCCCGGCCGCGCAGCGGCTGCGGGAAATCCTCTCCGGCCTCGACGTGCCGGAGCTTGAGCCGGTGCCGCGCGACCATGTGCTGACCAAGGCGTTTTATCTCCTGAAGGATTTTCCCGGCCGCTTCACCGGCGGCACCACATGGGTTGAGGCGCTGCCGGCCGCACGCGAGGGCGAAGACCGCCCCGCCCGCGCAGGCGATGGGGTTTCTCCCGTCATCATCACCGGCAATGACCTTGCCGGTGCCTGGGCGGTCAGCGAGACCGGAGAGCCTCTCCTCCCGCTCACCCCCGGCGAGCCACGCCAGCGCGAACTTGCCTTCCGCACCGGCGCCAACATCGCCATGTATGTGCTGACCGGCAACTACAAGGCCGATCAGGTCCACGTACCCGCCCTGCTGGAACGACTCGGCCAATGAGCGGGCGTTACTCCCTCCAGACGCGCGGCCTTGTCCCCTCTCCCGCTTGCGCGGGAGGGCTAGGGAGGGGGAGTTGGCCCGATACGAGCGGCACAAGCTCTCGCTTTGAGGCTCCTGCCCCCTCCCCAACCCTCCCCCGCACGCGGGCGAGGGAGCGCATCGCGCCTGCCCCGTTAAAAGCCTCGGCCGAACAGCAAACCGCCATCGTCTCGGCGGCAGGCGCGCGGATGAGGAGCCGCCATAAGGATGCCGCATGACCTACGGCCTCGCCTTCGAACCGTTCCTGCCCTGGCCGCTTCTGGCGGGTGCAGCGTTTGTCGCCTTGGTGCTCGCCGCCCTGCTGCTCGCCTCCCGCACGCGCGGCGCAGCGTTCCGTGCGCTGGCGCTCGCGGCGGGCCTCGCCGCACTCTCGAATCCCTCGCTCACGCGAGAGGAGCGCGAGCCGCTGTCCTCCGTGGTTGCCGTGGTGGTGGACAAGAGCGCGAGCCAGGATTTCGGCGATCGCACGGCCCAGACCGACGCCGCCCGCGCCGCCGTGGCGGAGCGCCTCGGCCGTCTTCCGGGTATCGAGGTGCGCACCATCGAGGCTGCCGCCCGCGACGGCGAGACCGACGGCACGCGCCTGTTCTCCGCCCTCTCCGCCGGCCTTGCGGACGTCCCGCCCGAACGGGTGGCCGGTGCCATCATGATCACCGACGGCCGGGTGCATGATGCGCCCGCCGACACGTCCACGCTCGGGTTTTCCGCGCCGGTGCACGGCCTCATCACCGGGCGGGCCGGCGAGCGCGACCGGCGAGTGAACCTGGAGAAGGCGCCACGCTTCGGCATCGTCGGACAGAAGCAGTCCATCATCTTCCGCGTTACCGACGAGGGCGCCCCAGCCGGCGCACGCGTACCCATGACGATCCGCCGCGACGGCGAAATCATCGCCAACCCGATCGTCACCGCCGGGCAGAACGCCACGGTGGAGGTGGAAATCGCCCACGCCGGACCGAACATCGTCGAGATCGAGGCGCCCCCGCTCCAGGGTGAACTCACCCCCATCAACAACCGCACCGCCGTTTCCATCGACGGCGTGCGCGACAAGCTGCGGGTGCTGCTGGTCTCGGGCGAGCCGAACGTGGGCGAGCGCACCTGGCGCAACCTGCTCAAGAGCGATGCGAATGTGGACCTCGTGCACTTCACCATCCTCCGCCCGCCGGAGAAGCAGGACGGCACGCCCATCAACGAACTCTCGCTGATCGCCTTCCCCACGCGCGAGCTGTTCCAGACCAAGATCCGCGACTTCGACCTGATCATCTTCGACCGCTATTCCCAGCAGGGGGTGCTGCCGCAGATCTATTTCGACAATATCGTGCGCTATGTCCGCAACGGCGGCGCCGTTTTGGTGGCGGCGGGCACCGATTATGTCGAGGCCGGATCGCTCTACAACACGCCTTTGGAAGACATCCTGCCCGGGGTTCCCACCGGCGATGTCACGCAGGAGCCGTTCCGCGCCAAGCTGACCGAACCGGGAAAGCGCCACCCCGTAACCCGTGCCCTGCCGGGCTCGGAGAGCGACCCGCCGAACTGGGCGCGCTTCTTCCGCGTCATCGATGCCGGCATCCGCTCGGGCACGCCGGTGATTTCCGGCCCCAACGACAAGCCGCTGCTGCTGCTGGACCGCGTCGGCGAAGGACGCGTCGCCTTGCTGCTGTCCGACCACATCTGGCTGTGGGCGCGCGGCTATGAGGGCGGCGGCCCCTATATCGATTTGCTGCGCCGCCTCTCCCATTGGCTGATGAAGGAGCCGGACCTTGAGGAGGAGCGCCTGAAGCTCTCCACCTCGGGCCGCGAACTGGTGGTGGAGCGCCAGACCATGGGCGACACCGTGCCGGTGGCCCGCGTGGTCCCGCCCACCGGGCCCGAGCGCAACCTGACGCTGACCCAGGTGGAGCCCGGACTGTGGCGCGCCACGACGCCGGCCGACCAGCTCGGCCTGTGGCGGGCCTCCAACGGCAATCTCAACGCGCTGGTGAACATCGGCCCGCTGAACCCGAAGGAGTTTGCCGAAGTCACCAGCACCCGCGAGGTTCTTAGCCCCATCGCCACCGCCACCGGCGGCGGTCTCTGGCGGCTTGCGGACCTCTCGGGCAGCGTGCCGCGCATTGTCCCCGTCACCTCAGGCGAGCGCCTCGCCGGCGATGACTGGATGGGCCTGCGCACCCGCGATGTCAGCGTGGTGACGGGCATCGGGCTGTTCCCGGTCTTCGCCGGGCTTTCCGGGCTGCTTCTGCTGCTGGGCTTGCTGACGCTGAGCTGGGTACGGGAGGGGCGGTGAGGGGCGTGGGCGCCCCTTACCGCGGTTATTTAAAAATATGTCGCATCTTCACCGACGAGAAGATGTCGAATGGCATTGCCTACAGGAAACCCGCAACCTTTTTCGCCCGGACTCCAGAATAAGTTTTCCACTCTTGTGATAGTCGCCAGCATATATGTCTGCACCAACCATAAGCATGGCGTGAACGAGAGTCTGCGCGGAATCCACGCCGCCTCCATCGAAGGAGTTTCGGCCATCCGGCCAATCTATTTCATATCGACACTGCCACGCACGATCTTCTTCTCTCGGTGCAAAAATCCGCACCTGCCTGAACATCTATTTCGCCGTCTGGAGACCGTATTTTCAATATGCGGCTTGCGATCATGACGCCCTCAGAAATTCAAAGAGGAATTCGACGCCCGCTCGGCCCTTACTGAACTGCATCATCGCTGATTCATCAGCGCCCCGCCCCCCTCCGGCGCCCACATCATCTCACCATATGGCCGCGCACGCCCGCCAGGAAGTCGCGCCATGCCGGGATCGTCAGGAACGAACCCGAGAGGTTGAGGTGTCCATTGTCCCGGAACAGCGGCAGCCCGTCCGTTGACGACGGCCGGCAGGCTTGGGCATCACAGAACAGCGCGCGAGGCAGGAATACGCTGACGCCGGGGCGTCCATCGGCAATCGCGCGCAGGCTTTTCTCCAGGGGGAGCGCGACCGCATCCGACGTTGCGCGCGTCTCGTTGCACCAGCTTTCATCCAGGCCGAGGAAGCGAAACCGTAGCAGACAGCGCCCACCGCCAAGCGAGAACTGGCCGGCGGTTGCCACCAGCACCACGGGCTTTCCGGCGGCGGCAATGCGGTCAACCGCCGTCTGGAGCTTCTGCATCGACGGCTCCAGCGCGGCGCCGCCAGGCCAGTTGCCGCCGATGATCACGAGTTGCACCCGCGGCTCGCTGAGGATCTGTTCCAGCGCATTCGCCCGAAACGCATTGCAGGCGCGCGTCTCCCCCGTAACCATCGACCCCAGCGCCGGGTCAGGGGCTTCCGGCGCACAGCCCGCTTTGGTGAGTTGCAGAAGACCGAACTTGTCCTCGCGCCCCAGGGCATCCAGCGCGGGCGCGTGATGATCGGCGAAGGAATCGCCCCACAGCACGATCAGCGGCGCCTGCGGGTCCATGTCGCCGAAGCGGCACGGCACGTCCGGGCGCGGCGCCAGAAGGCAGGACTTCTGCCCCCGCCAAGGCTCAGCGGCGAGCGTCTGCGCCTTCAGGAAGGCGGCGCTGGTGCGGCCCGGCAGACCATTGGTGGCGATCATCACCCACGCCAGCGCGACCAGCATTCCCAGCGCGACGAGACCCACGCCGACGCTGATCCATTCGCTGCGCGCGTTTGACGGACCGTGGCGGCGGAACGGCGCCTCTATGAACCGCCAGGACAGGATCGAGACCACCACCATCACGGCCAGAAGCAACGCTTCCCGCACCAGCCCAGGCTGCACCCCCAAGGTCAGATAGCGGTACACAGCGAGGATCGGCCAGTGCCAGAGATAGAGCGAATAGGAGATCAGCCCGATCCCCGCGAATGGCGCAAACGAGAGCAGCCGTCCGACGATGGTCGAGCGCCCCTGCTCTCCCGCCCAGAGAAGCAGCAGTGCGCCGATGGTCGGCACCAACGCCGAAAGGCCGGGGAAGACGGTGTGGTGGTCGAACAGCGCCAATGCGGCGAGGATCATCGCCAGGCCAACACCCGCCATCGCCTCGGGCACCCACCTGCCGCGCACCGGCGGCACAAGCCCGAGCGCCAGGACGGCGCCCAGCAGAAGTTCCCAGAACCGGCCGTTGGCGTTGTAGAAGGCGGCCAGGGGCCGATCCACCACGTTGCGCGTGGCAATGAATAGCGAGGCCGCCAGCAGGGCGTAGACCACGAAAGGGCGCACCCGTGCGAGGCGCGGGTGAAACAGCACCGCCAGCACCAGCGGCCAGGCGAGATAGAACTGCTCCTCCACCGACAGCGACCAGGTGTGCAGCAGGAATTGCGTGTCGGGGGTGGCGCCGAAATAGTGCGTCACCGAGAGGAAATAGCGGTTGGCGAAAAAGATCGACGCGGACCGAAGCGATTCCCCGAAGCCCACCAGCAGGTCCGGCGGCAGCAGCACCAGGGCGGCAATGGCGGTTAAGAGCGCCATGGCGAAATAGGCCGGCACGATGCGCCGGATGCGCCGGTCATAGAAGCGCAGCAGGCTGAAGTGCCCCTCCCCCAGATCCTTCGCCAGGATCGAGGTGATGAGATAGCCGGATATGACGAAGAAGATATCGACCCCGACATAGCCGCCGGGCACGAGCGCGGGATTGAGATGGTACAGAACCACGGGCACGACTGCGAGCGCCCGCAGGCCACTGATGTCCGAACGATACTTCATGAGGAGAATGGGCCTGCCCGTCTTACCAACGCGCGGCGATCCTACTCACTCACGAGCGAATTGCCCACGCTTGGGAGGTCGCGTTCCCCCGGAAGCCGACATCGTTAGCCTGTCCCCTACTGCGCGGCCGCCGCCTGCTCCTCGCGCTTGCGGATCGTCTCCTGCCGCTTGGTCATGATGGACGCGAAGATCACGATCAGGGTGACGATGGCGATCATCACGGTGCATACCGCGTTGATTTCCGGCGTCACACCCATGCGGACCTGGGAATAGATGCGCATCGGCAGCGTGGTGGCGCCCGGCCCGGTGGTGAAGGAGGCGATCACAAGATCGTCCATGGAAAGGGTGAAGGCCAGCATGAAGCCGGACACCACCGCCGGCAGGATCAGCGGCAGTGTGATGATGAAGAAGGTCTTGAACGGCGGACAGCCGAGGTCGAGCGCCGCCTCCTCCAGCGAGCGGTCGAAGGTCACGAGGCGCGACTGCACCACCACCGCCACGAAGCACATGGTGAAGGTGATGTGGGCGAGCGTGATGGTCCAGAAGCCGCGCTCGAAGCCGATCGCCACAAACAGCAGCAGCAGCGACAGGCCGGTGATGACTTCCGGCATCACCAGCGGCGCGTAGGTCATGCCGGAAAACAGCGAGCGCCCGAAGAAGCGGCCGTAGCGGGTGAGTGCCATGGCCGCCATTGTGCCGAGCACGGTGGCGATGAGCGAGGAGAGGAACGCCACCCGAAGCGTCACCCAGGCCGCATCCAGAAGCTGCTCGTTCTCCAGCAGCGCGCCGTACCACTGGGTGGAGAACCCGCCCCAGATGGTGACCAGCCGCGAGGCGTTGAACGAATAGATCACCAGCAGCAGAATGGGGATGTAGAGAAAGGCAAACCCAGCCACCAGCGCGGTGACGTTGAACCAGGACAGTCCCTTGTTCATTTCCCCGCCTCCAATTGGCGTGCCTGGATGTTCTGGTAGATCACGATCGGCACCACCAGCACGATGAGCAGCAGCACCGCCACCGCCGATGAGGCGGTCCAGGAGCGGTTGACCGTGAACTCGGTCCACAGCGACTTGCCGATCATCAGGGTGTCGGAGCCGCCCAGCAGATCGGGGATGACGAACTCGCCCACCGCCGGGATGAAGCACAGCAGCGCCCCCGCCGCGACGCCGGGAAGAGAGAGCGGAAATGTGATCAGCCAGAACGCCCGCATTGGCGGACATCCAAGGTCCTCGGCCGCCTCCAGCAGCGTCATGTCCAGCTTCTCGAGGGCTGCATAGAGCGGCAGCACCATGAAGGGCAGGTAGGAATAGACGATGCCGATATAGACCGCGAAATTGGTGTTCAGGATTTCCAGCGGCTGGTCGATCAGCCCCATGGCCTGTAGCGCCTGATTAAGCAGGCCATCCTGCGAGAGGATGCCGATCCAGGCGTAGACGCGGATCAGGAACGAGGTCCAGAACGGCAGGATCACCAGCATCAGCAATGTCGGCTGCATCGATCGCGGCGCGCGCGCCATGGCATAGGCGATGGGATAGCCCACCAGGAGCAGGAACACCGTGGATAGCGAGGCGATGACGAGGCTGGAACCGTAGGCTTCCAGGAACTCGTTGTCCCAACTCAGCACGTAGCCGTAATTGTCGAAATTCAGCTGGGAGATGAAATCCTTGAAGCCCGCCCAGCCCTGCGAGAGATCCAGCAGCGGCGAATAGGGTGGCTGCGCGATCACATCCTGCGACATGCTGATTTTCAGCACGATCAGGAACGGCACCAGGAACAGCACAAGCAGCCACAGATAGGGAACGGCGATGACGAACGATCGCCCCTTGCCCTTGCTTCCCGCCATCGACATGACGCCCCTCCCCTAGTGGCTCAGGACCACGCCGGCATGCGGCGTGAAGGTCACAAAGACCTTATCTTCCCAGGTGATGGGCCGCTCGACCATGCGGGAGAGGTTCGGTTGCGAGACCTTGATGCGGGTGCCGCACGGCAATTCCACATGGTACACGGAGAGGTCGCCGAGATAGGCTATGTCCCAGATCTGGCCCTCGAAACAATTGCCTGCCGCCGCATCCGGGGGATCGAGCGAGATGCGTAATTTTTCCGGCCTGATGGCGAGCCAGACCGAATCGCCCACCTTCGCATCCGAGGGCTGCGCGATCTGGATCGGGTGCGGCGTGATCGGCGTGGTGAGGCGCAGATCATTGGCGAAGCAGCCCTCGACCTTGCACACCATGATGTTCACGTCGCCGATGAAGTCGGCGATATATTTGGTCGCCGGCTGCTCATAAATGGTGGCGGGCGGGGCCACTTGCACCAGCACGCCGTGGTTCATGACGGCGATGCGGTCGGCCACCGTCATGGCTTCTTCCTGGTCGTGGGTCACGATCAGGAAGGTCATCCCCAGTTCCATCTGCAGGTCCATCAACTCGAACTGCGTCTCTTCCCGCAGCTTCTTGTCGAGCGCGCCCAGCGGCTCGTCCAGCAGCAGCACCTTGGGCCGGGTGGCGACCGAGCGCGCCAGGGCGACGCGCTGGCGCTGGCCGCCGGAGAGTTGGTGTGGCTTGCGCTTGGCAAAACTCTCCAGCTTCACCAGGGAAAGCATCTCCTCGACGCGAGCGTTAATCTCCACCTTGGACATGCCGGCCTGCTTGGGGCCGAACGCGATGTTCTCCGCCACGCTCATGTGCGGGAACAGCGCATAGGACTGGAACATCATGTTGACCGGCCGCCGATACGGCGGCACGCCGACCAGATCTTCCCCGGCCAGGGTGATGCGGCCGTCGGTTGGCTCCTCGAACCCCGCAAGCATGCGCATCAGCGTGGTCTTGCCGCAGCCCGAAGGGCCGAGCAGCGCGAAGAACTCCCGCTCGAAAATGTCGAGGCTCACATTGTTCACGGCGGTGAAATCGCCGAAACGCTTCACCACATTCTCGAACCGGATCAGGGGCGTCGCGGTCGGGTCGGTCCAGGGAGAAAACGTGCGCCGAACGGCGCCGATGTTCTGCGTCCGCGCTTTGGCCATAAGCCCCCACTGTCTGTTCTGCTTGATCTTGACCGAAGGCTAACCCCGTACCGGCCGCCGCTCAAGTCTTGTGCAGGCGCAAAAAACGAGCGCAATGCACCATCCCCGCATCATAAAGGTGCATATCGCCTCCCCGGAGCGGGGGTTTCGGCCGATGGGGTTGCGCCCCCTGCCGGCATGTGGCAGGAACGGCCCGCTCGCGGTGGTTCACCCGCCGCCGACGCTCTCGCCGGCATCAAGCTGGCAAGATTTTCCGAGCCCGGCATCAGCCCGGACCCGGACGCTGCGGTAGCTCAGTGGTAGAGCACTCCATTGGTAATGGAGAGGTCGAGAGTTCAATCCTCTCTCGCAGCACCAGCAATTCCCGTGAATTTCAAGTTGTGATTTCGTTAAGCTGGATGCGTGCATCGTCCGCTCGCTCGGCCTCGCCGATGGAAGATCCTCTGCCGATGGGTCACGCGCGGCTGAGACGGAACAAGGACGGCGCTTTCATACTTCGGTCGGGTCGCGGTGTTGCTGAGCTTGGTCGGGGGTGGTAATGCCCACGCCCCTCAATGCCGCCTCAAGACGGTGAGATATTTCAGAATGCAAAGCGATTTCATAGCGATCCTCCCCATGTCCATGGCCCTTCTCGTCATGTCTGTTGTCTGTCTGGGCACCGTTTCTTTCGTGCATCGCGTGTTTGTGGAGAAGCCGCAGCGCGCAGAGGAAGTCGCGAACCGGACGTTTCACTAAGCGCGCGCTGGGGCAAGCAGGCGCATAACGCGCCTCCAAGGCGTCCAGAATCAATTTTGTCCCCGCGCGCACAAACCGCAGCGCGCTGGACGAACAGACGGTGATGCTCCGTAGACGAGCCGCCACGGCGCCTATCATCGCTCTCGGCGCCCTCTTGTTTCCCTCAATCAGCAGCAGGCGGCGCGCTTCTCTCGCCAGCGGGCACCTTTGCGTGCGCGGTGCCTCCTCGCATGCTTGCGGGGACCGGCCATTTCGCGCCTCCCGCCCCCCCCCACGCGCAAGTGCCAAAGAGAAAAGGCCGCCACCTGTGAGGGAGGCGGCCTTGTGGCCCTGTCATCGCTGGGGTGGAACGCTATTCCACCTCGCTCGCCGGCTGGGCGCCGCGCGGGATCCAGCCCGCGCGCTTCAGTTTGCGCAGGCGGAAGGCGATCTGAGCGATGACCAGAACCAGCGCCAGGAACAGGAACACGGCGCTGATGGGACGCTCGACAAACGTCATGAGATCGCCGCGCGAAATCAGCATGGCGCGGCGGAAGTTCTCCTCGAACCTCGGCCCCAGAACGAACCCAAGCATGATCGGGGCGGGGTGGAAGCCGAGTTGCAGCAGCAGGTAGCCGCCGAGACCGATCACCAAGGTCTCGCCCACCGCGAACAGATCGTTGTTGGCGCTGTAGACACCGATGCAGATGAAGAACAGCGCGCTGGGATAAAGATAGCGATAGGGGATCGAAAGCAGCTTCACCCAGATGCCGATCATCGGCACGTTCAGGATCACCAGCAGAATGTTGCCGATCCAGAAGCTCGCCACCAGTCCCCAGAAGATGTCGGGATGCTCGGTGATGAGCTGTGGACCCGGCGTGATGCCCTGAATGATCAGGGCGCCGAGGATCAGCGCCATGACGCTGTCGCCGGGAATGCCCAGGCTCATGGTGGGGATGAAGTCGCCCTGCACCGCCGAGTGGGTCGCTGCCTCCGGGCAGGCCACGCCCTCGATGGCACCGCGCCCGAAACGCTCCGGCGTCTTGGAGATCTTCTTCTCCGTGGCATAGGCCACGAAGGAGGCGATGGTCGGCCCGGTGCCTGGAATAAGGGCGCACAGGCTGCCGATGAGCGTGCCGCGGATCATCGCCGGGAAGGCCAGCTTCAGTTCCGCCTTGCTCGGACGCATGTCCGAGATGCGCACCGTCTTATGCTGGGTGGAAATCTTGGCGACCCGGTTCACGCTCTTGAGGAATTCGGCGATGCCGAAGATGCCGAGCGCCAGGGCGACGATCTCGATGCCGTCCAGCAATTGCGGCGAGCCGAAATTGAAGCGCGGCTCGCCGCTGTTCACGTCGGTGCCGCACAGGCCGAGGAGCAGGCCGAGCACGGTCATCGCCACGCCCTTGAGCGGCGAACTCTTCGCCAGCGTGGAGCCGGCCAGCAAGCCGAGGAACATCAGCGAACAGATCTCCGCCGGCCCGAACTTCAGCGCGACCCCCACCAGGACAGGCGCGAAGAAGATCATCTCGATGATGCCGAACGATGCCCCCACGAAGGAGGAGATCATGGTGATGCCCAGCGCCACGCCGCCCTTGCCCTGTTGGGTCAGGGGAAAGCCGTCCAGGCAAGTCACAGCGTGCGGGGGATGGCACGGCAGGTTGAGCAGGATGGAGCAGATCGCCCCGCCGTACTGCGCGCCATAATAGATGCCGGCCAGCATTAGGATGGCGGCCACCGGCTTCATGGCGAACGTCAGCGGCAGCAGCACCGAGATAGCGGCCATGACGCCCATGCCGGGTAGCACACCGACAAGGTTGCCGAACAGCACGCCGACAAAGCACCAGAGAAGATTTTCCGGCTGGAGCGCGACGCCGAAGCCGCCCCATAGATCGTTAAGTGCAGTAAACATGGCGCCTCACCAGATCACAAGCTGGAATGGAATCTGCAAGGCGTACCAAAACAGCCCCGCCAATACGCTCGTCATCACGCAGGCGAGCGCCAAAGCGCCCTTCCATGACATCGTGCGGTCGCCCATGGCCGAAATGAACACCAGCGCGAAGGTCGCTGGCCCGAAGCCGGCATATTCGGCAAGCACAATGAAGGAGATGATGCCGGAGATGATGCAGAGGCAGCCGCGCACATCGGGAAGATGGAAGGTCTCGCCCGGCTCCACCTCGACCTCGCCGGAGCCGTTGAGTGCGCCCGACACGGCGATCGCGGCGCCGAGCGCCGCGAGGATCACGCCGAGGATGACGGGGAAATAGCCGGCGCCCATATGGGTGAGGCTGCCGATATGGTGGCGCAGGCCTTCAAGGATGGCCCCAACCCCGACGCCGACCATGAGAAGGCCGCCGTAGATATCGCGCCTGGACAGAAAATGGCGGGCGAACACGTCCCGCCACCCCTCGCCGCCGCGCGAACCCGCGCCGGGCAAGCGGGCGGATTTATTGCCCGTATTGGGAACCGACATCACTCAGGCTTCCTCTCTCACGCACCGGTCTGCGCCGGCTGTTCGGTTTCTGCACAGGCGCGACGACGGGAATAAAGCCGCCCCCGATCCGCGTCAGACCTTCCCCTACGCTAACAACACCTCACGCATGGGAAGCTTACTTCAAAATCAAGCGGATTATCCACCCAATTACATTACCTAAAGTCAGTAAATACCGCTAGGTAAGGCAATTTATTGCAGCATCATTCGATATATACGCCATCTATATTTAGGAAAATCGATCATTTTATTGAAAAACGCAAAATGTTTTTTTCCAACTGGGAACAGAACATCTTACGCAAGGGCATTTTTGCGCCCCGCAAATGCAGAGGCTCGAAAAGAGGATGCACGACGCGTGCTCGACACGCGCGTTATCGCAGGGCACACAGCCCAAGCCTCGAGAAAGGCTTACGTCAGATACCGGAGATACTCATGGCCGAGATTCCCGCCTCGATCCTCACCGGCCTTCGGGTCAACTTCGTCCATCCCGACGAACTGGGCAGCGCGCTGATCCTGGATCTCACCACCGATGAGGGCGAGCAGCGGTTCGTCCTGCCGTGCAACCCGGCGCTGAGTAGCGAAACGGTGGAGCAGATCGGCGATGAACTGATGGCGGCCCTCGACAAGCTGATCGCCCCGTCGGACGACGACGCGGCTGAATAGCGAAAGCGCGGCAGGCGGCGGCACAAAATGGCGAATCCGGGCGTTGCTACCTCGAACCTGGCAATGAGGCCCAAATGATCCGCCAAGCCGCCCTTATGAGAGCCGCCCCTCTCGTCGCACTCCTGATCTGCACCGGTGCGACGGGGGCATGGGCCCAGGCCCCGACTCCTACCCAGGCTCCGGCGGTGCCGGCTGTGCCCAACCCCGCGCCGCTTCCCGTTCCGCCCCCGGCACCTAAGGCCGCAGCGAAGGCCGCGGCCAAAGCTGAAGCGGCGGCGGAAGCGGAAGGTGGAGCCGAGACGGCCCTGGTGCTCGCTTGCAAGGAGCGCGCGCTCTCGATCCTGAGGCAACGCTCTCCCTCGATCGAGGATCTGTTCGTCGACATGGATGGCGTGACGGTGGCGAAGGCGGACGTCTCGGTTGGCGACACCAAGATCCACACCGTCATCATGGGCGAGGCTTACATACAGCGCGACCAGACCGACAAGGTGCACCGCTTCCTGTGCCTGACCGGCGAAAGCGGGAAGGTGCTGATGACCTTCTTCACCGAACGCTGATCGCGCTCACTGCTGGCCGATGCACCTGACCGTGCCGGACATACGCACCTCGCGTGAGGGAAGCGCTATGGTCATGTCCTGCACCAGAGCGGTGCTGAGGCCGTTGGCGGTCAATTCCTTATATTGGGGACAAAGCTCGGGCTTGCCCGGCCCGATGATTGCCGAGAACACCACCTGCGCGGGCTCGATCTTGACCGGCGCCTCGTCGTCATATCGGCGGTCGATCAAGACCCGGCGCGCCTCGAGATCGAACAGCGACAGCGTGCGGTTGGGGCCGGTCCCCTGGTCCAGCACAAGCACGCCGCCGGTGAGGCCGAGGACGTAATTGGCATCGTTCGGGCCGCCGACGCTGTAATCGCCGGTGCGGCGCTGGAATTTGCAGGCTCGGGATTGTCCAGGGGTCAGGCGCTGGACCAGGATATCGCTGCCGACCGCGTTTTCGCGCGCCGCGTGGACCACCTGGAAGTGTGAGCTGCGCACGCAAACGGGCGCCGCCTTCGCCGCCGCTGCGCCGGTGGGCGCCAGCAGCAGCAGGCCGAGAAGTGCGACGGGGATCGCGCGCTTGGGCATGAAGGACTCCGGCGGAGAGGACGCTAAAGCGGTTTCAGCAGAATTCCGCGTGATGCGCCAGCATCCTACCGCGAGGACACCGACATCGGTTGTCTTGCCTCAACCCTTCTCGCCTTAGATTTTCTTGCCTCAAGCCTTCCGGGACTCGCGCCGGATCAGCGCCGCCGGCAGCCAGAGGGTGGCCTGGACGGGCGCGCCGGCGCCCTCGTCGAACACAAGACCCCCGTCGCTCTGCGCCGCGAAGCGGGCGACCAGACGCAGCCGGGTTTCGCCCCTCACGCTCGCCTCGCGCGCGGTGCCCTCGGGACTATCCAGGGCAAACGCGATGGCCACATAGTCGCCTGGGGTCAGCCCCTCCACCTCCACGTTGCGCACCATCCGCCGGCTGGCCTCGACGGTCAGGCGCGCGCCGGCGGGTGCAACCTCCTTGAGGCCGAGCACCAGATCCACCAGCGCCAGATCGAATCGGGCGGGGTCGACGAACACATCGATGGACTGCTCTTGCATGTCGGGAAGTTCGAGGGGTGGCCAGATCGATCCCATGAGCAGTTTGTGGGCGGCAATGAGCGAGGTGCTCACATTGACGATGCGCGCCTCCGAGCCGCGCGCCCGCACACCCGCCAGGAGGCGCTGCACCGTGGAGACGCCATGCGCCGCGCCCTCGACCGCCTCCTTCAGGTCGACGTTGAACGATTCGTTGCGCTCACCTGCCGGTGCCGCCTGCGGCAATTGCTGGCGCACAAGCGCCAGCAGCGTCAGCACCACGCCCAGCAGTGTGTCCGCACCGCGCTCGACCCGGCTGGCCGGCTCGCCCGCGATCACGTCGACCGGCTCCCGGCCGCGCGTGCGTGGCACCGTGTCCGCGCCTGAGGGTTGCCAACGCAATAGTCCGCGCAGAACCAGCGCTCCGGCCGCTGCGAGAATGCCGCTGACACCAGCGGCGGCAATGCCGTAGCTCGCCAGGCGGCCGTACCAGGGGGTCAGTGCCTCCGCCTCGCCCACCGCGTAGATCAGGGTGAGCGGAGAATTGGGCAGGGTGCGGAATGCGGTGATGCCAGATTTGCCGTCGAGCCCGCCTGCGCCTGATATCAGGCCGGAACTCTGCGCGGCCGCCCGCGCCACCAGTTCCGGTGGCGCTTGCATGCGCTCGCTGGCATTGCGGGGGCTAGGGGACCGGAAAATCAGCGATCCGTCCTTTCGCATCAGGGCTGCAACGGCGTTGCTGTCCGGCGGAAAGGCGCCGCGATAGAGCGAATGAAAATATTCCGGGAAGATGGTCACAGCGGCGACGCCCCGAAACACATCATCGCGAATCACGCGCCGGCTGGCGGTGAAAGAAACCGAGCGGGAGAACTGGCCTCGGAACGGCTGAGAGAAGAATAGGCCGTCGTGTCCCGCCTTTCCCGCCAGAAAATACTCCCGATTCTGCACCTCATAGGGCGGCATCGGGAACGCACGGCTGCTCGCCGCGAGGCTTCCTGCCTCGTCCACAAGGAAAACCGATTCGAGAGAGGGTAGCCGCCGCTGCACTTCCAGCAGTGTTTTGTGCACTTCGCCGTCCGTACGCAATTCCGCCAGTGGACGGTTGGCGATCGCCAAATCCACCTGGAGCAGCGCCACATCAATTGCACGGAACACCGAATCAACGTGCTCCGCCAGCATGTAGGAGGTGGCCAGCGCCTTCTGCCTGGCGTCCCGCATTTCCACGGCCCGGTCATACCAAGCCACCCCGGCGAACATCAGAAGAGGCAGCGCCACGCACAGCGCCACAAAGCCCACAAGCCATTTGCGGCGCAAACGACCTTCGGTCGCACGCTCGAAACGCATGAAGCGGAAATTCATGCTGGGCCCACCCCCGAGGGACGGCGCAGCCTATTCCACCCATGGCGCAAGAGCGAATCGTGTGGACGAAAGAGGCTGTGAGGAGGCGAACCCGCGCGAGATTGTCATGCAAACGCAGCGGAAATGGCGGGAAAATACCCGGCAAACCCTGGGGATTTCAGGGACGCCCGCACCATCTGGTCATTTTCAGAGAGTGAAGTGGTGGAGCCAGGCTCCACCTAACTTAGCTATCTCGGGATTTCCGGACCACCCACGCATCCGCTGACAGCGCTTAATTTCTGCCCCCTTCTCTGTCCCGACATTTCTTGACGTGTCCGTAGAGCGCAGTATTTTGTTGGGGTGAATGTTGGGGTGTCGGGATGGCGAGGCAAGTCAACAAGCTGACGGCGCGGACCGTCGCCTCTCTTGCGAAGCCGGGACGGCACTCGGACGGTGGCGGCCTCTACCTCGTCATTGATGCGACCGGCGCCAAGCGCTGGGCATTCTTGTTCCGGTGGCAAGGCAAGTTGAAGGAAATGGGCTTCGGAGGCGTGACGTCGGTATCGCTGGCGGATGCGCGCGAGAAGGCAGCAGCAGCACGCCGTCTCATCGACACCGGGAAGAACCCCATTGAGGTGCGCAAGCACGCTGCCGCCGAGGACGCCGCGCGGATGACGTTCGGAGCCTTCTCCGATCAACTCGTGGAAGACATCAAATCCGGCTTCCGCAATGAGAAGCACCGCTGGCAATGGAAGCATACACTGGAGGTCTATGCCGCGAAGCTTCGCGACCGCCCCGTTGACGAAATCAGCACGGAGCAGGTGCTGGAGGTGCTGCAACCTCTCTGGCAGTCGAAGCAGGAAACGGCCTCTCGCCTTCGCGGCCGAATAGAGCGGGTGTTGGACGCGGCTAAGGCCAAGGGCCTGCGCTCGGGGGAAAACCCGGCCCGCTGGCGCGGTCACTTGGACAATCTGCTCCCCCGCCGCCAAAAGCTCCAGCGTGGCCACCATCCTGCCTTGCCCTATGCCGAGGTGCCGGCCTTCGTAGCGGAGTTGCGCACGCGGGAAGCTATTGCGGCGCTCATGCTCGAATTCACCATTTTATGCGCCAGCCGCACGGGCGAGGTGATAGGCGCAAGGTGGTCGGAGCTGGATCTGAAGGCCAAGGTGTGGACGGTCCCGGCCTCGCGGATGAAGGCAGGCAAAGAACACCGCGTGCCCCTGGGGTCTCGCGCCCTTGAAATAGTCGAGACAGTGAAGCCGCTGCGCACTGAAGGCGATTTTCTGTTCCCTGGCCCCAGGAAGGGCAAGCCGTTCTCGAACATGGCGATGCTGGCATTGATGAAGAACCGCATGGAGCGCACTACCATAACGGTCCATGGGTTTCGCTCATCCTTCCGCGATTGGGCGGGCGAATGCACGAGCTTCCCCCGTGAGGTCGCCGAAGCCGCCCTTGCCCATATCGTGGGTGATGAGGTCGAACGCGCATACAGGCGGGGCGACGCGCTGGAGAAGCGGCGGAAGCTGATGCAGGCGTGGGAGGATTTCGTCACAAGCACGGGCGCGGCCGATAACATCGTCCCTATTCGCGCGGGGTGACGTGGGGGGCGGGTATGGCGGACGCCATCCGCGCCGCCCTGAAGCAGCGGGTGTCATCTTCGTTGCCGAGAACGGGGAGGGGCCGGGGGTGCGGCTCAAGAAGGTGCGGGATGAAGGCACGCCACCCGGCAAGCTGAACGCGTCAAACGACGACTGAGGGGGCCAGATGTGGAGGCTAGTTGACGCCGCTCGTTTACTGGCCCTCTTCCTCTACATCCGGATGATGGGGAAATGGGTGGCAGCCCCATTGCTCAACCCTCCAAAGGTCGCTCCCGAACTCAGTTCCTCTCTTTCGTTGATTGGCTCCCGGTTGGAAGTTGGGAGGGCACCAGGAAGTGAGCTGGCACGTGCGCTGGAGCTTATAGGCGAATTGCCGCTCGAAAACATTGAGCAGGCTGACAGAGCAATCGCCTTCTATGCACGTCTCTATCAGCAAGCACCCAAGATAGGAGTTATCAGCTGGCTTAGGGGGCGCCGAAATGCTCGGCACCAGTTGGTTCGCGAAGCTAATCTCGCTTATCTTTTTCTGTTTCATCGCAACGGCCACTTACGGGAGGCTGCCCTGAGAGCGCTTGTGGGTGGGATTTCGTCTCCATTTTTCTTTGCAGTTGTTGCGTGGCGGCTGAATGATTGGGTGCCTGAGGTCCGACAGGCAGCTGTGGACTGCGCAGGGCGCTGTTTCCCGAAATCGGACCCGGAAGTAGTGGCCCGTTGCGCCGCCGTGCTTCTCATTCGCCGACTTGCCTGGGAAAGGTGGAGCGTCGAAGACAGAGTTCTAGACGAGGCGTTTGCACGACCCGACGTTGCTGCATGCTTAGCGGACTTGATAGTCCAGAGCACAACAGGCCCCCTTCCAACCCTGCTACGGGCCGCGCTTCGAATCCCAGCACTCGATCTGCATTTGTCGCGCATCGCATTCAGTGCAGTTCAGCCGGTTGTTCGCGCCACAGCTCTCAGGATACTCATCGATGGTGTTGCGGAGTGGCCATCACGATATGGATGGGAGTGGATCGACAAGTCGATGGGCCTCCGTGTCCGCAAGGTCGTGTATGATCGGCGTGACCTGGCTGCTCCCATGGACCGCCATAAAATAATCGAACGCGGCATTAGTGATCGGTCAGCGATAGTGCGCCGTGTTGCAATTACGGGCGTCGTGCAGCACTTGCGCGGTACAAAGCAAGGGCTTAGCTACGCGCAACAGCTCCTGGAGGATTCTTCGCCTTCCGTTCGCGAGTGCGCGCAGTTCATCATGCGCGATACCCCGGATCATCCTGAAGGATAGTGGGAAATCTGAATCAGATTTCGGCGCAGGGTGGAAGTTTTGCACTATCCTTTATAGCCTGCTGCAATTCTGGAGTGATGCCCGACCACAATGTAGATTGCTTAAGAGCCAGCTCGAAGCCCTGATAGTGTACAGCACGAATGATCTGCCTGAACCAGTCAACATAGGACCATTCGCGCGGCTTTGGACTATAAAGGCAACCGCGCTCAGCGTCCCAATGAACCTCCATCGCCTCGCGGTAGATATGGGCAAAGGCCGCCGTCGCCGGCTTCACCCACAGTGATCCTCTCTCGTCGATCCCAACCGCCTCAATTGTATCCGTACGCATCGCGCATCTCCCAACACACGATGCAACTAGCTTCAAATGCTGGCAACATTCATGGGTTCACAACCTAGCCTTCGGGCCTGTCGATGAGGCCATCGCCCGCAGCATGTCGGGCATATCGACAGCATCACTGTAGACAGTTCAGTTGCTCGGCAACTTATCTGACAATAGGCCTCTTCTCCGGTCTGCGGAAACAAAGCCTGCGGCAATTTGGGTGCCTGTGTCGCGCGGTGGCATCGTGCTTATGCGGCGGCATGCTTAGATACGACATCAAAACGCGGACGTTGGCAGCCTGTCTTTCTGCGCTCGCGGGATATGTGGACGCCTTAGGGTTTATCGCGCTCGGCGGGTTCTTCGTCTCCTTCATGAGTGGGAATTCTACCCGCCTGGGCGTGGGCATAGAGGGGGCGCGTGAATCCGCTCATTGGGCCATCGCAGCGGGCCTGATCGCCACCTTCGTCATGGGCGTCGTGGTTGGCACTGTGCTTGGGCGCTTCATCCGCCGCAGGCGACATGTTGCGCTTCTCGCATTCGTTGCCGCGCTGTTGGCCGCTGCCGCGATGTGCCATGCACTTGGACTACTCGCACCATCGGTCGCGTTGATGGCTTTCGCTATGGGGGTCGAGAACACAGTTTTCGAACGTGATGGGGAGGTAAGCATTGGGCTCACTTACATGACCGGAACGCTTGTAAAGCTGGGGCAGCGCATAGCCTCGGCATCAATGGGTGGGCCGCGTTTTGCGTGGGTCGCGTACCTCGTCCTCTGGCTTGGCCTTGTGTCCGGTGCAATTATGGGGGCGCTCGTCTATCCCTATCTCGGCTTAGGAGCGCTGTGGTTTGCGGCAATGGGGGCGGCGCTCCTGGCTGTAGCGATGGCTAAGGTGGACCTATAGGCAGACGGTATATCGCCTCTGCAAGCGGGTGAGCCCGCGCTCAATCATCTGACCCTCGCGGAAGATAAAGAGCTCTCGACTCCAAGCTGTGCCTTTGCCATTCTGCACGTATCGAATCCCGCGCAGATGGGTATAGAGGAAACGCTCCATGATCGACGGTCTCTACAAGGTCCATTTCAAAACCCCGCTCGGATACGGATCAGGGGTTGTGCATCTTCTGGATGGCCGCGTTAGGGGCGGCGATGCAGGTCTTTACTACACCGGAACGTACGAGGTCAGCGGAGATAGCTTTGGCGCAACCGTTCTGACAGCAAGGCACACGCCGACGCCTGGGTTGGGCTCGGTCTTTGGCGTCGACAGTGCAAGCATTGAGTTAACCGGCACAATTCTACCCGGAGTGCTGACCACAAAGGGAACAGCCGCAATCGCTCCCGGTGTCACGTTTGATGCTGTACTCACTCGTATTGCAGATTAGACGAGCCCACGAGTTACACCGCCAACTGCCTCAACTGCTGGTTCCTAGGGTTGAGGTCCATATCGTCTGACCCCAAGCGCGTCCGGGCACAACGGGCTCACTGATTGTGGCACTTGCGGCCGGGATCAATGGGGCGGCACGCGACGCCTACCATGAGACAATCGCTCACGCTTCCTGACGCGAATCCAAACCAGCGAGCCACGGCGGCGCGCTGGTGCGTACTTCCAAGTCAACGGCTATATCCGCGAGGTATCAAACGCTGACCGCTATCGTTATGCGTTCGCGGCGGCTAGGGCATGGTCACCATGACCATGCCCTCGCGCAAAACAGGGTCGTCACTGACGCGACGGTGCTGCGCTTTCCTTCAAAGTGCTCGATAAGCACCTTAAGGATGTTGCTGTTTTGGATTTTAACCCGGTGCTCGGCTACATGGCTAAGCTTTTCTTCAATGCCCATGCTCATAGCTTTCAGAGCGGGCTCAGAACGCTGCAATCCAGCTACAAAGTCAGCTCCGACGCACTCCGGAACGCTCTAATCGTCGCCCGCCACTCGGCCCAAGCTTATGAGGACGCTGTTCGGGAAGATCCATCAGCATGGATAGGCGAGGAGGAAGGCGGGGAAATTCTTTGGTGCCAGTCTCAGTTCAACGAGATGGAGATCGAACAAACGGAGGCCGCATTAATGTCACTCCGGAAGGCTTATGCAATTGCAATCTACCACTTCTGGGAGCGAAGCGCTATCAGATGGACCGAAGCGCACAAATCTCACCATAATAAATTGGCTGAACTCTGCATTAAATGCGGCCATCCGATTCATATTAAATTGTGTAATATCCAATATTTGGCAAATTCACTTAAGCATAATAGTCAGGAATACGGTAAAAAACTTCGAACTGCTTGGCCAGATGTCATTCCTGGCCGCCCTCAGAAATTTGGAAGCGCCACCGAATGGTACGATTCCATCCATCTAACAGATGCCCATATCCAAGAGATTTTCGAGGTCCTGTACGCGTCTGGCCCCCAGGTGCATGTTGAGCCGTTAAGTTCGGTTGCGAATGCCAGCGAGACGTAGGGGCGACGGCTCGCTTCGGCTTGTGGCGCGCGGCTCTGCGCCAGGGGTCAAATCAAGGCCGAGCGAGTTGCTGTGACGCGGATGCTGGGAGGCGGCGAGCTATGAGGTAGCGTTGATCTCGAAACCCCGCTTAAATCTAAAGCTGGCGGAAAGGGATGGGGTCAGTGGCTGGCATAAAAATATCCAACAGCAGGAACGTGACCATACGCGGAGTGTCCATTTCAAATTCTGACGTCGGGGTGGAAGTTGTAAACTCGGATGTCAATGTCGAAGGGCTTTCATTCAATAATGTTCGAATCCCTTGGCTAACAGATGGCACTTCATCGGGTCGGGTGCGCGGAACCCGCATTAGAAACGACCCTAAGCTTAGACGCGAAGATGTGCGCACTTCCGGCTGGAGCCGACCAAAGGGAGCGCCGCTCCCGCTTATGTGCCCGAACTGCCAAACAGTATCTGCATCAAAGAATTATGTATTCGGCGGTATGTACTGGACTCTTTGGAATAACAACGAAGAGTGCCCCCAATGCGGATATCCGTCCGCGAAATTAGCTGAAGGTTTTTTTGATTTAAGCAATGAATTAGCGAAGATAATATCTGCTCCAGATCTGACTCATGATCTGATTTATATATTGCAGATAGAAATTAAATCATCATTTAGTAAAATACCATTCAATTTAATTGAAGACGTTACGTCTATAAACTCTTCCATTGGCGCTTGGTTGAGGAAGGCAGCTGTAGCGATAGGGTTTGGCGGGGCCATTGGGCTTCTATCGCTTAGCTTAGATGCGGCATCATATCTAAAGGACAGTGACGACACCCACTACGCAGCGATGCAATCTATCGAAGCACGTCAAACACATCTTCTAGAAAAGATACTCGGCGAGCTTGGAAATCGCACTGCCGAGGCTGTGGCGTCGAAAGAGGCCAAAAAAGGCGACCGCGTTGAACAGCATAGCGGCGGACCAACCGAGGCTCAGACCATAGATAAATCTGTGTCGACGAAATTCACTGCTAGCCCCAAACCAAAATCTCGTGAGATTCAGAGAAAGGCCAAGGCCGACGCTCGTCGAGAGCTTAACCCGCGTGCTCGGACGAAGTAGCAATATTATACCCTCCCGTCCACCTTCGCTGTCACCTACTTAGGCACTCAATAGTCAGCAAGTAGGGCGTTGCGGCCCATGGGGCTGGGCATCGCCGCGCGGCGCCGATGCGGCTCAAGATGTTGCCAATTGTTCTCATTTTTCGTCATTTTTCGTCATACATGTCCGCGAACAACTCGCTCACCCTGGCGACCACCTTTGGATGCTTGGTAATGCGCGTCGAATTGCGAGGGTCTGAATAGCCCGCTTCCCGTATCGCACAGGTCGCGGTCCTGCCCTTCACCAGCTCTTGTGCGACGACCTCCCATCGCGGGTTTGAAAGAACGCCCATACTCGCCGCTCCTCAGTGCTCGGTGCAGTGTGTGGCGGCCCATTCTTCTTCCGACATGGGCTGGTCGCTGACGGTGAAGTTGGTGTTCACGTTCTCGCTGCGGTCAACGAACATACCCAGCTCTTTGCCGAGCAGCTCAAGGGCGCGGTTCGCAACAGAGCCGTCATAGCGGTATTCCCCGCTCGCATTCCCGTCGCCGTCGCGGACAGGGCGGGCCTGCATCGAGCGCTCTACGTTCTCCATCAGCTTGCCGAGCACCCACTCCCTATCGATGGCGAGCGCCTGCGTTGCTCTCTCGGTGGCTTCCTTGACCATCTCGGCGTCCAGGGCGTGCATTTCCGCGACACGCTGCAGAATGCTGCTGTCATGTTGCAGGCGGGATGCAGCACCCCGGTTCGGGCGATAGCCGGCATTGCGATATGCCTCGCTGGCGCTGCTGCCCTTGGACAACTCGCGAGCAAAGGCTTCATGCCGGGAATTGCGAAGCACACCCATCATCGCGCCTCCTGGTCATCAAAGCCCAGGGCGGCCGGCAGAGCCTTCCGGTAACGCTGCATGATGCGGATCTCGTCGCGGCGGGTGGGCTTCATGGGGAACTGCTCGAACAGGGTCCGCATCCGTTCGGGGTTCAAGATGGCGTCCTTGATGATGTCGTCCACGTTGGCGAGGCCGGCCTTGCGCATGGCGCTGACGGCGCTGGCCCCGAGGAAGGCCGCTGCTCCGCCTATCGGACCGGCGACGCCATAGCCGACCGCGCTCGCACCAGCAGTGGGGGCGGCGGAAGCGATGATGCCGACTAGGTGAGCCAAGGCAGATTTGGTCCCACCGGCGGCCTCGATGGTGTCTTGTGCGGTGTTCGACTGCCCTGGAAGCTTCGCTGCCGTCACCGAGCGGTTGGAGCGCTGAAGGTCGCCCGCGATGGCCCGCATGACGTTCAGCTCCCTGTCCTTGAAGCCGGCAGCGCGGAGCGCGGCGGTGTTCTCGCGGATGAAGGTCTGGAAGGCATCCGACTTTAAGACGCCTTGGCCCGACGTGGCCGCCTCGGTGTTCGACACGAAACGGTTGGTGACATAGTCGGTGATGGCCTTTTTCAGGCCTTCCCCGGCGTCCGGGTTGCCGTTGAATTGGCGGCGCAGCCACAGCATCTGCTTGGTTGCGTCCTGGCGGTGAAAGACCGCCCCGACCGCGCGCGAGACATCGGCGGGGTCTTCAATCTGAAGCAGCTTGGCGACAACTCCGGTCTGATAGGCATCCAAGGCGGCTTTCCGCTGGATCGCTACCCCCTCCATGGCCTGGGAGGCGCGGACGGGGTTTGCCACCAATCCCTCAATCTCGGGGAAGGCCCGGAGCGCATCAGCATGGGTGCGCTTCCAAATCTCTACCTTCTTCGGGTCCAGGGTGCCGTCCGGGCGCTCTGCGGTGCTGCGAAGGGTGGACAGCGCATAATCGCGCACTTCCTGCACCACCTCGGGGGATGCAGCCTTGCGAAGGGCCTGAACATCCTCATAGCCCGTCCGGCCGGGGTGGAAGAACTTGCTGGGGACGGTGCCGAAGGGTACGCGATAGGGGCCCTCCGAGCCTTCCTTGCGGAGCACCTGGCCGACTGGCCCATTGCCATAGGTCTGCGCGCGCTCCTTGGTGGCGGCGCTGGCGGCCTTCAGTCTATCGACGGCTTCGGCGTCGAAGTTGGGTTCAAGGCGAGAGCCTTGTATGCCTTCAGCTCCCGGAGCATCTGGAAATTTCCCTCCGCCCGGTACTTGCCTTCCAGATACTGGATAAGCTCCGCCCGCTCCGAAGGGGGCATCTCCGCCACCAATCGCTCCAGAGTTTTGCCCCAAACTCGCTTCTGCGGCGCGCCGTTCATTCCATCCTTGAATGTCTCGCCTCAGGAAGGCTGCAATGGTGTCCTCTTCGGACATCTCTCCCCGAGCAACCGCCTGCTCCTGTGCCTCAGCCTGCCGGGACACGGCGCCTTCAATGTCGCCTTCGATTTTGCCCCGAAGCTGAGACATGCGAGCATAAACCGGCGTCCGCCCGTTGTCCCGCAACTCTTGGCGCATTGCCGTGGAGACCCGCGAACGCAATGCCGTCATTTCGCTGAAGGGCGCAACGTCCGGCAATCTTGCCGCCGCGAGGAAGATGGCGCGCTCTTCGCCCTCCATGGGCTTTGCCGACTTTGGCTGGGAGCGGGCGATTTCCAAGGCGGACTTCTTCGTGTCGCTGGCGGGCAAAGCAAGCGTCCCATCGGGGTCTACCGCTTTCCAAAGCGCGCCTTCCTTCGCCCTAGCAGCAGTCTCCGCCTCCGAGAGCCCCTGACGGACGGTGGCGCCGTAGCCCTCCGGCGTACCCCGACCACCGATGGCCCCGGCAGAACTCCGGGCGTTGGTGGTCGCGGTGTCGAGTGCGGCTGCCGTGCTCGCGTCCAGGTCGGCAAGGCCCTGCCGGAGCGCGGCCACCACGTTCTCAGATGCCGCTCCCTTGGGTTCGATGCCCTCCAAGGCGGTCAGGCGCGCGGTGTTCTGGTCGGCGAAGCGTTGATTGAATTCGTCGGGGGCTTTCGTTTTCACCCCTCGCTCAACGGCAGATAGCCCCATGTCGCCGGTGAGTTGCGCCGACGTGGGATTAGAGCCTGGGACAATTTCCCGAGGGGCGGTTTCAATGGCCTCACGCACCGCCTCGGGGTTTGTCGCCCGGCGGTCGAGGGTCTGGGCGGCCGTGCGCTCTTGTCCCCGCACCGTCAGTGGAGCGAGATAATCTCCGGCAGCGCCGGCACCGGCTCTTACCGCAGCAGGAATGGCGGTGGCGCCCGCAGCCATGCCACCCGCCAGCAGGCCGCCCACCATCTCGCCGAGGGGGCGGTATTTCTCGGGGAGCCTCTCCGCTACCAACTCGCCACCAGCACCAGAGGCGCCGCCGACAACGGCATTGGCCGCAAGATCCCCGGCGGTTGTGGATCGGCCTAGCACCTTGCCCGCGATGTTCACCGCGCCTTCCGAGACGGCGCCGAGGCGCCCAAGGCCAGCAAGCGCCGCTTCGGGCGCAATCGCATAACCGACACCCGCGCCGGCTGCGCGCGCCACCTGCTGCCCCGGATTGGCGGGGGCAACCTTCTCAGGGTCGTTGATCCCTAGCATTTCCCCCCAGCGGGCAAGGGACTGGCTACCGAGGGGGCCGGGCTGGATCTCCTGCACCGGGGCGCCGCTCACGGCCCGCGCCTGCTGTCCGGCCTTGTTCAGCAGCCAGGTCGCGGCATCGACCGGCATGCCCGCAACCGAGTAGATGGCGCCATTCAAGCCGGCCGTGAAGTTGTTGAAGGCGCCGGTCTTCGGTGCGCCCGCTTCCTGCTTGGCGCGCTCCTGCTGCAATCGCTGAAGCCCAACCTCTGCCAAGTCGGCCCGGTCGAACACGTCACCGCTGCCCGCCGAGGGGAGGCTGGCAAAGGCCGCGTCCATGCCGCCCGGAGCGCGAATATCCTGCTGCGCGCCGTACTGGCGGCTCTGATCTTCATGAAGCCGCTGGGCGTAAGCCGTGGCGTTCTGCGGGTTGTCGAATGCGCCGAGGTGCTTCCCGGTCATGCGGAAGGTTGCGACGGCCTCCTTGTCAGACAGGTTGCGCCCGTTGTCGCTCACGGTCGGGATCAGGTATTCCCGGCCGTCGATGTTGACGCCGATCGAGCGCACGGTGCTGAAGGAGTCATCCGGGTTGTTGACCACCGGCCGGCGCCCGAGGTCGATATTGCCCGGCTCCAAGAGGCCAGCGGCACCCGTACCACCTGACTGCTGCGTGAACGGGTCATAATCGACTGGCTCAAACCGCGCCGCGCGCTGAGCTGCTGCGGGCTGGGCGAACGGATCGTGGTCGACGGGCTCGAAAGTGGGCATCAGTTCGTCACCTTCAGAAATTTGCCGGGGCGGTTCGGGTCCGGAACGTACCAATTGCCGTCCGGCGCCTGCCTCGGGGGAGCGGCGCCCTGGCTGCCCTGTTGCGGAGCCCGCCCAGCTGCGCCGGTTTCAAGAGAGGGATACGGCGCGCCAGTGGGTGGGGCGGCAAACTGGCTCGGGCTTTTCGAGCCGTTGGGACCTGCTACTGGCGGGACATAGGTGCCGGCGTTCGCCCCGGTTGAGTACGGGTCTTGCTTGGCCTGGGGCTGGCCCTTCGCCTTGGTCTTGGCCCGCTCCAACCCGGCTGTCACCACCCCGGCAAGTTCATCGAGCGCCTCGTTGAAGGCCTTTGGGGACTGGGCGCGGTTCAGGCGGCCGAGTGCGGCCGTTGCCTTCTCGCCTTCAATGTCGGTGATGGCGCCACCACCTCGCAGCATGTTGTAGGCCTGGAGGAAGGTCTGGCCCTTCAGCTGGTCAACCCGCTGGGCGAAATCGTATTCGGGAGTGCCGGGCACAGTGCCCATGAAGCTGGTGGCGCCCGTCCCCCAATACATGGCGGGGTCGGTCTTGATCGCGTTGATCGCCGACAGGGTGTTGCCTGCGGCCGCGATGGTATCAGGGAGGGAAGCCGCCGCCGTACCCTGCGCGGTACCCTCCGCCTTGGCTGCTGCAACGCCTGCCACGTTCTTCGGGATGACATTGACCGGCTGCCGCGTGATGGGATCGAGCACGATGGTGTGGGTGCCGGCATCAACCAGGATGGGCTTCCCCGACAGCACAACACCCGGCGGCATTTGCGACTGCTTCACGGTGCCATCGGTGCCAGGCTGCAGCATGACGGGGTTTCCGTCCGCATCCTGGCCGTAGACCGGCTGCACGCTGTATTTCGTCCCGCCCACTCCGCCGGCCCGGCCGGCAGCGAGGTCATAAGTTCTGTCGGAATTCGCCTGGGCGCGCGATGCTTCCTGCCGGCGCCACGCTGCATTTTCCTCGTTCTGGGCGAAGTCCGAAACCGCCCTGGCGCCCTGCACGTCCCCAAGACCGAGCAACGTGGAGAACGAAGCGGGATAGTCGGGCCTGCCTCCGGGAGCCATCGGCCCGCCCTGGCCCAAGAGAGCCAGACGACCCTCCTGGATCTTGCGTACCTGGCCGTATTGCTGACCTTCGGTGTAGGCATCAAACAGGCCGGAGACAGCTTTCTGCCAATCGGCGTTCGCCTGGGGCATCTGCCCAAGGCCCTGATTGGCATGGACGACGGGGAAAGAGGGCATCAGGAGTTCTCCCCGGACTGGTGCGAGGACGGGACGACCGCAAGCCGGAAGCCTTCGCGCTCCATCTTCTCGAAGACGGACCGGCGGAGATATTCTGACCGGCTCATGTGATTGCGGCGGGCCAGCGCGCGGACGGCTTCGGAAAATCCGGTCGGGGCGCTAAATCCCACGGGTTCAGGAAACAGCATCGAAATCTTCCCTTGCTGATTAGGGAGATTCTATCGAAGCCGTTGGGAAATCGCGAGTTTTCGCGAAACTGCACCAGACTGCATGCGACTGCATGAGACTGCACCAGACTGCATTTCACGGAAACGTGATCAGTGAATTGACCGGTGATCGGTTCGCCTGGGCATGGTTTCCGGCGCTGCGGCTAGCTGCTGGCGCCAGCGAGTGACGGTGCCGAGGAGGCCGAAGAGGGCCAGCATGTCATTCGGCATTCCCAGCCACTCGGAGACGTTCAGCCCCAGAAATCTCGTCGTCTCGGCTTTCTCGTTTTGCGGCTCTGCCTCGCAACGCATCAGCGACAGGCGGGCGACTTCATCGCGGGCCGAGATACATCCCGCCGGTGCATGGAGCATGTTCCACCGATCGATCATCAGCCACTCGATGTCGGCGGTTTGCTGAGCGCTCTGTACCCGCAAGGCCTCAAGCTCCGCGCGGCTGGCGGCGGCCTCCTCGCGCCACACGGTCGCCACCAGATCCGCGATTTGGTGATTGCGGTGGGCGGCTCGTCTCCGGCGCTCGCGTCGGCGCGCGGCCTTGCTGTTGCCCTTCAGTTCGTCAGTCATGATGCAGATCCTTCCGCGATGTAGACCAGCAAGCTCTGCCGTGGATATCGAACCGTCCGCCCCAGCACGACGAAAGGCGGGCCAACCTGCCGGCCAGCCTCCCGCGTCGTGCGACGCCACCGGGCAAGGGTGTCCTCGTGCACGCGCATGTGAGCCGCCGCCTCGGGAGCGGTCAGAAGCTCGCCGAATGCGACGGCATCTGAATTGGCCTGCGGAGTCGCTGGACGGGCGTTTTCGGAAATTGGCACCAAGCTCGACGGAAGCGACGCCTCGGCCGCTGGCGCCGCTGATTTTGAATCCTGAAGGCGTCCAATCATGCGGCGCCCCCGGTCTCGACGCGCTCCGCTGCCCATTGGGCGAGGATGGCGGGGGGCACGCGGCAATCCGGGTTGCCGGGTTCCGATCCCCAGTTGCCGGGCCAATGGCCGGTCGCCCAAGCGTTCTTGACGTTCTCCATGGGCGGAAGGTTGCTAGGCCAGCCAGTTGGGCGAGAGGTCTTCGCCGTGGCCTCAGGCGTCCCGGCATAGTCCCGCCACACGCTGGTGAGGAAGGTCGCGGCCTGCTTCACGAACCGGGTGCCGGTGTTGTTGGTCCTGTCCGTCTCGGCCTTGTAGGCGCGGGCCGCACCGATCAGAATTTGCGGGTCGGTGCCGGCTTTCACGATCCGGGCGAAACGCTCTCGGGCTTTCGTCCAATCTTGGGCGCCCTCCCGTTTCGGATAGGCCCCCTTGAAGGCGAAGAAATCCTCATGGCTCGGAAGTCCCCCATCGGGGGATATAGGGGGTAATCTAATATCTAATTTCTGGACCGCGCGCGTATGCTTGAGCGCCGCTTGTAGCGGGGCTTCATCTATCTCATTGATTTTGTTGATGTCGCCTTCATTTTCGGCGATTTTTCTCCGAGTTTCGGCCGACTTAGTTCCGCCTTTCGCGCCACTTTCGGCCAGTTTTTTTGCCGCTTCTTCTGCGATTTGTAGCTCTTCAACTGCGCGCTGGTTGGTCAAATATCCATCCGCTTTGCACAGCTTGCCGGCCTCCAAGAGCACTGCGCGGATCTTATTCCACTGGCGCGTGGAGCACCCACAGTGGCCCGCAATCCACCGAGCATCGTCGGGGATCGGGCCGCGCCGGTCATAGATCAGATCCAGCACGACCGAGTAGGCGCCCTTCACCTCAAGGGAGAGCCCAGCGGTGCCATGCAGGAAATCCGAAGGATAGCGCTTGTACCAGGGTCTCGTTCTCATGGCTGGCCCCCTCGGGAAGCACTGCTGGGAAGCCAGAAGCCCTCGGACGCAGTCCAGAATTCCAAGACGACGGGCTTCATTTTCGCCCAAGCTCTCGGGCTCACGCGCGCCCACTTGGCGAGCTTCGCGTCATTGTTGGGAAGGCGGCCGCCGGGCTTTTGCCAAGCCGCTATCAAGAGCAGCGCATACACGCCGGCTTGTTCAGCGGAGAGGTGAGCCGTATCCACCAGGAAGCTGGTGGTGCAGACGCGCATTGGGGGAAAGCGGCTCATTGGCGGTGCTCCCCGTAGCCGGGGCCATCGGGCCGGATGGCGCTCGCTGCTATGTCGCAGAACAGATCCTTCGTGAGGGTCGGCCCGTTCCGGTTTTTGGCCGTGATGACCTCCAACTGGTTCTTCACGCCCTGATATTCGGCCAAGGTCGCCGGGTTGCCCTCCTGGTATTCGGGGGACTGAGCGACGTAGTAGGCCTGCCGATAGACGAACATCACCACGTCCGCGTCGGCCTCGATATCGCCGCTCTCCCGCAAGTGGTGAAGCTGCGGGCGCTTGCCCTCCCGCTCACCTTCGCGGTTGAGCTGGCACATGAGGACGATGCACACACCCTCGCGCTTCGCCACTTCGCGCAAGCCGGCGGTTATCTCGGCAACCTCATAGGTCCGGTTGCCTTTGTAGCGGTCGGTGGCCCGAACCATCTTCAGATAATCCACGAAGGCCACGCGCAGCTCTGAGCCCCGCTTCGCCATCCGCTTCTTGGCAGCCGCGATCCGCACGCCGATTTCGCCCACCGAGAGGCGCGCGGCGTAGTCCAGTTCCAGGGGCAGGCGCGCCAGGTACTCCTTCGCCTCGATCAAGCGCCGCATCTGGTCATCCGAGATGTGGGCGGCCTTGATCGATGAATAGTGGATCGCGTTCTGACGATTGAAGGTGATGTCCGCCAGCAGCCGGGCGCCCAGATCCTCCCGTCCCATTTCTAGGCTGAAAAACTGCACCCCATGCCCTGCTGCCGCACACTGCCATGCCGAGCTGGTGGCGAGCGTCGTCTTCCCCATGCCGGGCCGCCCCGCGACGATGATAAGCTGACCGGCGAGGTAACCGGCCATTACATCGTCCAGGGTGGTCCAACCCGTCGTGGCGCCCAGCGGGGCGCCCTGACCGGACAGCCGGTCGTTCAGGCGTTGCAACAGCGCCTCGCCGGTATCGCCGGCAACCTCCCGCGTACCGCCGATATCGACCAGCGAGGCGCGTACCTCGTCCAACTCGCTTTGCAGGGTTGCCAGACGGTCCGCCGGCATTCCGTTGGCCGTCTTGCTGCGTTCCACCGCTTCGTGCGCCGCCCGCAGCGCCCAGCTATCGCGAAGGTCTTGGGCATAGCCCTTCAACATCATCGCGGGGGCCGCCTCCCGCATGAGGCCGGCGACGAAGTGGCCGAATGTCGTCTCACCCACGAAGGGCGCGTTCCAGGCGGTGTGCAGATCCCCCGCGAGGGTTCGAGCATCGCAGGGCAGGCCCTTGCCGAACCTATCCAGCATGGCGGTGTAAATCGCCTGGTGGGCTTGGTCGGACAAATGAACCGGCAGAAGCGTGCCGCTGACGTGGGGCAGCAACTCAGGCCCGAGGAGCAGCGCCCCGAGAAGGGCGCCCTCCATGGTCGATGTAATGGCGGCATCATCCATCGGCGTTGCCTCCATCGCCTACGGAGAGGAGAGCCTGCCGGATGATTTCGCCGTCAATGGTGCGCTCAACCTGCCGCCACCACTCCTCATCTTCTTGAAGGCCCAGGGTAGCCAGTGCTTCACAGAGCACCCCGTTGGGCGTGCCCGGGAAGGCGACCTCGGCCGCCCTGAACTTGTCGCGCCCCTGATCCTGAGCGGCCTTCATCACGTCGATGATCTGGGCCATGACCTGTTCGCGGATGGTGCTGGTGGTGCTGGTCATGACAGCGTCTCCCCGATCAGATCCACCGCGCGGACGCCATCTTGGCGCCAAAGGGCGAGAGCTTCGCGAGCTTCCCCGTAGGACGGGCCATCCCACACGCCGAGATGGCCGCCTTCCTCGTCGACATAATCGAGGAAGTACCAGTGCTGGCCGACCTTGGACGGGTCGGCGTCGCTGATGATGATGCCGCCGTCGAGTTCGACATGCGGCGCCTTGCGGAAGCGGAGGACGTTGCTCACGCGCTCCTCCCGTATTCGAGGGGCGCGCCCGCCGGGAGCGGGGCCGGCGGCGCAGCGGTGGCCCCGGATCGTTCCAGCACCACGACCATAGAGCGAAGGATGTACCTCGCGTGAGTGCCGGCGAAGGAGCCGGAATGCGGCTCGTCAACAGTCTCGATGACGACGCCTTCAGCGCGCAGGAGCCATACGTAATGGCTCCACCTCGGTGCAGGGTTGGAAACCGGGGTCAGCCCCAGGTCTCCCGCCTTGTTGAGCTGATCCAGCGCCCAGGCTGCGCGCCCGGCCACCATGATCACCGTGCCGCCTTCGCCCCCGACCTGGGCGCGGATGAGAAGAGACTGAGCGCCACGCATCAGTGCGTCTCCTTGATAAGCCCGAGGCCGGCCGCTTCGGCGTGGGCAAGGGCGACATGAAAGGGCACACGGCAGCGCGCCGCGAGGCGGCGGGCGGCGACGTGCAGCGGGTTGAAGGAAGCGGCTGGCGCAGGGCGCCAATCGAACAGAGGGAGGCCACTTGCCTCCCTGACGTTCTTGCCCGGATTGAGGGCGTGGGTTATATGAGACATGAAATTTCTCGCAGGGGTGTGAGAGGTTTCAGGCACACGAAATCAGCACCCGGCGCCGCCACAGCGTCGGGTGTTTGTGTTTCTAGGCGGCGGCAGAGGTCGCCTGATTGAGAGTGGGAAGCGCCGCCAGAAACGCGCGCTCGTCGTCAGAGGTGATGATTGTACGGCGCCCGACCTTGCAGGCGCGCAACGTACCCGACTTGATCAGGCGATAAGTCGTCACCTCGCTCCAGCCATGGCGCTTGCTGAAGTCGGCGACGCTGGAAGAACGAAAATCGCTCATCTGCTCCTCACATACTTTGCGACACTTCGGGGTATCCCTGGTGTCAGTGAGAAGAAGATAAGATGCTCAGTCGAATAATATTATAGGGTATTAAAAATAGCTGAGGACAGGTTCACTTGTTGTGGGTGCTATTTTTAATATGGGGGGTTTTTATTCGCTTAAGCTTTTGTCTTTCAGTTTTGAGCGTGTCGCTTGAAAGTGAATGCGCTGCCAATTGCACGGCGCTGCTCATCAGGCTATCGCCCGTCATGCCAAGATCGAGCAATTCCTGGCGGGAATTAAACATCGACTGGGCGCGGTCATCAGTAACTTCGTCATCCCGGAAGCCCACATACCAATTGGAAATCGCTGCTGCGAATTCTCCCTTGGATGAAGGGGAGAGGGCGGCTGCCAGGAAGTTGAAATTCTCCGCGATGCGCCTACAGGCTTCCGCACGCGTTGAGCCGGCGGTGATCAAGACATCAACTGTCATCGCCACATATGCCCGTGCCACCCATATGTCGCCTGCATCAGGCGGCCGCCCCGTCTTCTTATTAGGCTTAAGAAAGTGCCGGACAACTCCGTCGTCCAGCTCTCCCAGCGCGAGCGCGAGTTCTACGAATTCAGAAACATTTCCCGGCCTGAAGCCAACTTCTCTCATGTATTTTGCAATTTCAGCCAGGGCCATTGAGTAACGGGCCCTATCTCGCTTCGCGAGTTCTCCCAGGCGCAAAACGTTGAAAACTTCATTCAGCCGGTTGTCGCAAGCATCTACGCTGGCTTTATATCGAAAATACTCTAGCACCTTATCCAGGGCGTCTTGCGGCACCGCGAATTGAATATGCGCAGAAACCTTGGCCGAATATGACCAATCATCATTACTATCTGTCATGGCCCGCACCGAACCTACACCTAAGGAAGCGCAAGGAAATCGGGGGTGCGTCCCGACTTGTCGGCTGGCCGGCCTATCCTTGCGCAGCTTGTTAGGCGGCGGCAGCTATTGCCTGCGCCGCCGCTTCAATGTCGCTTGCGTAAAGCCCTGGATGCGCGGCAACCTTGAAAAGCCGCAGCAGCTCGGGGGAGGTCTTGGCCGACCTTGGCGACGGCCGGCGCGTGTGTTGCGATTAGCGCGAAATCAGCCCGCCCCATGGGTGGCCTCCTCACGCTCTCCGGTGAGGTACGCTTCCACTTCCTCGATATCCGCCTGAAAGGAAAACGAGCCCGAACCGAGGACGGCGCCGTTCGTGATGGCATCCACCAGCATGTAGCCGCCGAAGTCCACGGCACGGGGGTCGCGGCGGCGAGACTTCAGCAGCCGCAGTCCTTGCCTGTCGGCTACCCGGCGAAGGCGGTTTTCCCTCACGTCTCCAGACATCCGCGCACCTCGTCTATGGAATAAGCGATGCCGAGATTCTACTGGAAGATGTACCGGGAACAATGGGGGAACACTGCTTCTCCCCGATATTCGTACCCCGGCGCACTCTCCCCGCTCTGAGAGGCACGATGCTGTCTCGGTTGCGCGCCAACACGGCGCGCAAGACGGTCCGAAGGCGACGCCCCGGAGCTGAGGCGCATTGGAAGGGTAGACCGTCATGGTACCCCCTTCGAATGGCGTGTATCACAAAAAATATGAGGAATCGGCGCCGCTATCGTTTTAGGGCGCTTACAAAGAGACTGACTATCGCGATGGCTAAGGCAAGCCAGCTAAGCCAGGGCTTGGCGATGTTATCTCTTTCGATCGCAATTTCGCGCCTGAGTGAAAGCCGGGCCTCCGGCGTCAATACCCAAATTCCAAGCGCAGTTTGCGTCCAGCTACTGTCGTCTTCATCGGTCTGAATATTCCTCGGATATGGAATATTATATTTTATGCATTTTCTGATTATTTGGATCGAGCGAATGTCCTCAACTTCAGACTCAAGATCAACTATATTCGTTCTATATTCATGCATCTTCCATTCGTATTCCTCAGAATTTTTGTCGATGGATTTCAGCGCGGTAGTATATTCATAATCAAGTTCGTCTATATGCTCTGTTAGAACAGCGAGGCGCACCTGCTCATCGCGCCATTTCCATAAATCGTGCCACCAACCTCTTTGCGCCATGGTGTCGTTCATCCGCTCAACCAGTTTCACATTCGGAGGAGTGATGAGATGCGTCAAGGCCAAGGCGCGCGCTCGCATCCGCTCTTGCCGGAGATGTGCGAAACAGCGCAATAATGGGGCTCTGAGCGCAGCGAGAAAGATGCGCTGGAGTGGGGCGCTCGTGGTCAGCAAATGACAAATTGTCGTTTGCTGGCTGGCTGCAAGCTAAGCCGGCCTAGCGAGGTACATTTGCACGAACAATGAGGCAGCCATAATCGCCACGGTGACAGCTACGCAGATTGCAGAGACCTTAGTCCACCACGCAGTGTCTTTGGCCGATTGAGTTGCCTCTATCTGGGCTCTTGCCGCCTCGATCTGGGCGTCTGCAACCGCCGTGTCTCTTACAAACTGCCGGCGTCGGATTTCTATGTCGCGCCAATAAGACGCCTCAGATCCAGGCAGCTCCCCCGGCATCTTGAATAGCTCGTCGTCGGAAAAGCTCCTGAAGTTGCTCATTGCTCCGCCCACCTTGGGGCCTGGGTGTGCCACGCATCCGCGAAGGTTGGCCCCTCGCCGCTAAGGGTCATCTCAGGCGCGGGGTTATCCAAATCGATCACTTCGACAACCCACTTGCCGCTCCTGCACGAGACGGACAGCCGGAAATTCTGCGCATCATTCCGGCGAAGCATGTCGATTAGGTCTGCCTCTGCGCCGTCACGGCCATCCTTGGTTTTGCCGGGGGTATTCATGGCTCTCTCCCTCAGTCGTCGTTTGACGCGTTCAGCTTGCCGGGCGGTGTGCCTTCATCCCGGACCTTCTTGAGCCGCACCCCCGGCCCCTCTCCGTTCTCGGCAACGAAGATGACACCGGCGGCCTCCAGAGCCGAGCGAACGACCGTCAGCGTGGCATTTCTCGGCTCAGACATGCCGCCTTCAAATTGCCGAACAGTGACCACCCCAACGCGCGCAGCGTCGGCGAGCTGCTGCTGGGACCAATCTAGAAGTGCGCGCGCGGCGCGGCATTGAGCTGGCGTCATCATCCTCGCTGGATACCACGGACAATCGCCAATCGCCAGATGCGTCGAAAATCGCTTGATCTATCCTTAAGCATCTATTAGCGTCCGATCAGTCGATTATCGATGCTTTGGATAAAGCAATGCCTGACCGGACCGCCCCGAACAAATCCCAGATCATGCGCCGCGCATGGTCCCTCTTCCGCCAGTCCCTGGCGCGCTTCTCGCGCTCGGCTTTCGGTGCCTGCCTGCGTCGGGCATGGCATGAGGCCAAGAACGCCCCGGTGACGCCGCTCGCCACGCTCCGCGCCGTCATGGGCTGCGAGGAAGGCCTTGGCCGGGACGCGGTGATTGAACGCCTCACCCTGGCCCGGAACTGCGCCCGCTCTCAGGCTGCGCGCTACCGCAATGCCGGGCGCCCTGTGAGCTGGAGCGCCGCCAAGCACCGGTCGGCGGACGTCTGCCGCCTGGGCTCCATCGAATTCATTCTGGCCCGCGAAATCGCCGCCCGCGACGGCGTGCCGGCCTGACCACCCACCTTTCCAACCCACCAAACGGGAGACCTAATCATGGAAGTCATCAACGGGGGCCGCGTTAGCATCCCCTCCTTTACTTCCCCGGCGACGCACGTGCTGCTCGGGGCTGTTATCCTCGGCCTGAGCAATACCAAGAAGGGACGCCGCGCCCTGGAAGAGGCCCTGCGAGTTCTCGAAGGAGAAATCCACAGGCACACCGCGACGCGCCTGCATGGGCATCGGGTCGCCCCGGCCACGATGGAGGGAATGAAGCAAGCAGCGGGCGCGCTCCACGGGCTTCTCGGCATCGCTGCCACGACGTGAGGCGCCGAGCTGAAGCGATTCCGTCTGGCTTCCAGAGCCCCTTCCCTGCTTGCGGATCGCTGCCTTTTACCCCGTGAACTGAGCACCCCTCCGGGCGCCAGTTTCGCACCCTCACCCTAAAATTCGGAGTACCCTCATGACGACGCCTTGTGCGGCGAACCCTGCCGCTTTGCCTGCATCACGCCGCTCATTCCTTGCCGGGGCGTTGGCCTTCACCTTGGCAGCGGCGCCAGCGAGCGCGGCCGTGGTGATGAGCGAAATTGACCGACTGTGGCCCGCCGCCGAACGGCTGGCGAAGGCGTTCTCGGATGCAGACCGCGAGTTCAGCGCCGCCGATAATGAGTTCGAGCGCCGGAAACCCGCTCGCCCCGACCTAACTGATTTGCACCCACTCATCTACGCGGGCAACGACGGGTGGTCGAGTTGCCTGACCCCCGCAGGATACACCGTGTATTACGGCACCGCTGAACGGTGGCGCCGCGCGGTGCAAGAGGTCAAATCTCCTTGGGAGCGGAAAGAGGCCGCGAAACGCCTGGCTGCTGCCGAGAAGTACGAAGCGGAAGTCGCCGCACTTGAAGCCGAGCTTCGGCTTGACGACCTTGAGCAGGCGCATGGCGAGGCGTGGGACGCTTCCAGTGAAATCGATAGCGCCATTCTCGCGCTTCCAGCCGCGAACCTTTCTGACGTTCTGAAAAAGATCACCATCGCCCACCGCCGCGACCTTCTCATGCAGAGCGGCCAGCGGGCGACCCTTGGCGTGTTCGCCGACATCGAGCGCCTCGCACGAGGTGGGCGATGACCACCGGAAATAGCCCCACTCGCCGGAGCTTCCTCGGCCATGTTGCCGGCGCCTACGTCGCGACCGTCATGCCGCTGACCGCTGCTACGGCGTCAGATCCCATCCTGGATATCGTCCGCGCCTATCGCGCTGAGGAAGCCCGCCTGATCGACCTGACCGGCGCCCCAGGCGAAGACGAGACAATGCCCGTTTGGGATGTGCTGGAACACGGGGAGCGCTTGGCGCCCGCCCGCACACCATCACCGTGTCGCCCGCCTCGCGACGGTCGCTCCGATCGACACTTCCAAAAGACCTGATCCGGTCTTCGCCGCCATCGAAGAATGGCGACGGGCGAACGCAGCCTTCATAGCAATGGATGAGGTGCCAGACGATGAGAGCGCCCGTCTATGCCGCGAGGAGTCGATGGCAACGCTTGCGGTCCTGCGCGCCACGCCAACCAGCCTCGCCGGCCTTCTCGCCTTCTGCCAGTTCGGGAAGGATCTGTCCGACTGCCAGCATTCGCTCCAGCTAGGCGGACTTGAAGGCCATAACCCAGGAGCTTCGTCGGGCCTCGACCTGCCGGACGCAGAGGTGATGTTCTTTGCCGCTCTAGTCGCCGCGGCGCAGCGTCTCCTACCAGCCGGCGAATGAGGGGGGATGCCGTAAGTTACAGGATGGAGCGCACTCGGCGGGCATACTGTCGGGCCAAGTGGGGCGCACCGTTTTGGCGGGTCGTGGCGGCTGACACGCGGTTCATTCCGAGTTCCCGCCTAACGCCCAGCTAGGGCGTCTTCACTCTGGCCCGTGTCCTCAAGCCTGAATTCGGAAAATCCGTGGGTGTCTTTCCACGCGACGAGAAGATGGCCACATCTAAGGCAGTCTTGTGCCTTGCGTGCCCGCAGCGACGTGGGGGCCGGCACAGCTCGGTGCACCGCTTTACATATCCTGCACGTAAATCGGACGTTCTTTGGCATAATGAGAGCTCGGAGGGTGTTTGAAAATGCTAGCACGGCTACTCCGGCCGGCGAATTCGCGGTGCCAACCTCTCCGGCACTCAAACATGACGCTTTTGCTCTCCCCTTTCCGTGTCTCCGCTTGCAGCCGACCAGCTATAAATAGGTTCTATTGCAAGGAGCAGTCCCATGACCTTTGCTCTGGGCGAAAGCCTAAAAAGCACATGGGTGTCCATTTTCCGCCGGAGAGGTGGCGATGGAAGCTACACCCGCCTCTTCGAGAATTTGGACGCACCACGGCGAGACGCGTTGCTATCTGCGATTGAGCTTCAAGCATCGGAACTGCCTGTCGTTGGCAGCGTCCAAGATACGAGAAATTGGCTCGCTCTCACGACAGATCGTCTCATCTGGTGCATTAACGGAGAGCGTCAACAAATATCGGCGGATGAAATCCGGGAGGCGACATCTGATCTAAGTCGGCTTCAACATAGTTGCGGCAAGTTAGAGATGAGGCAACTTACTGTAAGAACGATAAGTGGCAGAGAATATTTTATAGAGCTAGAGCCTGGGGCGCCTCTGAGTGGGGTCTGGAGCATTTTGAATCACCTCGGGGCACGAAATCGCAACACGTCTATAAGAGGCGGTTAACTGCATATAGCACAGATAATCCACTCGAATTCTGGCCTGCGGCATACCTTAACAGCCGCTCCGGCTATGGCCGCCAACCCTGCCCGGTTAGGTAAGGTGGGCGGTGTTTCCCGCAGCCGGAGTGGCAAGTTCGTTTGCAAGGTGCCGTTCACCCTCCGCCGTCGTCCCGAACGAATAACCGCTCCTGGACCGCACTCGAAGCGCCATCCGGCACCGCCTCATAGTGCAGGTCGGCGTAATAGACCCCGCACCAAGATTGCAGTTTGCGGACCTTACGCGGCCGGCCGCGCCCGCACTCCAGCAGGTCAATAAGCAGATGCAGGTCGATGTCAGCTCCAGCGCGGACCGCCAGGCGCGCGACGCGATAGCCCTTGATTTTATGGGGGCAGAATCGGCAGGCGACGCGCACGACCGCATATGGATAATCGACAAGCTTTTTGATCTCGCGCACCGCTCACCCCTGCGCGTCCTTGAGCTTTGCGTGCGGCATTCGCCGGCGATAGCCCCGCGAGGCAACCCGCGACATTTCGTGCTCAAGGTAGGCTTGCCCCACCAGTAGCGCCCGGATCGTGGCGCGCGGATCGCCATCACAGGCGGCTAGGGCCTCATCAATCTCAGCCTCGCTGACGTCAAAGGGGGATTGTTCGGCGGGCAACGGCTCGCTCGGCATGGCACTCTCCATTGGCTCGGTCGGCCATATGAATCCATGAGAACGAAAAGAGAACAAGCCGCTACATCTGGTATGGTCAACGGCGCTTCGGCGGGTGAGAGTGGCCGCTACTGATCGACGCGGAGCCCCGGCCATGTGCAATCTCTATGACGTGACGACCACGCGCGAGGCGATGCGGGCACTGCGACGCTACATCCACGACATGACCAACGGCGCGCCGTGGCCGCCGCAGATGTACCCGGACTATGCCGGGCTGATCATCCGCAAGGGCGCGGACGGCGAGGAGGAGTTGGCGTTCGCGAGGTGGGGGATGCCGTCGAGCCGCAAGGCGATTCTGGACGCCGCCACGAAGCGGGCGGACAAGCTGCGCGCCAAGGGCAAGGATGTGGATTTTGACGCAGTGCTCAAGATGGAGCCAGACGGTGGGACCACCAACGTACGCAACACCAGCAGCTCACATTGGCGCCCATGGCTTGGACCTGCGAACCGCTGCCTTGTCCCGCTGACGGCCTTCGCCGAGCCCGGCAAGGACGCGGAGGGCAAATTCCAGAATGTCTGGTTCGCCGCCGAGCAGCCGCTCGTGTTCTTCGCCGGCATCCAAATGCTCGGGTGGTCCGGGGTGCGTAAGGCGAAGGAAGGGTGGGTGACATCCGACCTCTATGCCTTCCTCACGACAGATCCGAACGCTGAGGTCGGCGAGATCCACCCGAAGGCGATGCCGGTAATCCTCACTACCGCCGAAGAACTCGATGTCTGGATGCGGGCTCCCTGGTCCGAAGCCCAGGCCCTACAGCGTCCGCTGCCAGACGGTTCGTTGCAGGTCGTGGCGCGCGGGCCAGCGCCGGGAGCGGAGCCGAAGCAACTCGCGCTGCTGTAGCCTCCGGGGCGGCGGCCACCATGCCGCAGGCTACCCCAGGCCGAATCACCTTCGTGTCGTGGCCGCAGCACCAAACAGACCCCAGCCAATCGCCGGAGTCAGCGACAGGTGATTCGTTCTCCCTGCCATTGAGGTCGCGTGCCCGGCTCCAAACCGGGCATCTCGGGAGGGGTGCTCAAATAGTGCTGGTGGAGGCCGCTAACCGTTGCGGCGGACGGATTGAGGTGCGGTGCCCTGCAAGCATGCATCGTCGGGGGGATTTCACCTAGGGAATCAGCCTCGACGCGTTGACCTGAAAGGATTTGGCGACTGCGATTCCACTGGAGGCAATCGGCGCCTTAGGCCAGCACCCAGATTTCCCCCGGCGCGCCGAAGCCGGAGCAGGAAATTCAAGCGACGCTGGCTGTTGGGGTAAATGTTGGGGTGAGCACCCAAACCGCAGCGAATTGTTCAGCAACTTCAACTGCTAAGGGAATATTTTTGGTGGAGCCAGGCGGAATCGAACCGCCGACCTCTTGAATGCCATTCAAGCGCTCTCCCAACTGAGCTATGGCCCCACCGGGCCGCGGGATGAGTGCTCTTTCGAGCACTTCGGGAAGTCCCGCGGCAGTGTGCTTGGGGGAATGTCCCCCGAGCGAGAGCGGCCTTTAAGCACAAGCCGCTGAAGTCATCAAGTCTCTTCGTCGTCCTCGATGCCATCACCGATCAAATCGATGACGTCATCCCCTTCATCCTCGTCTTCTTCGAGGAATGTGTCCTCTTCGTCGTCGACGATGTCCTCATCGACGTCGATGTCGTCGTCGACGGGCACCGACTTCGTGGTGGTGGTTTCCTCGTCGGCTTCCTCGAGGCTGATGACCTCGACGTCGGCGACGTCATCCCCATCCGCCTCGTCGACGACGGCCGCAGCCGCAGCGACGGGAACCGGACGTGGTTCACCCCGCGAGCTGCTGCGAACCGCAGGCTCGAAATAGGAACGCGGATAGGTCTCTCCCGTATAGGGCGAGACCACCGGGTCCTTGTTGAGATCGTAGAATTTACGGCCCGTCACGGGACAGATCCGCTTGGTGCCGAGTTCAGGCTTCGCCACTGCAAGACCCTTCGGTGGGCTTAAAAAGGAGGGTGCTCATTGACGAATGCCTATGGCGCTGTCAAGGCACAATCCGCCGACACGCCTTGGTGCATAGCACGCCCTCGTGATAGAGGCGGCGCGCAAACCCCTTTGCCCCGACCCTTTTGAAGGCTGCCATGTCCAGCACATTCCTGCCGACATCGTCTGCCAGCGCCCACGGCACGGGAGATCCCGTGCCCGCACGCGGCTACCCCTCCCCCGCCCTGGCGGGCCGCGTGCGTGTGCCCGGCGACAAGTCCGTTTCCCACCGCGCCCTGATTCTCGGTGCGCTTTCACGCGGCGAGACCCATGTGCGCGGGCTGCTGGAGGGCGAGGACGTGCTCAACACAGCGAAGGCGTGCGCGCAGCTCGGCGCACAGGTCGAGCGGCTGGGCGAGGGCGAATGGCGCGTCACGGGCGTTGGGGTCGGTGGCTTCCGGGCGCCTGAGGCCCCTCTGGATTTCGGCAATTCCGGCACCGGCGTGCGACTGATGATGGGTGCGGTCGCCGGCAATCCCATCGCCGCCACGTTCGATGGCGACGCCAGCCTGCGCAAACGCCCCATGGGGCGCGTGGTCGACCCGCTGGCCGCAATGGGCGTCGAATTGATCTCCGCCGCTGAGGGCGGCCGACTGCCTTTGCGCATGCGCGGCCTCGCCGACCTTGCCGCCTTCACATATGAGACCCCCGTCCCCTCGGCGCAGGTGAAATCCGCCGTGCTGCTGGCCGGTCTTGCCGCAGCCGGAGAAACCGTGGTCAGCGAGCGCGAGGCAACCCGCGACCACACCGAGCGCATGCTGCTGCATTTCGGCGCGGACGTGACAGTCGAGCCGTTTGGAGAGCACGGCCGCCGCATCACGCTCGCCGGCCGCCCCTCGCTTCTCGGGGCGCCGGTGGTGGTGCCCTCCGACCCCTCCTCCGCCGCTTTTCCGTTGGTGGCGGCGGTGATTGTGCCCGGCTCCGACATCATCATCACCGACGTGATGATGAACCCGCTGCGCACCGGCCTCATCACCACGCTGAAGGAAATGGGCGCGCAGATCGAGACCGTTGCGGAGCGCACCGAAGGCGGCGAGGCCGTGGCGGACCTGCGTGTGCGGCATTCCAAGCTGCATGGCGTCGAGGTTCCGGCGGAACGCGCGCCGTCCATGATCGACGAATATCCCATCCTCGCCGTCGCCGCAGCATTCGCCCAAGGCCGCACGATCATGCGCGGCCTTGCCGAACTGCGGGTGAAGGAAAGCGACCGCCTCGCCGCCGTGGCCGACGGGCTCGCGGTCTGCGGCATCGTCCACGAGGTGGTTGGCGATGACCTGATCGTCGAGGGCGGCTTCGTCGTTCCCGGCGGAGGGCCGGTCGCCACCCATATGGATCACCGCATCGCCATGGCCTTCCTGGTGCTGGGATTTGCCACGAGGGACGGGGTTGCCATCGACGACACCACCTTCATCGCCACCTCGTTTCCCACCTTCATGCCGATGATGCGCGGGCTCGGCGCCGTGATCGCGTGAACCGTCCTCTCGTTATCGCCATCGACGGGCCGGCAGCGTCGGGCAAGGGAACGCTGGCCCGGCGGATCGCACAGACCTTCGGCCTGGCGCATCTCGACACCGGCCTGCTCTATCGCGGCGTCGGCGCCCGCTGCCTCGCCGAGGGAAATCTCGCGGATGAGGCCGCAAGCGCGGCAGCGGCGCGCGCGCTGGATATTTCCACGCTGGACCCGGATGACTTGCGCAGCGCCGAAATCGGCGAGGCGGCCTCCGTGGTGGCGGCCCGGCCTGCTGTGCGCGCGGCGCTGTTCGAGCTTCAGCAGCGATTCGCTGACCAGCCGGGAGGCGCGGTGCTGGACGGGCGGGACATCGGCACCGTCATCTGCCCCTATGCGCGGGTCAAACTTTTCGTGACCGCAACGCCCGAGGTTCGGGCCGAGCGGCGCTATCGCGAACTGCTCGCGCGCGGGGCGCAGACCACGTTCGAGGACGTGTTGGCCGATATCCGCGTACGTGACGCGCGGGATTCAGGCCGCGCGTCGGCGCCCCTCGTCATGGCCGAGGATGCCACGTTGCTGGATACCACCACGCTGGGGATCGAGCAGGCGTTCGCGGCGGCCATGGCGGTGGTGCGGGGGAAGATCGGCCAGGGCTGAGTCCGGCACATCGTGTGGACAAGCCAAAATGGGTCTGATAAGAGAACGCTCCGCTCGGCAGAGTCGCCTGTCTGGTGCGCAAGCATCGGCCGTCTACCGAGCAATCAAACTCAAGTGCGACTGCGATCGGCGCAACAGCTCGAAGAGGCAACACGTGCAAGTTCTCGTCCGCGATAATAATGTTGATCAGGCCCTGAAGGCGCTCAAGAAGAAGATGCAGCGCGAGGGGATCTTCCGCGAGATGAAGCTGCGTGGTCATTACGAGAAGCCGTCCGAAAAGCGCGCTCGCGAAGAAGCGGAAGCTGTTCGCCGGGCTCGTAAGCTGGCCCGCAAGCGCGCTCAGCGCGAAGGCCTCATCCCTTCAAAGCCGCGTCCGACCCCGACCCGCTGAACCTTCTGCAGCCCCGTTTTGCGGGTGCTGATGGGTTTCACGCTTCGACGCGCTTAAAATCTAAAAATCCGCGCAGCCCCTGGCCGCGCGGATTTTTTGCGTTGGCAAGTCGCGTACGCAGAGGCAACCAAAGCACGTATTGTGCGTTGCACCTAAGAGGCGCAGCCTCAAGCGCCTCCATGTGCTGTTCAGTCGATGGCATGAAATCGTAAGCGCTTTCATGTAATTGAACCTGGAGCTGTGCGGAATGGGCGTCAGGCGGCGTCTTGGTTCAGCGTGGCGACACGGATGTCGCGTTTTCGGAGGGCAGGCATGGTCGCTCGTGTCATTTCGGTCGAACCGTTCGATATCGTCGTGTTCGGCGCGACAGGCGACCTAGCCAAGCGCAAGCTGCTGCCTGCGCTGTACGAGCGGGAACTGGCGGGACAGGTGCCGGGCGATGCGCGCATCATTGGCGCCTCCCGCCGCCCCATGGAGCGTGAGGCCTTCCGCGCCTTCGCCCGCGAATCCGTGGAGGAGAGCGGCGGCCCGGTGGAAGCTGAGGCGCTGGAGCGTTTCCTCAACCAGATCGACTATATCGCCGTGGACGCCGTCACCGACGCGGGCTGGGCGGCGCTGCGAGACTATCTCTCCACTGGGGAAGATCGCATCCGGGTGTTCTACCTCGCCGTGGGGCCGGACCTGTTCGACGACATCTGCGCGCGCATTGGCTCCCATGGCCTCGTCACCGCCAAGACGCGGGTGGTGGTGGAAAAGCCGGTGGGCAAGAATCTCGCCTCAGCCCGCGCGGTGAATGCGGCTGTCGGCAAGGTCTTCCCCGAAGAAGCCGTGTTCCGCATCGACCACTACCTCGGCAAGGAGACGGTGCAGAACCTGATGGCGCTGCGATTCGCCAACGCGCTGTTCGAGCCGGTGTGGAATCACGCGCACATCGATCATGTGCAGATCACCGTCGCCGAAAGCCTCGGTGTCGCCGGCCGGGCGGGCTATTACAACACCGCCGGCGCGTTGCGCGACATGGTGCAGAACCATATGCTCCAGCTCCTGTGCCTCGTCGCCATGGAGCCGCCCGTCAATATGGGCGCTGACGCGGTGCGCGATGAGAAGCTGAAGGTGCTCAAGGCGCTGGAGCCCATCGACGAGAGCAACGCCCAAAGCCTCACCGTGCGCGGCCAGTATCGAGCCGGCGCCTCGGCGGGAGGTGCCGTCCCTGGATATCTCGAGGAATTGGGCGGGGACGAAGCGAGCCAAACCGAGACCTTCGTCGCGATCAAGGCTGAGATCGGCAACTGGCGCTGGGCCGGCGTTCCGTTCTACCTGCGCACCGGAAAACGGCTGGCGAACCGGGTCTCGGAAATCGTCATCGCCTTCCGCCCGATCCCCCATTCGGTCTTCGACGGCAACGCCGGGCCGATCATGGCCAACCGGCTGGTGATCCGCCTTCAGCCCGACGAGGGCGTGAAGCTGTGGCTGATGATCAAGGACCCTGGCCCCGGCGGCATGCGGCTCCAGCATGTTCCACTCGACATGAGCTTTGCCGAGGCTTTCGGCGTGCGCAACGTCGACGCCTACGAGCGGCTCATCATGGATGTTGTGCGGGGCAACCAGACCCTGTTCATGCGGCGCGACGAAGTGGAAGCGGCGTGGCGCTGGGTCGATCCGATTCTCGACGCCTGGCGCGCCTCGCGTGAGACACCCAAGCCCTACACCGCCGGCACCTGGGGGCCATCCGCCGCCATCGCGCTGATTGAGCGGGACGGGCGCACCTGGGTGGACGACGTGTAGGATGTAGGTGCACGCCCTCTCCCCCAGGAGAGACAATCGCCACCGACCGCAAGGCGAAAGTCCGCATGACACTGTCCTCGCCCATCGCCCTGAACACCTATCCCGATCCCGAAGCCCTCGCCCGGGCGTTGGCCGCCCATGTGGCGGAGGCGGTGCGCGCGCGGATTGCGCGGGACGGGAAAGCCGCGCTGGCGGTTTCGGGCGGGCGGACGCCGACGCGTTTCTTCCAGGCCCTGTCCGGCGCACCCCTCGACTGGGCGAAGGTTACGGTCACGCTGGTGGACGAGCGCTGGGTGCCCGAGACCTCGGATCGCTCGAACGCGGCCCTGGTCCGGCGCACTCTGATGGTCGGACCTGCGGCGGCGGCGACCTTCCTGCCGCTCTATACCGGCGACGGCTCGCCAGAAAAGGGATTGCCCGCCCTGGAGGCCAAGGGGCGCACGCTCCCCCTGCCCTTCGCCGCTGTCGTGCTCGGCATGGGCGATGACGGGCACACGGCCTCGTTTTTCCCTCATGGCGAGGGACTTGAGCAGGCCATCGACCCGCAGGCGGGCCCTCTGCTGTGCGCGGTGCGTGCTCCGGCAGCGGGGGAGCCGCGCGTGACCTTCACGCTGCCAACCCTTCTTGGAGCGGACACGTTGTTCCTCCATGTGGAGGGAGAGGGAAAACGGCATGTGCTGGAACAGGCCCGCGCTGCAGGGCCGGTCGAGGACATGCCGATCCGTGCGGTTCTGCGCCAATGCGCGAGGCCGCTCGATATTTTGTGGTGCCCCTGATGGAGACGGCCATGACCAGCGACCGCGTGCAGCTTCCCGGCATCTGGCAGGCGCTGGAGACGGCGCACGCGGCAAGTACTGAGACCCGACTGACCGACCTTTTTGCCGATAAGGACCGCTTCGCCCGCTTTTCCGCCCGCTTCGGCGATCTGCTGCTGGATTTCTCCAAGACCGCGCTGACGCCGCAGACCCTGCAACTGCTGCTCGACCTCGCGCGGGCGGCCGGCGTCGAGGCCCGGCGCGATGCCATGTTCTCCGGCGCGCGCATCAATTCGACCGAGAATCGCGCCGTGCTCCATGTGGCGCTGCGCGACACCTCCCCCGCCCCGCTCGCGATCGATGGCGCGGATATCAAGGTGGATGTCCGGGAGACCTTGGATCGGCTCGGCGCGTTCGCACAGGCGGTCCGTTCCGGCGCCATCGCGGGACATCGCGGCCATGCCTTCACCGACGTGGTGAACATCGGCATCGGCGGTTCGGACCTCGGCCCGGCCATGGCGACCCTCGCCCTAGCGCCCTATCACGATGGGCCGCGCACGCATTTCGTCTCGAACGTGGACGGCGCCCATCTCACCGATGTGCTGAAGCCGCTCAATCCCGCCTCCACTCTGTTCATCATCGCCTCCAAGACCTTCACCACGGTCGAGACCATGACCAACGCCCGCTCAGCCCGCGCCTGGATCGCGCAGGCATTGGGCGAAGACGCCGTGGGCGACCATTTCTGTGCGGTCTCGACCGCCCTCAAGGAGGTCGCCGCGTTCGGCATTTCCGCCGACCGCACGTTCGGTTTCTGGGACTGGGTGGGCGGGCGCTATTCGCTCTGGTCGGCCATCGGCCTGCCGGTGCAGATTGCCATCGGCCCGGATGCCTTCGCCGATTTCCTTGCCGGCGGCGCCGCCATGGACGGTCACTTCCGTACGGCGGACCTCGCCGCGAACCTACCGGTGCTTCTCGCGCTTGTGGGCGTCTGGCATCGCAATGTCTGTGACTACCCCAGCCGCGCGGTCATTCCCTATGACCAGCGCCTTGCGCGCTTTCCCGCCTACCTGCAACAGCTCGACATGGAGAGCAACGGCAAGAGCGTGACGTTGGACGGCGGCAAGCCCGCGACCGCGACCGGCCCCATCGTGTGGGGGGAGCCGGGCACCAACGCCCAGCACGCCTTTTTCCAACTGCTCCACCAGGGCACGGACGTGGTGCCGGTGGAATTCCTGATCGCCGCCGAGGGCCACGAGCCGCATCTCAAGCACCACCACGACCTGCTGGTGGCCAATTGTCTGGCACAATCCGAAGCCCTGATGCGAGGGCGCTCGCTGGAGGAGGCGGAGCAGCAGTTGCGCGCCAAGGGCCTCGACGCGCTGGCTGTTGCGGCCCTCGCGCCGCACAAGGTTTTTCCCGGCAATCGGCCGTCCGTCACCCTCGCCTATCCCCGCCTCGATCCCTTCATGCTGGGCGCCCTGATCGCGCTTTATGAGCACCGGGTGTTCGTGGAGGCCGCGATTTGGGGCATCAATGCCTTCGACCAGTGGGGCGTCGAGCTTGGCAAGGAAATGGCGACCGACCTGCTGCCCGCCGCCCAGGGCGGGCCGGTGCCGCCGGCCGCGTCTGGCTCCACGGCGGGCCTGCTCTCGCACTTGCGAAAGACTCTAGTCTAGCGTTGTTGCTATGCAGCATTGCAAGGCGCTTATGCGTATTTTGTATACCACAGGGCGTGCAAGATAGGTCAATATGGCATCCATAATTCAGGGTCGCTGAGACGCGGCCTGTGAAACCGGAGAGCCCCATGACCTTTCTCGATCTCGCCGCCCTTGCGGTTGCCGGTCTCGCGGCCAGCGCAGTCGTGGCGCAATTCGCCAGCCCGAAAGCCTTCATGGCCACCGCTGGCGTTCCCGGAATTCCGCTCGAAGTGGCCTTCGAGGACGACATGAACGTGCGCACAGCCGGAACGCGCTTCGGCGGAAACACGGGCGCGGATGAAAAGTCACCCAGTTGGGCGTCCTTCCCTCGCGCGTTCTGAACAAAAAGGGCCCTCCCGGCTTTCACCGGGAAGGCCCTGCGAGGTTGCCGCGCGCGTCTGCGCGAGGCGGGAGGTTCAGTGCGTGGCTTTGGCGGCCCGGGCTGACACGGTGTCGTCCGCCGCCTTGGCTTCCGCGATGAAGCGGGCGCGCATGGGTTTCAAGACGAACAGGGCCATCAGCGCCGCGATGGCGTTCACCGCCGCCGTGATGGTGAAGACCAGATCCCAATTGCCATATTGCACCACCATCACACTCGCCAACGGCACGACCAGCGAGGCCGTTCCCTTGGCTGTGTAGAGGAAGCCGGCATTGGTGGTCGCGAAGGTCGATCCGAACGTGTCGCCGCACGTCGCGGGGAACAGCGAGTAGATTTCACCCCAGGCGAAGAACACCAGGCCGGTCAGCAGCACGAACAGCACCGGGTTGGTGCCGAAGTGGGCGAGCGCCAGGATGCCCACCGCCTCAAGTGAGAACGCGATGAACATGGTGTTCTCGCGGCCGATATTGTCCGACACCCAGCCGAAGAACGGCCGGCAGACGCCATTCAGCACCCGGTCGATTGAGAGAGCAAAGGTGAGCGCCGGCATGGTGAGGCCCATCAGGCTCACCGGCACGCCGGCGATCTTGAAGTCCTTGGCAATGGAGCCAAGCTGCGCCGTCGCCATCAGGCCGCCGCCGGCCACCAGCACGAACATCACATACATGACCCAGAACACCGGCGACTTCAGCATTGCGGTCGGCTTGTAGTCGCGGCGGGTCTGCGCCACCTGCTTGCTCTGCGAACGCGGCAACTGGCCGGGCTTGGGGACCTGGAGGAACAGCGACATCACCAGCACGACGCCGCCCTGGATGAGGCCGAAGAACAGAAAGGTCTGCTGATAACCGGAGGTGGCGATCATTGCCGCGATCGGCACGATGGTGAGCGCCGATCCGGCGCCGAAGCCGGCGGCCGTGATGCCGGCGGCAAGGCCGCGGCGATCGGGAAACCACTTCAGCGCGGCACCGACGCAGGTGCCATAGACCGCCCCCGCGCCGATACCGCCGATGGCGGCCGCGATGTAGAGCGTGGTCAGGGTGTCCGCGACCGAGTTCAACGCCCAGGACACGGCGCACAGGATGCCGCCGATGAAGACGACGATGCGCGGACCGAACTTGTCCACGAACCAGCCCTCGACCGGAACCAGCCAGGTCTCGAACAAGACGAAAATCGTGAACGCCACCTGGATGGAGGCGCGCCCCCACTGGTGCTTGTCGTTCATCGGCTCGACGAAGAGTGTCCAGCCATATTGGAGATTGGCGATCATCGACATGCAGATCACGCCAATGACCAACTGCATCCAGCGGCCGCCCACGGGGCCGCTGCGCACGGTTTCAACTGCCGGCATTTCCTTCCCTTCCTTCTTCGGGGTCATCGCATTCTGTGACGATGAACGGTCCCGTGACGGTCACCATTCCAAACGCTTGGGGCTTTCTGCCTCTCACCAGGGTCACGTTAAGCGAATTTGGATGACGTATACCGCATACAGAGGGTAAGTTTCGGCTATGTAACGGTTAGGCAGGGCGCTAAATCTAAGAATATGCTTTCAATTGAAGCGCTTTAGACCCAAATAATACGTAAAATATACATTATATATTCGTATAATATATTTAGATTTACGATTGGATCGCACTATATAACTGAAGTACCTGCTAAATATACTTTCCCATTCCTATCATCCTGATATCCCGCGACACCGCAGGTCTCCGCGCGAAACAAAAAAAGCCCCGGCTTTCGCCGGGGCTGTAAGGAGCCGTCCGAGGACGGCTGGAGGGGCGTTTTGAGTCAGGCGCCAACCGGCGCCGGACGCGTCGAGAGCGCGGCCGCTTCGTTGTTCAGCCGGTGATGGCGGACGAGAAGCGGACGCAAAACCAAAATTGCGGTGAAGGCGGCGATCAGATCCATGGCCGCGACAATGTAGAGAACCGTCGCCCAGCTTCCGGTCGTCTCCATAATGATATTCGCAACCGGAACCAGCAGAGCCGCGACACCCTTGGCGCAATAAAGAACGCCGTAGATCTTGCCGACATGCGCGCTGCCGAACGTATCCGCCGCAGTGGCGGAAAACAGCGAATACACTTCGCCCCAGGCCAGGAACACGATGCCGGAGAGGATGACGAACGCCCACGGATTGTGCCCGAAAGTCCCCAGAGCGACGATGCCGATGCCCTCCATGGCGAAGGCGAAGAACATGGTCTTCTCACGGCCGATATGGTCCGACACCCAGCCGAACAGAGGACGCGAAATGCCATTCAGGATGCGGTCCAGCATCAGCGCGAACGGCAGGGCGGCCATGGCGAAGAAGTAGAGATTGACCTCGACCTTCTTGACCCCCAGATCCTCCGCGATCACCCCAAGCTGCGCCACCGCCATCAGACCGCCGGTGACGGTGCAGATGAACATGAGCAGCATGACGTAGAACACCGGCGTGCGAAGCGCCTCGCTGAGGGTGTAGTCCCGACGGCTCTGAGCCACGCTGGAGGAATAGACGATCTCACCCTTGCCCGGCGCGCGCAGGAAACCGGCGGCCAGCAGGATCACCGCGCCCTGGATCAGGCCGAACAGGAAGAAGGTTTCGGAATAGCCCGAGGTCTTCAGCATGTTGGCGATCGGCATGATGGTCAGAACCGTGCCCGAGCCGTAGCCCGCCGCGGTCAGCCCGACCGCGAGGCCGCGCTTGTCCGGGAACCACTTCAGCGCGCTGTTCACGCAGGTGGAATAGACGCAGCCGACACCGATGCCGCCGATCGCCGCGCCGATATAGAAGCCGGTCAGCGTGGTGGCATAGGAATTGACGATCCACGACAGGCCGGTGAAGATGCCACCCACGAGGACCACGGCGCGGGGGCCATACTTGTCGATGAAATAGCCCTCGATGGGCGTCAGCCAGGTCTGCACCACCACGAACACCGTGAAGGCCACCTGGATCGAGGCCCGGCTCCAGCCGTGGGCGTTCTGAATCTCGGGCACGAACAATGTCCAGGAATACTGGATGTTCGCGGCCGCGACCATGCATACGATGCCGGCAATCAATTGAAGCCAACGGTTTGCCGTCACCGTTGACGTACCACCGCGTTCAGAGGAGCCCATGTTTCCTGCCCTTTATCGAACTTCATTTTTATTATTTTAAGTTGCGGAAGCCGGCGCCCCCATTGTTGTTGTCCCTCCGGGAGCCGGCGATGTGAAAACTAGACCGCGCCGTTGGCGCGCATGCTCGCGATGTCCTCGTGCCCATAGCCGAGGAAGGCGAGCACCTCCTCGGTGTGCTCGCCCAGGAGCGGAGAACGCTCCACCGGCACGTCATTGTCCGAGAGGCGGATGGGGGACGCGACAGTCACATAGGCGCCGCGCTCGGGGTGCGGCACGTCCACCAGGAAACCGCGCTCGTACAGCGAGCGATCCTCGATGATGTCCTTGGTGGACAGCACCGGGCCGCATGGCACATCGATGGCGTACAACGCCTTCATCACCTCGAGCTTGGTGCGCCCGCGCGACCAGGTCTCAATGATGCCGAAACAGGCTTCCAGCCGCTGCGCGCGCACCTCGTGTGTGGCGAACCGCTGGTCCTCGATGAGATCGCGCCGCCCCACCAGCCGCATCAGCGGCGCCCAGCCCTGGGGCTGGATGATGACATAGCAATAATCATTCTCTCCGCCCGGCGCGCATCGCACGGCGGCACCGGGCTGTCCCCCGCCCGAGGCGTTGCCGGCGCGGGGCACATGATCGCCATCCGGCGCGCCGGGATATTCCCCGAGCGGGCCGCTGGCGAGACGCTGCTGGTCGCGCAGTTTCACCCGCAGCATGTTCACCACGCAATCCTGCATGGCCACCTCCACCCGCTGGCCCTGCCCGGTCACGGTGCGTTGATAGAGCGCCGCGAGAATGCCGGCGACGCAATGGATGCCCGTGCCGGTATCGCCGATCTGCGCACTGGAGGCGGTGGGCGGACCGGAGCGCCAGCCGGTGGTGCTCATGGCGCCGCCCATGGCCTGGGCGATGGTCTCGTAAGCCTTGGCTTCAACCCGACTTTCATCGGCGAAGCCCTTGATGGAGGCGTAGATGATGCGCGGGTTGAGGCTCTTGATGCGGCCCCAGGCGAAGCCCTGGCGGTCCAGCACCCCGGCGCCAAAATTCTCCACCAGCACATCGCTGCGCTCGATCAGGCGGGACAGGGCCTCCTGGCCCTGCGCGGACTTGATGTTGAGGGTGACGCTGCGCTTGTTGGCGTTCAGCATCGTAAAATAGAGGCTATCCACATTGGACTTGTCGCGGAGCTGCGAGCGGGTGATATCCCCGCGGCGCGGCATCTCGACCTTGATCACGTCGGCGCCCAGCCACGCAAGAAGCTGCGTCGCGGACGGTCCTGACTGCACATGCGTCATGTCGAGCACGCGCACACCATCGAGTGCCTTGCCCATCCCTAACCCCTGGAAACCTGCCCTGGCCACACCGGTCTATGCCGGCTTTTTTTGAAGGCCGCCGGAGCGGCCTTCTCTGGAATAACGTCTTTTGGATTACGTATGCCAGAATGGTAGGCATACCACCGTCTTTTTGCCTCGGCAAATACTTTGCGCCGGCTCTAAACGGGATCAGCGCAAAGCGGCGAGTGCGGCCGACATGCCGCCCGAAGGCTGGCCGGGCTGAGTCTCGGCCTCTTCCTCATGAAGATAGTGGCGCATCAGATCTGTAGCGCTGATGACCCCCACGAGACCGTGCTCCTCAAGGACCGGGAGATGGCGCACCTGATGCTCGTTCATCAACCGGAGCACCGTGCCGATACTGTCGCGCAAGGTGCAGGAAATCAGCGTCCGCTTGAGCAGATTGGCCACCGTCAGATTGGGCGTGTTGGCGCCATGGTCCACCAGCGCACGCGTGACGTCGCGCTCTGAGAACACACCGACCACGGTGTTTCCTTCGGTGCGGCACACGTCCTTCACGACGACGCTAGAGATGTTCTCGCGCTTCATGATGAGGGCGGCGGTGGCCACCGTCTCGTTCATACGCACGGTGATAATGCGGGCGTGGCGCTTCTCGCGCAGGATATCGTCGACCGAGATCATGGGGCGTCCCTTCCGTCAAAGCCCGCGGTTGAACCCGGGTCGTCTGCATTGGGAACAATGCTGGTATACGTAATACCCCATGTCAAGTACTGGATTCATTCCAGCCTTTTCCACGCGATCGGAGCTTCACAACGCCCCTTACTTGCCGAGGCGGGCGTTAGATGCCATCAAGATATGTTGTATTCTGACCCCTTCAGGGGGCGGACTGAACGGGGGGCCGCGCAGCGGCGTCAGGCAAGGGTTCAGATGTCGTATCAAGACATAAACGTGAGGCCGATCGAGACCGAATCGAGCTTCCGAATGAAGGCGTACAAGGCGCTTAAGGCAGCCATCATGGAGATGGACATCTACAGCCACGCCGAGGAAATCCGCCTGGAGGAGCGCCAGCTTTCAGAAAAACTCGGCGTGTCCCGCACGCCGATCCGCGAGGCCATGACGCTCCTCGAACAGGAGGGCTACGTGCGCTCCGTTCCCCGCCGGGGCATCTTCGTGGTGCGCAAGACCAAGCAGGAAATCCTGGAGATGATAACCGTGTGGGCTGCGCTCGAAGGCATGGCCGCGCGCCTTGCCTGCGCCGAGGCGAGCGAAGCCGAGATCAAGAAGCTGCGGGAAAACGTGCAGGCGTTCGCCAATCGCGACCCGGAGGAGTTCGTCTCGGAATATTCCGAAGCCAACCTCGCCTTCCACAAGCTCATAATCCGCATGTCGGGCTGCGATCTGATCGCCGAGACGACGGAGAGCTTGTTTCCCCACATGCGCGGCGTGCGCAAGCTGACCATCGGCCAGGACCACCGCGCGCAACGCTCGATCGTCGATCACACCCGCATCCTCGAGGCGATCGAGCAGCGCGACGCGGACCTTGCGGAGCGTTTGGTGCGCGAGCACACGCTCGGCCTCGCCAAGCATGTGGAAGACCACGGCGAGTTCCTGAACTGAGCAGCCTCGCGCTTCGGCAAGGCTTCGCGCAGCCCCTCTAAGGCTGGCGAGCAGACGGGCAATCCCGTTTCGCGCAACCCCAATGGGCGCTACCCTGGCGCTAGCATGATCCCGCCAGGGGAAATGATATGAGCATCTATTTTTCCGCGCTCGTCGTGCATGTGATCGCGGGGTCGCTGGCATTGCTGTCGGGGCCGGTGCCCATGTTTTCGCGCAAAGGCAGCCCGCTCCACCGCACGGCGGGCAAGGTCTATTTCGGCGCCATGATCGTGACCACGATTGCGGGATTTGCGCTCGCATTCATGCGCAGGGATATCCTCCTCCTGGCGATCGCGGTCTTCAGCTTCTTCCTGGTCTTCGCCGGATTCCGGGCGATCCGCGCCCTGCGTGGCCACAAGCCGGATCGGCTGGATCACCTCGCGGCCGGCGTCACGCTTGCTGTTCAGCGTGGGGCTGTTTATCTGGGACCTGCCGCTGCTTTCGGGGACGTGGAACATCCCGGGGCTGTTTTTCGGCGTCGTCGGCGGGCGGGTCGCGTTCCAGCACCTTCAAGCGCTGCGCGCACCCGAGAACGTGGACTGGCTGAACACCCATTTCTCATCCATGGGCGGGGCCTATATCGCCACTGTCACCGCAGCTTTGCTGGTGAATATCAACGTCTTGCCGAGCACGGTGGTGTTCATCGTGCCCACATTGATTGGAAGCGTGCTCATCGCCCGCGCGACGCGCAAATATGCGCGGCCGCGCCAGGCCTGATGATCACGGATTGGGGTTCTTGAAGCCCCACTTCCAGGGAACGACCTGAACGTCGCTCTCGAACAGGCCGGCCTTCGCGAACGGGTCATTCTCCAGGAAGGCCTCGGCCTCCGCCGCGCTCTCCGCCTCGACCGTGAGGATGGTGCCGACCATGCGGCTGCCGTCCTCGGTCATGATCGGGCCGCCGAAGACCACCTTGTCGGCATTGGCGTGCAGGAAGTCGAGATGTACGGGCCGCACATCGAGGCGCAATTGGCCCGCGCCCGGCTTGTCTTTCTTGAGCACGACAAACAGCATTCCGGTCTCCCTAAGGTGCCGGAGCAGTCCACGCCGCCCCGGCTTTTTTGATTTTCTTTGTCGCCGACGGCGATCTCAGGTTGCCGTCTTAAGCGGCCTTCTTCTTGGCCATCATCTCCACGAACCGGCCGAACAGATAGTGGCTGTCCTGCGGGCCTGGAGAGGCCTCCGGATGGTACTGCACCGAGAACACCGGCTTGTCGGAGAGCGCGAGACCGGCGTTTGAGCCGTCGAACAGGGAGACGTGCGTCTCCTTAGCGTTGTCCGGGAGGCTGTCGCGGTCCACGGCGAAACCGTGGTTCATGGAGGTGATTTCCACTTTGCCGGTGGTCAGGTCCTTCACCGGGTGGTTCGCCCCGTGATGCCCCTGGTGCATCTTCAGCGTGCGGCCACCGACGGCCAGGCCGATCATCTGATGGCCAAGGCAGATGCCGAAGGTGGGGATTTCCTGGGCGATCAGTTCGCGGATCACCGGCACCGCATATTCACCGGTGGCCGCCGGATCTCCGGGGCCATTGGAGAGGAACACGCCGTCCGGCTGAAGCGCCAGAATGTCCGCCGCCGGGGTGGTGGCGGGCACAACGGTCACCTTGCAGCCGGCCTCCACCAGCAGACGCAGGATGTTGCGCTTCACGCCGTAATCGATGGCGACGACGTGGAACTTGCCGCCCTCCTGGTGGCCGTAACCCTTGGACCAATGCCACGGGGTCTCGTCCCAGCCATAGCGCTGCGGAGAGGTGACGCCCGGCACGAGATCCATGCCCTCAAGGCCCGGCCACTCTTTCGCCCGCGCCTTCAGCGCTTCCACGTCGAACACACCATCCGGTGCGTGGACGATGACCGCATTGGGCATGCCTGTTTCGCGGATCAGCGCGGTCAGCGCACGGGTATCGATGCCGGAAATCCCTGCGATGCCGCGCGCCTTGAGCCATTGGTCAAGGTGGCGCGTCGCGCGCCAGCTCGAAGGGTCCGTCACCGCAGTGCGCACCACCACGCCCCGAACGCCGGATGCGGCCGCCATGGACACCGTCTCGATGTCCTCTTCGTTGGTGCCGACATTGCCGATGTGCGGGAAGGTGAAGGTGATGATCTGCCCGCTATAGGAGGGATCGGTGAGAATCTCCTCGTATCCGGTGATGGCGGTGTTGAAGCAGACCTCGCCGACCCCCTCGCCTGTGGCACCCAGACCAATCCCCTCAAGGACCGTTCCATCGGCGAGCACAAGCAGTGCAGTCGGTTTCGGCTCGGCCCAGCTTTCGGCCGGGCCAGTGGCTTGATCTTGTTCCTGGGTCATGGATCGCCTAAATAAGGGGTCACGCGCCGCTACGCCAGTGGCCCGGCGGTTGTGCCGCGATTTTCGTCACCGTGATATTCGTTCCAAGGTGGCGTTCGCACGACGCTCCGCGCTTTTCCCATATCCGACCGCCCCTCGCGTTTCGAGATGAGCGGCGATTGAGCTTTTCACGAGGACTGCCGTGCTCCGCGACGAAATCAACACTTCGCTCAAAGAAGCGATGAAGGCCGGCGACAAGATTCGCCTGTCCACCCTGCGCCTCGTCAACGCGGCCCTCAAGGACCGCGACATCGAGGCCAGAGGCAATGGCAAAGACCCGCTGGGCGACGATGATTTGCGTGCCCTTCTGGCCAAGATGGTGAAGCAGCGCGAGGAAAGCGCCCGAATCTACACCGAGAACGCGCGTCCGGAGCTTGCCGAACAGGAAAAGGCCGAGATCGCGGTGATCCAGAATTTCCTGCCCAAGCAGTTGGGCGAGGACGAGACCCGCGCCATCATCGCAGCTGTGGTTGCCGAAATCGACGCCAAGGGCATCAAGGACATGGGCCGCACTATGGCCGTGCTGAAGGAGCGCCACGCCGGCGCCATCGACTTCGGTAAGGCCTCTGCGTGGGTGAAAGAGGCGCTCACCGCGGGGTGACACGCCTGTGAACAGTGAGGACAGCGGGCACGGTGCGTAATTTCGCTGGCGCGTCGCCTCCACGCGGCGCACCTGCTATCCTTTCGTCCCGAGGCCCGTTGAGTCCATATCTGAATGCGCTTCCCCCCATCCTTTCTCGATGAGATTCGCACCCGTCTGCCGGTGTCGGATGTGGTCGGGCGGCGGGTGAAGCTGCGCAAGCAGGGGCGCGAGTTCGCAGGCCTCTCGCCGTTCAATCCCGAGAAGACCCCTTCCTTCTTCGTCAACGACCAGAAGGGCTTCTACCACTGCTTCTCCTCCGGCAAGCACGGCGACGTATTCGATTTCCTGATGGAGACCGATGGCCTGCCGTTCGGCGAGGCGGTCGAGCGACTTGCCTCCATGGCGGGCCTGCCGCTTCCCGAAGTGACGCCGGAAGCGAGCGCCCGCGAGGACCGCCGCCGGACGCTTCACGAGGTCATGGCGCTCGCCGCCACCCATTTCGAGAATGCGCTCCAATCAAGGGCTGGGGCGAAGGCGCGTGGCTATCTCTCGGATCGCAGCCTCGGCCCGACCACACAGACCCGTTTCCGCCTCGGCTACAGCCCACCTGACCGATTCGCGCTGAAGGAGGCGCTCGGCAAGCTCGGCGTCAGCGTCGCCGACATGGTGGAGACCGGCCTTCTCGTCTCCGGCGAGGATATCGCGGTTCCCTACGACAGGTTTCGCGACCGTGTGATGTTTCCCATCACCGATCTCAAGGGCCGCGTGGTGGGATTCGGCGGGCGGGCGCTGGAGAAAGAGGTCTCCGCCAAATATCTGAACTCGCCGGAAACCGTCCTCTTTCACAAGGGATCGCTGCTCTACAACGGCTTTGCCGCCCGCGCTGCCACCCACAAGGGCGCGCGCCTCGTGGTGGTGGAGGGCTATGTCGACGTCATCGCCATGGTCGAGGCCGGCTTTGAGGGCGCGGTCGCGCCGCTCGGCACCGCGCTGACCGAGGAGCAACTTCTCCTGCTCTGGCGCATGGCGGACGAGCCGATGCTGCTGTTCGACGGCGACAAGGCCGGCCGGCGCGCCGCCTTTCGCGCCATCGACATCGCCCTGCCGCATCTCAAACCCGGCAAGAGCCTGACCTTCGGCGCCCTGCCCGAGGGCCAGGACCCCGACGATTTGATCCGCCGCGCCGGCCGTGAGGCGATGGACGGTGTGCTCGGAAAGGCCGAGCCGCTCGCCGCCATGCTGTGGGCGCGCGAAACGGAGGGCACGAACCTCGACACCCCCGAGCGGCGGGCCGCTCTTGAGTCGCGGCTGGCGGAAATCGTCGCCTCGATCGTCGACGAGAGCGTGCGGCGGCATTACCGCCAGGATCTGAACGAGCGCATGCGCCGCCTGCTGTCGCCCAACCAGGGCAATGCCGGGGCATGGTCGGGCGCGCGGCGAAACCCTAAAGGCGGAAGCTGGGGAAAACCACAACCCGTGTCGCTTGCGCCACGCTCGGCAGAAATCTCCCGCACAGCGGCGGTTCGCGGCGGCGCGAACAATCTGCCGCGAAATGAAGCACTGCTGTTATTTTGCCTGCTGAACCATCCCTGGCTGATGGATGAGGAGGGGGAGGAAATTTCCACCCTCCCGTTCGCCCATTCCGATGCGGAACAGCTCTGCCGGGCGCTTTTGGAAGCCCATATGCACGGCGAGGTCACGGCGGAAACGCTGGTTTTTTCCGAGGCACTGGAGGCCATGCGCCGGCGCATCTGCGCCCTTCCGAACCCGCGCATGGACTGGCCCGCCTACCCAAATACCGGCCACGAAGACGTGAAACTCTGGTGGAGACAGCGCACGGCCTTGCATCTAAAGGCTTACGCGCTATCTAGAGAGCTGAGAGAGGCCGAGCAGCAATTGGGTGACGACCCGAGCGAGGTCAATTTTGCATGGCTGAGAGATGTGCGCGAGCGCCTTTCCGCCGTGGAGGGAACGGAGGCCCTGGTCGAGGGGTTTGGCGCGGCATCGGGCCGCGCATCGGCGCGAACAGTATGACGCGCACTCCCGGGACACGTTTTAAGGGGAACCGCTTCGCGGAAATCGCGGAGAGGTTCAGGCTGATTTAACGGGATCGTCGTAGGGACGGTTCTTGCAGGATGGAAGAGGCGGCGGGCCGATAGGTCGCGTCGCCGTTTCGCCGTTTGCAGGCGGCGATATGTCAGGAGATGTCCATGGCGAAGCAGGCGACCGAGGCGACCGAAGCGCCGGAGAAAGAGGCTGAGGCCCCCGACGGGCCTTTGCTCGACCTCTCGGACGCAGCCGTCCGGAAGATGATCAAGAATGCCAAGCGCCGCGGCTACGTTACCTATGAGCAGCTCAACGAAGTGATGCCCTCCGAGGAGGTGACGTCAGAGCAGATCGAGGACACCCTCGCCATGCTCAACGACATGGGCATCAACGTGGTCGAGGCGGAAGAGACCGCCGAGGAGGAGCCCGCCGAGGAAAGCGAGACCCCCGATGAGCCGGAAGAGGCCGAAGGCGGTGAGGTCGCGGAAGCCGCGCCCCGTCAGGTCGCGCGTTCAGAGACCAAGTCGGAACCCTCCGAGCGCACCGACGATCCGGTCCGCATGTATCTGCGCGAGATGGGCAGCGTCGAACTGCTATCCCGCGAGGGCGAAATCGCCATCGCCAAGCGCATCGAGGCGGGCCGCGAGGCGATGATCGCCGGGCTGTGCGAAAGCCCCCTCACCTTCCAGGCCATCATCATCTGGCGCGACGAATTGGTGGAAGGCCGCGTGCTGCTGCGCGACATCATCGATCTCGAAGCCACCTATGCCGGCCCCGAGGGCAAGAATCCCCCGCCAGCGGTGGGCGAAGACGGCGAGACCGCGCTTGCACCGGAAGCGGGCGAGGACGGTCTTTTGGGTGACGGTGCATCGCCCGATGGCGATGAAGACGACATGGAAAACTCCCTGTCGCTCGCCGCCATGGAACTCGAGATCAAGCCGAAGGTCCTCGAGACCTTCGATCGGGTCGCCGACAGCTACAAGAAGCTGCGCCGCCTCCAGGACCAGAACGTCGAATCCAAGCTCAAGAACGAGACTCTTTCCCCTGCGCAGGACCGCAAGGCGAAGAAGCTGAAGGAAGACCTCGTTCTCGACATGAAGTCGCTCTCGCTCAACCAGGCGCGTATCGACGCCCTGGTGGAGCAGCTTTACGAGATCAACAAGCGCCTGGTCAGCCTCGAAGGCCGGCTGCTGCGTCTGTCCGAAAGCTATGGGGTCACACGCGACGACTTCCTGCGCCAGTATCAAGGCTATGAGATGGATCCGAAGTGGATCCTGCGGGTCTCCAAGCTCGGCTCCAAGGGTTGGAAGGGCTTCGTCGCCGGCGAGAAGGACGCAATCCGCGACCTGCGCGGCGACATCCACGGGCTTGCCACGGAAACCGGGCTGGAAATCCTGGAATTCCGCAAGATCGTGCAGATGGTCCAGAAGGGCGAGAAGGAAGCCCGCCAGGCCAAGAAGGAAATGGTCGAGGCCAACCTGCGCCTCGTCATCTCCATCGCCAAGAAGTACACGAACCGCGGCCTTCAGTTCCTGGATCTGATCCAGGAGGGCAACATCGGCCTGATGAAGGCGGTGGACAAGTTCGAGTACCGGCGCGGCTACAAGTTCTCGACCTATGCCACCTGGTGGATCCGGCAGGCCATCACCCGCTCGATCGCGGACCAGGCCCGCACCATCCGCATCCCAGTGCATATGATCGAGACGATCAACAAGATCGTGCGCACCTCGCGCCAGATGCTTCACGAGATCGGCCGCGAGCCGACCCCGGAAGAGTTGGCCGAGAAGCTGGGCATGCCGCTGGAAAAGGTCCGCAAGGTCCTGAAGATCGCCAAGGAGCCCATCTCCCTCGAAACGCCTATCGGCGACGAGGAGGATTCGCACCTCGGGGACTTCATCGAGGACAAGAACGCGATCCTGCCGATCGACGCGGCGATCCAGAGCAATTTGCGCGAGACCACGACCCGCGTTCTCGCCTCGCTCACCCCGCGCGAGGAGCGCGTGCTGCGCATGCGCTTCGGCATCGGCATGAACACCGACCACACCCTGGAAGAGGTGGGCCAGCAGTTCAGCGTCACACGCGAACGTATCCGCCAGATCGAGGCCAAGGCGCTGCGCAAGCTCAAGCACCCGTCTCGGTCGCGCAAGCTGCGCTCGTTCCTGGACAATTGAGCAACGGTCCGACATCGGACCTCATCCATTGAGAAGGCCCGGCGCACCCCGCCGGGCCTTTTTCATGAACGGACCATTTGATCGTCGCGAACGGCATCAGCCCCAAATCGCCAGCATCTCGTAAGGCATAGAGTTTGCTTCCCTCCCCGCATGCCGCGCCCGCAGGCGCCCCAGCAGGAGGCTCTCATGCCGTTGGATCTATCGTTCGATCGCCGGACACTCCTCAAGGGCACGGGCAGCGTCGGCCTCGCCATGCTTCTTGGCGGCAACGCGAGCGCCCAGTCGCGCAACGAGACGCTGCTTGTGGTCCAGGAACTTGGGCCGAACAGCCTCGACATGCAGGGGGTCGGCTCGAACCAGACCGTCAACGGCATCTCCTGGAACACCTACGACCGCCTGCTCACCTACGCCCCCAAAACCCTGGCCGACGGCACGCTCTCCTATGACCGCGCCACCCTCGCTCCGGAATTGGCAGAGCGGTGGGAAGAGGCGGCGGACGGCATGTCGTGCACCTTCTTCCTGCGTAAGGACGCGATGTTTCACGACGGCACGCCGGTCACGGCGAAGGATGTGAAATGGTCGTTCGACCGCGCGGTCAGCGTCGGCGGCTTCCCCACCTTCCAGATGTCCGCCGGATCGCTGGAAAAGAAAGAACAGTTCGTGGTCGTGGACGACCACACGTTCCGCATCGATTATGTCCGCAAGGACAAGATGCTGCTGTTCAATGTGGCCGTGGTGGTGCCCTTCATCCTCAATTCCACCCTGGCACAAAAAAACGCCACCCCGGACGATCCCTGGGCAATGACCTGGCTCAAGTTCAACACGGCCGGCGGCGGCGCTTACAAGGTGGATAGCTGGAAGCCGGGCACCGAGACCCTACTCAGCCGCTTTGACGGCTGGAAAAGCGGGAAGATGCCGACCATCCGGCGCATCATCATCCGCGACGTGCCCTCCTCCGGCACCCGCCGCGCCATGTTGGAGCGGGGCGATGCCGACCTGTCCGCCGGCTTCCCGCCGAAGGATTTCGAGCAGATCATCAAGGAGGGCAAGCTGAAGGTGGTCGGCGTGCCGATCCCCAATTGCCTGTGGTACGTGGCCCTCAACACCGCCAAGCCGCCGTTCGACAATGTGAAGCTGCGCCAGGCCATCGCCTGGGCCCTGCCCTATCAGCAGATCCAGGACAACGCTTTCTTCGGCCGCGCCAACCCCATGTACGGCGCCAAGAGCGCGACACCGGCGGACGCCGTGTGGCCTCAGCCCTTCCCCTTCTCCACCGATCTCGACAAGGCGAAGGCCCTGCTGGCGGAAGCCGGCTTCCCGAATGGACTGGACACCACGCTCTCCTTTGACGTGGGCACCGCCACCGTGGGCGAGCCCACCGCCCTCCTGATCCAGGAAAACCTCAACAAGATCGGCGTGCGCACCGTGGTTGAGAAGATCCCCGGCGCCAACTGGCGCACCACGCTGAACAAAAAAGAGCTGCCGATGGTGCTCAACAGGTTCAGCGGCTGGCTGGATTATCCGGAATATTATTTCTACTGGAATCTCCACGGCAACAATTCGATTTTCAACATCTCCGCCTACAAGAATCCGGAGATGGACAAGCTGATCGACAAGGCCCGCTTCAGCACTGACAAGGCCGAATATGATGCGACCGTAAAGGCCTTCGTCGCGCTGTGCATGGCCGATGTTCCGATCCTACCGCTCAACCAGCCGAGCCACGACGTGGCCATGCAGAAGAACGTGTCAGGCTACGAATTCTGGTTCCACCGCGAGCCGGACTACCGGCAGTTCACAAAAGGCTGACGCTTCTTTAGGTCAAGCCTCTGCGGCGCACGACGCGGAAAGGCGGCTCTAAAGCCGCCTTTCCCATGTTTGCCACTACCGCACCGCTGGCGCCTCCACGAGAAGGGCGACGATCCGCCGAACCAGCGGCAAGACCAGCAGCAATGTTGGAAAGGCCACGACCCAGGACAAAGCCCAGGCTGCAGGCCACGTCGCCAGGAAATCCGGTCCGAAGCCGAGGCTGCGCGCCGTGGCGATGCAGGACACGACGAAGGTCATGAGGACCGACAGCACGAACGGCATGACAAACGCGCCAAAACGCGCAGGCAGCTTGCGCCGGTAGGTTGTTTTTGAAGACGGCATACGACCATCCTTAGATGGATGGTCCTGGCGGTCCGGATCGCAATCGCATCCGGCCGGCGAGGACCGGGTTGGATGCGTTGCCTAACGTCGGACGCTTACGACGCCCGCTTTACCGGGCGCACGTCACTAAAACCACTGCGGGCCGCAGGCCGTCAAGCGGATTTGGGGGCGCGGATCAAGCCGGCTGTGAACGCCTTAAAGACGGGCGCACGAGTCATTCAGGCGATGCGGCACGGGGGCCGGCTTGCAACCCCGCGCTGCATTTTGTATATTTCCAGCTCAGTTTGGCGTTAAGGGTACATCGCTCATTCGCGTCTCAGGGCATGCCTGCAGATATCGTTTAAGTGCAGACCCTTAACGCCAAACAGGCCAAAATTTATTAGAAATGATTATCGCTAATCAGATCAGATTAGATAGGCCGGATTTAATATTTCGCGGATTTGCGAATAGAGAAATACAAAATGACTGAAATGATTCGCGACTATACTTATCTGTCCGGCGCCCTTTTAGGCGCACATGTATTGGATTTTGAATTGATACCGGAATTCGGTATCGAAACTTTGGACTTGGTAAATTTACCCAGCGGCCACAGCGAATCCCAACAAGCTGGCATTGATGGTGGCTTCGCAGATTGGGGGGCGTTTGAAGCTGGCGCGATCCAGGCGAGCTACACCAACGAGCCAGTGGCTTTCGTTGAAGCGGGAGGCGATACATTCAGTGGCGCAGGGCTGCTGTCTGGAGGAGCATTGACAGTCGACGGTGGCTATTACAGTGCAGGTGCCCTGCAATTAGCGGGTTCCGCTAACATCATAGTGTTAGCGGGTTCCGCTAACATCATAGTGGGGACCACTATCGTCGATGCAGGCAGCCTAACCCTAGGAGACGGCATATCTACACTCGGATCTGGAAGTATGATAAAGAATCCAGATAGTATATTTAAATTTTATCCTAGCATAACACCAATCTTTGAAGTTCACGATTCCGAATCTGACGGATTTTTTGAAATAACCCCCACGATATACTCAGGACCGGTCAGCCGAATCTATTTCGAGATGGTTGGCGGATTTGGGAATGAGGTCATTTCGGCCTCCACATACAGTGACTTTATCAACGGAAACGCCGGCGACGACGCGATCGATGCAAAAGCCGGCGATGATGTGATCGACGGAGGTTCCGGCTCGAATTTCCTCACCGGCGGCGCCGGCTGGGACGTGTTCTTCCTGGACGGGCGCGGCGGACACGTCACTTGGAGCACCGTCACCGACTTCACGGCCGGCGAAGAGATCAACCTTTGGGGATGGCAGCCGGGTGTCTCCAAGATGTCCTGGACCGATATGGCGGGCGCGGAGGGCTATCAGGGCCTCACGATGCACGCGGACCTCGACGGCAATGGGAGCATTGACGCCTCTCTGACGCTTGCCGGCATAAACACCCGACCCGCCGTCACTGAATTGGACGGGCTGCTTTGGCTTTTCGGGTGAAAAGCGCGCCCAGATCACGAACGGTCAGCCTCACGCTGAGCGCAAATAAATTACACTCGTCGCCCGAAGTAATGGGTAATATTTTGCCTCAGACCGTCGCTTACTTGACGGTTCGGCGCGCTTACCCTGCGCCGCGAACTTGTCGTAGGTAAGCTTTTGGCTGGTTTGGCGGACACCTAAGGGAACGGCGTCGCATAATGATCGCCGATATATCGATAGTCTCAATGTTGCCTGTCTTAACTGTTTGATATCACTTCCGGGACGAATAAGAAGCGTGGCGATTGGGGTGACGCTAGGGCAATAACGACGGAGCGAATATTGAGTATTGTCTGGCCGGTTGATCAGCAGGTCGTTGCGACGTGTCCGTCCTGCGGTTTTCAGGGCTCATTTCGGCAGGTTCTGACGGCGGACGACCGCAAGACCCATTATGCGCTGAACGCCTGCCCGTCCTGCGGCGCGGCGTCTTTCTTCCCTCAGCCGACACCTGACTATGACGCGTCGCCTGAAGAGGCCGATGCTCCCCTCGCGCTGTATCTCCAGCAAGGCGCCGGCATCTTCGGCATTCTCGCCAACATCCTCGGACTCAAGTTCGGACCCCGCGCGCGGCTGCTGGAAATCGGCGGCGGGTTCGGCTTCTGCATGGACGCGGCGCGGCACCTTTTGGGCTGGAGCGTCAAAGGGTACGATCCCTCCTTCACCGCCCGTGCCGGGCGCACCATCCTCAATCTGCCCGTCGAGTTGGGCTATTTCACCCCCGCCGCGGAAGCCGCAAACACCTACGACGTCGTGGTGTGCTCGGAGGTACTCGAGCACATTCAAGATCAAGACGCCTTCCTGGACGCGCTGAAATCGGCCCTGAGCGCGGACGGCGTGCTCGTGCTCACCACCCCCAATGCCGGCGCATTGAAACCGCAGTTGGGCAGCGGCGCACTCATCCCGCTCCTCTCAGTCGGTTATCATACGATATTGCATACCGCCTCCAGCCTTGAAGCCGTCTTGCGGCGCGCGGGGTTCACTGAAGTGGAGGTCGTCGCGGAGGGACCCTCTCTGCGGGCGCGGGCGGGCATGTCGCGCACCGGATGGGGACATCTGGGTCCCGAGGCTGACATGCTGTATCGAAGCTATCTAGATCACCTCATCAAGCTACCCGACATAAGTACAGATCTTGCGCTTGGCGCGACAAGTCGACTCTACAGATCGAACGTGAACGCCGGCGACCTTGCCGCCGCCGAAGCCGCCTACGCCGCCTTCTCCGCCCTCTGCCTCAGCCGGTTCGGCGACCTGCCCGAAGCGCTAAAACTGGACTTTACCCAGGCGAATCTGGAGCAATTTCATAAGACCGCACCCATGTGCCTGGGCCCGGTTCTTTATCACCGCGCGATCCAACGCCTGCTCGGTGGCGAGACCCGCGCGAAGGTTGAGCTTCTCTTCGTTCGTGCCTTGGAAGCCACGTCCCTTCTCCGCACCACCCTCACCAACATCGGCAGCGAGGACGGCGATGCCGAAGACATCGAGTGGGTTTGCAAGGCCGAGCTTGTGCTCTGCGCGGCGCAGCGGGGTGATGCCGATCTTTCTAACCACTTGCAAAGGCTCGGCATCTCTCCCTCTCAAGAGTTCGGCGAGGCAAGGTTAGCCTCCATGAGCCGCCGCGCCTATGTCACCGCTGTCAACGCAGGCCACTACACCACCGCGCGCTCCTTGCAGCGGGTTCATGATGCGGTAATAGCGGCAGCGCAGGCCGACGCAGATCTCAAGGCCGAGGACCTCGACGTGCTCTATTGCGGAGCTGCACTGGAGGCCAATGCTCCATACGGCTCCAAGACAGTGGCGATCCGCAATCTTCGGCTGCTGCGGCAGCACCAGATGAAAAACCTGAAGTCGAGCGCGTCCCGCAAACCGGCCGCTGAATTGTTTCGGGCCGGGATCCAAATGGAGCGGATGCTGCTTGGGAAATCGGCTCTTACACAGGACCTTGCAGCACTCGACAAGGATCTGGCATCTTTCACCAGTCACATGGCTGGTACTAATCAAATCCCACAGAGAGATCCGAAAGTGTCTGCGCGATGAGACGGCTATTCGCAAAGGCAAAAAATCTGCGACGCAGGTGTAAAGACGAGATAAAAGTCGCCGTTGCAACGATTTTGGCGCATATCGAGCCGCGCCGGCCGCCACTGATCAACATCGAAGGTCTTCAGCCGCTCGGTCCGCGCGTCGCGCTGTTCTGCCATTTTGATCGGGCGGGCCGGGTCGCGCTGTATGTCCGCAAATATCTGGAAAGCCTCCATTCCGCCGGGTACGCGATCGTCTTTGTCAGCAACTCCGGCGCAGTAGAGCCGGAAGACCGCGATTGGCTCGTCAGGCATTGCGCAAAGGTCATCGTCCGCAAAAATATAGGATATGATTTTTCTGCATGGCGCGATGGTCTAGAGTACGGCGGCTTAGACCTCGTAAACATTGAATCTCTGCTCATTCTGAACGACAGCGTCTACGGCCCATTTGAACACATCGAACCGCTCTTAGAGAAGATCGACTATACTCAGGCTGATGTGTGGGGATGCACGGACAGTTGGCAGATGCGCCATCATCTGCAGTCCTATTTCCTGGCGTTCGGTCCGAAAGCGCTGAAAAGCGATGGATTCCAGAAATTCTGGAACAATGTGCTGCCATTCCGTTCCAAGCTTAAAGTCATCCGCGCTTATGAAATCGGTTTGACGCAGAAAATGCTTCGAAACGGCCTGCGTTGCCAGGCGATCTGGCCTTACACAGCGCTGGTCGACACGATTGTCAGCACAGCGGATTTGCGAGACGACGATCAGGATCAGGATCAGAACGCGGAGGGCGCCGAAAAGCCGCGCCGACGGCCGACTTCCGCTCTTTCCCTGTGTCGTTCTCAGGATCTGACATCGCTGGGCCTTGCCTTAAGCCGGCGCCCCATGAACCCAGTTTGCGATCTCTGGCGCGCCCTGCTCGACCAGGGCTTTCCCTTCATCAAGCGCGAACTGCTCAGGGACAATCCGACCCGTACGGTCGACATCATCATGTGGCGTCATCCTTCGTCCCCTATCCCACGGGCATATCAAGATCTTATTCTCAGCGACCTCTCGGAGGTTCTGAAAAACCGGGCTCCGTAGACGCAGCGAGCCCGACGTGGGGTGCTTTTTTTCAGGCTTGATCCACGCCATCATCTCGTCAGTGGTGAGTTAGGACGCCTCGGAGACCAATGCAGCCCTCGGACCGCCTCCCGATGAGCGACGTCAATCCATTGTCACCAAGGGCTCGCAACCGACAAGCTTGCTCAATTGGCGCAGGCGATTGTTGACGCGCTCGTTCACCAGGTCCGACAGGCGGGCGGGAACCGAGAGCACCAATTGGGTGCCCCGCACCTCCAGCCGCGTCGAAGGCAGGATGCCGGCCATGGCCGCTGAGAGCGAATAGGCGATCCGCATGGCCGCGCCCAGCATGCGGGCCCGCTCGAGCATGGCAGGCGTGACCAGTTCGATCAGCCGCGGCGGCGTTTCCTCTGGCGCAAGCCCGATGTGGCGGAAATAGACCGGCAAGGCCACGGAAACGCGGCTCGGGTGATCCACCCCGGCAAAGGCCGCATGGGCGATGATGTTCAGGCTCTGCTCGGCGCGATAGTCAGGGTGAGCACGCCAGCTGACATCGGCAAGCAAGCAGGCCGCACGCCGAATGCGACGCTCATTGCGGTTTTCCGCAAGCGTCGGCGCGGAATCGAAGAAGCGGTCGGTCCACGCGACCATTTCCTCCTGGTGCAAAGGCGCGCGCGAACGCAGCAGGTTGAACTCCTGCGCCGCGAGGATCAGCGGGTCTTCCCGCTGCTGGGCCTTGTCCAGAAGCGAAAACAGCAAGCCCTCGCGCACCCCAAGGGCGGAGATCAACACCTGCGAAGGGCGCCCGTACTGCACCAGATTTTCAAGCACCAACGCGCCGTATGAGAGCAGCGGACGGCGGGCCAGGGACACCGCATCGATATTGCCCAGCGCCTCCACATCGCCGCGATGGACGATGCGGGCGAAGGCCAGGGCCTCCCGCGCGGGGATGGCATAGCCGTGCATCACATGCAGCGGATACCCCTTCTGGAACATGTGCAGCCGCGCCAGGGCGCGCCAGTTGCCACCCACCGCGTAGAAGGTGCGCCCCGCCAATTGCCCCAGAACGGGCACATCCTGCATGGCATCACGGACGATCTTCTCGGCCTTGCGCATGGATTTGGCGGAGCGGTCCTGAAGCGCGAGACTGCCGAGCGGCAAGGTGATGCCGTTGCTGGCAATGGTATCGCCGCGCACATCCACCAGTTCGAGCGAGCCGCCTCCAAGATCCCCGGCGATGCCGTCGGGTTCGTACACGCCCGAGATCACGCCGGCCGCAGCGAGAGACGCCTCCCGGCGTCCGGACAGGATTTCGATCCGGCTCCGACAGATGGCCTCGCACTGGGCGATGAAGTCCGGCCCGTTCTTCGCATCGCGCGCGGCGGCGGTGGCGAGCGCATAGAGCGTCTCGACCTGCATGGCATCGCACAGGGCGCGGAACCGCCGCAGCGCGGAAAGCGCCTTGTCGATGGCGTCCTGCGCCAGCCGTCCGGTCGACAGCACCTCCCGCCCCAACCCGCACAGCGCCTTCTCGTTGAAGATCGGTGTGGGGGCACGGCTGAGCGCCTCGTAGACCACGAGGCGCACCGAATTGGAGCCAATGTCGATAACGGCAATCGGCGCCGCCACGGTCATCAGATCGGTCAGGTGCGGCCCGCGACCGCGGGCGTCACCGGCGGAGGAGGAGGCTGCGCGGCGAAGAATTTTTGAGAGACTTTCCACGTCCCGACAAGCTCGGATTTGTCATGAAATATTGATGGGCGTTGAATGATTCTTCGCCTGGGGCGGGGACTATGCGTTCGGAGGAGCCGTCGGGCAACACCTGCCAGCTCTGTTCGTTGTCGATGATGTTGGCCACCATGATCTGATCCAGCACCTGCTCATGAACCGTGGGGTTGGTGATGGGGCAAAGTGTCTCGACGCGACGGTCAAGATTGCGGGTCATGAGGTCGGCGGAGGAAATGTAAACCACCGCCTTGGGGTGCGGCAGGCTGTGGCCGGCGCCGAAGCAATAGATTCGGCTGTGCTCCAAGAAGCGGCCGACGATGGACTTCACCCGGATATTCTCCGAGAGACCCGCAATGCCGGGCCGCAGGCAGCAGATGCCGCGCACGATGCAGTCCACCTTCACACCGGCGCTGCTCGCCGCGTAGAGCGCGTCGATAATCTCAGGGTCCACCAGGGAGTTGCACTTGAGCCAAATGGAGCCGGGTCGTCCGGCCAAGGCATGCTCCATCTCTTCCCTAATGTTGGCCAGCAGACGCGGCTTCAGCGTGGTCGGCGAAACCGCCATCACGTCGAGTTCGCCGGGGGTGGCGTAACCGGTGATGAAGTTGAAGATGCGGGCCACGTCCTGTGCGATCACCGGGTCGGCGGTGAAGAACGAGAGGTCAGTATAGATGCGCGCCGTGATGGGGTGATAATTCCCGGTGCCCACATGGCAATAGGTGGCAAGCGTGCCGCCTTCGCGGCGCACCGCCATGGACAGCTTGCCGTGGGTCTTCAGGTCGATGAAGCCGAACACCACCTGCACGCCCGCGCGCTCCAGGTCGCGCGCCCAGCGGATGTTGGCCTCCTCATCGAAGCGGGCTTTGAGTTCCACCAGGGCAGTCACGGACTTGCCGGCTTCCGCCGCCTCGGCGAGAGCCTTGACGATCGGGCTGTCCGAAGAGGTCCGATAGAGCGTCTGCTTGATGGCGACCACGTTAGGGTCGCGCGCCGCCTGGCGCAGGAACTGCACCACCACGTCGAAGGATTCGTAAGGGTGGTGGACCAGAAGGTCCTTTTCCCGGATGGCGAGGAAGCAATCGCCGCCATGGTCGCGGATGCGCTCGGGGAAGCGCGCGTTGTAGGCCGGGAATTTGAGGTCCGGCCGATCCACCGAGACAAGCTGGGAGAATTCGTTGAGGGCGAGCACGCCCTGAACAACGAAGATCTCCTCGTCCTGCACATCAAGTTCGCGGGCGACGAAGTTGCGCAGTTCGTCCGGCATGGCGGCGTCCGCCTCCATGCGAATTACCGAGCCGTAGCGGCGCTGCTTCAGCGCGGTCTCGAACAGGCGGACAAGGTCTTCCGCCTCTTCCTCAACGTCCAGGTCGCTGTCGCGGATGACGCGGAACACGCCCTGCCCCTTGACGGCATAGCCGGGGAACAGGCGGGCGATGAACAGGCCGATCATCTGCTCGAGCGTGATGAAGCGCAGCCCGTCGCTATCCGGCAGGCGGATGAACCGCTCGACCTTGGCGGGAATGCGAATCAGCGCGTTCATGCCGCGCCCGTCGGTCTGCCGCACCAGTTGAAGCGCCAGCGAGAAGCCGAGGTTGGGAATGAAGGGGAATGGGTGGGCCGGATCGATGGCAAGCGGCGTCAGCACGGGAAAGACGTGATGGAGGAAATGCGACTGGAGCATTTTCAAGTCGCTGGCGGTCACATCGGAACCGTCCACGAGGTTGATGCCGACCCCGACCAGGTCCCGGCGCAGCTCGCGCCAGCGCGCCTGCTGATCGAAGATCAGCTTGCTGGCCACGGTCATGATCGAGGCAAGCTGCTCGGTAGGGCTGAGGCCGTCCGGGCTCGGCTCGATGACGCCTTCGCTGATCTGCTCCTTCAGGCCCGCGACGCGGACCATGAAGAATTCATCGAGATTGTTGGCGGAGATGGAGAGGAAGCGCAGTTGCTCCAGCAGCGGATGATGGGTGTTGGAGGCTTCCTCCAGAACCCGCCGATTGAAGTGCAGCCAGGAAATTTCGCGGTTGATGAAGCGTTGCGGCGAACTGGCGAGATCCACCTGTACCCCGTTCTCCGTCACCGGAACCACTGTTTCATCCGCAACGGAAAGGGCTGCGTTCTCGTTCGCGCTCATCATTTGTCCCCAATGTCCGCCGGAACATGGCCGCCTTGCATGACCACTCTATGACGGTTCCGCGTCAGTCCTCATCCTCTTGTGCGCTCGTGCTTTCCCAAGCGCGCAGCACCTCGGCGGCGAAGGCCCGCGTCACCGGCCTATGACCCGCGAGCGACGCCCGGTCGATCGCCGCCACAAGCGCCTCCGCGCCGGCGACCGAACGCTCCATCCGCGCGAGCAGATATTGCACCGTCCCCTCGTCCACCGGGATCTGCCGGTCGGCGAACAGCTTGACCAGAACCGCCGCGAGCAGCGGATCGTCTGCCGGGCCGATCTCGACGGCGGGGATGGCGCGCAGGCGCGAGGAGAGGTCGGCGGTGGCGAGCGTGAAGCCGGACGGCGCAGACCGGGCGGTCATGAGGATATGGGCTCTAGTTTCCTGTGCATGGTTGAGCATGTGGAACAACGCCGCTTCGTCGAATCCGCCCTGCGCCAGATCCTCCAGCACCAGCGCCCCATGCTCCAATGCGGTGGGGACGCCGGCGCGGACAAGTTCGGCGGCGCTGATGATGTCGGCATGCGCCTGTGCTGCGAACACCGCTGCCAGATGGCTCTTTCCGGTGCCGCCTGCGCCCACGAGACAGACCACGGGCGCCGGCCAGTCGGGATAATTGTCGATCAGCGCCAGGGCGGCGGCGTTGCTGGGGGCTTCAAGAAAGTCCTCGCGCCGCAAGGCCGTGGAGGCCGGCAAATCGAGCGGCAGTTGCGGATTGAAACGCGCGCGCCCGGCCATGGCTCAACGGTGCTCCAGGAAGCGCACGTCCTCGGCGCCCTCGATCTCTTCACCGGTGTAGAGCGGGCTGTGGAAATACTGGCTGAAGCCGAAGCGCACCAGCACCCCGACGGCCGCCGTCAACGGCACCGCCAGGAGCAGGCCCACGAAGCCGAAGAGATAGCCGAAGGCGAACAGCGAGAACATGAGCCACACCGGATGCACGCCGATGCTGTCGCCCACCAGCTTGGGGGAGAGAATGTAGCCCTCGACAGTCTGCCCGGTGACGAAGATGCCGAGAATGATGCCGATCATGGTCCAGTCCGGGAAGAACTGGACGATGGCGACACCCATGGCCAGCACAAGGCCTGTCAGCGAGCCGACATAGGGAATAAAGGTAATCAGGCCGGAGACGATGCCGATCAGTAGGCCGAAATTCAGCCCCGCCATACTCAGCGAAATGGCGTAGAAGCTGCCGAGGATGAGGCAGACCAGCGCCTGTCCCCGGATGAAACCGGCGACCGCGAGGTCCATCTTCCGGCCCAGGTCCTGAACGACCGGCTTCTGGTGCACCGGAATCCAGCTATCCACGGTCTGGAGCATGTGGTCCCAGTCGCACATCACGTAGAACACCACCACCGGCGTGACCACCATGAGTGCGAACACCGAGACCAGCGCCTGTCCGCCGGACCAGATCGAGGTCAGCAGGCCGAGCAGATAGGCGACGCCCTGGGACATCACATCCGACAGGGAACGCTGAACGTCCGGCAGGCGGTCTCCAAAGAAGTGGTTGATCCACTCCCGGTTCTCATCCGTTACCAGCCCCTGCAGGCGGGTGACGTAGCTCGGCATGTTCTGGATGAACTCGAACAGCTGGCTCGAGAGCAGCGGCAACACCACCAGCAGGAAGATCACGATCAGCATGACGAACATGCCGACGATCAGCAGGGACGAGGGTGTGCGCCCGACGCCGAGGCGTGCCAGCCGCTCGACGATCGGATTGAGGAAATAGGCGATCGCAATGCCCGCGACGAACGGCAACAGAATGCCCCGGAGCAGCCATAGAACGACGATCGCCACGATGAGGGCGCCGATCCAGAACCTGACCTGGAGCCGAAATGGCATTGCGCCGTCCCCGAATTGCCGCGCGGCACAGTTCCGCTGCCCGGCGCTGTTCAGTTGGCCATATGGCGCATCCAATCCGCGAGATAGGCAGCAGCGGAAAGAGCCGTCAAGAGGCCAACGGCCACAAGGCCGAGTTCAAACACCAGGTGCAGCGAAAAGCCGAAGCCGGCACTCGCCAGCACCAGCGCCGCGAACACGATCTGCGCCATGGTGTTCACTTTGGAAATCACCAGCGGCCGGATATGGAGCGGCCGGGCCATCAGCACCGACAGCAGGATGGCCCCGACGATCATCACGTCCCGCGTCACCACCGCGATGGCAACCCAGCGGGGAATGAGACCCACCACCGCCAGCGTCACATAGATGGACACCAGCAGCGCCTTGTCCGCGAGCGGATCGAGGTAGGCGCCCAACTCGGTCTGCATATTGAAATTCTTGGCGAGGAAACCGTCGATCGCGTCGGACACGCCCGCCAGGACAAACAGCCAGAACGCCAGTTGCACCTCGTTCGAGGCGATGGCCCAAACCACCACCGGCACCAGGAAGATGCGAAACAGCGTGATGAGGTTGGGGAGGCTCATTTTAGCGGGCTCATTAAGCCGACCATACCTCAAATCGCGTCTGGCCGCCCCCCACGGAGGACGGGCGGCCAGACGTTGGCTGTCGCCCTAACCGCGCTTGATGACCAAGGGGCCGAAGCCCTGATGACTGGCCATGGCCTGGATGCGGTTGATGTTGACGTGGCGCGGCAGGGTGCAGGCGAAGAACACCTGCTCGGCGATGTCTTCCCCGACCATGGGCGCGACGCCCTGGTAGACCTTGTCGGCCTTTTCCGCATCACCCTTGAAGCGAACCAGGGAAAACTCGGTTTCGGTCATTCCCGGCTCGATATTGGTGACACGGACCCCCGAGCCGGCGATATCGGCCCAGAGGCCGAGCGAGAACTGCTTCACGAACGCCTTGGTGCCGCCATAGGCATTGCCACCGGGATAGGCATAGTCCCCAGCGATCGAGCCGGTGAGGACGACGTGGCCTTCCTTGCGGGCGATCATCGAGGGGAGCGTCGCGCGGATGGTGTGGAGCAGGCCCTTCACGTTGGTGTCCACCATGGCGTGCCAGTCCTCCATCGCGACCTGATGAGCAGGCTCCAGGCCAAGGGCGAGGCCGGCATTGGCGAAAACGATATTATAATCGGCGAAGGGCGCAGGCAGCGTCTCGAAGGCGGCGCGGGTGGCATCCCAGTCACGCACGTCCACCTCGATCGGGTGGACCTTGTCTCCGAATTCGTCGGCCAGGGCCTTGAGCCGGTCGGCACGCCGGCCGGCGACGATGACGCGGCTTCCCGCTCCGGCGAAACGACGGACAGCGGCGGCGCCAATGCCCGAGGTGCCGCCGGTGATGAGGACGGTGAGCGTCTTCGGGTCCAGCATCTGATACATCGGCGACCTTTCCGGTATGAGTTGTCCCGCAAATAGAACATCGTGGGCCTATCGCGAAGACCCGTTTCAAGAAATCGCCGTACGCTGGGCGCCGGCGTGAGCGGGGCAACGCGGGACAGACGCCGCGACGCATTAACGCTATCCTCACGCTTCGGACGCAGGGTCATGCTCTTGCCATGTTCTGGAGGAAGGTGGGTCGGCTCACAGTCTCCTGAGGGGGCGAACTGAGAGTTGCCGGGTTTGGGACGTGAAAGGGCTTTATCCGCCTCATTACGTTCCAGGTTGCAGCGGCGAAAGTGCGAAGCACCGGGAGCGACAGCGTCCGGTGCGACGGCATTGGGAGACGGTTTTGATGAAGCTCTATTTTGCTCCAATCGCCATGACCTCGGCGCTCCTGATCTCAGGGTGCAGCACCGAGCTGGATGGATTCGGAACAAAAACGAGCGCCGTCGAGTCCGCCCGCATCCTCAATGCGCCGACCAGCCCGATCGAGAGCGCGCCAATGGCGGCGCCGGGTTCTGTCGCTTCGTCCGCCCCACCCGTGACGGGAGCTGGCGCCAACACCGCCCGGGCGGCCGTGACGCCCACCGCCACCGCAAGTGCCGGCAACGTTCCCCTCACCCCGCCACCCGTCAATCCGGGCGGTACCGCCTATGCCGCGTCGAACACGCAGGAACAGCTTTCCGGCGCGTGGACGTTTTCCTGGGACAATGGCGCGCATACCTGCCCGCTGACCCTCTCCACGGCACGAGGCGCCAGCGGCTTGTCGGCTCAAGCCGACATCTCGTGCCCGAGCGAAATCTTCATGACCAAGGGCTGGGACATGCTCGGTTCGGACCTCGTGCTCCAGAACCATGTCGGCAAGGTCACTGCCCGGCTCGCCCCCGCCGGTCCCAACCGCTATGTCGGCATCATCGCCGACAACAATCAGTCGATCGTCCTTACCCGCTGAGGCGGGTGCTAGGGACGGAGCGCACCGGCGTCCGATCCACGAATATCGAAGGGTCTTAGCGGGCCTGGATTGTCGTGATCGCGCTGCCACGATCAGCGTGCCGCTGCCCCTCGGCCGGGACAGCGAAAATGATCCAGCCGACGATTATCGCATAAGCCACGGCGAACATGACCCAATCAAGCCACGGCTGGCGGACGGCCTCATTGTCCGAGACGAGCCGCTGCGTGGCCGCCCGATCTGTCGATGAGTAGGACATTCCACAATCCTTATGGATATTGTGGATATATAACCACCAATGACAGGGAATTGTCAATATTACGTTAAATTTTTGTGATTATTTCAATGCCCCTCGAATACGGGTGGGCGCTTTTGTACGAACGCGGCAACACCCTCCGTAAAATCCCTGGTGCCCACGCTGCCGAGGAAGGCATCGCGCTCGGCAGCAAGTTGCCCGACGAGATCGCGCTCAAACGACCCGCGCAGCAGCGCCTTCACCCGGCCATACGCCTGGGTCGGCCCGGCGGAGAGTCGGTGAACCAGAGCGTCCACCTCGCTCGCAAGCTGATCGGCGGGCACCACCTTGTTCACCAACCCCAGCCGCTCCGCCTCTGCAGCCCCGATCACATCGCTGAGCAGGGCGAGTTCCAGCGCCTTCCGCAAGCCCACCACCCGAGGCAGGCTCCAGGATGCGCCGCCATCCGGGCTGGTGCCGATCCGGGTGTAGGCCAGGGTGAATTTCGTATCCTCTGAAGCGATCGCAAGATCTGCCGCAAGGGCAATGCTCAGCCCGGCGCCCGCGACCGCACCGTGCAGCGCCGCCACCACCGGCTGGCGCAAGCTGGTCAGCAGGCGCAGCGCCTCATGGAACGGGTCGATAATGGAGGCCACCACCTCTGCCGCCTGCTCGCCCGCTTCATGGAAACGGCCGACATCCCCGCCCGCCAGGAACCCCTTGCCGGCGCCGGACAGCACCACGACCCGAACCGAAGGCTCCACCGCGACCGTCTCCACCGCCCGCTTGAACGCCAGGATAGAATGCTCGTCTATGGCATTGAGGACGTGCGGACGGTTGAAGCGGATGCTGGCGATACCGCCTGTGAGGGCGAGAAGCACGGGATCGGCATCGGACATGGGCATTCTCCCTTGAAATTTTCTGCGACCTGCGACTGGCCGAGCAATGCGTTGTTGCGCCACCCCGGACTTGGCGGCGCATGAGCATGCGTGCCACTTAATCCTATCGCGCCTGCGGTTCACATCCACCGGCCTTCGAGGATCACTCCCATGCCGCTTCCGGACGCCCTGCGGGGACGCATCAAGGCCCCCATCATCGCCGCGCCCATGTTCCTGGTGTCGAATCCGGACCTCGTGGTGGAAACCTGCACTGCCGGCCTTCTCGGCAGCTTTCCCGCCCTGAACCAGCGCACGACGCAGGGCTATGCCGACTGGCTGGACGAGATAACCGGCCGCCTCGACGGCGTGCAGGATGCGGCGCCGTTCGCTGTGAATTTGATTGTCCATCGCAGCAACCACCGCCTTGAGGCTGACCTGAAAGTCACGGTCGACAAGAAGGTACCGGTGGTCATCACCTCCCTGGGCGCGGTGCCGGAAGTGGTGAAGGCGGTCCAATCCTACGGAGGCTTGGTATTCCATGACGTGGTCAGCCGCCGCCACGCCGAAAAAGCCGCGGAAGCCGGCGTCGATGGCATCATAGCGGTCTGCGCTGGCGCCGGCGGCCACGCGGGCCTGCTGAGCCCGTTCGCGCTCGTTCCAGAAATCCGTGGGGTCTTCGACGGCACTATTATTCTATCGGGCGCCATGTCCACGGGCACACACGTAGCGGCCGCACGGATGCTCGGAGCCGACCTTGCCTATTTGGGAACGCGCTTCATCGCCACACGCGAGAGTGAGGCGCCGGACGCCTACAAGGCAATGATCAAGCTAGCCGAAGCAAAAGACATTCTCTATACACCGGCCATCTCAGGGGTACCCGCTAACTTCCTGCGACCCAGCATCCTTGCGGCAGGTCTCGATCCAGATCATCTGCCGGAGCATGGGGGGCTCGACATGGAGGAAGAGGCGCGCGCCTGGAAAAATATCTGGTCCGCTGGCCAGGGTGTGGGGTCGGTCCTGGATGTTCCATCCACCGGCGACCTCTGCCGCCGGCTGATCTCCGAGTTCGAGGCGGCGCGGGCCGCTGCTGATCGGATGCTTTAGAGAGCGGTCTAGCGAGACCCCCTCAGGAGTAAAAAGTTAGCCGCCTTCTGAAAAAACTCTGCCTGCTTCGCGGGCTGGTAAACCGAACATTCGCCCGGGGGGGGCGTCCAAATGACCGTATCCAACCGCACGCAGAAGCCGCGTGCTTTTTTCTCCAACCTTGTTGCGAGGTTGAGCGTCGCCCAGAAAACCGAACTGAGTGTCGGCGCCCGCTGGTGGATGATTTTCGCGATCCTCCTCGCACCTGGTCAGGCGTACGCCCAGGAGGGCAGCTATACCATCCCTCTGTCCGCGTCCGGCGCGAACGGCATTTCCGTAGACTATATCTGCAAGGCAGACGGCTACGTCGGCCCGTTCATCAACACTGCGAACATCGGCTCGCCCTCGTCGGGCGAAGTGAGCATCTTCAGCAGCGTCGATCTCATCAAGAGCGCGACCTTCTTCGACCGGGACAAGGACAGCGTCTCCATCGTCTTCCCGAAGACCTGGCGCTACGCCACCGACACCGACTCGAATGCCGGGTTCTTCGTGCTCAACGCCCCCTTCAAGCTGGATAGCCCGGACGGCTTCCCGGACGCCGTGCGTGCGCTTACCAGCTTGTCGCAGCTCTACCTCCTGCAGTTTGCGGCGGCCAAATACATCGCCGCTGATTTCGGCGGCCGGAAATATATCGCCGAGATCAACCCGAAGGCGCTCACCGCAGAAGCAATCAAGAAGTGCTTCGAGACGGCGGGATATTCCAACGTTCTGGCGAAGCTGAAGGGAGCGGCGGCCGACAAGATGACCCCCGCCGATCTGAAGCAGACATGCCTTGCAGTCTACGGCTTCTATAATGGCCTCGAAGACCTGATCCAGGGGGCGGATGACGACACCAAGCGCCGCATGGCAGGCACGGTGAAATATCCCACCCGCGAACGCTCGGACTGCTTCCAGACCAAGCAGTTGTCCCAGCCGGACCTCACCAAGGCGGCGATTGAGGCGGCATCGCTCGCGACCAAGCTGGATTATTCGGCCCTGATCCAGTCCGTGCACAAAAAGCCTCTGCCGCCAGCCGCCTACAACAGCCTGAAGAGTGTCTGGGGGGCGAAGGATATTCCCGGAATGGCCGATGCCGAGAAGGAGAAGGCCTCCGCCGACCAGGCGGCGAAGATCCGCTACACCTATGTGCTGTATGCGCGCGTCCTCGCCTGCGTCGAAGCCTTCAAAGAGGTGTCAGGACCTCCCTTTACCGCCGGCCAGATCAACGCCATGAAGCAGCGAGTCAAGTCCATCGAAACCCGTTTCAAGGATGTGTCACAATCGATCTGGGACGACGCGATGAAGGAATACCCCTCCATGCTCGCGTCGGCGCGCTACACGACCTCGACGAACTCGTCGGCCGCTCTGGATGCGTGCGCGCACAACGCCGGGCTGTTCGAGATTTTCGCCGCTAAGCTCGGAAACCAGGCCGCGCCCCCGCGGTTGTGAGGATAAAGCGGCCGGAGCCTCTTCGGCCGCTTTCAGTCTCAACACCTGGGCGATAAGGAGAGCCGTGTCGCCGCCCGGCGGCGGCTCCCTGGTCGCCGGGTGGGCACACATAAAATCAACATTACTTCGTGTGAAATTATTATTTGCACATTTTCGGCGAATAAATTACTCTTAGAGCCGCTATTAAGAGCATAATTCACGTTTATTATATGTGCATTATGCATTGGATCGAGAGAAATGACGTCACCCCTACAGCAGAAGCTGAAGATCCACGGCCCCACCGTCGTGACGGCGAACCGCCTCACGGACGGCGTCGTGGTGTGGCTGACCGGGGCGCACGCCTGGTCCACGGATATCGCGGACGCGGAAGTGGTGACCACTTCGGAAGGTGCGATTGCGCTGCTGACAGTCGCTCATGGCGACGAAATTCACGCGGTGGGGGCTTATCCCGCCCCGGTCTCCCTCTCGGATGGGCGCGCACAGCCGGCCAATCTGCGTGAGAGAATCCGCGTGAGCGGGCCGACGTTCGAGCTGGAAGGCGGCGCATAGGCGCCGGACCGGATCACATCATGTATGTTTATGACGAGTTTGACCGAGCGTTCCTTCAGGAGCGGGTGAGCGACTTCCGCGATCAGGTGGAACGGCGGCTGGCCGGGGAACTGGACGAGGAAGAGTTCAAGCCGCTGCGACTGATGAACGGCGTCTACCTTCAGCTCCACGCTTACATGCTACGCATCGCCATCCCCTACGGCACACTGTCGGCGGACCAGATGCGCGCGCTCGCCCACGTGGCGCGGCGTTATGATCGCTGCTACGGCCATTTCACCACCCGCCAGAACATCCAGTTCAACTGGATCAAGCTGAACGAGTTGCCGGATGCCATGGCGGACCTTGCGGCCGCCGGCATGCACGGGCTTCAGACCTCCGGCAATTGCATCCGCAACACCACCACGGACCAGTGGGCCGGTGCGACGCCGGAAGAGATCGAGGATCCGCGCCTCTATGCGGAGATCATCCGCCAGTGGTCGACGCTGCATCCGGAATTCACCTATCTCCCGCGCAAGTTCAAGATTGCCATCACGGCGGCCAAGCACGACCGCGCCGCGATCCGCGTTCATGACATCGGCCTGCGCCTGCATCGAAAGGATGGCGAGATCGGCTTCGAGGTGATCGTCGGCGGCGGTCTCGGCCGCACGCCGTTCATCGGCAAGACGATCCGCGAGTTTTTGCCCAAGGAAGATCTGCTCTCCTATCTGGAGGCCGTTCTGCGGGTCTATAATTCCGGCGGGCGGCGCGACAACATTTATAAGGCGCGCATCAAGATCCAGGTCCACGAAGTCGGCACGGAGGAATTCGCCCGCCGCGTGGAGGCAGAATGGGCGCAAATCCGCGAGGGCGCGCTTCTGCTCGATGAGGCCGCCTTCGACACCATCCGCGACCGCTTCGTGACGCCCGACTTCGAGGTGCTGGAAAGCAACCCGAGCGTACTAGCGGACGCGCTGAAGAGTGCAGATTTTGCCCGCTGGCACGCCAATGCGGTCGCCCCCCATAAGGTGCCGGGCCACGCCATCGTCACCCTGTCGCTCAAGCCGGTGGGCAAGCCGCCGGGTGATGCGACGGCGGATCAGATGGACGGAATGGCGGACCTCGCGGATCAGTATGCCTATGGCGAAATCCGCGTCGCCCACGAGCAGAACATCACCTTCCCCCATGTCCGGCAGAAAGACCTGCCGGAACTGTGGCGCAGGCTCACGGCATTAGGCCTAGCGACGCCGAATATCGGCCTCGTGTCCGACATCATCGCCTGCCCGGGCCTCGACTATTGCTCGCTTGCGAACACCCGCTCCATTCCGGTGGCGCAGCGCATTTCCGAGCGGTTCGCGGACGAAGCCCGCATCGCCGACATCGGCCGGATGCACATCAACATCTCCGGCTGCATCAATGCCTGCGGCCACCATCATGTGGGCCACATCGGCATCCTCGGAGTGGAAAAGCGGGACCAGGAGTTCTTCCAGATCACCCTTGGCGGCAAGGCCAACCACAAGGCACGTCTCGGCGAACTGCTTGGCCCTGCCGTCCCGGAGGGAGAGGTGGTCGAGGTTGTGGAACGCATCGTCGATACCTATCTGGAACTGAGAGAGACGCCGCAGGAGAGCTTCATCGCTGTGATCCAGCGCCTCGGTCTCGATCCCTTCAAGGAGCGCGCCTATGCCGCTCGTTAAAAATGGTGAAGTGATCCCCGACGCATTCGTGCGCGTCGATGCGGACGCCGCACTGCCCGATGGCCCGGTGATCGTGCCCCTCGCGCGCCTGCTCGATGAAGCCAAGGCGCTGGCCGGGCGCAACAGCCCGCTGGGTGTCTCGGTGCCGAACAGTGCCGATGTGCGAGTACTTGAGCCGGTGCTGCAGCATCTGTCTGTCGTGGTCTTGGACTTCCCGAAGTTCCGCGACGGGCGCGCCTACAGTCAGGCCCGCCTGCTACGCGAGCGGCTTGGATATGGCGGCGAACTGCGCGCGGCGGGGAATGTGCTGCGCGACCAGTTCCTGTTCATGGTCCGATGCGGGTTCGATGCATTCGAGATCACCAAGGCGGCGGATATCCACGCCATGGCTGAAGCTCTGAAATCTTATTCCGTCTTCTACCAGCCGACGGCCGATGGCCGCCGTACAGCGGCCGAGGCGCGCCTGTCATCGCGCCCGGCCTGAGGATCCCGTCATGGGCTATCTGAATTTTGCCCAAACCGTTTCCGAAGCCGAACTGACGAGCAACGTGGCGCGGCTTGACGCACAGTTACGGGATGCCTCGCCGCTGGAAATCCTGTCCACCGCTCGGGAGACCCACGCCGGTCGAATTGCCGCCGTCTCCTCGTTCGGCACGGAATCCGCCGTGCTGCTGCACATGATGGCGCAGGTGGATCCCTCGATCCCTGTGATCTTCCTCGACACTGGGCATATGTTTCCCGAGACGCTGGCCTATCGCGACCAGTTGATCGAATTGCTGGGACTGAGCGCCGTGCGCACCAGCCATCCGGACCGGGTGGAGCACGATCTGCGCGATCCCAACGACGGCCTCTGGTCGGATGACCCCGACGCGTGCTGCGCGTTGCGCAAGGTGGAGCCACTCGACCGGGCGCTTGCGCCGTACGATGCCTGGATCAATGGCCGCAAACGCTACCAGGCGGCGACGCGCGCGCGCATCCCCGTGGTGGAATTCGACGCGGGGCGCGTCAAGTTCAATCCCCTCGCTGCTCTCGGCCCGGCCGAGATCGAGGGCTGGATGACTGCCCACCGACTGCCTCATCACCCGCTTCAGACGTTAGGCTTTACCTCCGTCGGCTGCATGCCCTGCACCAGCCGGGTGGCCGCCGGAGAGGACGCGCGCGCCGGCCGCTGGCGGGGACAGGCCAAGACCGAGTGCGGAATTCACGTCAAGAAAGCCATTTAAACAGTTATTTCTTGTAATATAATTATCTCTACTAATTTTATTGATTAAATATTGACGCTCCTCCGAGGCGATGCCATCGTTCGGTCAACCGGCGGCGACAGCAGCCGATCCATCGCCGAAGGTGCTTCGATGTCTTTCCACACGTCTTTCAAAAAGCTCGCCGCAGGCGCCCTTGCGCTATCGCTGTCGGCAGCGCCCGTGGTGCCTTCATTTGCAGCCGAAACCACGCTGCTAAACGTGTCCTACGACCCGACCCGCGAGCTTTATGTCAGCGTCAATAAGGCGTTCGGGGCCGAGTGGGCCAAGACCCACCCTGGCGACACCCTGACGATCCGCCAATCGCATGGCGGCTCCGGCGGCCAGGCCCGATCGGTCATCGACGGCCTGGAAGCGGACGTCGTCACACTCGCACTCGCCTATGACATCAATGCGATCGCGCAGCGTGGACTGATCGCCACCGACTGGCAGAAAAAGCTGCCGGACAATTCCACACCGTATACCTCGACCATCGTATTCCTGGTGCGCAAGGGTAATCCCAAGGGCATCAAGGACTGGAACGACCTGGTCAAGCCGGGCATCAAGGTTGTCACGCCGAACCCGAAGACCTCCGGCGGCGCACGCTGGAACTATCTCGCCGCATGGGGCTATGCGTTGAAGCAGCCCGGCGGCGACGAGGCAAAGGCCAAGGAATTCGTCAAGGCGCTGTACAAGAATGCCCCCGTGCTCGACAGCGGCGCGCGTGGCTCAACGGTCACCTTCGTCGAGCGTGGCATCGGCGACGTGCTGATCGCCTGGGAGAACGAAGCTTATCTCTCGGTCAACGAACTCGGTCCGGACAAGTTCGACATCGTGACCCCCTCCATTTCCATCCTCGCCGAGCCGCCGGTCGCGGTGGTGGATAAGGTCGTCGACAAGCGCGGCACCCGCGCCACCGCCGAAGCTTATCTCAAGTTCCTCTACACCCCCGAGGGACAGGAAATCGCCGCGAAGAACTTCTACCGCCCCCGCAATGAGCAGGTGGCCGCGAAGTTCAAGGACAAGTTCGCTCCCGTCAGCTTGTTCACCATCGACTTGTTCGGCGGCTGGGCCAATGCGCAGAAGACCCACTTCGGCGACAACGGCATATTCGACCAAATCTACAGCAACTGACGCCTTATCCCGCGCGGCATCTCCTCCCGCCGCACCGGGCCGCCGCGCCCCGCCAGGCGTGCAGAGCCTGGCAGGGCAGCGGCGGATTACCACCTCCCCTGAAGCTGTTAAAATGTGAAGCGGCCCGGATGGCCGCTTCACCTCGTTTCAAGCCGGGGGCCGATACGCCCATTCGTGCCGCTCATTCGCGCAAGGACCCAGATGGCACTCGCCGCCACACAGCGCCCGTTGTTCCGCAAGCGCAGCGTCATTCCCGGTTTCGGGCTGACGCTCGGGCTGACGCTCACCTGGCTTTGCCTGATCGTGCTGCTTCCGCTATCGGCGCTGTTCATCAAGACCAGCGAGCTTAGCCTCGATCGCTTCATCACCATCGTCACCAGCGCACGCACGCTTCACGCCCTCCAGGTGTCGTTCGGCCTTTCGCTGGCGGCGGCGGTGATCAATCTGGTGTTCGGCTCCATCGTGGTGTGGGCGCTGGTGCGTTACGACTTCCCGTTCCGCCGGGTGGTCGATGCCATCATCGACATTCCTTTCGCCCTTCCCACCGCCGTGGCCGGTATCGCGCTGACCTCGCTGTATGCAGAGAACGGCTGGATCGGGTCGCTGCTGGCCCCGCTCGGCATCAAGGTCTCATTTACCCCGCTCGGCATTCTGGTCGCGCTGGTGTTCATCGGCCTGCCGTTCGTCGTGCGGACCGTTCAGCCGGTGCTGGAGGATTTGGACAAGGAACTTGAGGACGCCGCCGCGAGCCTCGGCGCAAGCCGCCTTCAGACCGTGGTCCGCGTGGTGCTGCCTTCGATACTGCCGGCCCTGCTCACCGGCTTTGCCCTCGCCTTCGCGCGCGCCGTGGGCGAATACGGCTCGGTCATATTCATTGCCGGCAACCTGCCCGGCATCTCGGAGATCGCGCCGCTGCTCATCGTCATCCGGCTGGAGGAGTATCGCTACGCGGACGCCACCGCGATTGCGACCGTCATGCTTGTGGCCTCCTTCCTTCTGTTGCTGGTCATCAACCGCCTGCAGCGGTGGAGTGAAACGCGCGGGAGGAGCGCATGAGCATCTCCAGCGAAGCCGCACCCCACGCCCTCGCCTCCGAGGGTCTGCCGGCCGTGCCCGCCACCCACACGGTGCGACGGCCGGGACCCGTGAACACCGAGCCGGCAGCGGTGCGCTTCACCATCATCTTCATCGCCCTCACCTTCCTCGGCCTGTTCATCGCCCTGCCGCTGGTGAACGTGTTTTTTGAAGCGTTCCGGCGCGGCTGGGTGGCCTATGTGGCGGCCCTGGTCGACCCCGACGCGCTCGCGGCGATCCGCCTGACGCTTCTGGTGGCTGTCATTTCGGTGGCTGCCAATCTGGTGTTTGGGCTGGTGGCGTCCTGGGCCATCACCAAGTTCGACTTTCCCGGAAAGAGCCTGCTGATCACGCTGATCGACCTGCCGTTCTCGGTCTCTCCTGTGGTGGCCGGCTTGGTCTATGTGCTGCTGTTTGGGTCGCAGGGCCTGTTCGCCTATTGGGTTCAGGCGGCGGATATCAAGATCATCTTCGCCCTGCCCGGCATCGTGCTGGCGACCATCTTCGTCACCTTCCCCTTTGTCGCCCGCGAACTGATCCCGCTGATGCAGGAGCAGGGCACGGCGGAGGAGGAGGCGGCGATCTCGCTCGGCGCCTCCGGCCTTTCGACCTTCTTCCGCGTGACGCTGCCGAACGTGAAATGGGCGCTGCTCTATGGCGTGCTGCTCTGCAACGCGCGCGCCATGGGCGAGTTCGGCGCGGTGTCGGTGGTGTCGGGCCATATCCGTGGCCTCACCAATACGATGCCGCTGCACATCGAGATTCTCTACAACGAGTACAAATTCGTAGCGTCGTTCGCCGTGGCGACGCTCCTGGCCCTGCTGGCTCTGGTGACGCTGATCGCCAAGACGCTGCTCGAGGCCCGCCTTTCGGAGCACCGCCGATGAGTATCGACGTCGTCAACGTCTCCAAGCGTTTCAAGGATTTCAACGCGCTGGACAATGTGAGCCTGCACATTCCCGGCGGGGAACTGGTGGCGCTGCTGGGGCCTTCGGGCTCCGGCAAGACCACGCTCCTGCGCATCATCGCCGGGCTCGACTGGCCGGATTCCGGTGAGGTGCGGTTCGACGGGCAGGATGCGCTCTCCCGCTCGGTGCGCGAGCGCAATGTGGGGTTCGTATTCCAGCACTACGCCCTGTTTCGGCACATGAACGTGTTCGAGAACGTCGCGTTCGGACTGCGCGTGCGCAAAGGCGCGGACAAGCTCCCCGAAGCCGCCATCCGTGACAAGGTCAACCAGCTTCTCTCCCTGGTGCAGATCGACTGGCTCTCCGACCGCTACCCCGGCCAGCTCTCCGGCGGCCAACGCCAGCGTGTCGCCCTGGCGCGTGCGCTTGCGATCTCGCCGCGCGTTCTGCTGCTGGATGAGCCGTTCGGTGCGCTCGATGCGAAGGTCCGCAAGGAATTGCGCCGCTGGCTGCGCAACCTCCACGAAGAATTGCCTGTCACCTCCGTCCTCGTCACCCACGACCAGGAAGAGGCATTGGAGCTGGCTGATATCGTCGTGGTGATGGGCAAGGGCCGCATCGAGCAGGTGGGCTCGCCGGGGCAAGTTTACGACGCACCGGAAACCGCGTTCGTGCACGACTTCATCGGAGAAAGCCTGTCGCTGCCGGTGGATGTCCGCGATGGTTCGCTGTTCGTCGGCGGCCGGCAATTGGCGCTGGACAGCCAGGGCGTTGCGAATGGGCCGGCGCGCATTTTCGCCCGTCCCCATGACGTCGACCTCGCAAGTGCCGGCGAGGCGCCGATTTCCGGTCGTGTTCTCGCTGTGCGCACCTTCGGCCCGATACGTCGCGCCGATATCGCAATCCCCGGAAACGGCACGGATATCGTGGTGGAAGCGGCCGTGCCCCATTCCGACACGCTGCCGGTGGGCAGCGTCGTTGGCCTCGTGCCGCGTCGCTACCGGGTCTTCGCCAGCGTCTGAGGCGTGTCGGAGGCGAGTTTCAGATCCTCGATCTGCTGCCGGGTGTCGCGTGAGAGACGCGATGCCTGGCCCGGCGGCACGAAAGCGCTGTCCTTATGGGGCGGCGACGAGGATTTCGCATCGAACACCCGCGCGCCTTCCGCCGTCATGACGATGTCGCCGCGCCGAAGGGTGGCATCCTCCTTAACCGGCACGGGGGCAAGACCGGTCGGTCCCTGGCCGGTGCAGGTGCAGGCGTTATCCAGCTTGGTGCGGTAAACATAGGCGTTGGGAATGGCGCTATAGGACCGGCCTGCGTCGTTGGTCGCATCCTCGATGTTGGTGCCCGAGCCACGGAACACCTGGGTCTCCGCCTTCGGGCAGAATGAAGCGCATTGGGACTGAGCATCCGCGGCATTGGTGAGCGGGAAATAGCGACCGTCGCACATGCGCACGCAATAGGCCACGGTGCGGCTCGGCGTGCGGGGCGCCTCGGCGGCGTCGGGCGCCAGTCCGGGAAACATCGCCATGGGCTGGGGCGCCCGCGGCCGGGCGAGCCCACCGAAGATCGCGGCGAAGAAATCACCTGCGCTCTGGGCGCTGGCAGGCCCGAGTGCCCCAAAGCTCAAGACAAGCGCCATCACTGCGCTGCATGCTGCTCGCCGCACGATACTCTCCTGTGTGTCAGAATGGATCGACGGCAGCAGCCGGGATCAGGCGATCTTGCTCGGCCCGTAATATTTCTGCTGCTCTGGCTTCTGCTGTTCCTGCTTCTGATCACCCGTCGCGACGGGCGGCGGTGTAAGCAGCGAGGCAGACGCCGAGGAAATCACGGCCAGCAACGAAATCACCACGAAAGCGCGCGCGAATGCCATGTCACCCTCCTGCGAACAGGATCTAAAGCCAGCGCCCCTATGGCATCTGGAAACGTTCTGCTAACTCTGTTTGTGGGGATTGAGTTCCATGGATATTCGACACGGAACGGCCGCGCTTCTCTAGTCAACGCGCCTGTGCCGACCATGTATTTGAAATCCCCAGCACTTCGGGCAAGCTCCCCGCTTCAGTGCCGCCCGCGCCTCAGGCAGATTGACCGCCTCAATGATCGACAAGCTCGAATATTTGATCGCCCTCGCACGGGAGCGCCATTTCGGCCGGGCGGGAGAAGCGTGCGGCGTGACGCAGCCGACTCTTTCTGCCGGCATCAAGCAGCTTGAGGATACGTTGGGCGTGCTGCTGGTGCAGCGCGGCTCCCGCTTCATGGGCTTCACGCCCGAGGGCGAGCGCACGCTGGAATGGGCGCGCCGCATCGTCTCCGACAGCCGCGCCATGCGGCAGGACATCGATGCGCTGAAACGCGGGCTGGCCGGGCCGCTTCGGATCGCAGCCATCCCCACCGCTTTGCCCATGGTCGCCGCGCTGACGACGCCGTTCCGCGCACGCCATCCCGACGTGCGGTTCACCGTGATTTCGCGCACCTCCATCGAAATCCTGAACCACCTGGAAAACCTGGAGATCGACGCGGGCCTGACCTATCTCGACAACGAGCCGCTCGGCCGGGTGAACACGGTTCCGCTCTATCGCGAGCAATACCGTCTCGTGACCTCGCCCAATTCCAAATACGGCGACCGGCAGCATGTGAGTTGGGCCGAAATCGCCGAACTGCCGCTCTGCCTTCTGACCCCCGACATGCAGAACCGCCGGATCATCGACGGCCTGCTCAGCGCCGCCGGCGGACCGCCAAAGCCGACGCTCGAATCCAATTCCATGATCGTGCTGTTCACCCATGTGCGCACCGGCCATTGGGCCAGCGTCATGCCGGCCATGCTGGCGGATTCGCTGGGGCTGACTTCGATCGTGCGTTCGATCCCGATCGTCGATCCTGAGATTTCACACTCCATCGGCCTTGTGGTGCCCCATCGGGAGCCGACCACGCCCATTACAGCCGCGCTCGTGGCCGAAGCACGCCGCATCGCGCCTCGGCTGGAATCACTTGCCGACCGCGATCCCGCGCTCGTCGCGCTTCAACCCTGAGCCAGCGCGCCCGAAATGCTGCAGTGCAGCATAGAAGAAAGCAATCGGATGCCCGCGAAAATGCCCATTCCGGGGTGGTGGATGGCCGAAAGGGCCTTTTTTGACCGTCCCTGAGGCATTCCGCGCGGGTCACGAACGATAGAGATGTTCTATCGCAACATCCCACAGCCCGCTTGATTGCGGCTCTTTGTATGCCACACTCCTTATAACGATCACAAAAAGCGCGGCGTCACGCTGCCCTATGGGATGTGGAATATGCCGGTTGCCGGTTACGAGCCATGGAGCGCGGAGCGCGCTTCGCAGATCATCACAACGCACCGTGAGATGGCCGGCGCCACCATGCCGATCCTGCATGCCATCCAAGAGGCGTTCGGCTTCGTTCCCGACCCCGTGGTGCCGATGATCGCAGAGAGCCTCAACCTCTCGCGCGCCGAGGTCTATGGCGTCGTCACCTTCTACCATGACTTCCGCCGCGAGCCGCCGGGCCGCCATGTTATCAAGCTGTGCGCCGCCGAGGCATGCCAGGCCATGGGTTCCACCGAGCTTGCCGCCTATGCCGAGGAACGCCTCGGCATCGAGATGGGCGAGACCTCGCCGGATGGTCGGGTGACGCTGGAGCCGATCTATTGCCTCGGCCTGTGCGCCTGCGCGCCCTCGGCCATGATCGACGGGCGCCTTGTCGGCCGCCTCGATCGCGAGACCATCGACGAACTGGTGGCGGAGACTGACCGATGAACACCGCCCGCATCTTCGTCCCCAACGATGCCACTGCTGTCGCCTGCGGTGCCGATCGCATCGCCCGCAAGTTCGACGACGCCTTCGTGGCAGGCGGCACCAAGACCGACATCGTGCGCAACGGCTCGCGCGGCCTGTTCTGGCTGGAGCCGCTTGTCGAGGTTGAGACACCCGCCGGCCGCGTCGGCTACGGCCCGGTGAAGCCTTCCGACGTGTCCGGCCTGCTGGCTGCCGGAATGCTTGAAGGCAAGGACCATCCGCTCTGTGTCGGGCTGGTGGAGGAAATCCCCTACCTGAAGCGCCAGACGCGCCTGACCTTCGCGCGCTGCGGCATCATCGATCCGCTCTCGCTTGCCGACTACAAGGCGCATGACGGCTACAAGGGCCTCGCCAAGGCGCTTGAAATCGGGCCGGCCGCGATCGTCGAAGAGGTGTTCCAGAGCGGCCTGCGCGGACGCGGCGGCGCTGGCTTCCCGACCGGCATCAAGTGGCGCACGGTCGCCGGCGCGCCGGCCGACCAGAAATACATCGTCTGCAACGCCGACGAGGGCGACAGCGGCACCTTCGCCGACCGGCTCATCATGGAAGCCGACCCGTTCTGCCTGATCGAAGGCATGACCATCGCCGGCATCGCGGTAGGGGCGACCAAGGGCTTCGTCTACTGCCGTTCAGAATATCCCCTCTCCCTGGTGGTGATGGAAAAGGCCATCGCCATCGCCCGCCGCGCCGGCCTGCTCGGCGCGAATGTCGCCGGCTCAGGCTATGCCTTCGACATCGAGATGCGCATGGGCGCGGGCGCCTATGTCTGCGGCGAGGAAACGGCGCTGCTGGACAGCCTGGAAGGCAAGCGCGGCGTGGTCCGCGCCAAGCCGCCGCTGCCCGCCTTCAAGGGCCTGTTCGGCCGACCCACCGTCATCAACAATCTGATCTCGCTGGCCACCGTGCCCGTGATCCTCGACAGGGGCGGCGCCTTCTACAAGGATTTCGGAATGGGTCGCTCGCGCGGCACGATGCCGATCCAGCTTGCCGGCAACATCAAGTTTGGTGGCCTGTTCGAGACCGCCTTCGGTATCTCGCTGGGCGAACTCGTCAACGATATTGGCGGCGGCACGGCATCGGGCCGCCCGGTGCGCGCGGTGCAGGCGGGTGGGCCGCTCGGCGCCTATCTCCCGGTGCACCAGTTCGACACCCCGTTCGACTATGAGGCGTTCGCCGCGAAGGACGCGCTGATCGGCCATGGCGGCATCACGGTGTTCGACGACACCGTGGACATGGCGCACATGGCGCGCTTCGCCATGGAGTTCTGCTCCCACGAGAGCTGCGGCAAGTGCACCCCCTGCCGCATCGGCTCGACGCGCGGCGTCGAGACCCTCGACAAGATCATCGCCGGCACCAAGCGCGATGCGAACCTCGCCGTGCTGACCGACCTCTGCCAGACCATGAAGCTCGGCTCGCTCTGCGCGCTCGGCGGCTTCACGCCTTACCCGGTGCTCAGCGCCCTCACCCATTTCCCGGAAGACTTCGGCGTTTCGCCGAAGTTGCCCGTGGCCGCCGAATAGGAGACGTCCATGTCCCTCATTCACGAAATCGACTACGGCACCCCGCTCTCCAAGTCCGAGAAAATCGTCTCGCTGGTGATCGACGGCATGAAGATCCAGGTGCCGGAAGGCACCTCCATCATGCGCGCCGCTATGGAAGCGGGGAACCAGATCCCCAAGCTCTGCGCCACCGACATGCTGGATGCTTTCGGCTCCTGCCGGCTCTGCCTGGTGGAGATCGAGGGCCGCAACGGCACGCCGGCCTCCTGCACCACGCCCGTCATGGACGGCATGGTGGTGAAGACCCAGACCGAGCGGCTGAAGACCATCCGCAAGGGCGTGATGGAACTCTACATCTCCGACCATCCGCTGGACTGCCTGACCTGCTCCGCCAACGGCGATTGCGAGCTTCAGGACATGGCCGGCGTCGTCGGCCTGCGCGAGGTGCGCTACGGCTATGAGGGCGAGAACCACACCAAGCTGGGCAAGGACGAATCCAACCCCTATTTCACCTATGAGCAGTCGAAGTGCATCGTCTGCAATCGCTGCGTCCGAGCCTGCGAAGAGGTGCAGGGCACGTTTGCGCTGACCATTTCCGGCCGCGGCTTCGGCTCGCGCGTCTCGCCGGGCATGAGCGAAACCTTCCTCAATTCGGAATGCGTCTCCTGCGGCGCCTGCGTGCAGGCTTGCCCCACCGCGACGCTGAACGAGAAGGCGATGTTCGACATCGGCACGCCGGAGCATTCGCTTGTCACCACCTGCGCCTATTGTGGCGTCGGCTGCACCTTCAAGGCCGAGATGCGCGGCGACGAACTGGTGCGCATGGTGCCTTACAAGAATGGCAAGGCGAACCGGGGCCATTCCTGCGTGAAGGGCCGCTTCGCCTACGGCTATGCGACCCACAAGGACCGCATCCTGAAGCCGATGATCCGCTCCTCCATAGACCAGCCCTGGAAGGAAGTGAGCTATGAGGAGGCGATCGGATACGCCGCCTCCGAGTTCAAGCGCATCCAGGCCAAGTACGGCCGGCTGGCGGTGGGCGGCATCACCTCCTCGCGCTGCACCAACGAGGAAACCTATCTCGTCCAGAAGCTGATCCGCGGCGCCTTCGGCAACAACAATGTCGATACCTGCGCCCGCGTCTGCCATTCGCCCACCGGCTACGGCCTGTCCCAGACCTATGGCACCTCGGCGGGCACGCAGGATTTCGACAGCGTCGAAGAGAGCGACGTCATCCTCGTCATCGGCGCCAACCCGACCGACGGGCACCCGGTGTTCGGCTCGCGCATGAAGAAGCGCCTGCGCGAGGGCGCCAAGCTCATCGTCGTCGATCCGCGCAAGATCGACCTGGTGCGCACGCCCCATGTTGAGGCGTCCTACCATCTGCCGCTGCGGCCCGGCACCAACGTGGCGATCGTCACCGCGCTGGCGCATGTGATCGTGACCGAGGGCCTCGTCGACGAGACCTTCGTGCGCGAGCGCTGCGACTGGGCCGAGTTCCAGGAATGGGCCGCATTCGTGGCCGAGGAGCGCCACAGCCCCGAGGCGGTGCAGCGTTACACCGGCGTCGACCCCAAGCTGGTACGCGCGGCCGCCCGCCTCTATGCCACCGGCGGCAACGGGGCGATCTATTACGGCCTCGGCGTCACCGAGCATTCCCAGGGCTCGACCACGGTCATGGCCATCGCCAACCTCGCCATGGCCACCGGCAATGTCGGCCGCAACGGCGTGGGCGTGAACCCGCTGCGCGGACAGAACAATGTGCAGGGCGCCTGCGATATGGGCTCGTTCCCGCACGAGCTCTCCGGCTATCGCCACGTCTCGGACGGCGACACCCGTGCGCTGTTCGAGGGCCTGTGGGGCGTGAAGCTGGATGCCGAGCCGGGCCTGCGCATTCCCAATATGTTCGATGCGGCCGTGGATGGCACCTTCAAGGGCATGTACGTGCAGGGCGAGGACATTCTCCAGTCCGACCCAGACACGCGCCATGTCTCCGCCGGTCTCGGCGCCCTGGAATGCCTAGTCGTGCAGGACTTGTTCCTGAACGAGACCGCCAACTACGCCCACGTCTTCCTGCCCGGCTGCTCCTTCCTCGAGAAGGACGGCACCTTCACCAATGCCGAGCGGCGCATCCAGCGCGTGCGCAAGGTGATGGCGCCCAAGAACGGCTATGCCGACTGGGAAGTCACCGTCATGCTCTCCAAGGCGCTCGGCTACGACATGCCGTATGCGCACCCCAGCGAGATCATGGACGAGATCGCCATGCTGACGCCCACCTTCACGGGCGTCTCCTACAAGAAACTGGACGAGATGGGCTCGGTGCAGTGGCCGTGCAATGAGAAGGCGCCGGAAGGCACGCCCATCATGCACATCGGCGGCTTCGTACGCGGCAAGGGCAAGTTTATCCTCACCGAGTACGTGCCGACAGACGAGCGCACCGGCCCGCGCTTCCCGCTGCTGCTCACCACAGGACGCATTCTCAGCCAGTACAATGTCGGCGCCCAGACGCGGCGCACCGACAATGTGGCCTGGCATCCCGAGGACGTGCTGGAGATCCATCCCCACGATGCCGAGAACCGCGGTATTCGCGATGGCGACTTCGTGCGGCTGGAGAGCCGCGCAGGCTCCACATCCCTGCGCGCGGTCATCAGCGAGCGCATGCCCACCGGCGTGGTCTACACCACCTTCCACCATCCTGTGACGCAGGCGAACGTGGTAACGACCGACTTCTCCGACTGGGCCACCAACTGCCCGGAATACAAGGTCACTGCCGTGCAGGTCGCGCCGTCCAACGGGCCGTCCGCCTGGCAGGAAGAGTATGAGAAGCTCTCCCGCGAAAGCCGCCGCATCGCCGAAGCGGCGGAGTGAGCGGGCTATTGTGAACCGGCAGCCCTCCCTCCACCTGCACCACCAAGCCCCCTCTCCCGCTTGCGGGGGAGGGCTGGGGAGGGGGAAAGTGCGGACGGTATCGAGCGGTGCAGCAGGTCCCGCACCCAGCCGATGCCCCCTCCCTGCCCTCCCCCGAAAGCGGGAGAGGGTGCAAACGGAGAAGGCGCGGATAACCAGCCGCCGCTTGAACTTGCTCGCATTCAAGACGACCTTCAAGGCATCGCCTGAACCCGGTGCCCCCCATGTCTGATGACCTCATCCCCGACTTCCCGGATCCGGTTCGCCGGATCACCCGCCGTGCCTGGCGCGATGGCGTGGCGAGCGAAGGGGAGCGCGCGGTGCCAGAGGAGACGCCGGTAGCGCTCACCTATAACGGCACGACCCATGCGGTGATGATGGCGACCCCGCTCGATATTGCCGCCTTCGCCCTGGGCTTCTCCCTGACTGAAGGTATCATCGCCGCGCCCAACGAGATCCTCAGCTTGGACGTGATCGCGGTGGAGGACGGCATCGAGGCGCGCATGTGGATTGCGCCGGAGAAGATGGCGGTGCTTTCCGCGCGACGGCGACATCTCGCCGGTCCCACCGGCTGCGGACTTTGCGGCGTCGAGAGCCTTTCGGAAGCGATCCGCCCCGCCGCGCAGGTTATCTCCGACGCTGTTTTTACCTCAAGCGCCCTACTGGAAGCCATGGCCCTGCTCGGCCCCGCGCAGGCGCTCAACCATGAGACCCGTGCTGTACACGCGGCTGGCTATTATGAGCCCGGACGTGGCCTGCTGGCGGTGTGCGAGGACGTGGGGCGCCATAATGCCCTCGACAAGCTGGTGGGCAAGGTGGCGGCGCTCGATACCCAACCGGATCGCGGATTGCTGCTGCTCACCAGCCGGGTCTCCATCGAAATGGTGCAGAAGGCGGCGGTGCTGGGGGTAGGCGTGATCGCCGCCGTCTCTGCCCCGACCTCCCTTGCCATCCGCACGGCCCATGCCTCCGGCATGACCCTGGCTGCCATCGTGCGCAGCGACGGTTTTGAAGTCTTCACCCATCCCGGGCGCATTGCGTCCAGCCCATCCTCACGGCAGGCACATGTCGCATAAAACCACCAACGACCGCCTCGTTTATATGGCGAACCAGATCGCCACCTTCTTCGCCAGCCAGCCCCACGCCGCGGCGGTGGAAGGCACCCGCGTGCACATCGAGAAGTTCTGGGATCCGCGCATGCGCAGCAAGATCGCCGAGCACATCGATCATGGCGGCGAGGGCCTGAGCCCGATCGCCAGGGAAGCCTTGGAAGGTCTCAAGCCAGTCAAAGCCGCGTAAGCCGTCTATGCGTGTTGTCCCGGACAAGCGATTGCCCGCTTCGCGGAAATCTTGCGCTGGGTCCCGGATCTGCGTTCGAGCTTCGCTCTCACTTGTCCGGGACAACCGCGCTCAAGCCGTCACACGACGTGCGCGGGTGCGAGGGCGCAGGGGAGGTCTCCGGCTTCCACCTGGATCGCGGCATGGCCGATCTGGAACTTCGCCTTCAGGCCGGCGCAGGTGTCAGCCAGGAACGCATCGTCCAACGCCGCGCCGGGACGCACGAGATGAGCGGTCAGAGCGTTCTCCGTGGTGGAAAGCGACCAGATGTGCAGATCGTGCACCTCGGTCACGCCCGGCTGCTTTCCGAGATAAGCCTCCACCTCGGCCCGGTCGATACCGGCCGGCACCGCGTCCATGGCCATGTCGACACTGTCGCGGAACAGGCCCCAGGTGCCGAGGATAATGGCGACCGAGATCGCAAGGCTGACCACGGGGTCGAGCCATAGCCACCCGGTCAGGGCAATGACGCCGGCGGCGATCACGACGCCGAGCGAGATCGCCGCATCGGCGATGAGATGAACGAAGGCGCCGCGTACGTTGAGGTCGCTTTTGCGGTCCGCCATGAACAGCAGCGCCGTGCCGAAATTCACGCCGATGCCGATGAGCGCCACCACCATCACGATGCCAGTGTCCACGGGACGCGGATCGGACAGCCGCGAAATGGACTCGACGATGATGCCGCCGGTTCCGAGCAGAAGGATGATGGCATTCGCCAGCGCGGCGAGGATTGAGGAGCGACCGAAGCCGAACGTGCGCTTCGCGGTGGGCGGCCGGCTCGAGAGCCAGGCGGCCGCCCAGGCCAGCAGCAGGCCGAGCACGTCGGAGAGATTGTGACCGGCGTCGGCGAGCAGCGAGAGCGAACCGGAGAAAAAGCCGAACACCGCCTCGATGATGACGAAGCCGAAATTGACCGAGGCGCCGATCGCGAAGGCGCGCAGCGATTTCGGCAAGGCGTGCGCGTGGTCATGGCCGGCGTGAGAATGCCCCCCATGGCCGTGAGAATGCCCCTTGTGCGCTGCCGGGTCGTGAGCGGCGTGCTTATGGCCGGCGTGCTCATCACCGTGGCCAGAATGGTCATGGCCGGAGTGCCCGCCCCCGGCATGGTCGTGGTCGCCGCCGGTCCTGCTGGTGTCGCCCGCCATGATCCATCCCCGCTCGCATCAAGCCGGCTTCAGTAAACACCATTCGGTGTCATTGCGGTGTCGCCTTAAGCGCACACCACTTACGTCAGAAACCCTTCAACCAGTCCCGCGAAGGCCTCAGGCATCTCGATGGAGGACATGTGCGCGCAGTCCAGGACCTCGCGGCGTGCGCCGGGAAGGTGGGCGGCGATCAGGTCCCCACAGGAGTCCGGTGTGGAACGGTCCCTGGCACCGATAATCACCATGGCCGGCACAGATACCTGCTTCAACGCCTCGCGGAAATCCATGTCCCGCATGGCGCAACTGGTGCCCATGTAGCCGCCCGCCGGCGTGTCCACGATCATCTGCCGCACCGGCGAAACCTTGGCCGGCTGGGCGGCGAGAAACTCGGGCGTGAACCAGCTTGCGACCACCGCATCGGCCACCGAAGCCGTGCCGGCGGCGCGGATATGCTTGATCCGCCCCTCCCACAGGCGCGGCGGGCCGGCATGGGCGGTGGTGTTGGCGAGCACCACCCGCTTCAAACGGCCAGGCGCGTTGAGCGCCATCCATTGCCCCACCATGCCGCCGAGGGAAAGCCCACACAGATCGACCCGGGGAATGTTCAGTGCGTCGAGAATGTTCAGGAGATCGCGGCCGAGATCGCCCATGGAATAAACCGCATCCGGCGCGGCGCTTTGCCCATGGCCGCGCGCGTCGTAGCGGATCACCCGGAAGCGGGCTGCGAGGCGGGGAACGATGCTGTCCCACATTTCAAGGGAAGTGCCCAGTGAATGCGCGAGAACCAGCGGTGGCGCGGTTTCCGTACCGTCTAAAGCGATGCGGAACCTCTCTCCGGAGAAGCTAAGGAAGGGCACGGGAAACCTCGGGTCTTCAATAAGCCCGGTCTATCCCCGGCGGGGGCAGGAGGGAAGACATCCGCGCCCGAAAAGGGTTCCCCGGCAACGCCGGGGAACCCTTTGCTCAGTCGAGATCGGCGTCGAGAATGGCCATCTGGAAATTATAGGAGAGATCGCCATCCTCGTCGTCCTTGTAGAGGACGCCGATGAATTCATCCCCGAGATAGACCTCGGCGGAATCCTTCTTCTTCGCCTGCGCCGTCACCTTGATCTGCGGGTTGCCGAACAAGGTGCGAAGATAGCGCTGAACGCGCTCCAGCTCGGTCTTTTCCAAACGTCAGTCCTCCAGGGGTACGAATGGCCACCGCGGCGGCCACGTTGTGCGGGCGGCTCAGATGTCCGCTCCGGCGAAGATGTGATCGTCGAACATCTGGTCCATGGCGCGCGCCGGCTCGGCGCACCCAGCCTCCCCCACCACCTTTGCGGGGATGCCCGCGACCGTGGTGTTGTGCGGCACCGGCTTCAGCACCACTGAGCCAGCCGCGATGCGGGCGCAATGGCCGACTTCGATGTTGCCCAGAATTTTCGCGCCGGCGCCGATCAGAACGCCACGGCGAATTTTCGGGTGGCGGTCTCCGGTTTCCTTGCCGGTGCCGCCCAAGGTCACGCCCTGAAGGATCGATACATCGTCCTCGATCACCGCAGTCGCACCGATGACGATGCTGGTGGCATGATCGAGGAACAACCCACGGCCCACGGGGACCGCCGGGTGGATGTCCACAGCGAACACCGAGGAGGCGCGGCTCTGGAGGTAGAGGGCGAAGTCCTTTTTCCCCTGCATCCACAGCCAATGGGCGAGACGGTGGGTCTGGAGCGCGTGGAAGCCCTTGAAGTAGAGCACCGGCTCAAGCGCGCGCGTGGCCGCGGGGTCACGGTCCAGTACCGCCATGATGTCGGCACGCAGCGCCTGGGAAATGGAGCGATCTCCCGCAACCGCCTCATGATAGGTGGCGCGGATAATGGAGCCCGGCAGCTCGGCGTGGTCGAGCCGCGCGGCGATGCGCGCGCCGATGACAGCCTCCAGGCTGTCATGGCCAAGGATGGCGCCAATGAAGAAGCCGGCCAGCAGCGGCTCCTTCTCGGAGGCTTCGTCGGCCTCATTTCTAAGGCGCGCCCACACCGGGTCGACCACGTCGTGCCAACGCTCACTGGTTGCCTTGGTGACAGGCGTCTGGAACAGGGGTTGCGGCATTCCTGCCTCCCAATGGATCATTTTCGCGACCGTTCTAGCACACGGGACGGCAGCGGCGCACCCCGCCGATGCATAACCGACCTTCAGGGTCTGCGGGATAGGAAATCCAGAACGCCCTGCTTGAACACCTTGTCACCCACTGCGGGGTTATGGTCGCGGCCGGGAATATCGAGCGCCGCGCCATGGGGCAGCAAGGCGGCAAGCTCCTGAGCGGAGCCGGCGATGGCATCCCGCGTGCCGACCGCCACCAGCGCCGGCTGGCGGATCTGTGCCACCTCCTCGCGGCTAACGCTTTGGCGAGACCCACGAATGCAAGCCGCCAGCGCTTTCAGGTCCGCCTTGTTGGCATCGCCGAACGCCCGGAACATGCGCCCCATGGGGTCTGTAACATCATCAAGGCTCGGTGCTTCCAGAGCTTCCGCGATAGATTGCGGGAGCCCGCCGCCATCCACCAGATGGATGCCGAGCCCACCCATTACCAGGGATCGCACGGCTTCGGGATAGAGCAGCGCCATCTGCGCCGTGACGCGGGCGCCCATGGAATAGCCGACGACATCCGCTCGCGCGAGACCAAGATGCTCCAGCAGGCGCAGTGCATCCTTGGCCATGAGGCGGGTATCGTATTGGTTCGGCTCATAAAGTTTCACCGAGGCGCCATGGCCGCGATGGTCGAAGGCGATGGCGCGGCGTCCCGCACCGGTGAGCGTCTTGAACCAGGAGGTGTTGACCCAGTTGACCTCCTTGGTGGAACCGAAGCCATGGATCAGCAGGACCGGATCGCCAGTGCCCTCTTCCACATAGGCAAGTTCCAGTCCATCGGAGGAAAAGGTCGGCATGGTGTCCTCGGCATGGTGTTCGCGGCGATCCGGGCAGGTCTATAACGGATGGCTCACTTGCGATCACCACAGAATATCGTGTCCTGACAGGTGACTACGCCCTCGGCCGTAGCCCCTGGGCAATGAGGTCGTAATATTCGCAGGCGACGTCCTGGGCGCTCTTGGTGCCGCCGGGCCTGTACCAGCGCGTCATCCAACTCAGAAGCGACAGCACCGCACGCCCGACCACTGCGGGGTCGGCATGCTGGAACGCTCCGATGGCGACGCCGTCGGCGATGATCTTCCGCAACAATCCTTCGTGGGCATCGCGCAGGCGTATCGCGTCCTGCTTCAGCTTTGCATCGGCCATGCCGGAGAAGCCGACCAGCATGGTGACGAAACTGTCCGTGTTGTCAGAGAGATATTGCGCATGGGCGATCATGAAGCGCCGAAGCTGTTCGGGCGGCGGGTCGTCCGGCAGCACCGCTTCCTGGCTGGCGTCATGGAGCCCGGAGAGAGTCGCGATGATGATAGCGTCGTAGATTTCTTGCTTGGAGCGGAAGTAATTGTAGATCGCCCCCTTTGAATAATTCATGGCGGCCGCGACCTCGTTGAGGGAGCTGGCCTCATAGCCTTTCGCGGCGAATTGCCGGGCGGCCTCGCGCAGAATGACGGCGCGGGGGTCTGCGTTCAAAGGCGGGCGGCCGATGCGGCGGGCCGGCCTGTCCTCCGGAGAAACCGCCACGACGCGTTCTCCCGGCTGAATTTTCAGCTTGTTTCCATGCCCCATGAACATGCACCTTGTGGCCGGACGAAGCTTCCCAAGATCGAAACCTATTTACATTCCTACCGGACGGAATGTAAATAGGTTTAGGACAGTCCGGGCAATCGGAGGAGGCATCTATGGCGGCGGCAACGGGGAAACTGAGCTTCGATTGGGAAGACCCTTTCGACCTGGAGGGGCAGCTGACCGAGGAGGAGCGGTTGGTGCGCGATACGGCGCGCAATTATGCCCAGGAAAAGCTGCTGCCGCGTGTCACCTCGGCCTATATGGACGAACGCTTCGACCGCGAAATCATGAGTGAAATGGGAGACTTAGGCCTCCTCGGCTCGACCATCCCGGAGACCTATGGCGGAGCTGGCCTAGGGTATGTAAGCTATGGGCTGGTGGCCCGTGAGGTCGAGCGGGTGGATAGTGGCTATCGCTCGGCCATGAGCGTCCAATCCTCCCTCGTCATGCATCCGATCTTCGCTTACGGCGACGAGGCGCAGCGGCTTAAGTACTTGCCAAAGCTTGCGTCTGGCGAATGGGTCGGCTGCTTCGGCCTGACCGAACCCGATGCCGGCTCCGATCCTGCGGGCATGCGCACGCGGGCGGACAAGATCGACGGCGGCTATCGCCTCAATGGCGCGAAGATGTGGATTTCGAACGCGCCGATTGCTGATCTAGCCGTGATTTGGGCAAGATCGACTGCGCATGGCGATGCGATACGTGGCTTCATTGTCGAACGCGGGGCCAAGGGGCTTTCGACCCCCAAGATCGGCAACAAGCTCTCGCTGCGCGCCTCCATCACCGGCGAAGTGGTGATGGATAATGTCGATATTCCCGAGGAAAATCTTCTCCCCAACGTGTCGGGTCTGAAGGGTCCGTTCGGCTGCCTTAACCGGGCGCGCTTCGGCATCGGCTGGGGCGCCATGGGCGCGGCGGAAGCCTGCCTCTCGGCGGCACGGCAATACACGCTGGACCGCAAGCAGTTCGGCAAGCCGCTGGCGGCGAACCAACTCGTCCAGAAGAAGCTGGCGGATATGTCCACCGACATCGCCTTCGGCCTCCAGGGATGCCTGCGCGCCGGCCGGCTGTTCGACGAGGGGCGCCTGCCGCCGGAGACCATCTCCTACCTCAAGCGCAACAATTGCGCGAAGGCCCTGGACATCGCCCGCATGGCTCGGGACATGCACGGCGGCAACGGCATCTCGGCCGAGTTCCATGTGATGCGGCATTCAGCAAACCTGGAGACGGTGAACACCTACGAAGGCACCAGCGACATCCATGCGCTGATCATCGGCCGGGGCATCACCGGCATCCAGGCGTTCTTCTGAGATCCTCTCCGCCCCCACCAACGACTTCGATCCGATGCCCGGCCTTGTGCCGGGCATTTTCGTTTGCGCGTCCCCGACAAGAAATAAGTTTCCGATATTGAACAACTGAAACTTTCCGTTACGATCCTCTCCAACAAGGCGTGAAGAGGGGAATGGGAGCGGGTTGCCGACGCGCCACGGCGAACGCTCCAAAGGCCGGCACCGCAGGTCCGCAGCGCGGATGGGCGAGGCCGTTGCCGCACAGCGAGGCCGTGCCGTGTACGTGCTCGAAGCCCGTGGACTGAGCCGCGAGTTCGGCGGTTTCAAAGCCGTCTCAAACGTGGATTTCGGCCTGGAACAGGGCACGATCCACGCTGTCATCGGCCCGAACGGCGCCGGCAAGACCACGCTGTTCAACCTGCTCACCAAATTCCTCGACCCATCGTCCGGCCGCATCTTCCATCGCGGCGACGACGTCACGAAGCTGCGCCCCCCGGCCATGGCGCGGCGCGGCGTGGTGCGCTCGTTCCAGATCTCGGCGGTGTTCGCCGGGCTCACGGTGCGGGAGAATGTCGAACTGGCGCTGCTGAACGCGAACGGCATCGCCTGGAGCCTGCTGGGCAAGGTGTCCGGCCATCCCGCCGTGCGGCGCCGGGCCGACGAACTGATCGAGACCTTCGGCCTTCAGGAACACGCCGATGCCCGCGCCGCCAATCTCTCCTATGGCCGCAAGCGGGTGCTGGAACTGGCGACGACGCTCGCCATCGATCCCGAGATCCTGCTTCTGGACGAGCCCATGGCCGGGCTCGGACACGAGGACATCGGCCGCGTCACCGCGTTGATCCGGCAGGCGGGCGCCGGCCGCACCATCCTGCTGGTGGAGCACAATATGCGCGTCGTGGCGGACCTTGCCGACACCATCACCGTGATGGTGCGCGGCGAAATCCTGGCCCGCGGCAGCTATGCCGAAGTCTCCGCCCGCGCCGACGTGACCGCCGCCTACACCGGAGGGCAGCACCTTGGATGAGACCCTGAAGATCAAGGCCCTCAAGGCCTGGTACGGCGAATCCCAGGCCCTGCACGGGCTGGATTTTGAGGTGCGCGGCGGCGAGGTGGTGACGCTGCTCGGCCGCAACGGCGCCGGAAAGACCACCGCGTTGCGCTCCATCATGGGTTTGGTGCCCAAGCGCGCCGGCTCCATCCGCTTCGGCGCCACCGAACTGGTGAACGCCCCGCCCCACCGCATCGCCCGCACCGGCATCGCCTTGTGCCCCGAGGAGCGCGGCATCTTCTCCAGCCTCAATGTGCGCGAGAATCTGATGCTGCCGCCCAAGGTGCGCCCCGGCGGCATGGAGCCGGAAGACATCCTCGACCTGTTCCCGAACCTGCGCGAGCGGCTCGACAGCCAGGGCACCAAGCTCTCCGGCGGCGAACAACAGATGCTGGCGCTGGCCCGCATCCTGCGCACCGGCGCACGCATCCTGCTGCTCGACGAGCCCACCGAGGGCCTCGCGCCCGTCATCATCGCGCAGATCGGCGCCACGGTGCGCAAGCTCAAGGCGCTGGGCTTCACCATCCTTCTGGTGGAGCAGAACGTCGCTTTCGCCGCCGGGCTGGCCGACCGCCACTACGTGGTCGAACTCGGGCGCGTGGTGGACGAAATCCCCGGCGCGGCGCTGGCGGGCCGCATGGATTCGCTCAAAACCTATCTCGGCATCTGAGGAGGACGAGGCCATGACCATGATCTTCGGCGTGCCCTCGGCGGTGCTGTTCGGCCAGCTTCTCCTTGGGCTCATCAACGGCGCCTTCTACGCCATGCTCAGCCTTGGGCTCGCGGTCATCTTCGGGATGATGAACATCGTCAATTTCGCCCATGGCGCGCTCTATATGATGGGCGCGCTGGGGGCCTGGCTGCTGCTGGAATATCTTGGTGTCGGCTATTGGTGGGCGCTGCTGCTGGCGCCGCTCGGGGTCGGGCTGTTCGGCATTCTCATCGAGCGGACAATGCTGCGGCCGCTTTACAAGCTCGATCATCTCTACGGCATGCTGCTGACCTTCGGCCTGTCGCTGATCATCCAGGGGGTGGCGCGGGATTGGTTCGGCTCCTCCGGCCAGCCCTATGCCATTCCCGCCGCGCTCACCGGCGGCACCAATCTCGGCTTCATGTTCCTGCCCACCTACCGCGCCTGGGTGATCGTCGCTTCGCTGGTGGTGTGCCTGGGCACATGGTTCATCATCGAGCACACCAAGCTCGGTTCCTATCTGCGGGCGGCGACCGAGAACGCCCCGCTGGTGCAGGCGTTCGGCATCAACGTGCCGCGCATGATCATGCTGACCTACGGCGCCGGCGCGGCCCTGGCGGCGTTCGCCGGCGTGCTGGCGGCGCCCATCTATCAGGTGAGCCCGCTCATGGGCGCGGACGTCATCATCGTCGTGTTCGCGGTGGTGGTCATCGGCGGCATGGGCTCGATCATGGGCGCGGTGGTGACGGGCTTTTTGGTGGGGCTGGCGGAAGGGCTGACGCGCACCTTCTATCCTCAGGCCTCCACCACGGTGGTGTTCGTGCTGATGGCGATCGTGCTGCTGCTGCGGCCGGGCGGCCTGTTCGGCTCGAAGCCGGAGGCGGTGGCGGGCGCCCATGCGGTGATCGAGGCGCCCCCTTCCTCCCCGAAGGTCGAGCGGGCGGTGTTCGCCGCCATGGCGGTGCTGCTGCTCATCGCGCCAGCCTTCGTCTATCCCGGCTTTCTCATGAAGGCGATGCTGTTCGGCCTGTTCGCCTGTGCCTTCAACCTGATCGCCGGCTACGGGCGGCTGGTATCGTTCGGCCACGCCATGTTCCTGGGCTCCGCCGGCTATGTCTGCGGCCATGCCGCCAAGGTGTGGGGCCTTCCGCCGGAACTCGCCATCCTCGCGGGAACCGCGACCGCCGCCCTGCTCGGCCTCGCGTCCGGCTGGCTCGCCATCCGGCGCAGCGGCATCTATTTCGCCATGGTCACGCTGGCGCTCGGCCAGATGGTCTATTTCGTTGCCCTCCAGGCGCCGTTCACCGGCGGTGAGGACGGGCTTCAGAATATTCCGCGTGGCACGCTGTTCGGCCTGTTCAACCTGGCCGACCCCAAGGTGCTGTATCTGTTCGTCCTGGCGATTTTCCTGCTCAGCTTCCTGCTGATCGCCCGTGTGGTGAAGTCGCCGTTCGGGCAGGTGCTCCAGGCGATCCGCGAGCATGAGCCCCGCGCCCAGTCACTGGGCTTTTCCACCGACCGCTACAAGCTCGTGGCCTTCACCCTCTCGGCGACGCTGGCGGGCCTCGCCGGCTCCACCAAGGCGGTGGTGGTGCAGCTCGCCACCCTCACCGACGTGCACTGGACCATGTCCGGAGAGGTGTTGCTCATGGCCTTCCTCGGTGGGGTGGGCACGCTCTACGGGCCGCTGGTGGGCGCGTTCATCGTCATCGCCATGCAGACCTATCTGGCCTCGCTGGGCCAATGGGTCACGGTGATCCACGGCGCCATCTTCGTCGCCTGCGTGCTGGCATTCCGGCGCGGGCTGGTGGGTGAACTGATGGCCTTTCTCGCCCGCAGAAGCCGGGGGGCGACGCCCCCGGCCGCCGCGCGGCCGGCTCCCGATGCCGCCTAGAATTTCTTATTTCGTATTTTTGTATCCGATACGAAACTTATGCGTTGAATGGTGAATGTCCGAGGGATAGCATCGCCTCACTTCCAGATAAAAAAGGGAACAAGCCATGGTTCAGGACCTCTCGTTCCAATGGCGGGGCGCCGCGGCGGCGCTCGGCTTCTGTGCCCTCCTCGCCTCCGGGCCTGCCGGTGCTCAAACCACGCCCGCTGCCGCCCCTGCGGCGGCTGGCAAGCTCAGCGATGATCAGGTGAAGATCGGCGTGCTCACCGACATGTCCGGCCAGTGGTCGGATATGAACGGCCCCGGCTCGCTGTTGGCCGCGCAGATGGCTGCCGAGGATTTCGGCGGCACCGTGCTCGGCAAGCCGATCGTCATCGTCGGCGCCGACCACCAGCAGAAGGCGGACATCGGCGTCGGCATTGCCCGCCGCTGGATCGAGAACGAGCAGGTGGACGTCATCTCCGACGTCACCAACAGCGCCATCGCCCTGGCGGTGCAGCAGCTGACCAAGGACGCCAACCGCGTCGCCCTGTTCTCCTCGCCCGGCACCACCGACCTCACCGGCAAGCAGTGTTCGCCCACCGGCTTCCAGTGGGTCTATGACAATTATTCCAACACCGTCGCGCCGGTGAACGCCCTGATCAAGCAGGGCAAGAAGACTTGGTATTTCGTCACGGCGGACTTCGCCTTCGGCCAGTCGCTCGAAAAGATCGGCATGGCGCAGGTGAAGAAGGACGGGGGCACGGTGGTCGGCTCGATCCGCAACCCGTTCAACTCCCCCGACATGTCGCCCTATCTTCTGCCGGCTCAGGCCTCCAAGGCTGAGGTGATCTTCCTCGCCAACGCCGGCAAGGACCTCACCACTGCGATCAAGCAGGCCAATGAGTTCGGCATCGTCGCCGGCGGGCAGTCGCTGGTGGGGCCGGTGATGTTCATCTCCGACGTCCACGCCCTCGGCCTCCAGACCGCTCAGGGCACCTCCTTCGTCGAAGGCTTCTATTGGGACACCAACGACGAGACCCGCGCTTGGGCCAAGCGCTTCTTCGAGCGCCGCAAGGCGATGCCGACCGCACTCCAGGCCGGAGTCTATTCCTCCATCACCCATTATCTCAAGGCGGTCCAGGCGGCCGGCACGGACGAGGCCAAGGCGGTCGCGGCCAAGATGAAGGAAATGCCGGTCAACGACTTCTTCGCCAAGAACGGCAAAGTGCGTGAGGACGGGCGCATGGTGCACGACTTGGCCCTGGTCGAGGTGAAGAAGCCTTCGGAATCCAAGTACCCGTGGGATTACTATAAGATTCTCGCCACGATTCCCGGGGACCAGGCCTTCCTTCCGCTGTCGGAAAGCGAATGCCCTCTGGTGAAGAAATAAAGGACGGGGCCGGGCTTGCGCCCACCCCCAGGAGGAGTATCCATGCCGCGCGTTGCCGAACCGAAACGCTCCGCCCGAGGCGCTCGTGCGTCCCGTGCGGACGAGACCGGCATCGCGCCGGTGCCGGCCGAGCGTCCGGCGGAACGTGAAACGCCGGCGCGCGGCAAGCGGACCGAACCCGAGGTGGTGGTTCAGTCCAATGTGATCCCCGCGCATTTCGCCGGGGAACGGGGCGGCGCGGGCGACCGCGTCGACCTGGGGCTGAAGCTGAAGCGCATGCGCACCGACAAGGGTTGGACCCTGGAAGAGGTGAGCCAGCGCACCGGGGTCGCGCGCTCCACCTTGTCCAAGATCGAGAACGGGCAGATGTCGCCCACCTATGATGTCCTCCAGCGGATCACCCGCGGGCTGGACCTCGACCTGGTGGAATTGTTCGACACCCGCAGGCAGGTGGCGCCGGGCGGCCGGCGCAGCGTGTTCCGCGCGGGCGAGGGCAAGCAGCATCCGACCCGCACCTATCATTACGAGGTTCTGGCGACAGACCTGTCGCGCAAGCAGATGCTGCCGTTCAAGGCCAAGATCCGCGCGCGCAGCCTGGATGATTTCGCCGGCTGGGTGGCGGCACGAGGGCGAGGAATTCGTATGCGTGATCTCCGGGCAGGTTGAGGTGTTCACCGAATTTTACGCCCCCGTGGTGCTGGCGCCGGGCGACAGCATCTATTTCGACAGTGCGATGGGCCATGCCCTGGTCTCGGTCAGCGACGAGGAGGCGGAGGTGCTGTGGATTTGCACCGGCGCCGTGCGGATGGATTGAGGAGTTGACGATGGTGCGTGTGCTGAATGCCGAGCAGGTCCATGCGCAGCTGGGCTATCCCAAGCTGGTGGCAGCGCTGGAGCGGGCGTTCGCGGAGGGGGCAGAGCGAGGCGCCCGTCCGGCAGGCATATGAGGTCGGCACCGGCGGCGTGCCCGCGCATCTTCTCACCATGCCGGTGTGGCGGCGCGGCGATGCCATCGGCGTGAAGCTGGTCAATGTCTTCCCCACCAATGCCGCCATCGGCCTCGGCGCGGTGCATTCGCTGTTCGTGCTGTTCGACGGTGAGACCGGCGCGCCCCGCGCCATCATCGATGGGGATTCGCTCACCAACCGGCGCACGGCGGCCAGTTCCGCGCTGGCCTCGACCTATCTTTCCCGCCCCGACAGCAGCACTCTGGTGGTGGTCGGCACCGGCCATCTCTCACGCTATCTCGCGGCCGCCCATTGCAGCGTACGGCCGATCACCCGCGTGCTGATCTGGGGCCGCTCGGCGGAGAAGGCGGCGGCCATGGCCGCAGGCCTGCGCGCCACCGGACTTGCGGCCGAGGGCGTCACCGACCTTTCCGCCGCCGTCGGACAGGCCGATATCATCGCCTGCGCCACCACCTCCACCGTCCCCCTGGTGCTGGGCGCGGACGTGAAGGCCGGCACCCATGTGGATCTGGTCGGCGCCTTCACCAAGACCATGCGCGAGAGCGACGATGCGCTGATCGCCAAGAGCGAAGTCTATGTCGACACCCGCGCCGGCGCCTTCGCCGAGGCCGGCGACCTGCTGCTGCCGGTGGCGGCGGGCACATTCTCGCTCGACAAGGTGCGTGGCGATCTGTTCGACCTGTGCTCCGGTAAAGTCGCGGGACGCGCGAACGCCGCCGACATCACGCTGTTCAAGTCCGTGGGCACGGCGATCGAGGATCTGGTGGCGGCGGAACTGGCGACGGCGGAACCGCCGCTCGCCCGCGCGTCTTGAGTTGAGATGGCGGCTCCCCGCACCGGCCGGGCGGCGCGCCGCAGGAGATGGCCATGACCATCCACCAGAAGGAAGGGTTCTGCACGCTGTGCCGCTCGCGGTGCGGCACGATCAACCTCGTCGAGGACGGGCGGCTGCTGGCGGTGAGGCCGAACCCCGCCCATCCCACCGGCAAGGCGCTCTGTCCCAAGGGCCGCGCCGCGCCGGAAATCGCCCATAGCGCGCGGCGCCTCACCTCCCCCATGCGCCGGACCGCCCCCAAGGGGGCGGCCGATCCCGGCTTCGTGCCGATCTCCTGGGACGCAGCGCTGGAGGAGATCGCCGGCCGCCTCTCGGGC
>NZ_CBDIHQ010000013.1:175000-460775 GCF_965279295.1 Aquabacter sp. | reverse complement strand
GAGCCCGTCCGGCTCGAACATCAGGAACAGAATGATGGTGGCGCCGATCAGCATCTCGCGCAGGTAGGTGATGCCGTCCTTGAGATGCAGCAGTTTGTCGATGGCGCTGCCCTGGAGCGCGGAGGCCAGCGCGCCGGTCAGTTCCGGCAGCAGCACCATGAAAGCGGTGCCGAGGAGCGAGCCCATGATCGATCCCAAGCCGCCGATGATGATCATGGCGAGGAACTGGATCGAGAACAGGATGTCGAGCCCCTCGACCGACATGTAGCCGATGTAATGGGCATAGAGCGCCCCGCCGATGCCGGCGTAGAACGAGGCGATGCCAAACGCCATGGTGCGGTATTTCGCAAGGTTCACCCCCATCATCTCGGCCGAGAGATAATGGTCGCGCACCGCAATCAGCGCCCGCCCGTCGCGGGTACGCATGAGGTTCGCGGCAAACAGATACATCACCACCACGAACACCAGCACCACGTAGAAATAACGCCGGTCCCCAGACATATCGAAACCGAAGATCTCGAATGGCGGTGCCACCGCGCCCGACGTGCCGCCGGTGAACCAAGTGGCGCGAACGAAGAAGTCCTGGAGGATGAACTGGGCCGCGAGCGTCGCGATGGCGAGGTAGAGACCCTTCACCCGCGTCGCCGGCAGGCCGAAGATCAGTCCGACCACCGTGGTCCACACGCCGGCCAAGATGATGGCGAGCGGCACCGGCACCCCGTGCTCCGCGAGAAACACTGAGGCAAAGCCCCCGAAGCCGAAGAACACCGCATGGCCGATCGAAATCTGGCCGGAGAATCCGACCAATATGTTCAGGCCGAGCGCCGCGATGCCGAGATAGCCGATCTGGATCAGCAGGCTCAAATGGTAGTTGCTCAGCACCTGCGGCGCGAGCGCGAGCAGGATGATCCCTCCGACCAGGAAGGCGAACGTCAGCCGGGTCGAGAAAATCGTCTGGTCGGCGCGGTAGGTGGTGCGGAAGTCGCCGCAGGGGCGCATGGATTCGGCGGCCATGGCTCAGACCCTCTCGATGTCACGGGTGCCGAACAGCCCGTAGGGCTTGATCATCAGGATGACGATCAGGACGTAGAAGGGGACGATCTCGTAGAGATTTCCCCATTTGAGGAACTGGCTGTCGAAATAGTGCGCGACATTCTCCAGCACGCCGATGATCAGCCCGCCCACCACCGCGCCGAGCACGCTGTCGAGCCCGCCCAGGATGACGGCCGGGAAAACCTTGATGCCGAAGAAGGAAAGCGCCGAGGAAACGCCGTTGACGATGCCGACCACAACCCCTGCCACCGCCGACACCGCCGCCGATATGCCCCATGACAGAGCGAATACCTGCCGCACCGAAATGCCGAGCGACTGCGCCACCTGCTGGTTGAAGGCGGTGGCGCGCATGGCGAGGCCCATGCGGGAATACTTAAAGAACCAGGCGAAGCCGGCCATGATGGCAAGGCTCACCCCGGTCGACATGAGATAGGCGGTCTGCACCTGGAGCCCGAACACATCCACCTTGGTCACGGAGAAGACCGGGGGGAACGGCTGGGCGAAGGTGCCGAACATCCATTTCATCAGCGCCTGGAAGAAGATCGACAGGCCGATCGTCACCATGATGACCGAGATCACGGGTTCCCCGATCAGCGGGCGCAGTACGATGATCTGTAGGGCGAGGCCGAACAGCATCATGAAGGCGAGCGAGACCAGGAAGCCCCAGAAGAACGGGATCTGCCAATAGGTGAGCAGCCACCAGCAGGTCCAGGCGCCGATCAGCAGGAACTCGCCTTGGGCGAAGTTCACCACCTGGGACGCCTTGTAGATCAGCACGAAACACATGCCGACCACGCCATAGAGCGTGCCGATGATGAGCCCGTTGATGACGAGCTGGAAGAGAAGCTGAGTGTTCATCGGAACCCTCCCGCGCGCACTGACTCCCTCCACCCTTGAGGGGGAGGGTTGGGGTGGGGGGTATGGTGCGGCTTGGTGCTGGGCTGCAAGGGCAATTGGAGAGATACCCCCCACCCTGCCCTCCCCCTCAAGGGGGGAGGATTCAGCGTTGCGTGCTCGGACCAGTCCATCACGCCGCCCTCCGCTTTGCCGCCGGTATGGGCGCGGCGATGTCCAGGTCCACCACGTTCAGCACTGTGCGAATGCGCTGTTTGGTGCCGTCCTGAAAGGTGATCGTGGTATCCACGTCGATCTTCGGATCGCCGCGATACATGGCGTCGATGATGTCGCCATAGCGTTCGTTGATTACACCGCGCCGCACCTTGCGGGTGCGCGTCAGTTCGCCGTCGTCGGCGTCCAGCTCTTTGTAGAGCAGCAGGAATTTCGAGATGCGCTGCTTTTCCGGCAGGGTCTTGTTCACCTGATCCACCTCGCGCCGCAGCAGCGCGATCACCTCGGCGCGGGCGGCAAGGTCGGTGTAGGTGGTGAAGGCGATGCGGTTCTTCTCCGCCCATTTCGCCACGATCGGGAAGCGGATGCAGATCATGGCGGCGAGCTGCGCGCGCCCATCGCCGAGGATCACCGCTTCCGCCACATAGGGCGAGAATTTCAGCTTGTTCTCGATGTATTGCGGCGAGAAACGGTCGCCATGGGCGGTCGAGGCCATGTCGCGGACCCGGTCGATCACCACGAGGTGGCCGCGCGCATTGAGGAAGCCGGCATCCCCCGTGTGCATCCAGCCGCCCTCGGAAAGCGACTTCGCGGTCTCCTCCTCGCTCCGGTAATAGCCGGAGAAAATATTGGGATGACGGGTGACGATCTCGCCCAGCCCGTTTGGGTCTGGATCGTCGATGCGCAGTTCCACCCCCTCCATCGGCACACCCACGGTGTCGAAGTCCACGTCGCTCGCGGTGTGGATGGTGTAGGCGCCGAGCAGTTCCGTCTGGCCGTAAAGCTGACGCATGGGCACGCCGAGCGCCAGGAAGAAGCGGAAGGTTTCCGGCCCCAGCGCCGCGCCGCCGGTGGCGGCGGACTTCAGCCGGGAAAAGCCGAGACGGTCCCGCAATGCGCTGAACAGGATGACATCCGCGAGGCGCGAGCGGCGCCCCTGGTCCAGCGCTCTGAGGCCGAGCTTCATACCGAGATCGAACAGGGTTCGCTTCAGCAGGGAGGCGTCCATCATGCGGGCGCGCACATCGGCGGCGATCTGCTCCCAGACGCGCGGTGCGAACAGCACGAAGGAGGGGCCAATTTCGCGCATGTCCGCCATCATGGTTTCGGGCTCCTCGACGAAGTTCACCTTCATGCGAGAGATAAGTGCCTGACCGAAGGCGTAGATCTGCTCCATAATCCACGGCATCTGGAGCACGCTGACATATTCATCGTCCGGCCCGCGCATGTCGGCGGCGAGATAGGCGCCGCAATGGCGGATCAGCGCGGCCGAGGTCAGCATGGCGAGCTTGGGATGCGAGGTGGTGCCCGACGTGGTGCACAGGATGGCGATCTCTTCGCCCGATCCGCCCGCGACCAATGCGGGATAATGGTTCGGCGCGGCGGCGTGGCGGACGGCGCCGGTCTCTTCCAGGTCTTTCAGGGAGAGAAGGCGGGAATCCTCATATTTCCGCAGACCGCGCGGGTCGGCATAGATGATGTGGCGAACGGTGGGGATGCGATCTTCGAGCTGCAGCAGCTTGTCGACCTGCTCCTCGTCCTCCGCCAGGATCACCGACACGTCGGAATGGGTGACGAGATAGGCCACCTCGTCCGCCAGCGCGTCGCGATATATGCCCAGACTCATGGCACCGGCCGCATGGACGGCGATTTCGCCCATCAGCCATTCGGGCCGGTTGTCGCCGATCAGCGCCACCACGTCGCCGCGTTTCACGCCGAGAACCTCCAGCCCGAGCGCCATGCGCCGCACCCGCTCCGCCACCTGCTTCCAGGTGTAGGCGTTCCAAATGCCGAGATCCTTCTCGCGCAGCCAGATGTCGTCCGGGTGCTGCCGCGCGTGAAGCTCCAGCAGCTTGGGGAAGGTGTCGTGGACCCTAAGGTCCGGCAGGGCTGCGGGTGTGTTCATCGGATCATGCTCACGCCGGCAGGGCTTCGGGTTCTTCGAGCAAGGGGTCGTCCTCGCCGAGATAGGCCTTCTTCACATGCGGGTTGGCGAGAATGGTCTCTGGCAGTCCCTCAGCGATCTTGCGGCCGAAATCGAGCACCATGACGCGGTGGGAAATGTCCATCACCACGCCCATGTCGTGCTCGATCATGATGATGGTCATACCCCATTCCTCGTTGAGATCGACGATGTAGCGGGCCATGTCCTCCTTCTCCTCGAGATTCATGCCCGCCATGGGCTCATCGAGGAGGATCAGCTTGGGCTCCAGCGCCACGGCGCGGGCCAATTCCACCCGCTTGCGCAGGCCATAGGACAGGGTGCCGGCGGTGGCTTTGCGCACATGCTGGATGTCGAGGAAGTCGATCACATCCTCCACCTTCCGGCGGTGCTCCAACTCCTCCTTCTGCGCCCCGCCGATCCAGTAGAGGGCGCCGGTGAACAGGTTGTTCTTCAGGAGGTGGTGGCGGCCGACCATGATGTTGTCCAGCACGCTCATATGGCTGAACAGCGCGAGGTTCTGGAACGTGCGGCCGATGCCGATGGCAGCCCGCTTGTTGGGCTTCAGCCGCGTGATGTCCCGGCCCTCGAAGGCGATGGCCCCTTCCTGAGGGGAGTATCGGCCGGAGATGCAGTTGAGGAGCGATGTCTTGCCGGCGCCGTTGGGGCCGATGATGGAGAACAGCTCGCCTTTGTCGACGCGAAAGCCGACCTCGTTCAGCGCCCGGAGGCCGCCGAAGCGCAACGAAATATCACGCACGTCCAGGAGTGCGGCGCCCAACTCTTCCTCCCTCGAATGGGAGGCGCTTTGCGCTCTCCCTCCCTTTTCAGCCCTCCTCTAGCGGGAGGTGCATCGCTCGATCATGCCGTCGAGCTTATTCTAGGAAACAATCGAACGTTCTTTTTTTCCCGTGGTCAAGGCTCTTTTTGCCTTTCCCGGCTTGCGTCGCGGGAACGGCGCGCTCACTGTACGTCGCGCCGCTCCATCGAGCGGCATTCATCCAACACCCGGTGCTCAGGGCAGGCAAGGCCCGATCCGCAGGTCGGAAGTCAGATGGCGCGCACAGTCGGTTCCAACGGCGCACGGACCGCGAAGGCCATCCGCCAGGCGGGCGTCCAACTCATCTATAAGCACGGCTACGAGGCGATGAGCCTGCGCCAGCTTGCGTCTGAGGTCGGCCTCCAGTCCGGGTCGCTCTACAAATATTTCGAGAACAAGCAGAGCCTGCTGTTCGATATCGTTCGCGACCATATGGAAGACCTGATCGCCAATGCCGAGGCGGCGATGACGGGGATCGATGGTCCGCTGGAGCGTTTAAAGGCGTTCGTCGACTTCCATCTGCGCTATCACATGACGCGCAGCGCCCACGTCTTCATCGCCAATATGGAAATCCGTTCACTGGACGAGGCGCATCGCGCGGTCGCGGTTGAAATGCGCCGGCGCTACGAGCATCTGCTGGAGGATGCCTTGCGCGAGGGTGCGGACCAGGGGGTGTTTCGCGTGCCGGAACCGATGGTCTCCACCTATGCCATCATCTCCATGCTGACCGGGATCTGCATGTGGTATCGCCCGGACGGGCGCCTCAGCCAGGACGAACTGGTGGCGATCTATACCGATCTGGTTGTCGGGGGCGTCGCCGTCCCCGGTGCGCGGGTGAATGCACAGACCGGGCGCCGCCGCGCGAGCGCCTGAAAGCCTCTTGCGCTTCCAGGAAAAAAACGTACGATCGTTTCCAAGCCGGCCTGGATCGGCACCCGGAGGATTGGCGCGCGTGGATCGGTTTCCGATCGCTCTCCATGTGCCGCATTGGGCCATCGCCCGTCTTCCATACACATGGGGTGAGACAGCTCATGGCCATCATCGAGGATGGGGTCGACCGCCGGTCCGAGGCGTTCCGGCGCAATCGCGAGGCGCTGGAAGCCAGCGTGGCGGATTTGCGCAGCCATGTGGAGCGCATCTCCGAGGGCGGCGGGTCGGTCGCCCGCGAACGCCATCTGAAGCGCGGCAAGCTGCTCCCGCGCGACCGCATCCGCACCCTGCTCGACACCGGCTCGCCGTTTCTCGAGCTCTCCCAGCTCGCCGCTTACGGCCTGTATGACGACGATATCCCGGCGGCCGGCATCATCACCGGCATCGGCCGGGTTTCGGGCCGCGAATGCATGATCGTCGCCAATGATGCGACGGTTAAGGGCGGCACCTATTTTCCCGTCACGGTGAAGAAGCACCTGCGGGCCCAGGCCATTGCGCGGGAAAACCATCTGCCCTGCATCTATCTCGTGGACAGCGGCGGCGCCAACCTGCCGAACCAGGACGAAGTCTTCCCGGACCGCGAGCATTTCGGCCGCATCTTCTTCAACCAGGCCAATATGTCGGCCGAAGGCATCGCCCAGATCGCGGTGGTGATGGGAAGCTGCACCGCCGGCGGCGCCTATGTGCCCGCCATGGCCGACCAGTCCATCATGGTGAAAAACCAGGCCACCATCTTCCTGGCCGGCCCACCGCTGGTGAAAGCTGCCACTGGCGAGGTGGTCACCGCCGAGGAATTGGGCGGCGCTGACGTCCACACCCGCACCTCGGGCGTCGCCGACCACATGGCGGAGAATGATGCCCACGCGCTCGGCATCGCCCGCACCATCGTCGCCGATCTCAACCGGTCCAAGAGCCACGGGCTCGATCTCGCCGTGCCTCGCGCGCCGCTGTACGACGCTGAGGATATTTACGGCATCGTCTCGCAGGACCCGAAGAAGCCGTTCGATGTGCGCCAGATCATCGCTCGCATCGTCGACGGCTCGGATTTCGATGAATTCAAGCCGCTCTACGGCACCAGTCTCGTCACTGGCTTCGCGCGCATCTTTGGCTATCCCGTGGGGATCATCGCCAATAACGGCATCCTGTTTTCCGAGAGCGCGCTGAAGGGCGCGCATTTCGTGGAGCTGTGCTGCCAACGCCAGATACCGCTGGTGTTCCTCCAGAATATCACCGGCTTCATGGTGGGCCGGAAGTACGAGGCCGGCGGCATCGCCAAGGACGGCGCCAAGCTGGTCAACGCAGTCTCGTGCGCCAGCGTACCGAAGTTCACCGTGGTGATCGGCAATTCCTTTGGCGCTGGAAACTACGGCATGTGCGGACGCGCCTTCGATCCCCGCTTCCTCTGGATGTGGCCGAACTCCCGCATCTCGGTCATGGGCGGCGAACAGGCGGCCAACGTGCTCGCCCAGGTGCGCCGCGATGGGATCGAGGGCAAGGGCGGCACATGGTCCGGCGAGGATGAGGCCGCCTTCAAGGCGCCGATCCAGGCGCAGTATGAGCGCCAGGGCCACCCCTATTATTCCTCGGCGCGGCTTTGGGACGACGGGGTGATCGACCCGGCCGACACGCGGATGGTTCTGGCGCTTGCCTTGTCGGCATCGCTGAATGCACCGCCGAGGGAGACACGCTTCGGCGTGTTCCGGATGTGATGGGTAAGCTTACAAGCAAGGTCCTATCCGACCTCGCGGAATGTGCGTCCTCCCCTGCAGGTTTCCCTCCCTCCCCCCTTGAGGGGGTGGGGTGGGGTGGGGGGTATCTCTCCATTTGCTCCGGCAAGGGTGGTCCAGGCGGCGCCATACGCCCCACCCTAGCCCACCCCCTCAAGGGGGGAGGGGACAGGTTGCGGGAGAGGGGAGAGAGATCATGACCCTCCTCATTTCCCACGAGGACGGCGTCGCCATTCTCACCCTTAACCGCCCCGAAGTGCACAACGCCTTCGACGATGCGCTGATCGCCGCGCTCACCGCCGCCTATGCGGACGCGGCTGCCGACCCCCAGGTGCGCGCCGTCCTGCTCCGCGCCAACGGCGCCTCGTTCTGCGCCGGGGCCGACCTCAACTGGATGCGCCGCATGGCGGGCTATTCGCACGCCGAGAATCTCGCCGATGCGCAGGCGCTCGGCGCGCTCATGCACACCATCGACACCTGCCCAAAGCCGACGCTGGCCCGGGTGCACGGCTCGGCCTTTGCCGGGGCCATCGGCCTGATCGCCTGTTCGGATATCGCGGTGGCGGTGCCGGAGGCCCTGTTCGCCGTGACCGAGGTGCGGATCGGCCTGATCCCGGCGGTCATCAGCCCCTATCTGGTTCGGGCCATGGGCGCGCGGCAGGCGCGGCGCTATTTCCTCACCGCCGAGCGGTTTTCCGCCGAGACGGCGCTGGAACTCGGCCTCGTGCATGAGGTGGTGCCGGCGGATGATCTGGATGCCGCCATCGCCCGCCATCTCAAGGCGCTGCGGGCCGCAAGCCCTGCCGCGCTCAGGGCCGCCAAGGATCTGGTGGCGGCGGTGGATCGCCCCCTGTCGGCCGAGGTGATCGGCGATACCGCGCGCCGCATTGCCGACCAGCGGGCGAGCGCGGACGGCCGCGAGGGTCTCGCCGCCTTCCTGGAAAAACGCAAACCCGAATGGGGGCAATCATGACCCGGCCCATCAACCGGCCCATCCGCACGCTGCTGATCGCCAACCGGGGCGAGATCGCGGTCCGGGTCATGCGCACCGCCCGCGCCATGGGCATCAAGACCATCGCGGTCTATTCTGAAGCCGATGCCCACGCGCTGCATGTTGAGAGCGCGGACGAGGCCTACCCCATCGGCCCCGCCCCGGCGCGCGAGAGCTATCTCAGGATCGACGCCATCCTGGACGCCGCGCGGCGATCCGGTGCGGATGCGATCCATCCCGGCTACGGCTTCCTCTCCGAGAATGCGGATTTCGCCGACGCCTGCGACAAGGCTGGCATCATCTTCGTGGGTCCGCCGGCCTCCGCAATCCGCGCCATGGGCTCAAAAAGTGCCGCCAAGGCGCTGATGGAAACCGCCGGCGTGCCGCTGGTGCCCGGCTATCACGGCGTCGACCAGGATGAGGCGCTGCTCGCCCGCGAGGCGGACCGGATCGGCTATCCCGTGCTGATCAAGGCGTCCGCCGGCGGCGGCGGCAAGGGCATGAAGGTGGTGCGCGCGGCGGGCGAGTTCGCTGCGGCACTCGCCTCCGCCAAGCGCGAGGCGAAAAGCGCGTTCGGCGACGACCGGGTGCTGGTGGAGAAATATCTCACCCGGCCGCGCCATATCGAGGTGCAGGTGTTCGCCGACAGTCACGGCAACGCGGTCTATCTCCACGAGCGCGACTGCTCGATCCAGCGTCGTCACCAGAAGGTGGTGGAGGAAGCTCCTGCGCCGGGCCTCTCCCCGGAACGCCGTGCCGCCATGGGCAAGGCGGCGGTGGATGCCGCCAAGGCGGTGGGCTATGTCGGCGCCGGCACGGTGGAATTCATCGCTGAGGATGGCCACTTCTTCTTCATGGAGATGAACACCCGCCTCCAGGTGGAGCATCCCGTCACCGAGGCCATCACCGGCCAGGACCTGGTGGAGTGGCAGGTCCGGGTGGCGCGGGGCGAAAAGCTGCCCCTCTCCCAGCAGGAAATCCCCCTGATCGGCCACGCCATAGAGGTCCGGCTCTATGCCGAAGACCCGGAGCGGGACTTCCTGCCCCAGGTTGGGCGGCTCGACCATCTCGTCCTGCCGTTCGCAATCCCCGGCGCGCGGGTCGATTCCGGCGTGCGAGCCGGGGATAGCGTGTCGATCCATTACGACCCGATGATCGCCAAAATCATCGCCTTCGGCGCCGACCGGGCGGAGGCGGTGGGGCGTATGGGCGCCGCGCTCGCCGCCACAGAAGTGGTCGGCCTGCCCACCAACCGCGCCTTCCTTCAGGCCATCGTCGCGGAGCCCGCTTTCGAGGCCGCCGATCTCGACACCGGCTTCATCGAACGGTATCGCGCGACGCTTCTGCCCGGCCCCGTGCCTTTGGCTCAGCGCGATCTGGCGCTGGCGGCGTTGCATGTGCTTCTGGATGAGGCGCGCTTGTCCGCGCAATCGGCCGAGGCCGCCGACCCGTTCTCGCCCTGGGGGCTTGCGCCAGGCTGGCGCCTCAACCGCTCCGCCTTCGTAGACCTAACGTTTTCCGACCAGGGGCAGCGCATCGCGGTGCGGGCGCATTATGTGCGGGACGGCTTCCGGCTCGATCTGCCGGGCGGCCAGATGGCGGTGGAGGGCGTCATGGACCCGGATGGCGCGCTCACGGCGCGGCTTGATGGTGTGCGCATGCGTGCGCGGGTGGTGCGCTCGGGGCAGAAGCTCACCGTGTTCGCGGCGGGAGCCGAGCGCAGCCTCGACCATATCGACCCCCGCGTTGCCTCTATCGAGGCGACGGGCACCGCCGGCCGGCTGGTGGCCCCGATGCCCGGTACCATCATTCGCGTCGCGGTGAAGCCCGGCGACCAAGTTGCCAAAGGCGATGCGCTGGTGGTGGTGGAGGCCATGAAGATGGAGCACACAGTCGCCGCCCCGCGCGAGGGCCAGGTCAAGTCGGTCCGTTTTGCGGTGGGCGATCTGGTGGATGAAGGCGCGGAACTCCTGGTGCTGGAGGATGCCCTATGAGCCGGCCGCCGGAGGTTCGCATCGTCGAAGTCGGACCGCGCGACGGTCTCCAGAACGAGCCGGGCATCGTCCCGCTGGCGGCCAAGGTGGCGCTGATCGATGCTCTGGCCGATGCCGGCCTGCGTGTCATCGAGAGCGGCAGCTTCGTCTCGCCGAAATGGGTGCCGCAGATGGCGGACACCGCGCAGGTGCTCGCATCCATACGCCCGCGCCCGGACGTGAGGCACACCGTCCTCGTGCCCAATCTGAAGGGCCTGGAAGCGGCGGTTGCATCCGGAGTCAAAGAAGTGGCGGTGTTCGCCGCCGCGTCGGAGGCTTTCAGTCAGAAGAACATCAACTGCTCCATCGCCGAGAGCCTGGAGCGATTCGCGCCTGTCATGGCGGGGGCCGCCGAGGCGGGACTTCCGGTGCGCGGCTACATCAGCTGCGTGCTTGGATGCCCCTACCAGGGCGAGGTTCCGGTTTCCGAGGTGGTGCGGGTGGCCGAGGCCCTGGTGGCCATGGGCTGCTACGAGGTCTCTCTGGGCGACACCATCGGCGTTGGCACTCCGGACAGGGCGAAGGTCATGGCCGGAGCGGTGGGAGGGGCGGTCGGGCTTGAGCGCACGGCGGTGCATTTCCATGACACCTATGGGCAGGCCCTGGTGAATGTGCTGGCCTGTCTCGATCTTGGCATCACGGTGGTGGACAGTGCGGTCGCCGGTCTCGGCGGCTGCCCCTATGCCAAGGGCGCCTCGGGCAATCTCGCGACCGAGGATCTTGTCTATATGCTTGACGGGCTCGGCGTGCGAACAGGTGTCGAACTCGCTCCTCTGGCTGAAGCGGGCCGGACCATCACCGCCGCCCTCGGCCGCCGCCCAGCCTCGAAGGTGGCGCAGGCATTGGCCGCTCAGGCAGGCTGAGGCTGATTCGCGGGGGTGTTGCCGGGCGGTGCTATGCCCGTCCGCGCGCCGCGCGGGTCGGTATGACCTGATGCTGCACCCAGTTGCGGATCTCCAGGGTGCGCAGTTCCTTGGAGATCACCGCGCCATCCACCCCGTTGCGCCAGACCAGTGCATGATTGGTGGGGTCGCGCTCCAGTTTATCCATGTCGGAAATGAAGGCTTCTTCCTCGTCTTCGTCCAGGAAGAAGCCTTCCACCACAAGGCTCGGGCTTAGGCGGCGGAAGATCGCCGCCATTTCCCGGAACGGGTATTCCGGGTGGTATTGCACGCCCCAGGCCATGGTCTTGCCCACCGGCACCTCGGCCGCCTGGACCACCGAATGGTCGTTGCTGGCGAGCAGTCGTGCGCCCTCGGGCAGGGTCTCGACCTCGTCGAGGTGCACGGTCATGGCCTCGAACACCGTCGGCTTGCCATCGAACAGCGGATGGCCCGCGCCATGTTCCGTGAGACGGATGCGGCGGCCGAAGCCGACCTCGCGGCCACGCGGATTGCGCCGCACCGCGCCGCCGGCGGCCACCGTGATGAGCTGAAGCCCCCAGCAGCTCCCAAATACCGGCGTTCCCGTGGTGAAGGCACTCCGCAGCAGTTCGATCTGCTGGGAAATGGCAGGGTCGCGATTGTAGATGTTCAGCGAGGAGCCGGTGATGGCGATGCCATCGTAACCCTCGAGCCCGCCGGAATCCGGGAGATTGGCGCCGGGGTCGGCGGGATAGCAGATGTCCACCACGGCATGGGGGAACATTTCGCGCAGCAGCCGGGCGTAGCCCTCACTGGCGGCTTCGCCACCGAATTGCACCTGGCGGGCGCGGGCTTCGGCGGTATTTCCTTCAACGACAAGCAGACGAGCGGCGGACATGGCACACAGAGCTGTGATTGAAACTGTGCCTTGCACAATAGCGCCGATTTTGACGAAAGCGAGGATATGGCCGGCTTTTCCGCAGCGGATCAGTCCGGCAAGGTGGAATCGAGCGTTTCACGGGCGCGATCCCTTCGCTCCTGCAGCAGAAGGTAGATGCCTGAAACCACCACGATGCTCGCCCCCGCCAAGGTCCAGTGGCTCGGCACATCGTTGAACAGCAACCAGCCAAGCAGGACCATTCCCAGGATCTGGACATAGATGAACGGCGCCAGCGTCGCGGCGGGCGCCCGCGCATGGGCGAGAATCAGCATGAAATGGCCCGTGCCGGCCACCGCGCCCAACTCCAGCATGGCGGCATAGACGATGGGTTCCTGCGGCGTCTGCCATACGAAGGGCAGCGGGAGAGTCGCGACGACGGAGCCGACGAGGGACGAATAGAACAGCGTGGTGGGCGTCGGATCGTACCGCGCCAGCATGCGGGTGGTGATGCCGTAGAGCGCATAGGTGATCGCCGCACCAAGCGAGAGCAAAGCGGCGGGGTGGATGCCCTCGCCCGGTTGGGCAACCAGAAGAATGCCGGCAAAGCCCACCATGATCGCCACCCAGCGTTTCGTGCCCACCCATTCCCCCAACATCGGCCCGGCGAACAGGGCGACGAAGAATGGCGCGGAGAACATGATGGAGACGGTCTGGTCCAATTGCAGGAACTGGAGCGCGAAGAAATTCAGCGCGGTGGTGGCGAATAGGAGGCCCGAGCGGATGATCTGCAGGCCGGGGCGGCGGGTCCGCAGCAAGCCCGGAACTGTCCACGGATTGAAGACAATGAGCGACAGGACGAGGTGGATGACGTAGCGCGCCCACACGATCATGAACACGCTGGTGTGGCCGGAAAGCCATTTCGCCGTCGCGTCCGTGACGGCAAAGCTGCTGACAGCGCAGCACATCAGGGCGATGCCGGCCATGGTCGAGCCGCTCTTGAAGGGCGGCGGACTGGAACCGGGATCGGCGGGCGCCCCACCGGGGTCAGCGGAAGGGCGCATGGCGTCTCAATAGGTTGCGCGACCGCCGGAGAGGTCGAAGACCGCGCCGGTGGTGAAGGAGCAGTCGGCCGATGCGGCGAAGGCGACGGTGGCGGCCACCTCTTCCACCTTTACGAAACGACCACGGGGGATTTTCGCGAGCATGTAGCCGATATGCTCCGGCGTCATCTGGTCGAAGATGGCGGTCTTGGCGGCGGCGGGGGTGATGCAATTCACGGCGATATCGTATTCCGCCAGTTCCTTGCCCAGTGATTTGGTCAAAGCGATCACCCCTGCCTTGGATGCGGAATAGGCCGAGGCATTGGGATTGCCTTCCTTGCCGGCGATGGATGCGACATTGACGATGCGCCCGTAATTCTGCGCGATCATGGTCGGCACCACCGCCCGGCAACAGTTGAACGGTCCAGTGAGATTGACGGCCAGCACCTGCGCCCAGGCATCCGGTGGATAGTCCCATACCTTGGCATTGGGGCCGGAAATGCCGGCATTGTTGACCAATATGTCGATGCGCCCCAGCGCCGCGAGGGTCTCCTTCACGGCCCGCTCCACCTCATCCAGCGAGGTCACGTCGACTTCGACGGGGATAACCCGGTCGAGCCCGAGTTGGCCGGCCACCCTGTGGGCCAGATCCGCGTCACGGTCCCAAATGGCGACCCTGGCACCGGAGCCGAGGAACCGCTCGACAATGGCCAAGCCGATGCCCTGCGCGCCACCGGTAATGACGGCACAGCGATCTTCGAGATTGATGGCGTTTGGCATGGATTTCCCTGGGATGCGGCCGTGTTGGGGTGCCCGGCCTTAATCGATTAGATGGGATACCGCGACCGCGCGCGGGCGGGAAGGCTTTAGTTTCGCATATGGCAGAGCCGCGCTCATGCGTCGGGCGCGGGGCATCGGGAGCTCCGAGCGCGGCCTGGATGCTTAAAGCACCACCACGCCGCGATGCTTCGCCTCGCCATCCGGCTCGACATGGATGGTGATGATCATGTCTTCCATGTCCGCTTCGAACGCCTGCTCGATCCGATCGCAGATCTCGTGTGCGTCGGCGACGCTCATGTCGCCCGGCACCACCAGGTGGAACTCCACGAAAGTCATGCGCCCGGCGTGACGGGTACGCAGATCATGGGCCTCAATGGCGCCGGCGGCGTGGATCGAGACCAATTCCTTGATACGCGCCACGACATTGGCCGGGGGCGCCTCGTCCATGAGGCCGCCCACCGATTCGCGCATCAGGCTCCAGCCGGTCCAAAGAATGTTGAGGGCGACTGCGCCGGCCAGCACCGCGTCGAGTTGGGGCCATCCAACAATCGGCACGAGGACGAAGCCTGCCAGCACCCCGACCGAGGTCACCACATCTGTCATCAGGTGTCGGCCGTCCGCCACAAGGGCGGGCGAGCGCCACTTGCGGCCGAACCGAATCAGCACCGTGCACCATGCGGCGTTGATGACGGTCGCTGCGCCATTGAGCATGACGCCCTGGAGCAGTTGTTCGGGAAGGCGCGGGTTGAGGAAGCCGATATAGGCCTCCCGCATGATCGAGCCTGACGCCAGAACGATCAGCACCCCCTCGACCACGGCGGAAATATATTCCGCCTTGTGGTGTCCATAGGGGTGGTTGTCGTCCGCGGGCCGCGCGCTGATGCGCAGCGCCAGCAGGGCGCCGAGTGACGCGGCGATATTGATGATGCTTTCCAGCGCATCGGACAGCAGCGCCACGGAACCCGTGACCCACCAGGCGGCGCCCTTGAGGGCGAAAACCACGAGGCCGATCACCACGCTGCCAGCGGCAACCCAGAGCGCGCGCGTCATTCTGGCCTTGCTCCCTGGTGCCTCGCTGCGGATGGCGCCTGCCTATCGACTCTTTCGCTGCACTGCAACTTTGGAAACTTATCGTGCCTCTGCGACGCCGCCTGCGAGTTCATTGGGGAGGGCGTAGGCCCATTGGGTGATATTGCCGGCGCCGAGGCAGATCACATAGTCGCCGGGCTTTGCGAGGCCAGCGACCAGACCGGCGAGGGCTTCCGGCCCCTCCAAAGCCGTCACGCTGCGGTGGCCGCGCGCGCGCAGGCCCTGGACCAGATGGTCGCGGTCGGCGCCGGCGATGGGCGCCTCGCCTGCTGCATAGACCGGGGCGACGATGACGTGATCGGCGTCGTTGAAGCAGGTGGAGAAATCGTCGAACAGCGAAGCAAGGCGGCTGTAGCGGTGCGGCTGCACCACGGCGATCACCTGCCCCTCGCTGGCGGCGCGGGCGGCGCGCAGCACGGCGGCGATTTCAACCGGATGGTGCCCGTAATCATCGAAGATGGTGACGCCGTTCCATTCCCCGGTGCGGGTGAACCGGCGCTTCACGCCGCCGAACTGAGCGATGGCCTCGACGATACGCGCGTCCGATACGCCCAGCTCATGGGCGACTGCGATAGCGGCGGTGGCATTGAGGGCGTTGTGCTTGCCCGGCATCGGCAGGCGCAGCCCGTCGATGCGGCGGGTGGTTTCCCCGGCACGGTCGCGGAACACCACGTTGAACTTGGTGATGCCGCCCTTCAGGTCGACGTCGACCAGGCGCACGTCGGCCTGCGGGTTCTCCCCATAGGTGATGATGCGCCGGTCCTCGATCCGCCCGACCAGGGCCTGCACCACCGGATGGTCGATGCACATCACGGCGAAACCGTAGAACGGCACGTTCTCCACGAACGCCTTGAAGGCGTCCTGCACCCTGTCGAAGGTCTTGAAATGGTCGAGATGCTCGGGGTCGATGTTGGTGACGATCGCCACTTCCGCTGGCAGCTTCAGGAAGGTGCCGTCGCTTTCGTCGGCCTCCACCACCATCCAGTCGCCATCGCCCAGGCGCGCGTTTGTGCCGTAAGCATTGATGATGCCGCCGTTTATGACCGTGGGGTCCATGGAGCCGGCGTCAAGCAGTGTCGCCACCAGCGAGGTCGTGGTGGTCTTGCCGTGGGTGCCGGCGATGGCGACGCAGCTTTTCAGGCGCATCAGTTCGGCCAGCATCTCGGCGCGTCGCACCACCGGCAGGCGGCGGGCGCGGGCGGCTAGAAGCTCGGGATTGTCGCGCTTGATGGCGGAAGAGACCACCACCACGTCCGCCGCGTCCACGTTGGTGGCGTTGTGGCCCACCGTGACGGCGATGCCCTTCTCACGCAGGCGTTTGACGTTGGCGCTCTCGGCCACGTCCGAACCCTGCACCTGATATCCAAGATTGTGCAGCACCTCGGCGATGCCGCTCATGCCGATGCCGCCGATGCCGACGAAGTGGATGGAGCCCAGGGCCAGGGGGAGCTTCATGTCTTATGACTTTCCTTCGAGCGACACCGCCTGCGCCCCCCGCGCAAGGCGCTCAACCACATCCGCCAGCCGGTCGGCAGCGTCGAGCGCGCCGGCGCTTCTCGCCGCTCGCGCCATTTCCGTCAATGGCTGGGAGCTGGCCGCAAGGCGGGTGAGTTCGCCTGCGAGGCGTTCGGGCGTGAAGGCGCCTTGGGGGAGAAGCAGGGCGGCGCCGAGCTTTTCAAGGGATTTGGCGTTGGCGGCCTGATCCTGATCCAGTGCATGCGGCAGCGGCACCAATATGGAGGGGCGGCCGATCGCGGCAAGCTCGGCCACGGTGGAGGCACCGGAGCGGGAAATGACCAGATGCGCGGCCGCCATGCGTGCCGGCAAGTCTGTGAAGAATGGCGCGATCTCGGCGGCGACACCGGCTGCGTCATACGCAGCGCTCACCCGCGAGAGGTCTTCCTCGCGGGCCTGCTGGACGACAAACAAACGACTCCGCACGGCAGAATCGAGCAACGCAACGGCGGGCGGCACGATGTCCGACATGACGCGCGCACCCTGGCTGCCGCCAAATACGAGAAGATTGAACCGCGCCTTCAACGCCGGAAAAGGCAAGGCGGCGGCCGAGATTACCGCGGGGCGCAGGGGATTTCCGGTCCACACCGCCTTTTCAGCCAGCGCGGGTTCGCCCGCGCATACGCCAGGAAACCCGGTTGCGATGGCGGTGACGCGTGGCGCCAGCATGCGGTTGGCGCGGCCCATCACGCCGTTGGCTTCGTGGATCAGCGTCGGAACGCCGGAAAAGCGCGCAGCCAGAACCGGGGGTAGCGTCGGATAGCCGCCGAAACCCACGACCACGGCCGGCTTCAGCCGTCGCATCAGCGCCAGCCCGGAGAGAAAGCCGGCAGAGAGGGTCAGGGCGGTCTTCGCCAGGGCAATCGGCGATCGGCCCTGGATGGTCGCCGCCGGCAGAACGTGAAGCTCGCCCGCCAAGAAGGCGCCGGCATAGCGCGCGGCGCGGGAATCGGTGACGAGGTCCACGCGGAAGCCGCGCGTCACGAGTACGGCTGCCAATGCCTCGGCGGGAAACAGATGCCCGCCCGTGCCGCCGGCCGCGAGCAGCACCAGCGGTGCGCTCATGTGGCGCCTGCGATGCCGGAGTTGGCGCGCGGATCGGCGGGGGGATCGCTGAGGGCGGCCAGTGCGGCCGCGCCGGGCCGGCGCCGCGAGAGCGCAAGCAGCATGCCCATGCCGAACGCCAGCGAGATCAGCGAGGAGCCGCCGTATGAAATGAACGGCAGCGTCATGCCTTTCGCGGGCATCAGGTGCACGTTCACCATCATGTTGATGGAGGCCTGGAGGCCGAATAGCAGCGCAAGGCCGGTGGCGGCGAAGCGGGCGAACGGGTCCTGCTCGTCGAGTGCGCGGGTCAGGCTTCGGATGATGATGAAGGCGAACAGGCAGAGCAGGATCAGGCACAGGATGATGCCGAATTCTTCTGCCGCTACTGCGAATACGAAGTCGGTGTGGCCGTCGGGCAGGATGCGTTTCACCGTGCCCTCGCCCGGCCCTTGGCCGAACCAGCCGCCATGGCGGAAGCTCTCAAGCGCCGTATCGATCTGGTAGGTGTCGCCGGAAGCCGGATCGAGGAAGCGGTCGATGCGCTTCTTTACATGCGGCACGACCTGATAGGCCAGCAAGGCACCGCCGCCGGCGAAGCCGATCAGGCCCACCATCCAGATCCAGCGCAGGCCGGCGAGGAAGAACAGGGTGCCCCACACCAGGGTCAGCAGCATGGTCTGGCCAAAGTCCGGCTGTAGCACGAGGGGCAGCATCACCGACGCGAGCAGGCCAATGGCGAGAAGCTGCGCCGGCATTTCGGGACGCTTGCCGCTTTCCGCGAACAGCCATGCCGCCAGCACGACGAAGGCCGGTTTGATGAATTCCGAGGGCTGAATGGTGATGCCGGCGATCATCAGCCAGCGCCGAGCGCCCTTCACCTCGGGGCCGATCACCAAAGTGGCGCACAGCAGGGCGAGAAATACCAGGAACACCACCACGCAGACGCGGCGGATGGTGCGCGGCGATAGAAAAGAGGTGAACAGCATCACAGCCGTCGCCGGAACCAGGAACAGCACCTGACGCTGCACGAAGTGGAATGGATCGGGGATGCCGAGACGCGCGGCGATCGGCGGACTGGCCGCGAGGCACAGCACGATGCCGATGGTCATCAGCACGAACAGGGTGCCGAGCAGCAGGCGGTCCACCGTCCACCACCATTCGCTGAGCACGGTGCGATCGGCGCGCGACATCATGGGGCGAGAACTCCGGGGGGTGTTGGGACGCTTCTCGGCAGAATGGGCCAGCTTGGTTGACGTGGGATTAAAGACGCGGGCTCACGCGCATCCACCCCACCCATCCAAGTCAGGCATTAAGGTTGGCTTTGGTCCGCGCAAGGCTCTAAAGCGGCGCGATGACGACCGATCCGACAAATACCTCAGGTTTTCCAGACCTCGTCCCCGATCTTGCCGCCGCCCTACCCGGCCTGCGCGGACGGCTGGTGGCGAATGCGCCTCTCGCGGGGTTCACATGGTTCCGTGTGGGTGGCCCGGCGCAGGTGCTGTTCGAGCCGGCGGACGAGGCGGATCTTTCCTATGCCATGGCCGGTATCCCCGCCGACCTGCCGGTGATGGTGATCGGCCTCGGTTCCAACCTCATCATCCGTGATGGCGGCGTGCCGGGAATGGTGGTGCGGCTTGGAAAGGGATTCGGCGCGATCACCGTGGAGGGCACGCGCATTCACGCGGGCGCGGGCGCGCCGGATGTGAAAGTGGCGCGGGCGGCGGTGGATGCGGGACTGAAGGGCCTCGCCTTCTTGCGCGGCATTCCCGGCGCGATCGGCGGCGCGCTGCGGATGAATGGCGGGGCCTATGGCGGCGAGGTCAAGGACGCCCTGGTCTCTTGCCGGGCGGTGGCGCGCGACGGCACGGTGCATGACCTTTCCAATGCCGACATGGGCTTCACCTACCGCCATTGTCATGCGCCGGAAGACTTCATCTTCACCCAGGCTCTGTTCCAGGGCGAAAACGGCGACCCAGCCGAGATCGCCGCCGAGATGGAGCGGATCACCTCTTCTCGGGAAGCGACACAGCCCATCAAAAGCCGCACCGGCGGTTCCACTTTCACCAATCCGCCCGAAGGCAAAGCCTGGCAATTGGTGGATGCGGCGGGGTGCCGGGGGCTGACGATCGGCAAGGCGCAGGTTTCCGAAATGCACACCAATTTTCTCATCAATCTCGGCGGCGCCACCGCAGCGGAGATCGAGGGGCTCGGCGAAGAGGTGCGCCGGCGGGTGCTGGAGACGTCGGGTGTTTCGCTGCAGTGGGAAATCAAGCGCATCGGCGTGCCGTTGTCGGCGGGTGAAGCTGCCGCTTAGGAAATTGCAAACGCTGTGTGGCGTTTAATGGTTCGCGCTTCCAGACGCCCTCACAGGACAATTTCATGCCGAAACACGTTGCGGTGCTTATGGGCGGCTGGTCCGCCGAGCGAGAGGTCTCTTTGCGCTCGGGCGAAGGGTGCGCCCTCGCCCTGGAAGGCGCCGGTTATCGCGTCACGCGGGTGGATGTGGGGCGTGATATCGCCGAGGTCCTCATGCGGCTGAGGCCGGATGTGGCATTGAATGCCCTGCATGGAACGCCTGGCGAAGACGGCATCATCCAGGGCCTCCTGGAGATCCTGCGCATCCCCTATTCCCACTCAGGGGTTTTGGCCTCCGCTCTCGGCATGGACAAGGCGCAGGCCAAGGTGGTGCTGGCGGCGGCCGGCGTGCCGGTAGCGGCGGGCTTCGTGGTGTCCCGCGCGGACGCAGCCAAGGGCCATGTGATGGAGCCGCCCTATGTGCTGAAGCCCGTGGCCGAGGGGTCCAGCGTCGGCGTCTTCATCGTGCGCGAGGACCAGACCCATCCGCCGCAGGAGCTGCACCGTGACGACTGGAACCACGGCGAATCACTGCTGGCGGAAAAATTCATTCCCGGCCTGGAGCTGACTTGCGCGGTGATTCGGGGTGAGGCATCCGCCGTCACCGAAATCGAGGCGACCCAGGCTTTTTACGATTACGAATCTAAATATGCGAAGGGCGGCTCAAAGCACATTCTTCCTGCCCGTATTTTACCCGAAGTTTACCAACAGGTGCGGATACTTACGGTGACGGCGCATAGGGCGCTCGGATGCCGGGGCATTTCCCGTGCTGACTTCCGATACGACGATCGAGCCGGGGATGCATCCGGCCTCGTCTGCCTCGAAGTCAACACGCACCCTGGGATGACCGAGACCTCTCTGGTGCCTGAACTGGCCGCCCATGCGGGCATATCGTTCGGCGAGCTTGTGACATGGATGGTGGAGGACGCATCGCTGGACCGTTGAGGGCCCCCAGGCCCGGTCAGGGCCAGCCACAGCAGCAACCCCGGCGCAAGCCCGTGCCCATGCGCGAGCCTGCCCCGGCAAGCCGAACGGCGCTGTTCCTGCGGCGCCTGACGGTGCGGCTCGGGGCCTCGCGCATCGGCCGGCGCGGCGCCAGCTTGCTGGCGATCGCGGTGATCGGCGGCTTCGGTATCTACGGCATGGTGCTGGGCGGGCACATGGAGGAGGCCGAGGGGGTTCTGGTGGACCTGGGAGACGTCGCGGGTAACGTGGCGGGCTTCAAGGTGCGGCAGGTCAATCTATCCGGACAGAACCATGTCACGCCGCCGGAAATCCTCGCCGCCGCCGGCATCAAGCCCACCACCTCAATTCTTTTCGTCGATGCCGACGCGACCCGCGCCCGGCTCGAATCCATGCCCTGGATCGCCAGCGCCAGTGTGCGCAAGCTCTATCCGGATCGCATCGACATTTCGGTGGTGGAGCGCGAGGCTTATGCGCTCTGGCAGTTCAATGGCCAGATCCAGGTGATCGCCCGCGACGGCATGCCGATCGCCCCTTATTCCGACGATTCGCGCTATGTGAACCTGCCCATCGTCGTCGGCGAGGGCGCGCAGAAGCAGGTCGGCGAAATCGTCGAGGCACTCGGCCGCGTGCCGACCCTGCGCGATCAGGTGCGTGCGGCGATCCTGGTGGCGGACCGGCGCTGGACACTGAAGTTGCGGAACGGCATCGACGTGCGCCTTCCCGAAGAGGGGGTGAACGAAGCCCTTCTTGAACTCGCGGATCTCGACCGCGAGAAGAAACTGCTCTCGCGCGACATTTCCATTGTCGATCTCAGATTGCCCGACCGTGTCGTGGTGCGCCTTTCGGACACCGCCTACGACGCACGGGTGCAGGTGCTGAAGGCCAAGGCCAAAGCCAAAAAGGGAGGGGCCGCGTGAGGCACCGGCTCACTCAGGGGTTCGCCCCAAAGATGCGCCCGATTCCGCCCAAGAAGAGCGGGATCATCGCGGTGCTAGACATCGGCACCAGCAAGATCGTGTGCGCCATCGCCCGGCTGAAGCCGCGCGGCGCTTCGGACGTGCTGCACCGGCGCACCCATTCCATCGACGTGCTCGGCATCGGCCACACGCGCGCCCACGGCGTGAAGGGCGGCGCGGTGGTGGACATGGCCCGCGCCGAGCTTGCGGTGCGCCAGGCGGTGGACATGGCGGAGCGTGCCGCAGGGGTTCAGATCGCCTCGGTGATCGTCGGCGTGTCCGGCGCGCGGCTCGCTTCCCAGCATTATGAGGCGGCGGTGCGGCTCACCGCGCCGGCCGTCGAGGAATTCGACATCCGCCGCGTGCTGGAAGCCGCCTCCACCTATGCGGTGGGCGATGGCCGCGCCGTAATGCATGCGCTGCCGGTGGGCTATTCCCTGGACGGACGGCGCGGCATCGGCGAGCCGTGCGGCATGCTCGGGAAAGAGCTTGGCGTCGACATGCATGTGGTGACGGGCGACCTCACCTCGCTGAAGAACCTGGTGTTGTGCGTGGAACGCTGCCATCTCGGCATCGAGGCCATGGTCAGCGCCCCCTATGCGGCGGCGCTCTCCTCGCTCACCGATGATGAGATGGAACTGGGCGTCACCCTCATCGACATGGGCGCGGGCACCACCACCTTCTCGGTCGTTTCCGGCGGCCATTGCATGTATGTGGACGGCATCGCGCTGGGCGGCCAGCACATCACCAACGACATGGCGCGCGGCCTACCCGCCCGCCTCGCCGACGCCGAGCGACTCAAGGCGCTGCACGGCGCAGTCGTCGCGGTGTCCTCGGACGACCACGACATGCTGACCATCCCCGCCTTGTCGGGAGACGACCGGGACCAGCACAACATGGTTCCGAAATCCCGCCTCGTGACGATCGTAAAGCCACGGGCGGAGGAGATCGTCGAATTGATTCGCGATCGCCTCAAGGCCTCGGGCCATGCGGGCGATGCTGGCCGCCGCCTCGTTCTTACGGGGGGTGCGGCACAATTGCAGGGATTGCCGGATCTGATGGCCCGGGTGATCGGGCCGCAGGTGCGGATCGGACGGCCGCTCGGGGTGTCCCGGCTGCCGGAGGCCGCGCGGGGCGCTGCGTTCGCGGTTGCCGCCGGACTGCTGGTCTACCCGCAGGTGGCCGGGCTCGAACATTTCGAGCCGCGTCGCCGCCAAGCGGTCGGCGCGGAGAACGGAACATATTTCGGCCGCGTCGGACGCTGGTTGAAGGATAGTTTTTAGAGATGGTTAACCCAGTTCAGGCTTAACTCATCTTCAAGCCTCGGATTCGGACGACGGCACGGCGCTTCGGGCGCTACGGAGTGAGAACATGTCGATCAACCTTCAGATGCCCGACATTCGGGAGTTGCGGCCCAGGATCACCGTTTTCGGTTGCGGTGGTGCCGGCGGGAACGCCGTTAACAACATGATCACCGCCGGCTTGTCCGGTGTGGAGTTCGTGGTTGCGAACACGGACGCACAGGCGCTTTCGCTCTCCAAGGCCGAACGCCTGGTGCAGATGGGCGTTGCCGTCACCGAAGGTCTCGGCGCCGGTTCGCAGCCTGAAGTCGGGCGCGCCGCCGCCGAGGAAGTCCTCGACGAAATTCGCGACCATCTTTCCGGTTCGCACATGGTGTTCATCACCGCCGGCATGGGCGGCGGCACCGGTACGGGCGCCGCACCTGTCGTTGCCCGCGCGGCCCGCGAACTGGGCATCCTCACGGTGGGCGTGGTGACCAAGCCCTTCCACTTCGAGGGCCAGCGCCGCATGCGCGTCGCCGAGCACGGCATCAATGAATTGCAGAAGACGGTCGACACCCTGATCGTCATCCCGAATCAGAACCTGTTCCGGGTCGCCAACGAGAAGACCACGTTCGCCGACGCCTTCGCGATGGCCGATCAGGTGCTCTATTCCGGCGTTGCCTGCATCACCGACCTGATGGTGAAGGAAGGACTCATCAACCTCGACTTCGCCGACGTGCGCGCCGTGATGCGCGACATGGGCAAGGCGATGATGGGCACCGGCGAGGCGTCCGGCGACAAGCGCGCCATCCAGGCGGCTGAAGCGGCAATTGCCAACCCGCTGCTGGACGAGACCTCCATGCGCGGCGCCGGCGGCCTGCTGATCTCGATCACCGGCGGCGAGGACATGACGCTGTTCGAGGTGGACGAGGCGGCGACCCGCATCCGCGAGGAAGTGGACCCCGACGCCAACATCATTCTCGGCGCCACCTTCGACAAGTCGCTGGACGGCATCATCCGCGTGTCGGTTGTCGCCACCGGCATCGATCCGGCTGTGGTCCCCGAGCAGATCCAGCACAATACCGACCGTTTGCCGGACCTCCAGGGCCGCAAGATGTCGAACGCCGGCCGTGTCGCCGTGGAGCAGGCCCGCGAGGCCCAGATCCGCAGCGCGGTGGCCGCGATTTCGGCGGAAGACCTGATGTCGCTGGAAATGCCCACCCAGTCCCGAGCGCCGCAGCCCGCGCCGGCCCCTGCGCCGCAGCAGTCGGTGGCGATTGACGAGGTGACGATCCGCGCCGCGACCCCCAAGCCGTCCTTCTTCTCCGAGCCCGAGCAGCCGACCCAGTCGGCCCCCGTGCATCAGGAAGACGAGTTCGCGCCCTATATCCCGCCCCAGGCGCAGCGCCCGCGCACCCAGCGCATGCCGCGCGTGGACGAACTCCCGATGCCCGCCCAGAATCAGATCCGTGCTCAGCGTGGAGAGCCTGTGGTCGAGCAGAAGAAGATGACGCTGCTGCAGCGTCTCGCGAATGTGGGAATGGGACGCCACACGGAAGAGGCCGAGCCCGCGCCCCGCGCGAGCCAGCCGACGATGCGTTCGCCTGCACCGCCTGCCGCCCGCCCTGCGGCGCGCGCCGAGCCGGTGTCGGAGTTCGCCAAGCGTCCCCCGGCGCGTCCCGCTGCTGAGGTTCCGACCCGCCAGCCGACTCACCCGGGGCATGAGGAAGACCAGCTCGAAATCCCGGCCTTCCTGCGTCGCCAGGCGAACTGATTAACCCTGCTGCATGTAACATTGGCTTACACCCCGAACTCAGTTCGGGGTGTAAGCATTTGATAAGAAACAGAAAATTAAGATCGAGCCTCGGTAACAGGCGGTAAGCAAGCGTGATTTGGCGCAGCGCAGCAAGCCGTCTAGGTTCTCGCTCGAACCTTACACAACCCAGATGTGGCGGAGTTGATCCTGCCTAATCGGCGAAAATGTGTAAGGGGCGTGAAACTTTAGAGGCAGGCGCAAATCAGCCCTCGGGCTTTGAGATGTTCCTGAAGCGGATGGCTTCCGAGATGCAGCAGACAACGCTCGCTGGCAAGATCGCCCTGAGGGGTATTGGCGTCCATGGTGGCGTCGAGGCCAACCTCACGTTCAAGCCTGCGGCTGCTGATACCGGTATCGTCTTCTCCCGCACCTTCGCCGATCAGGCCCCCCGTAGAATCAACGTCTCCCGGCAGTCGGTGCAGGCCACCGACCTTGCGACCGTGCTCGGAGATCGCTCCGGGGCGGTGGTTTCCACAGTTGAGCATGCCCTTTCTGCATTTGCCGGGCTCGGCATCGACAATGCCGAGGTGGAAATCGACGGCCCGGAAGTGCCGATCCTCGACGGCAGCGCCGCGCCCATCGTGGCTGCAGTGGATACGGTGGGTGTCGCCAAGCTGGGTGCGCGTCGCCGCTACCTCAAGGTCCTGAGGACTGTGCGCGTGGAAAACGGCGCCTCCTTCGGCGAACTGACCCCTTATGACGCCGGCCTGCGCCTCGAAGTGGAGATCGAATTCGATCACGCCATGATCGGGCACCAGCGATTCGCGGGGACCCTGACCCCCGATATGTTCCGACGCGATCTGTCCAAGGCTCGCACCTTCGGCTTTCTGCGCGATGTGGAGCGGCTGCGCAGCGCCGGCTACGCCCGTGGCGCCTCGCTGGAAAACACCGTGTGCCTGGATGCAGACGGTATCCTCAATCCCGAGGGTCTGCGCTTCGCTGACGAGTTCGTGCGCCACAAGGCTCTGGACGCGGTGGGTGATCTCGCCCTTGCCGGCCTGCCGCTGCTGGCGCGTTACCGTTCCTTCCGTGGCGGCCACAAGCTGAATTTCCAGGTTGTGGACGCGCTCCTCGCCGACCGTTCGGCCTTCGCCATTGTCGAAGCCCCGGCCCGCAGCCGCCGCGAAGGCGCGGAACTGGCCGTTGGCGCCCCGGTTCTTGCCTTCGCCCCGGAGCGTTGAGGGCGCCTTGCTCCGACGCATCGGTCAAGACTTGCCCGAGCTGGGATATTGCGAGACGACTTCCTTCAGGGCATTTTGAACCGGCTGGCAGCGGCCGGTCCGGAGAAAATGCCTAAGGTGGGGAGCCGGAGCCGCTTATCCCGTTCAAACACCCTCGAAATAAGCGTGTGGCGATTGCGGCCTATTTGCCTTATCGCGACATTTGCCGTCTCTTCACACCTGCGCGCCACAATGCCGTCGGAAAGCGCCGTTAGCCGCGTTCATGGTGGCTTCTTGGCCCGAGGCACTGGCGTTCGCTATGCCGGGGCATGGATGAGGCGCCGGCTTGGAATTGGATCTTCATGTGATGCGCCTTTTCTCTGACGCTGCTTATGTGAGCACCGTGCGCATGCGTGCGCTGGGGCTGCTCGGCGTATTCCTGGTCGCGTGCAGCCTCGCCGGCTGCGCCAGCGATAAGGACGATGTGCTGGCGCCCGATGAGCCGGCGGAGAAAATCTACAATGAGGGCCTCACCCTCATGCGCAAGGGCGAACTGGTCGCCGCCGCCAAGCGTTTCGAGGATCTGGATCGCACGCATCCCTATTCGGAATGGGCCCGCAAGGCGCTCCTCATGGACACCTACGTCTATTACGAGGCCGGCAAATACGACGAGGCGATCGCCGCCGGCAAACGCTATCTGGCGCTACATCCGGGCTCGGCCGATGCGCCTTATGCCACCTATCTCGTTGCGTCGGCCTATTTCGACAATATCCCTGACATCACCCGCGACCAGCGGTCGACACGCCAGGCGCTCGATGCGCTCGACGAGGTGATCCGCAAATATCCCAACACCGAATATGCCGCCTCTGCCAAGAAGAAGGTGGAAGTGGCGCGTGACCAGCTGGCCGGCAAGGAAATGATGATCGGCCGCTATTATCTGGAAAACCGCAACTACACGGGTGCCATCAACCGCTTCAAGGTTGTGGTGACACAATACCAGACGACCCGCCAGGTCGAGGAGGCGCTGTTCCGCCTCACAGAGGCCTATATGGCGCTCGGCATCGTCAGCGAGGCGCAGACCGCGGCGGCTGTGCTCGGCTACAATTTCCCCGACAGCCCTTGGTACAAGGACGCCTACCGGCTGGTGCAGCAGGGCGGCGGCGAGCCGAAGGAAAACAAGGGCTCCTGGATCAGCCAGGCGTTCAAGAAACTCGGGCTCGGCTGACATCCATGCTCTCGTCTCTCTCGATCCGGGACATCGTTCTGATCGAGAAGCTCGATCTCGCGCTGAATGAAGGTCTCACTGTCCTCACCGGCGAGACGGGCGCCGGTAAGTCGATCCTGCTTGACGCCCTCTCTCTTGCCCTGGGGGGGCGAGGCGACGGCGCCCTGGTGCGACAAGGTGCAGCCAAGGGGCAGGTCACGGCGGTATTTGATGTCGCGCTCGATCATCCCGCGCGAGCTCTGCTTGCCGGCGCTGATATCGCCGATGAAGGCGAACTCGTTGTGCGTCGGGTGCAGATGGCCGATGGGCGCACGCGTGCCACCATCAACGAACAGCCTGTCAGCGTGCAGACCCTACGCTCTCTCGCCGCATGCCTGATCGAGCTTCACGGGCAGCATGACGACCGCGCGCTGGTGAACCCGGCGACCCACCGCGCGCTGCTGGATGCATTCGGCGGCCTCACAGCCCGTGCCGAGGCCGTCTCAGGCCTTTGGCGCGGTTGGCGCGCGGCGCTTGCCGCCGCAGGCGAGGAACGCACCCGCCTGGAACTGGCGGCGCGGGATGCCGACTTTATCCGCCACGCGGTCGCGGAACTGGATGCGCTTGCGCCCGAGGTGGGCGAGGAAGCGGCCCTCGCCGAACGGCGCACCTTCATGATGCGTTCGGAAAAGATCGCGTCGGATCTCGCGGAAGCATTGGATGCGGTGGGTGGCGGCGGTTCGCCTGTGCCCTCCCTCGCTGCCGCCGTTCGACGGCTAGAACGCCGGGCAGGCGAATCGCAGCAATTGGTGCGTCCTGCTGTCGAGGCGATCGATCTTGCGCTGGATGCGCTCGAAAGTGCCCGCTCGCATCTTGAAGCCGCGCTTCGGGATGCCGCTTTCGATCCCCATGAGCTGGACCGCATCGAGGAGCGCCTGTTCGCGCTGCGCGCCGCATCGCGCAAATACGGCGGTGCCATCGACGATCTGCCAGGTCTGGCCGCGCGCTTTGCGGCAAACCTTGCCGCGCTGGATCGCGGCGCGACGCGCCTCGCGGAGCTAGATCGTGCCGCCTCCGCCGCAGAGGGGGCCTACCACACCGCAGCTGCCGCGCTATCGGCGGATCGGAAAGTTGCCGGACGGAGCCTCGAAGGGGCGGTCAACGCCGAACTGCCCCCACTCAAGCTAGAGCGCGCGCTGTTTTCCGTGGCATTGCAGAGTGACTCCACAACCGCCGGGCCGGAGGGCCTGGACCGCGTGGAATTCTGGGTGCGCACCAACCCCGGCACCCGAGCCGGCCCCATGATGAAGGTGGCTTCCGGGGGCGAACTCGCGCGTTTCCTTCTGGCGTTGAAGGTCGTGCTGGCCGACCGGGGTTCGGCGCCCACCCTTATATTTGATGAAATCGATACCGGTGTTGGCGGGGCGGTGGCGGATGCCATCGGCCAGCGGCTGGCGCGCCTGTCCGGCCGGGTTCAGGTGCTTGCCGTCACCCATGCACCCCAGGTGGCAGCGCGGGCCGACAATCACTTCCTCATCGCCAAGGCGTCGACCGGGGTGGGGGATGCGGGGGCGGCAGATGGGCCGGTTTCCACCCGCGTCTCCACGCTCGGCAATGCAGAGCGACGCGAGGAGATCGCGCGGATGCTGGCAGGGGCCAGCATTACCGCCGAGGCGCGTGCAGCGGCCGACCGCCTGCTGGATGCGGCTGCAGCGCCCGCCTGAGCCCTCAATCCAGCTTGGGCCTTCCCTGGCGCAGACGCTTCACGTCGCCCCGCCGCTCCTTGGAGGCGAGGCGACGTTCCTTTGAAGCAAGGGTCGGACGGGTTTTGCGGCGCGGCGGCGCAACGATGGTGGCCTCGCGGATCAGTTCGACCAGCCGCCCGATGGCGTCTTCCCGATTGCGATCCTGGCTTCGGAAACGCTGGGCGTGGATGACGATGACCCCGTCCTGCGTCATCCGGCTACCGGCGATTGGCACCAGCCGCAGCTTCACGCCGTCCGGCAGATTGGGCGAGGTGCGCGCGTCAAACCGCAATTGCACCGCCGTCGAGACCTTGTTGACGTTCTGCCCACCCGGACCGGAGGCGCGAACGAAGGTCATCTCGATCTCGTCTTCGGAGATGGAGACTCGGGGGGTGATCTCGATCATAGGCAACGGTTTTGCGGCATCGGGCTATGGCCGGGTTCTGGCCTCAGGCGGCGAGGAAGCCCTTTCAATGACGCAGCCTGCGCTCAGGCGCAATGGCCGCGCCAGAAGGCGTCAAATGGCGTGACGGTTCGCGCTCGGCCCGAAATGCTCGACATAGCGGGGCGAGATCGCCGATCGCGGGAGGATGACCATGACGTCTGTCGTGCCGAACTGATGATCCACCACCGCGCCATCGCCGATATATCCGCCGATGCGCAGATAACCCTTGATGAGCGGCGGCAGTGAATGCATGGCCGCCTTGAGGTCCATGCCGTCCTTCGGCAGGAGGTCCATGCGCTCATAAAGGGCCGGCAATGCACTGGCGCGCCATTCCTCGGGCGCGGCAGCGTGGTGATGCAGGAAAGACAAGGGCAGGGCGAGCGCCTGCGGGTCGGTGCCTTCCAGGCTGGCGCAGCCGAACATCACATCGATGCGGTTGCGCAGCACATAGGCCCAGACGCCGTGCCAGAGCAGTTCCACCGTGCGCTTGTTGCGGTAGGGCTTCAACACGCAGGAGCGGCCAAGTTCCAGAAAGCGCAGGCCGGGATGGGCCGCGATGATGCGGGCGACGTCGAATTCGCCCTGGGTGTAGAAGCCGCCATGACGCTGGGCCACGTCCTGCTTCAGCAGACGATAGGTGCCCACGACCTTGGGCTTGCGGCGACCGAGCACCATCTCGCCTGCATCGTGATCCAGCACCAGCAAATGGTCGCAGATGGTGTCGAAGGCATCCACATCGCGCCGGGCGAGACGGGCGGGGCCGTCGGGGATGGCGGATTTTTCCTCGTAGAACACTTTGTAGCGCAGCCGCTGGGCGCGCCTCACGTCCCGCGCGGTGCGGGCAAGACGCACTTCCAGCGCGCCGAGGCGACCGAGCAGTGTCGGCTCACCAAATGGCACCGCCTCACGATGACGGATGCCAGAATAGGCCCGTAAGTCTGAAACCAGCTTCTGCGGCCCGTTCAAGCCGGGCATGCCGCCCTCGGCGAACGCACTCTCGGCCCAGGCGAAGGGGCCGGGAAAGCGAGCAAAGCTCTCTTTGGCGAGATCGATGCCGCGCCCCATCAGCGCCGGGATATTGAAGCCGGCGGGGGGCTGCTGAGGATCGGGTGCAACTTGGCGTTTCATAGCAACGACCCCCTCCTTGGGCCGTCGCTGACGGGCGACGGTTTATAGTGGCCGTCGGCGGTCCGTCATGACGAGCTCAATACGCGCCGGTGACACCAGATGCGCCGCCTTCCGCGTGAAGGACAGCTTCAACATAAGTTTCATACGGTCATGTGACAATGAAAGAATATCGCTGCCGGGCTTTGGATAGCTTGTTCATCCTTTTGCGCGATGCTGCCGGCCAGCCGACCGGCGGTTTCCGAAAGGAGCCCGGAATGGCCGGCAGGGCAATGGGTTAACGCGGTTCAGGGTCAATTGTTAGTTGGCTCACGCTGACCACGATTTGTCCGGGCGCGACAGATCATGCAGGGGATTGGGATGGCTATGTTACCTAACAGGAAGACCATGGCGCGGGTGCTTGGTGCGGCGCTGGGGATGCTCTCGCTTTTTGCCGGCTTCGAATCGGCACAGGCGCAGCCGCGGCCCGTGCCGAATTCGGTCACGCCCATCGAGGTGCCCGGCGTCGGCGTCATGAACGTGCTGACCTACAAGGCGCAGTTCGTGTCCGCGGACCCGGTGACCCGGCGGGTGGTCCTTGAGGGGAGCTGGGGCAAAAGGTGGTCGGTGCTGGTGCCGCCCATGATGGGTGATGTCATGAGACTCGCCAACAGCCAGAGCCTGGTTATCCGGGTGCTGCCGGCGGTGGTGACCTATCTCGGCAAGGCACGCCAGGGGCGTCCGGGCGAGGTTTCGGCGGAAGTGGCGCTGGACGCCGGACTGCCGGGCTGGCCGCAGGATTTTGGTTTCCGAGAGGTAACGATCACCTCGATGCTGGTGGATATCAACAAGACGGCCGGGACCATCAGCTTCGAGGGCATCGATGGTTTCGTGCGCACCGTGAAGGCTGCAGACGCCAATGTGCTTGCTGATCTACAGCAGGTGTCGATCGGCGATCTGTGCCAGATCCGCTACTACGAAGGTGTTGCCATCAACACCGTGAACTGACGGGTCGCGCTTTGACCGGCAAGTCTCCGTCTAAGACGGCGGGTGAACGAGAAGCCCCTCGCGCTCGGGGCGGCACGCTAGGGGCGGGCCGTCTCCCGCCCCGCGATTACGCTGCGAGGCGGGTCCGGTCGGCGAGTGCGCGATAGGCGAGGGCTTCGGCGAGATGGCGGCGGCCGAGCGTTTCGGCCCCGTCGAGGTCTGCAAGGGTGCGCGCCACCTTGAGCACCCGGTGATAGCCGCGCGCGGACAGACGCATCGCTTCCGCCGCATCCCGCAGCAGCGCGGCGCCGGCGGCATCGGGACTGGCCACGATTTCCAGTAGCGGGCCATCGGCACGGGCATTGGTGCGGATATCGGGCCGGTCGAGGGCGGCGTACCGCTCCGCCTGAAGGGCGCGAGCCGCGGCCACGCGCGCCGCCACCTCCCGCGAGCCTTCGGCCGGCGCAGGCAAGACAAGATCCGCAGCGGTCACGGCCGGAACCTCGAGATAGATGTCGATGCGGTCGAGGAAGGGGCCGGAGAGCCGGCCCTGGTAATCCTCGGCGCAGCGCGGGCCGCGCTTGCAGGTGAAGCCCGGCTCACCAGCCTTGCCGCAGCGGCAGGGGTTCATGGCTGCGATCAACTGGAAGCGCGCGGGATAGGTCACGCGATGATTGGCGCGGGCGATCAACACCTCGGCGGTTTCCAGGGGCTGGCGCAGGGAATCGAGCACCTGGGGCGAGAATTCCGGCAGTTCGTCCAGGAACAGCACGCCGTGATGCGCCAGCGATACCTCGCCCGGCCGTGCCTTCATGCCACCACCGACCATGGCGGCCATGGAGGCGGAGTGGTGCGGGGCGCGGAACGGGCGCCGATCCACCAGCGCCCCGTCCTGAATCGTGCCCGCCACTGAGGCGATCATCGAGACGTCGAGCATCTCCGCCGGCGTGAGCGGCGGAAGGATGGAGGGCAGGCGCTGCGCCAGCATGGATTTTCCGGCGCCCGGCGGGCCGACATAAAGCAAATTATGTCCGCCGGCCGCTGCGACCTCCAGGGCACGCTTGGCGGTCTCCTGGCCTTTCACGTCCCGAAGGTCCGGCAGATTGTCCGATCCCCGGCTCATGCGCGGGTCGGGCCGCGCCAGAACCTGCCGGCCGGTGACGTGGTTGGCGAGCTGGATCAGCGAAAGCGGGGCGAGAATATCCATGTCCGGGCTGGCCCACGCCGCCTCGGCGCCGCAGGCCGCTGGGCAGATGAGGCCATGGCCGCGTGCATTGGCGCCGATGGCGGCGGGCAGGACGCCGGCCACCGCCGCGATCGAGCCGTCGAGCCCCAGTTCGCCCACCACGGTGAAGCCTTTGAGGCAATCGGACGGGATGGCGCCGATGGCGGCCATCAGCCCCAGGGCAATCGGCAGGTCGTAATGAGAGCCTTCCTTGGGCAGGTCGGCAGGCGCGAGATTGATGGTGATGCGCCGTGCCGGCAAAGCCAGACCCGATGCGATCAGCGCCGCGCGCACCCGCTCCTTCGCCTCGGTCACGGCCTTGTCAGGCAAGCCTACGATTGTGAAGGCTGGCAATCCGGGTGCGACGTGCACCTGCACGTCGACAGGCCGTGCTTCGACGCCCTCGAATGCGACTGTCGCCACCCGCTGGATCACGCCAATCTCCCCACAACCCAGGATCCGCAAAGACTATCGGAGCGCCAGAAAGAGGGCAAGAACATATTAAGAACATCTAGGGTGTGTGCCAGCTTCCATTCCGCCGCACAACCTTTAGGCTAAGAGCCAACGCCGGCGGAACTGGCGGGGAGGGCTGGATGGTCGCGACGCGGTTCCGTTGGGTGGTGATCTTCCTGCTGTTCGCCATCACGGTGGTGAACTATGTCGACCGCGCCGCCATCTCCTATGCCATCCCCATGATGGAGCAGACCCTCGGACTGTCGAAGTCCGATGCAGGCACGATCCTTGGCGCCTTTGGCCTCGGCTACGCGGTGACGACGCTGATCGGCGGCTTCGCGGTGGACCGCTACGGCGCCCGGTTGGTGCTCACCATCGCGGCCGTCCTGTGGAGCCTGTCCATCGGCCTCACGGCCGCCGCCAACGGCTTCTTTGCCCTTTATGCGGCGCGGGTGCTGCTGGGCGTGTCGGAGGGGCCGAACTTTCCAGCCCTCACCGGCGCGGTCAGCAATTGGCTGGCGCCACACGAGCGGGCGACGGCGCTGGGCAATGCCCTGGTGGCGGTTCCCATCGCCCTTGCCATCGGCGGACCCGTGGTCACCCAGCTTCTCGCCGTTCTCGACTGGCGAGGGACCTTCACTGTGCTGTTCGTGCTGTCGATCGCGTGGGTACCGCTCTGGTATTTTCTGTTTCGTGACGACCCGGCGCGCTCGCGCCACGTCAATGCAGCGGAGCTTGCCTATATCCGCAAGGACCAGGAAACGGCAAAGACTTCCCACGCGCTGCTTAAGCTACCGGAGCGCGCTGTGATTCGCATGCTGCTCACCAACCGGACGCTTGTGGTGAATTACTGGGCGTTCTTCGTGTTCGGCTATTTCCTGTTCTTCTTCATGAGCTGGCTGCCGAGCTATCTCCACCAGGTCTACAAGCTGGAACTTGCCACCGTCGGCCTGTTCACCGTGGCGCCCTGGCTTGCCGCTGCGATCACCCTCTGGGCGCTGGGGCGGTGGTCGGACCATCTTTTGAAGACCACCGGGCGGCTGCGGGTGGCGCGGAGCTATCTGATCGCCGGCTCGCAACTCATCGCCGCGCTGGCGGTGATACCTGTGGCGTTCAGCGATAATCTCGGTGTCGCCATCGTCGGCATCACGGTTGCGGTTGCCGCCTCCATGGGGTCGAACGCGGCGTACTACGCCGTCAACGTGGATATCGTGCCGGAACGCGCTGCCACGGCCCTGGGCATCATGGATTTCGCCTTCGCAGTCGCCGGCTTCCTGGCGCCGGTTCTCACCGGCTGGGTGCTGGGGCTGCGCGGCTCGTTCACGGACTGCTTCCTGCTGATGGCGGCGCTGGCGTTCTCTTCGGTGATCCTTGTTCTGCTGTTCCACCATCCGGATCGGGACAAGTCGCCGGCCTGAGCCTTATGCCGAGCTTACGAGGCGGCGCCACATTGCAGATGGTGCCCTTACGGTGAGGGGTGGGAGGGTCGGGGAAAGGAGATTTCCCGTGCACCACACCCGACCTCAGCTGGCCCTCACACAGCCGTGCCGCACGGCCGGCGGCCTCAAATATGCCGCGATAAAGGCTCTGTGGTTCGCCCCAATTGCCCTTGCCCTTATCGTCCTGTGTGTTGCCGTCGCCGCATTATGAGCGAACCGGTCGAACGCCCTGCCGACACTACTGAGGCCAGAATGAACACCAGCCAAGCGCGTGCCGCGAGCATCCAGGATCTGGTCGCGAGCCAGTTCGGCCCACAGGCGGCCGCTTATGTCACCAGCGTGGTCCATGCCAAGGGCGAGGATCTCCAAGCCCTGGCCCAATTGATGGCCGAGCGGGGCGCCGCCCGTGTGCTGGATCTGGGTTGCGGCGGCGGGCACGTAAGCTTCACGGTTGCGCCCCATGTGGCGGAAGTGGTCGCTTACGACCTATCGTCTGACATGCTGAGGGCCGTGACGGAAGAGGCCGCGCGGCGGGGCTTGACCAATATCGTTCCGGTCCAGGGCGTGGCGGAAGACCTGCCGTTCGCCGAAAGCAGCTTCGATTTCGTGGTGTCTCGCTATAGCGCCCATCACTGGCAGCACCTGCCATCCGGCCTTGCCCATGCGCGCAACGTGCTGAAGAAGGGCGGGCGCGCGATCTTCATGGACGTGATCGCGCCGGCCAGCCCGCTTCTGGACACGTACCTCCAGAGCGTGGAACTGCTGCGCGATCCCTCCCATGTGCGGGATTATTCGCTGATGGAATGGACCAGGGCCGCCCAGACGGAAGGCTTCCAGGTACAGGAAGTGGTCGAGCGCAGGCTACGGCTGGAATTCCTGCCTTGGATCACACGGATCGCCACCCCCGAACTTCACGTCGCGGCGATCCGCTCCTTGCAGGCAAAGGCTTCCGAGGAGGTTCGCGCCCATTTCGACTTGGAGGCGGACGGCACTTTCACCGTCGATACCATGACGCTTACGCTGACCCCGGCCTGAACCTCACTTCTTTTCCAGCAGGATGCGGCCCTGGCGGTCGATGAGCGCCTTGGCCTTCTCGGCCATGATGTGCAGCAGCCAGGGAAGCTGCACCTGGAGGTGCACGGCGTCTTCCGCGACATCGAGCAGGCCGGACGCCTCCTGGCCCATCACGGCCACGCGGAAGTCGAGGTGATCGCCCACCCAGGTCTCCTCCATCACGCTCAGCTTGTCGCCGAAGCGTTGGCGCACGGAGGAGAGGCCGGTCTGGAGGCGGCGCAGGGCCTCCTCTTTGCCGAGGCGGTGGGGGATGGAGACGGAGATGGGCTGCGGCATGCGGAAGTCCCGTGGTCTGGACGAGGAGAACTGCGGCGCGGCGCTTTAGGTTCTACAGGCGGCGCTTTTCCTCGATCTTGTCCCAGATCTGGGCGGCGATATCGGGGCCGCCAAGCCGCTTGATGGCGCGTAGCCCCGTGGGGGAGGTGACGTTGATCTCGGTGAGGTTGCCGTCGATCACGTCGATGCCCACGAAAAGCAGGCCGCGTTCCCGCAGCGCGGGGCCGATGCGGGCGCAGATTTCCTGTTCGCGGTCGGTCAGGTCGGTGGGTTTTGCCGCCCCGCCGCGCACCATGTTGGAGCGAAGATCGCCTTCGCTCGGCACACGGTTCACTGCGCCCGCCGCCTCGCCATCCACCAGGATGATGCGCTTGTCGCCATGCTTCACGGCCGGCAGGAAACGCTGGATGACCCAGGGCTCGCGGAAGGTGACGGCAAAGAAGTCGTAGAGTGAGCCGAAATTCAGATCGTCTGCCGTGAGGCGGAACACGGCGCCGCCGCCATGGCCATAGAGCGGCTTCATGACCACGTCGCCGAACTCGGCGCGGAAAGCCTTGATCTCCGCGAGGTCGCGGGTGATCAGCGTCGGCGGCATCAGTTCGGGGAAGTCGGTGACGAAGATCTTTTCCGGGGCGTTGCGGACATTGGCCGGGTCGTTCACCACCAGGGTCTTGGGCTGGATGCGCTCCAAGAGGTGAGTAGAGGTGACATAGGCCATGTCGAACGGCGGGTCCTGCCGCAGCAGGACAACGTCATAGGTGTCGAGCCTTACCCGGCGCTTCGGACCGAGCGAGAAATGGGCACCCACCTCGTCCTTAACGGTGAGATCCTCGACGGTGGCGAACACCTGCCCGTCGCGCATGGCGAGTTGGTCGGGCACATAATGAACCAGCGCGTGGCCGCGCTTCTGCGCCTCCAGAAGCAGCGCGAAGGTGGAATCCCCGGCAATGTTGATGCGCGAGATATGGTCCATCTGGACCGCGACCTGAAGAGCCATGGGGAAACTCCGGCGAGCGGCGGGGCCGCTGCGGATAAGAGGACGTTCGGCTTCTATCTATAACTGCGCGGCTCCGCCCGCCAGGGTCGAGCACTATGTCTCCATCTCGAATGCGCCGGGCAAATGCTGCACTTTGCCGTGGGTGGTGACGAGCACGGCGTCGAAGCGGGCATCAAGGGTCGCGAATTCCGGGTGTGCGGCGAGATAGGCTTCGGCGGCGGCGGTGATGCGGGCGCGCTGGCGCGGCAGGATGGAATAAGCGGCGCCTTCAAGGCTGGCGCGCACTTTCACCTCGCAGAACACCAGCAGGTCTTCGAGGCGCGCCACGAGGTCGATTTCCCCCGCCTTGGTGCGCACCCGCCGCTCAAGGATGACGAAGCCCAATGCCTCCAAAAGCCGTGCGGCCCGGTCTTCCGCTGCCAGGCCCCGCGCGTGAGCGGCCCGGCGGGCAATCCGGGCCGCGGCTTCATCCATCGCTGTCGGTCCGGGTGAGGGCGAGCGCACGGGCATAGACCTCACGCTTCGGCCGCCCGGTGAGGCCGGTCACGGCGGTTACGGCATCCTTGAGGGAGAGATCGGCGAGGGCGCGGGCGAGGGCCGCGTCCACGTCGTCGTCCTGCGCGATTTCCTCCGCTGGCGGGCCTATCACCAGAACAATTTCCCCCTTCGGCGCGCCCGCCTCGGCGTAATGGGCGGCCAGCGTCGCGAGATCGGAACGACGGACCTCCTCGAACGCCTTGGTCAGCTCGCGGCATACGGCGGCTGGGCGGTTTCCCAGGATGTCGGCAAGGTCGGCCAGACTTTCCGCCAGGCGGGGACCGCTCTCATAGAGCACAAGGGTCGCGGGAATCGGCTTCAGCTCGGTGATGCGGTTGCGGCGTTGCCCGTCCCGGGGCGGGAGGAAGCCGTCGAACAGGAAGCGGTCGGTGGGAAGGCCCGCCGCCACGAGCGCGGCCAGCAGCGCCGAGGCGCCGGGAACAGGATGGATCTTGAAGCCTGCGTCCGCCGCCTCCACCACCAGCTTGTAGCCGGGATCCGAAACCAGCGGCGTTCCCGCATCCGACACCAGCGCCACGGCGGCGCCGGCAGCGAGGCGGGCAAGGATTTTAGGGCGCATGCTGGCGCCGTTGTGGTCATGATAGGGGATGAGCTGGGTTTCGATGCCGTAGCGGTCGGTGAGGCGGTGAGTCATGCGCGTGTCTTCGCACGCGATTACATCCGCTCCGGCGAGGATTTCGAGCGCGCGCAGGCCGATGTCGCCGAGATTGCCGATGGGTGTCGCCACCACATGCAGGCCGGGAGCGGGCCGGTTGGCGAAAAGGCGGGTCCCGGCGAGGACATAGGCGCGGGGGCGTTCGTCTCGAAGTGTCATGTGTGCACCTTAATGCCTCTCACGCCTGCGCGACACCTGTCGGGCGCCCTCGCCAAACCGTCTTCGAGACGATATGCGTGGAGCCAAGGCTGCGGTAGCCACAGGGAGAAGCGGGTGGACGAGGACGCGCCAAGGGCACGGGCAATCCACACGGGCGCGACGCGCCGCGAGATCGTCACCGGCGCTGCGAAGTTCGCCGGGCTTTCCGCATTTCTTTCAACGCTCGCCGCTTGCGCCGGTGGCGACTATGGCCGCGATGCCGCACCCCAATCCGGCGCACCCATGGCGCCCGCCGCGCAGCCGCTGACCAGCGGGCCGGTGGTGGCGCTTATCCTGCCATTGGGCGCGCAGGGCAATGCCGGGGCGGTCGGCCTGTCGCTGCGCAATGCCGCCGAGCTTGCCCTGTCTGAACTTGGGCAGGCGCCGGTCACGCTGGTGGTCAAGGACGACGGCGGCACCTCCCAGGGCGCCCGCGCCGCAGCGGATGCGGCGGTGAACGAGGGCGCGCGGATCATCCTCGGGCCGCTGTTCTCTCATTCGGTGGGTGCGGTGGCCCAGGTGGCGAAGCCGCGCGGCATTCCCGTGATTGCGTTTTCGACCGATTCGAACGTTGCGTCCCAGGGCGTCTATCTGCTGAGCTTCCTGCCGCAGACCGACGTCTCGCGCGTCGTCAATTTCAATGTCGCGCAGAACCGGCGCTCGTTCGTCGCCCTGATCCCCGAGAATGCCTACGGCTCGGTCGCCGAGGCGGCGTTCCAGCAGGCGGCGGCGTCGGCTGGCGCGCGTGTCATGGGTATCGAACGCTTCACCACGGACAGGGCGCGCCTTCAGGCCGCCGTGCAGCGGGTTGCCAATGTGGCGGGGCAGGCCGATGCCGTGTTCATTCCCGACACGGCGGACAATGTGCCGGGCGTGGTGCAGCAACTCGCCGCCGCCGGCGTCGACCTGAAGAAGGTCCGCCCGCTCGGAACCGGGCTATGGGACGATACGCGCCTGTTCGGCGATGCGCAGATGGACGGCGCGCAGTTTGCCGGTCCGGATGCCGCCGGCTGGCGCGGTTTCTCCCAGCGGTACCGCGCGCGCTACAACACCGATCCGGTGCGCACCGCGACTCTCGCCTATGACGCTGTTTCGCTGGTGGCAACCATCGTGCGCACCCAGGGGCCGGACGGCCTCACAGAGGCGGCGCTGACCAATCCTTCCGGCTTCAACGGCGTGGACGGGGTGTTCCGCTTCCGCTCGGACGGCACCAATGAGCGTGGGCTGGCGGTGATGGAAATTCGCGGCGGTGCCGCGCAGGTGGTCTCACCCTCGCCGCGCAGTTTCACCGGCGGGTAATATCCAGGCGTGCCGCGACGGCACGGTTGGCTTGCGTTCAGGATCGGCTATAGGTGCCCCGCGCACCACGCCTCATACTAGGGAACACGGGTCCATGAGACTGATTGCACCTCTGGCCGGCCTCATCCTGGCCGCTTCCGGTTTCGCCGCCCTCGCGCAGACCCCTCCGGCGGCGCCGGCCGCCCCCGCAGCGCCCGCCGTCACGGCGCCGGTGCAGCCGCGCATGACCCAGGCTGGCACACCTGCCCGCCCCGAGGTGCAGATTGCCCGTCCCATCGAGATGATCCTGACACTTCAGGCTTCAGGCATGACGTTCGATGGGAAGACGCTGACGCTGACCGGCGTTCCGCCCGTCACCAGCTTCCGGGTGGACCGTCCCGAGCGGATCGGCGGCTCGATGAACACCGAGCAGTTCGTGAAGCTGTGGAACCCGACCGTCCAGGTGTTCAAGAACGATCCGCCGAATGCAGCCCTGACCATTCTCGGCCAGAACCCGACCCAGGTGATCGTCGAGATTGGCAGCGTGACGCAGAACGGCACGACGCTGAGCTTCAACGCCAGCCTGCTTGACGGTGACATCCCCTCCAGCGGCGGCCCGGTTGCCCTCGTCACCGCGCCGGTGGTGTATCGGCCGATCGAGGCGACCGGCACCTTCCTGAAGTGCTGGTGGAGCCCCTACTGGGTCGAGCGCGTCTGCCGCGCCGGCTGGTGATCGCACAAAAAGAAACCCCACCCCCGCGCAGACAGGGGTGGGGTTTTTTGTAAGCTCACGCCTCGGGCGGGAGCAGATCATGCTGGGCCACGTAGCCGGCCGCCGTGATGCCGGCGATGCAGCAGATTTCATCATTGTCGGACGTATCGCCCGAGATACCGACGGCGCCGATGATATCGCCGCCGTCGAGGATCAGGACGCCGGCCGGAACCGGTACCACGCGGCCGCCGCTCGCCGCCGCCAGGGCATTCAGGAAGTGCGGCGCCTTCTGCGCGCGGTTGTGCAGCTCGCGGGACCCGAAGCCCATGCCGAGGGCGCCCCACGCCTTGCCGATGGCGATCTCCGGCCGCAGGATTCCCGAACGGTCCTCGCGCTTCAGCGCTACCAGATGCCCGCCGGCATCCAGCACCGCGACGGTCAGCGGCTCGAAGCCCAACTCGCGCCCCTTGGCCAGGGCGGCGGCGACAATCTCATCGGCTTTTGCTAGGGAAACGCTCAAGACACTCTCCTTTGGATTGGGATGGGCAGATCAGCCTTTTGACTTGTTCGGCCAATAGCCGACAAGCATGGAGCCGTCCTTCTCGCCAAGGCCTTGGCCCGCCGCTTCGTCATAGACGGCAAGCGTGGCCGCCGTCACGGGCAGATCGGTGCCGCGCTCGCGCGCTTCGGCGATCATGGTGCGCAGATCCTTGCGGATGCCGTCCACGGAGAAGGCGGCCGGGCCGGTGTCGCCGCCCGCAAGCGAGGTAGCGATGGGGTCCGCGCGCATCTTCAGCACATTCATGCCGCCCGAAGTGTCGGAGAAGAAATCCACCAGCCAGCGCGGATCGAGGCCGAGGTCGCCGCACAGGGTGTAGGCTTCGCCCAGTGCCTGATAATAGACCAGCAGCGGCAGGTTGATGGCGAGCTTCATGCTTGTGCCGGCACCCACCGGGCCGACATGCTCGACGCGCCGGCAGAGTTGATCGAGCAGCGGCTTGGCGCGCTCGAAATCCGCCTTCTCACCGCCGACCAAGCCGAGCAGTTTTCCGGTGCGGGCGGGTCCGGTCGTGCCGCCCACCGGGCATTCGATGAAGGCGGCGCCGGCGGCGCGAATCTTCTCTGCCAACGCCACTTCTTCCTTCGGCAGAACGGTGCTCATTTCAATCACCAGCCGATCCTTCAGGTCGGTGATGAGGAAGCCGCCGTCGCCTTCATAGACCGCGCGCAGCGCATCGCCGTCGAGCAGGCTGGAGATGAGAACTTCGTTTTCCGGAACAAGCGCAGCCGGGGTCGGGGCGGTCTTCGCACCGGCATCCACGAGGGGCTGCAACTTGTCCGTGCTGCGGTTCCACACGGTGACGTCATGGCCAAGCTCAAGCAGGTGCAGCGCCATCGCCGCGCCCATGCGCCCCATTCCTGCAAAGCCGATCTTCATGGAACCGCCCTCCCTGTTTCTTCGCGCTGATCGTGCGTTTTTGGCTTGCTAATTATCAACCGATCACTAGCATGACCCGAAAGATAGCGCACAATCATCAGCCAAGAACAAGAAACAAAAGGCGTGGGAGGAGATAAAATGGGCACGATTGAAGCACCCCGTGGGGAAGGTAGCCTCAAGGCTAAGCAGCCTTACCCTTCGTTCACCGAAACCCGCTCCGGAATGCGCATCCTCTGGGATGTGCCGATCACCATGGATGACGGGCTCGTGGTGCGTGCCGACGTATTCTTGCCGATGGAAGAGGGGCGTTATCCTGTCCTGCTTACCTACGGCCCCTATGCCAAGGGTCTGTCATTCCAGGAGGGCTACCCCTCGGCCTGGGATCGCATGGCTACGAAGCACCCGGATGTGACCGCCGGCTCCTCCAATCTCTACCAGGCCTGGGAAGTGGTTGACCCCGAGAAGTGGGTGCCGCACGGCTATGCCTGCGTGCGCGTCGACAGCCGCGGGTGTGGCACCTCGCCGGGCTTCGTCGATCCCTTCGGCCCGCGCGAGCAGAAGGATTTCTACGACAGCATCGAATGGGCTGCGGTCCAGCCCTGGAGCAACGGCAAGGTCGGGCTCAACGGCATCTCCTATTTCGGCTCCAACCAGTGGCACGTCGCCAAGCACAAGCCGCCGCATCTCGCGGCCATGTGCATCTGGGAAGGCTCGGCCGACTGGTACCGCGACATGACCCATCACGGCGGCATCTTGTCGACGTTCTGGGCCAATTGGTACGACATGCAGGTCAAGACCGTGCAGTACGGCATCGGCGAGGCCGGCCGCCGCAGCAAGGCCCATGGCCAGCTGGTGTGCGGACCTGAGCTGCTGAGCGAAGAGGCGCTTGCCGCCAACCGTATCGATTTCGGCGCCGACATCCGCTCCCACGCGCTCGACGACGACTACCACAAGGACCGCTCGCCGGTGTGGGACGACATCGATGTGCCGTTCCTCTCCGCCGCCAACTGGGGCGGGCAGGGCCTCCACCCGCGCGGCAATTTTGAAGCCTTCGTGCGCGCGGCCTCTAAGAACAAGTGGCTCGAAGTCCACGGCATCGAGCACTGGACGCATTTCTACACGGATTATGGCCGCGAGCTTCAGCTGCGATTCTTTGACCACTTCCTGAAGGGCGATGACAATGGCTGGGACAAGCAGCCCCGCGTGCTGCTCCAGGTGCGTCATCCCGGCGAAAAATTCGTCGAGCGGGAGGAGCACGAATGGCCGCTCGCCCGCACCCAGTGGACCAAGTTCCAACTGCACCCTCGCAACGGACGACTGGACACCGAACCGGTGCAGAACGTCTCGGAGAGGTCGTTTGAGGCGATGGGCGAGGGGCTGACCTTCCTCTCCGCTCCGGTGGCCGAGGAAACCGAGATCACCGGGCCGATCGCCGCGAAAATCTTCGTCTCTTCCTCGACAGTGGATGCCGATCTGTTCCTGGTGCTGCGCGTGTTTACGCCAGACCTGAAGGAAGTGACCTTCCAGGGCGCCATCGATCCCAACACGCCGGTGGCCCAGGGCTGGCTGCGCGCCTCGCACCGCAAGCTCGACACCAAGCTTTCAGAACCTTATCGGCCTTATCATACCCATGATGAGAAGCAGCCTCTGACCCCGGGAGAAGTGGTCGAACTCGATATCGAGATCTGGCCGACCTCCATTGTCATCCCCAAGGGCCACCGGTTCGCGCTGAGCGTCCGGGGCAAGGACTATGAGTGGCCGGGCGGATCGGGCGGCAAGCTCTCCAACTTCAAGAACGAGCTGACCGGCTGCGGCCCGTTCCTGCACAACGACCCGCTGGATCGCCCGCCGGAAGTGTTCGGCGGCACCACGACGTTGCATTTCTCGCCTGATCGCGAATCTTACGTCCTGTTGCCCATCATCCCTTCCAAGTGATCAGATAGGGTTTGGGGTCCGATCGCGCCTGCGCCGCCGGATCTAAAAACAGCGCCGGCCCCGTACGCCAATACGGTGCCGGCCAGGACCGGCGGGTTGCTCCGCCGGAAAGCTGAAAAGAAGCGGGAACATCCCGCCCGCGTTCGAGGAAACCAAGGAGACAATGATGACCGTGGATCGCAGAAGCGTTCTCAAAGGAATTGGCATCGGTGTCGGCGCTGGTGTCGGCGCTGTCGCACTCGGCGCCCCCGCCGTCCGCGCCCAGGCGAAGCCGGTGCGCATCGGCTTCATGACCGTGAAGACCGGCCCGCTCGCCTCGGGCGGCATCCAGATGGAGCAGGCGCTGAACCTGTACCTGAAGGAGCGCAACAACGTGCTCGCCGGCGTGCCGGTGGAACTCATCACTGTGGATACCGGCGGCGCGCCCGCCGTCGCCCGCACCAAGATGCAGGAACTGATCGAGCGCAACGGCATCTCGGCGATGATCGGGCCGCTCTCGACCCAGGAAGCGCTGGCGCTCGACGATTATATTCGCGAGACCAAGACGCCCACCATTTCGGTGGCGGCCGCCGACGACATGACCCAGCGCCGCGCCAACCCGTGGTTCGTGCGCTGTACCTCCACCTCCTCGCAGTGCAGCCATGTGATGGGCGACTATGCGGCGAAGGACCTCAAGTTCAAGCGCGCCTCCACCATCGCCGACGACATCGCCTATGGCCACGAGCAGAATTCGGGCTTCCAGCGGGTGTTCGAGGAAGAAGGCGGCAAGGTTGTCCAGAAGCTGTGGCCGCCGCTGGCCGTGCCGGACTACGGAACCTACATCGCCCAGATCAACACCAAGGTGGACGGCATGTTCGCAGCCTTCGCGGGCTCGAACGGCTTCCGCTTCTTCCTCCAGTTCAACGAATACGGGCTCAAGGGCAAGATTCCGTTGCTCGGTGGCATGACGGCGTTCGACGAAGCCCTGCTCCAGCAGATGGGCGACGATGCCATCGGCCTTCTGTCGGTGAACTATTATTCGGCGACGCTGAACAACCCGTCCAATAAGAAGTTCGTCGCCGGCATGGTGCGTGACTACAAGATCGAGCCGGGTTACTACGGCGCAGCCACCTATGTTGCCGCCGCCGTTCTCGAAGCCGCCCTCAAGACCACAGGCGGCAAGGACGACAAGCAGGCCTTGATGGACGCGCTGCGCAACAACAAGGTGGAAGACACCTGCCGCGGCCCGGTGTCGTTCGACAAGTACGGCAACGTCATCGGCAACGTCTATATCCGCCGCGTTGAGAAGCAGGATGGGCGCCTCGTGAACGCGGTCATCAAGACCTACGAGAACGTCAGCCAGTTCTGGAACTACAAGCCCGAGGACTTCCTCAAGAGCCCGGTCTACGCGCGCGACGTGCCGCCCGCGAAGAATCTGGAAAACTGAGGCCGTTCAGCCGTCGCAGCAAAGCTGCCCTCCACACCCTCTCCCGCTTGCGGGGGAGGGTGTGGAGGGGGACGATCGGGTTCGTGACGCGCGGCGCACAAGCCGCGCCCTCGGCCTGACATTCCCCGTCCCGACGCCGGTGTTCCGGCTTCGGCGTGGTGATCCGAGCCCGGCAGGCGCTGTGTTCGGGCGGACATAAGTGAAAATCGAAGCGAGCCCGCCGTGTCGGAGCGCGCCGTCATTCAACCCACCGGAGGGAGACCAGAATGCAGTTCTGGCTGATCCAGACCCTCAACAGCATCGCCTTCGGCGGTCTGCTGTTCCTTTTGTCGTCCGGCTTCTCGCTGATTTTCGGCCTGATGCGGATGCCAAACCTCGCCCATGGCGCCTTCTTCATGCTGGGCGCCTATTTCGGCGCGACCTTCATGAACTGGGGCGTGAACTTCTGGATCGCGGCGCTCATGAGCGGTCTCGCCGTGGGTGTGCTCGGCGTCATCCTGGAGCGCGGCCTGCTGCGGAAGCTCGCCGGCAATTCGCAGGGCCAGGTCCTGGTGACTCTGGGCGTCTCCTTCATCATCGCCGATGTCTGCCTCATGGTGTGGACCGGAGACCCCGTGCCGGTGCCCGCACCCGCATGGCTGCGGCCGCCGATTTTCTTCATCGGCTACGCCTTCCCGACCTATCGCCTCGTGGTGCTGGCCGTCGCGGTGGTGGCTGCGGTGCTGCTGTATATGCTGATGGAGCGCACGCGCCTCGGCGCGATGATCCGCGCCGGCGTCGACGACATGGAGATGGCGCGCGGCGTCGGCATCCGGGTGTCCTTCCTGTTCATGCTGGTGTTCATGCTGGGTGCGGCCCTCGCGGGCCTCGGCGGCACCATCGGCGGGCCGATCATGCAGGCCTATCCGGGGCTCGATGCCGACATGCTGCCGCTGGCTCTGGTGGTGGTGATCCTCGGCGGCGTTGGAAGCCTGATGGGTGCCTTCGTCGGCAGCTTCGCGGTGGGCTTCATCTATAATTTCGGCACCGCGCTGTTCCCCGACTTCGCCTACGTCATCCTCTTCCTGCCCATGGTGATCGTGCTGGTCGTGATGCCCGAGGGTCTATTTGCGGGGTCACGCCAATGAGCCGCTTCGGCATCGCCACAATCATCGCGCTGGCTCTGCTGGCGGCCCTACCGTTTGCGTTCACCGACTTCTTCATCAATCTGTCGAGTCAGATCCTCTGCTATGCCCTGTTTGCGGTGAGTCTGAACCTCATCGTCGGCTATGGCGGCATGACCTCGCTCGGCCACGCGGCCTATTTCGGCATTGCCGCCTATGCCGTCACCTGGCTTCACACCATCGCCGGTTGGGACCAACTGTCCTCAGCTATTGGCGCACTGGTGGTCGCGACCCTCTCGGCCGCCGTGTTCGGCGTGCTGGCACTGCGGGCGAGCGGTCTGTCCTTCCTGATGATCACGCTCGCTCTCGGGCAGATCGTCTGGGGTGTCGCCTATCGCTGGGTCGGCCTGACGCAGGGTGACAACGGCATGCGCTTCCCCGTTCGGCCGGAGCCGCTCGGGATCTCCATCAACAGTGCAACGAGTTTCTATTATTTCTCGCTGATCGTGTTCGCCGTGTCGGTGTATTTCATCTGGCGCGTTGTGAACTCACCGTTCGGAGCCGGTCTGCGCGGGACTAAGGACCAGCCGAAGCGCATGCGCATGCTCGGCCATAATGTGTGGATGATCCGCTGGGCCGCATTCATCATGTCCGGCTTCTGGGCTGGTGTGGCGGGCCTGCTGTTTGTCTACTACCAGAAGTTCGTCAGCCCCTATGCGGTGTCCCTACAGCAGTCCGCCGAGGTGCTGCTGATGACCATTCTCGGCGGGGCCTCCACCCTCACCGGGCCGATGGTTGGTGCGATCATCGTTACGCTGGTGAAGAACGTAGCCTCGACCTACGTCGAGCGCTGGAATGCTCTGCTGGGGCTGATCTTCGTCCTCGCTGTGGTGTTCATGCCCACCGGTCTCGTGCCGGGCTTCCGGAAGCTCTGGGAGCGGACGCAAAGAGCGAAGCCGCCGGCCGGCACGACGCCAACGCCTGCCGCTTCCGCGACCCCGACGAAGGAGCATGCGTCATGAGCGCGGACGCCCTTGAAATCACCGGCCTGTCGAAGCGGTTCGGCGGGCTCGTCGTCACCCGGGACGTCACCATGCGTGTCGCACCGGGCGAACGGCGCCTCATCATCGGTCCGAACGGCGCGGGCAAGACCACGCTGTTCAACCAGATCACCGGCGATCTGAAACCGGACGGCGGCTCGATCCGGCTGTTCGGCGAGGAATTGCTGAAACTGAAGACCAAGGATCGCGTCGCCAAGGGGCTCGCGCGCACCTACCAGATCCTCACCCTGTTTCCTCAGGACACGCTGCTGCACAACGTAGTCCTGTCGCTGCTTGGGCTGAGGGTCGAGCGGTGGGATTTCTGGCGCACGCTCAACGGGCGTAGTGAGCTGTTCGATCTGGCACAGGCGGCTCTGGAGCAGGTGGGCCTCGGCACCAGCGGGCACCGGCTGGTGTCGGAAACATCCTACGGCGAGCGCCGTCGGCTGGAACTTGCCATGGCGCTGGCGCAGAAGCCGAAGTTGCTGCTGCTGGACGAACCGCTCGCCGGCCTCTCCCCGGAAGAGCGCAGCGCGGTGAGCGCGCTGCTCACCACCATCCCCAGGGATGTGACCATCGTCATGATCGAGCACGACATGGATGTGGCGCTTGCTTTCGCCGAGAAGATCACCGTGCTGCACTTCGGGCAGGTGATCGTCGAGGGCACCCGCGCCGATGTGGTCAACGATCCGCGCACACGGGAGATCTACCTTGGCGAATGAGATCCTCCAGCTTGCGGGCGTGCACGCTTATTACGGGGACAGCCATGTTCTGCACGGCATCGATTTCTCCCTGAGGGAGGGGCGCCTGCTGGGACTGCTCGGCCGCAACGGCGCGGGCAAGACCACCTGCATGAGCACCATCATGGGCTTTCTCTCACCGAAGGGCGGCTCGATCTCCCTCGGCGGCGAGAAGATCAGCGGCCTTGGTCCGGAGAATATCGCCCGCAAGGGCGTGTGCCTGGTGCCACAGGGGCGGCGCGTCTTCCGCTCGCTCACGGTGAAGGAAAACCTCCAGGTGGCCGCCCAGCGCCACAACGGAAAATCCGACGCCTGGTCGCTCTCCCGCGTGTTTGAGATCTTCCCGCGCCTCAAGGAGCGGCAGAGCCAGTTCGCGGGCTCCCTCTCCGGCGGCGAGCAGCAGATGCTCGCCATCGGCCGTGGGCTGATGGGCAATCCGCGCGTGCTGCTGATGGACGAGCCCTCCGAGGGCCTCGCCCCGCAGATCGTCGCCGATGTCGGCCGCATCATCGCCATGCTGAAGGCGGAAGGGCTCTCGATCATTCTGGTGGAACAGAATATCAAGATGACCCTGAACCTTGCGGACGACATCGTCATCATCAATACCGGGCAGGTGGTGTTTTCTGGCCCGGCGTCCGAAGCCGCCGCCGATCAGCAGCTCATTTCCCAACACCTCGGCGTCTTTTGATTTCAACGCTCCGGGGGGACGATTTCCCCGGTGCCACTCTTCAGGAAGTCTCCCATGAGCGATATTTGGAACACCTACGGTCCCTCGGGTGCGCGCCGCCACGGCACCACGACGCGGCCCACGAGCCTGACCTTCGACATCCACTCGCATGTGGCGGTGCCCGCCGCGAACAAGATCGTGGAAGGCCATCTCGACATTTCGACCATCCCGCTGGCGCGTTTCGGCAGCCCGGAAACCAAGGCGCTGAACCAGAAGCAGGATCAGGACCGCACCTCGCGCATGATCCAGTATGACGAGCGCCTTGCGGATCTCGATGCCGCCGGCATCGACAAGCAGCTCATCATGTGCCCGCCTCCCCAGTGCTACACAACGGTGCGCGCCGATATCGCCGGCAAGGCGGCGCGGGTGGTGAATGACGGGCTCGCGGAATATGTAGCGGGTCGTCCCGATCGCTTCGTCAGCCTCGGTACCGTGCCGCTCCAGGATGGCCACATGGCCGCCGAGGAGCTGGAATACGTGATGAAGACCGGCCACAAGGGTGTGCAGATCCTCACCAACGTGCACGGCAAGGAGATTTCCGACCCTGAGTTCGCCCCGTTCTGGGCCAAGGCGGAAGAACTGGGCGCGGTGGTGTTGCTTCACCCCAACGGCTTCACCGAGGCGCAGCGCCTGTCGCGCTTCTATTTCAACAACATCATCGGCAATCCGTTCGAGACCACCCTCGCCATTCACTATCTAATCTTCGACGGCGTGATGGAGCGCCATCCCAACCTGAAGATCATCGGCGTGCACGGCGGCGGCTTCGTGGGCGCCTATTCCGCGCGCATGGACCACGCTTGGAACGCACGGTCCGACGTGAAGAAGATCCCGCACGCGCCGACCACCTACCTGAAGCGCATGTATCTCGACACGGTGGTGTTCTCGACCGAGCAGCTCGAAGCTCTCGTGCGCCTGATGGGACCCGACCATGTGGTGATGGGAACCGACTATCCCTACGACATGGCGGACAGCGACCCGGTCGGTCACGTCATGGAAACCGCGCTGGACGACGCCACCAAGGCGAAAATCTGCGGCGGCAACGCCAAGACGCTGCTCGGCCTCTGAGGCACTGCCCCAATCCCCCTGAAATCACTGCGTTCCCTCTCCCGCTTGCGGGGGAGGGTCAGGGAGGGGGAAATGGCGAGAAATGTGGGTGGAGAGCTTGTGTGAAGTCTCCCGCCCGCTCCCTAGCCCTCCCCCGCAAGCGGGGAGAGGGAGCCACCACGCAGATCGAGCATCCACGATCGGGAGAGCGCCATGACGCTTCGCATGTACGGTTTCTGGCGCTCCATCGCCTCGTTCCGGGTGCGGGTCGCGCTGAACCTCAAGGGTTTGCCCTATGAGGAGATGTCGGTCGATATTCTCCACGGCAACCAGTTCACCGCCGACTTCGACACCATCAACGCCGCCCATGCGGTGCCGGCGCTGGTCGAGGAGGACGGGCATATCCTGTTCCAGTCCCTCGCCATCCTGGAATATATCGACGAGACCTACCCCGAGCCGGCGCTGATGCCGCGTGATCCTCGCGATCGCGCCTATGCCCGTGCGCTGGCGCAGGTGACGGTCGCGGACACGCATCCCCTAATGGTGCCGCGCATCCGCAAGCATTTGGCCGAAACGTTCGGGGCAGATGAAGAGGCGATCAAGGCCTGGGTCGGTCATTGGATCGGCAAAGGCCTGGGCACCTATGAGCGCCTGCTCTCGCGCCGTCCTCCGGCCCCGTTCGCCCTTGGGGCCACCCCCGGCATTGCCGATATCTGCATCGCCGGCCACGCCATGAGCGCACAGATGTTCGGGCTCGATCTCTCCGCCACCCCTCATTTCAAGGCGCTGGCGGATCATTGCTTTGCCCGGCCGGAATTTTCCACCGCCCACGCCCTGAAGCAGGCAGGCGCGCCGAAATAGCTCCGGACGCCTTGGACACGCCGTGCGTTTCCGAATGCCGCATGCCGCTCACAGATCCCTCGGGCGCTGCCTCTGCCTCCCTGAAAGGGATCGCTGCATAATCGCGTGGCCCCATCCCGGGAGGCGGGAGAAGGCATAAGGCAACAGTCCGCGACGGTGGGGTCGGGGCTTCTCTGCGATATGAAGGCAATGGCGTGAAGGCAATTCTCAGCCATATTTGGTCCCTGCGAGGCTCGGTTCTGGCGTTCCTCGCCGCCGCCGGGCTCAGCGTCCTGTCGCTGGGCTACCTCTCCTTCATCCCCTATCTCGCGGCGTCCCCGATCCTCAGGCTGTTTTATCCGCCGATCTGGGAGGCCAAGGGACCGTGGCTTTGGCCGGTGCTGGTCGGCGCGGGCATTCTGTGGTCGTTCAGCTTTTTGGTCGCCGGCGGCTTCGACGCCTACCTCAAGGCAAAAGGCCGTGCTTCGGCTTTCCGCTGGGCGGTCTATCTCGCGGTTCTCTGGCTAGGTGCGATCGCTGCCTGGGGTTTTATGCTCCACACCAATGCCCCGCCCGACGGTTTCCGTACGTCCTACCAGCATGAACAGAGGCCGCCGGGCGCCTCGCGGGACACTTGATCCGTACATCGCCTGTGGTACGCCGAGCGCTCCGACACTTCTACAAGCATTCAATTCGGGAACATATCAACGCTCAAGTTGTTCTTCCGCTATTGTGCGGCTTCGAGACTTCTCTCTCAAGCTCACGGGCCAGGAGAACCATGTCCATGTTTAAGAAGCTTGTCCTCGCTGCCGCGATTATCGCAGTTCCCGGTATGGCGCTCGCCCAGAATGCACAGAGCGGTGCTGCCGCAGGCGCCACCACCGGGGTGATCGGTGGCGCGCTGGTTGGCGGTCCTGTAGGTGCCGTGGTTGGCGGCGTGGGTGGTGCTGTCGTGGGCGCCATCGTCGGCGACCAGAGCCCCCGATTCCAGACCTATGTGGTCGAGCAGCGCCGTCCGTCCTACTCTTATTCCGAGCCCGTCGTGGTCGGCGCGCAGCTCCCCCGGCAGGGCGTGACCTATTATGAAGTGCCCGCCGAATATGGCCAGACCAACTACCGCTACACGGTCGTGAACGACCGTACTGTTCTGGTCGACCCGCAGACCGGCCGAATCGTGCAGGTCATTCAGTGACCCTCTGAAATAGCCGCCCCGCCCCTCGGGCGCGGCTGAAATGTCTGAGATTGAAAGACACGCTCGCTCCGGGAGACTGGAGCGGGCGTTTTTCGGTCCTAAAGACTTGCCTCGCCCTGTGCCCCCCGCCCCTGGGCACGTAGGGCCACCTCGCCCCAGGGCGCAGTTATAACGTTCGGAACAAAGAAGAATCGTTTCGAGCGAGAAACAGATTCAAAACCAGCACCGTCTTCCCGGTTTCGTCAGCTGGAGGGCGTGGTCCTTTCCCCCGCCCGCTTCTCCAGCACGGCCTTGTAGCCGGCGAAGAAGACGTCCAGCGCCTGGGTAATCATGTCGGCTTTCGAGAGATGGACCGGTGTGCGGTAAACATAGCGGCGCACGCCGTAATAAAAGATGCCGCCCTGGAGTTCCCAGGTGATTTCCAGGTCGCGCGGATCGATTGCGTCCGCCGGCTCGATGCCGACCTCCCGCTTAAATTCCCGGATGATTCGCGCCAGGATGCGCTCCTCCACCAGCGCGAGATAACGCTCGTTGATGCTCACGCCCTTCAAGCCGGCGAAGAAGTAGATGCGCATCCACTGAGGGTTGAGAATGGTGTCGGTATATTCCTCATAGAAGATCTGGAGCCGGGCTCGCAGCGGGCGCGTGGTGTCGCTGAGTAGGGTGTCCCAGCCGGGGCGCCACTGGTCGAGATAGACCGCCTTGTAGATCTCTTGGATCAGAGCTTCCTTGTTGGGGAAATAGCGGTAGAGCAAAGGCTGGGTGGTGCCGAGATGGCGCGCCAGATCGCGGGTTCCGCCGTCGAAGCCCACCCGCGCGAAGTATTCGATGGATTTCGCCAGGATCTCCCGCCGCCGGTCCACCGCCGCGAGCCGGCGCTTCGGCGGCGCCTTGCTGGGTGCGGATTTCGCAGGCGACACCTTGGTCGGAGCGGCGACCTTGGCCGGAACCGAGACCTTGGCTGCTGCCTTCCCCGACGCCGGTGTCGAAGCTTTCCGGCTATCCGCCGTGCCGCTCATTCGTGCCCTCGCGTCTTGACCCATCCTGCAACTCATAAGCGACCATACAGCCCCCGGCGACACCAATGTTTGCGTTGGCGCAGCTTTCGATGTTGCAGGGCAGCAGGCATTTTGCACCGCACGTAAGCCCCCTTGCGCCCATTTCCCCATGTTGTATTTATCGATCGATAACAAAATCGGGAGACGCCCAATGAAAGTGAACCGCGCCGCAATCTATGAAGCTGCGGAGAAACTCTCCAACTGGGGCCGCTGGGGCGCCGACGATCAAATCGGCACGCTCAACAACGTTTCTCCCGAGGATGTGGTCAACGCTGGGAAGCTCATCAAGAAGGGCAAGGCGTTCGCGCTCGGCCTCTCGCTGAAGGAGCCGATCCAGTCCGGCCTGTTCGGCGGCCGCTGGAACCCGATCCACACCATGCTCGCCACCGGCACCGATGCGGTCGCCGGCGTCCAGGATACGCCCGCGCCTTTCCTGCGCTATGCGGACGATGCCATCAACATGCCGTGCCAGTCGTCCACCCAGTGGGATGCGCTGTGCCACATCTTCCTCGATGACAAGATGTACAACGGCTACGACGCCAAGCTCGTGGACGTGAAGGGTGCCAAGAAGCTCGGCATCGAGCATGTGCGCGACAAGATGGTGGGACGCGGCGTCCTGCTGGATGTCGCCCGCTTCAAGGGCGTCGCCTCACTCGACGACGGCTACGGCATCACCATTGCCGACCTGAAGGACACAGCAGCCGCGCAGCAGGTGGAGATCCGCAAGGGCGACTTCGTCATCGTCCGGACCGGCCACCAGGAACGCTGCCTCGCCAAGGGCGATTGGAGCGGATACGCTGGGGGCAATGCGCCGGGCTTCGCGTTCGAGACCGCTTACTGGATTCGCGAGACCGACATCGCCGCCATCTGCTCCGACACCTGGGGCTGCGAAGTCCGCCCGAACGAGACCGATGAGGCCAACCAGCCCTGGCACTGGGTCGTCATCCCCGCCATCGGCATCTCCATGGGCGAGATCTTCTACCTGAAGGAACTGGCCGAGGACTGCGACGCGGACAAGGTCTACGAATTCTTCTTCACCGCTCCGCCGCTGCACCTGCCCGGCGCTGCCGGTTCGCCCATCAATCCGCAGGCCATCAAGTAGCCGGAGGACATGCCAATGGCTGAGTTTCTGAAGCGCGGCCGAGACGCCGCAGCGCGCGCCGAGGACCAGGCGAAGGTCCGCGCCACGGTGGAAGGCATACTTGCCGACATCGAGGCGCGGGGCGATGCCGCCGTGCGCGAACTTTCGATCAAGTTCGACGGCTGGGACCGGGAGGATTACCGCCTCACCGAGCAGGAAATCGAAGCCTGCCTTGCCCAGCTCACCAAGCGCGACCTGGAGGATATTCGGTTCGCGCAGAGCCAGGTGCGCAACTTCGCGCAGCACCAGCGCGACTCGATGAAGGACATCGAGGTGGAGACGCTGCCGGGCATTGTTCTTGGGCACAAGAATATCCCAGTCAATTCCGTCGGCTGCTACGTGCCGGGCGGCAAGTATCCGTTGCTCGCCTCGGCTCATATGTCGGTCATCACCGCCAAGGTGGCGGGGGTAAAGCGCATCATCACCTGCGCCCCGCCGTTCCACGGCCAGCCGGCGCCCGCCATTGTCGCCGCGCAGCACCTTGCCGGCGCCGACGTGATCTATTGCCTGGGCGGCATCCAGGCAGTCGGCGCCATGGCGATCGGCACGCAGTCCATCGAAGCGGTGGATATGCTCGTCGGCCCCGGCAACGCCTTCGTGGCGGAAGCCAAGCGCCAGCTTTACGGGCGTGTCGGCATCGATCTGTTCGCCGGCCCCACCGAAACTCTGGTGATCGCCGACGAGAGTGTCGATGGCGAACTCTGCGCCACCGATCTGCTCGGCCAAGCCGAGCATGGCCCCAACTCCCCCGCCATCCTTCTCACCAATTCGCAGAAGCTGGCGCGCGAGACCATGGCCGAGATCGAGCGGCTGCTCACCATTCTCCCCACCGCCGAGATCGCCCGCAAGGCGTGGGAGGATTATGGCGAGGTGATCGTCTGCGACAGCTATGAGGAGATGGTTCTGGAAGCAGACCGCATCGCCTCCGAGCATGTCCAGGTGATGACGCGCGATCCCGACTATTTCCTCAACAACATGACCAATTACGGTGCGCTGTTCCTCGGCCCGCGCACCAATGTGTCGTTCGGCGACAAGGTGATCGGCACCAACCACACGCTGCCGACGCTGAAGTCGGCGCGCTACACCGGCGGTTTGTGGGTGGGCAAGTTCCTGAAAACCTGCACCTACCAGCGCGTGCTTACCGACGCGGCCTCGGCCATGATCGGCGAATATTGCTCGCGCCTGTGCATGCTCGAAGGCTTCGCCGGCCACGCTGAACAGGCCAACATCCGCGTGCGGCGCTACGGGGGGCGGAACATCCCCTACGCCACGGCGGCAGAATGAGCATCCCGCTTCCTCCGGGGTGACCTGACTGGGGCTCGTGCTTGCGCGAGCCCCTTTTTCTTTTTCAAATCCACCGTCGCCGTTATGCCCGCACCCTCTCAGATCACGCGCGGCACGACGCCAAAGATCAAAGAAAAGGAGAGCGGCATGGATCTGCCGAAGACGCCAAGCTTCAACCTTTCCGGCAAGCGCGCCCTCGTCACGGGCGCGGGTCGGGGCATCGGCCTTGCGGCGGCTGCCGCGCTCGCCCAGGCGGGCGCCCATGTGACGCTGGCTGCCCGCACGCTGGATGAAGTGGAAGCCGCTTCCGCCGCGCTGCGCGCCGAAGGCGGGAAGGCCGGGGCGCTTTCGCTCGATGTCACCGACCTGCCGCGCATGAGCGAGGTGCTCGATGCCACCGAGCCGTTCGACATCCTGGTGAACAATGCCGGCACCAACCGCCCGAGCGCGTTCCTTGATGTGAAGATCGAGGATTTCGACGCCGTCATGGGCATCAATGTGCGTGCCGCCTATTTCGTCGCACAGACTGTGGCGCGTGGCATGGTGAAGGCCGGCAAGGGTGGGTCCATCATCCACATTTCCTCGCAGATGGGGCATGTGGGCAGCGCCCGGCGCTCGATCTATTGCGCCTCGAAATGGGCGATGGAGGGCTTCTCCAAGGCCATGGCCATCGAGCTAGCGCCCCATAAAGTACGGGTGAACACCCTGGCGCCAACGTTCGTGCAGACACCCATGACCCGGCCATTCTTCGAGGACGAGAAATTCCGCAACAGCGTGCTCTCCATGATCAAGCTCGGCCGCATCGGCGAAGTGGAGGATTTGATGGGCGCCATCGTCTTCCTGGCGGGCGATGCGTCCGCGCTGATGACCGGATCATCCCTCGTGGTGGATGGCGGCTGGACGGCCGAATAGACGCGCGCATTACCAAAAGAAAACCCCCGGGGTGCTGCCCTGGGGGTTTTTGTTTGCCGTCATTCAGTGCGGGCGTTTCAGTGGCGCGCCTCGGTGTGCCAAGAGAGCAGATAGGCGCGCAGGCGTTCCACACCCTTGACCACCACGGCCCCGAGCAGCGCGATTTCCACGATCCCTGCGAATACGCCGACGGAATCCGCGAACCGCCCGGCCGCCATCATGCTGCCGCCGATGCCCGGCCCGCCCATCAGCATTTCCGTCACCACCGTGGTGATCAGTCCGACCGGGACGGCGATCTGGATGCCGGTCATGATCTGCGGCAAAGCCATTGGGAGGACGACTTCCCGCAGCACCTGGTTCTCGGTTGCGCCGAAGGAGCGGGCCGACCAGATCACCCATTTGTCCACCCCAAGCGTGCCGGCATAGGTGGCGGACACCACGGGGAAGAAGCAGGAAAACGAGATCATCACGATCTTGGACGTGTCGAAGATGCCGAACCACAGGATGAAGATCGGCAAAAACGAGATCTTCGGCATGGGAAAGCCAATGGAGATCAGCGGATCGAAGAACCACCGCACCGTCGCGTTCCGCGCCATCAGCACCCCGAGCGGAATGGCGACGGCGACGCCGATGATGAAGCCGGCACCGGCGCGGTAGAGCGTCAGGCCGAGGTCGGCAAAGACCTTGCCGGCCACGACGTTATTGAAGATGCGCTCGACGATGGCGGAGAAGCGCGGCAGCAGGAAGGGATGGACCAGGCCCATCCGCGTCACCGTCTCCCAGGCGATCAGCAGCACGGCGATGACCAGAAACTGGATCATCGTGTCGCCGGTCAGCCGGCGATAGACGGCGCGCCATGCGGTGGCCAGCGGCGAGCCGGGATTGGGTGCGGTATGGCCCGTGGTTGCCGGCGCGGGCATAGGGGGCGAGACGGTCCGGTTCATGGCTCCCTCCAGCGCAGTTGATAGCGCACGAACGCCCCATAGAGGCGGTCGGCGGTAAAGCCCACGGCGGCGACCACCAGAATGACCGCGAACATGGAGGCATAGGCGCCGCCGTCGCCGAGTTGGCTGATGAGATAGCCGAAGCCGTCCTTGGCGATGACGAACTCCGACGACACCATGAGGATGAAGGCAAAAGCCAGCGCGGTGCGGATGCCGTTCAGGATTTCCGGCATGGCGGCGGGCAGGGTGATCTGCACCAGCGTCGAGGCGGCGGAGGCGCCAAGGCTGCGGGCCGACCAGAGGAGGAACGGGTTCACGCCGCGTGCGCCATTGTAGGACGAGATGATCACCGGAAGCAGGCAGCCGATGAAGATCAGAACGATCTTGGACATATCGCCAAGGCCGAACCAGATCATCATGACAGGGATCAACGCCGATTTCGGCATGGGATAGAAGATCTGGACGATGGGGTTCACCAGCAGCCGCACCGGCCGGAAGCTTGCCATGAGCAGGCCGGCGGCCGAGCCGATGGTCACGGCGAGTGCGAAGCCCAGTGTCGCGCGATACAGTGAACGGGCGCCGTGCTGGATGATCTCGCCGTCCTTGATCAGCTCCCAAAGGGCGGACGCCACCGCCTTCACGTCGGGCAGAAGCTGATTGGCGAGCGGCCCGGTGGTCGCCAGCAGCTCCCATATGGCAAGGCAGATCAGCAGCGGCGTATAGCGCCAGATCGTGTTGAGGACGCTGCCCATCAGTGGGCTCCCCGCGTCGCCGCCACGGCCTGGTCGCGCACGAGGCCCCAGATGTGCTCGCCGATCTCGACGAACTCCGGCCGCTTCATCACTTCCTCGCCGCCGGAGCGGTCGATGGCGACGTCGAGCACATGCTGGATGCGGCCCGGCCGCGCGCTCATGATCGAGATGCGATCGGCGAGGAATACCGCCTCGTGCACGTCGTGGGTAACGAACACCACGGTCTTGCGGGTGCGCTCGAAGATCGAGCGCAATTCTTCCTGCATTACGCGCCGGGTCTGCGCGTCGAGCGCGCCGAACGGCTCATCCATGAGCAGGATTTCGGGGTCCACCGCTAAGGTGCGGGCGATGGCGGCGCGCTGCTGCATGCCGCCGGAGAGCTGGGAGGGATAGGCGTTCTCGAAGCCCGTGAGATGCACGAGATCGATGAAGTGCTTGGCCTTCTCGAGCCGTTCCTTCTTCGGCAGGCCGAGCTTTTCGAGGCCATAGAGCGTGTTCTGGAGCACCGTCTTCCAGGGAAACAGGGCGAAGTTCTGGAACACGATGCCCCGCTCGGGGGAGGGTCCTGTGACCTTGCCGCGCGCGGTCTCGATGACGCCGTGCTGCACCGGAATGAAGCCGCCGATGAGGTAGAGCAACGTGCTCTTGCCGCAGCCCGATGGGCCCAGCAGGCAGTGGAACTCGTTGTCGCGGATATGCAGGTTGATATGGTCCAGGGCGGTCACGCCGCCCTGGCCATTGCGACCGCCATATTGGTGGACGACATCGCGGATTTCGATGCCCTCCGCCGCCGGGACGGTTGCGCGCGGGGATGCGCTCATTGGCTCTTGCCCTCGTTCGCCTGAACCCGCTTCTTGGCTTCCTCGATGAACGTCAGGTCGACATATTTGGGGGCCACCGCGAAAGCTGCGGGCAGCGCGCCGGCCTTTACCGAGGCGTCCACCATGGTCTGGATGTTCGCAACATTGGGCACCAGGTAGGGATCACGGAAATAATCCTCCTTGGTGAACATGTAGCCGAAGTTCTCCGGCGGCTGCTTCATGAACTTGCCGATGATCTCGCTGCCGGCCTGCTTGTTCTTCGGGTCCATGAACCAGCGCATGGCGGTGACATGGTCCTCGAAGAAATCCAGAACCGCCTGCTTGTTCTTCTGGATGAAGTCGTTGCGCGCCGCCAGGAACACCAGTTCGGAGGGGCCTACAGCGTCCGAGACCGAGAATATCTTGCGGAACTTGCCGCTCTTGATGAGCTGCCCATACATCGGCTGGAGCACGGGGCCGGCGTCCACTTTGCCTTCCTCGATCATGGCGGGGATGTTCGGGAACGCCACTTCGATGGAGGTGTAGTCCCGCTTATCGACCAGGCCCTTGTTCAGCAGCATCACCCGCATGCCGGTGTCGGAGGCGGAGCCGATGGCGTTGGTGGCGATGCGCTTGCCCTTGAGGTCCTCGACGGTCTTGATGGGCGAATCCGCCTTCACAAGGATGGAGTCGGAATGGGAGCCGTCCACGCCATCCTGGATGATATCCGCGACCACCTTGACGTCGAGACCGGCGTTTGTCGCTGCCAGCGCGAGGGCGGTGGCCGAGAAAGCCGCCATGTCGATCTCGCCGGCCGCCATGGCGGTGATCTGCGGGGTGGAGCCGCGGAACAGAATGGGCTCGACCACATAGGTCTTGCCGTAATGCTTCAGGATCGAGGGATTGGAATAGAGCACCGGGATCATGTGCCCGGGCATGGTGGACCAGCCGATGCGGATCTTCACCGGTTCCGCGAAGGCGGAGCTTGCCGCGACCAATCCTGAAACGATGAGACCAAGGCGAGCCAATCGCCCGAGAAACGTCCTCATGGTGTCCTCCCTTTAGGGTTCGCCGCCGTGGACCGGCGGTCGAATACGCGTGGGCGAACCGGAGGCGACGCCGCTTCAGCCGGTTCGTCGATCTTAGGTCTTGAGAGCGTCTGGCGTTTGCGCTCTGCAGGATGTTAGAAATTATGCTCAGTGTTCTGTGATTATCTTCGTGTTCTGAATTTCCGCTGTCAACCGCATTAATAAGCGATCGATCATTAGCTTGCTCCAAAACCTGTCGGCCATCCTCAGGCAGGATTCATAAAACCCTTACGCGCGCTTGCGATTGGCGAAGCTTTCCATCTGCTCCGTCACATTGACGAGACTGCCCTCATAATGGGTCTTGAGGATTGCGACGGCATCATCCGCCCGCCGCTCCAGGGCCGCCTCGGCCAAGGTGCGGTGCTGGCTGCGTACCGCATCGAACAGAGAATAGGATTGTGCCATGCGCAGCACCGTGAAGCGGCGGTACCGCTGGAACTGGTCGGAAAGCGTGGCGCAGAAATGCAGCAGCCAGCGCGACCCGCAGGCGGCGATCAGGCTGGTGTGGAAACGGTCGTGGCGCTTTTCCCATTCGTCGATCGAGGCGTCATCGTCGAAGGACGTCGGCAGGGGACTGCGTTCCAGGCGGTGCATGGCGACCAGGATTTCGTCCTCCCAATCCTCCCCGCCGCGCTCGATGGATTCGCGCAGCGCCCGGCATGACAGGTCTATGCGCAGCCCGCAGAGATCCTTCAGGTCTCCCAGCGACAAGGGCGCGGCCATGAAGCCGCGCTGTCCCTCGAAAGCGACGAGCTGTTCGGAAGCGAGCCGTACCAAGGCTTCGCGCAGGGGGCCGATGCCCACCTTGTAGCGCGCGCTGAGTTGGCGGAACGGCAACCGCGTGCCCGGTGCGATACGGCCGGCGATCAGGTCCGAGCGCAGTTTGGTGTAGGCGCCTTCCCCGATGGTCTTTGCATCCACCTTGGTTTCCGCCTTGAGGTCCATGTCCATCGCCATCGGCGGCTCGACCAGAGCCATAACGGGGGCGGGCGCTTTGCGGGCGCTTGGGGCCTTGCCTTTCGCGCGCTCCATGGAGGCTCCGTAGGGTATCGCCGCGCCTGATCAGCGCGGCCGAGATTGGCACATTATCGCTGAATGTACCTTTTTCGAGGGCCCCGTCAAAAATTTCGTACAAACCACTCTTGATAGAACGCTCGCGACTTGAGAGAAGTCGCTTCCGGGGAGATCGGGCTCGGCCCGATATTTTACGCAACGCAAGCCCGCCGGCGGTCCCGAAGAGACCCCGACAGATAGGATCGAGCATGCTGACGACCCAGGGACCTAATCTGGCCGAAGAACAGGGCGCCATCCGTAACTTCAAGCTCATCGCTCGTCACGAGATGGGCGGCTTTGGCGGCATGGGCGAAGGCATGTCGATCCAGATCGCCAAGGATGGCCGCCGTATCCTCTGGCTTGCGCATGAAAGCGCGCCAAAGAATTTCACCGGCATCGACGTTACCGACCCCAAAAACCCCCGCATGGTGGTGCAGACCGACCTGCCCCAGGCCCACATGCGCTCGAATTCGCTGGAAGTGACCGGCGATATCATGGCTGTGGCCTACCAGACCCAGAAGTTCGGCCTGAAGCCCGCAGGCATGGAGCTATTTGACATTTCGGTGCCGGAAAACCCGCGCTCGATCTCATTCCTGGATTGCTCGGGGCCGACTTCGCGCGGCGTCCACCAGCTTTGGTTCTGTGACGGCGAATATGTGCACATGGCGGCCGGCGCCCCGGACTTTACGGCGCGCAACCCCAAGGACGACCAGTTCTACCGCATCATCGATGTGAAGAACCCGTCCAAGCCTGAGGAAGTCGGCCGCTGGTGGCTGCCCGGCACCCGCGAGGGCGACACCGACGCGCCCCCCGTGCGCCACGCGCCGGATCAGGATTTCGGCTTCCGCGCCCATAACACCAACGTTTATCCCCAGCGCCCGGACCGCTGCTATCTCGGCTATCTCGACGCCGGCATGTTCATCATGGACATCTCGGACAAGAGCCGCCCGAAGCCGATTTCGCGCTGGGACAATTCCCCGCCCTATTGGGGTTTCACCCACACCGTGCTGCCGCTGTTCGATCGCGGCCTGATCGTGGTGACGGACGAATCCGTGCTCGACGACGGGGCCGACTGGCCGAAGATGATCTGGATTCTCGATGGTCGCGAAGAGACCAATCCAATCCCGATCTCCACCTGCCCCCCAGTGCAGCGCGATGCCTATGTCGGCCGGGGCGGGCGCGTCGGCGCTCATAACCTTCACGAGAACCTGCCGCTGCCCACCTCCTGGTTCTCCGATCAGGTCATCATCGGTACCTTCTTCAACGGTGGCCTGCGGGCTTACGATATCTCCAATCCGTACCAACCTGTTGAAATCGCACATTTCGTACCCCCCGCCCCCAAGCTGTCGCCGGTCGGCGCGGTGCAGATCAACGACGTGTTCGTGGACGAGCGCGGCATCGTCTATACCGTCGATCGCCACACCGGCGGCCTCTACATCCTGGAAATGGACTTCTGAGGATGAACAATCCGGCCGTTCTGTTCGGCGCCGGCCAGTTCGGCCGTCGCCTGCGTCGGCCGGGCGCTGGGCGTGTCCCCGTCACGGTGGTGACGGGGTTCCTGGGCGCAGGAAAGACCACGCTGATCCGCGCCGCTTTGGCTCAGCCGGGGGCGGCGCGGACCGCCGTGATCGTCAATGAATTCGGCGAGGCCGGCATCGACGATGTGCTGCTGCGCACCTCCTCGCAGGAGGTGGCGCTGATCGGCAACGGCTGCATCTGCTGCGCCGCCAAGAACGATCTCCACCGGGCGCTGCGCAATCTTGCGGCCGAGCAGGAGACCGGAGCGGTGCCGCCGTTCGAGCGGGTTTTGGTTGAAACATCAGGGGTTTCCGAGCCGGGGCCGATCCTGCAAAGCTTCACCAACGACCGAACGGTCTTCACCCATTACGCCCTCGAAGGGCTGGTAACGGTGGTGGATGCGGCGCTGGCTCTGGGCACCGAAGAGAGCGCCGGCGGCACCTGGACCGAGCAGGTGGTTCTGGCGGACCGGCTGATCCTGTCGAAAACCGACATCGCCACGACCACCATGGCGGACGAGGTGCGCGGGCGGCTTGCCGCGCTCAATCCCGAGGCCATTCAGGCCGATGCCCGGGAGGTCCTGGCTGATCCGGCCTTCCTGTTCGGAAGGGGCGAGCGCGAGCGGTCCGCCTTCGTCTGCGCGCCCCGCCCGGCGGCCGGCGATGCCGCATATGAGACCTTCACCCTCACCTTCGACGCGCCATTCGAGTGGCCGCTGTTCGCTCGGGCGATGGATGCGCTGGCCGCGTTGCGGGGCGCAGACCTGTTGCGCGTCAAGGGTTTCGTTAACGTGGTGGGCTGTTCCGGGCCGGTTGTGGTGCATGCGGTTCAGCACCTCTTGGCCCAGCCGGAGGAACTGATGAACTGGCCCACCGAGGAGCGGAGCACGCGGCTGGTTTTCATCACCCGCGGCCTCAGGCGCGCGCCGGTCGAGGCGCTGTTTCTGGCATTGCTGGGGCTGGCGGCGAAGGACGAGGCCGTGCCGCGCGCGCTGCTGCGTCACGGCCAGGTCTGAGCCTCCGTTCAGGCGTAGCCGTCGAGGAACGGAAGGATCGCATTGAGCGAGGCTTCCGGGGCTTCTTCGGGCACGTAATGGCCGCAGCCGGGGATGCTGACGGTTGTCACATCCCGCGCCACCAGCTTCATCTGGTCGCCCACACGCTCGCCCAATCCAATCGCGCCGCCGATCGCAAGTACCGGCATTTCCAGCATAATTTTCTTCCGCTCGGTGTTGAGGGCGATGTTGGTATCGACGCAGCGGTAGAGTTCGAAGGAGGCGCGCAGGGCGTTGCGGCTGGCCTTGATGGGGGCGATGTAGATGGCGGCGGTCTCGGCGGAAATGCTCTGCGGCGTCGCGGCTTTGGCGGTGAACTGGTCGCCGAAATAGATCTCTTCCCGGCCTTCCACCATGCGTTCGTTGAGGCCGTCCAGGCGGTTGAAGGCGAAGTGCCAGAGCCGCTTGTTGAGCGCCGCCTCGCCGAGCAACGGCGGGGAGGGCAGGACGCCGGGCACGTTCGCGTCCATCACCGCGAGGCGGGCGACGCGCTGGGGATGATCGGCCGCCATGGCGTAGCCGATCCACATGCCGACATCGTGGCCGACCACCGCGAAACGCTCATGTCCCAGGGCGGCCATAACCCCCACTAAGTCATTGGCAAGTATGGCAGTATCGTAACCGGACTGCGGCTTGTCGGACAGCCCGAGACCGCGCGGTTCGGCCACCACGAGGCTGTAATGCTCGGCCAGTGCCGGCATCATGAAACGCCAGACATACCAGGTCTGGGGCCAGCCGCTGATGAGCAAAAGCGGGGGGCCTTTGCCGCCGGTGACGGCATGAATGGAGATGTCGCCGACCGGAATCCGGCGGCTTTCAAAGCGGGTCCAGAAGTCGTCCGGCAGTCCGGGCAAGGCTTTGGGGTCGGAGGCGAGGTCACCACTGATGCTCAAAACGCCCTCCCGGACGGTTGCTCTATCCCCTTCGGGGACTTTCCTTGAAGGTCCATATCTTGCAGATATTGCCAGGAGAGAAAAGTCGATTTCGCTCTCGCCAACAGGTTGATCGACACGGGATGGCGCATGGCTCAACCGATAGATCGGCGTTTACGTCTATTGTCGAAGTCCAGAGTGGCGGGCATTAATCCCGAGCCATCCTCGTCCGACTTCGCCCCGCGCGGTGTCCTCCTGCTTCGCCCCTGAGGCTCGTGCCCTTGCCCCTCTGCATATCCGCGTGCGGCTCACTGCTCGCCTCTCGTTGCCGCCGGCGTCAGCCGTGAGCGGTACCGACCGGAAAATGCCCCACGGCGGGGATGAGGAGCGCGTGGGTCTGTTCGGGCTGTTGGCCGAGACCCTCCTGGTTCAGGTGATGGGCACCACCTCGGTTCTGGTCATTCCCGCCCTCGCCCCCTTGATCGCACCGGACCTTGGAATGCCCACCAGCGCGGTGGGCTATCAGATCGCTTTGGTCTATCTCGCCGCCATGACCGCCTCGATCCTGGCGGGTGGGCTGGTGACGCGGTTCGGCCCGGTGCGGGTGGGGCAGGTGGCCATGCTGCTGGCCGGGGCGGGCTGCGCGCTGGCGAGCCTCGCCGAGGTCTGGACGGTCGTGCTGGGGAGCCTCGTCACCGGCTTCTCCTATGGCCTCATCAATCCGGCGGCGTCCGAACTGCTGATGCGCCATGCGCCGCAGCGGCGGCGCAATCTGATCTTCTCGTTCAAGCAGACCGGGGTGCCGCTCGGCGGCATGGTGGCGGGGCTGATCGGCCCGCCGATCGCGCTGGCCTTCAACTGGCACGCGGCGCTGCTCTCGGTGAGCGGCGCCTGCCTGCTGCTGGCGGCGATGTCGCAGTTCGGCCGATCAAAGCTCGATGCCCACCGCACCCGCGGGCGGCTCCATCTGTTCTCCATGTCGGCGATCCGCCTGGTGGCCTCGCGCCCGGCGCTGCGCTGGCTGTCGCTCTCCTCCTTCTTCTTCTCGTCGATGCAATTGTGCGCCATCACCTTCATTGTCGTGCTGCTGGTGGAGGATCTCGGCTTCTCGCTGGTTCAGGCCGGGGCGCTGCTGGCGGCGGTGCAGATGGGCGGCGCGGTCGGCCGCGTGCTGTGGGGGCAGGTGGCGGATATGGTGGGAGACGGGCTCGTCGTCCTGCTCGGCCTGGCTCTTGCCATGGCGGCCTCGGCGTTTGCGCTGTCGTTCGCGCAGCCGGATTGGCCGCTGCCCCTCACCTCGGCGATCCTGCTGGTGCTGGGGCTGACGGCGGTGGGCTGGAACGGGGTCTATCTCTCCGAGGTCGCCCGCCAGGCGCCGCCGGGTGCGGTGAGCGCCGTCACCGGCGCCTCCATGTTCCTGACCTTCACCGGCGTGGTCTTCGGCCCGGTGATTTTCTCACACATCCACGACCGTGTCGGAAGCTATGTGGGAAGCTACGGCTTCCTGGTCGCCCTCGCCTTGTGCGGCGGGCTGATGATCTTGTTCAACAAGCTAACGCCCCGCGCCCAACGCTGAGGTCGAAAGGTCTCAGCGTGTGGTGCCAGCGTTTCCGGCGAGCCAGGACAGGAGCGGATTGGCGGTGGAGGGCGGCGGGTTCGCCAGGCTCGCCACCACGATCAGGCGCGTGACCTCGCCCTTCTTATAGGCGGCGAGGAAGGTGTCATAATCCTTGAACGAGACGCAGCCGTTGGAATCCCCGCGCGATCCCATCATGTAGGGATGGGTGAGGAAGCCGTTGCGGCCGTACATCTTGCTGTCGCCCACCGGCTTCATCCGCAGCGCCTCGACGCCGTGGAAGCGCGATTCGCGCATGGTCAGGTCGTAGATATTGGGCGGCGTCGGCCCGCGCATGGGCACGGCGACATGGCGGATATCGTCGAACATGTCGCCATAGCCGGAGTGGGCTTCCAGCCGCTCGCCGCTCGGCATGTAGACCACCTGGGCCTTGATGTCATAGATGGCGTAGCGGTCGCCCGGTCCGGGAAGGGCCACGTCCTTCTTCTGGTCCGGGGTCGGCTCGACGGTGGCGGGGGCCGGCTGCTGGTCCATCGGCGGGAGAGCAGCAAGCTGTTCACGCCCCTGGAGCAGCGGATTGCGCAGCGGCATGGGCACCGCCGCGATCTGCGTATCCGGGTCGAGCATCGCCAGCGGAATGCCTTGTCCGCGCTGCGCCAGCAAGGGGTTGGCCTGCGGCATGGGCACGGCGCGCAGCGTCTCGATCCTCTGCACCGGTGCGGGCATGGCCGCAGGACCTGACGGCAGCGCCGCGACCGCAACCGAGGGCCAGGCGATCTGCGGGGTGGGATCGAACAGCCAGCCGGGGGTGTAGGCGATCGCGCCGGAGGGGCGGAAATTCTCGATGTCGGTCACGGTGTCGGCGTCGGCACTCAGCTGTGCCGCGCGCGCCGCGAGGATCTTTTCGTCGAGCATGTCGTCAGCGGAGAGCGGATCGAGCGGCCGGGACACATCGCTGCGGGCACTGGTCGCCGCGCCATTGCCATTGCCGTGGCCCATCCAGCCACCGGCCCAGGCGACCACGACGGCTGCGCTGGCCACTCCGGCGAAGCCCACAAGGGCCACGCCCACGGTGCGCAGGTACGGCCGGTTGTTCGACGCGAGGGGAGCCTCGTATGAGTCGAATTCGTCGATCCAGGCCGTATCGGTCATGGTCCTCACTGCTCGAACATGTGGCGCGCGGGCAAACTCAAGCCCCAATCGCCTTGCACCGGTCTGACACCGGGAAACAAATGCCGTTCGTAGGACAATCTCGCGACAATCCTGCAATGCTCGTGTCTGGGTGACGATCTCCCGCCCCCCGGTCACAGGCCCCGGCAGCGCACGACGCTAGCGGAGTTTGGTAACCGTTTCCTTGCCGACCCCTGTCAAACAGGGAACCAAGGCGAGAATATGTAACCCTTACAGTTAGGAAGGGGCAAGCGTGGCCTTGGTATTAGGGACGGACGGGTTATCGTGACGCCGAGGTCACGCCGGTTTTGACGGCGCGAGATCAGGTTTTTGAGCTGAGCCAATCCCCTCCGATACGGAGGGAATCACATGGCCATAATTTGCAACGGTCCCGAGGAGAGGTGAAACCACCCGGCCGCCGCCCGCAATCACCTGCGACAGCCCTAAGAAAACGGCGCGATCTGCGTTTCTCAGGGCTCTCGCAAGTGGAGAAGGAATTGGTTGGAGAAGGAATTGGCCCGGCGCCCTAAGGCGAGGCGTCATCCCTTCTTCTGGGTCATTTCCTTCAGCACCGCATAAAGCGCCGCCGTGTCGTCGGCATCGCGGCCGGCGGCGAGGGCGGCGACATAGAACGGCACGCTCGCCGCCATCAGCGGGGTCGGCGTGCGGATGTCGCGGGCGAATTCGGTGATGAGTGTCAGGTCCTTCATGTAGACGTCCATCTTCATGGTCGCCGGCTGATACCGCTCCTCGATCATCATCGGCCCGCGCACCTCGAACATGCGCGAATTGCCGGCGCCGTCGCGGATCGCGTCGAACACCATGTTGAGGTCGAGGCCGGACTGCTCGGCCATGAGCAGCGCCTCGGCGGTGGCGAGGTTGTGGATCGTCACCAGCAGGTTGGCCACGAACTTCAGCTTGATGCCGGCGCCGAACTCGCCGACGTAGCGGGTGTTGCGGGCGAAACCGTCGAACACCGGGCGGATGCGGGTGGCGGCCGCCTCGTCGCCCGAGGCATAGACCACCAGATCGCGCACCGCCGCCTGGGCGCCGGTGCCGGACACCGGGCAATCGAGCACCGGGGCGCCCTTGGGTTCAAAAAGCTTCAGCACATAATCCTTGGCGTACATGGGCAGGGTGCCCATCTCGCACACCACGGTGCCCGCGCGGATCGAATGGACCATGCCGTCTTCGCCGCCGCAGGCCGACTTCAGCGCATCCACCGAGGCGAGCGCGATCAGGATCACATCGGATTTGGCCGCCAGGTCCTTGGGCGTGGCGGCGACTTCGCCACCCACGTCGGTCAGCGCCTTCAGCGGCGCTTCGGCCACGTCGAAGCCGATGACGTGGAAACCTGCATCGCGCAGGTTGCGCGCATAGGACAGGCCCATGATACCGAGGCCGACGACGCCGACCGTGGGGCGTTCCGCAGTGCCGCTCATGATTGTCTCCTCCGCCCTTCGCGTCGTCGTGTGCGCGTTCCGGGCACTCGTTGATGAGTTGTGGCGGGGCTTAGCCCTCCCCTCCGGCCATAATTGACAAGTCGGAGCCGAGCAAGAATTATCAATCGATAAACAGAAAAAAACCACGCGCCGGTGGCCTTCGGGAAACGACCGATCTGCAAAGCGCGCTTCGGAATGGACCGTGGGGGCAGGACAAAACGTGTGAGGACAAGACGTGTCCCGCGACCTATCTCTATGCCCGGTGCCGGGGATCGCTTCCGCGCCAAAATCTACCGCCGCACAGGCGGTCAATAGCGCCGGCACGGCGCGCCCTCGGGAGGACGTCAGCGTGACCAAACGCTTTAAGGAATTGGACCCCGCCAAGCTCAACCCGGCGCAGAAGACCGTGTTCGACGCCATCGCCTCGGGTCCGCGCAAGAGCGTGCCCTATATCTACCATCTGCTGCTGGGCAGCGCGGAACTGGCGGAGAAGTCCCAGGCGCTGGGCGTGTTCTGCCGCTATGGCACCGAGTTCACCCCGCGTCTGTCGGAACTCGCCATCCTCGTGGTGGCCCGCCACTGGGACGCGACCTACGAATGGTCGGTGCATGTGCACGAGGCCCGCAAGGCGGGGTTGCCGGAGACCATCATCCAGGCCCTGGAGAGGGACCAGGTTCCGGTGTTCGAGGATGCCGACGACGCCCTGGTTTACCGCTTCGCCAGCACCTACTTCGCCCAGAACGACGTGCCCGACGCGCTGTTCGCCGAGGCACAGGCGCGGTTCGGCGAGAAGGCAGTGGTCGAATTGGCCGGGCTTCTGGGCTATTACTCCATGCTTGCCATCTGCCTGCGCATCTATCGTGTGCCGCCGCAGGGCGAGGCGTGAGAGCGCGCACGGTTCGTGCGGCCATCCAAACCGGGTCCAGGAGTATCCATGGCGCTTGAGATCGCATTTCATGTGAACGGCGCGGCGAAATCCGTGCTGGCGGACGAGGCCGCGCCACTGATTCATGTGCTGCGCAATATCCTCGAACTCAAGGCGACACGGTTCGGCTGCGGCGAGGAGCAGTGCGGCGCCTGCATGGTGCTGATCGACGGCACGCCATCCTATTCCTGCACCCTGCCGGCCGGCGATGTCGCGGGCCGCCGGGTGGAAACCGCCGAATGCATTCCGGCCCATCCGCTCTATGACGCTTTCCTCGCCGAACAGGCCGGACAGTGTGGCTATTGCCTCTCCGGCATCCTGATGTCCGCCAAGGCGCTGTTGGACCGGACCCACACGCCCTCGCGCGAAGACGTGGTGACCGCTCTCGACCCCCATCTGTGCCGCTGCGGCGCCCACGAGCGCATCATCCGCGCCGTCGAGCGCGCCGCCGCCACCTTGCGTGGAGACGCAGCATGATCGCCGCCGCACTCTCCATGAGCCTCACCGACAATCCCCGCATCGACCAGTGGATCGGCTTCTCCGAACCCGGCGCGGTCGCGGTGCGCACCGGCAAGGTGGAACTGGGCCAGGGCCTGCTGACGGCCCTGATGCAGATTGCCGCCGACGAACTGGACGTGAGCATCGCCCGCATTCGGCTCACCTCGGGCGATACCGAGATGACCCCGGACGAGGGCTACACGGCCGGTAGCCGGTCGGTGGAATTGTCCGGCGGCGCGATCCGTCTGGTGTGCGCCGAAGTCCGCACCCAGATGCTCGCGGCCGCCGCCGCGCGGCTCGGCTGCGATGCCGAAGACCTTTCAATCCACGATGGCGCGGTCCTGAAGGACGGCGCGGCCACGGGGCTCGATTACTGGGTGCTGGCGGGCGAACTCGATCTGACCCGCATCGCCAGCGGCACGGCGCGCCCCAAGGCGGTGTCTGACCTGCGCATCGTCGGCGCGGCGGTTCAGCGCCTCGATCTGCCGGAGAAGATCGGCGGCGCGCCTTTCATCCAGGATATTTCGCCCGCTGACGTGCTGCATGCCCGCGTCCTGCATCGGCCGCGCCGGGGCGCCCAGCTCATCGAACTGGACGAGGCGGCCGCGCTGCGTGCCGGCGGCGGCGCCGTTTCCTTCCATCGCTCCGGCGATGCGGTCGCGGTGACCGGCGATGACGAGGCGCAGGTGCTCGCCGCCTTCCAGAAGCTGCGCGAACGTGCGCGCTGGGACGGCGGCGCCGACCTTCAGCCGACCGACAGCGAAGCCATCACGCTTCTGGATCGGCCGGCCGCGCCGGACCGGGTGGTGGAGCGCGGGACGATGGTCGCCGCCAATGCCGCGCGGCGCGTGGAATCCACCTTTTCCAAGCCCTATATCGCCCACGGCTCCATCGCCCCCTCGTGCGGTCTCGCGCGCTTCGCAGACGGCCGGATGACGGTGTGGACCCACTCCCAGGGGGTGTTCTTCCTGCGCGGCTCGATCGCCCGGGCGCTCTCCCTGGCGCCGGAGGCGGTGCATGTGATCCACCACCAGGGCGCGGGCTGCTACGGCCACAACGGCGCGGACGACGCCGCGTTCGACGCCGCGTTCGTGGCACAGGCGTATCCTGGACGCACCGTCCGGGTCCTGTGGACGCGCGAGGATGAGTTGGGCGTCTCCCCGTTCGGAGCCGCCATGGTGGTGCGCGTCAGCGCGGACCTCGATGCCGACGCGCGGCCGATCGACTGGACCATCAACATCTGGAGCCCCACCCATGTCCAGCGGCCCGGTGCCAATGGCGGGGTCAATCTCCTGACCGCCCTGGCGCTGGAGCACCCTTCGGCCGAGCCGCCGCCCGCCGACCTGCCGGATGCGGCCGGCGGCGGCGCCTCCCGCAACGCCTTCCTGCTCTACGACCTGCCGCACCAGAAGCTGGTGCACCACTTTATTCCCCAGGCGCCGGTGCGCACCTCATCCATGCGCGGGCTCGGCGCCTTCGCCAATGTGTTCGCGCTGGAAAGCTTCATGGACGAGCTGGCGGAAGAAGCCGGCGTCGACCCTGTCGCCTACCGCCTGTCGCTGATGTCCGATCCGCGCGCCCGCGCCGTGATCGAGGCGGCGGCGGAGATGTCGGAGTGGAGCGAGGAGCCGCCGGAGGGCTTCGCGCGCGGCTTCGCCTTCAGCCGCTACAAGAATTTCGCCGCCTACCTCGCCATGGTGGTGGAGTTGTCCGTCGAGGAGGAGGTGCGCGTCTCGCGCGTCTGGTGTGCGGTGGATGGCGGGCTCGTCATCAACCCGGACGGCGCCCGCAACCAGATCGAGGGCGGCATCATCCAGGCGATCTCCTGGACCCTCAAGGAGCAGGTGACGTTCGAGGATGGGGCGGTGTCGTCCAACACCTGGGAAACCTACCCGATCCTGCGCTTCTCCGAGGTTCCGCGCATCGAGACCCGGCTGATCGGCGATCCCAACAATCCGCCTCTCGGCATGGGCGAGGTGTCGCAAGGCCCCACAGCGGCGGCCATCGGCAACGGCGTGACCCGCGCCCTGGGCGCGCGCCTGCGCCATCTGCCGCTGACCCGCGACCGCATCATGGCGGCGCTGCTGGAGGGCTAAGCCCGCGGCACACGCAGCCTTTTCCCTCCCGGCCCTCCCCCGCAAGCGACCTTTGCGGGGGGCGAAACCGGGACGGCCCGGTTTTATTTCGAGCAGAGATCAGGCCGACAGGCGATAGGCGGGCGCCGTGGCGCCCGCCTGAGGTCAGCGGCCGAACTTCTTGTAGTGGATGCGCTTGGGGATGATCGAATCGATGCCCAGGCGGCGCTTCTTGTCTTCTTCATAGTCGGCGAAGTTGCCCTCGAACCATTCCACATGGCTCTCGCCCTCGAAGGCGAGCATGTGGGTGGCGATGCGATCCAGGAAGAAGCGATCATGGGAGATGATGACGGCGCAGCCGGCATAATCTTCCAGCGCCTCTTCCAAGGCGCGCAGGGTGTCGACGTCGAGATCGTTGGTCGGTTCGTCGAGCAGCAGCACGTTGCCGCCGCGCTGGAGCGTGCGCGCCAGATGAACCCGGTTGCGCTCACCGCCGGAGAGCATGCCCACCTTCTTCTGCTGGTCGCCGCCCTTGAAGTTGAAGGCCGCGCAATAGGCGCGCGAGGGGATTTCCTTCTTGCCGACGTAGATCACCTCGTTGCCGCCGGAGATTTCCTCCCAGACGGTCTTCTTGTCATCAAGCGCATCGCGGCTCTGATCGACATAGCCGAGCTGCACCGATTCGCCGATGGTGATGGAGCCGGCGTCGGGCTTCTCCTGACCGGTGATCATCCGGAACAGCGTGGTCTTGCCCGCGCCGTTCGGCCCGATGACGCCGACGATGCCGCCCGGCGGCAGCTTGAAGGAGAGATCCTCGATCAGCATGCGGTCGCCGAACGATTTGCTGAGATTGTCGAAGGCGATGACGTTCTGGCCCAGGCGCTCCGCCACCGGAATGACGATCTGGGTCGCCGAGGGCATGCGCTCGGAGGCCTTCTGCAGCAGGTCCTCGTAGCGCTGGATGCGCGCCTTGCTCTTGGCCTGGCGGGCGCGGGGCGAGGTGCCCATCCATTCCTGCTCGCGGGCGAGCGCGCGCTGGCGCGCCTCGTCCTCGCGGCCCTCCTGGTGGAGGCGCTTCTGCTTCTGGCCGAGCCAGGCGGAATAATTGCCCTCGTAGGGAATGCCGCGGCCGCGATCCAGCTCCAGGATCCAGCCGGTCACATTGTCCAGGAAGTAGCGGTCATGGGTGACGATCAGGATCGCGCCGGGATAGGCGCGCAGATGGCCTTCCAGCCAAGCGGTGGTTTCGGCGTCGAGATGGTTGGTGGGCTCGTCGAGCAGCAGCAGTTCAGGCTTTTCCAGCAGCAGGCGGCACAGCGCGACGCGGCGGCGCTCACCGCCGGAGAGCTTGGCGACCTCGGCATCGTCCGCCGGGCAGCGCAGCGCGTCCATCGCCTGGTCGACCTTGCTGTCCAGATCCCAGAGGCCCTGGGCCTCGATCTGGTCCTGAAGCTCGGTCATCTCGTCCGCGGTCTCGTCCGAATAATTCATGGCGAGTTCGTTGTAGCGGTCGAGGATCGCCTTCTGCTTGGCGACGCCCACCATGACGTTCTCGCGCACGTTCTTGGTGGCATCGAGATGCGGCTCCTGGGCGAGATACCCCACCCGCACGCCTTCGGCGGGGCGCGCCTCGCCGGAGAAGTCCTTGTCCATGCCGGCCATGATCTTCAGCAGCGTGGACTTGCCCGCGCCGTTGTTGCCAAGCACGCCGATCTTAGCATCGGGGTAGAAGGAGAGGTGGACGTTCTCCAGCACCTTCTTGCCGCCGGGATAGGCCTTGGTGAGGCCGTGCATGTGGTAGGCATACTGATAGGCAGCCATGGGAGGTGCGGCTCCGAAAGAGGATGCAGGAAAGTTGCCGCTGTTCTAGCCTCACGCCTCGAAGCGGGCAAGCAAAGCGAACGGGTGGGCAAACCCGACGGTTCGCGCTGAGGAGAAACGGCCATGGGCGATAAGCACGATCACGATCACGATCATCCGCATGACCACGACCACGGCCATGACCACGGGCATCCGCACGACTGGCGCGACACCGGCGTGAAGGTGATCCCCGGCGACCAGCTCGATCCCAACACCGCCCAGACCCCCGGCATGAGCCGCGCCGCCGCCATCAACAAGGCGCGGGCCGGAGCGGAAAAGATCTGGGCCGGCACGGTGCACATCCACCCCGATGCCAAGACCGGCGCGCACCACCACGGCGACCTGGAAAGCGTGATCTACGTGCTGAAGGGCAAGGCCCGCATGCGCTGGGGCGAGCATCTGGAATATACCGCCGAGGCGGGGCCGGGCGACTTCATCTTCATCCCGCCCTACGTGCCCCACCAGGAAATCAACGCCTCGCCCGACGACATGCTGGAATGCGTGGTGATCCGCTCGGGCCAGGACCCGGTGGTGGTCAATCTCGACATCGCGCCGGTGGAGACCCCCTCCGAGGTGAAATGGATCGACCCCATCCACAGGGCCTGAGGGCGCGGTTGGGCGATTCCAGGCGAGTTTGAGATAAGCCTGTTGCATTCCCCCTTAGCTTTTGGCATAGACACCCACCTGCCGCGCAGGAGACTGCGACGCCGGATGGATGCGGGTGTAGCTCAGGGGTAGAGCACAACCTTGCCAAGGTTGGGGTCGTGGGTTCGAATCCCATCGCCCGCTCCAGTTTCGGGTGTCAGGACGTCTCACTGCGTCGTTTTCTGATGAGATTTCAATTAGTTGAGTGTCTCACGGCGTGTCTTGCGCGCGCGTGAGGCCTCGTTGCATCTCTTGAAATTGTAGGCATTTCTGTAGGCATCGCGGCTACTCGCCGATTTGAGATGCCTACACATGCCTTTGACTGACATCGCGCTCCGGAACGCCAAGCCGAAGGATCAAGCATACAAGCTATTCGACGGCGGCGGCCTGTTCCTATTCGTTAGTCCCTCCGGCAGCCGCCTCTGGCGCCTTGCCTATCGATTCGCCGGTAAGGCGAAACAACTCTCCTTTGGTCCGTATCCCACAATTTCGCTCGCGGACGCTCGGCATCGGCGCGACGACGCCAAACGAACGCTCGCGAATGGGGAGGACCCGTCGGTCGTAAGGCGTAAGGCCAAGATCGAAGCGGCCGCCACCGCCGAAAATACATTTGGACTGGTCGCCGACGAGTACATAGCGAGATTGGCCGCTAAGGGTTGCACCGAGCGGACGCTGGCGAAAAACCGATGGTTTCTTCAGAAGCTCGCGGGTCCGGCACTCGGCCTGCGGCCAATCTCCGAGATTACCCCCGTCGAGGTGCTGAGCGTTCTACAAAGCATCGAGCGAAGCGGCCGACATGAAACAGCGACCAAGCTGAGGTCGACAATTGGCGGGGTCTTTCGCCTGGCAATCTCCACCTTAAGGGCTGAGGTTGACCCGACCGGACCGCTCCGTGGCGCTCTTCGCCCCCCTCAAGTGACCCATCGTCCCGCTCTTACGGATCCGAAAGAAGTCGGTGCCTTGATGTGCGCAATCGATGCCTACACGGGCTGGCCATCGCTTCGATCGGCTCTGCTCTTCAATGCACTGACCTTCTGCCGCCCCGGCGAAGTTCGCGGAGCGCGGTGGCAGGAAATTGACGTTGAGAGGGCAGTATGGACTATCCCGCAGGAGCGCATGAAGATGCGCCGCCCACACCTCGTCCCCCTTTCTCGCCAAGCGCTCGAGGTGCTTGAGAAATTGCGACCGATCACTGGTGTAAGTGAGCTCGTATTCCCCTCGGTGCGCACAAACCGGAAAGTGCTAAGCGATAACGCCTTTAACAGCGCGCTACGCCGGATGGGTTTCACGCACGATGAAATGACCGCCCATGGATTTCGGGCGACCGCCAGTTCGATTCTGAACGAACGCGGTTTCTCCGCTGACGTGATTGAGGCCGCTCTCGCACATGTGGATAAAAACACCGTCCGCCGCGTATACAACCGAGCGACGTATTGGCCCGAGCGCGTCGCTCTTATGCAGTCTTGGGCCGACCTTTTGGATCAATTCCGCACTCTCAAGCGGTAAAGACCGGCGAAGCGCTCCCGGCGCTTGAAAGTGCTAGATTAGATATTTCGCTCTTATATCAAGTGGTTGGAGTGATTTAGCTCAGGAGCCAGCTGCTCTCTGTCTTTGGCGTCCCTTTTTTATAGCCTTTTTCGCCTTTTCAGTTGACGCGCGGTGAAAGATCCTTAAAAGGAGGAGAGCCGGATCGCCCGGCCGGGGCGTATTCGATGTTGAAGAAGTCAGCCAACAATGTGGCCCAAAGCCTGCGCAGGCTTTGTGGGCACAACCAGTTGGTGCTTCGCCTGTTCGAGCGTTTGTCGACTCGCAAAAACAATGCATCGAGCACCCCGCTCTCTCAGGTGTGTAACGCACTCGATCTCACGATGAAGGAGGCCGTGGCATTAGCGCGGCTTTTGGAGGAGATCGGGTGCGGAAAGTACGTCGTGGGCCGGCTCGGCAATCCCACCCGCATCGTTTGGTATTTCACGACCATCAGTCTATGCCAGGTCGCATTAGGGCAATCTCACGAGTTGGTAGCGGCGGCCGGTTTTGACGACGAGTCAGACCAAGACATTGAGTTGACACCCCAGGACACAATTGAGTCCGTTGCCGCTCCAGGGCCGGCCGTCTCTAGCGAGCAACATGGACGCTTAGAAGCGCACTCATATCCTACAGCTACAGCGGGGCTCGCCCTGTCTCTGCAAGACGCCAAGAAGGCCCTCGCTCTCTACTACAATATCCCCGTCGAGAATGTAGAAATTACCATTAAGGGCTGAAGCCCGGGGCTATTGGCCGCCGTTTTGAGGTGATTTCTTTCGTGCCACCCAGGCTCATCTAGTCGTGTTGTAGCCCTCTGCAACCGATTTCCCAGTACTTCATGCAAATCTTCTTCCGCCTGCGGAGGCAAAATTCGCGCGCCTTTCGTTCGTCTGTAAATAGTCTTTGTTATCATTCCTAGGAGCTCATAATGGATCACGGCGTCGATCTTTTGAGTTGGTGCAAAGGGGAGCGTCTCGTTCGCCTAAAAGATATTCTCGCTCCCACCGGCCCAATCCCCGTTTCAAGGGCGGCTTGGTACCGGGGAATTCAAGAAGGACGTTTCCCAAAGTCGATTCAATTGGGCTCGCGCGCAGTGGCATGGCGCGCATCTGAGATTGAAGCACTTTTCGGCAAGGAGGCGATATGACGGTCCGCAAGCGCGAAATCCCGACACCTCGCCCCGTACGTTTCGAGCGACCTCAGCGCCCGCTCTTCTCTCTTTCCATATTCGGAAATGAAAAGAGGCTGGACAAAGATCTACAAGAGATTGGAGTAACCGGCTTCGAGACGAACTTGGAATGCATAGAGCGCAATCAACGAATGGTCGGCCGCATGCTCAAGATCAATCCCACCGCTTTTGACGTTCAGCAGTTGGAAAAGTGTCATGCAGACAGGGTATGTTTAGCTACCGAGCTATGCCCAGCGGCTTGCCATCACGCCTCCCGGCTCGAGCGAGCGAAACATATGTTATTGCTCACTCCTTTCCTGTCGAGCAACGACCAGCCCGTTTTCTTCATCACTGTTGTTCGAGATAAATGGCGAAAGGAAGTAGGCCATCTGTTCGAAAGCAAGCCGGCAACGCTCCATGCATGGATGACCCGTCGCTTAGACACTCTGCGGAGTGTGAAAGGGATTATGGCAGTTGATGTCAGCTTGGAAAAGCGAGGCGACGATGTCTACTGGCAACCCCATCTGCATGCCGTTGTAACCGGTACCAGTGCCAAGGAACTGAAGAAGGCACTGAAGCTCGAGCCTACAGAAACAACGCGCTTCCCCACGAAAATAGAAGAGCGTAATCACTCTGATGTTGGCATGAGCGTAGGCTACGTGATTAAGCGCAAACTATTCTCGCGCACAAAGAAAGAGGGCCAGAAGAAAATCTACAAAGGCTCCCTCGAAAAACCATACCAAATTGAAGCTGATAACTGGCTCTTAGGTCAGACAACAAATCAGAGGATCCAGCTAATAGGCCTCTCAATCAATAATGGCTGCCTCGTAGAAATGTAAACGCGATATTCGAGTAAAACCCTTTGAAATGCCGTCTGGATAGCGAGTTAGGTGCTCTAGAGGCTCAATCTCTGAAAACATAGTGACACACTACAAGCGCGCTATAGGCCGTCGCGCAGTTGAGAAATTGTGCCTCCAAGTGAGACAGCCCCGTCTCACATCAGCTAGGAAATCTCGAACATGAATCACAGCTGGAAGAAGTGGCTCAAACCCGTGGCCTTCTGCAAAGACATTGATAGCGGAAAGTGCTTCGTTGAAGTCGAGATAAAGGACAAGGCGGGCGCCCAGACAAAGACGCGCCTGAACAATGAGTGGTCGGCGAAACTGAGCTCTGCACGCGATTTTCTCTTATCCATCGGTATCGATGCGGCGCCGGATGATGTTTTGCGTGAGTTGCAGGCCGTGTTTGCCTGGAGTGGGCGACCTGTAATCGAGCTTACCCAGCTTATCGGCTGGAAGGGCGACAACCCGGATACCTTCCTCCTACCGGATGGCTCTGTGGGCAAAGAGACCAATATTCGCTTTTCCGAGATGGTGGATGTCAAGAAGCATGTACGGGGTAGCCTGGAGCGCTGGCGGGAAGCAGTGTCTCATCCCATCTCTCGATCAAGTTATCTTCTTTTCTCGGTTGCTCTGGGATTTGCGGGGCCCCTTCTCCGATCGTCGGCGCTAAGCGAAGGCGCGATTTTTCATATGTACGGCAAGACGACGACCGGAAAGACCACCTGTGCATTGGCAGCTCTGTCTGTCTGGTCTGCCGCCTCTCGCCCCCAAATTGATACCCATTCTCAAACCAATCGGCATTTGGAAGAATCCGCTGCGCGCAGCAACGACGGGCTGCTGATCTTGGATGAGATTGGTCGCTTAGGCCTGAGTGGGCAAAAAATGGAACAATATCAATCCGATCTTGCATACTTTGCTGGAGGGGGAAAGGGCAAGCAACGGTCTAAGTCGGTGACCTCGATGCTACCAGGCCTGCGCAATGTCGAATACCTAATGTTTGGTATGTCGTCGGGCGAAAAGCCGTTAGATGGGATAAAGGAGCGAAAAGGCGGAGAGACGGTGCGCCTAATTGGCATACCCGTCCCTGAGCAGATGGAAGGGGGCATTTTCGATCGAGAGCCCGATATGTCCAAGCACCGCGCCATCGCCGAGAAATTGGAGAAAGACATTGAACAGCAATATGGAACTCCGATCCGTGCATTTCTGAAGGAATTAGTTCACGACGGCGAGCTTGCGCATAAATTAGAGAAGTATACGAATAGGTTCATGCGCAGGGAGGTGGTGACTCAAAATCCATATGCGCTTCGCTTTGCAAACAAATTTGCTGTCGTATATGCAGCTGCAGCGCTTTCCGCCGATTATGGTGTTGGGCCCTGGTCCAAGAAGGAAGCGCACGAATCGATCGCCAAGGTATATCGGGACGCTTGGTTACTCGTGCGACCTGTCTCCTGTGCAACGGATGACCTTGTCGATTGGTTGGCCACTTCCGCGTTGGACGAGCAGCTTTTCCCGCTGGTGGAATCCACGAAAGCCGTCTCGCCCAAGCTCGCAGGTACTGTATTTGGTGTTCGCCGTTCTGTTGGTGGGATCCGAGTTCTTGCTGTTTTTCGGGCTCGCTTAGAGGAAATCGTTGGTGCCGCTGATGAGGATGCGGTTTTGAGCGAACTCAAGAAAAGGGGGATCTTAATGCCCGGTAAGACGGCGTCACACAACGTTCGACAGCTGAGGATAGGGGGGCTAAACAACGAAAGGACAAGCGTCCTGATGGTTGATTTCGACCGACTTCCTGCTCTCCCAAAGAAATCGGAATCTTAGGCGGCCGGCTCTTCGCGCGCGGCTGACACTGCTCCGGGGCAGGAGGATGGCTAAATAAATCTCAGTTAGTCGAATTCTAGCCGTAGAGCCGGGCGGGTTTAGTGCCCGGCTCTACGGCTAAAGCGTATCCAAATTATAAGTGCGCGGGGTCAATTCTAATCTTCAACGTACTAGGATCGATCGGAAACTCTCGGACACGCCCCGTTCCGCTGACATTCAGCAGCCAGAATCCAATTCCAGTCTCCCAATGGGTTTCGGCCTCAAGCTCACGCAACCATTGAGCCATGCGGGGGAAATGCCGATTCGCTCCGATATTCATCCTTCTATTCCAACCCATGGAGACACCGACCCTGTTGATCACGCCTCGCAGGAACTCGTTGAGAGGACTGTCTATTCCGCCCTTGGCCGTCACAGATTTTGCCTCGGCATAGCAGGCGGATTTGAACAGATTCGGGGAAACGTCATCGATATCGGGAGGCAAGATAATCTCGCGATTTTCCGAGGCTATCGATTTCTCCGAAAGCAAACCATCGCTGATCATTTCGGCCAAGATCGGCTGGGTTTGAGAAACCTCCGTGAGTTCAGAAGTCAGTTTAGACGAGGCCGATTTGTTGTTTCGAATTTCGTTCAAATAGTGATTTAGCTTCTTTCGGAATCTCTCATCGATTGCGAGATCTGAATAGTCTTGCAACGGGGTTCCGGTAACCTCCAGGAAGCCACCGTCCATCAGGCTGATAATTTTTGCATAAGTTCGTTGGCCGGCACTCGATACGTCGAAATCGATCATTTTATCCCTCCCGAATCGCCGAAACGTATCGCCCACAAGGAAGGGTTGCAAGGATTAGGCGGCGGTATCTGGAAACGGCCGATGACTGGAATGCCGGGGGCTTTAGGGCTCTAATATGGATATGGGCCGGCGGACCTTTACTTTTCTGCTTCGCAGTTCCCTTCCTCGTTCCAATTAGAACCGAAGTTCCGTCGCGTTGTCGCTCGCAATATAATGTTGCTATCAGCGACCGCGCAATTCAGCATAGGCCGTAGTCTAAAATGTCTAGGTGACGTGATGAACAAAGATATTGAAGCGAAGATTTCGACTGACGCCATTGAACTGTCGGCAGGGATTGTCGCCGCGTATGTGAGCAACAACTCCGTCTCCAAGGCCGACCTGACCGCTCTCATTTCGAGCGTTTACTCCGCCCTCGCGGGCCTTTCGAAGCCTGCTGCGCCTGCTGCCGAACCCCAGGCCCCTGCCGTGTCTGTGCGCAAATCAGTGACCCCCGACTTTCTGATCTGCCTCGAAGATGGCAAAAAGTTCAAGTCGCTGAAGCGCCATCTTCGGACGGCCTACTCCATGTCACCGGAGGAATACCGCACGAAATGGGGCCTTCCTGCCGACTACCCCATGGTAGCTCCTGCATACGCCGCAGCGCGGTCGCAGCTCGCGAAAGACATGGGTCTCGGCCAGCAGCGTCGCCAGCCTGTACCTGAGCCCGTCAAGCGGGGGCGCAAGCCGAAGGCAACCGCGGAAGCGTTATAGCGGCGGAAGACTACCGGAAGTCGCGGGTCTTCACCCTGATCTCGTCGATGTGGCCGTAGGGGTCGACAATGTTTCGCGGGATCGGACCTCTTGGGGTGCCGCGAGGGTCCGGGGTTGGCGAGCCGTGATGAAATTCATCACCTCGCCCGTGAGGGAGGGGAAAGCTCCCCTCCCTCGAACCTACGCTCGCTAGCTCCGTAGAAAGGTCGGTGAGGTGGTGGGCGATGAGGTGCGTGACCTCGCCCTCTCGTTGGATGCGCCCTTTCACACCCATCATGCCGGCGCCGAGCACGGTGCGCCGATGCGCTTCAAACACCCGCTGCCAGACCACGAGATTTGCGACCCCGGTCTCATCCTCGATTGTGATGAACATGACGCCCTTCGCGGATCCTGGCCGCTGACGCACGAGGACAAGGCCGGCCACCTCTACCCATCGCCGGTCCCGTGATGCCATAGCCTCCGCGCAGGTTACGATGCACTGGCATTTAACTGGCTGCACCGTGCCGAGGCTGAACCGCTATCTGACAACGATTTTTATGTCGCTGCCATAAGCCTCGTGCAGCTCGGGGATGACAAGATTGTCGATGCAGCCTTGGCGGAAGTAGCAGGTGCGGCAGCTGTGAGTCATGCGCAGGCGGATCCGATCATCCACCACTTCGAGAACCTCCACACCCCCGAGATGGTTCGCCAGGGCCGATGACACGTGGTTGGCGACGAATTGCCGGACATCTTCGAGATGAAGCATCGGCCTTTTCCTCTGTTCGAATGGATCAAGCGCTCACTTTTGATCTGGTCCGCGCCCTGACGGCTTCCTTGGTCTTCATCTCGTCCATACCTAGCAGTCGCATCATGTTGCCGCCGAACATTAGCTGTCGGTCTTCGTCGGTGATTTCGGGAAAGCCCCAGCCGCGGCGCAGGTCTTCGGGAATCTGGAAGTCCCAGCTCAGGTCAAGCAGGTGCTGTGCCCTCGGCCATATGGGCGATTCACTACCCCAGAGAACCTTTTCTGGGCTGCACCACCGCAGCAGCTTGCCCATCCGCATCGCGGTCTCCATCGGCGCGGTCTTGATCATGTTGATCCACGTCGACATCGCCAGGTACACATTCGGATGCCTAGCGCCGAGATCGATCGCGGCATCCTCGAAAGGGAAGGCGAGGTGGTGGACGATGAAGTTCATCGCGGGAAAGTCGAGCGCGGCCTGATGCACGTCGCGCGGATGAAGATCATCCAGTTGCTCCATGCCCTGCGGATCGCCCTTGTGGACCTGCACAAGGTTCACGCCGTTCCGAAGCATTTCTTCATAGATCGGATAGGCCACGAAACGATCGTCCATGCGCCATGCATTTCCCGACGGATGTGCCGTGTAGAGCTTGATGGAGCGCGCTCCCAATTCCCGGATTTGATAGCGCACGTCTTCGACGGCCCGATCGATACCCCGGATGCGCGGGTCAGTCGCGCCGCAGAAGATGAAACGCTCGGTGTCCATCTGCGCGAGTTCGTGAACGCGCCGGATATTGACCTCAGGGGCTTCTCGGAACAGGTCGAATAGCGGAACCGCCTGCACCATCGCGAAGTCGATCTGCGAATTGCCGCCGAAGATTCGATTATAGACATCCTGCGCATTCGGCGGCGTGCTGTAGAGCTTCTCATAGGAGGGAATGGGCTCCACCCCCTCCTTGAGCATCTTGACGTGATCGTATTTCCAAGGCTGGACAATACGCCCCGTCTTCGTCGCGAAGTTCTCGTTCAGGAAATTATGTATGTGGACCACGAGATCGAATATGATCTGACCGTTTCTCATAGACTAAGGCTCCCGGAGTGCCGATGGATGACGAGATGAAGCTTTTACCTCACGTTTCATTTGCCGGCGTATTCGAGTTTGCGGGCTTCCTTCAACGAAAACGGTGCAGCGTTATCCTCAATGATGGGATTTTCGATGTAGCCGATCCCCTCGATCGCGCACCGAACCGTATCGCCAGGCTTCGCCCAGCCCTGCGGATCTTCGAAATAGGCCACCCCGGCCGGAGACCCCATCAACACCATGTCGCCGGGCTCTAACGTGAGCCCGATGGAAAGATGGCTGAGAACCTGCTCCACCGAAAAATAAAGATCGGTCAGAGGGCCGTTCTGCTTGAGGACGCCGTTCACGTGGCACGTAACGATCTGCGGCCCCAATTCGCCGAATTCGTCAGGGGTCACCATTTCCGGCCCGCAAGGAGCGAAACCGTCGAAGGATTTGCCGAGAAAGTGCGTCCGGTAGAACCCATTTTCCTCCCATTCGGACAATTGGTATTCCCGGTCCGAAACGTCGTTGGAAACGGTGTAGCCGGCGATGATGTGCTTGACCTCCCCCTCGGCGACCCGCCGCGACCGCGCGCCGACGATCACGCACAACTCGGCCTCATAATCGAGCTTCGAAGTGCCGGCAGGCTGAACGATGGGGTCGTAGGGCCCGTTGATGGCGTTGATCGTCTTCGACGTCACCATCGGCCGGCGAGGCGGTGCGGCATTGGTGAATTTGGCGGCCTCCGCCATATGAGACCGCGTGTTGGCACCGGCGAAGATGATCTTCTGTGGATCGGGGATGACCGGCCCGATCACGTCGCGCGAATAGGGAAGGGTCGCGCTCTGCGGATGGCGCTCGCTCGCCAACGTGGCAATCTGGCGCCAGTCCTCGCGTGACAGGAATGCGCGCATGCCCGGCGCGATGTCGAACCCGTGCGCGGCAGCCGCCTTCTGCAGGTCCACGATGGAATCGCCGACACGGAGCCCGGCGCGGAAGCCAGTCGCGGTGCGATAGGAGAGGAGTCTCATGTGAGTGTTCCTGCTTGCTGAAAATGAAAGTGTGATCTGTGAGTTTCCTGGCTCCGGCATTGGGGCCGAATGCGGTCGTGACGCGCCGTGGGGCGAGGATGACGGCAATCCCTCAGGGACAGGTGGAAGGATTGCGGGGCGGGCGGACGAGACGGAAAATATGCGCGCGCAAATCCGCGAAACGGTGATCAGCGCGCGTTACGAGCTGATCACGCGGCGCAGGAAGATCGATTGGAATGACCTCCACCACGTGCGTCGGCTTTCCACCCAGCACAACGACGGTGTCGCCGAGGTAGATCGCCTCATCCATGTCGTGGGTCACCAGCACGACCGTCACGCCGAACCGCTCGCGGACTTTGAGCACGAGGTCTTCGAGGTCGGAGCGTGTCTGTGGGTCTACCGAGGCGAAGGGCTCGTCCATCAGCAGGATTTCCGGCCCATAGGCGAGCGCGCGGGCGATGGCGACTCGCTGCTGCATGCCGCCGGAGAGCTGCCAGGGATATTTATGCCCCACGCCGTGCAGCCCGACGCCGTCAAGCGCCTCTGTGGCGCGCTCGCGGCATTCCCGGGTGCCGATCCCCTGGCTGCGCAGCGGCAGCGTCACGTTCTTCTCGACATTCATCCAGGGCAGCAGGGAGCGGCTGTAGTCCTGGAAGACCGGCGCGAGCTGAAGCGGTGGTCCTTCGACCGCCACGTCGTCGATAAGGATTTGGCCGGTCGTCGGCGCGAGAAGGCCACCGAGGCAGCGCATCAGCGTCGTCTTTCCGGCGCCAGAGGGACCCACGATACAGGTGATTTTGCCGGGCTCGACGTCGAACGACAGGTCTTCGATCACTGTGTAGCTGCCGAAGCGCACGCCCAGCTTTTTGACGCTCATCCGGCCGATACTTGGCAATGTCAGGTGCTTGTGTTGCCTATTGAGATCCAGCATCGCCGCCCCCGTTTCTTTCAACGCTCCACCACAGCACCCAGCCTTCGAACATGCGAAAGGCCACGGTCAGCAGGTATCCGACCACGCCCAGCAGGACCATTCCCGACCACATGTCGGCGATCGCGAAGCTTTGCTGCGCGGAGAACACGAAGAAACCGACGCCGCGCGTCGACGCCACCATCTCGGCGAAGACCAGCAGGCTGATCGAAAGCGGAATAGCGAGCCGGATGCCCACCATGATCTGCGGCGATGCCGCCGGCAGTATGATCTCGCGCAGCACCATTAGGCGCGTGATCTTGAATGACTTGGCGATGTCATGAACCGTCTTGTCGATGCCGCGCACACCATCCACCGTGTTCAGAAGCACCGGCCAGAACGAGGTGATGGCGACGATGGCGATCGACACCTTCGCGCCGATCCCGATGATCACGATGAACAGAGGGACGAGCGCGACGGCGGGAATCGCGCGCAGGAATTCGACGGTGGGGAACAGTGCCCGCCGCAGCAGGGTGATCGAACCGATGGCGAGACCCGCCGAAATGCCCAGCGCGACGCCGATCATCAACCCCACCCAGAGGTTCAGCAGGGTCGGTATCAGATGCGTGACGATTCCGCCGAACACCCAGGCGCGCGCGAACGCATCCATGATCGTCTGGAGGGACGGGAAATACAGAGAATTGTAGGACGCACTGATGGTCCACCAGAGCGCCACCAGGACAATCGGGAGCCAAAGCTCCACCGCGACCCGTCGCAGACGCCGCATCATATCGACGCCTCGCGATGTGAGGGGTGCCAGGACAACAGCGAACGCTCCAGCATCTGGCAGCACACATTGATCACCACGCCCAACAGGGCGCAGACGGTGATGAGGGCGTAGAGCCGATCGATACGCGTCCCCTGCTGGGCCAGCGCGATGGCATTGCCGAGGCCCGGCGCGCCCCCGATGACCTCGGCGCCCACCGCCAATAGCAGGCTGATGGTGGCCGAGATGCGCACCCCAGTGGCAATGAAGGGGGCAGCACTCGGGAGCACCACGTATGCGGTGCGGCACCACCAGTTCAGCCGGAACGACCGCGCGGTATCCTGCACCCCCGGCTCCAACTGACGCAGCCCCTGGATGGTCTGGAGCACGATCAGCCACGTGCAACCGTGAATGATGAGGATGAGGGCCATGGGGAGTGTGGGCCCGAACAGCAGGAGACCCAGCGGTACCAGCATCACCGGCGGAATAGTGCGCAGGAAGTCGATGACGAACTGGGTCGAGCGGAAGCCGAACGAGCTGGCGGCGACCACAATACCGATGGTGACGCCGCAGCAGATGGAAATCAGCAGGCCGAGCACCCATTGATACATGGTCTCGCCCATAGCGGCCCAAAATGGGCGGCTCTGAACCAAAGTAGCGAGCTCGGCCAAGATCCGGCTGATGGGGGGAATGGTGCGCGGATCCCACACGCCGAGCCGGCTCGCGGCTTCCATGGCGATCAGGATCGCCACGGTGGCTAGCGTTTCGGGAACAAATCGCTCCCTCAGCAGCAGGTTGATGCCCGAGCGCGCCATCCTAGTTCGCGGGCTCACGGCTTCGCGGTCGACAGGACGACCTTGTCGATGGCGATCGGCTCCTGGAGAACCTTGTACTTCACCATGTAGTCGATCACGCCCTGCAGGCCAGCAAGCGCCTCCTTCTCCGTGGCTGGAAAGTTCGGCATGCGCATTTTGCCCATGACGTCGTCAGGGACAGTGCCGAGCGCCTTGAGGCCAGCGACCAAATCGGCCGGGTTTTTGACCATGGCCTGATTGAGCTCATTGGCGGCGGCGACGAACTTGTTGAAGAGCTCAGGCTTGGTCTTAACGATATTGCGCGAGGCGATGTACAGGGCCTGCGGCGTCCCTGGTTGCGCCGCGGCATAGGGGTTGAAGAGGATCCGGACCTTCCCGGCCTCGACGGCCGGGGTCAGGAACGGCTCGACGATGAAGCCGGCATCGACGGTGCCGCTCTCGACAGCCTGCACCGTTTGAGGGAGGGGAACAGACGCAAACTTCACGTCGGCGGAAGTGCCGCCCAGATTGTCGATGGCTGCCAAAGTGAGAACGTGGGCAAGCCCGTTCAGGCCGAAGATGCCGACCGTCTTGCCGGACAGATCCTTTGCAGTCTTGATCGGGCTATCAGCCCGGACGATCACCGCAGTGTAGTCCTTTGCCGCCTCAGGCGGACAGACCACGAGACCGGCGGCGATCCCTACCGGAACGCCTTGCTTGACCGCGAGCAGGACGGCTGCCGGATCCGAGATCGTGAAATCGAGTTGGCCGTTCAGCAGTAGCGGTACGGCAGCGGCGCCCGAATTCACCTGGACCAACTCAAGCTTGAGGCCGTGCTTCTTGAAGACGCTCTCAGCAATCGGGCTCATCAGAGGAGCTGCGCTTGCGGATGGGATGTATCCGACCTTGACCGGTATAAGAGCGTCCGCATGAACGGACCCCAACGACAGGGCAAAGGTAGCAATTCCCACTGCCGCTAGCCGCACGACATTTGCGAATCTATTCATGTCTCTCCCCATCGTCGGCCCATTGATTGTCGGCCGTTATATCTTTCAGTGCTGGCGCACCGGTGTTTCTGGATCGTCATCGTGTCATGCGCCGGATGCAAGGACCGAGAGCTGCCCTGTCCGCTAGGCGGACAGAATGAAAGGTGGCTGTACATCAGAGGGGTCGCCAATGACAATGAACCTGAGGGTGGATAAATCGCTATGACCGGGGTATCAAAAAGACGATATGCCAGGGATACGTGTCGCTTATTTCAACTAACGACATAATAATGATGCATCGCAACATCGATTTTGGACGCGTGTTGACGAGGGGCAGCTATCCACTCAACGTTGCAATCGGCGCCAAGACATGACGCTTCAGACGCACCTGATGCTTTAATTTACATATAGATAGTTATTAGTAAGTAACTCTCGATTTACATGTTCACAATGCTCGATGAGATCGCCATGCGCGCCGTAACTAGAAGCTTATCGGTCTTGAGGTGCATGAATTCCTATACCGGGCCCCATACGATTTCTGAGCTGCAGAGCCGAACCGGGATTTCTCGCCCGGCGCTGTACCGCATTCTAGAAGCACTTTGTTCGCTCGGCTATGTCCGCCTGGCGGACCATTCTCCAGGCTACCAGCTTACGCATTTAGTCCGCTCACTCAGCATCGGGTTCGATGAGGAGCACTGGGTCGCCGATATTGCCAGCCCCATCATCCAGTCGCTTCAGCGCCAGATAATCTGGCCGACTGACCTCGCGACCTATTGGAATGGTGCAATGTACCTCCGAGAAACCACCCGGCAGAATAGTCCTTGGACCATCGATCGCGCTTCCATCGGCCTCAAGCTACCCATTCTTGGGTCCGCAACAGGCCGTGCCTATCTCGCTTTTTGTCCCCCTAGGGAACGTGCAGCGATTACATCGATTCTGTGTCATCCAGATACCGCTTCTAACAAGGCGGAAAATCCCCGGGATATTGAGCAGATCGTGAACCACACTCTCAGCGTCGGATACGGCGAGCGCCACGGCGGACTTATTCAGGAAACCGGCTCGATCGCGATTCCCATTTACGACAATGGCCGCGTACGCGGATGCATCAACATCACTTTCATTGCGTCTTTGCTCACACCCGCGCAGGCCGCAGCCAAATACCTGGGTGATTTAAAGAAGGCGGGGGCCGAGATAACAAAAAACCTGAACCTTATGCAGTTGGAAGACGGCCCGCTTTAAGAGCTTAATTTTCGCCTAATAAAGCGCATCGCCGGTCACATCTCTATATCTAACAGACAGGTCCTTGTCCTCCGCAATCCACGTTCAGAGAGGCGTGATGTTTCGAACACCGAAGATTATTGATCCGCATATTTCTCATATTTCTAAAATTATGAGACACGTACCGGGCTCAACGATATCAATTACTTGCGTGTCTCATATTCTAGTCTTATAAGTAACGCATGATTTTCGGCTATGCACGTGTATCGACAGATGGTCAGTCTTTAGAAGCCCAGATCGAACACCTCAAATCAGCCGGATGCCAAACGATCTTCTCCGAGACCGCCAGCGGTGCAAAGACCGAGCGGCGCGAACTTCGCAAATGCCTCGCCAAGCTCAAGGGCGGCGACGTCCTGATTGTTGCTCGCCTTGACCGCCTAGCCCGTTCGACACGGGACCTGCTCAACGTTCTCGCCGAAGTGAGCGAGCGAGGTGCCGCTTTCCGATCCATCTCGGATGCCTGGGCGGATACAACGACCCCTCATGGCCGCTTGATGCTCACGATCTTGGGGGGGCTGGCAGAATTTGAGCGGGAACTCATTCGCTCGCGGACGGGCGAAGGGCGCGTGCGGGCAAAGGCCCGTGGGATCAAGTTCGGGCGCAAGCCGAAGCTTTCGCCCGACCAGCAAGCCTACGTCGCTCGGCTGAGGGCGGATGGTGAGGGCGTGCGCCAGATCGCGCGGATCATGGGGGTCAGCAAAGCCACTATCGGGCGTATCCCGGCGCGTTAGTGAGGGGATGCGCCAAGAGCGGTCATTCGGCTCAGCCGCCAGAAGCGGAACTTGATCAACAGACCAAACGGGGCAACAGGTTCGTCAGGACCAAAAAACTTAACAACACAGCCAAGCCCGTGAGAGGCGGCCATCCGGCACGGCCCATCGCCTTTGTCGTCATTTCTCCTTCCGCCGAAACGCCGCGGCGAACGCGGCCATGACTGCGGCAAGCGCCGAGCCTGCAGGACCCGGCGCGCGCAACATCCACACGGCCCAAGGAGGCGGTGCGTAGGCGTCGAGTACCCTCACGAGAACGCCCGAGCCGATGAGCGCGGCCGTTCCCTCCGAGCCAGCCTGCCCGATCCCGGCCCCAAGCACTGTTGCTGCGCGCAGGGCATCCGAACCGTCCACGGTCAGTGCGAAGTCGGGTTGGATGCGGCGCGTGCCGCCCGGTGCGCGGAACAGCCACGGCATCATCCGTCCCGTCGCAGGAAGACGCAGGCCGACAAGCCGGTGCTTTGGGAGATCATCGGGCGTTAGAGGCATCCCGTGCCTCGCGAGATAGGCGGGCGCGGCAAGGGTCACGAGCGGCAACGGCGCAAGGCGCCGGGCGAGGAGGCTGGCGTCGGCGATACGGGGCGCAATCCGCACCGCGAGATCCCAGCGGCCGCCGCCCAGGTCGGCCAAGTGGTCATCGAGGGCCAACTCCACGCGCAGGGAGGGGTACAGCTCCAGGAGCGAGGCCAAGGCGTGCAGCAGGGTCGGAGCGAGGGAGGCGGCGGCGGTCACGCGCACCGTACCCGCGACCCCTACCGGTGCGCCGAGACGGCCGGCGGCAGCGGCGAGTGCGAGGGCTGGGCCTCGGACCTCGGCGAGGAAGCGCTCGCCGTCGGGTGTGAGAGAGAGCGCGCGGGTCGAGCGGCGGAACAGGCGCGCACCGTGCGTGGCCTCAAAGCGTCCGACGAGGCGGGCAACGGCGGCCGGGGTCACGCCGAGCTCGCGCGCGGCCCCGGCGAAGGAGCCGGCCTCGGCAACACGGAGAACGACAACGGCGGCGCGCAGAGTGTCCATGCTTCATTCAATACATTTGGTTGGTTCAATCGCAACATCAGTTGTCCTCCCCTGCATGGCGCGGCGCCCTTACCTTCGGAGTATCAGAAGTAGGAGAACGATGATGCGCATTGGAATTGTGGGTATTGGGCCCGTGGGACAGACCTTAGGGACCATCTGGGCGCGGGTGGGTCACGAAGTGGCCTTCGGCTCGCGCGACCCGGCTCGGGCGGCGGAGGCGGTTATGGGGCTTGCCGGTGCGAGAGCGACAACACAGGAACAGGCTGCGGCGTTCGGCGAGGTTGTATTGTGGACGCCGCGCGGCGTGATGCCTGCCAACCCGGACATGCTCGCCGGGAAGATCGTACTTGACCCGAACAACCGAGAGCCCGGTCCGGTCGGCGATTACGCCTCACCGCGTCCCCAGGGACCAAGCTTCGCCGAGCAGCTGCAGGCAGCCGCACCTCGGGCGCGCGTTGTAAAGGCTTTCAATACTGTGGTGATGCGATTGCTGAGGGAGAATCCCGAGCGGCTGACGGAGGTAGGAGCACAGGTGTTTCTCGCCGGCGACGACGCGGAGGCGAAGATGGTGGCTGCCGCGCTGGCGGCGGATGTGGGGCTGGCGGCGGTTGATCTCGGGGGGCTGGACGCGGCGTGGCTGGCAGAGACGATGGCCGACGCGTTCCGCCAGGCCATGAAGACGAGCCCTGCCGGATGGCGCCAAGCGCTGGTGTTCGCCGACCTTGCAGGAAGGCCAGATTGAGATGGACCGTCATCGCAGAGGCGTCGCTCAGAGCGGATGCAGCAGTCTCAGATCGACCGAGCGCGAGTGGAAGCCTTGGCCCGAGCGGCTGAGGAGATCCGCGTCGCCGCGCCTACTCTCCCTATAGCAGGTAGATCCAATGAAGCTGTTCTACTCTCCCTCCTCATGCTCTTTGTCGCCGCACATCGTCCTGCGCGAACTCGATCTGCCCTTTACGCTCGACCGCGTCGATCCGGTGACCAAGCGAACCGAGTCTGGAAACGACTACCTGGCGATCAATCCGAAGGGCTACGTACCCGCGCTGGAGCTTGATGACGGGGAGGTTCTAACCGAAGGCCCCGCGATTACGCAGTATCTCGCCGACAGATACGCGCCTGGCACTATCGCGCCGCTTTCCGGCACGATCGAGCGGGCACGGGTCAACAGCTATTTGGCCTATATCAGCACCGAGTTGCACAAGCCGTTCGAGCGGCTGTTCGATCGAGCGCTGACACCTGAGGCCCGTGCCTCGACCATAGCCCACCTGAATCGCAGGTTTGCGCTGATCGAGCAGGAACTCGCTGATGGACGGGCGTTCCTGGCCGGTTCGGCTTTCACTCTCCCCGACGCCTATCTTTTCGTGATCCAGCGATGGGAAGCGTTCACCGGCTTCGATTTCTCGCCGTTTCCCAGCATCGTAGCGCACGCCGCGCTGATCATGGCTAGGCCTGCGGTTCAGCTGGCACTTGACGCCGAGAAGTAGGCAACGACATCGAGAGGCCTACCCTCCACATCCTCTGGGACTGGGAATGTTCGTTATAGCCTGGGAGAGACAAGCCACTGCGTCGCGGCACAGGAGCTATCCCGCTTCGATCATCGGCGTTACGCAGCTCCCCAGAATTCGTCCGCAGCGGTGGAGGCTGTCTTCGCCATCGCGTGATCCGCGAGCGCCAGAAGCAGACCTTGCCAAGTGCGTATCTGAACGCCCGGTATGGGGCCGTCTCCGTACTGTCAGCTATCGGTAGCGATGCAGTGTAGCCGACCTTCTGCACCCGACCCCATCTCGGTCATTAGCAGCTTCACCTACGATTCCTCAAAGCAGCCAGTGTCCGCGAGCACGGCTGGGAGGTCTTGGCTGTGGGCACGCTGCGCAGTTGGACCTTGGCGCCGCCTTTAAACCTTCCTTCCGGTTGGCCTATCGCGTGGGTGCCACTCGGTTTCCGCAGAACTGCCTGAGTAGCCGCCCAATCGCTTTATCCTGTGATTGATTACATACGCCTGCGGCTCTATCCATTTGCCGTTCTTAACGATATCAGAGCTGTAAGCAGTCAGGGCTTCCATGAGTCCTTGGTCAGTGGAGAACTCGTAGCAGAACTGAGTGAAAGCCGAGTAGTCCAGCATGACGAAAACATCTACGATACATTGCATCTCACGGTATCGAGCGACGAATTTATCGCCTTGGTCCAGGAACATTTCCTGTACTATTATGAGGCTGACAATACTTTTTCCAGCTGTGTCAACGTCCAGGTTTTTGTCCTTGACGGCAAGCTTGAGGATATCGTGTCCGCGCGCATATTTCGCCGCCCCCTTAGCCTGGTTGACGGCTTTCCCGATCTGGTGTTGTGAGGTACGCCGCTTCCGATCCAGCGTGCGGACCAAGCTAACCCCGGTGTTGGGACTGTCCTTGGCCTGTATCAGAATCAGATGAGTAGAGTTTTCCGCCATCACATCGACGAGTTCCTTACCCGTATCTCTGCGGACTGGATTCAGAGCAATCTGGGGACCTCTAAAGGCGCTTTTCAGATTGAGGATTATGTCCCGTTCTTGGAAATAACCGGCATCTTCTCGCTCAAGCGTGGAAAGCGAATGTCCCGCGCTGCCTAGGTAGTCATGGGCCTCAGGACGGAGGTCCGAGATGAATATGTCGGAAGGAAAGAGTTCATCTTCGAAGACCACCTTTATGGCCCTGTCGTCGTCTGCCGCCGTCCTATTACCGAACCACTCCGCCAGGGCGGCGTAAATCCCCGTCACAGTTTCCTCGGGGTAGGTTAGCAGGCTGATCGGCGTGCGCTGGACAATCACGCTACCGCCGTCCCGAAGGGTGGCCCGGTAGCTCATCCACTCCCGGTTATGCTCGTCCAGGAAGTGGATATCGAGTTCGTCGTAAGCGAGCAGTTCGAGGATGTCCTTGCCATCGGGGTCATTGAAGATGCCCGTCTGAACGACCAGTGGCTCATCGTCATCGTCGAAGAAGGCCGTCGTCAATGCGACGGTAAGCCCTGAGGTGGACATAAGCGGGGCGAGGTAGAAGCTGAAACCACCGTTTAACTTTGCAGCCAGGATGTATTCTTTTTGAGCCTTGATGACGAGCAACAGCTTGCCGCTCTCGGGATGCCTGACAGGCAACAACCCGCCAGGATACCCGTGGACTAAAGACATCAGTTCTGGATGTTTGAGGGTGAGCATGACCAAACCTAACGCAACAGTGGGAAAAAGGAAGCGAGCGCTCTGGCAGCTTACAGTGACATGCCTACTACAAGCCGCCGGTCAGTTATCCACCCAAAGACCGACAGGCAGGCAGCATATCCTGCGCGTCAAAGCGGCCATCCACGCTACCTCGGATGGCCGCCCAACGTCAGATTTCCGTCCGCTCTGCCAGCAGCAGAGCGTCCTCCACGTCGACACCAAGATATCGGACCGTGTTCTCAATCTTGGAGTGACCGAGCAGGATCTGGATGGTGCGGATGTTGCCCGTCGCCTTGTAGATCATGGACGCCTTCGTGCGACGGAGCGAGTGAGTGCCATATTCCTCTTGGCGTAGGCCGATCGCGGTGACCCACTCGTCGACTAGGCGAGCATACTGCCTTGTGCTCATGCGGTGCGCATGATCGATGCGGCTCGGAAAGGCATAGTCCTCAACGGTGCCGCCGCGCCGTTCCAGCCAAGCCAGCATGCTGGCTCGTACGTCGCTGGTGATCTCGAACTGGACCGGCCGCCCCGTCTTCTGTTGCACGACGATCGCGCGAGTCCTGATCTCCGGACCGGCGACCACATCACGGATCCTGATCTTGGCGAGGTCGCAGCCGCGAAGCTTGCTGTCGATGGCCAGATCGAACAGCGCACGGTCACGAATGCGTCTTTCGCGATCGAGGAAGAATCGAATGGCCCATATCTGTTTCTGGGTGAGCGGACGCTTGGTGCCGACATGCTTTCCCGCATTCCAAGCTGCACGCTCGCGGCTGGCATCATCAAACTGGGAATGGCCCATGTGACTTCTCCTTGGCCTTGATTGGCCGACGGAGAAACGTCAAGGGCCAGTACCGCGCAAGGGCCGGGAGCGGACTGTCCATTATTGGAGTCTTCAAACAAGAATCGGACATATTGCTGATGAATGTGCGAGGCCGAAACTGACCCATTTCCCGACCTTAGTAACGGCTGCTTCTAGGAAGTTTGGTGATCTTCGCTTAATCGGCTGAAACTGGCGCACGGTAAAACGCTTGAGTTCTGTCGTGGAACCAACCCTAGTGGTTTGGTGCATTAGGCGGCGATGGCGCGATCGTCCTCGAAGGTGAATGCGCGTGGTGTCGCGACCGCTTCGCCATCGAAGTTGCGTGTGATCTCGACCGCTATCAGGCTATCCCCTGGAAAGGCGGGGCTGAGCTCAAGGGTCAAATAGTCGAATAGGGCGCGCTCGTGCACGGCGATCACCACCTGGCGATCCATGCCCTTTGAAAGCGAGCGGAGCAACGCGGCGAACTGCGCGATGTGAACATCGTCCATCGACTGGACAGGGTCGTCGAGTATCAGCCAAGGCATGCGAACCGGAACGGATAGATGAAGCGCGAGGAAAAGGGTAAGCGCAGCGGTGTTGAGATTGCCCTGACTGAGCATCGCTCCCGGTGAGCCGGACGCCTTGCCGGAGCGATGCAGCGTTTCAAGCACCGCCTCGACCTTGCCGCCGCTGCCGATGGGAAGCCGAAACGCGGGTACGAATTGCTCCGATGGGGCCAGCCTGACGAACAGATCGCGCCAAACCCTGTTGAGTGATGTGTTGAACACCTTCTTGACGATGTCAGAGCGCACTTTGTCGGCGGCTTCGGAGACCTTCTTCGCGTATCCGCGCGTAGCGTCAATTTTCTTGTATGCCGTGTCGAGGGTCTGGAGGCGCGCCAGCGTCTCATCGCGTTCCGATCGCAGGATGGCTATCTGAGCGATGTCGTTGATACGCAGGTCGAGCTCCGAGCCGGCCCTAATCCTGACGGCGGCGACGCGCTCGGCCTCTGTGACGCGCTCCTCGACAGTCTTAAGGGCCTCGGCGAGCGCGCGATCGATGCTCTCGAAGCTGCTGGTCGAATTTTGCAGAACGGCCTGCACCATGGTCTCGATTTCGGGAAGTAGTGTGACCGACTGCTCGTCTCGCCGGCGGGCTGTCATCACCGCCTGTCGGGCGGCGGCCGCATCGGCAATCAATCTGCTTCCTTCTGCGGCAGTTTGCTGAAGGTCGGACAGGCGTTGCGCCAGGTCCGTCATCTGGGCCCGGCGAACGGTGAGCTCGGCGAGCTCTTCGGCAGAAAGCTGTCCGTTTGCGGCGCTGAGCAGGTCGCGCTGGGCGGTAGCCAGACGCGAACTCTCTTCGGCCCGCGCCGTCGCCAGCGACTGGATACGGCCGGCTTCGCTGGTCAGGGATGCGATCTTGGCGGCGACATGAGCCGACAGCGACCCGGCGTTCACCTCGGCGTAGTTGCGGCTGCAGACCGGACATATCTCGCCGTCGATGTGGGGAACGATGTCGGCGAGTGCGTTCGCGAGCGTTTTTGCATCTTCAGCCGCACCGGAAAGGTCCCGGTTGAGCTCCTCGATTCGTGTGGAAGCGCGTTGCACGGTCGCATTCAAGGTCGCGACCCTTTCGCTCGCCGTAGCGTGAGTCGACAGCAGTCTTTCGCAACGCACGGCTTCTGCTTGCGCGCGGCGCTGCGCCTCCGATCTGCCTTGCTCGGGGCCGTTATCCAATGAGGGCACGTCGGAGAAATGGGCGCGGACCGCGTTGATCGCGGTCTCGAGGGCATCGCCGCCCGCTGCCCGCCATGTGGCGAGCACTTCGCCCGCCGCCCGATCAGCCCTTTCCCTTCCAGCTTGGTCGAGGCTTAATTCTTGCGACGGCAGCGATCGCCATCGTTCGTGGAGCCCACGCAATTCCGAGCGTGTGCGGGTGAGCTCCATGAGTTGACGATCGCCGTCTCGGGCGGCTTGTAGCCTGTCCTTGAGATAGCCCATTTCGGTGGTCTCCTTGACCACCAGCACCGCGTCGTCGACGATGATCGAGGAGAGGATTTCGTTGAGGCGGGTGAGCCGTTCGCCAGCGGCCTTTGCCGCTTCGTCGATCGCCTGGTCCTTGCGGCGGCGCTCGTCGTCGAGCGAGGATTTGAGCGCCTCAAGGCGACGATAGTCCGGCACAAGCTTCCGTACGCGCGTGACGTTGAAAGCGTGATCGAGGCCGTCGACCAACGCGTCGAGCGGATCGAGGCCGAGCAGTTCTTTGACGAACAAGGTCAGCGGCGACGTCGTCCCGGTTTTCTGGTCGTCATAGATTTCGAGCAGGCGCCCGAGAGTGGCCTGCGGCAGATAGCATCGCTCCGCGAAGAAGCGGGCCTCGTCGGCATCGAGCAGGGGATTGGGAAGAAAGGTGTTGTCGGAAAAGGCGAGGGCGCCGGCGGTGGTCGCTCCGTCGATGAGAGGGGCTGTCGTGGTTAACGAGATCGAGCCGCCGCCGGTGTCGAGCGTGGTGAGATATGACTGGTATCTCGGCCCCTCGGCCGCGAGATGCGCGATCTTGCCGGTGAGCCCCAGCTCGAGTGCGGAAAGCACGCTCGTCTTGCCCATACCGTTGGTGCCGTGGATCAGCACCACCTGGGCGTCAAGCGGCACGACCACCTTGCCGCGAAGGCTGCGAAAGTTCTCGACGACGAGGTTCTTCAGCCGAACACCAGTCATTCCTCGTCCCCTTCATCGCCGATGGCGGCATCGACGGGGCCGGCGATCGCGTCAGCAAGCACCGTTTCGACCGCCTCCTTGCCGCGCGGCGCCGCGCTGATAACGGCGTCCATCAGTTCGCCCGTGGCGGACGCCGCCGTGGCGGCGCGCAGGTCGGCTTCCCAATCGAGCAGCGTGTCGACGGCAGGCGGCTGGGTCAGCGGCAACAAGACGGCGAGCCAGTCGCGCACCGCGCTGATCGCGTCAGGTCCAGTCGGCGCGCCGACAGGCAGGACACGGCACACCTTGCTGATCGACTGGAGGGTGTCGGCGCGCGGTTGCCCGGAGGTGAGAACCGCGGTCACGGGCCGTTTCGATCGCATCACGTCCAGAGCGCGCGTAAGCGCCATAACCTTACGCGTCACCCCGTCATCGACGGTATCGCCCTTGAGCTCGATGACGATGACGAGGTCATTGGCTCGTTCACCCGCGACGAGCGCATGCGTGAAGTCGAAGGAGATCGAGCCGATCTTGAAGGGCTTGGGAAGCTGGCGATAGCCACCTTCTTGAAGGAGAATATCGAGGACGCGGTCCGCCGTGCTCATAGTCCCACCTCGCCGCGAAACCGGTCGCGCAGTTCGTCGAGGTCGGCAGCGCCGCCGAGCATCGGACCGAATGCGACGTAGCGCGGCCCAAGGGCGCCGCTGCGCATGGCGCCACTCGGACTGCGCTGCTGTCGCTCGGAGACCCGCCCGGAGCAGATCACCACGGCATCGTCATCCGTCTCGTCGAAGGCGCCCGCGTCGAGCAGGCTGGTGACGGTGTCGTCATTGGCGGCGAAAAAGATGCGTGTGCTGGCGTTTGGCGAGGTGAGCCGCAGGGCGCCGGTTCGCGGATCCGCAGGGTCGTCGATCGAACTGACCCAATTCGCCGCCTGTTCCTCTATTCCGATCAGGCCCAAGGCCACGGCAGCTTCTCGCTGGCCTGAACTTTTCAGGGCCAGCTTGTTCTTCATGCGGTGCACCGGTTCACCGTCGAGCGGGAAATAGGTCTGGACACCTGCGGCGCTGACGCCGTTCTGCAATTGGTGGCGGGCGCGAGCGAGCCCCGCCGCTATGGCGCGGGCAAGCGCAGGCCGGTCGGCATCGCCGGCATCGGCCACGCGGTCGCGGAGAGCCCTTATCCCCTCGGCGATCGCGGTCCGCGCCGGTTGATCGAGATTGGCTGCCTGCGCATCGCTAGCCAGGACCTCGAGCTTGGCAGCGAGAACATGGAGAAGCAGCCCCAGCAGCAACGGCTTGGCGTATGCCTGGAGCCGCGCCGCTTTGCAGATCTCGTCGCGGTGCGCCTCGTAGTCGGCCTCACTATAGGCTCCGATCAGAACATTCTTCTGATCGTCGCCGAGTTCCTGCGCGGAAAACACGATCGGGGTCGGCTGGTCGGTCCATTTCCAGCCTTTCTGGGCGTTCATCGAGGCGAAGAGATGCTTGATGTTTTCATCCTGCGCCGACATGCCGATCATGAGCGTTCGGCTGCGCTGAACGAGGGCGCCAAGCTGATCGCGCACGATCTTGAAGGTCTCGCTGCTCTTCCAGCCGGTGATCTGGGCGGTACGCGCGACGAGCAGCGGGCGATAGCCAGTCTCGTCGGCGATCGCGCGTAGGGCGCAGCCGTGAAACTTGTAGAGAATGGCTGCCGCGGCCGGATTGCGGAGGTCTTCGCCAGTCACGGTGATCCGATAAAAAGTCTCGTCGTAGCCGAGCTCCTGCATCGCCGCTTCGAGCAAGCCGTCCCAATTGGCGGTGGCGAGTTCGGTCACGACCCCTTCGAGGGCAAGCATGCCGATGGCCAGATGCTCTGCGTCGGCGGACTGTGCGCCGAAAGTGTGGGGAAAGTCGAGGCCAACCCATAGCAAATAATCGAGTTTCTCGCCCGGTATTTCCACCGACAGCACGGCCGAATACTGATTCCAAAGGCGCTTGAGAATATTCTTCAGGCTTGGCCAGGTCGATACCGGCTGGGCGAGGTCGATGCCCGCACGTTCGTCTTCCGAGGGAGCGGCCATCCCGATGATCTTCTCGAGCGCCAAGCGGTATCCGCACGCTGCCGCCGCGGTGGAACGGGCACGCAGGAATTCGAGGAGCTTTGCCAGGACGCCGTCGAGCCCGACGACACGATCGCGCGATATACCTGATCCGAGCCAGAACGCATATTGCCCGTGCGCGGCGCCGTTGCTCAGCCCTGCGAATTCGCCTTCGAACAGCGCAAGTGTTTCCTTGACTGAAATAGAAGCGGCGTCCGGCAAATAGATCTCCCCCACTACCTATTCGCAACGTTATGCGTGCACCGGTTATTTGGCCACGTCTTTTTGCAGAAGAGCGGACTGCTGCGACGCGGCACGCACGCAGGGGCCGCCCGACCTTGTTAAATCACACATGTATAGGTTTCCCCGTCGATCACCCGCTGCACCTGTTCTCTATTCCGCGCCCCACCCTCCGCTGAGGTCGCCTTTTGGGCCGTGTCCGTCGACAGAGCAATGACCGAGATGGGGGCGCTTTCCTGACAGACGGCTTCGGGGCCGGGAGCGGACTGTCCGCTATCCGGTAGCGAATGCAGTGTAGCTGCCGTTCTGGACCCGATCCCATCTCTGCCAGTCAACCTTCGTGGACGGGCTCCCTAAAGCTGCAGCTCGTTCACTATTCTGGCTCCGGCGCCTTGGGGACTGTGGAACGAACCCGCTGCCTGGGAAGGCACGTATCTCAACGGATGCCTGCCACCGAGGTGCCTTGAATACGCGGTTGGTCCTCCCTATCTCTGCATCGTGAACGGCGCGGGAGCCGAAAGCTTCCTCGCAGCGGTTGATAGCCGCGACATTTGACCCCGACCCGGAGATGAGAATGGCTTGCCTGCCTGTCTATTCGACTTTGTTTTCCTGCCTCCATGATGAAACTGGACCCGTAGGTTCCATTGGGCGCGGTACTCACTATTCCGTTCTACGTAGCGTCGAATGGCTCGACGTGGTTCGTAAGCCGCTTGCAACTCCCCAAATTCACGACTTCGCGGTGATCTGGGATGAGGATCATGACACCCGCGTCATTCCGGCTATCGAACGCATCTACATGGCTGGCCTGCTTTCCCCGGTCCAGTTCATTGGCGAAAGAAAGGGCTGCCTTTCCGTCATCGTCGCCGCGAAGTTCTTCTTTCACGGTGACGAGGCAGAGCTGGAGCAATATCGCGAGGCAATAGGGGAGATTGCGACTAACCTCGAATTTGATAGCTGGACATCCGAGGTCGGCACATTCGATCGAGAGCTTGGGTCGCCGCACCAAACTGACACGGTGGGGATCATCAACGATACGGACGTTAAGGTGGAGACCTACCTTCGGAACATCGATAATCTCTGGCGGCTTGGAACTCGCCTCTATAAGCCGAAGCAAGACACCCTTTCTCCGGGGTTATTTCAGCCCGAGCCGCCTTGGTTCAAGACGCCTCTGCCATTCTTGGCGTCATGAAACTGATGGACCAAGGGTGAGTAGCCTCATTCGCGCAACGAAAATTTGGGGGCTTACCGCCTGACCCTCCCCGGTGACGCTCGGACCAAGTAAGGCAGTTTGCCCCGCGGAATCGCCTGAAACCTGCCAGTCCGTTTCCCACCCCAGGACCGACGGCCAGGCAACATATCCTGCGCGTCAAAGCGGCCATCCGAGGTAGCGCGGATGGCCGCCCAACGTCAGATTTCCGTCCGCTCTGCCAGCAGCAGAGCGTCCTCCACGTCGACACCAAGATATCGGACCGTGTTCTCAATCTTGGAGTGACCGAGCAAGATCTGGATGGCGCGGATGTTACCCGTCGCCTTGTAGATCATGGACGCCTTCGTGCGACGGAGCGAGTGAGTGCCATATTCCTCTTGGCGTAGGCCGATCGCGGTGACCCACTCGTCGACCAAGCGAGCATACTGCCTTGTGCTCATGTGGTGCGCATGATCGATGCGGCTCGGAAAGGCATAGTCCTCAACGGTGCCGCCGCGCCGTTCCAGCCAAGCCAGCATGCTCGCTCGTACGTCGCTGGTGATCTCGAACTGGACCGGCCGCCCCGTCTTCTGCTGCACGACGATCGCGCGCGTCCTGATCTCCGGACCGGCGACCACGTCACGGATCCTGATCTTGACCAGGTCGCAGCCGCGCAGCTTGCTGTCGATGGCCAGATCGAACAGCGCACGGTCACGAATGCGTCTTTCGCGATCGAGGAAAAATCGAATTGCCCAGATCTGTTTCTGGGTGAGCGGACGCTTGGTGCCGACATGCTTTCCGGCATTCCAAGCTGCACGCTCGCGGCTGGCATCGTCAAATTGAGAATGGCCCATGTGAGTTCTCCCTGGCCTTGATTGGCCAAGGGAGAAACGTCGAGGGACCCTACCGCACAGGGGCCGGATGCGGACTGGCCGCTATTGGGGACTTCAAACGAGGAGCGGACATAAGATTGAGGTGGCTTTCGATAGAGAGACCATGGCGACGACAGCCGTAGGGATGAGGTCAGAGCCTGACGCCCGACACGAATGGCTAGAACTGGGTCAGGCCGCCATCGACGACCAACTCCGTGCCGGTGGTGTAGGAGGAATCGTCACTGGCCAGAAAGAGCGCGGTCTTCGCGATCTCCGCCGCCTCACCGAAGCGCTTCAGGCCGATCTTCTGCGTGACGCCGGCCGCGACCTCCGACAGCGCGGCGTCCGGAAGGCCGATCTTCCCGTAAAACGGGGTCGCGATGGCCCCCGGGCTGAGAGCGTTCACGCGGATGCCGCGGGGCGCCAGTTCCGCGCCCAGGGTGCGGACGAGCGAACGGGTCGCAGCCTTTGTCGCGGCGAGGATCGACAGGCCCGCGAACCCGATGGTGTTAAGAAACGACGTGGTGACGATGATGCTGCCTCCACCGGCCATGACGGGCGCGGTCTTCTGAATTGTGAAGAACGTGCCGGTGAAGTTGAGGGCGATGTTGTCGGCGAGATATTCCTCGCTCACGGCCTCGAGCGGGGCGACGGTCGTAGCGCCGGCATTGGCGAAAACGACGTCGATGTGGCCGAACTTCGCCCGGGCTTCCGCGACCGCACGCTCAATGTCGGACACCTTGCGGATGTCGGCCCGCACCAGCAGAGCCTTGCCATCCAGAGCTTTGCCAGCTTCGGCCAGACGCTCTTCATTTGAGCCCACCAGGACCACATTGGCGCCCTCGGCTTGGAAGAGCTTCGCCGTTTCCAGACCGATTCCAGAAGTGCCGCCGGTGATAAAGGCCACTTTGTTTTTCAGCTTCATTTCAATCACTCCAGTTGCTGTTGGTTAGAGGTGGAAACTTCAAGTCAAGCGGGAGCCGATCGCATATTGGATTGCCTCCTCGCCTGAGACGGAAGTTGCACCTCGCCGGCTTGCTGTGGAATGTCCTGAAAATGCGCAACATCTAACCAAAAAGTTGAGAGATGGAGTGGCGCGCCTTATGGATGGTGCGCTAGAAGAAGTTTCGGCGGAGCGCTGATGGTGCGCACGGGAAGGCAGGCGTCCCTTTGGACCGTTTAGAAGCTATGGCGATGCTGGTGTCCTCCATCGAGGAGGGGAGCTTGTCCGCCGCTGCCAGAAAACAGCGTGTTCCCGTCGCGACACTAACGCGAAACGTCAACGCACTCGAAGCGCTGGTCGGCACGAAGTTGCTGATCAGGACGACGCGGAAACTTCAGCTGACCGACGCTGGAAACGACTACATCGCCTCGGCGAAACAAATATTGGAACAGGTCGATGAGCAGCAGCGCCGCGCTGCCGGCGAGTTTATGGCCCCGAGAGGCGAGCTCGTCGTCACCACGCCGGTTCAAGTCGCCCGACTTCGCGTCTTGCCCGTCATCAACAAATTTCTCGCCTCCTACCCGGAGATTAAGGTTCGGCTCCTGCAATCTGACAGCAATGTCGATCTCGTCGATGCCCATGCTGACGTCGCCGTCCGGATCGGGCCGCTGCGCGACAGCAGCCTCGTCGCCACGCGAGTCGGCAGCCTGCGCACGGTCCTGGTCGCGAGCCAGGGTCTGCTGGAGAAGTTGGGGGAGCCAAAATCTCCGCACGATCTTGTCGATTATCCTTGCGTCATGTTTGACAACCCCAACCTATCGCCCTGGCGTTTCCGCAACCCCGGTGACGGACAGCCTTTTACGATCGCGAATGCATCGAGGTTGACCGTTTCGTCACCCGACGCAGCCGTCGATGCCGCCGTTGATGGTATTGGCGTGACGGTCGTCCTTGAGCACGACGTTGCCTCGGCCGTGGCCGCAGGAAAGCTGCGCTATGTTTTGACCGAGTTTGAATTGGGTCCACTGCCGGTCCACGTCATCCATACCTCGCATGGTGTGATGCCGATGAAGCTTCGAGCTTTCATTGATTTCGCGGTGCCAAGGCTCCGGGCGGACTTGGCCGAATTTGGGCGGGTCTCATCAAATTAGCGATTGCGGGGCAGGATGCATCGCACCACGGTCAATGGATTGATCGGCGTTGGACTTCTGATCCGAGCGGTAGTCAGGCCGGTCGAGGGGCTCGCGCCGACATGACGCGAACGCATGCACCGCTGTCGGCGATATTTCTACTATGGTAGATTTTTTGAGGCTGCGTTAAGGTGCCGGGGGCTGCAAGGGCCCTCGGATTTCGCGAAGCGGAAATGGTCATGCGGATACTTATTCTCGGCGCCGGTGGTATCGGCGGCTATTACGGAGGTCGGGTACTGGCATCGGGAGGCGATGTCACATTCCTTGTGCGTGAGAAGCGGGCCGCGCAGATCATGCGAGACGGGCTTGTGATCCGCAGCCCGAAGGGTGATGTCCAACTGAATGCAGCCACGTTGTCCCGCGCGGATCGACCTTTCGACATCGTGATCCTCGCTTGCAAAGCATATGACCTTGAAGGCGCGATGGATGCCATCGCCCCGGCCGTTGGAACCGACAGCCTCGTCTTGCCGCTGCTGAACGGTCTGCGCCATCTTGATGCCCTTGACCTCCGGTTCGGGCGTTCGAGAGTGCTCGGGGGGCTGGCTCATATCGGCGTTGTGCTGAATGATGCGGGGCACATTGAGCACCTTAACGCGCTCGAGTTTTTTGCCCTTGGCGCACGCGACGAAGTGCAGTTGGCACGGACCCAGGCTCTCTACGGCATCCTTGGTCGGGGCGGCTTTTCACCCCGGTTGAGCGCGTCGATCATGCAGGACATGTGGGAGAAATTCGCCTTCCTCTCAGCCTACGCCGGCATCACATGCTTGATGCGCGCGCCGGTCGGCGCGATCTGCGCGACGGCTGCTGGCTGGGATCTGGCGATCGCGATGTTCGAGGAATGCTCCCTTGTCGCGTCAGAAGCTGGCTATGCGCCACGTCCTGAGTTCGTAGAGGAATCCCACGCGACCCTTAGTGACAAGTTGTCGTCTGGCACATCTTCCATGATGCGCGACATGGCGCGGGGCGGCCGCACCGAGCATGAGCATATTATCGGAGATTTGCTACGAAGAGGGAGCCAAGCAGGCGTCGCGCTGCCTCTCCTGACCGTCGCCTATGCGAACCTCCAGGCCTATGACATCCTTCGCCGAGGATGGCCGCTGTGAGGATATCCGGAGCACCGGGTTCGGCCAAGCACTAACGCCCCTTGTGCAAATCGGCTTCTGCAAAGCCCTGCCGCCCCAGGGCGCGCTTCACGATGTCACCTTCTGGGCCGGCGCCCGCAATCACGCTCTCGCCGCTCGCGCGACGGGCAAGACGTCTCGTGGAAACCACCCCTAACGGGAGATGGCAAGGCATTGAACCCCTTCAACGGGCTGAATACACTAGTGTCAGGGCGACACATCGCCTGCCGGCGAGCTGGTGCGCCGAGATTCGGTTCGCTGATAGACCTGTTTGAAAGTTGGAGCGATGGTTGCTTTGTTTCGCCGGCCGCAAACTCGGCCGGATTTCTCGACGACGTCCGTCGGGCCTTTGTTGGCAGATAATCTGCGCCGTATGCGAAAGGAGCGGGGCTTTACGCTCGATGCCCTCAGTGAGCGCTGCGGGGTCAGTCGGGCGATGATTTCAAAGATCGAGCGTGGAGTTGCGACCCCGACGGCGACCGTGCTTGGCAAGCTGGCGGCGGGCCTGGGCACCGGATTGTCGGTGCTCGTCGGTGGCTACCATACGCGAGCGCCGACGCTGCTATATCCGGTCGATCAGCCGATCTTCCGCGATCCCGAATCCGGCTTGGAACGGCGCTCCCTTTCCCCACTATTCCCTGATCGGTCAGTGGATTTTGCCTTGAACAGCCTCCCTGCGAAATCGCAGGTTTCCTTTCCGCCGCACCATCACGGCGTTGAAGAATACCTTTTTGTGAGTCGTGGCATTCTCGACGTCGTCGTTGACAACCAACGGTTCACCGTGCCGCAAGGGGCATCGCTTTTCTACCACGGTCATGTGAAGCACGAGTTTCATAACTCTACCGACGACGATGTGGAATTTTTCATCGTGGTGGACAGCACAGCCGCCAGATAGCGGGGCGGCGCCGGTTCGCCGACGAGCGTGTCTATCCGGTAATTTCTACGATATTACCAATTTGGCACATAAGGTGGAATCCATCTTGCATAGCCCGCTGCTCCCTCAAGTGAAGGAGCTTCTTGATGACTTATCCGGTCGACGCTGTTTCAGACCTAGCCCAGCCAGTGGAAGATCGTCCAAAAGCCAGAATGCGCCGATGGGTGCTGATCTCTACGGCGATCGGCTCCATCATCGAATGGTATGATTTCTATATCTACGGCACCGCGGCTGCACTCGTGTTCGGCAAGCTGTTCTTTCCGGCTTCAGACCCCGCCGTCGGCACGCTCGCCTCGCTCCTAACCTTCGCGGTCGGGCTCCTCGCACGCCCCGTCGGCAGCATCGTATTTGGTCATTTCGGCGATCGCCTTGGTCGTAAGTCGATGCTGATGCTCAGCCTGCTTCTGATGGGCGCACCTACCGTCTTGATCGGGCTGCTTCCGACCTACAATTCCATTGGAGTGTGGGCGCCCATTTGTTTGGTGGTGCTGCGTATAATCCAGGGCTTTGCATTGGGCGGCGAGTGGGGTGGAGCGGTCCTCATGGCCGTCGAACATGCGCCAACTGGCAAGCGAGGCCTGTTCGGCAGCTTTCCTCAGCTCGGTGTGCCCGGTGGAGTCCTGCTTTCCCTCGGCGCCTTCGCGCTGACCAGCCAACTTCCGGAGGCAGATTTTCTGGCCTATGGGTGGCGACTGCCGTTTCTCGCCAGCGCAGTTCTGGTCGTCTTCGGTATCGTGATGCGTTGGCAGATATCGGAGTCCCCAGAATTTGAGAAAAGCCGCACGACCGGCAAGTTGGTGAAGATCCCATTCACAGTCCTGCTTCGCAATCACTGGAAGCAGGTGCTTCTGGCTGCGGGTGGAAAGGTCGGAGAAGTTACGCTGTTCTTTCTCGTCACGGTCTATCTTGTGTCCTATGTCTCAACGCACATTTCTATACCGCGGTCCGCCGTGCTGAACATGGTCCTAGCGGGTGCGGCTCTGTCGTTCCTGCTCATGCCCCTGGCTGGCGCTATGGGCGATCGGTTTGGCGCACGCCGTGTCTACGTTCTCGGCTGTATCGCGCTTGCGGCCGTAGCCATTCCGATGTTCGCCCTGATCGAGACGGGCGATCCGACGCTTGTGGCGATTGCTCTGATTGTGCCGCTCGGATGCATCTATCCCTTTATCTTCGGCACCCAGCCCGCCTTGTATTCCTCCCAATTTCCGCCGGAGCTGCGCTACAGCGGGATATCCTTGGGTGTAAGCCTCGCCAGCGCATTGGCCGGTGGCTTTGCTCCGGTGATTGCCACCGGCATCGTAGCGAGTTTCGGCAACGCACGAATGGTGGGCTTCTATCTCGCCGCGTTGGCCGTGGTCTCGGCGCTATCGGCGATGCGCATGGGAAAGGCGCGCCAATGACGCAGGAAACGCCCAATATTGGGTATCCCACGCTAGCTCGGAGCTAGATTTCTGCGGGCGGGTGGCGGCAGGTCGCCGCCCGCCATATTCCGCTTTCACACAAGGCGGGTCTGGCGGCTGATCTGATGTCGTGGACGCAGAGGCCTCTCACTGGCTGGCATTATTCCGCAGTCAGGACCGCTGAGGGCCGAATTCTCCTATCGGAGATTTTGGAGGATCGCTCGTTGCGTGGGTGGACGCTCCGCGATCGAGCTTAAAATGCGATCATTTGCTCGCATGATGCGAGCATTTTGTGTGCAGAGAGACGGTCGCGTTTTCGTCATGCGCAGAATTCTCCTATAGTATCATTTACGCAGATTGGTCTACTATCGTGGCACGCTTCTCGCAGGGAGGGGCGATGAAACGTCCACCGTGCGCGCTCCAGGGACGTCGGTGCACCTCGCCAGAGAAGGATGCCATGCCGAAGTTCGCTGCCAACCTCCACTACATGTTCAACGAGATGCCGTTCCTCGATCGCTTCGCCGCCGCCGCCCAGGCCGGCTTCAAAGGCGTCGAGTTCCAAGTGCCCTACGGCTTCCCAGCGGAAGTGCTCGCGGCTCGGCTCACGCAGAACAAACTCTCCATGGTGCTCATGGATACCACGCCCGGCGATTGGGACGCGGGCGAGCGGGGCATCGCGGCGCTGCCGGGACGGGAGGAGGAGTTTCGCCAGGCGCTGGAAACCACCATCGCCTATTGCAGCGCGCTCGGCTGCGACACGGTGCACGCCATCGCGGGCGTCGTACCCCCCGGCATCAGCCGCGAGGCGGCGGAGACCACCTTCGTGGACAATCTGCGCTATGCCGCGGACCGCTTCGCCGCCCACGGCATCACCGCCGTCATTGAGCCCATCAATGGCGGGCGCGACCTCATCGTCGGTGGGGAGACCTATACCACCTACGGCATGCGCGGCTTCTTCCTGAATCACACCCGCGACGCCGTGCGGATTATCGAAAAGGTGGGGCGCGACAATCTCCGGCTACACCTCGACGTCTATCACATGCAACTCACCGACGGGAATCTTGCCGAAACGCTGCAACAGACCATGCCGTTGCTTCAGCATATCCAGATTGCCGGCGTTCCTGGCCGCAACGAGCCGGACCGAGGCGAGATTAACTATCCTTTCCTGTTCGAGCTCATCGACCGCCTCGGCTACGCCGGCTGGATCGGTTGCGAATACAAGCCCCTCACCACGACGCTGGAGGGCCTGCAATGGGCGCGGCCCTATGGCCTGCTGCCCGGCGCCCCCGCCCCGGCCCCGCTCGTTCCCCAGACCTGAAATCGGCCCGCAGGAGACCTCGCCATGAAATCCGTCTCGCACCCTCGCTTCCTCATCGCGGCCGCCCTCGCTTTGTCGGCGCTCGCCACCCCCGCCGCCGCGCAGAAGGACATGCGCATCTCCATCGCCCTGCCTCAGACTTCCCAGCTCGGAGCCGGCATCGATGCCTTCGCCAAGGCGGTGAACGAGAAGAGCGGGGGCAAATACAAGATCCTCACCTTCTATTCCGGCGCCCTGGGCAACGAGCGCGAGCAGATCGAGGCGGTGCAACTCGGCACCCACGAACTGGCCTTCGCCACCACGGCGGCGCTGCCCAGCTTCGTGCCGGAGACGAAGATTCTCGACATCCCCTTCCTGTTCCGCGACTACGCCCACGCCCGCGCGGTGCTGGATGGACCCATCGGCGACAAGCTGCTCCAGGACTTTCCGAAGAAGGGCATGGTGGCGCTCGTCTGGGGCGAGAACGGCTTCCGAAACATCACCTCAAACAAGCCCGTGAAGGAGCCGGCGGACCTGAAGGGGTTGAAGCTGCGGACGCAGGAGAACCCCATCCACATCGCCGCCTTCCGGGCGCTTGGTGCCGCGCCCACCCCCATGCCCATCACCGAGGTGTTCACCGCCCTCCAGCAGGGCACCGTGGATGGCCAGGAAAACCCGCTCTCCATCATCATCTCCAACAAGTTCGACCAGGTTCAAAAGTATCTCTCCATCAGCCGCCACGCTTATTCCGCCGCCGTCATCATCATGAACAAGGCGACCTTCGACGCCTTGCCCAAGGCGGACCAGGCCATGTTCATCGAGGCCGCCAAAGAGGCGGTGAAGGCGAACCGGGCACGGGTGGACGAGGACGAGACCTCCGGCATCGCCACCCTCAAGCAGCGCGGCATGACCGTCATCGAACCGGTCGACACGGCCGCGTTCCAGAAGGCGCTGGCGCCCACCTTCGCGGAGTTCGGCAAGCAGTTCGGTGCCAGCGCCATCCAGCAGATCCAGGAGGTGAAATGAACAACGGAGCCATGGATGTGCCGGCCTTGACGGCCGAGGCGCAGAATCGCTCTCTCCTGCGCCGCCTTGACCGGACGGTGCTCGCGGTCAACCGCGCGCTCATGATCATCGCGCTCGCCCTCATGGCGGTGCTGATCTTCGCCAACGTGCTGCTGCGCTATATCGCCATGACGGCCTCGTGTGGGCCGAGGAAGTGAGCCGCTACCTGATGCTGTGGATGACTTTCCTCGGCATCGGCCCGGTGCTGCGGCTCGGCGGCCACATGGCAGTGGACACGCTCCAGCAGAAGGTTCCGCCCGCGGCGGCGCGGATTGTGCGGATAACCATCGTTGTGTTGCTGGCCGCCTTCATCGCCTATTTTATCCATCTGGGCGTGGTCTATGCGGGGCGCACCTGGGTGCAGTCCACGGCCATCACGGAGATCCCCTTCAGCTTCGTCGCCGGCGCAGTGCCGGTGGGCTTCGCGCTGGCGCTCTGGCACCTCTGCGCGGTGGCCGGAGGCTTCATAACGGAGGCGCGCCTTGAGACCTCCGCCGACCTCGATCCTGAACAGGCGGCCTCCCTATGATTGCCGGCGTGCTCTTCGGCGGGCTCACCGCCCTCATCATCCTTGGCATGCCCATCGCCTTCGCGCTCGGCATGTCCACGCTGCTGGCGGTGCTCGCCCAGGGGCTGCCGCCGGTTGCGGTGGCGCAGAAGCTGCTGGCGGGGGCGGACAGCTTCCCCCTCATGGCCATCCCCTTCTTTCTCCTGGCCGCCGAGCTGATGACCAGCGGCGCCCTGGCGGAAGTTCTGCTGCGTTTCGCCGCCATGCTGGTGGGTCATAAGCGCGGCGGGCTCGGCTACACCAACATCCTCACCATCACCTTCTTCTCCGGTATCAGCGGCTCGGCGCTGGCGGATGCGGCCGGGCCTGGCGCCATCCTTATCCGCATGATGCGCCAGTCCGGCTACCCGGCCGCCTATGCGGCGGCGCTCACCGCCACCGCTTCCGTGGTCGGGCCCATCATCCCGCCCTCTATCATCATGATCATCTATGCACTGCAAGATGAGAGTGTCTCTATCCTCAACCTGTTCCTGGCGGGGATCATTCCGGGCCTGATGATCTCCGGCTCGCTGGTGCTCTATAATTTCTGGGCAAGCCGGCGCCGCCATTTCCGGGCCGAGGGCTCGGCGCCCACGCTCCAGACCATCCTCCATCAGGGATGGCGGGCGCTGCCGGCATTGCTGCTGCCGGCGCTCATCGTCGGCGGCGTGCATGGCGGGGTCTTCACCCCCACGGAGGCGTCCGTGGCGGCGGTGTTCTACGCGCTCGCCTGCGGCTTCCTCATCTACCGGACGCTCACTCTCGCCATGCTGCCGGCGATCCTGGCGCGGGCGGCCTTCCTCTCGGCGGCGGTGCTGCTCATCGTCGCCATGTCCTCGGCCTTCGCCTGGGTGCTGACCGTGGTGCAGGTGCCCCAGATGCTCTCGCAATGGATCGGCGGGCTCGGCCTGCCGCCGCTGGGGTTCCTGCTGGTCATCAACATCTTTCTGCTGTTGTTCGGCATCTTCATCGAGCCTTTGCCGGCGGTGATGGTGCTGGCGCCCATCCTCGCCCCCATGGCGGCTTCGCTTGGCATCGACCCGACGCACTTCGCCATCATCGTGATCGTCAACCTCACCATCGGCATGATCACGCCGCCGGTGGGCGGGCTGCTGTTCATCACCGCGTTGGTGGCCAAGGTCTCCATGTCCGAGCTGAATCGCGAGCTATGGCCCATGCTGGCGCTCCAGATCGTGGTGCTGGCGCTGATCACGCTCGTCCCGGCCTTCAGCCTCGGCCTGCCGGCACTATTGGGCAGTCATTGATCAGACCGCCGGCAGCCCCGGCGGTGGCGGATTCCGGCGCCGCTGGCGGTTCGTCGGAAATACCTTCCAAGGACAAGCGAGAACGAACATGAAAGTTGGATTTGTCGGCCTCGGGATCATGGGTGCTCCGATGGCGGGTCACCTCGCCGCCGCCGGACATGCGCTCCACGCCCATTCACGCAGTGGCGTGCCTCAGCCCCTGAAGGAGGCCGGGGTGATCGCCTGCGCCAGCGCGGAGGAGGTCGCGCGCAGTGCCGACGTCATCTTTATCATGGTTCCGGATACGCCGGATGTCGCCCGGGTACTGTTCGGAGAGGGCGGCATCGCCGCCGGCCTTTCGGCGGGCAAGATCGTCGTCGACATGAGTTCGATCGCCCCCGTCGAGACGAAGGATTTTGCATCGAAGATCAATGCTATCGGCTGCGATTATCTCGATGCCCCGGTGTCCGGAGGTGAAGTCGGCGCCAAGGGAGCCTCACTCACCATCATGGTCGGTGGACCGGAGGAAGCGTTCGAGAAGGTGAGGCCCCTCTTCGAACTCATGGGCAAGAACATCACGTTGGTCGGTGGAAATGGCGACGGGCAGACAACCAAGATCGCCAATCAGATCATCGTCGCGCTGACCATCCAAGCCGTGGGCGAAGCGCTGCTTTTCGCCTCGAAAGCCGGTGCGGATCCGGCAAAGGTGCGCCAGGCTCTGATGGGTGGCTTCGCCAATTCGCGCATCCTGGAGGTCCATGGCGAGCGTATGGTCAAGCGCACCTTCACCCCGGGATTCCGCATCGAGCTCCATCAGAAGGATCTCAACCTCGCCCTTGCCGGAGCCCGCCAACTGCAGATGACGCTGCCGGCCACAGCAATCGCCCAGCAGTTGTTCAGCGCGTGCTCAGCTCATGGCGGCGCGGCTTGGGATCATTCGGCACTGGTGCGGGCATTAGAGCTTATGGCCAACCATAAGGTCGCACCGGAAATGTAGGTTCCCCGGCCTCATTGCGGAATGCGCAGCAACGTTGAACCGCAGCGGGTTTTCCGGAAGCCATTTCGTTTGAGTTACGCCGCCATGGCCCCGAATGCGCCTGGTCCATCTGCTTCCTGCTCGAACGTGGAGAAGAGCGCTTCAGCGCGCTCGCCTCCGGGCCGGACCCAGCTCGACACATCAAGGCCAAAACAGTCGACGATCTGATGGATCACACGTGAGGCGTATCCTTGCGCGTTTCGGCTTTGCTCGGTTGCGGAGCGATCGTCGCGTTCGCAGCCATCGCTCGTCTGGCAACGTAATTTTACTGCAGCAATCGGCGGACGGGCTACAACTCGGATGGACGGTTCGCCCTACGCAGAGAGCCGCTACCCAGGCTGCGGCGAATATCTGCATCTACAATGACGGATACTGGATCAAAGTCATAAGGGAGGACCAACCAACACGCCGTTCGATTATCCATCCATTTTCATCCAAATACGGTTGCTGACTGTATCCCCAGCGGCGCAGTGAAATTTCCAACTTGGTCGCGGTACTAGAATTTGGGTGCGGTTGCTGGCTGCGAAATCATGGCTCCCCGGCGGAGACGTAGTTGTCAGTTTCATCAACGCTGGGGCGCCCGGAACGATTCGAACTATCTCGAAGTCGTGAGAATTTCAGAGTGACTATGTCCGCTTTCGGGCGCCGCCGCTTTCAGCCTGAATGACCGAAACGGCGGCGCGAAGCGGCCGTTCGAAACGCCGTGCCGGGAGGGCCGCTTTGGGTCAGCGCAGGCGGTGGCGCCTGCTTAAGCCGCCAGAAGCGCGAGACTTTCGAGACTAAGAAACGAGACGCTTAAGCCATTGCGATTGCTGAACGTCGCAAGCGTCTCAAAACTTTTGAGTTATGCTACCTTCACGAACCCGTGTGAAGTGTAACAAACTCGCCCCGTCCTCCGTATCCCTCCTTAGCGAGCAATGATCGGGAGGCTGCATGCTGGCGAGAAATGCTTACGAAGCGCTGTGCAGCGAGACGCTGCACACGCGGCTGGCAAATCTTCCGCAAATGGTCGAACGCCTTGGCGCGTCCACGGGCTGGCGCGTGCACGAGGTCGGAGATGGCAATCTCAATCTAGTCTTCATCGTCAAGGGCGCCGGTGGCTCGGTGGTCGTCAAGCAGGCGCTGCCGTATTGCCGCGTGGTGGGCGAAAGCTGGCCGATGTCATTGCAGCGCGCCTATTTCGAGCACCATGCCTCGGTACGCCTTGGCGCCCGAGATCCCGGCCGATTGCCGGAACGGTATTTTTTCGATGAGACCCAGGCGCTCCAAATCATGGAGTACCTTTCCCCCCACATCATCCTGCGCAAGAGCCTGATTGCAGGCACGGTGCTGCCGGGGCTAGGTGGGCATCTCGGGCGCTATCTGGGCCGCACGTTGTTCCGCGGCTCGGATTTGGCCATGGACGCAGCACGGCGCAAGGCCGATGTCGCGCTGTTTTCCGGCAACGTGGAGCTGTGCGGAATAACCGAAGATCTGGTGTTCACCGATCCGTTCTGGGCTTGCCCGCGCAACCGCCATACGGCGGGACTCGATGCAGAAGTCGGGAACATCCGCGCCGATCGCGACCTGAAGCTCTCGGCGCTGGCGCTGAAGGCAAGGTTCTGCACGGCGGCGCAGACGCTGCTGCACGGCGACATGCACACCGGCTCGGTGATGGTCTCTGATGTGGACACACGGGTCATCGACGCCGAATTCGCGACTTATGGCCCATTTGGCTTCGATATCGGGGCGCTGCTAGGCAACCTCTGGATGGCATATTTCGCCCAGGCCGGCCACCGCGCCGATGCTGCCGAAGCCGATGCCTATCGTGCATGGATACTGACTTTGGCCGAGGACATCTGGAGCACGTTCGCCGCAGAATTCTCGCAGCTTTGGCACCAGGAGCGCACCGGCATCCTAGGCGGGCGAGAATTGTTGGAGGATCAAGGCGATGGGGTCGGGGCGGCGCTGGCGCTGCAGGGCTTGCTCGGCGAGATATGGCGGGACACCATTGGATTTGCGGGCATCGAAATGCTCCGCCGCATCCTCGGCCTCGCCCACATCCCGGAATTCGAGACCATTACCGACGAGGTCGTGCGAGCCGCTTGCGAGCGTAAGGCGCTCGTGGCCGGCCGTGAAATGGCAGTCCACGCGGCCTCGTTCCAGACTCCTGGCCAGGTGACCGCCTTCATTGCCGGCATCGAGGGGCGCGGGGTATGACGCCCCGCATGGGTGCGCCCTCAGCGCCGGGTGATGGCGATCTTGATGGTCGTATCCGGCGGGATCACCGTGTCGCCGCTTCCGCTTCCGGTCGCGAGACGAGGCAGGTCTTCGCGCGGGATGTCCAGAAGGGCGATCTGGCGCGCGAGAATGGCGACGGCCTCGATGGGAACCGGCACCGGACGGCCACCATAGCCGAACCAGCCGCCATAGCTGGTCATCAGCAGGATCTTGCCCTGGGGCGTGCGCACCACCTTCTCCACATGGCCGAGGGTGCGGTCGTTGAGATCCAGCAGCGGCAGGCCCAACAGATCGCCGACGCGGACGTTCTGCGGAAAGCGCCCGTTCATGCGCTCCTCGGGGGTGAGATTGTCCGGCGCCGGTACTTCCGCCTGACTATGCGCGCCGCCCTCCGCGCGACGCGGCCCGGCCTCCTGGGCGCTGGCCGGAGCATGGATCGTCGCCAGCAGAGCGAGAGCTATCAGAACGGCCGGGTTGGTGGGGCGCATGGAAGGCTCCTCTGGCGAGGCTTATGGCCTCATCAAGGCGATAGAAGTGGCAATATTAAATAGTAAGTCAAGTAAATGTAGAGAAATATATTACATAAATCAGGATATTATCCGATGAGCCTCATAAATGAAGAAAAATCGGCTCGACTTACGCCAAAAATGCACCCGATTGCTATTCGAATCATGCATTGGACCAATGCCGTCGCGATGATCATCATGATCATGAGCGGATGGAAGATCTACAATGATGAAGTGATATTCGGATTATTGCTTTTTCCCGAGGAGATCGTTCTGGGTCGATGGGCGCAGAACGGGCTGCAATGGCACTTCTTCGGCATGTGGATCCTTATGCTGAACGGCTTGGCCTATTTGGCTTATGGGCTCATCTCGGGGCGGTTCGGCCGCATGCTGCTTCCCATCCGACCGAGGGAGGTAATCCGCGAAGCGATCGCAGCGCTTAAATTCAGGCTCAAGCACACCGATCTCACTCATTACAATGCGGTGCAAAAGACGCTCTATGTCGGCATCATATGGGTCATAATCGTTCAGGTGATATCGGGCCTCGCCATCTGGAAACCCGTCCAGTTCTCCTTTCTCATAAACCTATTCTATAATTTTCAGGGTGCGCGCCTCGCACACTTCATCGGGATGGCGGCGATCGTCCTGTTCCTGCTGGTCCACGTTTCGCTGGCACTGCTGGTTCCGAAGACCATTCTCGCCATGTTCACCGGCGGCCCACGCGTCGGTACCAGTCATGTCCGCACGGCTGATGCCCCTCCCCCTGCCTCGAACCTGTAAGGGGGCATCATGCCGTTCCGCCCGCGTTCCTCGATCTTCCGGCCGCTGCGTGGCCTTGACCAGAGTGTGCTCACCGAGCACCGCAAGCTGGTCGATGATATCGACCGCCGAAAGCTGCTTCGCGGCACGCTCAGCCTGGGGGCGCTGTCCTTCCTGGCCGGCTGTGACGTGAAGGATATCGATGCCGTGCAGAAGGTGCTGCTGAAGGTTTCTGACTTCAACGACGGGGTTCAGGCCCTGCTGTTCGACCCCAACAAGCTTGCCCCCACCTATTCTCCCTCGCAGGTGGTCAAACCGCCGCGCTTCAACGCGTACTACGAAATCGAGGACGTCAAGCCGGTGGATGCCGCCGACTGGAAGCTGGAACTCTCCGGCCTCATCCAGGACAAGCGGTCCTGGAGCCTGGAGCAGATATATGCGCTGCCCGAGCAGGAAGAGATCATCAAGCACATCTGCGTCGAGGGATGGGACTATATCGGCCAGTGGTCGGGCCCAAACCTCAAGCAGTTCCTGACGCGCATCGGTGCGGATTTGAATGCCAAGTATGTCGCTTTCCACGGGGCGGACGACTACATGGAAAGCATCGACATGGCGTCCGCACTCCACCCGCAGACCATCCTGGCGACCAAATATGCCGGCGAGCCGATCACCGACCCCTACGGCTTTCCGCTGCGTTTGCGCACGGCAGTGAAGCTTGGCTTCAAGAATCCCAAATGGATCCGGGCCATCGAGGTCACGAATACCTATACTCAGGGCTTCTGGGAAAAGCAGGGGTTCAACTGGTTCAGCGGCCTGTGAACGTCGCGCCAGTGAGCGACTTTCGGTGCGCTGTCATCGCGGCCGGCGGTCGGGCGTGCGCCAAAGAATAGCCGGAGCGCAATGGCCTCGATCCTCTCTGCCCTCTTCTGTGCGATTGCCGGGTTCCTTCTGTGGACCGGCGTCGGATGGCTCGTGGCCCGGCGCCTGGCGCTGAACCCCACGCTCGCGCTGCCGTGCGCGCCGGCCCTCGGCTGGGCCGTACAGAATGTCCTCGCCCTCGCCCTGTCGCTAGGCGCCGGCTTTTCATGGTTGACAATCATCGGCGGCTCCGTGCTGGCGGGCATGGCCGCCGTCCTGACTGGCGGATCTCGCGACGTGGAAATGAGGGGTGGCGCCACGCTCGCGCCCTGGATCTATCTGGCCGCGGCTCTGCTGGCGCTGGCCCCCGCTGCGGCGGTCCTGCCGAAGTTCACCGCCGACGGCGTGGTGCTGGCGGCGCCGATCTTCGACCACGCCAAGGTCGCCCTGATCGATGAAATCATGCGGGGCGGCGTCCCCCCGGGCAATCCGGTGTTCGGCGCCGGCGGTGCTCGGGGAGAGGTCGCCTATTATTATCTCTGGCATTTCGGTGCGGCGCAGCTCGGCCTCCTGACGGGTTCAAGCGGTTGGGAAGCGGATATCGCATCGAGCTGGTTCAGCGCGTTTGCCTCGCTCTGCCTGATGGCCGGCCTCGCGCTCAATTTCGGCGGACGTGCCATCGCGCCCGTGCTCGTTCTGGCCGCTTGCTGCACGGGCTCGGTCAGGCCGGCTCTCACGATGCTTTTCGGCGCCGACCGCGTCGACCGCTTGCTGGAGCCTTCCAGCGGTTTGGCTGGCTGGCTGTTCCAGATCACTTGGAGCCCCCACCATGTGCAAGCGGCAGGCTGTGCTGTGCTGGCGTGCCTGCTGATCGCCAGACTGGCGACGCGACCAACGCCATTCCGTGCGCTTGTCCTTGCCCTTGTGGTGGCGGCCGGCTTCGGCAGTTCCATATGGGTGGGCGGCATTGTTTTCGCCGTAGCCGGCAGCGCGGTGACGCTCACCATGCTCGGCTCGTTGCCCTCGAACCGGCGACTGCCGTTTCTTGCCGCGTGCCTTGCGGCCGCCGTCGGCGCGGCAGCGGTTTCAGCCCCGTTGCTTTCCGCACAGGCCCACGCCGCACTCGCGCGGGGCGCGGGGGCACCAATCCTCGTCGATCCGTTCCATGTCTTGGGACCGGCCTTTCCTGACGCGGTCCGCCGTCTGTTGGACCTTCCCGCTTACTGGGTGGTTCTGTTGGCAGTGGAGTTGCCGGTCATTTTCGGGATCGGCGCCATGACGCTTGCGCGCTGCGCCCTTTCCCAAAGTGCCGACCGGGAGCGCACCCGCGATGCCTTGGCGCTGGGAACTCTCGCACTGGTCAGCCTCGCATGCGGTTGGCTGCTGGTGAGTACCGCCGGCGAAAACAACGACCTCGGATGGCGCGCCGTACTGCCTGCCATAATTGTCCTTACGGCTTCGGCGGCGGCGGGCATCTCGCGCTGGATGGCGCAGCGGGCCGTCTGGCGCGGCGCGGTGGTTGTCGCTGTCGTGGCTGCCGCCCTTCCGGATGGTGCCAAGATCATCACCGGCAATATCACCGGCCAGCCGGCTGCGTCCTCTGCAGCCTTCAAGCGGGCGCCTTCCGTGTGGCAGGCCGTGCGCCGGCACACACCGCCATACGCCCGCGTCGCCAGCAATCCGCTCCTGTTCCAGGACCTGACCCCTTGGCCGGTCAATATATCCTGGGCGCTGCTGGCGCACCGCCGGTCCTGCTTTGCCGGCAACGAGATGGCCCTTGCCTTCGCGCCTCTAACCAATGCCCAGCGCGAGGAGATGTCCGACCGCTTCATCCGCGTGTTCGCGGGCAATGGATCGCCGCAGGATGTGGACATGCTCGCCGGTGACTACGGATGCCGGGTCGTGCTGGTCACATCCCAGGATGGCGCATGGAACAGCGATCCGTTCGCCGGCACCGAGGCTTACCGGCTTATGGAAACCGAACCCGGCCAATGGCGGATCTATACTGCCACCGGCTCGGCGCCGCACTGAGGAGCGCGAATGAACAGCATTGCCCGCCACGTCGCCGCCATCGGGACACTCAAGGTGCTGTATGTGATGGCGACCCCGCACGAATACGGCCCGCACCTGCGGGCTCGCATGGACCCGCTCATCACCGGCGTGGGGCCGGTGGAGGCGGCGGCCGCGACGGCGCATGCGCTCTCGGTGCTGGCCTTCGGCGGGCGGCTTCCAGATCTCGTCTTCGCGATCGGCTCCGCCGGCTCGCGGCGTCTCGATCACGCGGAAATCTACCAGATGGCGCGCGTCGGATATCGCGACATGGACGCGTCCGCGTTGGGCTTTGAAAAGGGCGTGACACCGTTCGCCGATCACCCGGCGACCATCGAGATTCCCCATCGCATTGCCGGCCTTCCGGCGGCCTCCCTTTCCACCGGCGGCTCGATCATTTCAGGCCCCGCCTATGAGGCGATCGAGGCCGACATGGTCGATATGGAGAGTTTTGCCGTCCTGCGGGCGGCAGAGCGTTTCGGGGTTCCCACAATCGGCTTGCGCGGCATCAGCGATGGACGCTCGGCGGTCTCCCGCCTGGAGGATTGGACAGAATATCTGGCGCTGATAGACGAGCGGCTCGCTATTGCGGTCGGAATGTTTGAGGCCCAAGTGCTGCGGGGAGAATTTGCGCTGCCGCGCCGACCGGAGGCGCAGGGACGAATTCCATCAGCTACCGGCGATCAGAACCACGCCTGACACCACCAGTGCCGTTCCGGCTATGCGCTGGAGCGTCTGCGGCTCGCCGAGCAACTGCCAAGATGCCAGCGAGACCAGGGCAAAGCCTAGCCCGAGGAAGGGGTATGCGAACGACACTTCTGCCCGACTGAGGACGGTGATCCAGACGATGACGCTGAGGGCATAGCAGGCCAACCCGCCGATGATCCCGGGCCGCAAAAGCACGTCGACCAGCACTCGTGGGGTCCAGCCCTCACCGAAACCCAGCCCCGAGCGCGCGCCCCATCGCAGCAGGATCTGCGCCAGGGCATTCGTGGCAACGCTGAACAGGATCATGCAGATCAGGACGGCGCGGCTCATCAGGCTTGCCGCTTCAGGGGTGCAACAGATCCGGCATCGGGCCCGTCATCCACGTCTGCGGCATGGGCCAGTTCCGCCATGCCGTCCTCGAATTCCACCTCGGGTAGCCAGCCCAGTTCGGCCCGAAGCCGGGAGGAATCCGCCGTGATGTGCCGGACGTCGCCGAGCCTGTACTGGCCGGTGACCACGGGCAGGGGCCCCTTGAGGGCGCGCGCCAGCGCCTCTGCCATCTCTCCGACCGTGCGCGGGGTGCCGGACCCCACGTTGAAGGCCGTTATACCCGCCCTATATGCTTCGCAGGCCATGACAGTGGCTGAGGCGACATCGCGCACATGAACGAAATCCCGCCGTTGCCTGCCGTCCTCGAACACACTCGGCGCCTGACCCTTGCGCAACGCTGAGGTGAAGATCGATGCAACGCCGGCATATGGCGTGTCGCGCGGCATGCCGGGTCCATAGACGTTATGGTAGCGCATCATGGAGGCCGAACCGCTCGTTACGCGCGCCCAATTGGCGGCGTAGAATTCCTGCGCGACCTTGCTCGTGGCATAGGCGTTGCGCGGATCGAAAGGCGTTGTTTCGCTGACCAACTTGGTCCCAAGGTTAAGCCCGCAAATGGGGCATGGCGGCTCGAAGTTTCCCCCCGCCAATGCTGTTTCCAAGCGCGGGGCAGGGGTGACTTCACCGTGCGTGGGGCATTGCCCGACGCCTTCTCCATAGACCACCATCGAGCTGGCAAGGACCAGACGTGAGACTCCCGTGCGCGCCATGGCCGCCAGCAGCGTCGCGGTTCCCACATCGTTCGAGGAGGCGTAGTCGGGCAGGTCGCCAACATCGACGCCCAGCCCGACCTTTGCGGCCAGGTGGATGACCGCGTCGACGCCCCCCAGCGCAACATCAAACACCGTCGCATCCCGCACATCACCGACGTGCAGGCCGACGCTTCCTGGCGGGCACCATGCCTCGCTACTCCGGTGCACGTCCGCGCGCAACGAATCCAGGACGCGAACATCGTGTCCGCGCTCGATCAGACGCGCGAGGACGTGCCGGCCGATGAAGCCCGCGCCGCCGGTCAGAAGGACATGCATGCCCGCCTCCGAATGTGAAACATGACCGTCCTCAATTTGGGAGTTCCCGGCGCAGTGATCGCGCAAGGCGGATGAAGGTGCTGGTGATCTTCCAACTGGCCTGCAGTCCCGCGGCCAGATTTCCTGAGACCTTCGATTTACCGCCCCGGCGGCAGCGATGGTCGACTGGGATTTCAACGACGCGCAGGCCGGCGGCAGCCGCGCGCATCTGCATCTCCAGGTTCCAGCCGTAGGTCTTTTCGCTCATGTTAAGGGCGATGAGTCGGTCCACCCGCATGGCCCGGAGCGGGGACATATCGCTGAAACTGACACCATACGTCGTCTTGAGCAGGAGTCCCGCGAGCCACCCCGCGACCACCTGTTGAGGGGTTAAGCTTCCCCGCTCCCGATGCCCGCGCAGGCGCGATCCCATCACGAAGTCGGCGGTGCCGTCGGCGATTGGTCTGACGATCCGCTCAATGAATGCGGGGACATCGCTGCCATCGCCATCCATGAAACACACAATTTCAGTTTCGGGCGGTACGGCTGCAAGGCCCGCCGCGCAGGCCCGCCCATAGCCGCGCTGAGGCTCGCTGACGACCCGCGCTCCGGCGGCCTCGGCACGGGCAGCCGTAGCATCGGCAGAACCGTTGTCGACGACGATTACCTCAGCGACATTTTGTGCCCTGACTTCGCGAACTACGTCCGCGATCGGGTCTTCCTCATTGAGGCACGGGATGATGACCGCGACCGCGCAGCGTGCTGCCATCTGGGTCATACGGCGGCGATGGGACGGCGGCGGTGAAGGAATGTGCGCGTCTGCGCTGCATCCGGCGCGGGCACATCAGGGGCGGAGAACGCGGGCCGGGTCCCAGCAAGCTCGGCCTCCAGCATTCCATAGGATGCCGCATCGTCCACATCGTACCAGGGGTCAAGCACAACCACCGGAAGGTCGATCTCACGTGCCCGCTCAAGGGTCTGCCGGTAGACCGTTTCCGTGCTCCACGCGATGTCCTCGAACAGGCGCGGGTGCGGCCGGGAAAGGCCGACCAAGACGTAGCCCCCGTCGATGGCCGGGCTGAGCACCACATTGTCGCCGGCGCTCACCGCATCTACGGCCGCCTTCAATATGGAATGCGGCAGCGTCGGGCTGTCGGAATTCACCAGAATGGCCCCGGCATGCCCTTGCTCTAGCAGATCGAGGATGCCCTTGTTCAGGCGCACGCCGAGATCCCCGCCGCCCTGTAGGACGAGATTGAACCCATCAGGAAGCAGCGCGCGCAACTCGCTCTCCGACCCCGCCGGCGTATAGACCGCACAGCCCGCCGCATGTCCGGCTTCGGCCACGCCCGCGATGGTGCGCGAGATGTCCTGGATGAAGCATGAGGAAATGTCGGCGCACTCCTCGGGTCGCAGCGGCGGCGAAAGCCGGGTCTTTGACTTCCCGGGGCTCGGCGTCTTGCAGATGAGTCCAAGGGCGACGGGTTTGACGACGGGCTTCATGAGACACGTCCTGAAATGGGATTTCGGGGCTAGATCACTGTGTCCAGCGCGTGAGACAGATCGCGGTAGAGATCATCCGGGTCCTCCAGCCCCACCGAGAGGCGCAGCAGATCCGGCGGGCACGGCGAGCCGTCCCCCTCGATGGAGGAGCGGTGCTCGATGAGGCTCTCAATCCCACCGAACGATGTTGCGCGGCGCCAGAGGTTCACCCGCGCCGCGACGGCTATTGCGGCGTTTGGCCCCTTCTTCACCCGGATCGACAGCATGCCGCCGAAGCCTCCGGTCATCTGCTGCTCGGCGATCCGGCGGCCGGGATGGTCCTTCAGCCCGGGATAAAGCACCCCGGAAAGCGCGGGGTGGCCGACAAGAGTGTCGGCCAGTATGGCGGCACTCTTGCTCTGCTCCTTCACACGCAGATCGAGCGTGCGAAGCCCGCGCGTCAGCAGCCAGGCGTCGAACGACCCCAGCACCGCGCCGTGCTGGCCACGCGCCGCCTTGATGCGCGCCCACAACTCGGTGGGCCGTGCCGCCGCTAGCACGCCGGCAACTACGTCCGAATGCCCGTTCAGATATTTGGTCGCTGAGTGCATCACCATGTCAGTGCCGAGATCGAGCGGCTGACTGAGGACGGGCGTAGCGACGGTGGAATCCGCGCACACCGCGGCGCCTGCACGACGTGCGCAGTCGCAGACTGCTGCTATGTCGGTAATCGTCCACAGGGGGTTGCTGGGCGTCTCAATCCAGACGAGACCCGTCTTTCCCGGCAAGACTGCAGCCCGGACTGCGTCGATGTCCGACATCTCGACGAACGACAAGTCGTGACCGTAGCGATGAAGCTCTCGCAACCACACGCGAAGCCCCCAATACATCACCTTTGGCACCACGATGTGCGTCGGGTCGAGAGCCAGGAATACCGCCGTCGCGGCAGCCATGCCGGAACTGAACAGCAGCGCCTCGTGCGCATGCTCAAGCTCGGCAATCTGAGCTTCGGCGCATTTGACCGAGGCGTTATCGGTCCGTCCGTAAACACAGCCGGAACTGTAGGTGTTGTCGGCGTCGCGCAGATACGTGGTCGCGATATGGATGGGAGGTGTCAGGGCCGTCGAGTTCTGATCACCAGGGCCGAGCGCGCGCGTAGCCATAGTGCGGGCTTTCAAGGCATTGCTGGGCCTATCATCCATGCGGATCAACAATCCCATTGGCGGGTTGAAATAGTCACGTGGCGTGTCGGCATTCGGGCGTTTCACTCCTGGCGCGGTGACGCGTCGCTACCGTCACAAGTAGATACGCAGACGGACGCCGGTTCGTTACCTGGATCACGGCAGAGTGAAGTGACGTTACGTCGTCGCGCCCGCCGCTTGATCTGGCCTGTTGATTGGGCCGCCGGAATGCCATTGTGACCAGACGTGCGCGAAGCGGCTTCCTCAAGGGACGCGACTTCCGCGCGTACAAGACCGCCTGAAATTATCTTCTCCCTTTAGCCGTAACAAACTCACCTCGTGAACCGTATAAGGATTGTGTGTGGGTAATTCGCGCGAAGAGGAGTGGGCGACGTGGATGCGTTCAGCCCTAACCGGCGATCGCAACGCGTATCGAAAATTCCTTATCTCTGTGACGCCTTATCTTCGCGCCGTTGCCCATCGCGGGTGTGAGCGCAGCAGTATTTCGACTGGGGACGCCGAAGACATCGTCCAGGAAGTGCTTCTTCTAATTCATCTGAAACGCGACACGTGGGACACATCGCGCGCCATCGGCCCGTGGCTCGCGGCCATCGTGCGTAACAAGCTCGTCGACGTCCTGCGTCGCCGTGGGGGGCGGGTGGAAGTGCCGATTGAAGAGGTGATAGAGACGCTTGGCGCGGACGCCAGAACGGAGATCCACGTTGATCAAGACGTCGAGCGCCTTCTCGGCAAATTGAAGGAAAAGCAGCGCGACATCGTTCTCGCCATTTCCGTGGATGGATATACCGCTCGCGAGACAGCCAGCCGCCTCAACATGTCCGAGGGCACGGTTCGCGTGACGCTGCATCGAGCACTGAAGCAACTGGCAGCATTGTACCGGAGTGACGTGCGGTGAAAACGAGTAACTTGATCAATGTCCTGGCGGAAGATGCGGCGATGCACCGGACCCTCCGTCGCACTCTGGTGCTGGCAGTCGTTTGTGCCATAGCAAGTGCCGGAGCCATCTTCTTTTTGTTTTTGGGATTTCGCGCGAACGCTGCCGCCTCGCTGGAGTCGCCGCGGTTTCTGTTCAAGTTTGCATTCACCCTGTCGCTCGCCGTCGCGGGCATTGGTCTCGCCGCACGCGTCGCCCGCCCTGGGGGAGCGTCGGGCATCTGGGGATGGGGCTTGTTTGCCATAAGCGCGATGCTTTGCATCGCAGTCGCCGTGGAACTGACAACGACGCAGAGAAGTGCCTGGGTCACTCTGCTGATGGGTGGCAACGCGATCCACTGCCTGACATTGGTTCCCCTTATGGCGGCAGGACCGCTGGCCTGCCTCCTTCTCGCCTTGAGGCGGGGTGCGCCCGATCATCCCGGCCGAGCCGGAGCCATTGCAGGAATTGCCGCGAGCGGCATTGCCGCCGCCTTCTATGCCGCCAACTGCCCGGATGACAGCCCTCTGTTCGTGGCAACCTGGTATCCGCTCGCCATTTCCGCAGTAGCGGCGATAGGGTATTGCGTCGGTTCAACATTTCTCAGGTGGTAGCGCCGCCAAGGGCGCGACCGAGCGGGGGCTTTCCCAAGAGCGACTAGCTGCCGATGCCGGGACGTTGGCGCGTCGGCCCCCTCCCGCCCTCTAAGTCAAGCGGACCGCGGCTGGCGTTCGGCAGATGATTGCTGGTAAGTTTCAAGCTGGAGACGCCTATGAGGCGGCGGTTGAAAACCGCGCCCGTAATGAGTGTTCGAAGGCCCCGCCTTAGTGCATGGGCCGACGGGAGGGTTTGATGCTGAAATTTTATTATGCAAACGGTGCCTGTTCAATGGGCTCCCATATTGGGCTCGAAGAGACGGGCATTGCCTACGAGGCGCACCGCATCGCCCTCGACAAGAAAGAGAATTTCTCGCCCGACTATCTCACCATCAATCGCCGCGGCAAGGTGCCGGCGCTGGTCGTGGGCGACAGGGTGATTACCGAGAACGTGGCGATCCTGACCTACCTTGCACGGGTCTACCCCCGGTCGAGGCTCATGCCAGACGATCCGATCGATGCGGCGCACTGCATCGAGACTGTGGCGTGGCTCTCCAATGGCGTTCACCCGCATTGGACCCGCTACCGTCGCGCGGAGCGCTTCTCAGAAGATCCGGCCGCGCTTGGCTCCATTAAGGAGATGGGCCTGAAGACCTTCTGGAAGGCTCTCCAAGAGATTGACGGGATGCTGGAGGGGCGGACATGGATGGCCGGCGACAGCTACACAATATGCGACCCCTATGCGCTGGTTTTCCTCGGATGGGGCAAGGGCGGCGAACTGCCCATCGACACCCTGCCAAACGCATCGCGCTGGGTCAGGCAAATGCTGGAACGGCCCGCGGTCCGTCGCGTGCTGGAGAAGGAAGGCAACGCCCTTCTCCCGCTCGCGGCCTGAGCGCCGATGCCAAAGGTCGCAATAATGTTGTCATGGCCGGGCTAATCCCGGCCATTCACTACCCTCTCCGCTCGCATTCATTTCGGGGATCGAACCAGGGAACTCTCCATATCTGTTCCGTTAGCCTCGGGGCACACCCCGAGAGTTGCTATCGCAAACCAGACGCGGATGAACGCATCGATCTCATAAAGCGTTGCATGCCGTACTGTATGACGATGAACGACCCAAGCTCCATGATCTGCGCCTCTGTCCAATGCACTTTCATTGAGTCATAAAACGCTTTGTCAATCTGGTTCGCATCCAAATACATTAAATCAGCGAAGCGAAGCGCAAACTTCTCGGCCTCGGTGAAATTCTTCGTTTCATCCTCGTATTCGTAACAACCCTGGTTGATGCGCTCTTCAGTCAGCCCGCGTTCCTGCGCCTTACGGGATCGCAACGACGCGAAATATGTGTCGTCCGCAAACCGCGCGAGCAGAATGCGAATGATCTCCTTCAGGGAATGGTCGACGCTTCCTTGCGTATGACTCATCACCATCGCCCTCAGGATCGGCTTGCCTTGCTCCGGTGCGCGCGCGATGACGCCGAGGAACGTATCGTCCGGAACCCCTAAGTCTCGGGCCTGCGCGATCAAGTCGAGCATTTCGGGGTCGGTCACGGTGTCGAGCGGTAAGGGAGAAATCTGTGTCACTTTTCGGACCTCGCCTTTAAGGAGGAGGCGCCTGTTCCGTAGAGTTCCTCAGACTCCTCTTGCGCCAGCAGGCGGCCATCAGGTGAGAACAACGGATAGAATTTGAGCGTGCCGAAGAACGTATGGAAGCCCAGATTCATGCCGATAAAGAGGCCGAGTTCGACAATCTCCTCCTCGCTATAATACGTGCGCAAGGCGTCAAAAAAGGCGTCATCCACAGCGTCCGGATTAACCGTCATCAGTTCGCTATAGCGCAGCGCAATCTTCTCGGCCTCGGTATAGCGCTCGCTCGTGGCGTAACTATCGATGCCTTCGTCGAGCAATTCCTCGGAAAGTCCCTGTCGCTTCGCCGAAGCAGACCGAACATTCCCTCAATAAGTGCAAGATACCGCCCGCGATAGTTGAACCCGAATGACTTCCTTTAGCTTGTGCGGGATGTGTCCCTTATTAAAAACACCATCCCAAGCCACGAACATCGCTTCGCATAGGTCAAGATTGTGCCCCATGATCGCGTGAAAGCCGGGATCGGGCGCCCTGTGCAGGAGACACTTATCGATATATGGAGCGAGCTTTGTTCTCCGCAGCGCCTCGATGTCGAGCATTGTAATATTCGGCATTGTTATGTTTCCTTCCTATTTTTGATTAAGGTATAAGACCCCTTCGATCGAAATTTCCAATTTCTGATCTTATCGCCTCGCGAATATCGAGCCTATTTCAAAACGCAATTGCTTCCAATGCTAATTTAGATGCTCGGCTCACTTTGATATACGATACGTGCCTAACCGATCAATTGCAGGGAATAGAATCTCGATTTTGAGAAATGATTGAAGGCAGGCTTGCGAGACCTGCAAGAGAAGAGATCACGAAGTCTGGCTTGCAACCGAGGTTTTCTTGCTGCATGCGCAGCGCCTTGAACATTTCCATCGGCGAAAACTCTGCGCGCCCGTCAACAATTTTAAGCGGTTCGTCTGTTTGGATGCGCTTGATTTGCGCCACACGGAACCCAAATCGCTTCGCGCCGCACGCATCAAAGCCGTTCGACGAAACGAATATTATTTCATCCGGCGAAAGACCCAAATGCTCTTCGACCAGTTCATAGGCGCGCGGGTCTGGCTTATATACCTTCTTAGAGTCCACACTGATGACCACGTCTATGTAGCGTGCCAGGGTGGAATTGCCGACCAACGCGTTAAGCATCTGCGGGCTTCCATTAGACAAAATAGCTAGTTTATATTCTCCGAGCTCAGCCAAAGCGCCGCCGGAGTCGGGGTATGGGATCAACCTATTGTAGGACTCAACGATTTTGTCGATCGTTTCATCGTCGGCCTTCTGGCCCAAGACGTCGAGCGTGTAAGCGAGAGAGTGTCGCGTAATAGATTCGAAATTCTGATAATACCGCATCATTGATCGCAACCAGCTATACTCCAATTGCTTTAGTCGCCAGATCTGGCTTATAAGTGCGCCGCGTCCGGGGAATGCAGCTTCGGCAGAGCCTATGACCGACTGCACGTCATAAAGAGTTCCGTAAGCATCGAAGACGAACGCCTTAATCATGGGCTCTTCCTTGAAAAGATCACTCTTCGGGAATACGCACAGTTGGTAAGCCCAGCCAGATTTAGTCGAGCGCAAAGCGGCCAGATGAAAAATCGAGCTTCACCGTAAGTGTGCCTTCATTCACCAGCCAGTGGCGCACCCGATAGCTGCGCGCGCCACACGCGTGCATAGGATCGGCAGCCGCGATAGCGTCGGCTTCGGATAGCGACGATGCCCGCACCACCACCATGCCCTCGCCCTCCCACCGTTGCTCGTCGTCCGACCAATGGGGACCCGCTGCGAACATGAGGCCTGCCTTCTCCAAATGCCGCTGGTAGTCGAGGTGGCTCTGGAGAGCGGCCATTACGGGGCCCATCCCATTGGTGGGCGTCGTGAATACCACATAAAGTTGTTTCGCCAGAAAACCGCCCTCTCTACTGATGTCTTTGACCTCCTGTGCGCTCACGCTATGGCTACTCATTATTCTCCCCCCCCCCCTATGGGTTTTAAATTTGGCTTTCCGCAGCGATTTTACACTCGCTTTAGCGGCCTGGTGACTGCATAAATGTCTGAGCTCCAGACAGAATCCACGCGACCTTACTTGTTCAGGTCATGGTCCCTCTTACCGGATAGTTCCGTTACTGGATAATTTTTATCCCGTTGAGGATGCCAGTGAGATCAGGCCGAGCAAACGGCGCATTGGATATTTCGATGATGTGTGCCTTGCCGCCCGGATCAACCACGAACAATCCAGGTTCGGCGAACGGGCGGTCGGTCTCCTGCGGCGAGCGGGGCTCTGAGACATAGAGCCCAAGCGCCCGCATCTGATTGAGCGAGAGGCCGTAGCCTACCGGAAAGCGCCAGCGCTGCTCGGCGACATCCGCTTCGGCCTTCTCCTTCGTATCAGCCGAAACAGCGAGCATAGAAACGCCCAGAGCTTTGAACTCATCAGCCATACTGTCGAGTGTCTGGAAGTACTTCTTGCAAAGCGGGCAGTGTTTGCCGCGATAGACGACCAGCATGCGCCAGCCCGACATCTCTGCTGCATTAGCCTGACCGCCGGACACGAGGGACACCGGAATACTCGGAAACATATGGCCGGCATCGAGTTTCATCGACATAGCGACTTCCCTTAATTGTACGTTCCTTGATTCATCGAGCTGTTGATGACGGCATCGCCTTGGCAGACGACCGTGTCACCTAGCATCAAGGGAGCCAGCGCTGTTGTGGCGATGCTGGTGAGCTGCTCTCGAAGCGGCTTGGTGCGCGCCAGAACGCGAATTCCAATCAGGACAGCCATCAAATGATCGGCAGCCTGCACGCAATCAACATCCGGCAGAATGGCTCTGGAAGAACGGGCAGCAACGAGACTGCGCTCGAAGAACGCACGGACCTGCTCCAGGTGAGCGCGGACAATTTCGCTTATTTTAGCGTCGTGCGGTGCAACCTCGATCGCCGTGTTAACAAGAAGGCATCCGCGCTGTTGTATATCCCGCGTGGAATTTTCAATGACCTCCGCGAGAAACGCGCCTGGGCGCGCGCGCGCGGGGAGCGCAGCCTCCAGCCGAACGATACGGTCACAAGTGAAGGTTTGAAAATAAAGCTCAAGCACGTGTGTAAACAGGCTGCGTTTGTGACCAAACGCGGCATAGAGACTCGGCCCACTAATTCCCATGCGATCCGTCAGGTCTCGCATGGAAGTCGCCTCATATCCCTGCTCCCAGAAACACATGACGGCGGCTTGCAGGGCCTTGGTTGTGTTGAATTCTCTCGGCCGAGCCACGTTTGCATCCTCCCCGGCTAACTATCAGTCTACAGCCGTTCTGTATCACGCGATACATAATAATTCCATCTGGCCCCTTAGCCCCGCGTGAGTTTGGAAGGCGCGAGTGTCCTAAGGTAAAAAGCGAGGCGACTGTGGTGGCGGCGTTTTTGGCCCTCAGCGCCGATGAGCTGCGCGATCGTAAGGTTCTTTATGCCGTCTATTCTCTGGCCATGACCCTTCGGCTTGCCGAGGATGAGGAAGACGCGCCGGAGGGCGTCCCAGGGACAGGCTTGTTCGCCCAAAATCGAAGAAGCAGCCTAAGTCCTATGGCGACAGCTGCCGCCCAGAGTTACCAGCGCGGGCTTCCGGGATCGACTTGAGGATCAGGTCGGATTGGAGACGGCGGTTAAACAACGGTCTCGGCCGTAAGTATGCTTATAACGGGAGGTCAGACACACCCCACCTGCGCTTAGCATATTGCGCGTCAACGGCATCCGGCTGGGCAAACTTCCAACCTTTCCGGATGAGCTTGCGGGCAGCCAACTCATTGCCCTTCGCCACGGTGAAAACGTAAAGCGCGAACTGCATGATCACGCTTCCAATGACCGCTACTAGCTCTGCCTCGTCGCTTTGAAAGTGCACTCCATTCAGGATGATCGTGCAGGCGAAAGGTAGCAGTATGAAGAAGATCGCCCAGCCGTAAGGCGGCGCAGGAACAGCGGAACGCTGAGGAACCACGCGAAGAAAAATAGCGTCCAGCTCCAGCCAACCTTGATGGCCTTCATGTCCCCGGTGTTGGGATTGTGCAGCATGACTTTCATCGTATTCCCCATGGTGATGTGAGGTGGTGGAACGGTGGTCGTCGCGCGCAGCGGCGGCTTGACCGGCGGTGCGACGATGTCGGTTTGGAATTCCGCCTCATCGAGAGAGAAGCTCTCCCTCGAACGCGCGCCGCGAGAGTGCCGTCGTCTAAAGGAATCCGGACCGCATCGGGAAGGGATGTGCCCGCCCTTAGGAGAGCCGCTGCGCGGTTTCTAAGCTCGGGGAGCCGTTGCATCGCACTCTGCACCGCTGGGTTTGCGATTTCATCGTTCGCGATCCATTCGTCGGCGAAGCGGTTCCTGATGAGGGATGCAAGGCGCTTAAGCTGGGGCTCTGTAGAAGCGGCATCAGCGGCGCCGTCGGCTCCCTTTCCTCATGCGTCAGATCCGACGGATCGCGCTTCGTTTTCCCGGCGATCCTGGCCATTCGGCCTCGGTGCTCTGGTGTCCAAATCCAGAGCTTGAATCATAATCCCGGCCTCTGGAATCCTACGGCATCCGAGGTTCCAAACAGACGCTTGGGCGGCCGCTGTATAAACCTCGCTGATTACTGCTCTGGAAACGCAGCGATTGCTTCTTTCAGCCACTTGACGAAATGTTCTGTCTTGCGACGACCAGGGCGAGCTACCTTTACGACATACCGATAATCGCTATGCAGGAATCCATAAGGCGCAATCAACCGACCAGATGCTACGTCTCCCGCGACCAGATGCCATGGCGCTATTGCGGCACCGAGGCCACTCAGAGCAGCCTCGATAGTGAGGTGATAGTGGTCAAAAATTCTGGTTGCGGAGGGCATATCCGGCTCATCCTCCCGCGTGAGGCGCGACCACTCGTGCCAGACGCGAGGGCGTGTTCGTGTTTCCAGTCGAGGATAATTGACAGTATAAGCTCTGCGTCCATTCACATTTGCTTCAGCAACCGACGGCGCAACGATCATCCCCAATTTCTCCTGAAACAAGAGGGAGGCATTATCCGGCATTGGATCGCCTGGAGATAGAACCGATATGTGAACATCGATCTGCGTGCGTGGGGGGCGATCATCAGTTGCAAGGCGCACATCATACTGCGGATACTTCGTGGCAAAATCGTAAAGGCGCGGAATAAGCCACCGCATGGCGAAAGTGCTGAGGCACGCCACATCCAGAATGTGGTCATCACCCTTCCCTACAATGCGGAGCGCGTCCTCTATCTGGTCGAACGCTGCAGTTAGTGCGAAGCCGAACACGCGGCCTTCCGCCGTCAGTTTCGGGCGATTGCGAGCACCCTCGAAAAGCTGCGTGCCGATGAATGCCTCAAGATGGCTGACATGCCGGCTGATCGCCCCATGGGTCACGGCGAGTTCCTCGGCGGCTGCCGTAAGCTGGCCATGGCGCGCAGCGGCTTCAAAGGCGCGGAGCGCTGCGACAGGTATGTTCTTGCGACTTCTCATGTGAGTTATAGTCACAATAAAGCTGCCAATATGTCAATATATTCAATGAGTTGTCTGTGATAAATGGTGCCGTCATCAAGAACTGAGGTCGTACCATGCCATTTGTTAGAACCGCATTGCCCCAAGGAACTGAGCCCGCCCGCAAGATGAATATTGTACAAGGCATTCATGACGCTCTGGTCGAAAGCATCGGGATGCCCAAGGACGAACTGTTCAACCTCGTGACCGAGTATCGGGATGGAGAGTTCTTTTTTGACCGTGGTTTCAACGGAATCGCTCGTTCAAGTGAGTTGATCACCGTGGAGATCACCATGCGCAGAGGGAGAAGCGATGCCATGAAGCGCTCCCTCTATGCCGCGATTGCGAGGAACCTGGAGGCGAATGCAGCCGTGTCCCCCAAGGACATTTTCATTTTCATGCACGAAAATGACTATTCGGACTGGAGCGTTGGAAACGGCGTATTCGCCATGGCCCTCGCCCAGCAACGCGGCACAGACGGCTGATCCCAACCCTATTGCCTGACAATAGAAAGTTGGTTGTATTCCCGTGGCGATGGCTCGCTGACAACGCTGATCATGAAGAAACCCCGCTCGGCCGAGCTGGGTTTCTTGAGGTGCCCGGTCTCAGTCCGCTGCGGCGGCGGGACCAGATGAGATTATGGCCTTCGCCGCCCTCTCCCGTGGTGGTGCTCCCACTTTTTCAACAACATCGGTGCAACACGTCCTCTCAAACGCCACCCAATTGCCCGACCCCTTGCATTGATCGATCAGCCAACCTTGGCGGACGTCGCCGTGGGGCGCCTGTCGAGATACGCCATCTTCCGTGCGGCAAACCACGCTGCCACGCCGGCCAGCACAGCAATGCCTGCGAGCAGCGGCAGGGTGTGGCGGACCGCGATGACCATGTCGGTGCCGCTGGAAGAAAGCCATGTGCGTGGTACCCCATCGGTGCTGTCCAGATTCAACGCCAGCATGGTCGCGCCGCCGGCAACGCCGAGACTGGTTCCCAACGCGCGCATGAGGTTGAGCAGCGAACCGGCGGGGCCCGACAAGGCCGGCGGTACAGCCGCAATTGCCACCTGATTGTTGGGGGCGATGAAGAGGCCGATGCCGGCGCCGAACAGGGCATAGGCGATGCCGTCGAAAACACGATGATCCTCGACCCGTCCGAGCGTGGCAAACAGCAGAGCAACGGCCAACAGGCTCAGCGCCATGCCCGCCAGACCGACCCAGCGCCCGCCTAGTCGCTCCTTCACCATGTTGCTGAACGGAGCCGTCAGCCCGATGGAGACTGGAATGATGGCGAGGTGCAGGCCGGCCGTACCGGGTGGCTCACCGAAGCCGTGTCCCTGCGCGAAGGACATGAGAAAGAACATGCCGAACAGCAGCGCGTAGCCAAGCGTCACCCCGGCCGCAGCGCTGCAAAACGACCAGCTCCGGAACAGGGCAGGATCGATCAGCGGCGCAGCGAAGGTGCGCTCGCGCCGCACCAGCAGCCCGAGCAACAGGGCGGCCATGGCGAGGCTACCGAGCGTCGCGGGGGAGCCCAGCCCCCAGGTGGAGACATAGTTGAGCACAGTCACGGTCAGGATCAGAGCCGGCCCGATCATCAGGGACCCACCCCAGTCGAAGGCGCGGTTCGGCTGCGTGTCGGTGCTACGAGGCAGGGCCAGCCAGCCAAGGACAACGGCCAGCGCGCCGAAAGGCACGGTGAGCCAGAAGATCCATTGCCATCCGAGCGTCGCGAGCAGAAGCCCGCCCAGTACCGGGCCCGCGCTCATGCCCACCGCCTGAGCCGCCGCAAACAAGCCAAGTGCCCGTCCTCGCTGCGCCGGCGAGACCGTTTTAACCAGGATCGAAATGCTGTTGGCGCCGAGGAGCGACCCGCCCACCCCCTGCAGAAAGCGGAAGATCACCAGTTGCTCAAAACTGGACGCAAAGCCGCACAGGGCGCTGGCGGCGATGAAGATAAGGTACCCGAAGATATACAGCGTCTTGCGGCCAAACATTTCGCACAGGCGGCCGCAGATCGGCAGAAAGGCAACGAAGGCCGCGAGATACGAAAGCGCGATCCAACTCACATGCTGAAGCGACACATCGAACTGGTGCCCAAGAGTTGGCAAAGCGAGTTGGACGATCGTGGCGTCGAGTTGCCCGATAAAAGCGCCCATAGAGACGAGGCCGACGACAAGCCAGATATGCCAGGACCGACGTTCAAGCCAGGCGAGTGGAGCGGGCTCTGTCATCAGCCGGGCCATGAGACGAGACATTCAGGTTCAGAATGACTGGGAGACGGCATCTGTGCCGGCCGATCACGTTCGATCCGGTCGGCAGGCCAAGCTGTGGGGTCCGTCGGAGCATCCTGCGAGAATGATGCACGCGCCTGCATGGACTGAAGCAGCAAAGCCCGCCTCACCCAAGGGGGAGGCGGGGCCGCCGCCGCAGGGAAGCAATCAGCGTTTCGTCACATCGTTGCAGGTCGCGACGGCCGGCTTATCATTGACCTGCCGGGCGCCGGCCTGAAGATAACAATAGGAAAGCGTGGTGCCGGACAGGTCACCGAGAAAATAGCCGTCCGTGTCCGTCATCATCACCCTGTCGCCACCTTTTGAGAGGGTTCCGATGAAGGGTTCTGACGTCACCGCGCCGCCCGAGGCCGCGTCGCCGGCAATGACGCTCTCGCCCCAGAAGCGGCGGTCGTCCTGACCGACAATGCGGAGCGTGATGTCCCGCTGCGCCAGCAAAGGCTTTGCCCATGTGCCCTTGCTGTCCGGCCAGTGCGGGCCACCCACGCCGGCGACGATCGTATTGGTCTTGCCGACCCAATCACCTTTCATGTCGGGCGCCTGAGCGGAGGCGACAGAAATGGTCATGGCATTGCAGAGCAAAATCAAACTCAGCGTTTTCATCGTGTCGGTGCCTATTGTTCGTTCTTGAAATCGAACGGAGTTGTATCGCAACGACACATTGACGGGAATGACAAACCACATGGCCGCGTCGTCGCGAACCGCGCGGCACGATGCTGTGGGCGCCGATAGGGCCGTGCCGACCCTGACCGCCCAACTCCGGTCGCGCGCAACATCGGCGGCACCATCGAATTCGTTCGCCTGACCTAGGGCATGCCAACACCGATCGAACATTTGAGATCGCCGGAAGCCCCCGACACCGGCGTCACCAGTGTACGCAAAACTTGGATACCGCATTGGCAGCGGCGGCTGGGCGCCGAGAACCGCTGCGTGGTGCCAGCGACAGCCTTCCGCCAACGAACAAACCGGTTTTAGCAGGTCGTGTGAGGCCCAAAGTTCTCCCACAGATCGCGCCATGGCGCTCCCGACCGCGGTATCCAGAAAATGCCTTGAGGACCCCGCCAGCGTCCACCCTCGGCACGCCGCGCGGCTTGTTCGGAAGGAACGGCCTGATGGCAGTCAACTCATAGTTCGTGAGTTCGTATCTCGTGATTCGAGGCCCCGGTTCGTGAGCTTGAATCGTGTCTATCTTGCTGCTCGCAACACAAACGTGATTTCCCAAATGGGTCGGATGGCGGAAATGGCGCTGACATGCTAAAAGCGGCTCGAATGACCTGGAACCGACATCGCTAAGTACTTGGCTAGTCGTGAATGCGACCGAATGGCGGATAAAACATATGACGCATATATTGTTCGTCGGTCAAAAGCCCGAAACCGTAGACTTCTCCGACCCGGCTTTGCCGCCAGGTTTCGATGCGGAGAAGATTAACGCTGGCATTGCCGTAGCCGTGGCGAAGATCGGAGAACGCGGATGGAAAGGTGACACTTGCATGATCACACCCGATGAAGCCGGGCGCGATATGCTTGAAAAAAAGCTGAAGGAGGCTGCCTATGACTGCGTCGTGATCGGTGGAGGCCTTAGGATTCCGCCAAAGAGCTTGGCCCTGTTCGAGATGGTGGTCAACTCCGTTCACAAAGCAGCACCCGGCGCAAAAATCGCATTCAACACGCGTCCAGAAGACACCGCTGAAGCGGCAGCACGCCAGCTCAATACCGGCTAACGACGTGCCCTAGTGAACCGCATATGCAAGAGGCCTTTTTTTAAAAGGCAGAGAACGTCTTCCGGCCTTTCGGAAGATATTCATTCAAGCGCGAGCCTCGACTTATCATAATGCGGTCGCTGTGATGACGACCAAAGCCAACATCGCACCGAAAGTCGATGGCTAGGGCTGCTATCCCCGCTCCATGGGCGCCCGCCTGCCATCGGCTAAATGTTCTGCATCGTTCACCTCCTGACTAAAAGGGAACCCCCGCCAAGCCACGCTGTTCGATTTGGGGAGGTTCTGGGATTCACAACGATAGCTTAAGTAATTAGACCGCCAACGCCCGTCCCGGACGATGCGCACCAAAGCACGATGGATCATCTGGACAGACCGCTTTTGCCCAGCGCTCTCGGCCCGTGATCACACGCTACCTCGCGAGGCCGATCAGCGAGATACCAGTCTCGACAGTCCGATCAAGTTCCCCCCTTCTGCGACCCGCAAGATAAGATATGCAGGAGCACCTCAGCGTCTGCTCGTGCGCGATGTGTGCGGGGGCTGCTTTCGGCTAGCTTCAGTGCTGTCGTGCGAGCGTCCGGAGGGATGCCCTGGAGGAAAACGTGCCAATCGCGCAACGTGAATGTCGGCTGCATGTTCGCCGCCTCGAACAGCTCGCCTAGCCAGTGCTGATCGAACGCACCTCCATCACACCACACGAGGCCGCGTCCCAGACGAGCATTTAATTCCGCCGCTGCCATGTGCGGGAGTGCACCTCCTTCAACTTGTTCGGGCGTTATCCCGTGGACCATCGCGGCCTCATCGCCCCAACACCCGAACTCCCGCCACTCTTCCGTCGGGCTAATAAGGGTGGACCAGCCGACGATGGGCTCATTCGGCGCCGGCCAGACTTCAATGCCCACCTCTATCGGGTAGCCGCATTCGTCCACTGAACTGGCCTCGAAATCGATTGTACAGACCGGCCTCTGAAGTCCCAGGACGTCGTGCACCATGCTCACCGCCTTTCGGAATCCGTTCGCAAAAAGATTCCCCGTCACGGACTAAAGTAATCCGCCACGGGGCATGTCGGAGCCATCTGGAGGTCAATTCACATCAGACCCCACTTACGCTTTGCGAATTGGGTCTCGATGGCGTCCGGGCTTGCGAAGGTCCAGCCCTTCCCGAGCATGTTCAACGCGGTGAATTTGTTGCCCTTGATAGCGATGAAAAGGGCCAACCCCAATTCAATGATCCAGCTGAGGACGGTTGCGGCCGTGTCAGCATCTTTGGTGGGGAAATGCATTCCATAAAAAATGAACGTTGACACAATCGGCTTTACCAAGAAGAAAATAGCCCAACCATAGAGGCCGCGCATAAAGAGTGGGACCCCGAAGAAGCTTGAGAATAATAGCAGCGTCCAACTAAAGCCGACTTTGATCGATTTGAGTGCTCCGGTCCTCGGATTATGCAACATGATCTTCATAGTGTCCCCCATGCTGGTGTGAAGTGGTGAAGGTGATGTTTGAGGGCTCGCCGATAATCCGCCCGAAGGGGAGACGCTCTCGTCGTGTAGGAAATTCGCGAGAGGAGCGGGCCGCGCTGTGGGCGTGGCAGCGCCGGCTGTGGGTGATGGCGTGTACTGGAGTTGCCATTCGGCTAGAGCCCACCGGGCATCAAGGCTAGCGGGGTCGGCAAAGCGCCAGCCACGCATAAAGAGCGACTTGCCGTGGCGGCGCGCGATAAAGAAAGGGCGAACGATCGTAGCGAGAATGACCGCGAGAAAGGCCAGCTCGCGCAGCAACTCCGGTGCTCCGTGTCTCAAGCGCGGTATCGCTTCGTTGAGAATAAGAAGAGCTGCGGATAGCGCTAGCTGAAGAGCGATACGTTGCATCACCCAGTGCCGCGACGCCGGCGCATGCTTGACGGCGCCCGTGGAGGGGTCTACGAGCCAGATTTTCATGAGGGTAGACCTTGTTAGCTTAGTGGTTGCGTCTTGCAGCAATTCCAAACAGTCAATACGTTAATAATTTATCCAGCGATTAGTGTATCGCCTCATTCAGGGTACATTTGACTTGACGGGGAAGACCGTGATCTTGACGCAGCCGCCGTCGGTGCGGGAAAGCGTATTCTTCTCGACGTACAGCGTGCTCATTATTTCTTTCAGTTATCCCGCCCTTACAGTGCCCATAAGAGGCTCGGCGGAGAGTGCGAACAATGACGAGTTGCCGCTGCTTCCCACCAGTTCTACAGACGCCACGATGTCGGTATCGCTTCGATTGGCGATCGATGCCTTGAAGGTGATCTGGGGAACGTCAAACATCACGTCCCTGCCTTCCCGCAGGCTGATATTGTTCAAGCGGACAGTTCCATCCGTTTGATAGTTGAGCAGGTCATGCATGCTGTCGAAGCAGGCCCATCCGCCTGAGCTGCGTTCAACTTGCGCCACCGCCGGTATCGTCAGCAGGCTGCTGATGAAGCACGAGACCAGTGCGGCGCCTTTCATTTGTTGACTATTCCCATCAAGTGGCCGAGGCCAAGCAGGACGAAACTGCCGATGAACCCGGTGACGCTCATGCCGAGCTGGATATCGGATTTGCTGATGGCGGCCATTAGAGCGCCGATGGCAAATGCGAGTACGGCGAATATGTACATAAGGCCACGCATGATGTTCTCCTTTAGAGGGGGTTGGAAAATCTGTATTGGAAGCACCGCCGCGCACGACCGGCGTGTTCGTCTATCAGCCGCGCTTGAGCATGCCTGGAAAGAAGCGAGGCTCTAGTTCTTTCCAGCTGCCGTAATTATCGGGGCTGAACATCGTGTAGGGTTGACACTCGACGAGCGCTTGAAATGCACTCTCTACAAAGGCCTTGAAGCCCCGCTTATCAGCCGTCTGTTGATAACGGTCGCTGAGTAGTGGCGACCCGATTAAGGTGCCGTCGGGATTCAGCCGCAGCACGACGTAGGCGTACATCGTGTTGTCCTTGACGTGCGGCATCTTCCAGCACTGCTTTACCTTGTCACGGAAGGCTTCCTGCTCGGATGTTGGAATGCCTGCATTGGCTGCGGATGGAATCGCGGCGTTCTGCGGGGGGATAGCTTCCGTCGGAGAGGGCTGCGCGTCTGTTTTACGCGTTTGCGCAGGCGGTTGTTTTGACCCTTCTTCTTCGGGAGGGGGCGATAGAGATGCGAGAGCACTCTTCAGAACGAAGCCCCTCTCGCCGCCCGCGAGGCTACCCAGCACAAGCTCCACCGGTGGTTCATCTGCAGGAGTTACCTGTCGGCTGGAACCGGAGGTGGTCAGCGATGTATCGACCTCAAGGAGCGAGCAGCTGCCACGCGCCTTCAGTGTCGTTAGTAGTTTTCTACGCTCTGCCCCGACGGGCTTCTCCAACACCGCCTTCAGGTCGTTGAAGCTTTTGCAGAACACTGTCTTTTCGACCACCCGACACGTCTGGTCGATTTCGCAGGTGCCGACAGAGGACGTGGCGGGACTCGGGGTAGCCGCTTCGGTGGCCCCCAATGCGCCAAATGGTATGGCGAAAGTCTTCCAAGCCTCATAGCCATCGGGATTAAACACGGCGTACGGCTGGCATTCTATCAAAGCCGTGATGGCTTTCGACGCCACTTTGAACAATCCGTCAACGTCATTGCGCGGCCCAGTGTCCCCCCCGATCAACATCGGAGCGTGGACCAGCGTCCCGTCCTTATTCAGGTAAACCTGAACTGTCGCGGAGATCCCTGGATCCACCTGCCCGTTCGCACTCCAGCACCTGATAAAACGGTTCTCGAACGCCTTAAACTCTGCGTCCCTGGGCCTTAGTTGCGCTACCAGTGTGGGGTTTTGCGTGAAACGTGGATCGGGCGCCGGTGCTATTGCGCGCGCTGCAGCTGTTGCACTGGCCAGTTCCGCTCGCGCGACCTTCACGTATTCCGCTGCCGAATTCACAGCGCTTGGCGGCACGGCATTCGGAACCGATGGCACCCACGCGCCAAATGGCGAAAGTTGGCGAGCGGTCCGGCTACGCATATCGATCAGCTGGCGCTCCGCTGCCTTCAGCTTTGCCCGCGCTAACTCGACGCTCATCAATGCGCTCAACTGCTGGTTCGCTCGGGAAAGCATGGCTTTGTTAGCCGCAGCCAGCCTCTGCATTTCCTCCCTTTCGCGGATCGCATCTCCGACCATGACCGAGAGTGTCGTGGCCGTCGCATTTTCGAGCGCGGTCAGGTTGGCATTGATCGCCTCGAATGGCTGCTGGGCTGCCAGAGACGTCAAAAGCCGGCGGGTTAGGCCATTTTGTAACAGAGTACGAACATCCGCCGGCGCGTCCACGCCCGCTCGCATCAGCCGAGTGCTACGTGCAACAATCTCGGCCAGGCGGTCCGCAGCAAGCCGCATCCCCGCATCGCGCAGATCGCTTGTCTTCATCCATTGATCAGAAAATCGCCGACGTGTCTCCTTGGCCAGACCCGCCAGTTGATCGTCGGTCGAGAGTGAATCCTCGAATGCCTGTGCAAAGAGGCGAACCTGCTGCTCGCATGAGGTGGCAGGGATGGCGAGTGGCGCAAAGCTCGGCACACCAGTGGTTTGACCCTGTGACACCTCGGCCCGCTGCCGAAGCAAATCGTCGATCTTGGCTTCCAGGGGACTTGGCGATGGCGTCGGCTTCACCGCTTCGATGAAGGTTTCCAGGCACATGCCTCCGATCTCTTCAATGGTACGCGGGCTTGCTGCCGCGCCGCTCCACCCGTTCAGCGTCGTCGCCAGATCGACAAGCCGCGACTGCACGAGATCCATGCTTTCGGGCAGGTAGTATTTGAGTTTGAAGATGCGGTCTTTGTAGCCGAACTCGACCTGAGCTTGGGCTGTCGCTGGGAGGACGAGAGTCAAGCCTAGAAGCCCCGCTGCCGCGAGGGGGATGAGAAGACGTGTCATTCGAAGAGGCGCCCTGTTCGCCGATAGCGTTGCCGTAAGGCTAGTTATTTATGATGGCTATAGCCAGTGGTTTGATAGGCATATATTTACCGACCATGCGTTCCCATGAAAGGACGCGCACTGCTGGCCTGGAACGTGAGAGCCCTGCGGGTGGAGCGGGGGCTTTCCCAAGAGCGCCTGGCTGCCGATGCCGGGATCGACCGCGCATATCTCGGGGGCATCGAGCGGCAGACAGAGAACCCGACTATCGATCTCATGGACCGTCTTGCCGAGATATTGCAGGTCCCCGTCTCCGACCTCATCCGCGCTCCGATGGAGGGTTCCAGCCCGCCTGAGCCGTTACGCCGGGGGCGTAAGAAGGCCTGATTGATCGCTTCAGCATGGCTCGATTGCACCCACGCCCCGTTTGTAACGTGCACTATAATACGTAGCACAACAGTGCACAATAACGCCGCATGCGCTTCATGTTGGATGCGCGGCAACTCATCGGGATCAATGTCAGAAGGCTGCGGCTTGCGGCCGGTCTGTCTCAGGAGGATGTGGCCGTAAAGATGGGCGTGGACCGAGCCTACGTGAGCAGCCTCGAAGGCGGCCGCCGCAATCCAACCGTTCTCACGGCCTGGCACGCGGCGCAGGCCCTGGGCGTGAAGCTTCAGGCGCTGTTCGAGGAGGATGAAGAGCTTCGCCCTCCAGCCACGGAGCGCAAGCGCGCCCCGCGTCTGAAGACCAAGTAAGCTGGCCTATTGGCCCCACCGTTCTGCTGCCGAACGGTTAGGTCGAATCCGCGGCTGGAGATAGCACCGCACATCGTCCGCGAAGCGCTTCAGAAAAGCCTCTTCCGTCGCTTCCAACACGCCATGGCAGTGGGCGAGCAGCAAAGGGACGACCCGTGCCTTTGCCTGCAAGCTGATCGGCGTCGCGGCCGACAGGATCGCCAGCCGCCCAAGCGTCTCGACGCTGTTGCACGTCGCCGCGCCGCCAAGCTCGTCGGCATACTGACCGTCCGGGTCGGGGTCGGCATCGTGGCCAGCCTTGAGTGCCGCCAAGGCCTGAGCATAGGTGATGCAGTCTCGGATCAGCGCCGCATCTCGCTTTGCACCTTCGCGCGCATATTGCCCATGACGTCGCCTGTTTCGTTTTCCCATATCGGTGTCCTCACCCCGTCGAAGTGGGAGAGGGCGCTGCCACGCAGCGCCCTCCGGCGGTCTCAGCGGGCGAACGCTGGGAAGAGCAAGGCGATGTCCTTGTAGTTGACGTGGAAGGTGCCCATCACCTCGTAGTCGACCCATTCGTAGACGAAGTCGTCACCGGCGCTGGCGATGAGCCGAGCGGGCCACCACCCCTCGAACTCGCCGTCCGAATTGTCAGCGACAAGAACGATCTGCCCGATGGCCACGACCTGCCATGGGACGAGAAACAGTTCGCTCTCCATCATCGAGGCCTTCTCGGCCTGCGGCAGTATCGACGTGCTGCCGCTATTGGCTTCCGAGGCCTCAGGCACGCCGCCCGCGGCCGGCGTCACATTCACAGCGGCCGACGGCGCATCGGCCTTTGCCTGGCCGCTGACGGCCGCCGCAGACGCTTCGGCATTTTCGACGGCAGGCTTCACCGCCTGACTGGCAATCGTAGGATCTTTGCGCGCAGCACTGGCAGCGGCTTTCGTCTTGCCGGCGCCGGCCTTGGCAGAGTTCATCGGCGTCACGTTGGACTTGTTTGTCATAAGGGGTCTCCGAAAAGGAGGCGGCGAACTCCGCCCTCATGATTGTATCATAATACCACATAAATGTCAAGAGAATCGTTGCGACACCTAGATCTGCGCAATTTGAAGTCGTTATTTCTATGAGGGGCGGCTGGCCATTTTAGGTCGGCGCTTGCAGGTGCCCGATCACAGAATTGCGTACCTCAAATAGCCTTATGGGAAGTGCGGCGAGCAGGAGAGAGGCCCTGGCGCGGCCTGCGAGGCGGCTCTGCGGAAAGCTCGACCCAGGCGGGTGCGTGGTCGCTCGCGTGCTCCCAGCCACGAACATCGCGATCGACCCCAGCGGACAGAAGGCGCGGACAAAGAGAAGGGCTGAGCAGAAGGTGGTCGAGCCGAAGGCCAGCATCGCGTGCCCATGCGTTCCGAAAATAGTCCCAGAATGTGTAGATTCGCTCCTTGGGGTGCAGGGCACGAATGGCATCGACCCACCCCTGGTCGGTCACGCCCCTGAACGCCGCACGCACCTCCGGCCGAAACAGTGCATCATCAACCCAGCGCTCAGGCTTGTAGACGTCTAACTCGGTGGGCATCACGTTGTAGTCGCCGGCCAGAACCACTGGTGCTCCTGTGGCCAGCAGGCTGCTCGCGTGCTCGGCCAGGCGGGTGAACCACCGAAGCTTGTAGTCGAGCTTGGGCCCGGGTGCCGGATTGCCATTGGGAAGATAGAGGCATCCGATCAGGACCCCGCTCACTGCTGCCTCTATGTAGCGGCTATGCGTGTCGTCTTTATCCCCAGGGAGGCCGCGCCTGGTCTCAACGGGAGTGGCGCCTCGGGCCAGAATGGCGACCCCATTCCACCGCTGCTGGCCATGCCAGAGGGCACCGTAGCCAGCTTTCTCCAAAGCCGCTGCGGGAAATTTGGCATCCGGCGCCTTCAATTCCTGAAGACAAACGACGTCCGGCTCAGCTTCCGATAGCCACCGAAGCAGGACCGGCAGTCGGCCGTTTATGCCATTGACGTTGAAGGTCGCGATCTTCACGGGGTGATAGCGCTGAGGCCAGCTATGTGTTCCCCTGGAGTTCCCGCTTTCCGTTGTAGGTCCCTTGCCCTATTCGGTCAGCTTCGCACCTCACAGCCTTTGAAAGGGAACCTCGCGCGCGTGAGCAGCCGTGAAAAATGTAGGCACTAACGTGGGCATAAAAAATTTTAGCGATAAAAAAAGATAGCAATTTCAACGCGATATCTGGCGAGTGCGGTTCCCATCGCCCGCTCCAGTTTTTCTCATAGATATCAGCGACTTGCGAGACTGCCGCCTTCGGGTGGCGGCTCTGGCGCATTCGCGTTTAGCCACCATTTAGCCACGGGGGCTAAAGTCGGTTAGTAAGGGGGCGACTGCTTTCCTGGCCGACTCGCGATCAAGGCGAGGGATTCGCCGGTCGCCACACTTTCGGTGCAATCCGTCCAGTGTTGAGAGTTAGGCGCTTCAGCTATAGTGCCACCATTCCCGCCAACGTTTCGGACGTTCGGACTCGGGGTGGATTCAACGAGTTCACATCGGTCGTGGCGGGATACTTTTTCCGAGACGTCGCACTCCCATTCCCTGCCGGCTCATACCTCTTAACTGTAGAAGTATGAGCTGACGTGCATCTGCGGGAGGGGAGGGCGCGAATGCTTCCAGGCAGGCATCCCTCCACGCGCCCCTTTCCGAAATCCAAATGACGTCGCGATCTACTCGCCCTTGGACCGAAGAAAGAACCCGAGGAACAGCATCACGCCGCCCACGCCGCCAACGGCCGCGCCCATCACAGTCAGAATGCGATTGACTGCGTCGGCCTGATCGAATGTCCGCCAAGCGCCGGATGTGACCTGCATGAGCATGTAGGCCGCTCCGGCAAGGAGCAGGACCTCGATGACAGCGGTCAGGACGAAGATGCGTGTCGATTTGCGCACGTCGGCTGCCTCTGGAAATCCCGGCACCTGATTGTGCCTGAGAGACTGCAGCAACGCCGCTCCTTGGAATCTGATCCATCCTGTTGTCGCGCGAAGCGGCTGCGGCGTCCGGGGCTGACCCATCGCGGGCCTTGGGAAGGTCTACTTTTCTGGCAGCGACGATGTTGGTGGTGGGCTGCAGGAGCCAGACGTCCTCATCTCAATGCTCCCCCTCCCTTTGGATCTGCCTCCCTCAGTTGGGCGATGTGGCAGGGCCGAAAGGCCGTCCGCGGTCGTCATCACCAGGAAGTCTTGGCCCACAATGGCGAGAAGCCCCAGGGCGAGCCCGATCGGCTGCCGATGTGAATGTTGGGGGTGGCCGGCCGGCCGATCTCTTCGGCGGTAACCTTGCCAAATGGCCCCGCACAGCAGCGTCTCCTCTCCGGCTCCCGGCACGCAGCGTGGCGAGGGCGGTCTCCGACATCGGTCTTGATCTGGGTTTCAATTTGTATACTAGAGTGCAAGTCAGGGCCGGGCCGGGTTTCCGGCTGAACAGGCTTAAGGCCGTAGTCGGAGGAGATACCATGGGTTTCGGTAGAATTATCAATCTCTTAGGCGTGGCTGCCCTGGGCGTCAGCCTGTCGGTGGGCGCCGCCTTCGCCCAGGACGTTGCCGTTCCCGCTCCGGGCACCAGCGCCCGCATCGATGCCATCAAGAAGGCCGGCCAGTTGCGCGTTGGCGTGCTCGCCAATCCGCCGTGGCTGGTGGAGAACACCACGGGCTCCGGCGAGGCGTGGTCCGGCCCGGCCTGGACGCTGGTGAACGACTTCGCCAAGCGCCTGGGCGTGAAGCTGGTGGCCGTGCCGGTGTCGCACGAGACCAAGGTGCCGGTGCTGGCCTCCAACCAGGTGGACATCACCGTGTCCCCGCTCTCGGTGACCAAGGCCCGCCAACAGGTGGTGGATTTCGTCACCTATTCCAAGACCGCGCTGTGCGTGTTCGGCCGCGCCGACAATCCCAAGGTCGCCAACGCCACCTCCATCGACGACTTCAACCGCGAGGACGTGACCATCGCCTACTTCACCGGCGGCGGTGAGGAGAACTGGGCGAAGGAGCGCTTCCCGAAGGCCAAGCTGCGCGGCGTCACCAGCGCCGGCACCGCCGCGCCGGTCGAAGAGATCATGGCCAAGCGCGCCGACGTCACCCCCATCAACCGCATCCCGTGGGTGGCGCTGAACCGCAAGGTGAAGGGCCTGATGGCGCTGCCCAAGGGCGCCAATTGCCAGGAGAGCACCGAGGCGGCCACCGAGATCGGCCTCGCGATCGACAAGAACCAGCCGGAATTCCTGGCGTGGCTCCAGGCTGTCACCAAGCCCATGCTGCCCGCGCTGATGGCCGAGGAAGAGAAGATCGTCTCGACCATGTGAGGAGCGCCTTCTCAGGGGAAACGTAACTCCCTCTCCCGCTTGTGGGGGAGGGAATCCGCCCGGCGCGTGCCGGGGCCGTCACCTTCGAAATTGCATCCGGCACAGGCATTCATGGAATTGAATCTCGCCCCGATCCTGGATAGCTGGCAGTTCCTGCTCAGCGGGCTCTGGGTCACCCTCCAGCTCGCCTTCGGCGTGGCGCTTTGGGCCTTCATGTTCGGCACGCTGGTGGCGCTCGGCAGGCGCTATGGGCCGGCCTGGGTGCGCATCCCGCTCGTCTTCTACATCGACTCAATGCGCGCCATTCCGGTGCTGGTGGTGCTGGTGTGGATCTATTTCGCCCTGCCCATCGCCACCGGGGTGAACCTGCCGCCCTTCTGGTCGGCCATGTTCGCGCTCTCCTTCCACCTCGCCGCCTATGTGGCGGAGGTGGTGCGCGCGGGGATAGAATCTGTGCGTCCGGGGCAGTTGCGCGCCGGGCTGGCGCTGGGCATGTCGATGGCCCAGGTGGTGCGCAAGATCGTGTTGCCCCAGGCGTTCGTGCGCATGATGCCGGCCTTCGGCAACCTGCTGTCGCTGGCGGTGAAGGACACCGCCATCTCCACCGTCATCGCCGTGCCCGAGCTGATGCGCCGCGCGGATACGGTGGCCGCTCAGAGCTATGCGCCAGTGGAGGTCTTCACCACGGTGATGTTCGTCTACTTCCTCGTCATCTTCCCGCTCACCCGCATCGTAGACATGGTCTACCAGCGCATTTCCTTCCTGGGGCGGTCATGAACCTCGATTGGTCCATCGTCCCCGCCAGCGCCGGGCTTCTCTTTCACGGCGCGCTGGTCACCATCGGCCTCACCGTGCTCACCATGGCGATCGCCGTACCGTGCGGCATCGGCGTGGCGATGCTGCGGGAATCGCGGTTGAAGCCGGTGGCGTTCCTCGCCACCTGTTTCGTGGAGCTGTTTCGCAACATTCCCATCCTGCTGGTGGTCTACTGGGCCTTCTATGTGATGCCCGTGGTGCTGGACCTCAGCTTCTCGCCCTTCGTCACCGGGCTCGTCGCCTTGTCGCTGAACAACACGGCGTACAATTCCGAGACATTCCGCTCCGGCATCAAGTCGATCCGCAAGGGGCAGTCCGAGGCGGCGCTGGCGCTCGGCATGAGCGAGGGGCAGGCGTTCCGCAAGATCATCCTGCCCCAGGCCCTGCGCCGCGTGCTGCCGGTGCTCGCCACCACCTGGGTCACGCTGTTCAAGGACACCTCGCTGGTGTCCGTCATCGCCGTGGGCGACCTTGCCCACACCGCCATGCAGATCCGCTCGCAGACGTTCCGGGTGCTGGAGATGCTGACCGCCATGGCGGCCATCTACTGGCTGCTGGGCTATCCGCAGGCCAAGATCGCGGACTGGATCCGCCAGAAGTTCGGGGTAACGGAATGACACCTTCCTCTGTCGCGCCGCAGGCGCTCCCGGACGTCGTGCTGAAGTATCGGGATGTCCGCAAGCTCTACGGCGAATTCGTCGCCCTGAACGGGGTGTCCCTGGACGTGAAGCGCCAGCAGGTGGTGTGCCTCATCGGCCCCTCCGGCTCGGGCAAGTCCACGCTGCTGCGCTGTACCAATGCGCTGGAGACCATGGACGGCGGCGAGATCCTGTTCGATGGCGTGCCGCTGCCGAAGGACGCCGCGTCCATCCGCAAGGTGCGCCAGCGCATGGGCATGGTGTTCCAGAATTTCGAGCTGTTCCCCCACAAGACCGCCCTTGAGAACGTGATGATCGGGCCGTCCACGGTGCTGCGCCTCGCGGACAAGGACTGCCGCCAGCGGGCCGAGAAGCTGCTGGTCAAGGTCGGCCTCGCCGACAAGATGGGGAATTATCCGGCCAACCTCTCCGGCGGCCAGCAGCAGCGCGTGGCGATCGCCCGGGCGCTGGCCATGGAGCCGGAGGTGATGTTGTTCGATGAGCCCACCTCCGCCCTCGACCCCGAGACCATCGGCGAGGTGCTGAACGTGATGAAGGCGCTCGCCGACGACGGCATGACCATGATCGTGGTGACCCACGAGATGACGTTCGCCCGCCGGGTCGCCGACCATGTGGTGGTGTTCGAGCGCGGCGAGGTCATCGAGCAGGGACCGCCGAAGCAGATCTTCGACGCGCCGCACGCCACCCGCACCCGCGACTTCCTGAGCCACCTCGGCTGGGACGCGTGATGGACGCCGCGCGGGGCGAGGTGCGGGCTTTCGCCGGACCCGCGAGCGTCGCGGCGATCCAGGCGGAGATCCGGCAGGACATCATCGCACTGCGGCTGATGCCCGGTGCCCGCATGTCGGAGAACGAGCTGGCCCGCCGCTTCGGCACCAGCCGCACACCGGTGCGCGAGGCGCTGTTCCGCCTGGTGGACGAGGGGCTGATCGAGGTGCTGCCACAGCGCGGCACCTTCATCACCCGCATCTCGCTGCGGGCGGTGAAGCGGGCGCGGTTCGTGCGCGAGGCCATGGAAGTGGCCATCGTGCGTCACGCCGCCGAGCATGGCCTCTCTCCCGCACGGCTGCGCACCCTGGACGAGGTGATTGCCGAGCAGGAGGTGGCCCGCGATATCCCCGAGCGCTTCACCACCGCCGACGATGCCTTCCACCGCACCCTCGCGGACGGCATCGACGCCGGCAGCATCTGGGACGTGGTGGAGCGGGAGAAGGCGCAGTTCGACCGGCTGCGCTTCCTCAGCCTGCCCAACGTGACGCCCGTCGATACGCTGATCACCCAGCACAAGGCCATACTGGCGGCGATCCGCGCCGGCGATGTCGCCCGCACCGAGGCGGCGACGCGTGAGCATCTGTCTGAGGTGCTGAAGGTGACGGACGCGCTCGCCGCGACCCACCCGGGCCTCATCGTCAACGACGCCTGACGGCGCAATCATTCATAGGAAGGAACTGGCGCTCATGGAACAGACATGGCGGTGGTGGGGCCCCAAGGACATCATCACCCTGGCGCATGTGCGCCAGACCGGCGCGAGCGGCATCGTCAACGCGCTCCATGAGGTGCCCGCCGGGGTGGTGTGGACCCGCGAGGACATCCAGGCCCGCAAGGACTTTATCGAGGCGGACGCCTCGCTGGGCCTGCGCTGGAGCGTGGTTGAGAGCCTGCCGGTGGCCGAGCCCATCAAGATCGGCACCGGCGACCTGACGGAGCTGTTCGACAATTACCGCGCCTCCCTGCGCAACCTCGCGGCCTGCGGCATCGACACGGTCTGCTACAATTTCATGCCGGTGCTGGACTGGACCCGCACCGACCTGCGCAGCCCGGTGCCCGGCGGTGGGCGGGCGCTGAAGTTCAACGCCTTCGAGTATGCCGCCTTTGACGTCTTCATGCTGGAGCGGGACGGCGCCGAGGCGGATCATTCCCCCGACGTCCTGGCGCGGGCCAAGGCCTGGTTCGACGCCTCCGGCAAGGCGGACCGCGACCAGCTTCTCTCCAACATCATGGCCGGCCTGCCGGGCGCCTTCGACCGCTACGACCTGCCGGGCCTGCGCACCATGCTCGCCCGCTTCAAGGACGTCTCCGCCGAGCGGCTGCGGGAGAATCTCGGCCGGTTCCTGGCAGAGGTGATCCCCACCTGCGAGGAGGTGGGCATCCGCATGGGCATCCATCCCGACGATCCGCCGCGCCCGCTGCTGGGCCTGCCGCGCATCGTCAGCAGCGAGGCCGATCTGGCGGAGGTGCTGGCGCTCCATCCGTCCCGCGCCAACGGCCTGACCTTCTGCACCGGTTCGCTCGGCGCCCGGCCGGGCAACGACCTGCCGGCCATGGCCGCGCGGTTCGCCGACCGCATCCATTTCGTGCACCTGCGCAACGTCTCGAAGGAGCCGGACGGCTCGTTCATGGAGGCGGACCACCTGGGAGGCGACGTGGATATGGTGGCCGTTGTGCGGGCGCTGCTTCAGGAGCAGAAGCGCCGGCGCGATGCGGGGCTTTGCGACTGGCGCCTGCCGTTTCGCCCCGACCACGGGCACGAGCTTCTTGACGATGTGGGCAAGGCCAACCACCCCGGCTACCCCGCCATCGGCCGCATGCGCGGCCTCGCCGAAGTGCGCGGCGTGATGACCGCAATCGCCTCGCTGGAGGGCCTGCCGCTCTGACTTCGGCCGCTTCGGCGGCCGATCCGGCTTTGCTCTTCCGGCGCGCTGCATTAGCCCGGTGCTGTCGATAATCAGGGTCAGGGAGCCGCCGGGATGCCGAGATTTCGTCGCTCAATTCGAAACGAGTTCGCCATCCATCTCAACCGGCGCGGGGCCTGTGCCGAACCAACGGTCGATGTCTGACTTTACGCTTCGATGGTGGGGGGTCTTCGTCCTCCGTTAGCCGAGATCGTGCGGATTAGCGGGAGCCAGCTCGATCCGAGCCACCTTGCTTGATCGGCGGGAGACCGCGCTTCGAAAGGAAATATCCAACTGAGGAGCCTTCTGGGAGCGGCGCCGCCTCCTCAAACGTCGTAATATGGTCCCTGACCAGCATCAGCGAAGGCTGGAAACCACCGAGTTCTATAGTTTCTCGACGCGGCGCGAGATAATCCGCGTGGATCTCGGCATCCGGTTGAGCCGCTGCGGCGTGGATGGTCCTAGTCGGACGTTTTGATGTCTTCTCGGCGGCGCTGCAATCAGATTCTGACTACTTTCCGGGACGCGGGTCGTCCTCTTCCACCTCCGTTTTAGACTGCGTTGGGAGGATGTATGGGACTGCCGCGAGTATAATGAGGACAAAAGCTGCCGATAATACAGCAGTAGCTTCTAGACCAAGTCCGGCAATGACTCCAATACCAGCGGTAGCCCAGATACTCGCAGCCGTGGTCAGGCCCTCCACCAATTGCTGTTTGGCTCGCACGATGATGGCGCCGGCACCAAGAAACCCAATGCCCTGGACTATACCTTGCAAGATACGAGACATGTCCTCCAATGGCATCCCGCTCTGCATCGGGCCAATGATAAAAAGCGCTGATCCGACGGCTACAAGCATGTGCGTCCTTACCCCTGCGCTTCTCCTCTTAAGCTCGCGTTCATATCCGAGAACTCCGCCCAGGAATGCGGCCAACGCCAAACGCAACATGATGCGAGTCATGGCTGACACGTCAGGAACGTCCGAGAACTCCTTCACGACTGTCGCCCAAATTTCCTCACCCACCCTCAACCCCCCATCCATTGCCCGCAGCTCAACGTACAACGCAGGAGTTCGCCGTATGGCTTCGAACGCGTCTATAAATTTGAGCCGTTGATGTCGCTGTCGAGCAGGTTGTCCAATCTTTTCCAGAAGCGTAGGGGCGGCCTGACGTGGCGTGCGCCGACACCCCGCAAGACGTCGGCGAACAGCTTGGAGCGATAGGCCGAGCCGCTATCAGTTATCATCAGCTGCACCAGGACACAGTGGCGGGCAAACCAGGCCAGCGCCCGCCCTAGAATGCGGCCCTGCAAGCGTCCGTTGTGTTCGGTCATACCTGTCGCGGGTTTCGGGATGTTGCTACAGTTCATGGCCAGAACGGTTTTCTACCTTCCCTCATCACTTCACCACTGCTGATATTAAGTTCGCGAAGCGGGTCATCGTTTATTTCACGGAGATTGCGGCGCTGATGCCACCGATCCGGCCAAATGGAGAAGATCGTCACGAGCATGCGGGCGAGCCATGACATGCCCGCTCATCCCTGCTTCCTAATAGGTAGCGTCATGGCAATAACGCCAGCCACGACGCAGGCCAGACCTATCCATGCCGTTGGGGACAGCGTTTCCCCAAGAAACAGGACGCCGATCGCAACACCGATCGGCACACGGAGATAGGCTTGCGCCGTTGTGCCGACAGAGCCGAGCGTTTGCACGAGCCGGAAATAGATCACGAAAGCCAACGCTGTGGAGAAAACCGAAAGAGCAAGGAGCGCGAGGGTGGAATCGGTGCTCGGTGCCAAGGTCCACGGCTGATCTACAATGAGACTGACCGGGATGAGAATCGCCGCGCCGCAGATCAGCGAGCCAGCAGCCGGCATCATCGGATCGAGGCCCTTGAAGTTTTTGCCGAAGATCGCAGCGCCGGCATAGCAGATTGTGGCCGCGACAATGGCGAGTTGCGCCGACAGCTCATGTCCGAAGCCACCGAGCGCTTGGACACCGACGATCAGGCATGTTCCGGTCAACCCGGCCGCAACGCCGAATAGCGTGCGGCCGGTGACGGCTTCGTGGCGCGTAATTAGCGCCGTCAGCAGGAACGTGAAGATTGGCGAAGTGGAATTGAGGATCGTCGCGAGGCCCGCGTCGGTGGTTTGCTCGGCCCACGCGATCAGGGTGAAGGGCACGACACTGTTGAGGCAGGCTTGAAACAGGAAGCGTCCCCAAACTTGTCTATCAGTAGGCAGCTTCAGCCCACGCAGATGGAGAATGGCGACAAGCACGACCCCGGCAACAAGGGTTCTGGCCGCGATCAGGGTGACAGGCGGAATAGTTTCTACGCCGATCTTGATGAAGCTATAGGACGCTCCCCAAAGCGTCGATAGGGCCAGAAGCAACGCTAATTCCGTTGTTATGTTTGTCTTACGAGCCATTGTTTTCCTGTTTCTCTGGTGCGGCTTTGATTTTTTTCCTACTGGAAATCGAGAGCAGGATGTTTCGGCGCTGGCCGAACTATTTAGCGCTGACGACACTGCGTTCGGCTGCTAAACTCCGGGCATGTCGAATGTTGCTTCGGGGAATACGATTGCCGAGGTTGCAAGCCTGATCGGGGATGCAGCGCGCGCCAACATGCTTTCCGCATTAATGGGCGGACAGGCTTTGACGGCAGGCGAGCTGGCGCGACATGCCGGCGTGACCGCGCAGACCACGAGCGGCCATCTTGGCAAGCTTACAGAAGCCGAATTGATCTCCGTCGAGAAGCAGGGGCGGCATCGCTATTATCGGCTGGCCTCGCCCGATGTGGCGCACGCCATTCATGCTCTGATGGCGGTCGCGGCGAGCGGGCCAAAGCGTTATCACCCGATCGGACCGAAAGACGAGGCGCTGCGCCTTGCCCGCACTTGCTACGACCATATGGCCGGTCGTCTCGCCATTGCCCTGGCGGACGTTTTGACAGGCAGGAACTATGTCATGCTGGCAGATGGAGCCGGCCTTGTGACCGACGAAGGGCGGCGTTTCTTCTGTGATTTCGGCATTGATCTGGACGAAGCGACACGTTCTAAACGCCTGCTTTGCCGAACCTGCCTCGATTGGAGCGAGCGACGGTCACACCTTGCCGGCCGTCTAGGCGCTGCCCTTCTCGATCGGTCCCTTGCGCTCCGCTGGATCGATCGCACGGCCGAAAGCCGTGCTCTGCGTATCACACGCGCCGGCGAGGCTGGGTTCAGCGGCACATTCAATCTTCCGTCAGACTGGCGCACGTCGCCATTGTCTCGGAAATCCTGAGCCTGCACCACGTCCGCAGCGTGCCGGTTTCCGGTACGTGTATCGCAAATGTCTGTCGCGCAAGTCGGACTTTCGCACTCGACTTTGCTACAGATTCTTCTCTGACAATTCGGTGCCGTCGATTTTGCGATACCGGAGTCAGCTTCTGCCCTTGTCGGCCCGAAAGCTGACTGACCGCTTCCCATCCCAAGATCGACAAGCAAACAACATATCCTGCGCATCGAAGTGGTGATCCGCGATGAGACGGATAACCGCTTGAGTTCAGATTTAGGTTCGCTCCGCCAGGAGCAGCGCATCCTCCACGTCGACACCAAGGTATCGGACCGTGTTACCAGAGCGCTACTGCTCTGTTCCATGACGTGCCAACACCGGCCGCAAAGGCAAGCGTCGCGTTCGCTGCGGCGCACTTTTGAGACTAAGAAATGAGACACTTAGCCATTGAAATTGCAGAATACGGCAAGCCTCTCAAAATTTTTGATTTGTGAAGTTTAATTGAAGTGATGGAAGCCGCGTTAAGATCTCCCTATAGCACGATCAAAGTAGCTTCTTTCGCTCGCTCGGCAGGCAGAGCCTTTGGGGGGCGATCCATAGCCAAGGTCGCAGCATCGCGGTTACGGCCAATTTTCCACATTGCACTGATCTTCCAATGGGCTAGGGTCCGTCCTACTAACGCACCCGCCGTGCAGTTACGCTCTAGCTAAGCGACCTGCCAGGACCCTGAAGCCTGACAGGAACATGCGATGAGCGCGCCGTTTCACCTTCAAGCCGCCATCCTGCGCATCGGAACGAAGCGCACGGCGGAACGCGCGGCCCGCTGGTCTCACATTCCCCTGGCGGCGGCGCTTTCCTGCACTCTGAGCGGGGCCGCGTTCGCGCAGAGCGCCACCGTCATCACCGCGCCCACCTTAGGCCCGAGCTACGGCACGATCCTCCAGATGCCGGGTTCCAACGGAGGCAACGGCGCGGATTCCGACGGCTGCGATGCGCCGACCGACGGCCACGACGGCTCGACAGGCCCAAATGCCATCATCACCGCCCCCAACAATCTGGCGGCCGGCGCGAGCTATAACGGCACCCTCGCGCTCGCCAGCAGCACCGGCGGTTCAGGCGGCGAGGGCGGCGGCGGCATCAGTTGCGGCTTTGCCGGGCGCGGCGGCGGCAATGGCGCGGTGGGCGGTACCGTTACCCTCACCGTGGAGGCCGGCGCCGGCGCCAACAGCTTCAGCGGAACCGCCGTCGTCGCCTACAGCCAGGGCGGCGCGGGCGGCCAGGGCGGGCGCACCAATTCCACCGAATACAACGGCGGCAACGGCGGCACAGGCGGAAATGGCGGCGCCGTGACCCTGAGCAATGACTCTACGGTCTCGGCGACCGGCGGCGTCACCAGCAGCAACACCATCTCCTACGGCCTGTGGGCGCAGAGCGTCGGCGGCCAGGGCGGCAACGGCGGCAATGAAGACAGCTCCGTGAGCAGCGGCAATGGCGGGCAGGCCGGCCAGGGCGGCGCGGGCGGCGGCGTCACCATCTACAACAACGCAGCCGTCTCCTCGAGCGCCGCGATCCCGATCTTCGCCCAGAGCATCGGCGGCAACGGCGGCAATGGCGGCTCGGCCGGCGGCTGGTTCGGCGGCAGCGGCGGCGGCGGCGGCTACGGCGGGAATGCCGGCGGCATCCTGGTCCAGAATTATGCCAACCTCAGCTCCGGCCAGCAGGGCGGGCACGGCATCTATGCCCAGTCGGTCGGCGGCGGCGGCGGCAATGCCGGCATCTCCGCCGGGCTGATCGCCCTGGGCGCAAGCGGCGGCCTCGCCGGCACCTCCGGCACTGTGAACGTCTTCAATACCGGCAACATCACGCTGACCAGCGCCTCGTCCGTGGGCATTTTTGCGCAGTCCATCGGCGGCGCGGGCGGCAGCGGCGGGATGGCCTTCAGCGGCGCGCCGGGCCTGAGCGTCGCCATTGGCGGCACCGGCGGCGATGGCGGCGACGGCGCCAATGTCTTCGTCTCCAACGCGGACGGCGCCGCCATCTGCACCGGCAATTCCTGTAACGGCGGCGCGGCGCCGACCTCCAGCGCGGGCGGTGCCGTGGGCATCCTCGCGCAATCGATCGGCGGCGGCGGCGGGCTGGGCGGCTTCGGCCTCTCCGGCTCCTATTCGGAGGTGGCCGGCGCAGCACTGGCGCTCGGCGGTACCGGCGGTGGCGGCGGCGCCGGCAACCTCGTGCTGGTGGCGAACACCGGTTCGATCACCACGGTGGAAGTGAATTCGGCCGGCATCCTGGCCCAGTCCATCGGCGGCGGCGGCGGCTCCGGCGGCGGTGCGGTGGCCTTCTCCATGGCCGGGGCTGCGTCTTTGGCGATGGGCGGCGGCGGTTCCGGCGGCGGCGGCGGCGTGAGCTCGTACGTCGGGGTCAACTGCAACACGTACAGCCAGGCCGCAAAAGCAAGCTATACGTGCATTCTGAGCGGCGACAATAACATGGACGCGCCGAATCTTTCAGCTTCGGTGACGATCTCCACCCAGGGGACCGGCTCCCCGGCCATTGCCGTGCAGTCCATCGGCGGCGGCGGCGGTGCGGGAGGGTATGCGGTCTCGCTGTCCGGGGCCGAGGCGGCGAGCTTCGCTGTGTCGTTCGGCGGTTCCGGCGGATCGGGCGGCGATAGCGGGGAAATCTATGGCGGCTCGAACGGCGGTGCCTTGACCACCACCGGTGCGGATTCGCCCGCTCTGCTGGCACAGTCCATCGGTGGCGGCGGCGGCAGCGGCGGCGCGAGCATCGCCGGCAGTGTTGCGGCGGGAACCTCGGTCGTTATGGGCATCGGCGGGAGTGGCGGCAGTGGCGGCTCCGCCGCCGAGGTGATCGCGGAAAATCCCGGAGGGATCATCACCACCACCGGCGCGCGTTCCTACGGCATCATCGCGCAGTCGATCGGCGGCGGCGGCGGCGCGGGCGGCTCGACCATCTCGGCCAACGCCGCAGGCGTCATATCCGCCTCCCTCACGGTGGGGGGTAAGGGCGGCTCCGGCGGCGCAGGAAACTTCGTTTACCTCTATAACGAAGACTACAGCAATTCAGGCGGCACCAGCGGCGCGATCACCACGTCGGGCTATGGCGCGAGCGCCTTGGTGGCGCAGTCGATCGGCGGCGGCGGCGGCAATGGCGGCTTCGACGTCACAGCATCAATGTCCGTGGGCGGCTCAATCGCCGTCATCGGCGGCGGCGCCGGCGGCGGCGGCAATTCCGGCAGCGCCGCCGAGGTGAGAAACTGGGGCGCACTGACCACATCGGGTGGCGGCGCCCCCGTCATCCTGGTGCAATCCATCGGCGGCGGCGGCGGCAACGGCGGCTTCTCGGTCGCGGCGGACGTGGCGATGGGTTCGGCTGCAAGCCTGTCCGTGGGCGGGACCGGCGGCGGCGGTTCCGGCGGAAGCTACGTCTACGCTTACAACTACGGCAACATCACCGCCGATGCCTCGGGCACGGGCAACGCCCCCGGCATTCTGGTGCAGTCCATCGGCGGCGGCGGCGGCAATGGCGGCTATTCAGCCGTGGGTTCGCTCACGGGTGAATATTCCGCGACCCTCGCCATCGGCGGCGGTGGCGGTGGCGGTGGCTCGGCGCAATCGGTCTTTATTACCGACCAGGCGAGCGTGACCACGTCCGGCCCGCTTTCGCCGGGGATCGTGGCGCAGTCCATGGGCGGCGGCGGCGGCAATGGCGGCTTCGCCGTCTCGGGCAGCCTCGGCGCGGACGCAAGCATCGCCGCCAGCGTCGGCGGGTCCGGCGGCTCCGGCGGGTCGTCTAGGGGTGTCGAACTCTATCAATCGGTCGGTCCTATTTCGACCTCGGGCAACCAGTCCTCGGGTATTCTCGCCCAATCCATCGGCGGCAGCGGCGGCAGCGCCGGCTGGGATTTCGCGGGCGCTCTGGGTGACGGCGCGGCCGCCTCCGTGAGCATTGGCGGCAAGGGCGGCGCTGGCGGCACGGCTGGCCCCGTGGCCGTCGAGGTGGCGTCTGGCTCCAACATCAGCACCTACGGCATGTTGTCGTCCGGCGTTATCGCCCAGTCCATCGGCGGCACCGGCGGCACCGGCGGGTTCAGCGCCGCGGCGGCCGGCTCCAATGTCATCGCCGCGAGCGTCGCGCTCGGCGGCAGCGGCGGAGATGGCGGCGTAGCGGGTCCGGTCGTCGTGCTGGTGGACGCCAATGTCAGCACCAATGGCGCGCAATCGCTCGGCATCATCGCGCAATCCATCGGCGGCAGCGGCGGCAATGGCGGCTCGGCCATGGCCGGCAGCGCGGCAACCGGCGCGGCCGGGGCGAAGGTCGCGGTGGGCGCGGCCGCCTCGGTCGGCGGTACCGGCGGCACCGGGCAGAACGCCGGCAGCGTCGCCGTCACCAGCACCCATCTCATCGTCACCAACGGCGTCGGCTCGGTCGGTCTGCTCGCCCAGTCCATCGGCGGCGGCGGCGGCAATGGCGGCTCCAGCCGCGCGTTCAGCGCCACCCAGTCGAGCGGCGATGCCAACTCCGGCTCGGCCTCTGTCGCCATCGGCGGCGATGGAGCCGTGGCGGGGTCCGGCGGCAGCGTGCTGGTGGAGATGGTCGGCGTCATCCTGACCGGCAACGTCGAGCAACCCGGTGACTTCTCCGCCGGCATCGTGGCGCAAAGCATTGGCGGCAGCGGCGGCAACGGCGGGTCAGCGGACGCCAACGCCATCGCCGGAACCATGTCGGCCTCCATCGCCGTGGGCGGAGGCGGCGGCAGCGGGGGCACCGGCGGCGACGTGGTCGTGCGCAGCAACGTGCTGGCCCGCAAGCCCGGCATCCTCACCTATGGCGCCCAGGCCTCGGCTATTTATGCCCAGTCGGTGGGAGGCGGCGGCGGCAACGGCGGCTGGTCGCAGACCAATTCCTCCAGCAACAATTACGCTGCGGGCCTTGCCATCGGCGGCTGGGGCAGCGGCGGCGGCGATGCAGGCAGCGTCTATGTGGCGAGCGGCGGCCAATTGGAGACCTTCGGGGTCAATTCCGCTGCCATCTTCGCGCAATCAGTAGGCGGCGGCGGCGGCAATGGCGGCGCCGCATCTTCGGTGGCGACGGGCACCCCGGGCGGTGAGGTCTCCGGCGGCGTGGCCTCGGTCACCGGCGGCGGCCTTGCCAGCGCCGCCAGCAAGGCAGCGGCGGACCTGAGCGCGACCGAGCCGGCCGCGAGCACCACCGCGCCCGACACCGGCGCGGCGGCCTCCCTCAGTATCGGCGGATACGGCGGCCAGGGTGGGACCGGCGGAACCGTCGTCGTCAACAGCAACTCGCTCATCTATACCTTCGGCAACCTCTCCGGCGGCATCTTCGCCCAGTCGGTCGGCGGCGGCGGCGGCAATGGCGGCTCAAGCTCGGCAAATGCCAACGGCGGCAAATATGCCGGCGCCATCAGCCTAGGCGGCGGCGGTGCCACGGGCGGCACGGGCGGCGGCGTGACCGTCACCAATTCCAATTCGATCTACACCTTCGGCATGCAGTCGGGCGGCGTGTTCGCGCAATCGGTCGGCGGCGGCGGCGGCAATGGCGGTGCGGCGTCCAGCCCCGCCACGGGCGGCACGGCGGCGCTCTCCTTCGGGCTCGGCGGCACCGGCGCGGGCGGCGGCACCGCAGGCGTGGTCGCCATCATTAATCGCGGTGACATCTCCACCTCGGGCGAAAATTCCGTCGGCCTGTTCGCTCAGTCGGTCGGCGGTGGCGGCGGCAATGGCGGCACCAGCCTGAGTTCGGCAGTCGCGACCGATCCCACCCCCACCGCATCCGCCGGCAGCAGCGCCAACACGGGCACCATCTCCGGCACCGCGTCCGGCAGCACCAGCAATTCCTCCTCGGCCGGCAACACCAGTTCCGGGAGCAAGGGCACGCAGTCGGCGGCCGATGGCGGCACGGCGCTCGCGATGAGCATCGGCGGCGCGGGCGGAAGCGGCGGCGCGGGTGGCGCGGTCTCCATTCTCAATACGCGCAGCATCACCACCGGCGAGGGCTCGGCCCCGACCCCGCCAGTACCGCCGCAGCCGGAGGACGAAGTCGAGCCGGAAGACAGCGCTGAGGTCTCGACCGTCTCCGTCTCGGCGCCCACAGTCACCCCAGCAGCGACCTCCGCCGGAAACTCTGGGGCGATCTTCGCCCAGTCGGTGGGCGGCGGCGGCGGCTCGGGCGGCTCCAGCACCACCAATTCCAGCGGCAGCAAGAGCAGCGTCGCTCTCTCCCTCGGCGGCAGCGGAAGCGGCGCCGGCGTTGGCGGCATCGTCAGCGTCGAGACGGTGGGTTCACTCGTCACCTTCGGGCCGAGTTCATCCGCCGTGTTCGCCCAGTCGGTGGGCGGCGGCGGCGGCTCGGGCGGGTCTTCCTCCACCACCTCGGGCGGCGGCGGCTCCACCTCCATCGCCCTGGGTCTTGGCGGCTCGGGCGCGGGCGGCGGCGAAGGCGGCACGGTGGACGTGCGGGTGCTCTCCGGCACCGCCATGGTGACGCTCGGCGACGGCTCCTACGGCATCTTCGCCCAATCGGTGGGCGGGGGCGGCGGCTCCGGCGGGGCGTTCAGCGCGGCGGCGACCGCCGCCAGCACCAGCGACACCGGCAGCGGCAGCGCCTCGGGCTCATCCTCCGGCACCTCATCGTCCAGCACCAACGGCGTCGCCATCGCGGCGGGCCTGGGCGGCAGCGGCGGGGCCGGCGGGGCGGGCGGCGCGGTGAGCGTCTTCTCCGACAATGCGATCCAGACCCTGGGCGCCGGCGCGGCCGGCATCTATGCGCAATCGGTGGGCGGTGGCGGCGGCAGCGCCGGCTCCAGCACCACCAACGCCAACAGCGGGACCTATGCCCTGAGCTTCGGCCTCGGCGGTTCCGGCGGCGTGGGCGGGATCGGCGGCACCGTGGCGGTCAGCGACACCCGCACCATCGAGACGCGCGGCGTGCTGGCCTATGGCATCCTCGCCCAATCCATCGGTGGTGGCGGCGGCGCGGCGGGGTCTTCCAGTTCGACCTCGGCGGGAGGTAGCACAGCCTCCATCGACATGGCCATGGGCGGCACGGGCGGCAGCGGCCAGGTCGGCGGCACAGTCACAGTGACCCTGACCGGAGCGATCGCCACGCAGGGCGCCGGCGCCACCGGCGTCCTCGCCCAATCCATCGGCGGCGGCGGCGGCGCGGGCGGCTCCAGCCTCGGTTCCGCCTCGCAGGGGGATGTCTCCGCCTCCTTCGGCCTCGGCGGCAGCGGCGGCACGGGCGGCAACAGCGCCCTGGTGAGCGTGAGCAGCTCAGACTCCATCTACACCACCGGCGCCAATGCCGGGGCGATCGTCGCGCAATCCATCGGCGGCGGCGGCGGCATGGGTGGCTCGTCCACCACCAGCGCCGGCGACAGCGGCAAGATCAACGCCAGCTTCGCGCTCGGCGGGTCCGGCGGCAGCGGCGGTGCGGGCGCCGAGGTCATCGTCACGACGCTCGCGCCGGCCTATCTGCCCTATCTGCCGCTGATCTCCACCACCGGTGCCAATGCAAACGGCATCTTCGCCCAGTCTGTGGGCGGTGGCGGCGGCGCCGGCGGCGCATCCAATTCCAGCACCAGCGGCACCAACGGGAATGCCGTCACTTTTGCGCTTGGCGGAGCGGGCGCGGGCGGCGGCATCGGCGGCATCGTCACCGTCAGCGGCGGAGCGGGCGCGATTTCCACCACCGGCGCCAATGCCTCGGGCATCTTTGCGCAATCGGTGGGCGGCGGCGGCGGCTCTGGCGGCGCCGCGTCCAGCAGCGCCACCAATACCGGCGACTTCACCGTCGCCCTCGGGCTCGGCGGTTCGGGCGGCGCCGGTGGTGTCGGCGGCGTGGTCACGGTGAATGCGGACGAGGACCAGATCGTCACCACGGGGCATCTCTCTTACGGCATCTTCGCCCAATCCATCGGCGGCGGCGGCGGCACGGCGGGCTCGTCCAGCAGCGCCTCTTCCGGGGGCAGCGATGCCTCGGTCTCCATGAGCCTCGGCGGCTCCGGCGGCAGCGGCCAGACCGGCGGCACGGTCAGCGTGACCTCCAGCGCCCTGGTCGCGACGTCCGGGCATGCGGCCAACGGCATTTTCGTCCAGTCCGTCGGCGGCGGCGGCGGCGCGGGCGGCGCCAGCACCTCCACCGCCACGGGCGGCGATGTCTCCACCGCGCTGAGCCTCGGCGGTTCGGGCGGTTCGGGCGGCAACGGCAACGCTGTCGCCCTCGTCAACAACGGCGGCGTCTCCACGCAGGGATCGGGCGCGGCGGCGCTGATGGTCCAGTCGATCGGCGGCGGCGGCGGCTTCGGCGGCGCGGTGAATTCCAGCAGCGGCGGCAGCGGCAACACCTCGACCCAGTTCGCGCTCGGCGGATCGGGCGCCGGGGGCGGGGAGGGCGGAAACGTCACTGTCAACAGCGGCACCTCCGCCTCCGTCGCGCTCTATACCAGTGGCGCGAACGCGGCCGGCATCTTCGCCCAGTCCATTGGCGGCGGCGGCGGCGCGGGGGGATCGAGCAACACCAGTTCCAGCGGCACGCCCAATGTCAGCGTCGGCTTCGCGCTGGGCGGTTCGGGCGGTGGCGGCGGCGGGGCGGGCGTTGTCGCTGTGACCACCGGCGCGGGCTCCATCGTCACCAGCGGGCTGAACGCCACGGGCATCTTCGCCCAGTCGGTCGGCGGCGGCGGCGGCAGCGGCGGCAGCATCGACACGCTGACATCCTCCACCGCGACCTATGCCGCAAATTTTGCCCTGGGCGGCAGTGGCGGCACCGGCGGGACTGGCAGCAGCGCCACCGTGACCAACGGTTCGGCGATCCTGACCAGCGGCGCCCTGGCGCACGGCATCTTCGTGCAATCCCTCGGCGGCGGCGGCGGCAGCGCCGGGGCCGCGGCGTCCTCTACCGCAACCAGTGGCAGCGTCTCGCTGGGCATCGCCATCGGCGGCAGCGGCGGCTCGGGCCAGAGCGCCGGGCAGGTGGTGGTGGAGAACAACGGGGCCATCACCACCACCGGCATTCTCGCCATGGCCATCGCCGCCCAGTCGGTCGGCGGCGGCGGCGGCATGGGCGGCTTCGCCATCGTCGATGGCGGTACGCCCGGCGTCAGCATGAGCGCGGGCGCGGCACTGGGCGGAACCGGCGGCAGCGGAAGCTCCGGCGAAAGCGTCTCCGTCACCAGCACCCAGGCCATCGTCACGCAGGGCTATCTCTCCACCGCCGTGCTCGCGCAGAGCATCGGCGGCGGCGGCGGCATCGCCGGTGTCGGCACCTCGGGCAATTCCACCGTTGTGGACGGCCTGATCTCGCTGGGCGGCACCGGTGGCGGCGGTGGCAACGGCGGTGCCGTCACCACCATTCTGTCCGGCAGCATCAGCACCAATGCCGCCTTGTCGGTCGGCATCCTCGCGCAGTCGATCGGCGGCGGCGGCGGGTTCAGCGCCATCTTCGCCAACGAACTGGGCCTGGGCGGCGGGTCGTGCGGCTCCGGCGGCACGGTTAACGTGCAGAGTTCCGCTGCGATCTCGACCACCCACTCGGCGGCGGTGGGCATTCTCGCCCAGAGCGTGGGCGGCGGCGGCGGCCTCGGCTTCGCGGTTGAAAAAGCCTATCTCGGCGGTGCGAGCGGTACCTCCGACGGCGGGACGGTGACGATCACCAGCAACGGCAATATCTCCACCTCCGGCGGCGGCGCGCCCGCGATCATCGCCCAGAGCGTGGGCGGTGGCGGCGGCATCTCGCTGTCGAACGGTGGGGACGTTGCGGCGTTCATGAGCGCCGGCTCCGGCAACGGCGGCAACGTCACCGTCACGGTGAACGCGGCGATCAAGACCACCGGGGCCGATGCGGACGGCGTGATTGCCCAGAGCGTGGGCGGTGGCGGCGGCATGGTTCTCACCGGCAACGGCATGGAGCTTTACGCCGCCAAGGGCAGCGGCTCGGCAGGGCTCGTCACGGTGAACGCAAATGCCTCGATCACCGTCTCCGGCAGCGGCTCCAGGGGCATCCTGGCGCAGAGCACCACCGACCCCATCATCAATGTCGGCACCGGCGTCGCCATCACCGGCGGTGTCGGCGGCGTCGCCATCGAGAGCGACGGACCGGAGAACGTCATCAACAATGCCGGCATCCTCTCCACCTTCGACGGCGCGGAGGGCCTTGCCATCCGGGTCACGAGCGGCGTCGGTACAGTGAACAATTCCGGGCAGATCCTGGGAAATCTCGCCCTGGTGGTAGGGGCCGACAATCTGGTCCACAACCTTGCCTCCGGCACCATCCTCGCCGGCTCATCGCTTGATCTCGGCGGCACCGGCCGGCTCCAGAACGACGGCCTGCTGCGCAGTGGTGCCGCCAACCCCGGCACCACGTTGATCGACGGCGCGTTGCTCCAGAGCGGCTCGGGCGTCATCCAAGTGCGGTTCGACCAGGGATCGGGCACCTCAGATGTGTTCCACATCACCGGCACGGCTGCGCTGTCCGGCGCCATCAATCCGGTGCCGTTCAACCCTGGCCTGATCATGCCGGGGCAGATCACCAACACCTTCATCGTCGCCGACGGCGGGATCACCACCTCCGGCCTCTCCATCCTCGGGCAGACCGCGATCCTGAGCTATGCGCTCTCCGGCGTCGGAGACAGCCTGACGCTCTCAACCACGGTCAATTTCACCCCGGCTGGCCTGTCGCCGCGCGACATGCGGATCGGCGCGCTGATCGGCGCGATCCAGACCGCGGGCAGTTCGTCCCTGTTCCAGGTCATCGTGCCGGCGCTCATCGCCATGCCGAGCGTCGTCAGCCTTAGCCAGGGCTATGAGACCGTGGCGGGCGGAGCGGCCTCGCTGGTGCCGCAGGCGACGCTGGGCGCCGCCGCCTTCGCCATCAATGCGGTGACAGGGCAGCTGGACCATTTCCGCACCGGCACGACCCTCGCCGCGCCGCAGGACGGCAATGCCGCTCCCGCTGCCGACAGCGGTTTCGCCAAGAGCGTATGGGCAACCCCTATGGGCAGTGCCACCAGCGGCGGCGGGATATCCGGCCAGACCTTCGGCGGCACCATCGGCATCGATGCCGAACTGCCCAACCTGCCGCTACTTCTGGGCGGCGCGGTGAATTATTCTGACACCAGCCTTTCCGCCGCGAACTTCGGCGCCAGCACATCGACCAGCTACGGCGGCGCGAGCCTGTATGGCCTCTACCGCAGCGGCTCGGCCTATGTCTCGGCCATCGCGACGCTGGGCTATGGCTCATCGAACCTGGACCGGAACCTGTACGGCCTCGGCATCAACCTTTCGACCTCGTCCGGCTTCGACAGCACGGTTCTGGGCGGGCGGATCGAGGCCGGCTACGCCTTCGCCATCCCCGGCACCCATGCCAGCATCACGCCCTTCGTGGCATTCCAGCCGATGCAGCTCTGGCAGGGCACTGCGAGCGAAAGCTTCGGCGCCCTCGGGTCCGGCCTGACCTATGACGCCACGACCATCACGGCCCTGCCGACCTATGTCGGCATCCAGTTGGACGGGATATGGACCGCGCCCGGCGGCGTGGGCCTTGCCCCGTTCCTGCGGCTCGCCTGGATGCACGACTTCAGCCCCAGCCGCGACGTGCCGCGCAGCTTCGCCGAACTGCCGGGCCTGAGCTTCAGCGGCAACGCGCTGCCGACCGTGACGGACGCCGCCGACATCCATGCCGGGCTGCAGTTCAAGACCGGCCCCAACATGAGCTTCTACGCGGCATTGGATGCCCAAGTCGCGTCAAGCTACAGCACGATTGGTGCGAGCGGGACACTGCGCATTAGCTGGTGAGGGTGGAATGAACCGGCCAACGCTAAGCTCAGAGGCGGTGGCATTCAGACGACTTTATTGTCTGCGCCGTCGTCCCTGCAAATGAGATGATCGCGATTGACCGGTTGATGCGGTCCAGCGCGGTTGTCCAGGCGCGGAAGCAGGCAAGCTGCGTTCAGCACGAGGCGACCCTCTACGCAGTTCTACGCGAGAAATGGCCGGCGCCGGACCGCGAGACGAACCTGCGCCTGGTCGCGATGATGGCAATCGGCGCACTGCGCCTTTCAACCGGCGCGCTATCTCTGGTATGTTTCAAGCCAGAGACGCCTATGACGTGTCGGTTAAATAAAACGGCGCACTTAATGAGCGCTGGAGAGACCCCGGCTTAGTTGCATGGGGCGGAGGGAGAGGTTGATGCTTAAATTCTACTACGCCAACGGTGCCTGCTCCATGGGCTCGCATATCGGCCTCGAAGAGACGGGCATTCCCTACGAGGCGCACCGCATCGCTCTCGACAAGAAGGAGAATATCTCGCCCGAATATCTCGCTATCAACAGGCGCGGCAAGGTTCCGGCGCTGGTTGTGGGCGACCGGGTGATCACCGAGAACGTGGCGATCCTGACCTATCTCGCGCGGGTCTATCCGCAGTCCAGGCTGATGCCAGAGGATCCAATCGACGCCGCGCACTGCATCGAGACCGTGGCGTGGCTTTCCAATGGCGTTCACCCGCACTGGACGCGCTACCGTCGTGCGGAACGCTTCTCGGAAGATCCGGCTGCGCTTCCCTCTATCAAGGAAATGGGGCTGAAGACCTTCTGGAAGGCTCTTCAGGAGATTGACGCCATGCTGGAGGGGCGGAAATGGATGGCTGGCGACAGCTACACCATCTGCGACCCCTATGCGCTCGTTTTCCTCGGCTGGGGCAAGGGCGGCGAATTGCCGATCGGCACCCTGCCCAATGCCTCGCGCTGGATCCGGGAGATGCTAGACCGGCCGGCGGTGCGCCGGGTTCTGGAGAAGGAAGGCAACACCCTTCTCCCGCTCGCCGCCTGAGGATCGATTTCTCACTGTGGCAATAACTTCTGTCATGGCCGGGACGAACCCGGCCATTCAGGGGGCCTTTCAGTGGCTAGAAAAATGGCTCTGGCTCGTATCGATGGGGTTCGCCTCAAAGGGGGAATGGGCTCAGGAAAATCTCGAGAGCCCCCCGCTCAAGCCTCAGCGATCCGCCTTCTAATAGCCGCCCGCTAACAAGACAAATATTAACGCAGCGATCTCATAAATCGTTGCATTCCGTAATGAATAACTATGAACGAGCCGAGCTCCATGATCTGCGCCTCTGTCCAATGGATCTTCATTGAGTCATAAAAGGCTTTGTCAATCTGGTTTGCGTCCAAGTACATCAAGTCGGCGAAGCGAAGCGCGAATTTCTCAGCCTCAGTGAAGCACGTCGTATCATCCTCGTATTCGTAGCAGCCTTGATTGATGCGCGCTTCAGTCAGTCCGCGTTCTTGTGCCGCGCGGGATCGCAAAGACGCGAAATACGTATCGTCCGCAAAACGCGCAAGCAGAATGCGAATGATCTCCTTCAAACGATGGTCGACGCTTCCCTGCGTATGACTCATCAACATCGCCCTCAGGATCGGCTTGCCTTGCTCCGGCGCGCGCGCGAGCACGCCGATGAACACATCGTCCGGAACTCCTAAGTCTCGGGCTTGCGCGATCAAGTCGAGCATTTCGGGGTCGGTCACGGTGTCGAGCGGTAAGGGAGAAATCTGTGTCACTTTGCGGACCTCGCACTTAAGGAGGACGCGCCTGTTCCGTAGAGTTCCTCGGACTCCTCTTGCGTCAGCAGGCGGCCGTCGGGTGAGAACAACGGATAGAATTTGAGCGTGCCGAAGAATGTGTGGAAGCCCAGATTCATACCGATGAACAGGCCGAGTTCGACAATCTCCTCCTCGCTGTAATATTTGCGCAGCGCGTCGAAGAATGTGTCATCCACAGCGTCCGGATTGACGCTCATCAGGTCGCTATAGCGCAGCGCGAGCTTCTCAGCTTCGGTATATCGGTCGCTCGTGGCGTAGCTATCGATGCCCTCGTCAAGCAATTCCTCAGAAAGTCCCTGTCGCTTCGCCGAAGCAGACCGAACATTCCCTCAATAGGTGCAAGATACCGCCCGCGACAGTTGAACCCGAATGACTTCTTTTAGCTTGTGCGGGATGCGCCCCTTGTTAAAAACACCATCCCAAGCCACGAACATCGCCTCGCACAGATCGAGATTGTGCCCCATGATCGCGTGGAAGCCGGGATCAGGCGCCCGGTGCAAGAGACACTTGTCGATATATGGAGCGAGCTTTGTCTTCCGCAGCGCCTCGATGTCGAGCATTGTAATATTCGGCATTTGTATGCCTCCTTTCCCATTTTATATGAAAATATCAAGCCGTGCTTGGTCGACATTTCTAATTTCTGATAAATCCGTTCGCGTCTATTCTATTTAGAAATGTCGTTGCTTCCATTGCGAAATTTTGCCTCCGCCTCACTTTGATATACTATACACGCCTGATTGATCAATTGCAGATATAGAGTCGCGGTTCTGAGATATGATTGAAGGCAGGCTTGCGAGACCTGCAAGAGAAGAGATCACGAAGTCGGGCTTGCAACCGAGGTTTTCTTGCTGCATGCGAAGCGCATTGAACATTTCCATCGGCGAAACCTCTGCGCGCCCGTCAACAATTTTGAGCGGTTCGTCCGTTTGGGTGCGCTTGATTTGCGCCACACGGAACCCAAAATGCTTCGCGCCGCACGCATCGAAGCCGTTCGACGAAACAAATATTATTTCATTCGGCGAAAGACCCAAATGCTCTTCGACCAGTTCATAGGCGCGCGGGTCTGGCTTATATACCTTCTTAGAGTCCACACTGATGACCACATCTATGTAGCGAGCCAGGGTGGATTTCCCGACCAACGCGTTAAGCATCTGCGGGCTTCCATTAGACAAAATCGCTATTTTATATTCTCCGAGTGCGTCCAAAGCGCCACCAGCGTCCGGGTATGGGATCAACCTATTGTAAGATTCGACGATTTTATCGATCGTTTTATCGTCTGACTTTTGACCCAATACATCGAGTGTGTAAGTGAGAGAGTGTCGCGTAATAGATTCGAAATTCTGATAATCCCGCATCATTGATCGCAACCAGCTATACTCCAATTGCTTGAGTCGCCAGATCTGGCTTATGAGTGCGCCGCGTCCGGGGAATGCAGCTTCGGCAGAGCCTATGACAGACTGCACGTCATAAAGAGTTCCGTAAGCATCGAAGACGAATGCCTTAATCATGGTCTATTCCTTGAAAAGATCACTCTTCGGGAATACGCACAGTTGGTAAGGCCAGCCAGATTTTAGTCGAGCGCAAAGCGGCCAGATGAAAAGTCGAGCTTCACCGTAAGTGTGCCTTCATTCACCAGCCAGGGGCGCACCCGATAGCTGCGCGCGCCACACGCGTGCATAGGGTCGGCAGCCGCGATAGCGTCGGCTTCGGATAGCGACGATGCTCGCACCACCACCATGCCCTCGCCCTCCCACCGCTGCTCGTCGTCTGACCAATGGGGACCGGCCGCGAACATGAGGCCTGCCTTCTCCAAATGCCGCTGGTAGTCGAGGTGGCTCTGGAGAGCGGCCATTACGGGGCCCATCCCATTGGTGGGCGTCGTGAATACCACATAAAGCTGCTTCGCCAAGAAGCCGCTCTCTCTACTGATGTTTTCGACCTCTTGTGCAGTCACGCTGTCGCTACTCATTATTTTCCCCCTAATTGGGCTTCTAATTTGGCTTTCCGCAGCGATTACACTCGCTTTAGCGGCCCGATGGATGCATAATTCTCTATATTCCGATAGCATCCCCTTGACCTTATTGTTCAGGCCATGGTGCCGCGTACCGGATAGTTCCGTTCCTGGATGATTTTTATTCCATTGAGGATGCCAGTGAGATCAGGCCGAGCAAATGGCGCGTTGGATATTTCGATGATGTGCGCCTTGCCGTCCGGATCAACCACGAACAATCCAGGTTCGGCGAACGGGCGGTCGGTCTCCTGCGGCGAGCGCGGCTCTGAGACATAAAGCCCAAGCGCCCGCATCTGATTGAGCGTGAGGCCGTAGCCTACCGGAAAGCGCCAGCGCTGCTCGGCAACATCCGCTTCGGCCTTCTCCTTCGTATCAGCCGAAACAGCGAGTATGGAAACGCCTAGAGCTTTGAATTCGTCAGACATACTGTCGAGCGTCTGGAAGTACCTCTTGCAAAGCGGGCAATGCTTGCCGCGATAGACGACCAGCATGCGCCAGCCCGACATCTCTGCCGCATCAGCCTGACCGCCGGACACGAGGGATAACGGAATACTCGGAAACATTTGGCCGGAATCGAGCTTCATCGTCATAGCGACTTCCCTTAATTGAACATTCCTTGATTCATTGAGGTTTTGATGACGACATCGCCTTGGTAGACGACCGTGTCACCTAGCGTTAAGGGAGCCAGCGCTGCTGTGGCGATGCCGGTGAGCTGCTCTTGAAGCAGCTTGGTGCGCGCCAGAACGCGAATTCCAAGCAGGACAGCCATCAAATGATCGGCAGCCTGTACGCAATCAACATCCGGCGGAATGGCTCCAGAAGAACGGGCAGCAACGAGGCTGCGCTCGAAGAACGCACGGACCTGATCGAGGTGAGCGCGGACAATTTCGCTTATTTTGGCGTCGTGCGGTGCGACCTCGACCGCTGTGTTAACAAGAAGGCATCCGCGCTGTTGTATATCCCGCGTGGAATTTTCAATGACCTCGGCGAGGAACGCGCCGGCGCGGGCGCGAGCCGGAAGCGCTGCCTCGAGCCGAGCGATACGATCACAAGTGAAGGTCCGAAAATAAAGCTCCAGCGCTTGTGTAAATAGGCTGCGCTTGTGACCAAACGCGGCATAAAGGCTAGGCCCACTAATGCCCATGCGGTCCGTCAGGTCTCGCATAGACGTCGCCTCATACCCCTGCTCCCAGAAACACATGACGGCGGCTTGCAGGGCCTGGCTCGTGTCGAATTCTCTCGGCCTAGCCACGTTTCATCCCACCCATGTTTGCATCCCCCCGCAGCCGGGCATTTATGCACACATTATGTATCGCGCGATACAGAATAATTCCAGCCACTCGTTCGCCCTCTGAGCCCGGTATCGGCCCGGACGGCAAGAGCCAGCTCGCATGGTTCGCACTACCGTTTCCAACAGGAAGGTGGCCAAGCATGAACAAGACACCTAGCGCATACCCTAACGACGCCCACCAGAGCAGAACCGATCAGGTGGACCCCGCACTTTCTCGGCCGGCGTTAACTGATGTGGTGGACCATGCAAGAAACCACCAAGGCGGAGGAACGACCGGGGAAGAGGGGGGTAAGGACGACATCGACATCTTGAAGTTCATGAAGGTCGATGTGCTGGCGTTGACCCTACGCGATCACCCCGTCACATTCCTCTGCTCGAGCCTCAAAAGCCGCCGCATTATAACCAGCGCTGAGGCTACGGCAGCACGAGACCGTCGATGGGTGGAGGTTGCAGGCCTTGTACTTGTGCGCCAGCCGCCTGGCTCCGCAAAGGGGGTGATGTTCATCACAATCGAGGACGAGACCGGTGTTGCCAACCACCGCCAGGAAGGCGTTCACATCCGCCAAATGATGCGCCATTGTCCGCCAATCCGTACAGGCCGTTCGGATTGTGGGCGATTATCATGCAGCGCGGCAAGGTCTAGATCTGCGTCCTTCCAAGGGAGACCGCCATGACGACATCGACTTACGCCTTCGCCGGCCGGACCGTGAACCGCATGGGGTACGGCGCCATGCAGCTTGCGGGGCCTGGGGTGTTCGGCCCGCCCAGGGACCGCGCCGCCGCTTTGGCCGTGCTGCGCGCCGCGTCGGACGCCGGCGTCAACCACATCGACACCAGCGACTTCTACGGCCCGCACATCACAAACCAGCTGATCCGGGAGGCCCTTCACCCCTACGCCTCGGATCTCCTCATCGTGACCAAGATTGGCGCTGTCCGGGGGCCGAACGCGGAATGGCGGCCCGCCTTCTCCGCGGAAGACCTGACACGGGCCGTCCACGACAACCTCAGGAATCTGGATCTTCAAGTTCTCGACGTGGTCAATCTGCGTGTCATGTTCGACGTCCATGGCCCGGCCGAAGGCTCGATCGAGGCGCCCCTGACGGCCCTCGCCGAACTCCAGAGACAGGGCCTGGTCCGGCACATCGGGCTCAGCAACGTGACACCCGCCCAGTATGCGCAAGGCCGCGCGATCACCCCGATCGTTTGCGTGCAGAACCAGTACAATCTCGCCCATAGGATGGACGATGCGTTTATCGACCAACTGGCGGCGGACGGGGTCGCCTATGTGCCCTTCTTCCCCATCGGCGGCTTTTCGCCCCTCCAGTCGGAGGTCTTGAACCAGGTCGCGGCCGACCTCGGCGCGACGCCCCTCCAGGTCGCTCTCGCCTGGCTGCTGCGCCGCTCGCCCAACATCCTGCTGATCCCGGGCACCTCGTCGCCGGCGCATCTGGCCGAGAACCTCGCCGCGGCCGATCTCACGATCCCCGACGCCGCGATGGCCGGCCTCGATGCAATCGGGCATGGCGCCTAAGCTGTTGTCCATCCGACGCGTATGGAAGCCCTATCGTGCCTGGAGCCGTCATGGGCTGCCGGACTTAAGACGACCATTGTGAAAGGTTCAGGTCCACCTGAACCGGACACGCCGCCTCGCACCAGGAGCGCAGATCGCTAGAGCATTTTCGATGAACCCCGGTTCACCGAAAATGCTCTAGGTTTTTGTTTTTACGCATTTTCTTCACGCGAACCGGAACCCACTTCGCTTGAAAATGCTCTAACATCCGGAAACTGAAGCGTGTGTGTTTGAATTTAAGCTTCGCTGCAAAGAATATGGAGGAGGACGTCTCGTGCTGAAAACGAACAATCCAGCCGGTATCGCGCCGCCCGCGGCAATGTACAGCCACAGCGTTGAAGTGCCGCCGAATGCACGCTGGCTCTATATCGCCGGCCAGGTGGGGATGCGCCCTGACGGGACGCTGGCGGAGGGCTTCGAAGCCCAGCACGATCAGATCTGGCAGAACACGTTGGCCATTCTCGCCGATGCTGGAATGGGTCCGGAAGACATCGTCCGCTTGAATGTCTATTCGACCGATCCGGAAGGGCGAAAATTTCTGACGCCGCATCGCAAGAAATACCTCAGCCCTGGGCATGTGCCCGCCTCGACCTGGGTCGTGGTCTCCCGCCTCGCCATGCCAGAATGGCTGGTTGAAATGGAGACCGTGGCGGCGAAGGTCTAAAGGGCATTCCAGGCCTGACGTCGCATGCCTGTTCCCGCTCCTCCCTGAGGCGGACGCATCGCTGTCCTCGGGGAGGTTGCCGTGTGGCGTTACGTCGGTAGCGGTTCGATCACGCCCATCTTGAAGCCGAGGGGAGGCGGCGGGTTCGGGCGGCCGAGAAGATAGCCTTGGATCTCGTTGCAGCCCTCCGACTGGAGCAATTGCAACTGCTCGCGGGTCTCCACCCCTTCTGCCAGCACGCTGATGTGGAGGCTTTTCCCGAGTGCCAGAACAGCGCGGATGATCGCCCGGTCCGGTGCGCTGTGCTCGACGTCGCTGATGAACGAGCGGTCGAGCTTGATGCGGTCGAATGGGAAGGAGCGCAGGGTTTCCAGCGAGGAATAGCCGGTGCCGAAGTCGTCGATGGCGATGGTGGCACCCAGGGCCTTGATCTGCCGCAGGGCACTGAGGGTGCGCACCTTGTCCTGGATGATGGCGGTTTCGGTGATTTCCAGCTCAAGCCGGTCGGCCTTCAGCCCGGTCTCGGACAGCACCCGTTCAACGATCTCCGGCAGGTCGCTATGGGCGATCTGCACGGCGGACAGGTTCACCGCGATCTTGTCGGCGTTTCCCCACGAAGCCGCTTCCCTGCAAGCCTCGCGCAGGACCCACTCGCCGATTGGAATGATGGTGCCGGTTTCCTCCGCCAGCGCGATGAATTCCACCGGCGGGATATAGCCGCGCTCGGGATGGTTCCAGCGCAGCAGGGCCTCATAGCCCAGCACTTCGCGTTTGGCGACGTCGGTCTGCACCTGAAAATGGAGGGACAGCTGGTTGCGTTCAATGGCCCGCTTGAGGTCCATCGCGAGGTCGCGGCGGGCGCGGGCGGTCTCGTCCATCTCCGGTTCATAGAAGCACACCGCCCGCGAAAGGTCGGACTTCACGCGATACATGGCGAGATCCGCATTGCTGATGAGGCGGGCCGCGGTGTCGCCATCCTGCGGGTGAATGGACACGCCGATGCTGGCGCCGGGAACCGCCTCGAACCCATCGCTCACGATAGGCGTGAAGAACACAGTCTCCAGCCGCGCGAGGAAGTCGGTCAGGTCCTTTTGCTGCGTGAAGCACTTCACCGCGGCGAATTCATCGCCGCCGATGCGCGCGACGAACTCACCGTCCTTCAGTGTGGCGCAGAGGCCGTCAGCGATGGCCCTGAGCGCCTGGTCGCCGGCTTCATGGCCCCTGATATCGTTGATCTCCTTGAACTTATCGAGGTCGACGCCAATCACCGCGACCTTTGCTCCGGCTTGCCGGGGGCGTGCCAGCTGCTGGTTCAGGTGGTTCAGGAAGCTGGTGCGGTTCGGCAGCCCGGTCAGCGCGTCGTTCAGGGCCATTTGCCGGAGCACGTCGAGATTCTTCTCGGAGACGTCTGCATCGATCATCTGGCTGACCACCCCGGTGCCGACGATCAGCATCGCCACGCCGGCAACGGCGACCGCCATGGAAGCCACTTCAGCAGGGTCGCCGAGCGACCCTCCGGCCGCCATGGGCAGGACCGACACGGCCGTCATGCCCGTGAAGTGAAGGGACACCACCGCAGCGACGAACAGCCCAACAGCCAGGGGCAGGCGCCCGTCGGTTGCCAGAAGCATGGCAAGCGCGCCGAACACCATGGACAGGGCGACCGACGCCGCGACGTAGCCCATCTCCCATCGGATGAGGCCCTCGACGTGGTAGGCCATCATTCCCGTGTAGTGCATCGCGGCAATGAACAGGCCGAGCAATGCGCCGGCGGCAATCGCCTTGAGGCGACCCGGCGTGGCTGCGAGATGGAAGGTTGCGGCGCTGCCTGCGATCACGATCAGCAGCGAAATCATGGTGAGAATCGGATCATAGTGGACCGGCGCGTTCACCTCATAGGCCAGCATGGCGATGAAGTGCGTACACCAGACCGAGCAACCAGCGGCGATCGCGCCGAGGAAGATCCAGCCCGACCTTTGGACCCCGCGCCGCTGCACCGCCCGTCGGAACAGAGCGAATGCAACGACACCGCCACCGATGCAAACCAAGGCGGAAAGCGCAACCAGCCAGAGATTATGGAGCGTTGCGATACAGGCAATGACACGCATATAGAACTCGACGGTGGCGCGTTGCGACGGGCACGCGTCAAGATTGCGCGGCTGGCCCTGCTCGATAAAGGAAAGTATTTCCTGGCGGACGGCGGAAAATACTGTTTCCTGCGGCAAAAGTAAGCGCGTCAAAAACGCCTGCCGCCCGTCCGTGATCGCTTGTTAGACAGTTCTGAATTCTCGTCGGATGGCTTCAGCTGTCTGGAGGTACACCGTTCACGTTGAAGCTCGCGATCTTCATCGGTGGCCGTCACGGCGTGATCCGCGCAGCCCAGGTCGAAACGGCTTGCGCCATGGTGTGCAGGTGGTCGGCGGCTGAAAACCCGGAGATGCTTTTTCACGGCTTCAGATCGTGGTCGCCGTCCTCAAGCCACAGAAACTCAATCGCCGCGGACAGCTTGAACGACACGGCTTCCTCGCGCGTCCCGAACGCGTCTCTCGTGCCTTGCACGATAAGGGCTGGGGTCTTGAGATGGAGGAGATGCCCGGTCCGTAGCTGGTCAGGCTTGGCTGGGGGATGAAAGGGATAACCCAGGCACAGGAGGCCGGATATTTTCCCTAAGGAGAAGAGGTCGTCGGCCACCATGCTGGCGACCCGGCCCCCCATCGATTTGCCGCCGATAATGAGCGGGGTGGCGGCATTCAGAGCATCGACGGCAGCGACAAACGCGGGATTGAGGGTTTCCGCGCGCGGTGGCGGCTTGCGGGCGCCTTGCCGTCGGGCCGCCATGTAATCGAATTCGAAACGCGCAACGCGGAAGCCTGCTTCCGCCAACGCGGTCGTCGATGCAGCCATGGCGCGGGAATCCATGGGAGCACCGGCGCCATGGGCCAGCAGGAGAGTGAACTGAGCGTCTTCAGGCCCATCCAGCAGAAAATGCACGGTCATCCGATTTCAGGGCGTTGGGTGCGGCCGCGCCTTGATCCATCACCGCGGGCCGCCTCTTTACAGAGGTGGCCGGCGGTTCAGATCAGATGTTATCGATCTTGAGAATGGGCGCGGTCGCAGCGCGGGTCGCGCGGCAGGCGTCGCCATCCTTGGTGAGGTCGATGCCATAGGTCGGGATGATGCGCTTGAGGGCCGGCAGCCAGGCATCGTCGGTGAGCTTGTCGGCAAAGCAGGCGCGCAGCACCTCCATGGTGATGAACGCCGCCGTGGATGCGCCGGGGGAGGCGCCGAGCAGCGCGACCAGAGACTTGTCTGCCGCGGGCACGATTTCGGTGCCGAATTCGAGATATCCGCCGCCGTCCTTGTAGGGCTTGATAACCTGCACCCGCTGCCCGGCCACGGCCTCCTTCCAGTCCGCTGGCTTGGCGTTCGGGAAGAACGCCTTGAGCATCTCGAACTGGTGGTGGTGGGTCTGGAGCACCTGGCCGATCAGATACTCCGTGAGCGCGACGTTGTGCCTGGCCACGTCGAGAAGCGGCACGATGTTGTCCAGGGTGATCGAGCCGAACAGGTCTGTCAGCGAACCGTGCTTCAGGAACTTGGTGGAGAAGCCGGCGTAGGGGCCGAACAGGAGGGAGGTCTTCCCGCCGATCACCCGCGTGTCCAGATGCGGCACCGACATGGGCGGCGAGCCGGTGGACGCCTTGCCATAGACCTTGGCATGGTGCCGCGTCGTGACGGCGTCCACGTCGCAGCGCAGCCAGATGCCGCTGACCGGGAAGCCGCCATATCCCTTGCCCTCGGGAATGTCCGACTTCTGAAGCAGATCGATGGACGCCCCGCCCGCGCCGATAAAGACGAAGCCGGCGGAGACCGACTGGCGTTCGCCGCCCTTGGTATCCTTGAAGGTGACGAGCCAGCGGCCGTCCGGCTGGCGGTCGAGCCCTTCGACCTGGGTGCCATAATGCAGGTCGAAGCCGGGCTGGGCCTTGAGATGGGCGACGAGGAGATGGGTCAGTGAGCCATAATCCACGTCCGTGCCGGTGATGATGCGCGTCGCGGCAACCGGCTGGCTCGGGTCGCGGCCCTCCATGGTGAGGGGCGCCCACTTATCGATCTCCGCGCCGTCCTCGGTATATTCCATGCCGTGATAGCAGTGGTGAGCCGACATCGCCTCGAAGCGCGCCTTGAGGAAGGCGACGTTCTCAGTGCCCCACACCATGCTCATGTGCGGGCAAGGATGGATGAAGGCCCTCGGGTCGGGGATCGCGCCCTTGGTCACCAGATAGGCCCAGAGCTGGCGTGAAAGGTCGAACTCGGTGTTGACCTCCAGCGCCTTGGAAATATCCACCGTGCCGTCGGGGCGCTGGGGCGTGTAGTTCAGTTCGCAATTGGCCGCGTGCCCGGTGCCGGCATTGTTCCAAGCCTCCGAGCTTTCCTGCGCGCAGTCGTCCAGCCGCTCGAACATCATCATGCTGTAGGACGGGTTCAGTTCCTTGAGCACGGTGCCGAGCGTCGAGCTCATGATGCCGGCGCCGATCAGGACCACGTCGGTATGAGAGGAAGAGGGGGTCGTCATACAGCCGTTTCCTTGCTGGGGGTCGGGGTGAAGCGCAGGTCCTGTCCCTCTTCGTAGACCACATAGGCACGGCGCCAGGGCTCATCGCCGATGAGCCGCCATTTGTGGCCCGAGCCGGTGTTGTCCTGGGCCAGCAGCACGTCGCCCGGCTTGATGATGAAGGTCGCGCCGGACTTGGTCTCGAACTCGAGCGTGCCGGCAAGGGTGAGGACGTAGCGTGGCACCGGATCCTGATGCCACTCATAGGAGCCACCGGACTGGGTCTCCTGGAAGGAGATGTACTTGGCACTCACGGGGAGCCCGACGAAGTCCCCGCGCGCGCCTTCTGTCAGGGTCACTTCACCCTCTTCGAACAGGGAATTGCCGTCCGGTCCCGTCCACATTCGCACGCATCGGATCATGTTGCTGCCCCTCTCCGGCTTCGGCCTATGCCGAGGCCAATCCCGTTCATCTGCGAACCTGCCACGCCCAGATCGCGGCGGAAACCGCCGTCGCCACGAACCAGGTTCCGTCCGCCAGCAGCATTGCGGACAGCGAGCCGATCACGCACCCGGACAGAAAGCCCACGGCAATGGGCCAGGTGGCCCGCCACTGGGCACGGGCAATGGAATAGTCCGCGTCTTTGCCGGTCCGCGTCGCCATGGCGACCAGGGCTAGCGTGCATTCGACGATATTGCCGGTCATCACGGCGGTGGTCGGCGCATGGGCCCGGCTGAGATGGAGCAGCGTGTTCTGGGTCGCCATGGCGGCCACCGCCAGCATGGCCACGAGGCCCGCCCCCCAGCCCTGTGGCGCGCGCGACGGCATGATCCAGATCGCCATAATCGCCCCCGCCGCCAGCAGCAGGGTCTGAAGCCCGAGCAGGAGAAATTCCATCCGGCGGACATCGATGCCGGATCGGCGGACGCCCATGCCGATGCAGGCCACGAAGAAGATGAAGACCGGCACGGCCACCACCTGTGCCGCATGCAGCGCCCGGCCGTCGAACACATTGGCCGCGATCACCACCAGGTTTCCCGTGATATGCGCGGTGAAAAGTCCGCCAAGCAGCAGCCAGCTCGTCACATCCACAAGCCCCGCGAGGAAGCCGAGCATGGCCGGGAACAGGGCCTGATCGGGACCTGCAGCGGCGGTGGGGGAAGCGGCGGGAGCGCTCATCCTGCGCTCCTTGCGTTGTCCCATTTCTGGTAGGCGTCATAAGCGTGCTTCGGCACGACGATCGCGACGGTCATGGTGGCGATTACCAGGATGGCCGTCAGGCCGTCCGTCACCGTCCCCTCCAGAAGAGGAAGCATGTCGGCGGGCGTCGCATGCTGCAGGGCCAGGATGCCCGCGAACATTCTGAACACGAACACGCCCGGCATGAGGGAGACCACGGACGCAAAGCCGATGCCCGCGAAAGGGATGTGGTAGCGCCGGGCCACGGGCGTCAGGATCAGCCCCGCCACCAGTCCCGCCACCCCTGCCCCGACGATCGGCCCCACGCCGAACTGGCCCATGACAAGCCAGCGCGCCGCATCGGCGGCGATGGCAGTGATGATCGGCCATCCGAGCAGTCGCAGCGGCATGGAGAAGAAGATGCTGTAACACGCGGCCGCCGCCCCCGCGGCGAGGACGATCGACCACAAGGCGACGTCCCGGCCGGCGGGGGCCGGCGGAAGGTCGACGCCGCAGACGATCAGCCCGGTCAGGAGGCCCGCGCTGATGGCGGTCAGCAGGGTCGCTGCAAACGCAAGCCGCGACATGCCAATGGGCATCCGGTTGCCCAACAGATCGAGCGCGCCATTGAGGAGAAACGGTCCGGGGACGAGCACCATGCACGGGCAGACGGCGATGAGGCGCAGCTCCGAGCTTAGGTCGGCCCGCACCGCGATCGCACCGATGATCCCCGCGAGGAGGGCAGCCGCGAAGGCCTGTGCGAACCCGTTGCCACCCCTGCGGCCGATGAAACGCCGCAGATAGCCGCCGGCGCCGGCGCTGACAAATATCAACACAACCGACAGGATATGCTCAACGCCGAACGTGATGGAGAGCGCCGCCGCACCGGCGGCGCAGGCTGCTGCGAACACCGTATCCGAATAGGGGGGCAGCGTCTGCGCTGCGGCGACGTCCCGCGCAGCCTCCGCGATTCCGATTCGGCCATCGATCACCGCCTCGACCGCGAGGCTGGTCGCGACCACCCTATTGATGGCAACGGCATCCGGCGTGACGGCCATCATGCGGGAAGGGGGCGTTTGGTCCGACCCGTCTTCGCGGCCCAGAAACAGGAGGCCCCAGTTGGGCGATACCCACAGAGGCGATCCCAATCGGCCTCCCAGGCGCCCCACAGCGCGGATCGTCTCCTCGGTTTCCTGTCCATTGGAATGCAGAACACTGGCGACATCGGCAATGAGCGCAACCGCGCCAGCTTCATTCGCATTCACAATGCCGCCCCCGTCAAAACAGAATGGGTCCCACAATCATAAAGTTGCAGCGCAGCATGAACAATCGCCCAAGCTTAATCGGTGCAATATGTAACCGGCCCACCTCAACCGCGACTATGACATTTAAATCATAGCATCAAGAGGTTAGGGAGCCGTAAAATTGAAATTTCTCTCTTTCCCCCGGGATTGAAGATGCGCAACATTACCTGCGTTGTGCGGAAATCCTAGGGAAGCCGCAACTTGGCCTTGGCCCGGTATATTAAGTCTCGAAAGGCATTGAAATGAGCACTTCTGTAACGCCCCCCACTGGAAGCCATGCGACGGATAACACGCCCATTCCGGTGCTAAAGAATGTGCCGATCGGCCTGGATGCGACGGGGGAGCGCCAAGAGTTCGACTCCATGGGTACTGTCATGGTGCCGGCCGATCGCTATTGGGGCGCGCAGACGCAGCGCTCGCTTCTGCATTTTTCCATCGGCAACGATAAAATGCCGAAGGAGGTCTATCACGCCTACGGGTATGTGAAGAAAGCTGCGGCCATCGTGAACTCCAAGGCCGGACGGCTCGCGGAGTGGCGCGCCCAGGCCATCATCCAGTCTGCGGAAGAGACCATCGCTGGCAAGCTGGACGAGAATTATCCGCTGTATGTCTGGCAGACCGGTTCAGGCACCCAGTCCAACATGAACGTCAACGAGGTGCTCTCGAACCGTTCGATCCAGCTTCTGGGTGGGACACTCGGCACGCAGACGCCGGTCCATCCCAACGATCACGTCAACATGGGGCAGTCCTCCAACGACACCTTCCCGACTGCGATGCATATCGCGACCGTGTTCGAGTTGGACAATGTGCTGATTCCGCAGGCCGAGGCCTTCGCCGCTGCCATCGAGGCGAAGGCGAGCGAGTGGATGCATGTGGTCAAGACCGGCCGCACCCACCTGCAGGACGCGGTGCCGCTGACGGTCGGGCAGGAATGGTCGGGCTATGCCGTCCAGGTGCGCGATGCCCTCGCCAATGTGGTGGCGTCCAAGACCGGCCTTTATAAGCTCGCTGCGGGCGGCACGGCGGTGGGCACCGGCATCAACGCGCCGAAGGGCTTTGGCCAGGACATTGCGCAGACGATCGCCGAACTGACCGGCAAGCCCTTCATCACCGCCCCGAACAAGTTCGCCGCGCAGGGTTCGCTCGATGCGATTGTCGCCACCTCCGCGGCTCTGCGCGGACTGGCGGTGTCACTCATGAAGATCGCCAATGACATGCGGTGGCTGGCCTCGGGCCCGCGCTGCGGCCTGGGCGAACTGCTGCTTCCGCAGAACGAGCCCGGTTCCTCGATCATGCCCGGCAAGGTCAACCCGACCCAGTGCGAGGCCATGGTCATGGTCTGTATCCAGGTGATCGGCGAGGACAATGCGGTCGCCTTCGCCGGCAGCCAGGGCAATTTCGAACTCAATGCCATGCGCCCGATCATCATCAACAACGTGCTGCATATGGCGCGTATTCTGGGCGACATGTGCGAGAAGATGCGGACCTATTCTGTCGAGGGTACGGAATTGAACCGCAAGCGGATCGATGCATCCGTGGATCAGTCCCTGATGCTCGTGACCGCGCTCTCTCCGGTGATCGGCTACGACAACGCGGCCCATATCGCCGAGGCGGCCAATGCCGACGGATCGACACTGAAGGAAGCCGCGCTCAAATCCGGCAAGGTGGACGAGGCCACCTTCGATCGCGTGGTCGACCCGCAGAAGCTGGTCGGCGAGGGCGTCGCAGGCGCCTAAGTCGAGACGTATAAGGATGGCCTGCCTGCCGCTTAGACATGGGTGGCAGGCAGCGCTCATCACCCAAAACAGAGTCGCCGGATACTGTTTCGCGCGAGCCGGACATCTCGTACCGCCATCCGCCGACGTGCCCGCCACCCGACAGCGAGGCGTTGGCGGCTGAAACGAAAAACGGCGTCTCGTTTTGGGCAGAGGCCGGGCCGCTTGATGGCGGCCCGGCCTCTGTGTCGCGTAAGCTATGCTTTCTTCGGGGAGAAAACATTCTCGCTGATCCAGTCGGCGATCCAATTGACCCCGGCCTGGCGGTCGTCGACCTGGCAATGCTCGGCGCCGCCTTCTTCGGCGTCGAAGATCTTCAGCGTCTTGTTGGTGGTGCCAAGCTTTTCATAGAGAATTTCGGCTTCTTCCGGCGGAATGATGCCGTCATTCTTGCCGTGAGCCACAAGGAACGGCGTCTTCACCTCCTGGGCGATGCCTTCCAGGGTGAACTTCTCCATCAGCTTCACCGCGCCGCCGAAATTCAGATCGGGCACGCCGAACACCCAGGGCACCTGGAAGTGCGAGGTGGCGATCGAACCCTTCTTCATCTGTTCCTGGGAGCGCACGAGCCAAGCGTGCATGTCCCACCACATGGCTCCGAAGGCGACGCCGCCGGCATAGCGCGGGTCCAGCGCGGCTATGCGGGGCGCGCAATAGCCACCGAAGCTGTAGCCCATGATTACCACCTTGCTGGTATCCACATCGCCACGGCTGGCGACATAGTCGAACGCGGCCTTGCCCGGCACCTCATAATCCCACCGGCTGGGGATGTTCTGCGTGCGAAGCGCTTCGCCCTGGCCGGGGCCGTCGATGGCGAGCGTATTGAAGCCGCGCCGGGCGAATTCGAGACCGCAGAACAGAGAACTCATCTCCTTGCAATTATCCAAGCCGTCAAACACCACCACCGTGGGGGCCGGCCCCGTAACGCCTTGAGCCTTGATGAAATAGGCCGGCAAGGTCGTGTCCTCGTAAGGCACGTCGACGCGCTCGAAATGGGGATAGCGGATCGAAAACCCCTTTCGGAAACAGTCCAGCGCATTGGCATAGATGGACGATTTCAATTCGCCTGGGGGCACCATCCGCTCGCCGGTGTAATAGTAATAACCGGCCCGCAGATAGTAATCACCGGACGTGAATGTCCGCCCCTTGGCCGCGGCTTCGTCGCCCAGCTTCTTGACGTGATCCGCCATGGCGCACCACTCCTGCCACCAGGCATCTTTGTCCAATGGGTCATTGCCGCGGGCCAGAAGCTTCAGGCCGATCCGCTCGATCTCACCCAGCGCGACCACCCCGTAAGGCGCCATGCCTTTGGTAACCATCGTCGCATTCGACCAAGAAAAATTGCTCCCGAAGTGAGCAGTCCAATTGTTGTTCGACATAAGTCTTCCCTGTTGCACGGCCTCAACTTTGCGTGAGGCCTTTCATGTCCTGTAAATGCGTATTATTGCGGCTCGATGCCGGCCTCCTTGATGACCTGTGTCCAGAGATCAAGGTCGGTGGCCATCAGTTTCGCGAACTGCTCGGGGGAGCCCGCCACGGGATTCATCCCTTGTTCTTGGAACTGAGCGACCACCTCAGGCATGGCGACCACTTTCACCACCGCATCGTGCAGCTTATCGACGATGGCCGCCGGCATGCCCGGAGGGCCGATGAGGCCGAAATAATTGTAGGCGATGAAGTCCTTGAAGCCGGATTCCATCAGGGTCGGGACATCAGGCAGCGCCATCGACCGCTCTCTGCTGGTGACAGCGAGCGCCACGACCGACCCTTTCTTGACCTGCTCGACCTCAACCGGCAGCGCGTCGAACATCACGTCGGTGTGGCCGCCCAGGAGATCGATGAGCGCCGCTGCGGCCCCTTTGTAGGGCACATTCACCATGGTGATGCCGGAGCGCAGCCGGAGCAGCTCCGCGGCGAGCGACAGGGAGCTTGCCGCTCCACCGCCGGAGCCGAAGGTAAGTTTCCCCGGATTGGCCTTGGCGTAAGCGACAAGATCGCCGACGGTCTTGAAGTTCATGGCCGGGCGCGCAACCAGAATAAACGGCCCTTCCGAAACCTCCGAGATCGGGGACATCTTTCGGATGTCATAGGGGAAATCTTTCCTGCCCGGCTGTGTGATCACCGTGCTTGCGGAAATCATGAAGAGGGTGTGTCCGTCCGGCGCGGCGTTGGTGAGTTCGCGATAGGCGGCCTCGAAAAATGCCCCTGGCTTGTTTTCCACGATGACGGGAATGCCCAGCACGCCGCTCATTTTCTGAGCCACGATGCGCGCCGTGACATCGGTCGCGCCCCCGGCCACCACGCCGACGATGATCCGTATGGGCTTCTTTCCAAGATCCTGCGCCTGGGCCGCAAATGAAAGCAGCCCCAATCCGGCGACGACGAGCACGCCCAAAAGCGTGCCGATAATTTTTTTCATGTATTCCTCCCCATTCAAGCCCGCGATTATTTTTGCAGCAGCGTGAGCTGACGCATCCGCGTAGTCTTCGATGTCTCTACATGCAGCCGACCGGTCGGATTACAGCCTCCCTCGCCAAGCGCGTGCTGAACGGCACCGGCGCGCGTCGCCGCCCCGATACCAAGCGAGATGGACTATGAATTGGTCGCGGCTGGAACGATCAGGAAAAATCGGCCAATCTCCTGATCCATTTTGGAACAGCTAGGAGAGCCATCCGATGGATCTCGTCCGATGGATGGAAACGTTCATTGCTGCCTCCTCCTCGCGATCCCTATCCGAGGTGGGGCGCGATCACGGCCTTACGCCGTCGGCTGTCTCAAAGCAGATCGCGGCGCTCGAACAGCAATTGAACGTCAAGCTGATTTCCCGAACGACGCGCGGCCTGTCCCTGACCAGCGCCGGCGAGGCTTTCCTGCCGCGGGCCGTCAAAATCGTGGAGGACATTTCCGATGCCATGAACGACGTGCGTGGCACCTCTCTTTCGCCGAGAGGAACGTTGACGATCGCGGCGCCCGTCGCATTCGGGCGGCTTCACATCGCCCCGGCCATCCCGAAATTCCTGCTCCAGTATCCCGATATCCGGGTGAATTTCGGCCTGTTCGATCGTCAGGTGGACCCTGCGGCCTCTGGCGTCGATATCGCGTTTCGCATGGGGCATCTGAAGGATTCGAGCTTCGTCGCGGCGAAATTGGCCAGCACACGCCGCGTCCTCTGTGCCACCCCGGCCTATCTGGAACGCAACGGCTGGCCGTCGTCGCCGGACGATCTGGTCCATCACGCCTGCCTCGTGCACACCATCTTTGCGGCGCGCAACACTTGGTATTTCAAGCGGGGTTCCGAGGTGCGCGCCGTGCCTGTGAAGGGGCGCATGAGCGCAAACAATTCGGAAGCGCTCTTTCTCGCGGCCCAACAGGGCCTGGGGATCGCGCTGCTCGGCAGTTGGGCGATCACCGAACAGCTAAAAAGCGGGGCCCTCGTGGATCTGCTTCCGGACTGGTCGGGCCAGATCGCGCGCGACACGCGCGATGTCTATGCGGTCTATCAAAGGAGCCAGCACGGATCGCAGCTTTATCGGATCTTCATCGACTTCATGCGCAACCATTTCGGAACGCCAGCCTATTGGGACAGATAACGGACTGGGAAGTATGGCTTCGCCATCTGGTATTTTACCCATTGCCGCGCTTAAAGACCCAAGACCCAATGGCTCGATCCGCGTCGACAGGCGCCGACCGGGGCGTCTCAAGGGTTGGGAAGGTCGCGCGGTATGTGTATCTGGCGCGCAACACATCCTGTCGGATTGGTCTCATCCCATGAATGCGCCCGCACTCTCTCCTGGTCAATTGCTCAACAAAATTGCAATGAATGAAAAACGTGTGTGCAGCGTCAAAGGGTGGATTCTGCGCGCCTCGGGCTGAGGGGAAAACAAATGGTTCGTCAGGCGGATAAGAATCGCGAAATCGCGACGGGCCTCGGGCGCAATGTGGCGACCGGTTTTGCGAACCGTTTGAGCGTCCCCTCTCAGACAAACATGATATCCCCGAACGGGCGCCTTCCAGCTAGGTCTCTGCGGCAAGGGCTGTTGCTCACGTCCGCGCTGGTGGCCGCATTCGCGACCGCCCAGCCGGCCTGGAGCCAGGTCGTCGGGCAGGCCGGCGCCGCCGCGAGCGGCGTGACCGGTGGCACGGGTGGGACCGGCTCGACCAGCACAAACGGCGGCCAAGGCGGGCTTAACACCGGGGCCGGCGGCGCCGGCGGCTTGGGTTTTGGTGGTGGAAAAGGTGCGGGCAGCCAGCCCGGAACGGGTTCTGGCGGCGGTGGTGGTGGAGGTGCGGGTAGCGGCGGTATGGCCGGCGGCGGCGGCGGCGGCTCCGGCAGCGGCGGCGGCGGCGGCGAAGGGAATCCGAGCGCCTCAGGCGCCTCGGGTGGCGCAAACGGCGGCAACGGAAACAACGGAACCAGCGGCGGCGGCCGCGGCGGCGGCGGCGGCGGTGGCGGCGGCACCGGTGGAAGCTTCTCGGCCGACTCCAGCTTCACCACAAATTATACCGGAGGCGTCGGAGGGGCCGGTGCCGCAGGCGTTCCAAATGGTGGCATCTCAGGCGGCGGCGGCGGCGGCGGCGGCGGCGGCATTGGGTTGAATTTGAGCGGGGCCAGCACGATTTATTCGATCGGCGCCGCCGCCACGATAACCGGTGGCGCTGGTGGCGCCGGCGGCGGATCTGGCGGGGTTGCCGCTTATGGTGGCGGTGGCGGTTCCGGCGGTAATGCCGTGCAAATAATAGGTGGGGGCGTCCTCACAAACGCGGGCACTCTGATCGGAGGTGCCGGCGGAAGTGGCGGGGGCGGCAGCAACTTGGGCGGCGGCGGCGGTGGCGGCGGCATTGGTATTATTGTCAACTCTTCCACGCTGATCAACTCGGGCTCGATCACCGGTGGCGCCGGCGGGGCCGCCGGTGGCGCAGCGACGGCTGGCTCAGGTAGCGTGGGCGTTCACGGCAACTCGGCCACCATCATCAATTCCGGTACCATCAGCGCGTATAATTCCGATGTGAACGGGCGGGCCATCAATTTTCTATCGGGGACAAACCGGCTTCAGCTCACCGACACCTCGGTCATCATAGGGTACGTGCAGGCGGCGGGGACGTCCACGCTGGCGATTGGCGCCAGCACCGCTCAGACGTTCGACGTCTCGTCGATCGGCGCATCAAACTCGACCGTCCAATATCGCGGCTTTTCCTTTTTCGAAAAGACCGGCACCAATACGGCAACGCTGACGGGTACAAACGCCGGCGCGACGCCCTGGACGATTACCGGCGGTGTCCTTCAGGTCAGCACTGATGGCGCGCTGGGCGCTTCGGGCACCTTGACCATCAATGGCGGTACGTTCAGGTCGACAGCGTCTATCGCCATGGCCCGTAACATTACAATCGGCGCTAATAATGGCGCCATTGATGTGCAAAGCGGCATCACCGTCACGTCCTCAGGTACATTGAGCGGTTCCGGAAACACGCTCACCAAGACCGGTAGCGGCACGCTGATCCGGACCCAGTTAACCACCCTTGGGGGGCTGACGATCGCCGGCGGCATTGTGCAGTTCGGCGACAATTCAACCTCCGGCTCAATTAACGGCAACGTCGCAACCGATAACGGAAGCACCTCTGGCGGGCTGGTGTATGCCCGTTCCGATGGTGTCGCCTATGTCGGCGTCATCTCCGGCACTGGCACGTTTGAGAAAAAAGGTGCCGGCAGGCTCACGCTGTCTGGCACGAACACGATTACAGGCATGACCACCGTGTCGGCCGGCAAGCTGCAAGTGAGCAACGGCGGTAGCCTGGGCGGCGGCGTAGACGTCACGTCCGGCGGCGCGCTGCAAGGCGACCTGACCGGCGCGACAACCGGGAGCGTGGCCGGCGCGGTGACCATAAGAAACGGCGGCGCACTTGCGCTTCGTTCCGGTGTTTCGACCCTCAGCACCGGCGGGCTGACGCTGGAGGCGACGAGCAACTGGAGCGTTGCTCTGTATGCGCCCACGAGCGTTGCGGCGATCACGGCGGCCGGCAATCTCACGCTGGGGGGTACGCTTGATCTGACCGCAGCCGGTTCGCTCAACACCGGCAGCTATCGCCTCATCGACTATACCGGCACTTTGACCGGCTCCGCCGCCAGTGTGACGTTGGGGGCGGTCGCGCCGCATAACCTCTATTCGATCTCCGCCGGCAGCGGCCAGGTGAACCTCGGCGTGGCGGCCGGCCAATGGTGGAACGGCACGTCCGCGGGCGGCTCGTCCGTCGTCGGTGGAGACGGCACATGGGACGTAAACGCTGCGCCGACCAATTGGACCAACGCCGCCGGCAATACGGCCGACGCCTGGATCGACGGCAGCTTGGCGATCTTCGCCGGTACGGCCGGCACGGTGACGATCAGCGGGTCAGCGAACCCGGTCGTTGCCGGGATGGAATTCCTCGTCGACCAATATGTGGTCGCAGGGCAGTCCATATCGCTCACGTTCGCGGGCGACCCCACGGCGAAGGTGGGCATTCTGGTCGGCGACGGCAGCCCCGCCTCCGCAGCCTGGACCGCCACGATCAATTCAACTCTCACCGGCTCGCAAGGTCTGAACAAGACCGGCGCCGGCACCCTGATCCTGACCGCCGACAACACCTATACCGGCGGCACCACGGTCAGCGCGGGCACGCTCCAGCTCGGTGACGGCACCACGATGGGGTCGGTCGTCGGCGACATCGTCAATACGTCCGCAGTGGTGTTCAATGTTCCGCCCTCGGGGAGCGCCACGAGTTATTCCGGTGTGATCTCCGGCACCGGCTCGCTGACCAAGTCTGGTACGGGAATCCTCTCGCTTGAGAGCGCGCAGACCTATACCGGCGGCACAACGGTCGCCGACGGCACGCTGACTCTGAATGGGACCACCGCCACGCTCGCCGGCAACGTCGTCGTCGATGCTGGCGCCGCGCTTCAGTTCCGCCGCTCCAACGACATAACGTTCGCCGGCAATATTTCCGGCGGCGGCAAAATCCAGAACAATTCGTTCAACACGGTGACGCTGACCGGGAACTACACCTATACCGGGGCCACCGAGATACTCGCCGGCACGGTGAAGTTCGCCGGCAGCGGAATCTTCCATCTCTCGGGTGACGTCGCAAATAACGGCGCGCTGGTGATCGACAACCCGACCGGGGCCAGAGTCTTTATAGACGGCGTCATTTCCGGCAGCGGCAGCCTGACGAAGTCCAATGCGACGGGCAGCTTCTCCGCGGGCTTGGTCCTGACCGCGGACAACACCTTTACCGGCGGCACGACCATTTCAGCCAACGGGATCGATGTCGGCAACGACGTCACCGTCAGTGGCGTCTCGGGGATTACCACGGGCGACATTGGCGATGTGAACATGACCGCCGCCGGGACCTTCCTGGCGTTCTACCGATCCAATGCCTACACCTACGACAGTGTCATATCCGGCCTCGGCTCGGTCAATATAGGTGGCACCGGCACCACGACCTTCAGCGGCGAAAACACCTATACCGGCGGCACCCGGGTGTCCCGAGGCACCTTGCAGGTTGGCGATGGCACAACCAACGGCTGGATTGATGGCGATGCGGAAATTCTCGCGGGCGCCAACCTTGCGTTTAACCGCTCGGACGACAAGATTTTCGCTGGCACAATCCTCGGCGCTGGCACACTGACCAAGCTGGGCGCGGGCGTGTTGACGCTGACGGGAGCGAACACATTTACCGGCCTGACCACGGTGAGCGCGGGAACGCTGGAGCTTTCGGGCGGCAGCCTCGCCGGTGCGGTGAACGTCGCCAGCGGCGGGACGCTGCAGGTGGGTTTCCCCGGGGGGACCATCACCGGCGCGGTGACCATCGCCAATGGCGGCACGCTTGCGGGCACGATTGCGGGGAACTCCGGCACCAATGTGCTGTCCACCGGCGCGCTGAGCTTTGGCGCGACCTCGCTGCTGTCGATGACGCTGGGCACAGTTGCGTCGTCGGCGGCGATCTCGGTCACGGGCGATCTCGTGCTGGACGGCGTTCTGAACCTTAGCACGACCACGGGCTATGGCTCGGGCACCTATCGCCTGATCGATTATACCGGGACCCTCACCGGTTCCGGCCTGACCATCGGCACCGCGCCCGCGCGCTCGATCTATTCCATCGTTGTGAGCTCCGGCGAGGTCAACCTGATCGTGACGGCGGGCCTGTGGTGGAACGGGACGACCACGACCTCCGGCTCGGCCGTGGTGGGCGGGGCCGGCACCTGGACCGTCGCCTCCGGCCCGACCAACTGGACCGATGAGACCGGCGCCACGCCGGCCGCCTGGGCCCAGAATGGTATTGCCATATTCGGCGGCACGCAGAGCGGCACCGTGACGATCGCCGGCAGCGCCCAGGTGGCAGGAATGGAGTTCCTGACCGGCGGCTATGTGCTGACGGGCAGCTCCGTGATACTCGCGGCAGCAAGCGGGCAGACCAAGATCTCCGTTGAAAGCGGCCTCTCCGCGACCATCCGCTCGACCCTCGGTGGGACCACTGGGCTTGAGAAGGTCGGGGCCGGAACCCTGGTTCTGAACGGAACCGTGTCCTATAGCGGCGGCACGACCATCAGCGCGGGCACGCTGCAGGTGGGCGACGGCGTGACGCTGGCGGGGAGCCTGGGCTCGGGTCCCATCGTTAACAACGCGGCGCTGGTGTACAACCTTCCCGCGATGGGGCTCGTGAACACCTCCGTTATCTCCGGCACCGGGACGGTGCAGAAGCTCGGCGTGGGTACGGTGGAGTTCACGGCCGCCAATACCTATAGCGGCGCCACGACGGTGTCCGGCGGCTATCTCTCCCTGTCCGGCAGCGGCACGCTGGGCTCGACCGCGGCCGGAACGACGGTGGAAGCGGGAGCCACCCTTGGGCTCTACGGTGTCACCACCGCCGAGGGGCTGACCCTCTCGGGAACGGGCGTCTCTAACGCGGGCGCACTGAACGGCGGCGCGAGCACCGCCTCCGGCGCCATTGTTCTGGCAGCCGACAGCCTGATCACCGTGGGCGTGAGTGAGACCTTCACCCTCACCGGCGGGATCACCGGGGCGGGCAAGACGGTGACCTTCGGCGGCGAGGGAAGTCTCGTCGTCTCCGGCGTGATCGCCACGGGCGCGGGGGGCGTCGAGGTTGCCGCCGGTAGCGTGTCGGGTCAGGTGACGCTCTCCGCGGCCAACACCTATGACGGCGTCACCAATGTCTTGTCCGGCATATTGGAGATCACCAGCGAGACCGCGCTGGGCTCGACGGCGGGGGGGACCACCGTGGCGAGCGGCGCGATGGTGCAGTTCAACGGCGGCAACACCGTCGCCGAATCCTTCACCATCTCCGGCTCGGGCGGTTCGCCCACCGGCGGCGCCCTCACCAACGCCGGCAATTCGACCATCGATGTGAGCGGAACCATCACGCTGGCGGCGGACGCGGCCATCGATGCCGGCGCGTTCGGCATCACGCTCTCCGGCCCGGTCAACGGCACCACCCAGACCCTCAGTCTGGTGGGTGCCGGCGGCGGCATCTCGGGCGTGATCGGGCTCGGCAGCGGCGGCGTCAATATCAACGGCGGGGTGTGGGTACTGGCGGGCGCGAACACCTATGCGGGCGCGACCACCGTCGCCAGCGGTGCCGTCCTCAGGGTGGCCGACAGCGCGGCGCTGGGCGACACCAGTTCCGGCACAACGGTCGCGGATGGCGGTACGTTGATGCTGGATGCCCTTTTGGGTCCGATCAACATCGGCAACGAGGCGCTGACCCTCTCCGGCACCGGCAGCGGGAGCGGCGCCCTGGTGAGTGCGGGCATCAACAGCTATGCCGGCGCTATCACGCTCGCCGGCAACACCCTTATCACCGCCAGCTCCGTGGGACCGGGCCAGCCCGGCGCGATCACGCTGTCGGGGGGGATCACGGGGGCGGGCCAGTCTTTGACGCTGGGAACCGATGAGGCAAGCCTGATCTCGGGGGCCATCGCCACCGGCGCGGGCAGTGTCGAGATCCTCTACGGGACCTGGACCTTCACGGGCGCGAACACCTATTCCGGCGGCACGACGATTTCCGGCGGCTCGCTCTCGGTCGGCGATGGCGGGACGACGGGGTCGATCCTGGGCGATGTGGTCAATAACGGGGCCCTGACGTTCAACCGTTCGGATGCGACCGCATTCGCGGGCGGCATCTCGGGCACCGGCTCGCTGACCAAGCAGGGCGCGGGGACGCTGACGTTGACGGGCGCGGCGACCCACACCGGCGGGACGACCATATCGGGCGGCACGCTGTCGATCGGCGATGGCGGCACGAGCGGCTCGGTGGCGGGCAACATCGTCGACAATGCCGCGCTGGTGTTCAACCGCTCCGACGCGGTGACCTATTCGGGTAATATTTCCGGCTCGGGCACGTTTGAGAAGCTGGGCGCGGGCACGCTGACGCTGTCGGGCACCAACATCTATGGCGGGACGACGACGGTGTCGGCCGGCACGCTTACGGTTTCGGGCGGTTCGGCGATCGGCGATCTGAGTGCGGTGACGGTCGCGCTCAACGCGAACCTGGTGGTGACCACCATCGAGACCGTTGGCTCCCTCGCAGGCGCCGGCAGTGTCACATTGGACTACGCTCCCGGCGGCCTGACGGCTGGCGACGCCACCTCGACTGTGTTCTCCGGGGCGATTGGCGGGGTCGGCATTCTGACGAAGGCTGGCACCGGCGACCTCACGCTGAGCGGCACCAACACCAACAGCGGGGGCATCATCGTCCAAGCCGGGCGGGTGTTGCTGTCCGGCGGAACCGCTGTGGCCGATACGGCGATCGTCGGCTTGATGGCCGGCGCGACACTCGTCCTGACGAACGCCAATGAGGCGATCGGCGCACTCGGCGACATCAGCGGCGGCACCGGCGCGCGGACGGTGGAGCTTAACGGCAACACCCTCACTGTCGGCGGCAGCAATCTTGCGCGGTCCTATACCGGGACGATCAGTGGAACCGGTGGCCTGACCAAGGTGGGTACGGCCTCCCAGACTTTGTGGGGCACCAATACTTTTGAAGGCCCTGTTCATGTCATGGAAGGTGTCCTTCTGCTCCGGGGCGGCTCGGCTCTGGCAGACAGCGTGGCGGTGACGGTGGATGCCGGCGCCGATTTGACCATCAGGCAGTCGGTGGAAACCATCGGGTCGCTTTCAGGCGCCGGCACCGTGAGCGGTCTATCCACCTCGACGATCGTCACCGGCGGAAATAATGCGTCGACGACCTTCTCGGGTGTGCTTCAGGCGCCGTTCGGCACCCTCAGCCTGACCAAGACCGGCACGGGCACATTCACGCTCACCGGCGCTAACACCTATACCGGCACCACCACCATCTCCTCCGGGGCGCTCCAGGTGGGCGATGGCGGGACTGCGGGTAATCTGGGCACCGGGGCGGTGGTCAACGACGCGGCGCTCATCTTCAACCGTTCTAACGCGTTGATCGTTGGGAGTGCTATTTCGGGGACCGGCACGCTGACCAAGCTCGGCGCTGACACCCTGACCCTGACGGGCGCGAACACCTACACCGGCGGCACGACGGTTTCGGCTGGCACGCTTGTTATTGGCGATGGTGCGACGTCGGGTTCGATTGTTGGCGATGTGGCGAACAGCGGGACTTTGGTGTTCAACCGGTCGGACGACATTTTGGCGCCGGGGGCGGTGACCGGGTCGGGGGCGCTGGTGCAGCGTGGGAGCGGGGAGCTGGCGCTGGTGGGGGCGAACAGTGCGTTGGCGGGGACGAGCGTCGAGGCGGGGACGCTGGCGATCGCCGGCGGTGCGACGCTGACCGGCGATGTCACGGTGCTGTCGGGCGCGACGCTGCGGGGCGAGACCGGCGGGGCGTCGGGGACGGCGATCACGGGCGCGGTGAGCGTCCAGAACGGCGGCCATCTGCTGGCGGCGCCGGCGACGGCGACCGGCATGTATGGGCTGTCGATGAGCAGCCTGACGCTGGCGTCGACCGCCAACATCGACGTTGTGCTGGGGGCGAACACCGGCAATGCGGTGTTCCAGGCGGGAACGCTGGCGCTGGACGGCGTGTTGAACGTCAGCAACGCGGGCGCCATGTCGCTCGGCGTGTACCGGATCATAGACTTCACGACGCTGGCGTCGAACAACGGCGTGGTGCTGGGCGATACCCCGCTGCAATACGCCTATCAGATCCAGCTTCTGTCGAACCAGTTGAACCTCGAGGTGCTGCAGGGCGGGATCCTGTACTGGAACGGCGAGACGACCACGGCGGACGGGACGATCCACGGCGGCAGCGGCATCTGGACCAACAATTCCGAGCAGACCAACTGGACCACCTCGACGGCGAACCAGGCGCGGTCCTGGGACAGCACGTTCGCGGTGTTCTCGGTCGCGGGTGGCGATGTCACCATTGCCGGCACGGTGTCGGCGACCGGCGTCCAGTTCATGGTGGACGGCTACACGGTGGACGAGGGCACGCTGACGCTGGCGTCGACCTCGGGCCAGACCCAGATCCGGGTGGGCGACGGCACCGCGCAAGGCGCCAATTATGTGGCGAGCATCGGCTCGGTGATCGCGGGCAGCACGGGGCTTGAGAAGACCGACCTCGGGCTTCTGGTCCTGACCGGTGAGAACACCTACACCGGCGGCACCACGATCACCCAGGGTGCGCTGCAGATCGGCGATGGCGGCACGACGGGGTCGATCCTGGGCGATGTTGTGAACAATGGCGTGCTGATCTTCGACCGGTCCGACGACACCGGCTATGCCGGGGTGATCTCGGGCACGGGCGGGCTGATCAAGGCGGGCGAGGGCACGCTGACGCTGACCGGCATCAACAGCTTCAGCGGCGGCACGACGGTGAGCGAAGGCCGGCTGCTGATCGGCGGCGGCTCCTCGCTGTCGGACACGGTGGGCACGCTGGTGATGGCCGGCGCGATCCTGGAGCTGATGGACAGCGACGAGACGGTCGGCGGCCTGTCGGGCGCCGGCGCGGTGACGCTGAACAGCTATTGCCTGACGGTTGCCGGGGCGACCAGCAACACCTTCTCCGGTTCGATCAGCGGCTCGGGCTGCATCACCAAGACCGGCCCCGGCACGCTGACCCTTGCGGGCGCCAGCACGTATTCCGGCGGCACCAACGTGTCCGAGGGCGCGGTTGCGCTCGGGGCGGCGGGTGCGCTGGGAACCGGGGTGATCGCGCTGTCGGGGACCGGCGTGGTGCGGTCCACCGGGACCTACAGCTACGACAACGACGTGACGCTGGCGGCCGGGCTGACCGGCGGGTTCGAGGTGGACGGCACGGTTGAGAACCCGGCGGTTGAGACGCTGACCCTGACCGGCAGCATCACGGGCCTCGGCGATCTCAACAAGACCGGCCTCGGCACGCTGCTGATCTCCGGCACCAACAGCTATTCCGGCGCCACCAACGTGACGTCAGGGGTGATGATCGCCGAGGGCGGCAACGCCATCGGCGATAGCAGCGCGGTGAGCGTTGCGGACGGGGCGCAGTTGATCATCCGGCCGAGCGGGGCCACCGAGACGGTGGGTTCGCTCAGCGGCGCGGGCGCGCTGGAGCTGACCGGCAATGTGATCGCCGGCGGCAACAACACCAGCACCAGCTATTCCGGGGTGATCTCGGGGGCTGGAACGTTCGAGAAGACCGGCACCGGCGTGATGACGCTGTCCGGCCTCAACACGTTTACCGGCGCGACCAGCGTGTCGGGGGGCGAGCTGGCGCTGGCGGGCGGGTCCTCGCTGTCGGACACGGCGGGGCTGGCGATTGCCGGCGGCGCCCTGGTGACGCTGACCAATGCCAATGAGACCGTGGGCGGGCTCGACGGCGCGGGCAATGTGAACCTGAACGGCTACTGCCTGACGGTGGCGGGCGGGGGCGCGTTCTCTGGCACCCTGAGTGGGGCCGGCGGCTGCGTGACCAAGACCGGCGCCGAGACGCTGACGCTGACCGGGACCAGCACCTATTCCGGCGGCACCACGATCTCGGAAGGTGCGATCGAGATCGACAACGCGCTGGCGCTCGGCACCGGGGCGCTGGCGCTGCAGGGCGCGGGCGCGTTGAACGTCACGACGAGCTTCGCCTATGCCAGCGCGATCTCGCTGACCCCCATCGAGGGCTCGGGCGGCGGCACGCTGGGCGTGGCCGAGACCCAGACGCTGACGCTGACCGGGGTGGTCTCGGGTGCGGGCGAGCTGACCAAGACCGGCGCCGGCATCCTGCTGATGACCGGCCTCAACACCTACACCGGCGCCACCAATGTGGCGGACGGGGAGCTTCGGATCGGCGGCGGGCAGTCGCTGTCCGACACCGCGCGCCTCAGCGTTGCGGCGGGTGCGCTGCTGTCGCTGACCGACGCCAACGAGAGCGTGGGCTCGCTGGCGGGCGGCGGCGAAGTGGCGCTGAACGGCTATTGCCTCACCACCGGCGGCGACGGGACAAGCTCGAGCTTCTCCGGCGCGATCACCGGTGCGGGCTGCCTGACCAAGACCGGGGCCGGCACGCTGACGCTGACCGGCGACGGCAGCAACTACAGCGGCGGCACGACGGTGGCCGAGGGCACGGTCCAGGTGTACGGCGCCTCGGCGCTGGGCACCGGCCCGCTGGCCCTGACCGGCTCGGGCGTGCTGCGGGCCAGCAACACCTTCACCTATGCCAGCGCGATCAGCCTGGCCACCGGCCTGACCGGCGGGTTCGAGGTGGACGGCACGGCGGAGAACCCGGCGGTCGAGACGCTGACCCTGACCGGACCGATCACCGGGCTGGGCAATCTCAACAAGACCGGCCTCGGCACTTTGGTGATCTCCGGCATCAACACCGGGTCCGGGGCGACCAACGTCACCGCCGGCATCCTGATCGCCGAGGGCGGCAACGCCCTGGGCGATGCCAGCGCGGTGAGCGTGGCGCTTGGCGCGCAGCTGATCATCCGCCCGAGCGGGGCGACCGAGACCGTGGGTTCGCTCGGCGGCGCCGGCGCGATCACGCTGGACGGGGCGACCCTGGCGGCGGGCGGCGACAACAGCAGCACCACTTTCTCCGGGGTGATCTCGGGGTCCGGCGGCCTGACCAAGGCGGGCACCGGGGTGATGACGCTGTCGGGCGCCAACGGCTACACCGGCGACACCAATGTGACGGGCGGCGGCCTGGTGGTGGCGGGGAGCCTGGACAGCGACGTCTATGTCTACGACCAGGCGACGCTGTCGGGCTCGGGCAGCATCAGCAAGACGGTGCATGTGCTCTCGGGCGGCACGTTGGCCGGGGTGCAGGGCAGCGGCCTGAGCATGGGCGCGCTGGACCTGCAGGGCGGGTCGAACGTGAACGTGACGCTGGGGGCGCCGAGCGAGGCGACCACGGTGTTCACGGTGGCCGGCAATGTGACGCTGGACGGCACGCTGAACGTGACGCCGACGCCCGGGTTCGGGATCGGCATCTACCGCATCATGACCTATGGCGGGACGCTGACCGACAACGGGATGGAGGTCGGCGCGCTCTCGGGCGGTCTGTCGGGCGGCATCCAGTCGAGCATCCAGGGGCAGGTGAACCTGTTCGTGGAAGGCCCCGACAGCCCGATCCTGTTCTGGAACGGGTCGAACACGACGCCGACCCAGAGCGTGCTGGGCGGCACGGGAACCTGGACCGCGGGCAGCCAGACCAACTGGATCAATGCCAGCGGGACCATTCCGCGGGCGTGGAACGGCGGGTTCGCGGTGTTCCAGGGCGCGGCCGGCACGGTGACGGTGGACACCACCGATGGCCCTGTCATGGCCATCGGCATGCAGTTCGTGGAAACCGGCTATGTGGTGACCGGGGGTCCGATCGCGCTGACCGGCGGTGCGCCGGTGATCCGGGTCGGCGACGGGACGGAAAGTGGCGCCTCGACCGTTGCCACGATCCAGAGCGTGCTGACCGGCGTGGCCGGTCTTGAGAAGGCGGACTTCGGCACGCTGATCCTGACCGGCGCCAACAGCTATACCGGCGGCACCACGATCTCCGGCGGCACGTTGCAGCTGGGCGACGGCGGCACCTCGGGCGCGGTGCTGGGCGACATCGTCAACAACGCCGCCCTGGTGTTCAACCGGAGCGACGATACCAGCTTTGCCGGCGTGATCTCGGGCACCGGTTCGGTGCTGAAGACCGGCGCCGGCACGCTGGCGCTGACCGGGACCAACACCTATTCCGGCGGCACCAGCATCAACCAGGGCACGCTCCAGGTGACGAGCGCATCGGCGCTCGGCACCGGCGCCCTGACGGTGGGCGGCACCGGCGTGCTGCGCGCCAGCGGCAGCTTCGCCTATGGCAACAGCGTGACGCTGGCGGCGAGCGTCGGCACGTTCGAGGTCGATGCCAGCCAGGCGCTGACCCTGTCGGGCGTGGTGGGCGGCACGGGCGGCCTGACCAAGACCGGGGATGGTCTGCTGATCCTGACCGGCGCCAACACCTATAGCGGCGTCACGACGATCTCGGCGGGCACGCTGCAGATCGGCAATGGCGGCGAGACGGGTGCGATCGTCGGCGACGTGGTGAACAATGCCAACCTGGTGTTCAACCGCTCCGACACCTATGCCTTCACCGGTGCGATCACCGGCGCCGGCCAGGTGACCTTCACCGGCGGGGGCACGGTTGAGTTCTCCGCGCCCTACCAGGGCCCGGTGGCGGTCGACAACAGCTTTGTGCAGCTCCAGGCGGGCTCAACCACGGTCTCGCCGTTCACGGTGAACGCGGGCGGCGTGCTGGGCGGGACGGCGACCATCGGCGGACTGACGGTGAACACCGGCGGCACGGCGGCGCCGGGCTACTCGCCGGGCACCCTGACGGTCAACGGGGCGGTGACCTTCAACGCCGGCTCGGTCTATGCGGTCGATGTGAACACGGCGGGGGCCCACGACCTGATCATCGCCACCGGCACCGCGACCCTGTCCTCCAGCGCCCATGTCGAGGTGCTGGCGGAATACGGGCGCTATCCCGCGCTGAGCCAGATCACCATCCTGACCGCCGCGGGCGGGGTGAGCGGGCAGTTCAGCTCGGACGTGACCTCGAACTTCGCGTTCCTGACCCCGGAACTGACCTATGACGCGACCAACGTCTATCTGACGCTGACCTATACCGGCATCGACTTCGTGGAATACGCGCAGACGCCGAACCAGGCCAATGTGGCTGTGGCGGCGCAGGCGCTGGGCGCGGGAAGCCCGGTGTTCGAGGCGATCTTCGGGCTGGCGGCGAACGAGGTGCCGGCGGCGTTCAACCAGCTCACCGGCGAGATCTATCCCTCGATCAACACGGTGATCCAGCAGGAATCCACCTATCTGAGGGACGCGGTCGGCGCTCGGCTGCGCCAGTCGGTGACGCCGCAGGGCGCTTCCGCGCTGAGCTATGCGGCGCAGGCGGCTGGCCCGGCCAACACCAGGCTGAGCCAGGACCTGACGCCGACGCTGTGGATGCAGGGCTATGGCGGCTGGGGCAATGCCTTCGGCAACACCAATGCGGCCTCGATCTCCAGCACGGTGGGCGGGTTCTTCGCCGGTCTCGACGTCAGCGTGCTGGACAATGTGCGGGCCGGCGTGGTGGCCGGGTTCAGCCAGACCCAGTTCGACGTGGACGCCCGCAACTCCTCCGGCACGATGGATAATTACGACATCGGTTTCTACGCCGGCGGTCAGTTCGGCGCGTGGGCGCTGCGCGGCGGGGCGTCCTACACCTGGCACGACATCAGCGTGTCGCGCTCGATCGTGTTCCCCGGCTTCTCGGGGTCGACCAGCGCGGGCTACACGCTGGGCACGACGCAGGTGTTCGGCGAGGTGGGCTACGACTTCAACATCGGCGCCTATGCGTTCGAGCCGTTCGCGGGCCTGGCTTACCTCAACATCTCGGGCGGAAACCTCGCCGAGAGCGGCCTTGCCAGCAACGGGGCGGGGCTGAACGTCAGCACCGACAGCCAGAACACGCTCTACACCACGCTCGGCCTGCGCGCCGCGACCTCGCTGTCGCTGGGCGGGCGGACCCTCACCCCGAGCGCCACTCTGGGTTGGCAGCACGCGTTCGGCGACACCACGCCGAGCGCGACCATGCTGTTCCAGAGCGGTGCGACGCCGTTCGCGATCTCCGGCGTGCCGATCGCGCAAAACACCCTGCTGCTGGGCGCGGGCCTGGCCTACGCCCTCTCCGACCTTGCCACCCTGCAGGTCAACTACACCGGCCAACTCGCCGGCGACGCCTCCCAAAACGCCTTCACCGCCCAGTTCTCACTCAAGTTCTGAGGGGGGGGGAAGGCATCGGGTTGAACCCTCTCCCGCGTCCGGGCGTTCTGCAAAAACCGACCTCGCTCCTCGCGGAGCGTGGCGCTCGATGAAGGACGATACCGGCGGTTACACCTCGCCCCGAGGGGGAGAGGTCGGCTGCGCAGCAGCCGGGTGAGGGGGCTCCGGCATCTCAGAACGGGTGAGGGTGGCCCCCCTCACCCCAACCCTCTCCCCGTCGGCGAGAGGGGGCGCATTGCACCTGGCGCAGCAGTCTCCAAGGGCGAGATGCGCCCAAAGGTTCTGGTCAAAGACCCCCGCGCCGGCTATGCCCCGGCGGGTTCCATATCGGCGGCCCCCAATGGGCGTCCCGATGGGCACACACACAGATGACGGATCACGAGACATGATGAAGCGTTCGGCACTGTTCCTCGCGAGCGCCCTGTCGGCGCTGACCCTCTCCGCGCTGACGCTCGCCGGCCCGGCGCAGGCGCAGCCCAAGCCTGCGGCGGCCCCCGCAGCGGACGCCCAGCCCGGCGCCACCACGGCGACCTACCAGGACTGGCTGATGCGCTGCGTGAGCGCGGAGAAGACCCGCACCTGCGAGATCGTCCAGAACCTGCAGGTGCAGGGTCAGGGCGTGGTGGCGAGCATCGCGGTCGGCAAGGTGGAAGCCGCCGGCCCGCTGCGCCTGGTGGTGCAGGTGCCCGCCGGGGTGTGGCTGCCCGCCGGCCTCAAGTTCCAGGTCAGCGAGAAGGCCAAGCCCCTGGCGCTGGAATACAAGCGCTGCCTCCAGGGTTGCTTCGCCGAGTTGGAGCTCGACGCCGCCACCCTCCAGGCGCTCAAGGGCGCCGGCGAGCCCGGCAGCTTCACGTTCGAGGATGGCGCGCGCAAGTCCGTCACCCTGCCGGTCTCGTTCAAGGGCTTCACCCCCGCCCTCGACGCCAGCCTCAAGCCGTGAGCCAAGCGCGGGGGTGAGGTCTGACGAGGACCACAGCCCCGGACCCGAACCTCCCGCGCTTAAACCTCCATTACGCTGCGGTCCCCGCTCAGGCGGCTCCGCGGCCCTTCGTCATGCGGGCCGCCCGCGGCTCCTCCTCCTGCGAAAGCATTGCCCGTGACCGACCAGACCCCCGCACCCGCCACCCCCGCCACCCCGACCCTGCCGCTGTTCTACCGCGCCCCGACGCTGCTGCGGTTCGCCGACCATGCCGGCTTCGGGCTGCGCCGCGCGGCGGACTACGCCGTCGCCGCCGGCGCCACCGCGATCCCCCTGGTGGCGGCGGAGTTCGCCTTGGCGGGCCGGCACTACCCGATCGTGTTCGCCTCCGACGCCAGCGCCATGCCGCTGGCGGTGACCGGGGTGAGCGTCGGGCGCAACCTGTTCGTCTCCACTGAGGGCCAGTGGGCCACCGGCCGCTACATCCCGAGCTATGTCAGGCGCTATCCGTTCATCGGCATGGCGCTTGAGGACGGCGGCACCACCATGCTGGGCATCGACGCCGCCAGCCCGCGCATCAGCACCGATGCCGCGCGCGACGACGCCGACCTGCTGTTCACCCCCGACGGCAAGGCCACCCCCACGGGTGAGGCCGCCATGGCGCTGTGCGATGCCTATGCCATCGAGCACGAGCGCACGGTTGCCTTCGCCACTGCGCTCAAGGCCCACAACCTCCTGGTCGAGCGCTCCGCCGAAATGCGCTACGCCGACGCCACCCAGGCCCTGGTCCAAGGCTTCCGCCTGATCGACGAGCCAGCCGTCCGCGCCCTTCCCGCCGCCGTCGTCACCGAGTTCCACGCCAAAGGCTGGCTCGACGCCATAACCCTCCACCTCGCCTCACAACTCTCCTGGCAAAACCTCGTCGAAGCCTCAGCGCCGAACGTCGGGTGAAGGAAGCCAAAACCACTTTTAAAGCTTGCGGCGCGCCGACAAAGGCGCGGCCGCACGGGCAGGTCGGGACGCTGCGTATATTCTCCTCAGAAATGCGCGAAGGCTGAAAGGCAATGCGCCGCCCTTGAGTTCGGCAATGCGCCCGAAACGGAGTGAACCTAAAGCTTCGCGCTGCGTTGTGGTGGTTGGGCGCGAACCAAGGAGACGGTCACATGCTCATGCGCAGCGGGAGAATGGCCGCAGCTTTGGGATTTGGCGCGCTGATTTTATGCGCGCCAATCAGCGAGGCTCGCGCTGTCGCCCAAACCCCGACGTTGACGCAGAAGCTCAATGCATATGTCGGCTGCATCAATCGTCTTTCGCAGCGCTCCTATGATTCGCGTGACCGCTATTTCAGTTGGGCGGCCAAAACCGGGCCAACCGGCAAAGAGCGGATCATCTACGGCACTTACACGATCTACGACCCCTCGGACTGTCAGCGGACTGTCGAAAAGGCGAATGATCTGGAACCGCATGAATCTGAACTTGAGGCTTCAGCCGCCGCTTATGTTCAGGCGGTCGTCGCCCTTGAGCCCCTGTTGAAGGAGGCGGACGACTATTACGAGCAGGAAAACTACAAAGACGACAAGATGGCGAAGGGCAAGGCGCTGCACCCCCGTCTCGTCGCGGCTTGGAATGCGTTCGCATCCTCCGACGCGAAGCTACGGTCTGGAATTGAGGACATTCAGGACAGGAAGGCGATCGAAAATCTCGCCGAGATTGAGAAGGCCGAGGGACGGAAGGAGCGCTATTATATCGAGGCTGTGATGATCCGAGCCAAGCGGGTGGTGCGTGCTGAAAATGCCAGTCCGCCCGATCTTGCGAAGATCACAGAGGCGGTGAGCGATTATGAGGCCGTGGTGAAGGAGGTTGAGGGCTACGCCGGCTCCAGCTTCATTCGGGCTGCCAAGGCCTATCTCGTTACGGCGAAGCAGCTGATGCGCCGCATTCGAGACAAGGTGCCCTACAGCTCCGGTGAGAAAATGATACTTGGGTCAGCTGGCGGCAGCTGGATGGTTGAGGGTTCCCCGGCCCGGCTGACCCGCGACTACAATGAACTTGTAGAAAGCTACAATCGCGGCACGAAACTCTAGGAATTGTGTCCACGGCGAAACAGGCGCGTTGAAAACAGGCGGTAAGGCTTCCGGGCATGTGGCCTGACCCGACACGAGCACCCCGTCTCATTCCTCCGCACGAGCCTTAAAGCCGCCGCCTCATCGCCTGCGCCAAGGCTATGGCGACAAGCAGCCAACACCGATGTCCTGCCAGACGCCCGCTTTCGGCGCTGAAGACCCGTTCTCGCGGAGATCGGCCGGTTGGTGGCAGGTCGGTCTCATGATGCGTAAAAGCGGTAATTGCAAAAGCAACCGCAGGGAAGATCAGCCAAGTTGGATGGTCACAGCGTCTTCGTCGCGTCGTAGAATGGCGCAACGATGTTCTTGAGACTTATCGCTTCGATATCCTCGAGAATCTCGACGCCATGCAACGAGTTGGCCGGGTGATAGCTAACCTCGCCGGGACCGACTTCATAGGTCTCCCCGTCCACCGTGGCGCGCACGCGCCCCTTGATGACATATATGAGCTGCTCCTCAGCATGCTGATGCGGAACGGCCTTCTCGCCCTTCTTGAAATGCATCTTGATCATCTCAATGTGTTTTCCTCGGATGACCGGGCCTCGAACATCCGAGAATTTTCCATAGACCTTATTTTCCGTTTCTTCGGCGCTGATCTGTACAAGTGACATTGTAAGTCTTCCCTTGTTGAACTGGATTATTAGTCTCTCTGATCGCGACGAGGATGCCCCGACGGGATGGGGCGCACACGCTCCTCAGAGAGGAGGCGGATATTGAAGCGCGTCTGAATTGAAGAAATTCCGGCTATTTCCAATGGGCGCGGCGGCCCTCTGTTTTATTCATTGAGATCGACTTTGATCTCATCGGTGATGGCTTTCCAGATCGACATCTGCTTGCGCAGCCATGATTTCGCGTCGTCGAGCGACGCGATCGGGTCCCCGGTGATGTTGGCGCTTTTGAACGCTTGCAGAACCTCGGGACTGCGCAGCGCAGTATTCACCTGATCCAGCAGAAACTGCTGGATCTCCACCGGCGTTGCCGCCGGCGCGAACAGCGCATTCCAGAACTCCCAGCCGGAACTCTCGATGCCAACCTCCTTGAGCATCGGGACATCCGGGAAGTCTGGCATCCGCGCGTCACTGGGAGCCACGGCTAGGGCGGTGAGGCGGCCAGACTTGATATAGGGGGCCGCAGAGGCCGCGTTGAGCAGCGAGGCCTGAACCTCCCCGGAGATCATGTCTTTGACGAAGGCTGCGGGCCCGTCCTTGTATGGAATGTGCCTGAACGTCACGCCGGCGCGTCGGGCTATCACCTCTGTCGCGTACTGCGGAAAGCTCCCGAGCCCGGGAGACGCGTACATGACGTTTCCATCGGTCTTTTTGGCGTAGGCCACGAACTCAGCGAATGTTTTAACCGGTATGGTATTCGTAATCACAAGTATTTGTGGAACGCTCGCCAATCGAGCGACCGGCGCGACGCTGGTCTCATAATTATAGTTCATTTTATTTGGAAACAGGATGGGGCTTATCGCGTTGGTCGAGACGTTGCCGGCCATCAACGTGTAGCCGTCCGGCTGGGCGCGCACCATCTCGCTCAAGGCCGTCAAGCCATAGGCGCCCGGCTTATTTTCGACCACGAACGCCTGTCCGGTCTGCTTGCGAAGCTGCTCAGCTACGATGCGCACCACAATATCGGTGGCCCCGCCGGGTCCGTATGGAACCAGAATTCTGACCGGGCGATTGGGAAAATCCCGATCTGCCGCCCAGACCGGTGCAAGAAGGCTGCAACTGAGCAGCGTGCTGAGCACGCATGTCGAGAATAAGCGCCACATTGGCTCCCTCCATTTTTATGAATTGATCTTGCGGGCGGCAATTGGGTGCTCTTGCGAACCGCTTCCCCTGCCGCGTCAACACACGGAGGCAACAAGGGCATGGGGCGCCTGGGGGTGAGTTCGGTTCAACACACCGTCAACCGCGCCGACGGCATCGGAGGCGTGGTGTCGCGACGCCAGAACCGATCCAGTGGAGATCGTCTCGATACGCGTGCGAAGGAAACGGTCGCATCCAGACACGATGTCAATTTGGATGCGACCGGATTGGGGTGACGAAGTATCCCGGTATGAACGAGGGAGTATCCGGGTGCCGATGTTCAGCTTTCCGCGTGTTTCGGAATGATCGGGAGAAGCAGAAACGATCCGTGGCTGCCGCCTGCATGGATCGTGACGTCGCCGCCGAAGATCGCCGCTGGGCGATCGCGGGGATCGTCATGGCGGAACAGGGCAACGCCCGTCCATTGCCTTTTGCTGGTGTTTTCCGTCACGCCCGGCTCGCCCGGATAGATATAATCGCGGCCGCGGATTGTCAGGGCGACGCGGTGGCCTTTCGGAACGACGATGCAGGTGGGCCACACCTCAACATCCACCTCATAAATCTCGCCCGGTGTGAGCGGCTGCTTCTCGTCGTGGGTGTGATAGGGCCGGTAGGGCAGAGTCAGATTTTCGTCGAGCTTGCGGTGAGAGACGCGCAGCCAGCCTTGAGCGACGGGGGTATGCGGGTCCAATGCGCCGTGGAACACCACCTCCTTGAAGTCCGGCGTGAATACGCGGACCACCAGGAACAGGTCCGCATCCTGCGTCGCGGATGAGACGAAGAGCTTCGCCGCGATGGGGCCAGTGATCTCCATGTCTTCCTTCACCGGCGGTGCCAGGAAGGTGACGCCATCGCCGAAGCCGGGATAGGTGGTGTCGCCTTCGGCCTTCGTCGCATCCTGGGACAGCGTGAGGTTCGCGGCATCGAGATGGAACTTGGTCCACTGGGTGGAGGCCAGCGGCCAGCTGGTCTCGTGGCGCTCCACGAAGCGCTCGCCGGGGTGGCGCACCTGGAGGAGAACCTTGGGCTGTTCGCCCCAGCCGGTGTTCTCGCCCTTCAGGAAGTGGCCGAAGAACCGCTTCTGAAGTTCGAGGCCATAGTCGGTATAGAATTCGGTCCAGTGCTCAAGGCCGTGCACTTCCAGCCACTTGTCTTTGGAGGCGGCGCGGGTGAAGCCCTCGAAATTGCCGCGGGGATGCAGGCCCTGACCGCCCCAATTGGCGGAGGACAGGATCGGAACCTCCACCTTGGTCCAGTCGGGCATGCGCGACTGCCAGAACGCGTCGGTGTCGAGCTTATGTGCGAGGCAGTCCTCGTAGAAGTCGTTGCGGTTGGCGCCCAGCTCCTCCTCGGTGAGGGTCTCCGGGCCGGAGACCCAGCCGCCGGTCATCTTGCTCTTGTAGCCGTTGGCGCCTTTGCCGTTTTGCAGCGGGTAGATCTGGGACGTCGACCAGTCGTGGGTGAAGCCGTTGCAGAAGATGCCGCCATGGTGGGCCATGTCGCGATAAAAGTCCGCCGCGCCTTCCCAGGTGCAAATCGCCGAGAGGTGCTTCGGTTGAAGCGCCGCCGCCTGCCACTGGTTTTCGGCGTAATAGGAGATGCCGTTCAGGCCCACCTTTCCGCTCGACCAGGGCTGCACGCCGGCCCATTCCACGCAGGCCGCGAGATCCTGCGCCTCGCGAAGCGACCAGATGTCGATGACGCCGGGGGAGCGGCCGACGCCGCGTGAATCGACGCGGATGCAGACGTAGCCGTCCGGCACCCATTTCTCAGGGTCCACCACTTCCCAGGCTTGGTACTTGTTGGTGGAGCCGGTGGGGACCTCCGGATGCTCCTCGCACATGAGGCGCCACTGGCTGCCATAGAGGTCCTCGAAGTGAAGCCATTTGCCATAGGGGCCGTAGGTCATGATGACCGGATACTTGCCATCAGTGATGGGCCGGTAGATGTCGCAGCGGAGGATCACGCCATCGTCCATTGTGACCGGCATATCCCAGTCGATGCGCATTCCATCACGGACGTCGCTTTTCTCGCGATAACGCATAGCTCTCCCTTATGTATTTCGCGACGGTGTCGCCTGTTCGCATTTTTATTGGTGTCTAAGATAGGCGATGGCTGGAGCCATCCGCCTTCACCGTCTCCAGTTGCAGAGATCAGTCGGCCACTTTCTTTCCGGCCAGGGCGTGTGAGGCATCCTTGCAGGTAAAGAAAAGGGCATCGCCCTTGGCCGTGGCGCCACCTTGGTGGATCATATCGGCGGGGATGTAGATAATCTCTCCAACGGACGCGACATTGGTCTGGCCGTCGAGCCGAAGTTCGAACTCACCTTCAAGCACGAAGATCCACTGCTCATTTGGATGAGAGTGCCGATCCCCCATTTTCCCTGCCGGGGCTTTCATCAGCGCGACAATGAGGCGATCGCCCTCCACACAGCTGCCGTACACCGGCGAATATTCCGGTCCGCCCATTATGGAATTCACGGTTTTCATATTGAACAGATATTTGCCATTTCCGGCGCGTGTTGCGCCAGGCGTCATGACTGTATTCTGATCGCGGACGGGGCTGGTCTCACTCATTTTATTCACCTTGTTTCACTTCAAGTTTATAGTTTTACGTTCGGATCAAAATCGGTCAGGACATGCCGAAATCAAATGGATTTACTCAAGCTTTACATTCGCCTCTTCGACAATCTGCTTCCAGCGAACCAGTTCGTTGCGCTGCCATTCAGCCGCCTCGGCGGGCGATGTGGAAAGCGAAGCCTCAATGCCCGAACGCTCCAAATTCTGCTCAATCGCCGGGGTGCGAAGCGCTTCCGCCGTTGCGTTGAAGAGCGCTTCGACAATTTCAGGTGGCGTGCCTGAGCGGACGAACATTCCCAGCCATTGGATGGTCCCTACGTTGGGGAAACCCGCTTCCGCCATGGTCGGAACGTCAGGGAGTTGCGGAAGCCTCTTCTGAGATACGACCGCGAGCGCTTGCAGCCGCCCCGCCTTAATAAGGCTCAAGACGCTGGAGACGTTGATGAAGCCGTATTGTGTTTCGCCGGATAGGAGGCTGGCGACCATATCCGCCGCGCCGCCTTTCAACGGGACGTGAACCGCGTCGATACCCGCGCGACGGTTGAACAGCTCGCCGTCGAAATGAGGAAAGCTTCCGATGCCTGCGCTGGCATAATTCAGACTTCCAGGCTGAGCCTTTGCCAGGGAAATCAACTCCGGGAGGCTCGCGGGCTTAATCTTCACCGTGGTCGCAACAAGAACCGCGGGTAGCTCGGCGAGCCGGGTCACCGGAATTATAGAATTGTCATAGTTGAAGGACATCTTCGATGGATACAATATGGGCGTCAGAGCGTTCGTGGTTACGTTTCCGATCATAAGGGTGGTGCCGTCGGGCTTTTGGCGGACAACTTCCTGCATTGCAGGAATCCCGAATGCGCCCGGTTTATTTATGACAATGAAGCCAACTCCGAATTTTTTCTGAAACTGGTCCGATAGCAGCCGAGCCATGACATCAGCTGATCCGCCGGGCGCGAACGGAAGCATCATGCTCACAGTGTGGCTAGGATAGTCCGCAGCAAGCGCGGCAGGCATGCTGAGCAGCGAACACAGCGCAGCTACGCCAAGTCGGGTGGCATATGTCATGGGCGTCCTCACCGAATTATTATTTATTGACGTAACTCCGGATTATACGCCGGAGTCGCGTAATATATTCTGGTTCAGTCGAGAGGAAAGCAGGATTTACTGCGCCCTCCGCCAAACTATTATTTACGAAAACATATGCCTCACCTGGGAGGATCGCCAAATAATAAATTGTATGGCTCCGCCTAAGCGGCGATAATAAGCAGGCGCCGGTAGATGGTCGCGCGATACCTCGCCAAAATCCATGTCTGAAATTTCAGTAAGATGGATTTAAATTCGAAGTATCAGATTATATTGACTTCGTAATTCAATTAAATTCAAAATAATATTTGAAATAATGCGGCTCAAGATTCATATTTAGGATTCAAAATTCCAGATTTCGTTAATATGATCCGTTTCTTTCTTTAGAATATCATAAAATTCTTCGGCTTCATCGCTCATGCTGCTCCAGACTGTTTTGATAAAAAGCAGATCGAGGTGGAAGGGTGGACCAAAAAGCGGATTGGCGCTGAATCGGTCTTGATTGTCTTTGGGGGTCAGCATCACGCCAGGAAGAATTGTCAGCCATTCGGAATAGGAAACCATGGCAAGGGTTCCGAGAATTGCGTCCAATTCCAGCATTCTTTCGACCCGAACGCCCGACGATGCAAAGTATGTTTCGAGCTTATGGCGGCGCGTGTTTCCGCGTGTGGGCACGATCAGTTTAATGGGCCCAAGATCACGAAGTCTAACCGGCTTTAGCGGCTCAAGCCGCGCGTCGTGGGCCGACACAAGGACTTCGGGAGTCCTCAGAAATGTTCGGACTTCAAGGCCGCTTGGGCCGTCCGACGCCGGCACGATGGCGAAATCCAGCTCTCCGGCCTTAACTTGCTCCGTCAGGACACCGCTATCGGCCTCGGTCACACGAACGGTGCTGTTGGGATGAATCTCCATATAGCGAGACAGTGCCGGGCCAAGGGCTCGACGCGTCAGCGTCGGCATCAATCCGACCCGCACTTGCCCAACGAGCCCTCTGCTGAAGCTCCGGATGGCTTTGCTTGCTTCGTCGTGAAGACGCAGGACCTCTACACAACGCCGATAATAATTATCAGACGCCAGAGTGGGAACAACACTACTTGTATTTCTTAAGAATAGCTGCGCTCCCAGCTCAATTTCAAGCTTTCTTATGTGCTGGGATACGCCGGACTGCGTGGCGTTCTCGCGCTTCGCTGCCCCCGTAAAAGAGCGTTCCTCATATGCGGCAACGAATAACCTCAAGCCTCGCAAGCTATCAGACACCCCGGACGTACTCCCATTTTGCCGTATCGCGGGCTCTCAAAATGAGTAACCCCAACGGATTTTGGCGTCAGAGTGCAACAGCTTTCGATGCCGGGCAACAGTGACCCCCTCTCTGCTGGGAAAGCTCAACGAGGGTGGCGCGCTGGTGCATGCACGCGGCCGCACATGGGGCCTGCTCATCTTCCAGGATTTGTTCAAGACGGCGCAGTAGCGGATTTACCGCTTACGCAAGAATGGGGATGCGGGGGGCCGTGATTGGCGCCCCGCATCCGGCTCACCAGGTGAAGCGGATGCCGCCCCAAAGTTGATGGTTGTCGCCGCCGCCGCCCAGTTCCGCGTCATAGCTGGCGAACAGCGCGGCATTGGGCATGATCTGCACCTTGGCACCGAAGCCGACGAGTGCGCTGTCCCGCTGCTCCGGCGCACCGAACACGGTGAACGACGCCCAGGGCGCAGCGGCGAAGGCCGCAGTGAACGGGCGGGCGGTGTCGCCGAACTCATGCACCCAGCCGAGCCGCAGGCTGAGGTCCAGCGGCATGCCCCCGACATCGAACCGGGTGCCGAAGTCGGCGCCCAGCGTGGTGCGTACCGAGGTCAGCGTCTGTCCGCTCGCCGTCAGATTGTAGGCGCTGACGCCGGTCTCGGTGAAGCCGCTTTGATTGGCGCTGACCACCTGCAGGCGGCCGAACGGCGTTATCGCGCTGTTGGAGCTGCCGTCGAAGGGGAAGCGGTAGCCGGTCTCGATCTGGCCGAGGAACTGGTTGGCGGATGGGGAGCCCGTGGCGATGCCGAACAGGCCGGGCACCGCGATGGTGCGCTCCAGATCATTGCTGGCATGGGCATAGCCAAGCAAGGCGTCCACGTAGACCGGGCCTTGCGTGAACGAGCCAAGGATGGCGACGCTGCCCGCCTCCGTGTCGCCGTCGCCCGCGAAGCCGTCGACTGACTGCGAGCCGCCCACGAACGCGCCGGCGATGCCGATCTGGACGCGCGGATCGATCCGGTAGTTGATGCCGAAGGCGGTCCCGCCGAGCGAATAGGAGAGGTCGGAGGCATTGGCGTTGCCATCGAGACTGCCCTTGGTACCGATGCCGCTGACCCAGCCGGTGAAGCGGGACGGGCCGTCGAGGCCCGAAGCATCGAGGGCGACGCTCTGCCCGCCGCCGAAGCCCGCGCCGCGATCGGACGCCATCTGGCGGCCCACCGTGTTCATGAACAATTGGCTGGCCCGCATGTTCACCGTGGCGAAGTCGGCATAGGGCTGGCCGCTGAGCTGCTGTAGGGCGGCGGAGCCGTAGCCGACCGGCACGGCACCGAGTGCGGCGAGGAGGGTGGGCGCGCTGCCGGTGGCGGCCACCAGGTCGAGGGCGCTGCCCACTGCCTGCTGGTTGGACGTGACGCCGCCGGCTCGGAAGGCGCTGGGTGCGAAACCGATGGTGAGGTAGAGGTTCTGCGCATCCGACGACAGTTGGGGGGACAGGAAGGCGGTGGTGCCACCGGTGATGGTGTCAAAATGCGCCGTGCCGCCGCCCTCGGCGGAGACGATCGTATAGACGGTGCCGGGTATGTAGACGCCGGGCTCCTGAACGATGGTCAGGGTGCCGGCCGTGATGGTTGCCGTATGACCGGCGCCGACGACGATGATGCGGTCGCTGTCGCCGGCGGCATTCACCTCCACCACCATCTCGCCTGCGTTGAATTCGAAATCGCCGTTCACCGTGAGATGGCCGATAGAGTTGCCGGTCTCTATCTTGCCGCCCTCGTTGTGGAGCTTGCCGTTGATCTTGCCCGCTCCTTGGAGCGTGCCACCGCGGTAGACGAAGACTTCGCTGTTAAGCTCACCGTTTACGGAGAGGATGCCTCTATTCACTTCGGTGTCACCGGCGGTGCTGGTGCCGGTGAGGATCAGCTTTCCGGTGCCGGTTTTGGCGAACGTTCCGGCGCCGGTCATGCCGCCCGCATAGGTGCCGTCGACATCTTGTCTGAAGGTCAGCCGTGCTCCATCGGCGATGTTAATCTTGCCGACCAGGTTTTTGCTCGAGCCCTCAAGGTCGCCGCGCCGCACATCGAAGGCGTAGTCGGTGTCGGCCAGTCCCCTGAACTTGGTCTCGCCGGTTAGAATGAGTGTTCCTACGCCGGTCTTCACGATGGTGCCGTAACCCGTTTCGGTGCCGAGGCCCGTGATGTTGCCCGCAAAGGTGCTCTCGCCAACGGCTGTCTGCTCGAAGACGATCGAGCGGGCGTTGGTATTGGCCGCGTTGTAATCGAATACGATGTTGCCCTTCAGGGTGTTGGTGTTGCCCTGAATGGTGCCGCCGCTGTTGGTGATGCCGGCATAGGTGCTGGTGCCGTTGAGCACGAGCGTGCCGGTGCCCAGCAGGCTGAGGATGGTGCCGCTGATCGCGCCCGTGAGTGTGAGCGTGGTGCCGCTGTCGAGCTGGAAACCGCCGCCCGGCACACCGCCAAGGGTGATGGCACGAGCGGTGGTGAAGCTCTGGGTCGCCCAGAGGTGCCCGTTCTCGGAAAGCTCCAGCCGCGCACCCGCCGCGCCCAGCTTGGCGTCGGATGTAACCTGCAGCGTGCCGGCGCGCACTGCCGTTCCACCCGCGGCGTTGTTGGTTCCGATCAGGTTGACGATACCGCCGCCGGACTTGATGAATGCGCCGCTGCCGTTGATGGTGCCGTTATAGACCAGCGGATGAAGCGCCGCGGAAAGCCCGCCTGAGCCGACGAGGTTGAGGTTCCGGGTCATCGTGATATTGGGTTCGGCGTCGGCCGTGGTGCCGACGATGCCGCCGTTTTCCAGCGTGATGGCCTGTCCGGCGGTTCCGAGATTGGCGTCGGTGGTGAAGAGCGCCTGTGCATTGCTACCGATGACGCGCAGGCCGCCGGTGAAGGTGTTGTTCGCCGCCAGAATGACGGTGTTGCTGTTGATGTTCAGCTGGCCGGCGCCGCTGATGACGCCGCTTACCGTCGCGATGCTATTGTTCGGCGTGGTGCCGCCAGTTGACGCAATGCCGCCGGTGCCGGTGATGGTGATCGCCTTGTTGAACGCGGTCGCGCCGGTTCCAAGCATCAGCGTGCCGCCGTTGAGACCGATGGTCGAAGACGCGCCGAAATTGCTGGCGGTGCTGACGACGAGGGTCCCCCCGCCCGCGACCGAGACCGGGCCCGCAAGGGTGCTGGTTGCGCTCAGGGCGAGCTTGCCTGCGCCGCTGACGGTCACTGAGCCGGTGCCGGTGATCGCACCCGCATAGGTGCCATCGAAAGACTGATCGAAGATCACCGCCGCATTATTCTGTATGTTGCCGACGAGGTTCTTGCTGTTGCCCTGCAAGGTTCCTGCCTGCACCTGAAATTCCGCCGTGCCTGCCACCTGGGATTTGAAGTTGCTTTCGCCCGTCAGGGTCAGCTTGCCGGCGCCGGTCTTGATGACGGTGCCAAGCCCCGGAGTTGTGCCGGTGCCCCCGATATTGCGGATGAACGTGCCGTCCGTGGCCTGAGCGAAGATTACTTGACGGGAATTGGTGTTGGAGGCGTCGCTGTCGAACCAGATGCCACGCCCGAGCGTGGAGGCCTCGCCCTGAAGGGTGCCGCCATAGTTCGCGAAGCCCTGGTGCGCGTTCGCGCCGGTGACGACGAGCGTGCCCTGACCCGTCTGGTTGAGCACACCGCCGGTGATCGCGCCGCTCAGGCCGAGGGTTGTTCCCGCGCCCAGTTCGACCCCGCCTCCGCCCGTCCCGACATTGATGGCCCGTGCGGTATTGAAGGACTGGGCCGCCAGGAGGCGTCCGCTGTTGGAAAACTCCAGCCCGCCACCGAGAGCTCCGAGCCGTGCGTCGGAGCCGATCTTCAGTTTACCGCCCTGGATCAGTGTTCCGCCGGAGTAGGTGTTGGTCCCGCTGAGTTCGACGACGTTTGCACCGCTGACGATGAGAGCCCCGGTGCCACCGATGGCGCCGCTCCAGTTCACGGCGTGCTGCGCACCTGTGATGCCGCCGGTTCCGGTGAGGGTCAGGCTGCGATTCGCTGTGAAATTGCCCGCAGCGTTCGCCGCTGCGCCGATCATGCCGCCGCTGGACAGGTTGACCGCTCCCGCTGCGCCGAGATTGGCATCGGCGGTGAACAGTGCCGTTGCGCCGGTGATGTTCAGGCCGCCGGTAAAGGTGTTGTTGCCGGCCAGAGCGACGGTGCCGGCAGTGATATCCAGCGCCCCTGCGCCGCTGACGATGCCGCTCACGGTCGCAATGCCGCCACTCGAGCCGAGGCGGCCCCGATCCGTGATAGTGATGGCGTTGTTGATGCCGACCCCGCTGCCAAGCAGCAGCGTGCCATTGCTGAGAGCGAGGACGCTCGCCGCTGCGATATTGTTGGCGGCGGTGATGTCGAGCGTCCCGTTGCCCGTCACCGAGGTTATGCCCGTATAGGTGTTGGCGCCGGTGAGGGACAGCTTGCCCCCGGTGACGGTCAACGCGCCCGTGCCGGACATGATGCCGGCATAGGTCCCATTGGCTGTCTGATCGAACACCACGCTGGCATTGTTGACGATGCCCCCCTTGAGGCTCGTCGCATTGCCGCGCAGTACGCCGCCGCTCACCGTGGTGCCGCCGGTGTAGCTGTTTGCGCCGGTGAGGGTGAGGGTGCCCGCGCCGGCCTTCACCAGCGCCCAACTGCCTGCATTGGCGCCGGTGCCGCCGAGACCTGTCTGGTCGGTGATCGCGTCGGAAATGGTCTGCGTTTCGCCCGCAGCTGAGGAGAGATTGAGCGTGCCGTTTCCGGCGAGGAACAGACCGGCGCCGGCGGCACCGCCGTTCCCGCCAGCGGTACCGCTAATCCCGCCGGCTCCCGCCCTGCTGATGCCACCCGTTCCGCCCGCGACAGTGTTGTCCGAAAGTGTCAGCGTGCCGGTGACGGAGAGCGTGCCGCCATTCTGAACGAAGATGGCACCGCCCATTCCCGCGCCGCCGCCACCACCGCCGTTAAACCACGTATAGCCGCTCGTAGGAGGCCTGCCCGCGCCGCCGTTACCCCCGAGAAATCCGCCGGTGCCAATTTTTGCATCCAGGGAGCCGCCGCCGCCGCCGCCGAACCCGCCATTGCCACCTTTTGCCTGACTTCCACTGCCCCCGCCGCCAGCGCCCCACTGGCCATTGCCGCCATTCCCGTCGCCGCCCCCGATGGGGCCGCCCTGCCCAACGCTGCCGCCTGTGGAGGCCTGCCCGTTGCCTGCATTGGGGCCGCTGCCGCCACCTCCACCGCCCTGGGAGCTGGTGTCTCTACCATCAATGACACCAATGCCGCCGTTGCCGCCGACGGTACTGTTGTTCTTCAGGATCACGTTGCTGAGGGTTACGTTCGCTGCCGCGCCGACAAAAAGTCCGGCGCCCGTGCCCGCCCCCCCGCCGCCGCCGCCGCCGCCATTTCCGCCACTCGTGCCCTTGGTGGCCAGGTTGGACAGGTCGAGATTCTTGATCGTCACCGTGCCGGACTGGACATAAAGGCCGTTGGCGTTCGCTCCCGCCTTACCCAGCAGCTTGTGGCCATCGCCGTTGATGGTGACGTTGGTCGTGATGGTGCCGGCCTTGCCCTTCCCGCTCAGCTCGATATCTGCCTTGAAGGTGATGGTGTCGCCGTTGGCCGCCTTTGTGACGGCATCAGAAAGCTGGGCTTCGTTGGAGACATCGAAATTCGCCGCCCCTGCCGGCGTCGCGGCGACGCCGAGGCCCAGCGCCAGCAGCAGCGCGGGCAACGTGCGGGGAAGGCCGGAGGAGAGGCACGTCTGGCTGAGCCAGTCCTGCACGCGCAGGCGGGGGCGACGGGCGGGGGCAACCGAAACGGACATCGCAATATTCCCATGAAACGGTGAAATACGAGGCGCAGTCTTCCTCTGTCGAAGAGGGCAGGGCGCTGGCCTGCAATCAGGGGATCAGGACCAGCGGCGCGCCGCCGATACGGTCTGGCGTCTCAGACGGATCGACCGATCAGTGCCGGCTCGCGAGCGTGAGCAGCGGCCGCGAGGCCCGGCCACATCCTGAGTTTGGGACCTCATTCCCGCCAACAGGGGCGGCCTCAAGTTGAAGGTCAGAAATCCGCATTCATAATCAGAAATGGCAATGTACTGCCGGCGTGAAATAGATTGACGCAACTGGAGCCATATCGATCTCTCCATATTCTCCAGAGCAGAGCCAGAGACAGGCGATGCCGTAATTTTTCCGTTTGCTGAATGCTTATTCAGTCGAGCGGTTTTCATTACGTTCACATCATCGATAGCAGGTGATTGTTTGCGGATTATTTGAAAAAATGGCCAATTGCTGCATCACACATGGGAGCGCAAGTGCGTGCAGGTATTATATACCCGCCTGCCCCATAGCGGGTTTGGACATTCCGTGGTCTGGCGCGACCAGGCTGTTTGGTTCTTCGGATACCTCATCGGCGCCTGCTGGCTGTCATTGGAAATGACCGAACAGACGACTGGAAGGAGACCGCCGGCGCGGTTTCTTTGCCGGCAATTTCCGGGGCATCGCGGCCCTGTATCAGGCAATTGTTTGCCTGTTATTTGAAAGTCGCCATAATTACCTATGGTCAGGCCCGGTGTTAGGCGCGACCGTCGAGCGGTATCAGGCGCCCGCACGTCTTCCGCGTGTTCGGTCGCGCCGCGTCGACCGGGCAGGTGGGGACGAGTTCAGATGGAACGTGGAATGCTGCAACCAGACGGCTTGGTGTTCGGTGATGTCGTATTGGATCGCAGCTGCTTGTTTGCCCATCGCGACGGCAAGCAGGTCCGGTTCACCCGCAGTGAGCGATCGCTCCTGCTGGCTTTGTCCCGGAACCCGCATCGCCTGATGCGGCGCAGCCAATTGCTTGACGTCGTCGCCTCTGCGGACTCCGATACCTCGGATCGCAACGTCGATTTTCTCATCAACCGGCTGCGGTCAAAGCTGGGCGACAATGCGAAAGCCCCCAAATATATCGCCACGCAGTATGGCGAAGGCTATGTCTGGATCGCCACCCAATTGCCGTCGGCGACCCCTAAGCCGGGTCCCGCATCGGCGCTTAAGCTTCTGTCCATTGTCGCTGTCGTCCCACGACGTGATCAGGAATTGGCAAAGCACGCGGACGTCATCGCCGGACAGATGCGCGACGCGATTGCAGGCCAGGTTGGCGCGGGCCAGAGTGTGATCGTCGCGGGGAGTGAAGAGGGCGCAGGCGCGCGCTACGTCCTCCAGCTCAGCCTTCAGGACAGCGGAGCCCGGCTGGATTGCACGGCCACCCTTCGTGAGATGTCGTCACGGCGCATCATCCGGGCGTCTCGTCTTGAATTGGGAGGCGCCGGGGCGGCGTTGCTCCCGCCGGAGATCGAACGCGCTTCGACAGGCATCATCGAGGCTTTGCAGAGAAGTCTGGCTGAAGCCTCGGAAGGGCTGGGTACGCCCACCGACCAGCCGCTCGAAATCCGCTTTCGCAGGGCAACGACACTGTTGTCGGCCTCCAACCCGAAATGGCTGGAGAAGGGCCTGCAACTGCGCGATGCGCGGGAGCAAAATCCGGACAGTGCCGACATCGCCTTGCAGTGGGGCCTGCATCTGTTCGCGCGCCTCGTCCTCGCCAATCCCTTCACAGGCATCAGCCGTGGCGAGCGCGACGATTTGGAAAGCGAGATCGAGGCAACGGCCCTGGAGTGCCTGCCGCTGATCGAGAGCAATCCCCTGTTGATGCTGGCCGCCGCCAAGCTTCTGTATTTCGTTGATCGCGGCCATCTGGAACTGGCCGAGGACCTTGCGGAGCGCGCCTTTTCCCGCACCGCGGACTTTGCCGCCGCCTTGCCGCTGCTTGGGCAACTCAGGCAGGCGCGCGGCGAGTTTACAGCTGCCGTTGCATTCTTCGATCGCGGCATCGAGATGGCGGATCCCGACTCCGCTTTCGAGCTGCACATGCGTGTCCTGAAGTGCATCGCATTGCTGGCAGCCGGCGACCGCGAGGCACTGAAGGTGGCGGCGGCGTTCGCCTACGATAGCCCGCATTCGCCGCCGGATCTCAGTGTGATGGTCGCCGCGCTGGTCACGCCAGCCAGCCAACACCTGCCGAAGGCCGTGACCGATGTGCTGATCGCGGCCGGTCGCGACGGGGCCCGGAACGCGATCGAATACACCTACATGACGTCGGTGCGCCATCTCACCTCGCGACAGGCGCGCGCCAACATCATGCGCGGGCTCGTCGGCCGTGTGACCGGGCTGCACGGTGCGGATGTCGTTCCACCGTTTGTCCTGATGGCAACCGGCTTGATCGCGGCGACCTGAGCCCGCCGTCGCGGCGACATTTTTCCGTCAGCCTTTCGGGGGAAAGGCCCAATTGTGCGGCTTTCAAATCGTGCGCAAACAATCGCCTGATAGCGATGACTTGACCGCCCGGATCGCCTTGGCGCGACATCGCCTGGGTCTTGGCAAGGAGCGCCCGCCTGCGCCGCCGCGTGTGCAGGCGAACACATTCCTGGAGACCGATGTCATGGCCCTGCTCACCTCGTTTGCCGCCCGGGGCGCACTGAAGCTCGCCGCCGCCTTTTTGCTGGGCTCCGCGGTGATGCCGCTGCAGGCGCAGACCGTGCCGCTGACGCTTGGCGCGTTCCCGCCGGAAGATGTCATCCCGCTCGCCCAGGGCGGGACGGAGCGTGCGCTGGCGGATCTGCCGGCGGCGATTGAAAGCGTGCTGAAGCGTAGCGGCGTCCCCGGGGTGGCCGTTGCCGTGGTGCACGGCGGCAAGACGGTGTTCGCGCGCGGCTTCGGCGTTCGTGAACTGGGCAAGCCGGCCTTGATCGACACGGACACCGTTTTCCAGCTGGCCTCCCTGTCCAAGCCGATCGCCGCTACCGTTGTCGCCACGCAGGTGACGGCAGGCGTGGTCAAATGGGACGACAAGGTGGCGCAGCTCATGCCCGGCTTCGCGCTTAAGGACGCCTATGTCAGCGCCAATGCGACGGTGGGAGACTTTTTTGCGCATCGTTCCGGCCTGCCGCCCGCCGCCGGTGACGCGCTCGAAGACATCGGCTTCGACCGCGCCGCGATCCTGGAGCGGTTGCGCCTGCTGCCGCTGGCGCCGTTCCGTATTTCCTATGCCTATTCCAACTTCGGTCTCACCACCGGCGCCGAGGCGGTGGCGCGGGCCTCGGGCCAGTCGTGGGAGGACCTATCCCAAAAGGCGCTCTATGGGCCGCTGGGCATGACGTCCACCAGCTCGCGCTATCAGGATCTGCTCAGACGCGAGAACCGCGCGGTGCTGCACGCGCTGGAGGCCGGGCGTTTCGTGCCGCTCTACCAGCGCGATCCCGACCCGCAGTCGCCGGCCGGCGGCGTGTCGTCCAGCGTGACCGACGTGGCCGAATGGATGAAGCTGGTGCTCGGCAACGGTCGCCACAATGGGCAGGAGCTGATCGCGCCCGCCGCACTGCTGCCGGCCTTGCGGGCGCAGGCCTTCAGTTCGCCGGCCCCCACCATCGGCGCGCGATCCGGCTTCTACGGTTTCGGCTTCAACGTTTCGGTGGACGCCGACGGGCGGCCATGTCTCATTCCGGCGCTTTCGCGACGGGGGCGGGCACGACTGTCCGCTTCCTGCCGTCCGCCGACATCGCCATCGTGGTGCTGACCAACGGCGGCCCCGTGGGGGCGGCGGAGGCGATCGCCAGCCAGTTCATGGATTTCGTCCAGTATGGCGCGCCGACCCGTGACTGGTATGCGCTCTTCCATCCGCGGCTGATGGCCTACTATGACCCGTCCGGAGATCTGGCGGGCAAGACGGCGCCGGCCAATCCGGCCAAGGCCCGTCCGGCGGCCGATTATGTGGGCACGTATGACAATGCCTATTTCGGCCCGGCGCGGATCACGCAGGGACAGAACGGTCTGGTGCTGGCGCTCGGCCCCGGCACGCTGTCGATGCCGCTGACCCACTGGGACGCAGACACGTTTTCGGTCGTTCCGCGCAGCGAGAATGCTGTGTATGGCTCGCTGTCTTCCGTGCGCTTCGTGGTGAAGGCCGGCAAGGCAGTTGAACTGAAGATTGACTATCTCGACACCGAGGGCCTCGCCACATGGACGCGGTGAACGCGCCATGAAGCGATCCTCGATGCGGAGCGCGACAGTCTGATCATCGTCAGTATCGCGATCCGCAGCATGCAAGACACCAATCCCGTTCAGGCCAAGCTGGTCTGGCCTAGGCGGGTGTGTCCCACGCAGCTCTGTCCAACCCTTGGGCCCGCTCCAATTTGGCCGGCGCGTGTGCATGGAAGCCGAACAGGGCGGCCGGATTGTCCACGAGGATGCGGTTGCGCGTGCTCTCGTCGGGAATCCAGTCGAGCAGAAGATCCATCAGGTCGGCATCGTTCGGCACGGGATCGTAGGTGTTGGGATGGGGCCAGTCCGTGCCCCACAGCAGGCGCTCCGGGGCGCGGCGCACCAGGTCGTGCACCATGGGGATAACGTCCGAATAGGGCAGAGCCTTCTGGGCGGCGGGCTTGTGGGAGAGCTTGATCCAGCAGCGCCCGGTGTCCAGCAGTTCGAGCAGGATGCGGTAGCCGTCGGTATCCATGCCCTCGGCCGCAGGCTGCCAACCCATATGCTCCAGCACAAAGTCGCCGGGAAGCGAGAGGATATCGTCGCGCCACGCGCGGGCCTCCTCGCTGCCCTTGAACAGCATGTGCGGCAGCCAGCCGAATGCGTGGGTCCGGGCGATCATCCGCAGGTCAAGCTTCGGATTCACCTTGTAGCCGAACCGCGCGCCGACCACGCCAGCTTTGGTGAGGATATCCAGTTCCGCATCGGTGATCGAGGGCGCCGGCGTCGCCACACCGCGCAGGCGGTCGGGATAGCGTAGCAACGCGTTCAGGAGATAGTCGTAGGTGAAGCGGTGCGGAAACGACTGAACCAGAAGGCCGCGCGACAGGCCCAGAGAGGCCTGGAGGGCCATGAAATCATCGAGCGTGGAATCCTCCAGCTCATAGGTCCGGTCAGGGTGGATCGGATAGACCGCCTGCGGCCCGAAGATGTGGAAGTGGCAATCGCAGGCGCCCGGCGGGACCTTCAGCTTCGGGGACTTCAGATTGCGATCCGGCGGCGGCGCGAACTTGAGGGTCATAAGGTACCTTTGCGCGTTTCCATCCCGCTATCCCGCAGGTTTCGGGCCGGATGGTGGGCACGCCGGCCCCCGCGCGCCAATGCCGTCTCGCTAGGCTGGTTATGCCGGCGAAGCACCGTCCGACGGCTGAAGGGCGCCCCGCGCGCACGCGACGAACCGCTTCAGCGTCGCGCTTTCATTGCCGCGCAGCCAGACCAGTTCCAATTGCACCGAGCAGGCGAAGTCGGCGATGTGCTTGAACACCACCTGATCTTCGTACCGGCTTTCCAATGAGCTGCCGACGAAGCTGACGCCCATGCCCACCGAGGCGAGGCTCAGCATGGCCTCCTCCGTGATGGTCTCCTGCACGATCCTCGGCGTGAGACCCGCGCGCATGCAGGCGCCGATCACATGGTCGTAGAGCAGCGGATTGTAGGAGCGCGGGAAATAGACGAACGCCTCCGATTGCAGGTCCTCCAGCGTGACTTCGCGGCGTCCGGCCAGCGGATGCTCCCGGTGCATGGCCAGAATCACCTTCTCCTGTGCAAACGGCAGATGGTCGAACTGGGGATCGTCCGGCGGGCGGAAGCAGAAGAAGCCCGCGTCGATCTCACCGGCCTGGAGTGCCGCGAGTTGCTTCTGGGCGAGCAATGGAGAGAGCTTCAACTCCACCTCGGGATAGCCGGAGCGGAAGGCGCTGAGGCACACGGGTAGCTTTCGATGGCGCGCCGACATGCGATTGAAGCCGACCCTTATCACGCCCACATGGCCGCGATTGGCCCGCTGCACGCGGGTGCGCGCGGTCTCCGCCTGGGCGAGCACCTTTCGGGCTTCTTCGAGGAAGAGGCGGCCGATGGCCGACAGACGGATGCGATGGGCGCCGCGCTCGAACAACGATACGCCGAGATCAAGCTCCAGGTCGCGCATCTGCCGCGACAGGGCCGGTTGCGCCATGTTGAGGCGCGCTGCGGCCTTGTTGAAGTTTTCTTCTTCCGCAGCCACTACGAAGTAGCGGAGATGCCTGAGTTCCATCGTGTCCTGTGCCCGGCGCCGGCTGAAGCCAGCTTGTTATAGAGCACCGGGTGGCAGGTGCATAAGCCTCACAGCCCCAGCCGCTGGCCGCGCGTCGCGGTGCGCAGCACGAGCAGCGCCGCAAGGGTAATCAGCACTTGAACCACGCACGCCGCCGCCGTCATGGAAGGGCTGACCTGCATCAGCAGGTAGATCGCCACCGGCAAGGTTTCCGAGCCGGGGCGGTAGAGAAACAGAGCGATGCCGAATTCCCGGATCAGAATGATCGCCACCAGCAGCCAGCCGCTGATGATGCCCGGCTTCAGGATCGGTAGTACCACATGGCGCATCGTGGACCACCACGAGGCGCCGCTTGTGCGCGAGCTTTCCTCCAGCTCCGGCGAGACCGACAGCAGGGTGGTGGTGATGGAGCGTTGCGCATAAGGCAGGAATTTCGCGACATAGGCGATAAGGATGATCCACAGCGTGCCGTAGAGCGGGGTGCGGATCCAGAGCACCGCCACCGCCACCGCCAGCAGCGCCGCCGGGATCGCGAGCGGCGCGTTGGACAGCAAATCCAGCATGCCACGCCCGAGGTGCCGCGAGCGGAATGACAGATAGGAGGAGGCGAGGCCAAGGACCACGCACAAAGTGGCGCCGAGGGAGGCGAGGATCAACGTGTTCACCAGCCCGCGCCGGCCCTCCTCGAAGCTGAAGAGGACGTACTTGTAATTGTCGAGGGTCAGGTTGGAGAAGTCGATGGTGCCGGACCAGAACTTGCTGAAGGAATCCAGCAACAAGGTCGAAAAGGGTAGCACGATCGCGACAAAGACATAGAGCAGGTTGAAGGCTAAAGCGGCGTACTTCCCCCGCCCGATGTCCAGCGCGTGGGGCCGGTAGGCCTTGCCGGTCACGGTGGTGTATTTCCGCCGCGCCAGAAGCTTGCGCTGCCCCACCAGGGCGATGCCTGTGAACACCAGCAGGAACATCGACATGGCGGCGGCGATATCATAGCGCGTGGGATATTCGCTGGTGAGCACGAACAGTTCGGTGGTCAGCACCGGGTAGCGCGCCGGAATGCCGAGCAGCAGCGGTACCTCGAATGCGCCGAGCACTGTTACGAAGATCAGCAAAGCCGCGCCGATCATGGCCGGCATGGCCATGGGCAGCGTGATCCGCAGAGCCGTGGAGATGAGGCCGGACCCGGACATGCGCGCCGCTTCCTCAAGGGAGGGGTCCATCTGCCGGAACGCGCCCGACACGAAGAGATAGACCAGCGGCGCCTCATAGAGCGCCAGCACCCAGATGATGCCCAACGGGCTGTAGATGTTGAAGATCGGCTCGGTGGCACCGAACCAATCGTAGGCAAGCTGGTTCAGCAATCCCCGGTTCTGCGAGGCCAGTTCCGTCCAGGCAATGGCGCCCACGAAGGAGGGCGTAAAGAACGGGACCAGGTTCAGGATGTCGAACAGGCGCGCGCCCGGCATGTTGGTGCGGGCATTCACCCAGGCCAGCGCGACACCGATCACGGTGGCGAGCGCCGCTGTTCCGAGACCGATGGTGAGCGTGTTCAGCAGCGTCCGCAGCAGGCGGGGCGTGACCACCACTTCCCAATAATTGCTGAGCGTGAAGCCGCCGCTGCTGGTGGTGAGGCTGCTGAGAAACAGAGCAAGCAGCGGCAGCGCGATCAACACCGCCAGGAGGCCGAGCAGACCCCAGATCAGCCAGAACGTGGGATCGGCCGCGTGCCGGAACAGCGGGCGGCGCTCGGGCGAGGATACGCGCGCCAGATCCGCGCCGTGGCCGTCAACAATTGCCATCTCAACGTCCTCAGGTTTCGCCGGCGGGCATCAAGCGGGCAAGAGAATGCAGTCGGTCGCCGCGCAATCCACCTGAACGCGATCTCCCGCTGCAAGCTGGAGCGCGGGATCTGCGGTGATGCGCACCTCCGCGCCGAACACGCTCGCCCGGATTTCCATGACGCTGCCGAGATATTGGACCGCCCGGATCACCGCATTGCCGCCCTGCCCCGCGCTGATGCGCAGCGCCTCGGGACGGATCACCGCCGTAAGGCGGGTGCCGATCGCCGCATCGCTCGCCAGCGCCCCGGAGAGGGTCTCGCCCGAGGCGAGCCGCAGCCGCGCGATGCGGTTTTCGTCCGGCTTTGAGACCAGTTCGCCTTCCAGCAGATTGGCGCCGCCGATGAAGTCCGCCACGAACACGCTGGAGGGGTTGAGATAAAGCCCGCGGGCATCGCCCACCTGCTCGATGCGGCCCCTGTTCATCACCACCAGTTCATCGGCCATGGCCATGGCCTCGTGCTGGTCGTGGGTGACGAAGACCGAGGTGATCCCAACCTCCCGCTGCAACCGCACCAACTCGAACCGCATGCGTGTCCGCAGCTTGGCATCAAGGTTGGACAGCGGCTCGTCGAACAACAAGACGCGAGGCCGGCCGATCACTGCGCGGGCCAATGCCACGCGCTGCTGTTGGCCGCCGGAGAGGTCGCTGGCCGGGCGACCGCCGAGGCCGGAGAGGCCCACCAGTTCAAGGATTTCATCGACCCGCCGGGTGGTCTCCGCCGAGCTGACCTTCCGCACCTTGAGGGGGTAGCCGACATTCTGCGCCACCGTCATGTGGGGCCAGATGGCGTAGGACTGGAACACCATGCCCATGTCGCGTTTGTCGGGCGCCAAGGAGACATGCCGCGCCGCCGACATGACGGTTCGCTCGCCCACCAGGATTTCGCCGCCGCTGGGCTGCTCAAGGCCGGCGATGCAGCGCAGCGTCGTGGTCTTGCCGCAGCCGCTGGGGCCGAGCAGGGCGAGGATCTTGCCGGCCGGCACCTCGAAGCTCACGTCGTCCACCGCATTGAAGGCGCCGAACCGCTTCACAAGATTGCGCACGCGCAGTGGCACCCCGGCGGGCGCAAGCGGCTGGACTTTGGCGGAGTCAGAGGGGGCGAAGGTCATATTCATTGCGTTACTCATGGCGCGCTAGTCATGGCGCATTGCTCATGGGCGCCGCCCAAGGCGACGAACCGGCCGTCCCGCAAATCGGGTTGGCCACAAAACGAGATGTTCCAGGCGCTCGTGGAGCGCGCGGTGTTCAGCGCCGAAGATGTGTTGGCGCGTGCGATCGCTTTGATTTCATGAGCTGGCCAATTCCTTCCCAGAGACGAGATTGTTTTTGACGAGATTATTTTTTGGTTGGATTTGCGCTGGATCAATGCGCGCCGCATCGCAACGCCATCAGTAAGGCAGTTCACCCTCCGCTCGTCAAGAGATATGCAAAGTATCTCCCGCGCCGCAGCATGGTTTATCCGATGAAGTTAGACGAAGTCGGGTGGTTGCCTTGGATCTGCATGAATTAATGCTATCCAGGCACTGAGAGCATACTCGTTATGTACATTGACCCGGATTTGACGCTGTCGATAGTAGCCGCAACACAGCCCCTGTCCGGCGAGATCTAACACCGCCCTCGCAAGCATTGCCCCGCCGATAAGCATGGTGCGGCAGGCAAATCCGAGCGCATCGTCTCGTCGCCCACCGATCGCACGGCAAAACACGCCAGGGGCCCTTGGAAGAGGACTGGCTATGAAGTTCGGACTGTTCGGAAGTGCCCAGGCGAAACGCGGCGGGCCGGATATCGATAGCGGCGTCGGCTTCAGGGACTTCATCGATTACAATATCGAAGCGGAAGCCCTCGGCTTGCACAGCACGTTTCTGGTGGAGCATCACTTCACCGGCTTCGGTCAGGTCTCCGCGACCCTCAACCTCCTGACCTGGGTTGCCGCCCGCACCACCACGCTGCGCCTTGGGACGGCCGTGATGGTGCTGCCGTGGCATCACCCCATCCTGCTCGCCGAGCAGGCCGCCACCATCGACCTGCTGTCCAACGGCCGGCTCGACTTCGGGGTCGGCAAGGGCTACCGGCACAATGAATTTTCCGGCTTCGGCATTCCCATGGCGGAAGCCGAAGGGCGCTTTCAGGAGTGCCTCGATATTGTCCTGAAGGCCTGGAAGTCGGAAACCCGCTTCGATCACCACGGCCAATACTGGAACTTCGAGAACATCGTTGTGGAGCCGCCGACCGCCCAGCGGCCCCACCCGCCGATCTGGATGGGCGCCGGTGGGGACGCTTCGATCCGCATGGTCGCCGACAAGGGCTTCAACCTGCTGCTCGACCAGTTCGCTTCGGTCGCGGAAATAAAGCACCGGATCGCCCTGTTCAAGAGCGAGGTCGAGGCGCGCGGACGGGTGTTCGATCCCATGTCGGTGGGTGTCGCCCGGGCCTTCTTCGTTGCCTACACCCCGGAGGAGAAGGAGCAGGCGCTCCAGCGCCGCCTTGATGCGCGCCTGCGTCAGGTGGAGATCGCCAAGGCACCGAGCGGCGCCAACAGCGACAACTGGCGCTTCAAGTCCTATGACGATACCCGCGCCAACAACGAGGACAGCGCGATCTACGGGAGCCCGGATGAGATCGCCGAGAAGGTCGATACACTGCGCAAGGCCGGGGTCGAATATATGCTGATCAACGGCGGGGGCTCCGGCGGCGGCGAACGCGGTTTGCAGAGCCTGCGCCGCTTCGCCCGCGAAGTGATGCCGGCGTTCGGCAACACGAATGCGGAACTGCCGGCGGCAGCCTTTCAAAAGGTGGCTGCTTCCGCCTGACAATACGGCCTCTCTCGAACGAGAGGGGATGCCGGCACACTGCGCCAACAGGCGTCGGCTTAAAAAAGATAAATGAATCCGGGAGGATGACAGATGAATGGGGACGACACCCGCAGGGACGTGCCAGCCGTGGCTTTCCGCGTCAGCCGACGCGGCCTGATCAAGGGAATGGGCGCGGTGGGGCTGGCCGCTCCATTCGTGTCCATGGCCGGCCGGTTCGCACCGGCGCTGGCTGCGGACGCCAGCCTTGAGCCCCTGATCGCGGCGGCCAAGAAGGAGGGCGGCGTCATCGCCCTCGGCAACACCCTTCAGGGCGGCGAGGTGCGCCAGGAAATGGCGAAGCTGTTCCGAACCCGCTACGGCCTGCCGGACAATTTCAACGTCGAGTTCATCATCAAGCCGTCCGGCCAGGTCCAAAAGCAGATCGAGGACGAACTGGCGGCCAACAAGGTAATGACCGACGTGATGTCGATGAACATCCCGTCCTGGATCGCGAGCCTGGTGAAGCGCGAAGCCGTGATGGCGTTCGACGCCCCCGAATATGCCGGCTATGAGGCGTTCAAGGGCCAGCCGGTGTTCTACGGCGTACCCTATTTCGTCAGCGATCCCACCATCATCGCGTCCATCGCCTGGAACACCAAGCTGATCAAGGATGCGACCTTCACCTCCTGGTTCGATCTCCTGAAGCCGCAATATAGCGGCAAGATCACCACCCTCAGCGCGCGCCTCTCGCCCGCCTGGGCTGTGACCTACAAGGCGATGCGCGACCACCCCGCCATCGGCATGAAATTCTTCGAGGGATTGGCCAAGCTGAAGCCGGTGATCATCCCCGCCTCCAACAATGCGGTGGACAAGGTGGTGTCGGGCGAATTCCCCATCACCATTTCCCCGGCCAGCCGGGTGCTCACCGCTTTCCGTCAGGGCGCGCCCGTGAACCAGTCGTTCCCCAAGGAGGGCATCGTGCCATCCCCGGTGGCCTGGGTCGCCTTCAAGAACGCTCCGCGCCCCAATGCCGCGAAGCTGATGGTCAATTTCATCCGCTCGCGCGAGGCCCAGCAGATGATGGCGGACCTCGACGGGCGGGTGTCGGGCCGGCGGGACATCAAGAGCCCGGATGAACGCTTCGTGCCGAGCATCCAGGATCTCACCCTCATTCCGAGCGACGAACTCGCCATCAACGAGGCGGAATATCGCGAGATCGGCCGCGAATGGCAGGACATGTTCGGCCTCTGATCCCTCCTTCTTGCGCGGACAGGAAACCATCCATGACCGGCTCGATGGCGATTGCTCTCGTGCATTGCGCGCGGGAGGAACTTGTGACACCGGCGGCCGCGTGGTTCCAGTATGAGGGGGGATTGGCGTCCTCCGTCTTTTCCAGAACTGGATTCGTCCTTGCCGAAAGATGTTCCCGCCTCGGGGGATGCCGCCTCCGAAGCCTTTTTCCGCTACGTGTTTCCCGCGGTCGGCCTGCCCATGTTCATCGGCGCGATGGATCAGACCATCGTCGCCAGCGCACTGCCGAACATCGGCGCGGCGCTGGGTCGTTTCGACCGTGTGTCCTGGATTGTGATCGCCTATCTCCTGGCCGCCGCCATAGCGGCGCCGGTTTACGGGCATCTGGGGGATCGGTTCGGCCGGCGCCGGCTGATGCTCGCGGCGCTTTGGGTTCTGATGGGTGCCTCGGTGCTGTGCGCGCTCGCGCCGAGCATGGAATGGCTCACGGCGGCGCGGGTTCTCCAAGGCTTCGGCGGCGGCGGCCTTGCCGCGTTATCCCAGGCGTTGATCGGCGAGGCGGTGCCGCCGCGCGACCGTCCGCGCTTTCAAGGCTATCTCGCGGCCATCATCGTCAGCGCCTCGACATTCGGCCCGATAGCCGGCGGCCTGCTCGCGACCGCGTTCGGCTGGCGCTCGATCTTCCTCATCAATCTACCCATGGCGATCTGCGCCATGCTGCTGGTGATGCGCCTCCCGGTGCGTCCCAGGCAGCATGGGCATTCCTCTTTCGATTTTCTCGGCCTCGCGCTGTTCACCCTGTTTATCGTCGCCGGTATGACGCTGCTCCAGATCCTGCGCGGTCCGCTCCTCGCGGATGCCGGCACGTTCGTATTGCTCGCGGGATGCGGGATCGCCGCGTTGGCGGCGCTGTTCTGGTGGGAAGGCAAGTCGCTTCATCCGCTGTTTCCGCTCCCTCTGCTGCGCATGTCGGCCATCTGGAAATGCGACGCGCTGGTCGCCTGCCATGGGGCGGTTCTGGTGTCCCTCATCAGCGTTCTGCCGCTCTATCTCAGGGCGGCGCACGGCTATTCCGCAGCGGACATCGGCCTCTTCATGCTGCCGTTGACGGCGGGCGTGGGGGTCGGGGCTGTCGTGACCGGTCGCCTCATCAGCCGGACCGGGCGAACCGCGATCATGCCCACAATCGGCTTGATCGTGGTCACCGCCATCTTCGCGGGGCTGTGGGTGTGGACGCCCGGACCGTTGATGCTCGCGAGCGTCCTGGGTGTCGCCTCCCTCTTCATGGGCACCGTGATGGGTGTGGCGCAGATCACCGTCGCCATAACGGCCGGTCCCGCCTGGCTCGGCACCGCGGCCGGCTCGGTGCAATTGTCCCGATCGCTCGGCGCGGCGTTCGGGACGGCGTTGGTCAGCATGACCTTCTTCATGGTCATCGCCACGAAAGACCCCGGACATGCGGGGCTGCTGCGCGACTTTCTTCTGGCCGGTCCGCAGGCGGCGCTGGATATCGCGCCGGAGAGCCGCGCCACACTTCTGGGTGCGCTGGACGGTGCCATGGGCGCCTGCTTCGCGGTCATAGCCCTGTTTGCCCTCATCGGAGCGGGGCTTGCCGCGCGCATCCCACTCAAACGCATCGACATGAATCTAGACCCGTAGCCGGCTGGAATGGGCCGGCCTCGAAAAAGCTTGGAGGAAGCCCATGAACGCCCTGGTCACCGGAACCCTGGAATATATCCGCGCACCCCTGGTCGCGAACATCACACCCGGAATGAAGGTGCTGGTGGTGAGTGACTTCGCCCACGACCCACGGGTCTGGCAGGTGGTGATGGCGACGCTTTCTGAGCTGAAGGTGGACGCGACCCTCTCGCTGTTCGATGCCCGCCCCGCCGACTATTACAACCCGCCCGACGCGGTGTGTGAGGCCATGTGCAAGGTGGACGTCAACATCCTCATCGCGTCCACCGGCATGCTCCACTGCCCCGCCAACATGGCCGCCATGGCTGCCGGCGTTCCCGTCATCTGCATGGATGGCGGCATGACACTTGAGATGTTCCAGTCCGGAGCGGTCACGGAAAACCAGAAGGAAATGGCGGTCCGGCAATATTACGTCGCCACCAACATCTTCGGCCGTGAGGCCAAGATGTGCCGCGTCACCTCCAGCTACGGCTGCGACTTCACCTATTCGGTGGAGGGGCGCATCTTCATTCCCAACATGCCCTCGGACGACTTCGTCCCCTACAAGATCCAGAACGTGTCGAAGGTGCAGAACCGCAAATCCGGCCTGCTGCGCTTCCTATACCCCAACGGGGAATTCAACATTCCCCCCGTGGAGGGCACCGGCAACGGCAAGCTGGTCATCGACCTCTGCATGCACCAGCTCGGCCAACTCAAGAGCCCCATCGAGCTGACGATCAAGGACAGCCGCATTGTCGGCATCGAGGGCGGGCCGGACGCGCATTTCCTGCGCAACTATCTCGAGCAATATGGCGACGAGAACTCCACCTTCTGCCCGGCGGAGGCTTCCGTGGGCATCAATTCCAAGGCCCTGATCCGCGGCGTCCAGCGCGAGGACAAGAATATCCTCGGCTCCATGCATTTTGGCCTCGGCACCAACGTGGACGTAGGCGGCACCATCATGTCGAACATCCACATGGATGGCGTGATCCTCCAGCCCACCTTGTATGTGGACGGCGAGATGCGCATCGAGAACGGCCGCTTTCTGCGACCTGTGGACCGCCCGCTTTGAGGCGGTCGGTGTCGCCGGGGCGGACCAGCCCTGACAAGATGCCTCGGCGGCACTGACGGATCAGGAAAAGAGTATTGGAGCGTTCGTCCTCTCACGCTCCATGGTGATTGCTCAGCAATCGTTGGAGTAGAGCCGTGTTGGCCGCAGCGCGCATTCCCCCCGAGAAGACCTACGCTTCTGCCTGCACACCGGAGCGCTACAAGACCGCGCTGCGCCATGTCCCGGCACCGGTGGCGATCATCACCACGCTTCACGACGGCGAGTTCGGCGGCATGACGGCGACGGCGGTCTGCTCGGTGAGCGCGGCGCCGCCGCAGATCCTGGTCTGCGTCAACCGCGACACACGTACCGGGCCGATGATCTCGGCGTCGGGCCGCTTCGCGGTGAATTTCCTGGCCTGGGAGCATCGCGACCTCGCAATGCGCTTCTCCCAGCCCTCCCTCCCGCCCGGCGAGCGGTTCGCCGATGCAGGCTGGACCGCGGCCCAATCCGGCACCCCCATTTTGCCCGATGCAGTTGCCGCCTTCGATTGCCAGGTTGTGGACGCGAACGTCTACGCCACTCACACTGTCTTCATCGGCCAGGTGGTGGAGATCATCGGCGAGGAGCGGGACGCGCTGCTCTATCGCAATGGCCAGTTCCACAACATCCAGCCGGCCGCGTGATCCCATGACCCAATTGCATACCACCTACTACACGGTGCCTGACGTCGGCAGGGCCACCCAATTCTATTCCAAGGTGCTGAACCTACAGGTCTCGTTCACGGATGCCGACCGCTGGGCGCAGTTCAACACGCCGCGCGGCGCCTTTGCCTTAAGCTCGGTGGAAGAGAGCGCGAGCGGGATCGGTCGCGCCGTGGCGGTCTTCACGGTGGACAATCTCGACCAAATTGAAGCGGTGGTGACCGCCCTCGGCGCGCGGGTGGTGTCGCGCCGCGACATGGGCGCCCACGGACGGACCCTGGCCTTCGCCGACCCGGACGACAACATCGTCCAATTGCTCGAACGGGCGAAATAAGCCGGCAGCCTTGCGGCCAAAAAGATCATGAGGAGAGGAAGATGGCTCGTATCCCCTATTGCATGACGGAGGCCGACCTTCCTCCCGAATTCCATGACCTGTTCAACGACATCAAGCGCAAGCGTGAGACCGGCGTCTCCAACATCATCCGCGCGCTATTGAACGCCCCGGCAGTGTTCATCAAGCGCATGGCCTATAGTAACAGCCTGCGCAACGACACCACGCTGGAACGCAGCCACCGGGAGCTTGCCATCCTCACGGTCGGCAGCGTGACGCACAGCGAATACGAATTCGCGCATCACTACAAAGCCGGGCTCAAAGCCGGCCTCACCCGCGAAAAGATCGACGCGATCCAGGATGTCGAGACCACCAATGTCTTCGACGAGAAGGAGCGCGCAATTGTCCGCTTCACCCGTGATCTGACACTGCATGTCACCGCCAGCGATGAAGTCTGGGCGAGCCTGGCGGCCTTCCTGGACAAGCGGCAACTCGTGGAACTGACCCTTCTGGTCGGGTGGTACAACCAGACGGTCCGCGTACTCGCCGCGCTCCAGGTGGATCTGGAACCGGAGTATGCCCTGGTGATGAGCGACGACGCGACCCAAGATTGGAAGATCCGTTGAGGCCGCCCAATGGTGCTCGTCGTTGAAGGCGAAATGACCATCGTTCTGGTGATTGAGGAGACGCGGCTTGATCTCGGCGCCCAGGTGATCGGGGGCCGGCGTTACGCCTGCACATCGCCTTGCGGCTGGCACGCGAGGCGTCCATCGATGCCGCGATCGTGGATGGTTAACATCCGAGGTGGAAATTCCTACCCCGTCTCGGATATCCAGACCGCGCGGGAATTCCATGCGGGAATTCCATTCCTGCTTCTGCGGCGGCGACAGCAACTGGGCGCGAAGAACGGCAGCACCCCCATCCGCGTCTCGCCCGACAATACAAAGGATCTGGCGGACCTGCTGCTGCAATTGTCGGGCGCGGCTAGGCTATCGTTTTGAACACTCAAAGGGGCGGTCGCGTACAGCATAGCTTCCGCTAGCGCCATCAATAGACGATACTGTAAGTAGAAATATGTTTATCTCGGCCAGAATCAACACAGGACTGACGAATAGAAAGATCTTTTTGATATTAAATTAATAAATGATTTTATAATTCTTTTAATTATAGTAAAAAATTATCAATTAAAAGTATGATAATAAATTTTCATCATTAAAATAACAAAAAATATAAAATATTACATAAAATGTTTATTATTTTATATAAATAAAAAATACATAAATATATTTAAAAAAATTATATTATTATACAATGATTTATATCATGATTACAATCAATCATATCAAATAAAATTTATAGTAATAATATGTTTCACGAAGTATCTTTATTTTACATTGTGTAGTTTACATAATTATTTAAACATTTTAAATTTTTTTAGTCAAAAATAAATTTACAATACACATATAAAATTTATAACTTTTTATTGATATTTAAATTCGATAGGAAACATGGATTTACTACAGTATTTATTTTTAATAAAATCATGTAAATTCAATTTTTGCAAAAGATTATTTTAAATATACGATAGTCTGATTTTTAGTCATGGCCTCTGGCGAGGATTACATGGAAGCCTAGATAGGTTGCCATGTTCCCTCTGCGTCGGATAGTCTGGCTGCACATATAGGTGTGTACGATTTTTTTCTAATTTTTGATTTCTTTGGTGGGTTGGGATGAGCCGGAATCAGATTGCCGCGGGCCAGGAAATTTGCGCGCCTAAGGCGAAGCGCATGAGCGCAGACGGTCTCTCTCCACCCTTGCGGCGGACGCTTCTCCTGAGTTCGGCCCTTGTCTCCGCCCTGATCCTGTCGGCCCCGGCGCATGCCCAAGTTTCTGTGAACGGAACGGCCGGCTCAAGCGCGAGTGGAGGCAAGTCCGGCGGCGGCGGCGGCGGCGGCGGCGCGGGCTTCAATGCCACGTCCACGAGAAGTGCCACGAGCGACATCACAGGTGGTGACGGTGGTGACGGCGGAACTCAGGGAGCCAGCGGCTTAGTCGGAAGCGGGGGCAGCGGCATGACGCCTTCCGGCGGTGGCGCGGCCACCGGGGCTGGCACGGCCGGCGGTGTCGGAACCGGAACCAATCTATCGACGGGTTCGCAGACCTCTGGCGGGAGGGGCGGCAGCGGCGGCGGGGGTGGATCCTCCTCGACGAGTGCCTCCACACCCTCCGGCACACCCAGCGCCTCAAATACCGGCAGCGCCGGAAGTGGCGGCAGTGGCGGAACGGGCCTCGTTCTGAATGCCGCGAACGTGGTCTACACGATCGGCGCATTCGCAGTGCAGGGCGGTGACGGTGGCGATGGTGGCGACACCTTCGGCGGCGCCCTGGGCTCGGCGACGGTGGGCGGCGGCTTCGGCGGTTACGGCGGTTCCGGGGCTTACCTCGCGTTGGGCACCAACCAGCTTCTGATCCTCGCCGGCGGCTCCGTCACGGGCGGCAACGGCGGCGATGGCGGCAACCCGGCCAGCGCCGCAACGAGCAGCAATGCGATCACTGTCGGTGCCGCCGGCGGCGGCGGCGTCGGCGTGGTCTTTGCCGCAGGTGGTGGGACACTGACGAACTCCGGCACCATCTCAGGTGGCAATGGCGGTCATGTCACCACGGAGTTCGGCGGTACACTCACCGCGAGCGGTGCCAGCTATTATGCGGGCGGAACCGGCATATCGGGCGCCGGTGGCATCATCACGATCGTCAATAACGGCACGATCAGCGGCGGCGACGGCGGCTATAATACATTCACCGGGGCCTCTCCCGGCCAAGGCGCGAGCGGCATTCAGATTGTGAATGTCACGCGCGCAAGCATCACGAACAATTCAACCGGAATTATCACCGGCGGAAACACTGTGGGCACCGGCGCCACCAATGCGGGCGGTTCTGGCGTCTACCTTTATAGCAATCCGCTCGGGGCAGTTACGCTCACAAACTACGGGACGATCAAGGGCGGGCATAACCCGGATAGCACCATCGGCAATCCCGGCATCTACGTGGTCGGCGCGGGTCAGATCATCCTCGGGGGCGGAAACGTCTCGTCCGGCACGGGCATTGCGACTGACAATGCCATCGAATTCTCGTCGCCATCCAGCGCGAGCATTCTGGAGCTTCGCGACGGATGGAGCATCACCGGCCGGGTGCGTGGCGGGGACAGCGGAGCAAATGCCGCACGGCTGGATCTTGGCGGATCGGTGGACAGCACTTTCGACGTCAGCCTGTTGTCGACCCCCTTTGCATCTGTCCTGGGTAAATTCATTGGCTTTAACAACAATCAGAAGACAGGAACATCCACCTGGACGTTGATCGGGCAGTCCGACAATCCAGCATCATTCAATATCACGACCGGCACCATTATATTGGACGCCGCCAGCCGCACTGGCGGTTTTATGTTCCAGAGCACATCCGGCGGGCGCTTGATCATAGGCGCAGGCGCAACCGTAACCGGCTGCATTTGTGTCAATGCCGGAGGTGCAGTGGAGATCGCGTCGCGGGCGGGCGGCACCAGCCTGACCACCGGCAGCTTCTTCTTCAGCGCGGGCTCAACGGTATCGGTAACGTTGGGCGCCCCCTCCACCACCGCGCTCATTACAGCCGGATCTCTGTATGTATACGGTGGCACCGTCAACGTTGCCAGTGATGGGTCTTTCGGTGCTGGCGACTATACGCTTGTTTCTTATACCGGCGCGTTCGGCACAACGACCCCGTTGACCCTTGGCAGTCTCCCGACCGGCTATACCGGCACCATATCCGTCAATACCACCAGCAAACTGCTGATCCTTTCGGTGGAGGCCCCGCCGCCGGAGCAATACTGGAACGGCGCCAGTGTCGCGGGTGGCGGTCCCTTCGGTGGATCCGGTGATTGGACCGCATCGGGCACCAACTGGACCAATTCCGCCGGCACCACCACCGAGACCTGGGACGACGGCTTCGCCAACTTCACCGCCGGAAGCGGCGGCTCTCCCCTCAACGAGGTGGTGATCAAGGGCGGAGCCGCGGTGAATGTCGCGGGGCTGCGTTTCCTCACGGCCGGCTATGTCATCAGCGGCGATACGGCCGCGGATACCCTGACCCTTGCCGCCGCATCCGGCAAGACCAAGATCGAGGTGGGCACGGGCGTCAACGCCACCATAGCCGCCGTCATCGGCGGGACCACCGGCCTGGAAAAGACCGGCACCGGCACCCTCGTCCTCACCGGCACGAACACCTACACCGGCAACACCACGATCACCGCCGGCACGCTTCAGATCGGCGATGGCGGCGCCAACGGCTCGATCCTCGGCACGGTGGCCAATGCGGGCACGCTGGCGTTCAACCGCGACGACAGTGCCGTCCTGGCATTCGGCGGCCTCATTTCCGGCGCCGGCGCTGTCACCAAGGCGGGCAGCGGCGAAGTGCAGCTTACCGCAGCCAACAGCTACACCGGCGGCACCACCATCACCGCAGGCGTGCTGCGGGTGGGCGATGGAACGTCCGGTTCCATTGTCGGGAACGTCACGGTTACCGGCCCCGGCGTGCTGGTGTTCCAGCAGGCGAGCGGAAGCGTCTTTGCCGGCAACATCACCGGCACCGGCACCGGCGCGGTGAAGGTCCAAGGTGCTGGTGTCAACACGACGCTGACATTCAGCGGCACGAACACTTACAGCGGCGGCACCTCCATATCTGGCATCACCCTGATCGTGGGCAGCGCGGCAAGCGGGTCGATCACTGGAAGCGTCGTGACGGACGATGGGGCGAGCACGCCCACGGCCGGTCGGCTGGCGTTCAATCGATCGGGAGCCGTCACATTTGACGGCCTGGTATCCGGGGCGGGCTCGCTGCGGCAGATGGGGGCGGGGGCGCTCACGCTCACCGGCGACAATACCTACGCGGGCGGGACCGTGATTGATGCCGGCCGCACGCTCTACGTGGGCGCGGGCGGCGCCACGGGTGCGATCGGCAATGGCGATGTGACCAACGGCACCACCGGCAGCGGCGGCACATTGGTCTTCGACCGAACGGGAACCCTGAGCTATTCCGGTGTCGTCACCAACGGCAAGCTGCGGATGCAGGGCGGCGGCACACTGGTGCTGACGGGCACCAATGCCCTCGCGGACGCGGCGGAGGCTGTAACAATCGCGTCGGGATCGACGGTCCAACTGGGCGACGGCACGGGCGTCACCGGCAGCTTTGGTGGGGCAGGCGTAGGTATCGCCAATTCCGGCACGCTGACGTTCAACATCGGCGGGGATGCCAGCACCGGCTACAATTTCTCGAGCAACGTCACCGGTAGCGGCAAGCTGGTGAAAGAAAATACGGGCAGATACGTCGCAATTCTGGGCGACCTGAGCCTGGCCGGCGGCGTCGAGGTCAATGCCGGTATGCTGTTGATCGGGTTCGGAACAACGGGCTCCCTCACCGGCGATGTCGTGATCAACGCAGGTGACTTCGCCTTTAACCGTACCAATGCCTATACCTATTCCGGGAATGTTACGAAGGGCATCACCGGCGGAAGGTTCGGGGTGGGTGGGGCGAGCATCGGCAGCAGCATCACCACGATTCTCGGCAATATAGATCCCGGCATCAGCACCTACATCTCCAACGCGACACTCCAGCTCGGCGACGGCACGTCCGCGGCGGGTACCATTACCGGCCCGATCGCGACCTCCTACAATGCCGGCGCCGGACTGGTGGCCGGCCGGTTGGCGATCAACCACGATGCGGATGAGGTGTTTGCCAACGACATCACCGGCATCGGCCAGTTCCGGCAGATGGGCGGGGATGTCGGCGCCGAGGTGACTGTGACGCTGACAGGTGCGAATTCCTGGTCTGGCGGCACGCTCATCGACCCGTATTCGATACTCCAGATCGGCAACGGCTTGGTCAACGGCGTTGTTGATGGCGTGAACGCCCTGGGCAACGTCTTGAACGACGGGTCGTTGATCTTCAATCAGCCGGACGCTTTCACCCTTGTCGGCGCCGTCAGCGGCAACGGCAGCCTGACCAAGCTGGGAGCGGGCACGCTCACCCTCACCGGTGCCGGCACCTACACCGGCGGCACCACCATTACCGCCGGCACCCTGCAGATCGGCGACGGAGCCTCGACTGTGGCGGGCATCACCGGTGATGTCGTCGATAATTCCGCCCTGGTTTTTAACCTGGTGGGTAGTTCCACTCTCGCCGGGGACATTTCCGGAACCGGTACGCTGACCAAACTGGGGGGCGGGCACGCTGACCGTGGTTGGCGACATCGGCAACGGCGGCACCAAGAGCGTCCAGGGCGGCACGCTTCAGGTGGGCGACGGGACGACCGCAGGGAAGGGCTCGGTCACGGGCAACATTGCTGTGATGACAGGGGCGTCCCTGGCCTTCAACCGACCCGACACCAGCTATGTCTATGCTGACGTGATCTCCGGCGCGGGCGGCGTGAAGATCCTCGGCGGCGGCACGGTGACGTTCACCAATGCCAATCTCTATACCGGGGCCACCAGCATCCTCAATGGCGCCAAACTCGTTGTCGCCGACGGCTCCGGCGGCTTTGATGGCTTCATTGCCAGCGGCGCCGTGGTCCTGGGCGATGGATCGAGCACAGGCACGCTGGTTTTCGACCGGACCGGTACCGTCACCTTCTCCGGAAACATCACCGGCACCGCCGGCGCCCTCGAACACGCCGGCGCCGGCACCCTCGTTCTCAGCGGTGCCGGTAACACCTTTGCCGGCGGCAGCAGCATTACGGGCGGGGGGACGCTCCAGATCGGCGATGGCACCACCGGCTCCATCGCCGGCGATATCGACACCGGTGTTGGCGTGAATGCGGGACGCGTCGTCTTCGCCCTGGGCTCGGCCAGTTTCACCTATGGCGGGACCCCGCCAGGTCATGTCATCAGCGGAGAGGGAAGCCTGGAGAAGACCGGCAGCGGCATGGTCATTCTGCTGGGCCTGAACACCTATTCCGGCGGCACCACCGTAACCGGGGGCACGCTGCAAATCGGCAACGGGAGCGGCAGCTTCCCGAGCGGGATCATCGGCGATGTCAGCGTCGCCAGCGGCGCGACGCTCGATCTGCGCAACACCCTGGTGTCCACCATGACGCTCGGGGATGTCACAGGCCTTGGCACCTTCACCAAGAGCCAGAGCGGCACGGTCGTCATCCTCGGCATCCTCTCGGCGGCGACAAAGACCATCACCGGCGGCACGGTGCAGATCGGCGACGGCACCACCGCCGGCTCCCTCTTGGGCAATGTCACAAACAACGCGACGTTGGTGTTCAACCTGCCGACCGCGCCTAGCGTCTACGACTATACCGGAGAGATCTCCGGCAGCGGCGCGGTGCGCATTCAGGGCGGCCGCGTGGTGCAATTCACCGGCGCCAATTCCTATAGCGGCGGCACCGTGTTGGCGGGCACCCTGATCATTGGCGAGGGCGGCTCCATCGTCGGCCCCGTGGCGACCAATATCGGCGCGATCTCCGGCACACTGGCCTTCGACAATTCTGCGACCTCCACCTTCGCGGGCGTCATTTCGGGTCCCGGCAGCCTGGAGCAGCGCGGCACCGGCACCCTGACGCTGACCGGCGCCAACTCCTACACCGGCGGCACTTTCATCGAGAGCGGCGGCACGCTTCAGTTCGGCGATGGTTCCGTCGATGGCGTGGACCTCGCGGCGGTTGGAGCATTGGGCGACATCGTCAACCAGGGCGTAGTGATCTTCAACCAGCCAGGCAGCTTCACCATCGCGGGCGGCATCTCGGGTGCCGGTGTCTTGGTGAAGGACGGCGGGGGAACGCTGACGCTGTCGAACGGCAACAGCGCGGCCGCGTGGTCGACCCGAATCCTTGATGGGCGCCTCGTTCTCTCCGGAGCCGGCTCCATCGGTGCGGGCTCCATCACCTTCGATGGCGGCACGTTGGAAAAGCCATCGGCCGCGGGTAGTTTTGCGCTTTCACAGGCGATCCTTCTGGAGGCAGGCGGAGGCACCATCGACACCGTCGGCGACCTCTCGCTCCTTGGTGCTGTTTCAGGAGCGGGTGGGCTCACGAAGGCCGGCTCGGGCGGGTTGAGCCTCAGCAATGCAGGCTCGATGACGGGAGACATCGCCGTAACCGGCGGCACCCTCACCGCCGCCGCCTCAAGCACGCTGGGGACCGGCGCCGTCACGCTGTCTGCAAACACCACGCTGGCCGTTGGCGGAACCACCCGCACCATCGCCAACACCATCACCCTGGCGGGTGATGCGACGATTGCCACCGTCGCCCCCGCCACCCTGTCGGGTGCGGTGACCACCTTCGCCGGCAACATCACCGAGAGTGGCGGTGCCAGGAACCTGGTCGTGAGCGGCTGGACGAACGATGGTGGAAACACCATCGTTCTCTCCGGCAGCAACAGCTACAGCGGCACCACCACCCTCTCCTCCGGCACCCTGTCCATCGCCGGCGACGGCAACATCGGTGCCGGGGCGCTATCGCTCGGCGCCGGAACCACATTGGCAGTCACAGCCGCCGGCACCATCGACAACGCCGTGGGACTGACGGGCAACGCGACGCTCGACAACGCCGCAGACGTGACGCTTTCCGGTGTCCTCTCAGGGGCGGCCACCCTCACCAAGACCGGCGCCGGCACGCTGACCCTGAGCAATGCCGGCAACAAGGCCGCCATGAGCGGCGGCATCACGGTCACGGCGGGCACCCTGAGCATCGCCGCGACGAATGTCCTCTCCGCCGGAATCCTGACGCTCGACGGCGGCGCACTCGCTGTCAGTGTTGCAACCACCATCGGTGAAGCCATCGTCCTCGGCGCCAGCGGCGGCAGCATCTCGAATGGCGGTGTCGCCACTCTCTCCGGCGTTATTTCCGGCGCGGGCGCCCTCACCAAGATTGGCGCCGGCATCTTGGTGCTGTCGGGGGACAATACCTACGGCGGGGGCACAACCATCAGCGCCGGCACGTTGCAGGTGGGCGCCGGCGGCGCCACCGGCTCGATCCAGGGCGCGGTCGCCAATAGCGGCACCTTGATCTTCAACCGCGCGGCCGGCTCAGACCTTGCGCTCACCGATGCCGTCACCGGCACGGGTGATCTCGTGAAGCGTGGGGGAAATATTCTGACGCTCTCCGGCGTGAACAGCGCAGGCGCGGTGACGGTGGAGAGCGGCATGCTCGAAATCGGTGCCGGTGTGGGGCTCACCAGCGCCACCGTCACCGTACAGAGCGGCGGCACCCTCAAGGGTATTACCAGTGGCACGGGGACGGCCAGCATAGCCGGGGCGGTCATCATCGCCGACGGCGGCCATCTCCTGGCGGTTCCGAGCAGCGGAGGTTACGGCCTCTCGATGACATCGCTGACCCTCTCGGGCAGCTCGAACCTCGATGTGGACCTCGGCGTGTTGAATACCGCCGTGTTTCAGGCGGGCACCCTCACTTTGGATGGTGTGCTGAACATCACCGATACGGGCGGAATGGCGCTCGGCGTCTACCGCATCATCGATTACACCACCCGCATCGGGACGGGTGACCTGGAAATCGGCACTGCGCCGTCCACATTCGACTTCAGCGTCCAGGTGACGGCGAGCCAGGTCAATCTGATCGTCGGCGGCGGCCTTCGTTTCTGGAACGGCGAAACCCTCACCGGCGGCATGCCCGTGGGTGGCAACGGTACATGGAGCGTTGGGCCGACCAACTGGACCACCGCCGGCGGGGCGGCATCGGACTGGGGTGGCTATGTCGCCGTATTCTCGGGCGCAGCCGGCATTGTCACCGTCGACGGCACCGGCGGGCCGATCAGCACCACCGGCATGCAATTCGCGGTGGATGGCTACAGCGTCCAGGGGGCGCCGATCACCCTCGCATCCGCCGCCGGACAAACCGTGATCCGTGTGGGCGATGGTACCACTCAAGGCGCGTCCTACGTCGCCACCATCAGTGCGTCTCTCGACGGGACGACGGGACTCAATAAGACCGACCTCGGCACGCTCATCCTGAGCGGCACCAACACCTACACCGGCGGAACCACGGTTTCCGCCGGTACGCTTCAGCTCTCGGGTCTTCTGGCCACCGAGGGCACAATCCTCGGCGACATACTGGTCCAGTCGGGGGCGACGCTGGCGTTCGCTCGTCAGAGCGCGATAACCGTCTCCAGCAGCATCTCCGGGGCCGGAGACGTGGTCCAGAAGGGACCCGGGACCATCACGCTCAACGGGACGAACACCTATTCCGGCGCGACCACGATCGAGAGTGGCATCATCAACGCGAGCGGCGGCTCCGCCATCGGCGACACCAGCGCCGTACTCGTCGCCGGCACCTTCGGCGTGCTCAATTCGGAAGTGATCGGATCCCTGGCTGGAACGGGCGCCGTGCGTCTCGCGTCCGGCCAGATCCTGACCACCGGCGGCAACAATGCGGATACCACCTTCTCCGGGCGGCTCGTGCAGAGCGGCGGGCTGACCAAGGTCGGCACCGGCACCATGACCATGACCGGCGCCAACACCTACACCGGTGCCACGGTGGTGGATGGCGGGCGGCTCGCCATCGGCGGCGGCGCCTCGCTCTCCGACAGCAGCGGCCTGACCATCGCCTCGGGCGCCTCGCTTGAGTTGCTGAGCGCGGACGAGACCGTGGGCTCGCTGACAGGCGCGGGCGAAGCGCTGCTGAATGGCTACCGGCTGATAGCCGGCGGCGACAACAGTAGCACCAGCTATTCCGGTATCATGAGCGGCACTGGCGGCCTGACCAAGACCGGTACCGGCACAATGACCGTGACCGGCGCCAACAGCTTCACCGGTGGAACCGATATCACCGGCGGAACGCTGGCGATCGGCGGAGGCACCTCCCTCTCCGATACGGCGAGCCTGACCATCGCGGCGGGCGCGGCGCTGATCCTGACGGATGGGGACGAGACCGTGGGCTCGCTCGCCGGCGCGGGCGACGTGACCCTGAATGGCTTTCGGCTCATCGCCGGAGGCGACAACAGCAGCACGATCTATTCCGGCACGCTGGACGGTACGGGTGGACTGACCAAGACCGGCACCGGCACCCTGACACTCGACGGCACCAACACCTATAGCGGCGCCACGAACATCACGGCGGGGACTGTGCAAGTGTCCGACGCCGCCGCGCTCGGCTCCGGCGCCCTCGCGCTTGAGGGCAGCGGCACGCTTCGGGCCAGCGCCACCTTTGGCTCTGGCGCCGCCATCTCGCTGACCGCCTCCGGCACCGGCGGCGGCACGTTCCAAGTGGACGGCGGGATGATCCTCACTCTTACCGGGCTGATCTCCGGCACCGGCAGCCTTAGCAAGACCGGTACCGGTGAATTGGTGATCGGCAGCGGCACGCCTAATAGCTACGGGGGGGCGACCAATGTGGACGCCGGCACGCTGCGCGCCATCGGCGGCAACGCCATCGGCGATACAAGTATTGTTACGGTGACGGCTGGCGCCGCCCTTATCCTCGACGCAGCCGAGACCATCGGTGTGCTCGCAGGAAGCGGCGCGGTGACGCTGAACGGCACGCTGACCACCGGCGGCACCCATGCTGACAGCACCTATGCCGGCGCCATGGACGGCGCGGGCGGCCTGACCAAGACCGGCACCGGCACCATGACCCTGACGGGGACCAATGCCTATTCCGGGGCGACGATTGTGGATGGTGGGCGCCTCGCCATCGGCGGTGGTTCCTCGCTGTCCGACACCGCAGGTCTGACGATCGCGGCGGGCGCTTCGCTGGAACTTCTGGATTCCAACGAGACGGTCGGTGCGCTCGCAGGGGCGGGTGGCGTCACGCTCAACAGCCACCAGCTCTTCGTCGGCGGGGACAACAGCAGCAGCGTCTATTCCGGCATCATGAGCGGCACCGGCGGTCTCACCAAGACCGGTACCGGCACCATGACCATGACCGGGACCAACACCTTCACCGGCGCAACCGGCATCACCGGCGGAACGCTGGCGATCGGCGGCGGCGCCTCCCTTTCGGATACATCGGCGTTGTCGATTGCCGCAGGCGCGGCGCTGGTTCTGACCGATGCGGACGAGACCGTGGGATCGCTCGCGGGCGCAGGACATGTGGCGCTCAACGGCTTCCGGCTGACGGTCGGCGGCGATAACAGCAGCACCGCCTTCTCCGGCGCGCTGGACGGCGCGGGCGGCCTGACCAAGACCGGCACGGGCACGCTGACCCTCGAAGGCACCAACAGCTTCAGTGGCGGCGCTGCGATCACCGGCGGTACCGTGCAGGCGTCCAGTGCGGCGGCGCTCGGCTCCGGCGGCCTTTCCTTGGAGGGCGCGGGAACGCTCCAGGCCAGCGGCAACATCGCCTATGGCGGCACGATCTCCTTGACCCCGTCGGGGGGCGCGGGCGGCGGTACCTTCCAGGTGGACGGCTCGCGAACGCTGGAACTGACCGGCGCCATCTCCGGGACGGGAGGCCTCGACAAGACGGGTGCGGGCACCTTGATCCTGGGGGGCGGCGGCGCCAACACCTATGGTGGCGCGACCAACATCAACACCGGCACCCTGATTGCCACCGGTGGCGATGCCATCGGCAACACAAGCGCTGTGACGGTCGCGTTCGGCGCAATGTTCGTCGTGGCGGGCAACGAGACGGTCGGCTCCCTCGCCGGAACCGGCCAGGTGACGCTGAATGCCAACCTGACCTCGGGAGGCGCCGCCGACACCGTGTTCGACGGCAATATGACCGGCAGCGGCGGCCTGACGAAGACCGGTACCGGCACTCTGACCCTCACAGGGACCAACACCTTTACCGGCACCACCGCGGTTTCCGCTGGCGGGCTTGATGTCGCGGGCCGTCTCTCGGGCGATGTCACGGTCGCGAATCTCGCGACACTTGGCGGCAGCGGCAGCATCGCCGGTACCGTCAACGTGCAGACCGGGGGCACGCTCACCGGCGCCCAGCCGGCGGGTCTCAGCATGGGCGGCCTCAACCTTGCTGCCGGGTCGAGCCTAAATGTCACGCTGGATGCGCCGAGCCAGACCGCCGTATTCAACGTCACCGGCGACCTGACGCTGGGCGGCACCATGAACGTCACCGGCGTCGGTGGCTTCGGCGCGGGTGTCTACCGGATCTTCAGCTATGGCGGCACGCTCACCGATAACGGGATTGCGCTCGGCACCTTCCCGGCCGGCTATGAGGGCGGCTTGCAGACGTCGGTGGCAAACCAGGTCAACCTCTTCGTCGAGAGCCCGCCTTACTCCACCGGCTTCTGGAACGGCGCTTTCACGACACCGCAGCAGACCGTCGCGGGCGGTAGCGGCACATGGTCAGCGGGGCCTCTGACCAACTGGACCAACGCCAGCGGCACCATTTCACGCGCCTGGAGCAGCGGCTTCACGGTGTTCCAGGGTACGGCCGGAACCGTGACGGTCAGCGACGATGCCGGGGTCATCGCCGTTACCGGCATGCAGTTCTTCGTCGATGGCTATCAGGTGGAGGGGGACAGCATCGCTCTCGGCGCCATCGGCGCGCCCACGACGATCCGCGTCGGCGACGGGACGGCGGACGGGGCCGGCTACAAGGCCATGATCGCCGCGCAGCTCACCGGCACCTCGGGCATGGAGAAAAGCGACCTCGGGACGCTCATTCTCACCGGCACGAACAGTTATGGCGGCGGCACGGTGATCGCGGCCGGCACTCTGCAATTGGGCAATGGCGGGACCTCCGGCTCCATCGTCGGCGACGTCGCCAACCATGGCGTCCTCTCCTTCAACCGCAGCGATGCCACGACCTTCTCGGGAGCCATTTCCGGCGACGGCGCAGTGTTGCAGACAGGAACCGGCACCACCATCCTCGTCGGGACCAATACCTACACGGGCGGGACCATCATCGCCGCCGGCACGCTTCAGATCGGCGACGCGGGCACTGCGGGCTCGCTTGTCGGCGACGTGCTGACGATCGGCACCCTGGCGTTCAACCGAAGCGACGAATTGGTCTTCGCGGGCACCATCTCCGGCAGCGGCACCCTGGCGCAGATCGGGACGGGCACGCTCATCCTCACAGGCGATAACACCTATACGGGCGGGACAATCATCGCCTCCGGCACGCTCCAGGTCGGCAATGGCGACGTGGGCGGCTCCATCACCGGGAATGTGACCAACAACGGCACGCTGGTGTTTAACAATTCCGACGACGTGAGTTTTGATGGCAGTGTCTCAGGGGGCGGTGCGCTCATCCATGCGGGCTCCCGCACTCTCACCCTCACCGGGGATAATGTTTCTCTCGGCCTGACGACCATTGTGTCAGGCACACTCCGGCTCGGTAACGGCGGCACAAGCGGTTCGCTGGACGGCGACGTGCTGAACAACGGAGCCTTGGTGTTCAACCGTGCCGACCAATTGGACTTCCACGGTGCCATCGCTGGCTCTGGCTTGGTGACGCAGACCGGCACGGGCGTGATCACACTCAGCGGACTGAATAGCTATGCGGGTGGCACGCAGATCCTCGCGGGCACGCTGCAGGTGGCATCCGACATCGCCCTTGGCGCAGCGGCCGGCGGTTTGGCCATCTCCGACGCTACCTTTGGTGCCATTGCCTCATTCTCCACCTCCCGCGCGATCACTCTGGCCGGTTCGGCCGGTATCGCGGTCGCGGCCAACGAAACGTTGACGCTTTCCGGGGTCCTCGGTGGGGCCGGGATGCTCATAGCGGCAGGCCCCGGAACGCTGGAACTCAACGGCGCCAACACCTATGCGGGCGGCACCAGCATCCAGGCCGGCCGACTGAAGGTGGGCGCGGACACCGCGCTCGGAGCGACGCCCGCCGGCTTGGCGCTCAACGGCGGTACGCTCGCCGCCTCCGCCAGCTTCGCCAGCGCAAGGGAGGTGACGCTGGGGGCCTCCGGTGGCACGTTCGAGATTACCGGAGCAGCGGATACGCTAACCCTTTCTGGCGTGATTTCCGGCCAGGGCGGGCTGACCAAGACCGGCGACGGCGTCCTCGTCCTGTTGGGTGAAAACATCTACGGCGGCGTAACGACGATCAATGCCGGCACCCTCCAGCTGGGCAATGGCGGCGCGTCCGGCACGATCATGGGCAACGTGGTGAACAACGCCACCCTCGCCTTCAACCGGTCCGATAGCTACACATTCCCCGGCACGATCTCAGGCGCTGGCAATGTGACGTTCGAGGGTGGCGGGACGGTCCTGTTCACCGCACCGGGCGGCTTCACCGGCGCCGTAACCGTAGACCAGACCGTGGTTGAGCTTCAGCAAGCCTCCACCACCACCTCCAATTTCGCCATCAACGCCGGCGGCATCCTGGGCGGGACGGCGACCATCGGCGGCCTGACGGTCAACACCGGCGGCACGGCGGCGCCGGGCTACTCGCCGGGCACCCTGACGGTCAACGGGGCGGTGGCGTTCAATGCCGGCGCGCTCTACCAGGTGGATGTGACCACGGCGGGGGCCCACGACCTGATCATCGCCACCGGCACCGCGACCCTGTCCTCCAGCGCCCATGTCGAGGTTCTGGCGGAATACGGGCGCTATCCCGCGCTGAGCCAGATCACCATCCTGACCGCCGCGGGCGGGGTGAGCGGGCAGTTCAGCGAGGACGTGACCTCCAACTTCGCGTTCCTGACCCCGGAACTGACCTATGACGCGACCAACGTCTATCTGACGCTGACCTATACCGGCATCGACTTCGTGGAATACGCCCAGACGCCGAACCAGGCCAACGTGGCTGTGGCGGCGCAGGCGCTGGGCGCGGCAAGCCCGGTGTTCGAGGCGATCTTCGGGCTTGCGGCGAACGAGGTGCCGGCGGCGTTCAACCAGCTCACCGGCGAGATCTACCCCTCGATCAACACGGTGATCCAGCAGGAATCCACGTATCTGCGCGATGCGGTCGGCGCCCGGCTGCGCCAGTCGGTGACGCCGCAGGGCGCCTCCGCGCTGAGCTATGCGGCGCAGGCGGCGGGCCCGGCCAACACCAAGCTGAGCCAGGACCTGACGCCGACGCTGTGGATGCAGGGCTATGGCGGCTGGGGCAATGCCTTCGGCAACACCAATGCCGCCTCGATCTCCAGCACGGTGGGCGGGTTCTTCGCCGGTCTCGACGTCAGCGTGCTGGACAATGTGCGGGCCGGCGTGGTGGCCGGGTTCAGCCAGACCCAGTTCGACGTCGACGCGCGCAACTCCTCCGGCACGATGGATAATTACGACATCGGGTTCTACGCCGGCGGCCAGTTCGGGGCGTTCGCGCTGCGCGGCGGGGCGTCCTACACTTGGCACGACATCAGCGTGTCGCGCTCTATCGTGTTCCCCGGCTTCTCGGGGTCGACCAGCGCGGGCTACACGCTGGGCACGACGCAGGTGTTCGGCGAGGTGGGCTACGACTTCAACATCGGCGCCTATGCGTTCGAGCCGTTCGCGGGCCTCGCCTACCTCAACATCTCGGGCGGAAACCTCGCCGAGAGCGGCCTTGCCAGCAACGGGGCGGGGCTGAACGTCAGCACCGACAGCCAGAACACGCTCTACACCACGCTGGGCCTGCGCGCCGCGACCTCGCTGTCGCTGGGCGGGCGGACCCTGACGCCGAGCGCGACGTTGGGCTGGCAGCACGCCTTCGGCGACACCACGCCGACCGCGACCATGCTGTTCCAGAGCGGCGCGACGCCGTTCGCCATCTCCGGCGTGCCGATCGCGCAAAACACCCTGCTGCTGGGCGCGGGCCTCGCCTACGCCCTCTCCGACCTTGCCACCCTGCAGGTCAACTACACCGGCCAACTCGCCGGCGACGCCTCCCAAAACGCCTTCACCGCCCAATTCTCGCTCAAGTTCTGAGCGGGGATCCCTGTTCGATCAGGCGAGCGGCGTATGGGGCTTATTCGGCCGCTTCGCGGGCATCGAAGTGCATTTCTGGTCGATAACTCCCATGTGAGAGCTGATCATCAATCGTGACCTCTTCGGTGATCACCTCGAACTTCTGCAGAATGTGAGGGCCGAAGGTGTGGATCATCGGAATGTCAGCCGCATCCCGACCTCTCGCCACCAGGATACGACCGATGCGCGGAACATTATGGCGCGCATCGAACGTGTACCACTTGCCACCCAGATAAACCTCGAACCAAGCATTGTAGTCCATCGGAGCGGGATCGCGTGGGACACCGATATCGCCCAGGAAACCGTTGCAATAGCGCGCGGGAATATTCATGCAGCGGCACAGTGCAACAGCCAGATGCGTGAAATCGCGGCAAACGCCGACTTGCTCAACCATGGTTTGGGCTGCTGTCCGCGTGGCCCGTGCGCACTGATAGTCGAAGCGAATGCGCGCATTCACATAGTTGCAAATCTGCTGGACCCGGTTCCAGCCTGGATCGCAATGGCCGAATAGCTCCCAAGCTGTCGCGGAAAGTTCATCCACTTCGCAGTATCGGCTGGATAGCAAATACTCGAACACCTCCGACGGCAGGTCGCCGGGAAATACTTCTTGGGCATTGCAATCACGTTGGTCGGCGGCACCGGAATCCTGAACGAGCAGGTCGTTCCTGAAGGCTGCGCCGCCCTGCGGGACGACGAGCCGACGGCAACGGTTGCCGAAGCCATCGGTATATTCAGCACTGGGCACGTCCCTGCCGTCGACAAGCGACGTCACCCTGCTATGGGACCCACTGACGATGTCCGCATCGCGGCTGGGGTGCGGATCGCACAGAAGGATAGCGGGGGTCGGCTGAGAACAAACGACCTCGATCCGGTAGCCGCAGCGAATTTTCATCGAAGCTTTCCTCACAATGCCCCCGCATGGGCATCAAAACCTCCTTCAAGGCCGCAAGTTCCACTTTGGATGTCGAGATATGGGCGTTTGTGCCATTCCTTCAGGCCCGACGGCCGTCGCCATTCTGGTGATCGAGGCCTCAGTCTGACACTCCCTGCCGCGCGGGCGCGGCATGGTTATGACCCGCTTCGATATGTCGTTCCTTGGGATTGCGCGTCCACTCGCAGGGCGATGGTCGAGCCCTCAGGCTGTAGGCGGTGCCACCGATGAGCCGAACAGGCCGTGCACCCGCTCGCGCATCTTCTGGAAGATCACGTAGAGGCCGGGGATGACGAAGATCCCCAGGAAGCTCGCCGCCAGCATGCCGCCGAACACGGCGGTGCCCACGGCCCTTTGGGTGGCCGCGCCAGCCCCGCTGGCGATCACCAGCGGGATCAGGCCGCAGATGAAGGCGAACGAGGTCATCATCACCGCGCGGAAGCGCAGCTTGGCGGCGGTCACGGCGGCGTCAACCACGCTCAGCCCCTCGCGGCGCTGCTCCATGGCGAATTCGACGATCAGGATGGCGTTCTTCGCCGCCAGCGCGATCAGCACGACAATGCCGATCTGGGCGTAGATATTGTTATCCAGGCCGGCGATCTTGAGGGCCAGCATGGCGCCGAACAGGCCGACCACCACCGAAGCCAGCGCTGCCACCGGAATGGTCCAGCTCTCGTACAGCGCCACCAGGAACAGATAGGCGAACAGCACCGCCAGGGCGAGGATGAAGCCGGTCTGCCCCGCCGCCGCCTTTTCCTGGAGAGCGGTGCCGGTCCACTCGTATGAGAAGCCTTGCGGCAGGGTGGCCTTGGCGACCTGTTCCATGGCGACGATGGCCTCGCCCGACGACACGCCGGCAGCGGGCGCACCATTGATCGGCACCGAGCGCAGGTTGTTGTAGCGGATGATGGCGGACGGGGCGGTGATGAGCTGGATGTCGGCCACCGCGTCGATGGGCACGAGATCGCCCTTGTCGGTGCGCACCCGGACCCGGTTGATGTCCTCGACGGCCTTGCGATCGGACGCATCCGCCTGCACCTGGACCTGCCATGTCCGGCCGAAGCGGTTGAAGTCGTTCACATAGCTGCCGCCCATGCTGGTCTGAAGCGCGGTGAAGATGGAATCGACCGGCACGCCGAGCGCCTGGGCGCGATCGCGCTCGATGTTGAGGTACACCTGCGGCGTCGCAGCGCCGAAGGTGGTGAAGACATTGGCGAGCCTGGGATCGGCATTGGCCGCCGCCACCAGTCCGCGCGCCACCGCCGCCAGATCCTCCGGCTTGGCGCCGGCGAGGCTCTGAAGCTGGAATTCAAAGCCAGACCCCGTGCCAAGTCCCGCGATCGGCGGCAGGTTGAACACGAACACGTCGCCAGCGGCAATCTGCGAGAAGCGCCCGCGCAGGTCGGCCAGCGCCGCGAACACGGACATCGACTTGTCTTTGCGTTCATCGAACGGCTTCATGGCGACGATCAGCAGTGCCTTGTTCGGCAGAGCCAGCCCGTCCAGCAGGCTGAAGCCGGTGACCGAGAACACATGCTCGGTCCAGGGGCGGTCCAGAATGATCTTCTCGGCCTGTTCCACCACCTCGGCGGTGCGGCCGAGCGAGGCGGCGTCGGGAAGCTGCACCTCGCCCATGAAGGCGCCCTGGTCCTCCTCGGGCAGGAAGCCGCTGGGCACCAGCCCGGTCAGCCAGCCGGTGGCGCCGGCGAAGGCCAGCACCAGAAGCCCCGTCACCAGCATGCGCCGGGCAATCGGGGCGACCACGGCGGCGTAGCCGTCACGGCTCCTATCGATGCCGCGCTGCATCCAGGCGATGATGCCGGTCGGCTTGGCCTTGTGCCGCAGCAACAGCGAGCAGAGCGCCGGAGACAGCGACAGGGCGTTGATCGCCGAGATAATCATGGCAACGGAGACGGTGACCGCGAACTGCTGGTAGAGCTGGCCGGTGATGCCGGGAATGAAGGCGGTGGGCACGAACACCGAGAGCAGCACCAGGGTGATGGCGATGATCGGTCCGGTCACCTGACCCATGGCCTTTTCGGTCGCCTCAGCGGGCGTCAGATCGGGCTCGTGCTCCAGCACATGCTCCACGGCCTCGACGACGACGATGGCGTCGTCCACCACGATCCCGATGGCAAGCACCAGGGCCAGCAGCGACACGGTATTGGCGGAAAAGCCGAACACCAGCATGGCGGCGAACGTGCCGACGAGCGCCACCGGCACGGCGATGATCGGGATGAGCGTGGCACGCAGGTTGCCCAGGAACACGAACACCACGATGCCCACCAGCACGAACGCCTCGATCAGCGTGTGCACCACGGATTCAATGGTCTTCTCCACGAACACCGTGGTGTCGTACATGACGTTGAAGGTCACATCGTCGGGCAGGCGCGGCTTGACGTCCGCCAGCACTTTGTTGACCCCTTCGGCCACCGTAAGCGCATTCGCGCCCGGCGCCTGATAGATGGAAATGCCCACCGCCGCCTTGCCGTCGTATCGGGCTTCGGAATCGCTGCTCTTGGAGCCCAGCTCCACCCGCGCGACATCCTTCAGCCGCACCATGGCGCCATCGGCATTGGCGCGCACGATGATGTTCTCGAATTCGGGAATCGTGGTGAGCCGACCCTGGGTGGAGATATTGAGCTGGAACTCCACGTCCCGTGTCTGCTTGCCGGAGCCGATGCGCCCCACGGCCGCCTGGGTGTTCTGCGACTGCACGGCCTTGACGATATCCTCGGCGGTGAGGTCGAGGCTGGCCAGCCGGTCGAGGTTCAGCCAGATGCGCATGGAATAGTCGAGGCCGCCGAACAATCCCGCATCGCCCACGCCCGGCACGCGGCGCAGGGTGTCCAGCAGATCAAGCGTGGCGTAGTTCGACAGGAACAGGGCGTCGTGGGTGCCCTTGGGCGAATAGATCGCGATCACTTGCAAAAGCGCCGACGACTGCTTCTTTACCGTCACGCCGTTGCGCTGCACCTCCGGTGGCAGCTGAGACAGCGCCTGGTTCACCCGGTTGGTGACGTTAACCGTATTGAGATCAGGATTGGAGCCCACCTCGAAGGTCACCGACAGGCCATAGCTGCCGTCGCTGCCCGAGGTGGATTTCATGTAGATCATCCGCTCGACGCCGTTGACCTGCGCCTCGATGACTTGGGCCACGCTTTCTTCCACCGCCTGGGCGGACGCGCCGGGATAGACGGCGTTGATGCGCACCTCGGGCGGCACGATGTCTGGGAACTGAGACACCGGGAGCGCACCGAGCGCGAGATAGCCGGCGACCGTGATAACGACGGAAATGACCAGGGCGAGGCGCGGGCGGCGGATGAAGGTGGAGGATATCATCTTGCGTGTCGCCTCAGCCGCGCACAGTGGGAGCGGTCTGCGGCGATACGGTCATTCCGGGCCGTACCCGCTGCGCGCCCTGAACAATGACGCTGTCTCCGGCGGCCACGCCGCTTAATACCGAGACCATGCCGTCGTTGCCGGTGCCGAGGCTGACACGCCGCTGCTCCACCACATTGGCCTTATTGACCACGAACACGTAGGGGCCGGTCTGGTCGATGGTGATCGCCGCCTGCGGGATGACCACGGTCTGCTCGGTCTTGGTCTCGTCCACATTCACACGAACGGTCTGTCCCGGGGACAGCAACGTACCGGGATTTGCGAACACCGCCCGCACCGTCTGGCTGTCGGTGCGCGAGTCCGCCTGGACGTCGACGAAGTTCACCTTGCCCGGCTCGGCGTAGAAGCTGCCATCCGCTAGCCGCAGCTTCACGACCAGCTTGTCGGCGCCCCCCATTTTCTGGCGGGCCTCCAAAAGTTCGCGCTGGGTGATCTGGAACAGCACGTTGACCGGGGTTTCCTGCACCACTGTGGCGATGATGCCGGTCTGCGGCCCGATCAGATTGCCGGGTGAGACGGTGGCGCGGCCAATGCGGCCCGCCATGGGCGACTTGATGTCGGTATAGGAAAGCTGGATCTGCGCCTCCCGCACGGCCGCTTCCGCGCCCAGTACGTCGGCCTTGGCGCGCGCGAGGTCCGCTGCGCGCTGGTCGAGCTGGGCTTGGGCGATATTGTTGGTGCGCGAGAGTTCCTTGCCGCGCTGGTATTGAAAGTCCGCATTGTCGCGGGTGGCTTCGGCGGCGCCGAGCAGCGCCTTGCGCTGGTCTAGGACGGCCTCGAACGGCTCGCGCTCGATCTGGAACAGAAGCTGGCCTTTGGTGACCATGTCACCGTCCTGGAAGAGGCGGGCTCCAAGGAAGCCCTCGACGCGGGCGCGCAAATCTACTTTTTCGATGGCCTCCACGCGGCCGATGAATTCGTGCGTCTTGGCGATGACCTTCATCTCGGCGGTCTGCACCAGGACCGCCGGGGCGGGTGTCTGTGCCTGCGCTTGAAGGGAAACGCTGATAGCTGCAGCCAGAAAACCGGCCATCGCAAAATTCTTGGTGCCCGAATGCATCCCTACCCCCGTCAAGACGCCTCAGGTAGCGCCGCATTCAGCGGAGATGTCAAGCCAATGTCAGAAAACCCAGATGTCTGGATATCGTATGTGTTTGTAGTCAAATGACCATCTTCAAATATCCAAAGACGGCTTTATTGCTTTAGGGGAGGTCCAATATTTATTGAATGTTCGCGCGTATTACATATGTGCCCGAAATGCTGCGGACCTAAGCAGCAGGACGCTGCGCCCTAAGGTATCTTTGTAATGATGAGGTCCGGTGTCGCGCGCGCAAACGCGGAACCTGAGGGTTGATCGTCCGGCGCTAGTCGAATGGAGCCAGCATCACCCACTCGTCCGCCACGCCGACGTCTTGCGGCCGAGGGTCACTTTTATGACGTGCGTTCCCGCCGCTAAGCTGAAGGGAATGACGACCGGCACGGCCATGTCTTCCCCGTCGATTTCGGCGGAGACGATGCCCTGGCTTATCCCCTCGGGGTTGTCCACGATGATCCGATATCGTGCTGCGCCATGACGCAGGGTCATCTCGAAGCCGGGCCAGTTCCGGGGAATGCAGGGATCGAGATGGAGTGCGTTGCCCTCCATCTTCAGGCCGAGGATGCTTTCGATCCCGGCCCGCTGCATCCAGCCTGCCGAGCCGGTGTACCAGGTCCATCCGCCGCGCCCAACATGAGGCGGCTCGGCATAGATGTCGGCCGCAAGCACGTAAGGCTCGACCTTGTAGCGCAGCACGTCGGAGCGGGTGCGGGCGTGGTTGATGGGGTTGAGGAGCGAGAACAGCGCCGCCGCCTTGTCGCCCTCGCCGGATGCCGCGAAGGCCATCACCGACCAGAGTGCGGCGTGGGTATATTGGCCGCCGTTTTCGCGCAGTCCCGGCGGATATCCCTTGATGTAGCCGGGATCGAGCGGCGTCTTGTCGAACGGCGGGGTGAACAGCAGGGCAAGCCCCTCGCCAGGCCGGATCAGGTGACGTTCGACCGCAGCCATGCCGCGCGCCGCGCGCGCGGGATCGGCCGCGCCCGACAGTACCGCCCAGGACTGGGCAATGGAATCGATCCGGCACTCCTCGCTCGATGCAGAGCCCAGCGGCGTGCCGTCGTCGAAGAAGCCGCGACGATACCAGTCGCCGTCCCACCCTTCGTTTTCGAGGGACGCCCGTAGCCCGGCCGCGTGGACTTCCCACCGCGTTGCCCGCAGGGTCTCGCCACGCGCCTGAGCGAGCGGAGCAAAGGCGAGAAGCGCAGCATAGAGGAGCCAGCCGAGCCAGACACTTTCCCCTTCTCCCCGCTCGCCGACGCGGTTCATGCCGTCGTTCCAGTCCCCGGTGCCGATCAGGGGCAGGCCATGGGCGCCAAGCGCGAGGCTCTGGTCCAGGGCACGGGCGCAATGCTCGAACAGGGCGGCGGTTTCATCGGCGATGGTTGGCGGAAAGAAGCTCTCATGCTCGCCCGGATTCAGCCGCTGGCCTTCGAGGAAGGGCACGCGCTCGTCTAATACACCGGCGTCTCCGGTCGCCTTGATATAATGGGCCACGGTGTAGGCGAGCCAGGCCCGGTCGTCCGAGATGCGGGTGCGCACGCCCCGGCCGGACTGGGGTAGCCACCAATGCTGCACGTCCCCCTCGACGAACTGCCGCGCGGCGGCGCGAAGGAGATGCGCCCGCGTCAGATCGGGGCGGCTGGCGACCAACGCCATGCCGTCCTGGAGTTGGTCGCGGAACCCGAAGGCGCCGCTCGCCTGGTAGAAGGCCGAGCGGGCCCAGACCCGGCAGGCCAGCGTCTGATAGAGGAACCAGCCGTTCAGCATGATGTCGAGGGACCGGTCGGGCGTTTGCACCTGCACAGCGCCTAGGATGTCGGTCCAGAGGTCGGTCACCTTGGCGAGCACGGCGTCGATATCGGACGCGCGATAGCGCGTGATCAGATGCCGGGCCTCCTGCGCATCGGCGGCCTCTCCCAGCAAGACGGTGATCTCGACGCTGGCGTTCGGCGGAAGGTCCACCAAGCTGCGCAAGACCCCGCAAGGGTCAAGGCCCGCGCCCACCGTATTGGAGAGCGCCGTACCGCCCGCAAGCGCGGCCGGGGCGGACAGCGTCCCGTTGCGGCCGATGAATTCGCGGCGGTCGCCGGTCCATTCGGTTTTGCGCCCGTCCATGGCGAGGAACGCGACGCGTGATCCGTAATCACCATTCCATGGATTGCGCGCGAACATCGCGCCGGTCTCAGTATCAATGGACGTCACCACGAAAGGCGTGGTGGCGGAGCGCGAGGCGCCCAGCACCCATTCCGCATAAGCGGTGAGGGAGAGCCGCCGGGGGCGGCTGGTCAGATTTCGCAATGTCAGGCGGGACAGCTTGATGGAGCCTTCGACCGGAACGAGCTGAAGCAGTTCGGCCTCGATGCCGTGGGCGGTATGGGCGAATTTGCTGTACCCCCGGCCATGGCGGGCGGTGTAAGTCCCGCCCTCATCCCGGATGGGAAGCGCGGTCGGGCTCCACAGCGCGCCGGTCTCCTCATCCCTGAGGTAGAAGGCTTCGGAGGCGCGGTCGGTTACAGGGTCGTTGGACCATGGCGTGATCTGGTTCTCACGGCTGTTGAGGGACCAAGTGTACCCGCTGCCCTCGGTCGCCACCTGGAAGCCGAAACTTGGGTTGGCGATGACATTGATCCAGGGCGCCGGCGTGGACTGGCCCGGCCCGAGGACGGTCACATACTCCCGTCCGTCCATGGCGAAGCCGCCGAGGCCGTTGAAGAATTCCAGCGACGGGGGCGCGGGCGGCGTGGTGGCGAGGACCGGGCGCTTCGGCTGGGGCTTCACCGGGCGTGCGTCCTGGACCACCCGGTCGAGCTGCTCGGTGAGGGTGCCGCGTTGTGCCACCACAACGATGCGGGCGCAGGAGGAGAGGAGCGCGCGCGTCTGCGTCGACATGAGATCCGAGCGCAGCACGAAGACGCGGCCCGAAGCGCCGCCTCGCCCGGCCTGAAACCATGACTGGCTGGTCCGAGCCAGGGTTTCGAGCGCGATCTGAAGGTCCTGCACATAGGACGACTGGCGGTCGTTGAGGATGACGAGATCGACAGCGAGCTGCTTCAGGCCCCAATATTCATGGGCCTTCAGCAATTCGCGCGCGATGTCGAGATTTTCGATGTCGGAGATTCTCAGGAGCACGATGGGCAGGTCGCCCGAAATGCTCTGCCCCCAAAGGCCCGACTGCGGTCCCGCGCCCCTCTCGATGGTGTCCGACGCCGGGCGCAAGGCGGGCGCGGCATAGATCGCGTGGCCCGCGAGCCGCTGATAAAGCGCGGCCTCGCCCTGTGTGATGCCCAGGTGGTATCTTTCCACCTGGGCCTGGGTCCAGGCCAGGGTCGCCGCACGGCCATAAGCGGTGGTGTCGCGGTGCTTGTCGATGATGTCGAGCAGGGCTTCGCGGGTGGAGGCGACGGCGGTCCAGAAGGTGATGCGCACGATGCCGCCGGGCGCGATCCTCACCCTCCGACGCAACGCGAAGATCGGATCGAGCACCGTGCCCACAGTGTTGGACAGCGGACGTCCGTCGATTATGGCGATGGGCGTGCGGATGTCGTGGCCGCGCCCGAGGAAGCGCGCGCGGTCGGTCTCGATTTCTGCCGCGCCTACGGTTTCGCCTTCGACGACGCAGAAGTGCCCGGCCCAAATCTGCGGCTCGCTTGGTGTGCGGCGGCGCCGGGTGGCAAGGATGGCGCCGATCTCGGCGAGATATTCGGTCTGGACGAACAGCTTCGAGAACACCGGATGGGCGATGTCGGAGGATTGCGCGGCCAGCACCAGTTCGGCGTAGGAGGTGACGTCCAGTTCCCGCACGCGGCTGCTGCTGTTGGAGATGGACACGCGCCGCACCTCGGCATCCTCCTCGGCCGAGACCAGCACGTCGAGCGCGGTCTCCAGGCTGCCGTCGCGGCGCACGAACTCCGCACGATCCTCGAAGAATGAGACGTTGTAGGAATTGGGTTCGACCCCGCTGGGCTGGAAGCCGGCGGACCACGCGTTGCCGCCGCTCACGTCCCTGACGAACAGATAGGATCCGAAATCATCGCAGGTCGCATCCTCGCGCCAGCGGGTGATGGCGAAATTGCCCCACCGGCTATAGCCGGAGCCGGCGGCGGTGAGCATGGTGGCGTAGCGGCCGTTGGAAAGCAGATGTGTCGCCGGCGTATCCTGTTGCGCGGAGGTGAAATGCCGCCCGCCGGAAAGCCCGACATCGCGCGACCGCACGGAGGACCTCGCCTCGGTCATCCAGGGACGGACCACCGCCACGTCGCGCGGGGTGCGCTCCTGAAGCAGCAGTTCGGTTGCCTGGATCATGGGTTCGGCATGGAAACGCGCGCGCATGATGCCATCCAGCAGCGCGTCCGCGATGGCGACGATGCTCATGCCCTGATGGTGCGCCATGAAGGCGTGAACGACGGCGACGTCCCGGCCGGTGGGAAGGCGGCTCGGGGTATAGTCGAGCGCCTCGTAGAAGCCGTATCGGCCCTGGGCACCGCATTCCGCGAGGCGGGTGAAATTGGCGCACGCGGCCTTCGTGTCGGCCATGCTGGCAAGCGCGGTGGCATAGGGCGCGATGACAAGGTTGTCGCCCAGCCCGCGCTTCAGTCCAAGGCCGGGCACGCCGAAATTGGAATATTGGTAGGTGAATTCCAGGTCGCGCGCGTTGTATGCGGATTCCGAGATGCCCCAGGGCACGCCCCGGATCGCCCCGTATTCGATCTGGCGCCGCACGACGAGGCGGTTGGCCCGGTCCAGCAGGCTGTCGGCCGGCGCGCGCATGACCAGCGAGGGCATCAGATATTCAAACATGGACCCTGACCAGGAGATCAGGGCGGCGCCGTGCGCGATCGGGGTCACCGAGCGGCCGAGGCGGAACCAGTGCCGTGCCGGGAGATCGCCCTTGGCGATGGCGAAGAAACTCGCGAGCCGCGCCTCGGAGGCGAGCAGGTCGTAGCAATTGGTGTCGAGGATTCCTTCTGGAACAAGATATCCGATCGACAGCAGGTTGCGTTCCTTGTCCAGCAGGAAGCCGAATTCCATCGCCATCGCCATGGCGCGGGCGGTGTCCTCAAGGGTCTCCAGCCGTGCCGCCAGCGCGGCTTGGGTATCGGTGCCGAGGGTGAGGTCGCGGCGATGGCTGTCGATGGCATCAAGGCTCGCCTTGGCCCAGAACAGCATGTCGGCGCCGGCCTCGTCGCCGCGCTCGGTGGCCAGCGTGCGGGCGATGTCGATCATCGTGTCCGATTGGGCCGCGAGTGTCGCGAGCCGCCGGCGCAGATCCTCGTCCTGCGCGGCGGGGAGCTTCACATCGATCAGTAGCGCGGCCAGCGCGTCATCCAACTGGCGCGGCGTCACGGTCTGTGTGCGCCGGCCGTCCTGCAGGCGGGCGGCCTCGGCGCGCGTGAGGTCGATGGCATCGGCAATACCGGCGAGGCGCGCAGCGGTGGATTGAGGGATCGCCCGCCATTCCTGCAACGCATTGGCGAGCGCGATGAGGTGTCCGGCGAGGTTGCCGCTATCGACAGCGGAAACATATTTGGGGTCCAGCGGCCTCAGGTCGGCCGTGTCATACCAATTGTAGAAATGGCCGCGGAAACGAGCGAGCCGGCCCATTGTGCCGAGTGTCTGTTCCAGACGGTCGATGGCTTCGCGCGTTCCCACCCAGCCGAAGTCGCGCGCACTCGCCACCGAAAGAAGGTAGAGGCCGAGATTGGTCGGCGAGGTCCGATGCGCCAGGGCTGGCGCGGGGTCTTCCTGGAAATTGTCCGGCGGCAGCATGTTGTCTGCCGGCGTCACGAATGTCTCGAAGAACCGCCAGGTGCGACGCGCGATCAGCCGCAAAGCGTGTGCATCGCTCTCCTCGACCTGCATCTTTCCGGCGATCTTGGGCGCAAGGCTCACCCAGCGCGCCACCGCCGGTGACACGAACCAGAGCGCGGCGAAGCCCGCCGCCAGCGGCCAGGCGCCGTGCCCGAAGGCGAGGGCGACGAGCAGCGCCAGCGCGCCGATGACCAGCGCGCCCCACATGCGGCTGTAGGAGCCCATGAGGTCCAGGCGTCGTGCCTGGTTTGCCTGAGCGGCGGGCACCCATTGCAGGAGGTGACTGCGGCTCACCCACAGGCGCCAGAGCGTGCGAAGGATGGCGTCGAGCATCAGCCAGGCTTCGTCCGCCAGGAACACCACCACGAGCCCGCACTGGACGAGGGCAAGCCGAAGGTCGCTCCATAGCGCGCGCAGGTGACTGGTCAGGGTCACGCCGGGGTGACGGGGCGGAATCGCGGCGACGACGGGGATAAACCCCGGCAGGGCCAGGGTAATCAGGATGAATGCAGTCCACACCAGTGCGGCGCCCCACGGCATGGTCCAGCCGACAAGCAGCGCGGCAATGGCAAGCGGGCCGGAGAGCGAGCGGCGTAGATTGTCCAGCATCTTCAGCCGGCCGAACACGGGTATCGCAGCGAAGGCGGGCGAAGCGTTGGTCGGCAGGGGGCCGTGGCTGAGGATCCACGGCAGCAATTGCCAGTCGCCGCGCGCCCAGCGGTGGCGGCGCATCGCGCTGACGTCGTAGCGGGCCGGGAATTCCTCGACCACCTCGACGTCGGAGGCAAGGCCCGCACGCGCGAAGATGCCTTCAAACAGATCATGACTGAGCAGGGTCGAATCCGGGACCCGGCCGGCCAGCGATGCCTCGAAGGCGTCCAGGTCGTAAATGCCTTTTCCGGCATAGGAGCCGTCGCCGGAGAGGTCCTGGTAGACGTCGGAAACCGCCGAGCCGTAGGCGTCGATGCCGCTCACGCTGGAAAAGGTCCGCTGGAACAGCGATCCTTCCTGGCCCATGGGAAGCGACGGGGTGACGCGGGGCTGCAGCACGGCATAGCCTTCCACCACCCGGCTCGACGCCATGTCGAAGCGCGGGCGGTTGAGCGGGTGTGCCATCTTTCCGATCAGCCGGCGCACCGTGTCGCGCGGCAGCCGGGTGTCCGCGTCGAGCGTGACGACGTAGCGGACGTTCTCCGGGGCCGTGGGGGTGACACCCTGCACCGCGATGAAGGTGGTGTCGGTCTCGCCGCGCAGGAAGCGGTTCAATTCGTGGAGCTTGCCCCGCTTGCGTTCCCAGCCGATCCAACGGCTTTCGCTGTCGTTCCAAACCCGCCGGCGATGCAGCAGCAGGAAGCGCGCGCCGCCGGGCGCGGGCCCATAGCGCGCGTTCAACCGCGCGATGCCTTCGGCCGCTGCGGCCACCAAGGCGTCATCGCCTTCCGCATCCTCGCTCTCGGCATCTGTCCAGTCGGACAGGAGCGCATAGTGCAGATCGCCTTCCGGACTGGCGAGATGATGGATCTCCAGCCGCTCGATGTGTTCCTCGACCGATTGCAGACTGGTGAGCAGCGTCGGCACCGCCACCAGCGTTCGCAGGTGGGAGGGCACGCCTTCGCGCAATTCGAGCGCGGGAAGCAGGGTGGCGCCGAAGCCAAGGCTCATGGCGCGATTGACCAGAGCCACTGCCGCATCGATCGCCGGGACGGCGCCCAGGACACCCAGCAGCAGAAGGCTCGCCCAGTCCAACCCCAATGCCCCCGCCACCAGCAGCGGCAAGGCCAGGAGCACCAGGGTTTCAAGGATGATGGCTCCGGCATAGCCGCCGATGCCGAATGCCCGGTTCAGCCGGACCGACATGCGGTTCAAGGGAAGCCGGAAGCCCAAAGTCGCCTCAAAGGCGCGCCGCCCGCCCGCGATCAGGTGGTAGCCGGGGTCGCCGCCCCTGAGATCCTTGTTCGTGCTGGCGGTCAGCCGATCACGCTCCGCCGCCTCCACCGCGCGGTGCGCCACGTCGATCTCGGTATGCTCGGAGCCGCGTGCCAATTCCTCGATGGCGCTGCGGTAGAGATTGCGCGTGGCGAAATCCATCGCCTCGAAGGCGCCACCCGCCGCCAGCACATTGTCAACCAGGCTGGTGCGCTCGAACAGGTCCTGCCAGTCGACATCGGAGATCAGCCGCAGGCTGGTGATGATGTTGCGGACGGAGACGTTGGCACCGCCCTGGCTGCGGTGCACATCGCGCACCACCTGGTCCGCCGTCATGCCTTGCGCCGCCAATCGCCGATCCAGCCAGAGCAGCGCCGGCGTGACGCGCGGGTCCTGATCCCGCAGTCGATGGACAAGCTGGACGGCAAGCGCCTCAGGCAGGGGTGCGTGTTCGAGTTTTTCGAGCACCACCTGTGCGGATTCGGCCGGCCGTCCGCCCGCGCCCAGCAGGCGGTCCGCCAGGGTGTCCGCCTCGCGGCGCGCGATGCGATCGTCCACGATCCACTGGGACAGCCGCCGCAGGTTCTCGATCAGGACGATGCGCAGGGTGATCGACACCGCCCACAGCTCGCCGATGGTGAGCGGCTGAACCTCTTGATAGGCGCGCAGATATCGCACCAGCATCTCGGAATCGAACCGGCTGTCGGTATGGGCGACGAACGCCCACGCCACTCCGAAAATGCGCGGGTAGCCGGCCAAGGGGCCGGTGGCGAGCTTGGGAAGCTGGCGATAATAACTGGGCGGCAGGTCGGAGCGGATCTCCCGCATCTGGCGTTCAACCAGATGATAATTGTCGATTAGCCATTCTGCGGATGGGGTGATCGCTCCGCCTTCATCGATGGCGCGCAGGATGTTTCGGTAAGCGTCCAGAAGTACGGCACCGTTGTCCGCCAGGCGCGCCGAGAGCGAATGCCCCCGCGATGGTCCAGGTTCCACCGGCTGCGCTGCGGCGAGGCTGCGGGCATGCTCCTCAAGCCGTTCGACGCTGAAAAGATCCTCGCGGATGGGAGTACGGTCGTTCCACGGGGAACCGGGCGAGGCAAGGCCGATGGCCTGGAGGAAGAACGCGTACAATAGAGCCTTTCTTCCGCCCTCACGGCAAGTGCGCGGACATCGATCGTGTGCGGGTCGATCTTGACCGAAGCAGAAAGAACATTGGACGGCCGCAATCCGTTCCGTGGAGCGTGCAAGAAGCCCCGGCCTGTCCGGCCCCCAGCGCCTGTTTCGTCCTCACAGCCTCTCCCGTCCCCAAGCCGAGTGCCGATCCGGGGGAAGCGCCGCGGCCTTCCAAGCTGCGCGAACGCGTTGGTCCGCTAGAGGGAATGGGCCGTCAGAAGTCGGAGGTTGAAAGCCGGTTGAAGCTGCGCCGCTTCTTGGAATAGACGCCGTTCGCGGCATGTTCGATTTTTCTGCGGTTGCCATCGAAGGCACGCAGCGAAGCGGCTTCATCACTGGCCTCGTGGGGGGCAAAACGCTGGAGGACGTCCTGATCCACATGGAAGGCGATCTCGAACGTGGAATCGTGTCCCCAGAACGTGACGCACCCTCGGGCCTCGTTGAAGATCCGGCTGGAATTGGGAAACTGGAGCGCCATGAGCTTATTCCCTTCGGGAATGGTGGCTGGTGTTGCCCGGATCAACTCGACTTTTTCCGGTCTCGCAGAAGGGCTGCGTCCAGGTCCGCCTGATTGACGGTCAGGCAGGCGCTCACCCCGTGATGCTCGGAAATGGCAGGTGTGTGCATCATGGTCGCCGTGCGTCGATAGGCGAGAAACGACACGTTGGGGATTTGTTCTTCGTCCGTGACCAGCCGATAAGTGCCTGCCGGCAAAAGATCCTGCAATGCATTGAGGCGGAACGGATGTGCGAACGTAACCGTGGTCTCTTGCGTCCTCAGCGTCATGGGAAGCTCCTGTCGATAGGCCCAACCCAGCATCGAAATGGGTGTAAAACTGCGTTTCCTCACGCCCAGCGCTCCACCGGGCCATACGGCCTCGCTTAAGTGGGCGGCGACTACGGCAGCGATAAGAAAATAAAACTCACGACGAGCGCAGATGAGTGAAAATTTAGAACAAAAATACGATGTCAAAAATCGTACAAAAGATTCTATCTTCAATATTTATTTGAAATACTACTATCTACGATAAAATCAATTATCGCAATATTTTATATTTTTAGAAAGAAGAGCGCAGGGTGCGCCGGGTGAGGACGAGAGCGACCAAGGTTGAATTTGGCCGGGAACACGAACCCTCACTGCTTTCTGCGGGCGCAGGGTTATCCCTCTCCCGCACGACCGGTGCAGCCTCAAACGATGCCTGACGCAGATCAACGCGTCATGGAACGGCTGTCTCGAAATTGGCCAGCGACTTCATGAACGCCTGCCGCAAGCGAGGGGCGGCGAAGTCGATAAAGCGGCGCATCTTCAGCGGCATCTGCGCACGCGAGACATGCAACAGGCTCACCGGTACGGGGGGCAACTCGAACGCATCAAGAATGATACGAAGATCGCCGGCCGTCACAGCGTCAGCCACCTGATAGTGCAGCAGCCGCGCGACCCCGACATGGCGGATGGCGGCGTCCGCCGCCGCCTCTGTGGTGGTCACCGAAAGGCGCGGCACGATGGGAACGTCGATCACCGTGCCGGACACCGGTGCCCGGAACAGCCAGCCGAGGGATGGCACCGGCGTATCGATCGCCACGCACGGCAACTTTAGCAGGTCGGCCGGGACCTCGGGTGTGCCGAAGCGGTCCAAAAGCGCGGGGCTGGCGCACACGATGGTCCGCATAAGCCCAACCTGCGTCGCCACCATCGAGCTGTCCGGCAGCCGGCCGATGCGCACTGCCATGTCGACATGCGCATCGATGAGGTCGAGGCTGCGATCGGACAGCGTCAATCGGACCCTGATGTCAGGGAAAAGGCCGAGGAAATCCGCCACCACCGGCAGGACATGCAGGCGGCCGAATTGAATGGGTGCCGTGAGAACCAGTTCACCCCGGGGCGCGTCGAATTCGCCGACAGCTTCGCGCTCCGCCTCCTCCACCTGTTCGAGGATCCGGCGCGCGGCGGCGACATAAACGGTGCCGGCATCGGTAAGGGTGAGTTTGCGCGTCGTGCGGATCAGCAATTGCGTGCCAAGCAGCGCCTCGAGATCCGAAATCTTTCGGCTCAGTGTGGCAAGCGGCACCTTGAGAGCGCGCCCCGCGGCGGAAAGGCTACCGGTTTGCGTCACCGTCACCAGCATCGACATGGCTTCGAGGCGATCCACGGCATCCCACCAATTTTCGGAAGAGAGGCTCTCAGAATTACCCGATTTTTATAGCCACTGAAAATGTCCATCCTTCTGCCACGGCGAGCGAAGGTGCGGGGTCGGTGTTGCGCTCCCACTCGCCGCCAGGAAGAGGTGCGCCATGTCGTATGGGTTTCTCGACATCGCGGTGACGCCCAGTGTCCGCACGGTGCAAGCCGAAATGGGCGCGGATCATCTCTGGGAGGATTTGTCGGCCGACCGTGCGTTCGACCGCTTCACAGCGAACGAAGCGGCATTCATTGCGGAGCGTGACAGCTTCTACATGGCGACGGTTTCGGAAACCGGGTGGCCTTATGTCCAGCACCGCGGCGGTCCGCCGGGCTTTCTCAAGCTGGTGGACGACCGCACGCTGGCGTTCGCGGATTATCGCGGCAACCGCCAATATATCAGCACCGGCAATCTGGCGGCGGATGGACGGGTTTGCCTGTTCCTTATGGACTATCCCCGCCGCGCGCGCCTGAAGATTTACGCTCATGTGGAGACCTTGGCGCCCGATGCGGACCCGTCATTGGCTGCTTTGGTCGCTACGACCTCCTACAAGGCAAAGATCGAACGGATCTTTCGCCTGAGGCTTGATGCGTTCGACTGGAATTGCCCCCAACACATCACCCCACGGTTTACGGAACAGCAGGTCGCGGACGCCGTCATGCCGCTCCGCCAGAGGCTCGCTGAACTAGAAGCCGAAGTGCATGCGCTTCGCGGCGCGGGTTCACAGGACTGACGCCACGGCTCCATCGCCATCGATGACGCAACCGCACCGCTGACGTGCTGATCGACGGGTTTCCCGACAAGAGCACGCGCAACCGCATCCTGACGGACAATCCGGCGCCCTGTTCGGCTTCCCTGCACGCGGCGCGTCGGCTAAATCGAGCGGGCTCCTGCTTTGGCCTGAAACGATTGGTGCCTTAAATGCTGCGGATCGCGATACTGGACGATTATCAGAATGTCGCGCTCCGCATGGCGGACTGGCATTCGCTCGGCGACGACGTTTCCATCACCGTCTTCGACCGTCCTCTGCCCGACGACGACGCGAAGCAGGCTTTGGCGGAGTTCGACGTGCTGTGCCTGATGCGCGAGCGGATGACCATGACCGGGGACCTGATGCGCGCTTTGCCCAAGCTGCGCCTCATCGTCTACACCGGCACGCATTTGCGCACGCTGGACAGGGAAGCGGCACGGGGCCTCGGGATCACCGTGTGCCACACCGAAGGCGGCGAATCCTCCAATGCCACCCCGGAATTGGCCTGGGGTCTTATCCTCGCGTGCGCCCGCCATATTCCCTCCGAGCACCAGCGGGTCGTGGCCGGCCAATGGCAGTCGACGCTTGGCACGACGCTTCACGGCAAGACCCTGGGCCTCCTCGGCCTTGGAAAGCTGGGCGCGAGAATGGCTGGCATCGCACAGGCCTTCGGCATGAAGACAATCGCCTGGAGCACCAACCTCACGCCCGAGCGCGCGGCGGAAGCGGGCGCAACAGCGGTGACGAAAGAGCAGCTGATGGAGACATCCGACGTGATCTCCATTCATCTCGTGCTCGGCCCGCGCAACAAGGGCCTTATCGGTGCAGCGGAATTCGCGCGCATGAAACCGGGCGCCATCCTGGTCAACACGTCGCGCGGCGGCATCATCGACGAGCCGGCCATGATCGCGGCGCTGCTTGAAAAGCGCATCATGGCAGGCCTCGACGTGTTCGAAGAGGAGCCGCTGCCCGCCGGCCACCCACTGGCGCTGCTGGAAAATGTCGTGCTCACGCCGCACCTCGGCTTCGTGACGAAAAGCAATTACGAAATCTTCTACGGCGGCACGGTGGAATGCATCGCCGCCTGGCGCGCCGGAAACCCAGTCCGCGTCCTCGACTGAGCCACCCGAAGGCCGGTTCGGATCTGCTCAGTTCACCGCCGGTACGCGGGGTTGCGGCGCAGTCGGCTGCGGAACGGCCGGTGCCTTTGATGAAATCAAACACGGCTCTAAAAGTCTGCTCCATTCATGAGACGATGCGGAGGAAAATCGCATGCGGTGGGTGTCTTTCACCGATGACGGCGGGCGGGAGCGGGTCGGTCTGCTGAAGGATGGTCAAGTCCGCGCCTTGGCCGCAGGCGTGCGATTGATCGACCTTTTGGGAGATGATGGAGAGCGGCTACATCGGGCCGGCGAGCGGGCTCTCGCCGATCCCAGCGATGTCCTGTCGTTCGAGGGACTATCGCTTCTGCCGCCGATCACGCGACCGCCCTCGGTGCGCGATTTCTACGCCTTCGAGCAGCACGCCCAGATGGGGCGCCGCAGCCGGGGGCAGGAACTGCCGCAAGAGTGGTACGAGATCCCGGTCTTCTACTTCACCAATCCCACCGCTCTGATCGGCCATGGCGCGCAGATTGAAAGCGCACCGGGCACGCAGCGGCTGGATTTCGAGGTGGAGGTGGCTGCCATCATCGGTCGGGAGGGGCGCAATATCCGTCCCGAAGACGCGGGCCGGCACATTATCGGCTACACCATCATGAACGACTGGAGCGCCAGGGATCTTCAGCGCACGGAGATGAAGGTCGGCCTCGGCCCGGCCAAGGCGAAGGACTTCGCCACGACGCTCGGTCCGTGCCTCGTCACTGTGGATGAGATCGAGACGTTTCGGAAGGGCGCGGCGTTCGACCTGACCATGACGTGCAGCGTCGATGGTGTCGAATACACGCGCGGAAACCTTGCCGACATCTACTGGTCATTCGAGGAGATGGCGGCTTTCGCCTCGCGCGGCGCGACGCTCCTTCCGGGCGATGTCCTGGGGTCGGGAACCTGCGCCACCGGCTGCATTCTGGAACTTTCGCTGACCCACGGAAAAGACCGCTATCCCTGGCTTCAGCCGGGCAACTCGGTCGAGGTGAAGGTGGATCAACTCGGACGGATCGAGAATACCGTCAAGGCCGGCCCGGCGCCTCATCCTCTGCGCCTCGGAGAATGACGTCCGCCGCAGAAGCTCGGCGCCTGTCGCCCCATCATTGCACAGCGCGAGCTGCGCGAACGCCTGTGTATTCAGTGACCCGATAGATCCAGGGGCACTCCGCCGTGCACCAGAACCAACGGGGCGCCGGCACCCAAGCGGCGCTCGGCGAGCCCTCCGGCGAGCAATCACGGGCAAGGCGACTGCTGGCAAAGGGACTGCGGGGCAAGGCGCCGGCGAATACGCTGGATCGCCCAGCCGCTGGCCCGGTCTGTACGTCAGGCGCCCAAAAGGCACCACCGCCGGCGCCCGATGCAAGCCGGCAGTGGTGTTCACGGGACGCGAGCTTGTCGGTCAGACGATCGTCAGACCGACATCGAGATTGCCGCGCGTGGCGTTGGAGTAGGGGCAAATCTGGTGGGCCAGGTCGACCAGCTTCTGCGCGTCGGACCGCTCGACGCCAGGTAGGTTGATCGAGAGATCGGCTGTGATGCCGAACCCGCCTTCGGAGCGCGGGCCGATGCCCACCGTGGCGGTGACGGTCGCGTCGGCCGGAACCTTCAGCTTCAACTGCTGGCCGGCCACTTTCATGGCGCCTAGGAAGCAGGCGGAATAGCCGGCGGCGAACAGCTTCTCAGGGTTGACGCCGTCGCCACCGGCGCCGCCGAGTTCCTTGGGCGTCGAAAGCTTCACTTCGAACGTGCCGTCTTCCGAGCGGGCTTGGCCATCGCGACCGCCGGTAGCCGAAGCGCGGGTGCTGTAGAGGACATTGACCGGCATCGAAAAATCTCCATTGATAATCGCGATATTTATTATGGCGATATATAAATTGCTTTTAGCCGGCCGTTTGGGGCTTGTCCAGCAATTTGTTTATCGCGATATATATCGACCGATAAAGGCGCTTCACCTGAGGAGGCCATCATGGCTGTTCCCCTGCCGCTCGACGATCAGCTGTGCTTCTCGCTCTATTCCGCGAGCATGGCGATCAACCGCACCTACAAGCCGATGCTCGATGAGCTTGGCATCACCTATCCGCAATATCTGGTGCTGCACGCGCTCTGGGAAAGCGACGACCGGACGGTCGGCGCCATCGCGGAGCGGCTGGCGCTGGAATCAAGCACGGTGACGCCCCTGGTGAAACGGCTGGAGGCCGCGGGGCTGGTGTCGCGCGCCCGCAATCCAAAAGACGAGCGACAGGTGCAGGTTCGCCTGACGGACCGGGGGCGGGCGATCCGGGAGCGGTGCGTATGCCTGGGCGAAGCATTGCTCGCCCGCTCGGGAATGCAGGTGTCCGAACTCATCAGCCTGAACGCGAAGGTCCAGGCGCTGCGGGATGCTCTGGCAGCGGCGGCGTGATCCGTCATGCGCTCAGCTGCGAGCGCATGCCTCAACCACCCCGCCGGGCCGAAATCGCTCAGCGATTCCAGACCGGCGGATGCGGTAAACCTGCGCGTCAGGCCTTCGCGGCCACGACGATGATCTCGACCTTGTAGTCCGGCGTGGCGAGCTTGCCTTCGCTGGTGGCGCGGGCCGGCGGGTTGTCCTTGTCGACCCAGCTGTCCCAAACGCTGTTCATTTCAGCGAAATTCGCGATGTCTGAGAGCCAGATCGTGGCGGAAAGGATGTTCGCCTTGCTGCTGCCGGCACGGGCCAGCAGCGCATCGATGGATGCGAGGACGCCGCGCGTCTGCGTCGCCACGTCCGCGCCCTTTGCCACCTGGCCGGCGAGATAGATCGTGTTGCCGTGGATCACGGCTTCGCTCATGCGCTGGCCCTTGTCGAGGCGGACAATGCTCATGTGTGCGTTCCTGTTGAAGGCCGGCGACACCCGTCGGCTGAATTGGAGGGACGCGGCATCCGCCGCGTGACGCGCGTTCGGCTCAAGCGAGCGCGATCCAGAAGACATCTGCCCGGAATCGCGCGCGGTTTCCAGCGCAAGCGCGCCGTCTGCGGCGCTGCAATCCTAGGATCGCGTCTCCTCATTGCCGGGATTGGCCGCTTCGGGTGGGGATCGCCTGCCGGGCACGAGGGCGGAGACGGCGGCGGCGCACAGCGCCGCAACGCCGCCGAAAGCGAGCAGGCTCGGCGTGTGGGAGAGGATGTCCGCCCAGTGGGGCATGACCACTTCAGCAGTGTTGAACGCCTCGCCGCTGTAGCGGCACATCATGAGGGAGGCATCCCGCGCGATCATTTCGCGCTCGATCTTATCGATCAGCGGACGCACGGAGGCGCCTGCACCCGGCATATCCTGCATATGCACCAGCAGCGCGCGCAGCGCCGCGAGATAGGCATGTGTGCATTCGTTGAACGGGCTTTCCTCATCGGCGAGGCTGCCCGGAACGACGCTCCACAGGCAATAGGTGCGTTGGAGCGCGGAGAAGTTCAGCAGGCGCCGAAAGGTGGGGTCGGTCAGCCCCTGCTGCTTCGCGATCGCGAGGATTTCAGCGGCGTTGTCGGAAATCACCGCCATCTGGCCATGTGTCAGATTGGGGATCGGCAGGCCGTCGGTTGATCGGCCCGCACTGGCGCTGCCCGTGTGTGCGTGCGCCGCTGACAGCGCCAGTAAAAAAGAAAGAACGAACCCGGCGCAAAGGCCGGGGCCGTTCCATCTGTGACCGCGCGGCGTATTCATGCCGTTTGGAGTGCCTCAGCGCCCGGTCGCGGCGACAAATCGGCCGGTGAATGGCTGCGGCGTCAGGCTGCGTTCCGCCACATAGCCAAAAAGAAGGCCCAGGGTGGCCCAGAGGATTGTCTGAATCCCCAGGGTCGCCACCCGGAACTGCCACAGCAGGTTCGCTGAAAATTGTTCCGGCACCTCGTTGATTTCGGGCAAGGCGGTGTTTGCAACGATGATGATGGCGAGAAAGGCAGCCCCGGCGATCACGCTCGCATTCCAGACCCCGTGCTTCGCCAGGAGGCGACGGGCCAGAAACACGGTGAATGACAGGGCACCCACCGAGATCACCAGCATGGCGAAGAACAGTTCGGTCCGGTAGCGGATGGTCTCCGGGTCTCCCACCGAAGGCGGGTTGGCGGGATACTTCAATCCGGGCACGAGGACGAGGGCGACGAAACCACCGAGCGCCAGGAGCGCCGCCGTGGCGCGTGGGCCGAGCTTGCCGACACGGCCGTAGGTGAAGGCGAAGGCGAGCGAAAACAGGCCGCCGAGCGCAGCGCTATATGTGACGATCCCGGTGAACAGGCCGAAGCCGCCCTGGACTTCGCGGCTCACGATTTCAGGCTCAGGGGCCTCGCCCTTGGCCTGGCTCATCTGTTCCTCGAAGGCGATGGCGCGGTCGACCGCAGGTTCGCCGAACACTTTCGCGAAGCCAAACGCGAGGAGGCCGGCCACGAAGCCGACAATCATGCCGCGCAGCAGAAGTTTTCCAACCATGGTCGTCTCCTCAGTGGCAGGGGAAGCCGAGGAGATGGCGGCCGTCGTGGAGGAATTCGTGGACATACATGCCTGGGATCAGGGAGGTGGCTCCCTCTTCCGCACCGACGAAATAAACGACGAGCAGCAGGATCAGCCCGGCGAACACGGCCCAGGGAAGGATCTCTCCGACAGGAATGGCGGCCGGGGCAGCAACGGGTTTCAGGGCAATATCGGACATAAATACACTCCCGGGATAACGCGTCCCAACGGATGAAGATGGCGGCTCACGGACAGGTCTGACTTACGGCTTGAATGCCAAACCGATTACAGTGGCGCGACCGTGCCGGATTTACACCGGCTTCCAGTACACGAGCAGCGGGCAAGGCTAGGCGGGCATGCCAACCTGTGTCAATGAACGTCGTGCCTTTTTTGCTTGGTGGAGGGGCCGTCCAGCCGCACTTGGATCATGAGCCACCGTTTCACCTTCATTTGCCACGGTGCGACTGCGGCGACACGGCGCGCTTCTTTTCCGTTGGATGAGCCCTTGGAAGCGGCGGCTTTGGCCCAAGCGGCGGCCTTGCGACATGCCGTGCGCCGACCGGACCGGGTCTTCTCCAGCCTCGCACGCCGCACCCGGCAGACAGCGGCGGCGCTCCAGTTGGAGGTGGAAGAGGACGCCGCATTGCGCGATCTCGATCACGGCCGTTGGGCCGGCCGCGCTTTATCCGACATTCAGGCGGAAAACCCGGACGGCTTGCTGCTCTGGCTCACCGACGTCGATGCTGCGCCCCATGGAGGAGAAGCCGTGTCCGCCATGCTGCTGCGGGTTGCCGCATGGATGGAGGCACATGCCGGCGACCGGGGCCATACCATCGTGGTGACCCACGCGGCGGTGGTCCGCGCCGCGATCCTGCATGTTCTCGGCGCGCCCGCGCGCGCCTTCTGGCTCATCGACGTGGAGCCGCTCAGCTTCACCGATCTGCGTCACGACGGACGGCGTTGGGCATTGCGCGCCGGCGCGCCGGTCGCGGTTTGAAGCTCGGCGGGGGGCGGCGACGCCCAACCTCGCTCGAAATCTGCCTCTGCGGCGCTCACTTCACGCCGATCTCTTTCTTCCATGCGCTGATCGCGGAGCCCCGCTCCAGCGCCCCGGTGCGGGTCTGACCCACGATGCCGAGATCGTAGATCGTCGTCAGCTTGTTGGAAGCATCGCCCGGATAGTGGAGCTTGAAGGTCTCATCGACGTTGCTGTTGAACGGATCGACCTTGTTTTTGTACCGGATGAAATACGGGAAGCTCGCCTTCTTCATCCGGTCCGTGTCGGAGAGGCGTGCGCTGGACGGTGTGACATACATTCATCGTGGGCGTTCGCCGTCAGCGTCGGCGCGAGCAGGAAAACTGCGCCCATGGCGGCGGCTGTGGCTGCGCGAGCGGACGATTTCAGAGGGTGTTCCATATCCAGCTCAGTCTTTCATGAGAGCGCGATGGGTCATCGTCCGCGATAAGCGGGCAAGCTTTGGCTGAAGCATGGCGGAGGTTTCAAGCTGTCCGCGCGGGTCTCGTCGAAGCGCCCAGCGAGGGGATGTCAGACAGAGCGAGCGAAGCGACGTGGCTAGTCGGCGGCAAGAACGCCGTTCTTGCCGTTCTGCTTCACGCGGTACATGGCGGCATCGGCCATGCGCATCAACTCGCTGTAGTCCTTCGAGTGGGTCGGATACATGGCGACACCGATGCTCGCGCCCACCACCACCTTCAGGCCACTCCCGGCGGAGATGATCGCATAGGGCTCGCATAGCATCGTACAAATGCGCTCGGCCTGCCTGAGGGCCTCCGCGCGATCCGCAACCGGCGCGACGATGACGGCGAACTCATCGCCGCTGAGGCGCGCGGTGATGTCCTCCTGCCGCAGGCTGTTGCGCAGACGCTGCGCGATGGCGCAGAGCAGATTGTCGCCCGCGTCGTGACCGTGGGTGTCGTTGACCTGCTTGAAGCCGTCGATGTCGATATAGAGCAGGGCGAACGGCTCGCCATGCCGCTCCGAAAATGCGGCAGCGCGGACGAGATGGTCCAGAAACAGGATGCGGTTGCCGAGGCCGGTCAGGGAATCGTGAGTCGCCATATGGCGGATCTGCTTCTCGATCCGGCGGCGCTCCTCGATTTCCTGCTCAAGCTGACGGTTCCGGCGCTCCAGTTCCTCCATGGTGGCCTTCAACCGGAGCTTGCTGATGTGCAGATCCAGGAAGACCGTGACCTTGGACAGCAGCACCGCATCGTTGATCGGCTTGGAGATGTAGTCGACCGCGCCAAAGGTGTAGCCCTTCAGGCGATTGATGTCGTCGAGATAGGCGGCGGTGACGAAGATCACCGGAATGCCGCACGTCGCAGGATTCTCGCTGAGGTAGGCGGCGACCTCAAACCCATCCATGTCCGGCATCTGCACGTCCAGCAGGACGAGCGCAAAATCATGGTCGAGGCAGAGCGCGAGGGCTTCATTACCCGAATGCGCCACATGGATGTCGGCCTTCACCGAAACCAGCAAGCGCCGCATTGCAGCCAGATTCGCGGAGACATCGTCCACCACGAGGATCTTGGGCAAGGGAGAAAAGTCCATGATTTCCTGGTGAGGCACGCTCATGCTCGGCCAATTTGGTTGATGCGTTGAGCAATGGCTAAAAGAGGTCCGCAAAAATCAGCACCCGCCAAGGCCAGGGCGGCGGCCGGCATGGTCGGCGTTTCGGCTTCTTCCGGGGCCTGCACGAAAGCGCGGCCTCCGTTCCGGCGGATGGCGCGCAATCCCTCGGCGCCGTCCGCGCTCGCCCCCGTCAGGACGACACCGACCAATTCCGCTCCATAGGTCTCGGCGGCGCTCATGAACAAGACGTCGATGGAGGGACGCGAAAAGCGCACTTTCTGGTCCACGGAAAGAGCAAAGCGCCGATCACGCTCAATCATCAAATGGTACCCCCGTGGGGCAACATATACAACCCCCGGCAGCACAGGGGTGCGCTCACATGCCGTTATCACGGGTACTTTTGCATCGTGCGCGAGAATATGTGCGAGCAAATCCGGCCCCTCGGGACCCAGGTGATTAACGACGACGATTGCAATAGGAAGGTCGGCGGGCAATTGGGCGACAAGGATCTGCAGGGCGGCTGGCCCACCCGCGGACGCTCCGATCGCAACAACCGCCATCGATCTCTCAAAAGCTCCGCTTTAGCCGATATATCTGCGCTTCCGCGTCCACAACATCAAAATGCTGCTTTGCGGCAGAAAATTGCAGGTTTTCACGCGATCCCACGCAAAGAAAGCCGCCGCGCACCAGCGACTGGCTGAACAGCGTGAGGACCCGATCCTGCAATCGGTCGGTGAAATAGATCAGCACGTTGCGGCATAAAATGAGATGGGCTTCGCAAAACACGCCATCTGTCGCAAGATTGTGCTTCGCGAATGTGACGTTGGACACCAACCGCTCGTCCATCTTCGCGAGTTCATAGCGGGTGTGGTAATAATCCGCCAAGCTCCGGGTCCCCCCGCTGGCGATGTAGCGGCGCGAAGCGTCCGGCAGGTCGGACGCAGGGAAGATGCCCTCGCGGGCGCTGGCGAGCGAAGAATCCGCAATGTCGGTGGCGAAGATATGGGTGCGCCCGTAGAGCCCGGCCTCCGTGAGCAGGATCGCCAGAGAGTACACTTCTTCTCCCCGCGCGCATCCAGCCTGCCAGACGTTGATCCGGGAATAGGACGCGAGCGTCGGCAGGACCGTCTCCCTCAGCACCCGGAACATTTCCGGGTCGCGAAAGAATTCCGAAACCGGCACCGAGAGCCCCGAGATCACGTCGCCGATGCGCTCGGGCAGGTGGAGCACCTGCGCCGTGAGGTCGGAGATGGTGGCGGCGTTGAACTGGCGCGCGAGATTGCGGATGCGGCGGGTCAGCGATGCCCGGCCGTAATCGCGGAAATCATAGCCGTAGCGTCGATAGAGGGCGTCGACGAACAGATCGACTTCGAGATCCTCCAGCGCGGTGGTGTCGGTGTCAGAGATCATTTCACCGGCAACCACGAGCGGATCATCGAGAGGAGGCGTGGCACGTCGATGGGCTTTGAGAGATAGTCGCTGGCTCCTGCGGCCAGGCATTTCTCGCGATCATCCTTCATGGCTTTCGCCGTCAGCGCGATGATGGGGAGGCGGATCATGCTTGGCCGCTTGCGGATTTCGGTCATGGCCTCGTAGCCGTCCATCACGGGCATCATGATGTCCATGAGAACGATTTCGATGTCTGTCCGTTCCGACAGCTGGGTGAGAGCTTTTGCGCCGTCCTGCGCCAGGACGACTTCCATGCCCTTGCCGCGCAACACCTTGGCGAGGGCGTAGATGTTGCGCATGTCGTCGTCCACCAGCAGCGCGATGCGGCCGCTGAGTTCGCCGCCCGGCTCGACCGGGACCGCGCGCGGGGCATGCTGGACGCTGTGGAGGAACAGGCTCACCTCGTCGAGCAGCCGTTCTGGGGACAGCGCGCCCTTCACGACGATGCTGTCGGTGAAGCTGCGCAGGCGCAGGCTTTCCTCGCTGGTCAGGTCCCGTCCGGAATAGACCACGACCGGCGCTTGGATATCGCGCTTCGCCATATGTTCCAGCACATCGAAGCCCGACATGCCGGGAAGGCCGAGGTCGAGCACCACGCAATCGAAGGCGATGTCCGACATGAGGCTGATGGCTTCCTCGCCGCTGCCCGCCTCCTTCACGTCGATGCCCTCGCGGGCGATCAGCTTGTGGGCGGCGAAACGGGCGGTCGCGTCGTCGTCGACCACCAGCACCAGCCGGGGCCGGTCGGCGGAAAAATGCGTTAGAACCGAGAGCGCGCCGGAAAGATCATCCGCGCTCACCGGCTTGGTAAGGAAGCCGACGGCGCCCAGTTCCCGGCCACGACGGGACTCGTCCAGGGCTGACACGATATGCACGGGGATATGGCGGGTGGAGGTATCGGCCTTGAGGCGCTCGATCACCTCCCAGCCATCCATGCCCGGAAGCCCGATATCGAGGAGGATGCCGGTGGGCTTGTGCATGTGGGCGAGAAGCAGGCCGCCTTCGCCATCGCCGGCCGCCAGGGCCTGGTAGCCCTTGCGCCGCACGAGTCCCATGAGGGTGCGGGCGAATGTGGCATCATCCTCGATGATGAGGATGCGCGGCGTCCCGTCCAGCAGCCGGTCGCGATCATCAGGCACCGCCACCGGGCGCGGCCGGGGCACCAGGATGGGGGAGGTCGTGGAATGCACCACGGCCTCGCCGATCGCCTCCTCCTGGGCAACGCCGCCGACCGGGACCAGGAAGCGGAACACGGTTCCCACCCCGACTTCGCTTTGCACCGTCACGGACCCGCCCAGCAGGGTCGCGAGGCTGCGGGAAATGGCGAGGCCGAGGCCGGTGCCGCCGAACTGGCGACGGGTGCTCGCATCCACCTGCTCGAATGCCTCGAAGATGCTCTCCAGCTTGTCGGCGGGAATGCCGATGCCGCTATCGGCCACATCGATGGCGAGATACCCCTGGCCGGCGGAAGAGAAGGTCACATCCACGGCCCCCTCGGACGTGAACTTGAAGGCGTTGCCCAGCAGGTTGTTGGTGATCTGCTCCAGCTTGCCTTCGTCGCTGGCGATCGACGCCGGCGTGTCCTCGGCGATCGTCACTGTGAGGCGGAGATCCTTCTCCTGCGCGACGTGGCGGAAATTGCGCTCCATCCTCTGCGCGAAGGCACGGATGCTCACGGGTTCAACGGACACATCCATCTTGCCCGCCTCGACCTTTGAGAGGTCGAGAATTTCGTTGATGAGGCGCAGCAGGTTCGCGCCGCTGCCGTGGATGATGGTGGCGGACTCGATCTGATCTTCGTTCAGGTTGCCGTCATGGTTCTCTGCGAGATCATGGGACAGGATGAGCAGGCTGTTGAGCGGCGTGCGCAATTCGTGGGACATGTTGGCGAGGAACTGGGATTTGTACTGGTTCGCCCGTTCCAGGTCGTTTGCCTTCGCCAAGGTTTCCTGTTGCAGGACCTCAAGCTGGTCCTTCTGTTCGTTGAGTCGATCGCTGTTGTGCTGAAGCTCCTCGTTCGAGACCTGGAGTTCGTGCGCTTGGACCCGAAGTTCTTCCTCGGAAGCGATGAGCCGCTGGGACTGCTGCTGCAACTGGTCGTTGGTGGTGCGTAACTCCTCCTGCTGGGCCCGCAATTCCTCCTCCGCTGTGCGCAGTTCGTGAGACTGGCGGCGGCTCTGGTCGAGAAGCTGGCTGGTCTTGAGTGCGCGCAGTAGATTGTCGAGGGATAGCGCAATGGTGGGGGCGGCATCCTCCAGCAGGCGCAGCTTGCGGCCCTCCAGCGGCTCGAAGCTCGCCAGTTCCATCACACCGAGAAGGCGATCCGTGCTGAGCAGCGGCAGCAGCAGAACCGAATGCGGGGCAGCCCCCCCCGTGGCGGACTGAATGCGCAGATAATCGCTGGGAACCGGGGAAATACGGATCGGCTTGCGCTCCGCGCCGCATTGGCCGAGCAGACCCTCCCCGAGGCGGAAACGGGTGGAGAGCCCGTCGTTCCTGTCGAAGCCATAACTTCCGGTAAGATCGAGCGTCTTGGCGTCCGGGTCGAACAGGTAAAACACCGCGACGCCGGCGTTGACCTGCGGCGCAAGGTCGGACAGCAACGCGTCGACGAAGGTGGGGATGTCGTTCGACTTCTGAAGCTTGACCGTCAGGACGGCGATGGAGCTTTTGACCCAGTTGCTGTCGAAGGTGGCGATCTCCATCGCCTTGAACACGTTCAGCGCGCGCCCGATCACCCCGACCTCGTCGCGCCGGTCCAGATGCGGAATGTCGATGGAATGGTCGTGGTCCGCGAGCCGCTCCATCAGGCCGGCAAGGTTTCGCAGCGGCTGAGCGATGAAGCGCGCAGTCAGAAAAAACGAGCCGATGCCGGCGAGCAAGGTCGCGGCCAGGGCGATCATGTTCACCGTGTTCAGCAGATCCTCGTGGCGGTCGAGGTTCTCACGGGCAGCGGCAAGCTGGGCATTCGCCGAAGAGTTCAATTGATCCAGCAAAGCGGCGATGCTTCGGCTTCCGCCTTCAGCCGTTTCCGCGACGAGGAAGACCTCAAGCCCGATGTCACGCTCGGCAGAGGACGCGCGACCCGCCGCGACCTGCTCGGACAAAGCGACCACAGGCGCCGCGATGATCTGGGTCCATCGATCATTCAGGGCAGCCGCGCGGTCTGCCGAGGCGCGCAGCACGGGGTCCTGCTGGGTCATCTCCTGTAGCTTGTCGAAACTGCCTTCCGCGTCGCGAACCGCGACCTCGTAATTGCGGACGTTCGTGTCGGTCCGGGCGAACAGCGTTCGGATGAGGGAAATCTGCCGGCGGCTAAGGGTGCGCACCGTGAAGTTGGTTTGATTGATGAGCGCTGCCAGTTCCTCCGCTTCGGTCTGGGCGGTGTCGGCGGCGTTCAATGTGACTTTGGAGGTGCCGAGAAGCACCAGCATGATGGCGATCATCAAGGTCAGGACGAGAGCGAACTTCCACTGGACCGACAAATCTGCCAGCCAGGCCCCCCTCGAACGAACCGTCGGCATCCAGCTTCTCCGCAACTTTCGAAGCGGAGGGTGGAACGGCGGCCCTTAGGTATCAACACATTTTCTTGGGCAGGCCTCAGCTCGCCGCTGGAGGCTGAGCATCCGCATGTTGCGGTGCATCGAACGCAGCCATTAAACCACGCGCACCATATCCCCAGGCGCGATGCGCCCGCCCGTGACCACCTTCGCGTAGATGCCGCAGTCAGTGTGGCCGTAGCCTTTGTGAAGGCCCTTCACCACGTTGAGATCACGCTCCGCCGTCACGGGATTGACGCTGGTCGCCGCGCACCGCTCGGTTCGCTTCAGGACCTTGAGGCGGACCTCCGGGCCGATCTCCAGGATGCGCCCGGACAGCTCCAGTTCGGAGCCTGGGTCCAGCCCGTCCAGGTGCAGGTTCATGCGAAAGCGGATGGGATCCACGGCGTCCCCCATCTTCGCCTCAAGGTCTCGCACGCTGGCGAGGTTGAGGAGGGACACGAAGCCGGCGCGCAGGGAATCGGTAAATCGGTGCCCCTCGGGGGCTTCCAGCACCTTCAAAGGTCCGCGCGCTTCCTTCTCCATGTAGATGGTGAGGTAATCCTCAATCGCCGCGCGCCCTTCCGGCGTGGAGATGTCGCCTTCAGCGACCACGGCACCGTCGCGCGCAAGGGTGAAGGTCTGGCTCTCATGGTCAAACCGCGTCTTGAGCGCGGCAATGCGGGCATTGCGCATCAGGACGAGGAACTGGGTTTTCTGGATATAGGCGGGTGCCGCCGGATCGAACCCGCTCGGTCCGTTCTCAACCGCATAAAGCCGGTCGCCCGGGAAGAAGTGGCCGGCTTCGAGCGCAACCGAACTCATGGGTTCGGCGGAAAAGCCCTTCACAGGATATCGGTTGATGGCGACGAGGAGGGCAGGGGGCATGGCGGCTCCTGGCATAATGACATCCTGGGTGCGGGCACTTATGGCTCGCATTCCTGGTGGGCGAGGGTCAAGGCTCCGACGCGCCATATCCCGCGAACCATAAACCCGCGAACCATCCAAAGTGACGCCCATCGTGGCGGTCGCGGGATCTGCTGCAAAAATCATCAGCGGGATGTTCGGCCCCCCTTCCGCTCTCGCTTGGCGACACCCACATGAGCCTTAGCGGGTCGCAAGTTGCGCGCCCGTCGCGGCGGCCGGGATATCGGCGCCGCACCCGGACATTCCCGCGTGCTCGATCGAGGCGTTGGGAATGGCAAGGAGGAGAGACGCATGAATTTTGAAATCTATACCGAACGTGCACGCGGTTTCGTGCAGTCCGCGCAGTCCCTGGCGATGCGCGAAGGCAATCAGCAGTTCGTCCCCGAGCACCTGCTGAAGGTGCTGATGGACGATCCCGAGGGCCTGTGCTCCGGCCTGATCCAGCGTGCCGGCGGCGATCCCGTCATGGTGCGCGCTGATGTCGAGGCCGCCCTGAAAAAGCTGCCCAAGGTCGAGGGCGGCAGCGGGCAGATCTATCTCAGCCAGCAGATCGCGCGGGTATTCGACGCCGCCGAGCAGGCGGCCAAGAAGGCCGGTGACGGCTATGTCACCGTCGAACGGCTTCTGCTTGCCCTGTCCATCGAGAAGGACAATGAGGCCGGGAAGATCCTGGCGCGTGCCGGGCTTTCGCCCCAGGCGCTGAACACCGCTATCGAGGCCCTTCGCAAGGGCCGGACCGCCGACACCGCGACGGCCGAGAACGCCTATGACGCGCTCAAGAAATATGCCCGCGACCTGACCCAGGCGGCACGGGACGGCAAGCTCGACCCGGTGATCGGCCGCGACGAGGAAATCCGCCGCACCATCCAGGTGCTGGCGCGCCGCACTAAGAACAATCCGGTTCTCATCGGCGAGCCTGGCGTCGGCAAGACCGCGATCGTGGAGGGCCTCGCCCGCCGCATCGTCGATGGCGACGTTCCGGAAAGCCTGAAGAACAAGAGCCTGCTCGCGCTCGACATGGGCTCGCTGATCGCGGGGGCGAAATATCGCGGGGAGTTCGAGGAGCGGCTGAAGAGCGTGCTCAACGAAGTCCAGTCGGCTGAAGGCGGCATCATTCTGTTCATCGACGAGATGCACACCCTGGTGGGTGCCGGCAAGACCGACGGCGCGATGGATGCGTCCAACCTGCTGAAGCCCGCGCTCGCGCGCGGCGAGCTTCACTGCGTCGGCGCCACCACGCTGGATGAATACCGCAAGCATGTGGAGAAGGACGCGGCTTTGGCCCGTCGCTTCCAGCCCGTGTTCGTCTCCGAGCCGACGGTGGAGGACACGGTGTCCATCCTGCGCGGGCTGAAGGAGAAGTACGAGCTGCATCACGGCGTGCGCATCACCGACAGCGCCCTGGTGGCGGCGGCGACCCTGTCGAACCGCTACATCACCGACCGGTTCCTGCCGGACAAGGCCATCGACCTGATGGACGAGGCATCTTCGCGCCTGCGCATGCAGGTGGATTCCAAGCCCGAGGCGCTGGACAGTCTCGACCGCGACATCGTTCGCCTCAAGATCGAGCAGGAGGCCCTGAAGAAGGAGACCGATACGGCCTCCAAGGACCGGCTGAAGCGGCTTGAGAAGGAACTGGCCGATCTTGAGGAGCGCGCCTCCGTCCTCACTTCCAATTGGAAGGCGGAGAAGGAGAAGCTCGGCGAGGCGACCACGCTGAAGGCCAAGCTCGACCAGGCGCGGGCCGATCTCGCATCGGCCCAGCGGCAGGGCGAATACCAGAAGGCGGGCGAACTGACCTATTCGGTCATTCCCGACCTGGAAAAGCGCCTCGCCGATGTGGAGGCCGCCGGCAAAGGCGGCACCATGGAAGAGGCGGTGACGCCCGACCACATCGCCGGCGTGGTCTCACGCTGGACCGGTGTGCCAGTGACCAAGATGCTCGAGGGCGAGCGCGAGAAGCTGCTCAAGATGGAGCTTGAGCTGGCCAAACGGGTGATCGGCCAGAGCGAGGCGGTGGCTGCGGTCTCGACCGCTGTGCGGCGCTCCCGCGCGGGCTTGCAGGACCCGAACCGGCCGATCGGCTCGTTCCTGTTCCTCGGCCCGACCGGGGTGGGCAAGACAGAGCTGACCAAGGCGCTCGCGAACTATCTGTTCGACGACGACACCGCCATGGTGCGCATCGACATGTCGGAATTCATGGAGAAGCACTCTGTGAGCCGCCTGATCGGCGCCCCTCCCGGCTATGTCGGCTACGAGGAGGGCGGCACGCTCACCGAAGCCGTGCGGCGCCGGCCATATCAGGTGGTGCTGTTCGACGAGGTGGAGAAAGCCCATCCCGACGTGTTCAACGTCCTTCTCCAGGTGCTCGACGATGGGCGTCTGACGGACGGGCAGGGCCGGACGGTAGACTTCCGCAACACCCTTCTGGTGATGACCTCGAACCTCGGTGCGGAATTCCTCGCCGATCCGCGCCAGCCGGTGGGTTTCGGCCTGCCCGGCTACGAGCAGGAAAAGGTTGTCTCGGACGAAGAGGCCTATGAACTGGTGATGGGGGCCGTGCGGCGTCATTTCCGTCCGGAGTTCATCAACCGGATCGACGAGATCGTCATGTTCCACCGCCTGAAGCGGGAGCAGATGGGCGCAATCGTGGATATCCAGATGGGGCGGATCGCCAAGCTTCTGGAAGACCGCAAAATCGTGCTCGACCTGACACCCGAGGCGCGGACCTTCCTCGCCGACAAGGGCTATGACCCGGCCTATGGAGCGCGTCCGCTGAAGCGGACCATCCAGAAGCTTGTGCAGGACCCGCTGGCGGAGAAAATCCTTGCCGGTGACGTCATGGATGGTGCCCTGGTGCGCATCGGCGTGGAGGGCGGGCGCCTCACCTTCGCGCCCGAGGTGGTTCTGGGCCAGGCCGCCTGAGGTCAGGCTCCCGCCTACAGCGGGCGGGCGTCGGCAAGTAAAGAAAGGCCGCGGGCGTGTGCCCCGCGGCCTTTTTTTTAAATGGCGTCCGCATTCGCGGAGCTACCGGGTGGTCCCGGACGCCGCCGAAGCCACCTTCGGTGCCACGGGCGCGTGGGTGAGAAGCGCCTCGATCCGCTCGCGCTCTTTCCTAAAGTCGGCGAGGAAGCGCCCATCCAAAGCGCGCCCGCGGGGCAGTTTCACGCGCATGGGATCGACGAAGGAGCCGTTGATCTTCACTTCGTAATGCAGATGGGGACCGGTGGAGAGGCCGGACGAGCCGAGATAGCCGATCACCTGGCCCTGCCGCACCTGCTGGCCGACCCGAAGCCCCTTTGCGAAGCCGGATTGGTGCGAATAAGTGGTGACATAGCCGTTGGCGTGCTGGATCTCGGAATGGCGCCCATACCCCGACTTCCAGTCGGCATAGATCACCGTGCCGTTGCCTGCGGCATAGATCGGCGTTCCCACAGAGTCCGACCAGTCGACCCCGGTATGAAGCTTGGAATAGCCGAGAATGGGGTGACGGCGGTAGCCGAAGGGCGAACGCATGATGCCCCCCGCCATGGGCTTGCGCACCAGGAACTTCTTCGCGCTCTTGCCGTCCTCGTCGTAATAATCGACCAGTCCGTCGTCGGTGGTCTGGAAACGGTAATAGCGCCGGGTCTCGCCATTGGTGGTGAGGGTTGCGTAGAGCACTTCCGGGTCGCCGTTGTCTTCGGTGTAGAGCACCTCGAAATTGTCGCCCGGCTTCACGCGACGCTGGAAGTCCACGTCGAACGAATAGATCCGCACCAAATCGGCGACGGTGCTGCGGGGCATTTCGTTTCGCAGCGCAGTCTCGTAGAGGCTTTCATAAAGCCGGATGCCGGGTCCGTCATCGTCATCCCCGGTGTCTTCGGAGACGCCGCCGACATCGGTTTCCGTGGTTTCCGCGACCGAGACGAACTTGTTGGTGGTGTCAGACATCGCCACCGTGCCTTCATGGCCGGCGTCGCTGAACAGCGACACGCGCATGGCATGGTTCACGCGGTTGGTGTTCTGGAGCAGAAGGCGGACGCGCCACCCGTCCTTCACTGTCCCATCTTTGCCACGCTGGAACGCCTGGGCCGCGGCGCGGGCTTCATCCTGGGGAATGCCGTTGTCGACCAGGATGGAGTAGATGGTGTCGCTCTTCTTCACCACCACGGTCTGGTCCGACCAATCGTTGCCGCCCGACGTTTCATTCGACGTCTTGCCGAGGAACGAGAGGTTTTCCGGCAAGTCGAGCTTTGGCGCCGGCAGCGCGGAGGGGTAATTGCCCTCCGTTGCATAGGCCATATAGGGGGAGGGGGGCGTGCCGGGCTTCAGCCCGATGCCGGTGATCGCGGCGGGCAGGGCGGCCGGCGCGGGCTGGCTGCGGGCAAGCTCCGCCACCTCCCGCACTTTAACCAGCACATCCTCCATGGGGACGGTGGAGCCGAATTTCGTGCCAGCGGGCAGCGCCGCGAGATCGCGTGTGACGACAGTGACTTCCCCGGTCGGTTCGGCCTGCGGCACAGCCTGCTCTGCGTCAGCCGATTGGGCGACGATCTGCGCCGGGTTGAAGCGCGGGATATTTACCGAAACGCTGGTGGTGGACATGGCGAGATTGGCGGCGACACGCGTATAGGGCCGCACCTTGATGATCTCGCGGTCCCCCACCTTGGTGGTGGTGGAGAGGCGGAAGGTCTGACGCGCGGTCGAGGCTTCCGCAAGAAGCGACATGCGATCGCCCTTGCGGGCGGAATTGGACGGCTTCTCTCCCACCGCAAGCGCGCCGCGCAGCACATTGCGCACGGTTTCCGGCATGGAAGCGAAGCGATGGTCGCCGTCGAGCGCCGCATAGACCGCGCCGCCCATCAGAAAACTGCCGCATAGGCCGGTCAGAAGGGTAGCCAACAGCCAGCGCACCGAAATACGGCGGCGGTCGATCTCCTCCTCACCGCCATCGACGCCGAGCGGGGGCTCGTCGCCGAGCCCGGCCGCGCTTGTCGCGTCGCGCCAGGCTCCGGCCGATCGTCTGTGCTGCAAACCCTACACCCTTCGCTGAAGCCCGCGAGAAACGCGCGGGGCGAAATCCCCAACAATCCGCCGGCGCCATGCCCGGCCCACGCCCGACCGCTCCGCGCCAAGCGAAGCGATCGGCGCGGATGTGAAGGTGCGGACAAGGCGAAAGGATGGCAAGGCCCAATAGGCGTGCCGCTGCAACGGCATCGCTCCCATCCCTTGCGCGGATGGGCATCGGTGGGATGCCGACAGGATGTCATTTCTGCGCCGGATCATCCCCTCGGCATCACCGCGTCCAGGTCCACTCGGGCTCGCGCGCACGCACGCACGTATTAGGGGAGCGCCGAAACCGAGCATTCCCATCACTTATCGCGTTGCGTGCCGCGTTCTGTGCAATGAAGCTTCGCGGGCGCCGAAGAGAAAAAGGCGCGGAAAAATCCGCAGCGACCCGGCTTCAGCCCGGCTTCCGCCTGCGGAGAGAAAAGTCAGCCAAATCCAAAAAGCCTTACACCACAACGATTCCAAGCTTTGTCATGGAAGTGTTATCCACAGCCGGCTGATTATTTTGGCCGAGCGGGAACAAGGGCAGTTGACGGTTCTCTGAGTGGGACCTATAAACCGCTCAACAACGACGCGCTGCCGCTGCCCACCGGGTGGCTGG
>NZ_CBDIHQ010000013.1:0-167500 GCF_965279295.1 Aquabacter sp. | reverse complement strand
AATATTTCGGGCATCACCTTCAGCGCCGGCGAAGGCGGGCAGCAGGGGGACAGCCCGATCATCCGCGGCTTCTCGGCGCGTGGCGACATCTTCCGCGACGGCATCCGCGATACCGGCTGGTACACCCGCGATATGTTCAATATCGAGGCGGTGGAAGTGTTCATGGGGCCGTCCTCGTTTGCCTTCGGGCGCGGGTCCACGGGCGGCGTGATCAACATGGTCTCGAAGCTGCCGAAGGATGCCACCTTCGTCACCGGCGACGTCACGGGCTACACCAGCACCGGCGTGCGCGCGACCTTGGATGCCAATGGCAAGGTCAATGACAATGTCTTCGCCCGCATCAATTTGATGGGGCAGAACGTCGATACCGCCGACCGCAACAATGTGAATTCCGAACGCTGGGGCGTCGCGCCGTCGATCACCATCAACCTGAACGACCGCACCAAGTTCACGGCCTCCTACTACTATCAGCATGAAAGCGGCGTGCCGGACTACGGCGTACCGTATCTGCCCGCACCCACGCAGAGCCTGGCCGTCGGCAATTTCGCCCAGCCGGTGGGCGGCTATTACGGCAACGGGAAGGCGACGGGCCCCGTGCCGGTCAATCGCTCCAATTGGTACGGGGTTTCGAACGGCCCGTGGGCCGATCAGCTCACCACCGACACCAATATGGCGACGATCTATATCGAGCATGAGCTGAACGACTTCGTCACGCTCAGCAACGGCACGCGCTACACGCTGAACGACCGGAACGTCACCGTCACCGCGCCGCGCAGCCTTGGCACCGCCAACAACACCTTGTTCACCGCCGCGAACCAAGCCTCCTATTACAACTACCCCGTTGATGCCATGACCATAGGTCAGCAGCGGTTCAACACGGTGACGGACAACAGCCAGCTCACAAACATCACCGACATGGTGGCGAAGTTCCAGACCGGCATGTTCCAGCACACCATGAATGTGGGCATGGAGCTGACCAAGGAAACGCGCGATCAGAACCGCATCAATCTGTGCAACCAGGCTGTTGCCGCATGCCGCGTGAGTCTTGCGAACCCGAACAACAATTCGGCGAGCCTGGGCATCGGCGGTTTCTCCAACTTCGTGCCCACCTCCAACAACACCGATATGACCGACGTCGCCTTCTATGCCGGCGACCAGATCGCCATCGGCGAGCATTGGCAGGTGATGGGCTCGATGCGTTGGGACATCGCCAACACCAACTATGTCTCGGTGGCCAACACGGGCGTGGTGACGACGCTGGTGAATGACGAGAGCCTGTTCAACTACCGCTTGGGCGTCGTCTATTCCCCGATCAAGACGGTCAATCTGTATGTGTCCTACGGCACGTCGTCGAACCCGTCTTCGGAATATGGCGTGCTCGAAAGCGGCACGGTGACTTTGGCGCCGGAAAGCAACAACACCTGGGAAGCGGGCGTGAAGGCCGAGGTCCTGGATGGCCGGGTGATCCTCACCGGCGCGCTGTTCCAGACCATGAAGACCAACACTCGCGTGCCGACGGACCCTGTGGCCGGGCTGCCGCCCCAGGTGCTGGGCGGCGAGCAGCGGGTGCGCGGCATCTCGCTCGGCGCGGGCGGGGCCATCACCGACAAGTGGGACCTCACCGCCAGCTACACCTATATGAAGACCGAGATTCTCAGCGTCGGGCCGGCGCCCTCGCTCACGAATTTCGCGACGGTCGGCAACCAGCTTCCGAACGCCCCGCCGAACTCGTTCTCGCTGTGGACCAGCTACGACATCACGGACCAAATCACCGTGGCCGGCGGCGCGACCTACAACGACGACACGTTCGCCAACGTCGCCAACACGGTCTATGTGCCGTCCTATTGGAACTTCGATGCCATGGCGAGCTACCAGGTGACGAAGAATTTCCAGCTCCAGCTGAACGTCTACAATCTGACCAACGAGCTTTATTACGCGCAGTATTACGGCGGACATGCCATTCCCGCCGCCGGCCGCTACGCCTCGCTCACGGCTCGCGCGACGTTCTGAGCCTCCCGCCAAGTTTAGGGACGGATTGTTCGCCCAGGCTGTTCAGCCTGGGTGGTTCCGCCTCTCGCGACGACCCGCGCTGCCGTGACCTCCGGCGGCGCGGGTCTGTTTCGTTCTGGATGCCAGCCCCATGATGATCCATATTCCCAATGTCCTGAACCGGGACCAGGTGCTGCGCTGCCGGCAGATGTTCACCCGTGTCGCCTGGGTGGACGGGCGCACGACCGCCGGCGCGCAGGCCCATGCGGTGAAGCGCAATCTCCAAATCCCGGAGGACGACCCCGAGGCCCTGGAGCTTGGCCAGATGATCGTCTCGGCGCTCTATCGCACGCCCTTGTTCATGTCGGCGGTTCTGCCCCACCGCGTGCTGCCGCCGATGTTCAACCGCTACGACGAGGGCATGACCTTCGGCTCGCATGTCGACAATTCCATCCGCCGCATCCGCGCCACCGGCGAGAGCCTACGCACCGATGTCTCGACCACGCTGTTTCTCTCCGACCCGGAGGATTACGACGGCGGCGAGCTGGTGGCGGAAGACACGTATGGCTCCCATGCGGTGAAGCTGCCGGCGGGCGATGCCATCATCTATCCCGCGACCTCGCTGCACCATGTGACGCCGGTGACGCGCGGCGCGCGCATCTCGTCCTTCTTCTGGACCCAGAGCCTGATCCGCGACGAGGGCCGGCGCAGCCTGTTGTTCGACATGGACATGGCGATCATGCGCCTCAACCAGGACCACCCCGGCCACACCTCGGCGGTCCAGCTCACCGGCGTCTATCACAACCTGCTGCGGCAGTGGGCGGAGGTCTGACATCGCCTCCGGGTGATGCCGTAGGCCCGCCGATGCCGCCCTTGTGGCCGGTTACGATATCGTCGGCGCGGTTTAAGGTGCGGTGCCGTCGCTGATGAAATGTTTGGGCGCGCGCGATCGGGATGCCGTGCCGGCAGGCAGGCCGCGGCATCCGCGTTTCCGCCGGGCGAAAAGCCGAAATCAGCGTTTCGCGAACACCAGATAGGTGCCGCAGCGGCCGGCTTCGATGGCTTTGGCTTCGTAGCGGGTGCCAGGCCACCCCTCAAAGGGCAGGCGCCAATCGTCGGCGCATTCGGCGGTCCAGGCGAGCACGCCGTGGGCGCGCACTTCGCGCAAAGTCCAATCGACATATTCCGGGACATCGCTTGCGAAGCGGAACAGACCGCCGGGCGTGAGCGCGCGCACGATCAGGTCAAGGTTGTCCGCGCGCACGAAGCGGCGCTTCCAATGGCGGCGCTTGGGCCAGGGGTCGGGATAGAGCAGATCGACACGGGCGAGGCATCCGGCCGGCAGGCGCGCGAGCAGCAGCGCCGCATCGTCGTCGAACACCCGCACATTGTCCTGGCCGCCGACCTCCAGGTCCATCAGCGCGCGGGTCATGCCGTTGATGAAGGGCTCGACGCCGATGAACCCGGCCTCAGGTGCGCGGGCGGCCTCGCTGAGGAGATGCTCGCCGCCGCCGAAGCCGATTTCGAGGTTCAGCCGCTCCACCGGGCGCGGGAACAAGGCGTGCGGGTCGGCGAGGGCGTCGAGGGAGAGGCGATAGCGGCCGATTAGGCGCTCGTAGGTGCGCGCCTGAAGCGGGCGGAGCGCCTTGCCGATGCGCCGGCCATGAAATGTCGCGACCTGTCCGGTCTCGGGATCGCGACGCGGACCGGCGGGAGCGTTCGTTTTATCGTCCGCGTCTGAGGTCACGGACATTGGACTTCATCCGGTTGTCGACTGCCGACGTGCCTGTCGATCACCCCTGATACGGCTGTTGATCAACCGTATCAGGGGGCTGACATCCAGTGTCGGGTGCTCAGGTCAGAGCGGTCTTGAGGGCGTCGGCGATGTCGGTCTTCTCCCAGGAGAAGCCGCCATCCGCATCCGGCGCCCGGCCGAAATGGCCGTAGGAGGAGGTGCGGGCATAGATCGGCTTGTTGAGGTCGAGGTGCTCGCGGATGCCGCGCGGGCGCAGGTTCATCACCTGGCGCAGGGCGACTTCCACCTTGGCCTCTTCCACCTGCCCGGTGCCGTGCAGGTCGACATAGACCGCGAGCGGGTCCGAGACGCCGATGGCATAGGCGAGCTGGATCGTCGCGCGGTCCGCAAGTCCAGCAGCCACAACGTTTTTCGCGAGGTATCGCGCAGCATAGGCGGCCGAGCGGTCCACCTTCGTCGGGTCCTTGCCGGAGAACGCTCCGCCGCCGTGCGGGGCCGCTCCGCCGTAGGTGTCGACGATGATCTTGCGCCCGGTGAGGCCGCAGTCGCCGTCCGGCCCGCCGATCACGAACTTGCCGGTGGGATTGACGTGCCAGACCGTCTCGGGGGAGATCCAACCCTCCGGCAAAGCCTTGCGGATATAGGGTTCCACGATGGAATGGACATCGTGGGAAGAGAGGTGCTCGTCCAGATGCTGGGTGGACAGAACGATCTGCGTCACCCCCACCGGCTTGCCATTCTCATAGCGCACCGTGACCTGGCTCTTGGCATCAGGGCCAAGCACGCCGGTCTCGCCGGAGCGGCGGGCTTCGGAGAGCACTTTCAAGATCTTATGGGCGTAGAAGATCGGCGCCGGCATCAGTTCCGGGGTCTCGCGGACGGCGTAGCCGAACATGATCCCCTGGTCGCCCGCGCCTTCGTCCTTCTCACCGGCGATGTCGACACCCTGGGCGATATCCGCCGACTGGGCGTGCAGCAGCACTTCGATATTGGCGTTTTCCCAATGGAACCCGGCCTGCTCATAGCCGATGTCGCGGATCGCGAGACGGGCGAGGTGGCAGAGCAGATCCTTGGTGATGACCGAGGGACCGCGGGTTTCACCGGCGATCACCACCCGGTTGGTGGTGGCCAGCGTCTCGCAGGCGACCCGAACCTGGCTCGGGTCGAAGCCCTGCTCCAGCGAGGCACGGAAGAAGGCATCCACCACCTCGTCCGAGATCCGATCGCACACTTTATCCGGGTGTCCTTCGGAAACCGACTCGCTGGTAAAAAGGTAGGACGACCGCGCCATCTGCTTCCCTCTAGCCCCCTGCGGGCAACAGGATGCTTTTGGCAAAGGTGCGCAAGCCGGTCAAGACCGGCCTGTCGAACGCGTTTGCCAAAACGAACATCACCCTTCCGGCGCGGCTTCCTCGCCGGCGATCGCGGTGACAAGTTCGACGATGCGGCGCCGCACTTTGCTGTCGGTGATGCGCTGGAAGCTCCGCGTCAACGCCAGGCCATCAGACGTGGCGAGGAAGTCGTTGACGTAGGTTGGAGAGGCGGTTTCGCCGAACCCCTCCTGATCGGGCGAATAAGACGGCACACCTTCAAAGAAGAACGCCACCGGCACGCCGAGAACCACCGAAATCTGCTGAAGCCGGCTGGCTCCGATCCGGTTGGTCCCCTTTTCGTACTTCTGGATCTGCTGGAAGGTGATGCCGAGGCTCTCGCCCAGCTTCTCCTGACTCATACCTACCATCATGCGCCGCATTCGAACGCGGCTGCCGACGTGCTTGTCGATAGGGTTAGGCACCTTCTTGACCATGGTCTCTCCGGACGAAATCGGAAAAGAATTTTACTTCGCGAAGCGAAGGTTGCCCTGACACACGCAAGATACGCATTCGTGTATGTAGCGTCGATCAACTTTTACGTGTGTTTTTCATCCGTGAGCGGCCGTGCCTTCGCAAATGCCGCGACAGCCAGGACGAGCAAAAACAAGGCGGTAAAAGGCCAAGAGCGGTATCGCGCAGCCGGCGGCGGGTCTTGTAAAGCTAAAGGTAGACCCGCGTCTAAGTTGCCTTTTTCACCGAGGGGTAGAGCTGCGACTATGCGCCCCAGAGGGTCGATCACCGCCGAAATGCCGGTATTTGCCGCCCGAACCAGGGGAATCCCCTCTTCGATCGCACGCAGACGCGCCTGCAAGAAGTGCTGGTACGGCCCGGGCGTTTCGCCGAACCAAGCGTCGTTCGTGACATTCAGCAGAAAGCCCGGCCGCTCACCCGCCGGCATAACCGCATGGGGGAATACCGCTTCGTAGCAGATCAGCGGTGCAGCGCGCGGCGCGCCGGGAATGTCGAGGGCGGTGAGTTGGGTGCCTGAAGCGAAGCCGCCGCGCTGCCGCGTCAATTGTTGGAGGCCAAGGGCTTCAAGCGCGGATTGAAACGGCAGGTACTCGCCAAACGGCACGAGATGCACCTTGTCGGCGCTCTGGCGCACCGTGCCGTCGGCGTTGATCACCCGGATGGAATTGAAGAAAAACGAACTCTGACCGGGCGGCGGGGCGCCATATCGCGCCGCTCCGGTCACCAGGGTCACATTGTCGGGCAAGGTCGCAGCGATACGCTCCTTGGCCCACGGCTCGCGCTCGTAAACGAAGGGAAAAGCGGATTCAGGCCAGATCAGCAGGGATACATTCTTGAGGCCCTCTGGATACGTTTTGCTGGGGCGCGCGCTGAGTTCGAGATACCCCTCCAGGACATTGCGGCGTTCGCCGTAGGCGAATTTCTGGTCCTGGGGCAGGGCGGGCTGCATGATGCGCATGCGCACGCCCTCGACCATTCCCACGGTCTGGTCGAGGCGCACTTGCCCGCCGGCGAAGGCGAGCAGCAAGGCACAAAGCGCAATGGCCGGCCACAGGAGGCGGCCGCGCGGGTAAGGCTGGAGCAGCAGCGCCGGGGCCGAGAAAACCAGCCCCGCCGCCAGGGTCAGACCCCAAAGGCCGAACAGCGCCGCGCTCTGCGCCAAGGCGAGATTGTCCGCGAGCGCATAGCCGTAGCTGTTCCAGGGAAAGCCGGTGAGCACATGGCCGCGCAGCCACTCCCCGGCAGTCAATCCGGCAGCCAGCGCGCAGATGCGCGCGGGCCCCGATGACCAAAGCAGGCGCGCCAGCGCCATGCCCAGTGCGGTGAACAGTGCGAGCCCGGCGGGCAGCGAGATCACCGCCACCGGCAGCAGCCAGGCGAACACGTCCGCTTCCACCAGGAACGCGTCGCCGATCCACCAGAGCGAGGCCAGAAAATAGCCGAAGCCGAACCACCAGCCGGTCGCCGCCGCCGTGCGCACCGTGCGCCAGCCGGGAGCCGGAAGGCCGTCCAGAAGTAGGACCAGAACCGGGAAGGTCAGGAACAGGACCGGCCATGCCCCGAGCGGCGGCATCGCAGCAGCGGAAATGACGCCGGCGCCGAATGCCGCGGCAAGACGGCGCCAGCCATCAAGCCGGCTCACGGATGATCCAAACGTCGTGAGCCGCGAGGGGATCACGCGCCCTCGCGGATCGCCTCGGCGGCGGCGGCGTCACTCTGCGGCGGCAGGATGCGCAGACGCTTCACCCGGCGAGGGTCCGCCTCCAGCACCTCGACGCGATAATTCCCCGGCATGGAGATCATCTCCCCGGTGAGCGGCACGCGCGCGGCGAGCGTGATGACCAGACCGCCCAGCGTGTCCACCTCATCGGCAACCTCCGCCGGGGCGAAATCCGAGCCCAGGACCTGGGTGACGTCTTGAAGCGGGGTGCGGGCGTCGACGAGGAAGCTGCCGTCCGGCTGGGCCTTGATGAGGGCGGCCTCGTCGTCGTGCTCGTCCTCGATCTCGCCGACGATTTCTTCCACCACGTCCTCGATCGAGACCAGGCCGTCGGTGCCGCCGTATTCGTCGATCACCAGGGCGAGGTGGACGCGGGCCGCCTGCATCGACACCAGCAGGTCGCTGGCGGGCATGGAGGGCGGCACATAGAGCAGGCGGCGGATCAGGCCAGCGTCGGTGAGCGACTGGGTGAGGTCCACCGCCGCGAGATTGATGTTCTTCACCTCCACCAGTTCGTCCTGGTCCGGCATGGCGCCGGTCATGAAGGCGAGCAGGTCGCGGATGTGCACCATGCCAACGGGGTCGTCGAGCGTGTCGTCATAGACCACGAGCCGCGAATGGGTGGCGTTGGCGAACTCCACCATCAGTTCCGCCAGCGACACGTTTTTCTGGACCGCGACGATCTCGGCGCGCGGCACCATGATGTCGCCGATGCCCACCTCCTTCAGATGAAGGATGTTGCGCAGCATCTTCCGCTCGGAAGGCGAGAATTCGCTGACCTCCTCAGCCGTCGTCCCCGACCCGGCAAGCACCTCCACAAGGTCAGTGCGCAGCGAGCCCTGGGGGCGGAACGTGCCGAGGAGGGCACGCAATCGGTCGATTAAACTCTGCGGCTCCGAAGCGGCGGGGTCGCTCGACTGGTCGATGTTGGACATGGTCTCCCTTTGGGGTCGTCCGTCAGGTTTCGGCGGGCATGGCATAGGGATCGGAAATGCCGAGCCCTGCCAGGATCTGCCGTTCGGTCTCTTCCATCTCCTCGGCCTCGGCTTCGTCCTGATGGTCGAAGCCGAGAAGATGCAGTGTCCCGTGAACAATGAGATGAACAAGATGGTCGCCGACGCGCTTGTCTTCGTCGGCAGCTTCAGCGCGCACCGTCTCGAGGGCGACGATCACGTCGCCCAGCGGCACGGGGGAAACATCGTTAGGCACCTCTGCGGCGGGAAACGACAGGACGTTGGTCGCCTTGTCCTTCTCGCGCCAGTCGCGGTTGAGAACGCGGATGCGCGCGTCGTCGGTGAGCGTGATGCTCATCTCGAAGGTGGCGTCGGCATCAAGATCGGCGGCGGCATCCAGTGCGGCGCGGGCCGCCCTCTCCACGAGGGTCGCGGCCTGCGGGATCTCGTCCCAGCCGTCTGCCTCGATGAGGACGTCGACCTCGATGCCGGGACTTCGCGCGCCGTCCATGGTCAGGTGCCCCTGGCCGCGAGCCGGGCGGCGTCGTTGGTCTCGTAGGCCGCGACGATGCGGCCGACCAGTTCGTGGCGCACCACGTCCTCGGCCTTGAAATGGCTGATGCCGACGCCTTCCAGGCCGTCCAGCAGCCGCAGGGCTTCCGATAGGCCCGAGGTCTGGCCCGGGGGCAGGTCGACCTGGCTGGGATCGCCGGTGATGATCATGTGCGAGTTCTCGCCCAGACGGGTGAGGAACATCTTCATCTGCATCGAGGTGGTGTTCTGCGCCTCGTCCAGGATCACGGCGGCGTTCGCGAGGGTGCGGCCGCGCATGAAGGCGAGCGGCGCGATCTCGATTTCACCGGTCTGCAGCGCCCGTTCCACGAAGGCGCGGTCCATCAGATCGTGAAGCGCGTCGTAGATCGGGCGCAGATAGGGGTCGACCTTCTCCTTCATGTCGCCGGGCAGGAAGCCGAGCCGCTCGCCCGCCTCCACCGCCGGACGCGACAGGATCAGACGGTCCACCATGCGCCGTTCCAAAAGGTGCACCGCATAGGCGACGGCGAGCCAGGTCTTGCCGGTGCCGGCGGGTCCGGTGCCGAACACCAGCGTGTTGCGCTTCAGCGAGCGGATATAGGCATCTTGTGCCGCCGTGCGGGCTCGCACGGGCCGGCGGCGAAGCTGGATCTCGTCAAAATGCTGCCGGTCCTCGGAGGGATCGAAGTCGAACAGCGAGCCCTGCGCCACCGCCTCGCGGATCGCGCCCTCGACATCGCCGGGGCCGACATCGCGTCCGCGCTTCAGCGCCTCGTAAAGATGCTCCAGCACCCGGCGCGCCTGCTCGCAGCCATCGCGCCCGCCTTCGAGGGTGACATGGTTGCCGCGCGAATCGGCCTTCACCCCGAGCTTGCGCTCCAGCAGGGCGAGGTTGCGGCCATAATGGCCGAACAGCAGGGTCGCCAGCCGATTGTCGTCGAAGGCCAGCACCACCTGGGTCGGGCCCTCATCGCCCTGGACGGCCCAGGGATCGGCGATGGCCGCGCGCGCGGGCCCTTGCTGCGGGGGAGGCGAGGGGCGATCTTTGTCGACGCCGGATCTGCGCAACGCTCAAGCCTCCATGGCAGCGAGCGGACGTCCGCTCGCGGGCGCGGGAACTGAAACTGAGTCAAACTGGCCGGCGAGGCTGTTCGGCCCCGCTTCGGTGATGGTGACACGAAGCAGCTCACCGATGCCAGCGGGGGGATTGTTCACAACCACGGACTGGAGATAGGGCGAGCGGCCGATCAGCTGACCGCTCTGGCGGCCCGGCTTCTCCAGCAGGATATCGAAGGTGCGGCCGACGCAGCTCTTGTCGAACGCGCGCTTGGACGCCTCCAGCGCACTTTGAAGACGATGCAGGCGCTCGGTCTTCACCTCTTCGTCCACCTGTTGGGCATGGTCCGCCGCCGGCGTGCCGGGGCGGGGGGAATATTTGAAGGAATAGGCGCTGGCAAAGCCCACATCGGTGATCAGCGCCATGGTCTCCTCGAACTCCGCGTCGGTCTCGCCGGGGAAGCCGACGATGAAATCGGAGGAGAGCGCGATATCCGGGCGCGCCTGGCGCATGCGGGCGATGATGTTGATGAACAGGCCGCGCCCATGCTTGCGGTTCATGGCCTGCAACACCCGGTCCGAACCCGATTGCACCGGGAGATGCAGATAGGGCATCAGCGCGGGCAGGTCGCGATGGGCGGCGATCAGGTCCTCGTCCATGTCGCGGGGGTGGCTGGTGGTGTAGCGCAGCCGGGCGATGCCGGGAATCTCTGCGAGCCGGTACAGCAGGTCCGAGAGGCTCCAGGTGCGCCCGTCCGGTCCCGCGCCGTGGAATGCGTTGACGTTCTGGCCGATCAGCGTCAGCTCGCGCACGCCCTGGTCGGCAAGGCGCTCTGCCTCTGCGAGAATCTTGGCCACCGGCCGGGAGACTTCGGCGCCACGGGTGTAGGGGACCACGCAGAAGGTGCAGAATTTGTCGCAGCCTTCCTGCACAGTAATAAAGGCCGCAGGCCCCCGCTTGCGGGTCGCTTCGCGCGTCGGCGCCGGCAGATGGTCGAATTTGTCCTCGATGGGGAATTCGGTGTCCACCGCGCGCTGGCCGGCGTGCACCTTGGCGAGCATCTCCGGCAGGCGGTGGTAGCTTTGCGGGCCGACCACCAGATCCACCACCGGGGCGCGGCGCATGATCTCGGCGCCCTCGGCCTGGGCGACGCAGCCGGCGACGGCGACCACGGTGTGATGCCCGGTCTCCGCCTTGGCTTTGCGCAGGCGGCCAAGCTCGGAATAGACCTTTTCGGCCGCTTTTTCACGGATATGGCATGTGTTCAGAATGACGAGGTCGGCGTCCGCCGCATCGCTCGTTTCCACATAGCCCTCACGGGCCAGAGTGTCCGCCATACGATGGGAATCGTAGACGTTCATCTGGCACCCGAACGACTTCACATACAGCTTGCGGGGCGCGTTCATCTTGCCTGTTCTGCCAACTTCACCATCGCGTATCTGCACGACGCGCCGGTGACGTCAGCGGGTCCGATCTCCATCGTCCAAATCGGTTCCACTGGTTTTATCGGCAAACCGGCGGTTTGGAAACTCAAGGCTGCAACGGACGACCGGTCAGCGCGGTCAGAGAGAGCCGGCGCACTTCATCCTCGCAGGCGCGGGTGATCGCCTTGCGGTCGATCTCGCCGCCCAGCGCACGGGGCTCCCCATAAGTTACGTGCACGTCGAGGGCGCCCTGGCGCACCACTTCCAGAAGGTGCGGGGCAAGGTCCAACGCGCCGATCCACGCGGCGATATGGCGGTGCGAGCGGCCCATGGGGAGGCCCTGCAGGCGCACATAGGCGATGGACATGGGCTGCACCATCACCTTTCCCTTGGCGTCGAACGCTTCGCGCACCGCGCCCACCAGCGCCGTGCGGAAGGGAAGCACCCGGTTGCCGTCGCCCGAGGTGCCCTCGGCGAACAGAACAACCGGATCGCCCTCGGCGAGGCGTGCGGCGATGGCCCGGTTCACGTCGCCGGTTGCCTGGCGCCGAGCCCGGTCCACGAACACCGTGCGCTGGAGCGAGGCGAGCAGGCCGATCACCGGCCATCCCTCCACTTCGCTCTTGGAGACGAAAAACAGCGGCTTCAGCGAGCCGACCACGGAAATGTCGAGCCAGGAGACGTGATTCGACAGCAGCAGCAGCGGGCGCCCGGTGGACGGCGCGCCGGTGACATGCACGCGCACGCCGATGAGAAACAGGACGATGCGATGAAACAGCATCGGCAGATAGCGCCGGGTCGGCAGCTTCAGCTTCAGCGAAATCCACTGAAGCGGAACGCCCACAAGGGCGACGAGCGCAACGGCGGTCAGCAAGACGCCGACGCGCATGCCATCAAGGACGGCGCGGGTGCGCGAGGGCTCAGGCCCCAGGTCCGGCATGGGGCTGGAATGGAAGATGGCGGCGAGTTCCGGGTCTTCCGGTGCCCTCACCGGCCGGCCGGACGCTGCGGAGCCGAAGGCGTCGTCGCTCATGTCTCGTTCTCGTTGAGCGGCACCACGTAAAGCTCAAGCCGGTGCCCGACGATCCGGTAGCCCAGCCGGCGGGCGATTTCGTCCTGCAAACGCTCGATCTCCTCGGAACGGAATTCCACCACATGCCCGCTGCGCATGTCGATCAGGTGGTCGTGGTGCTCGTCGGGCATCTGCTCGTAGCGCGAGCGGCCGTCGCCGAATTCGTGACGCTCGATAATCCCGGCGTCCTCGAACATCTTGACCGTGCGATAGACTGTCGAGATGGAAATATTATCGTCGATGGCGCTGGCGCGACGGTGCAGCTCCTCGACATCGGGATGGTCGTCCGAAGCGGTCAGAACGCGCGCGATGACGCGGCGCTGGTCGGTCATGCGCATGCCCTTGGCATGGCACGCTTCCTCGATCACGCTGATGTTGCCGCTCAACGGTCCATCCCCTCCTTCTCCCATCCTTTCGCTTATCGCCTCCCTCCGTGTCGGCTGCAAGGCAGCATCGCGGTTGCGCCCAAGCTTCCGCTGGTGCCAGCCGTGCGCGAACGCTGTCGCGGTGTCAGAAATCCCGCCGCATGACCAATGCGTCGGCGGCGCTGCCGCCCGCCGCATAATATCCCTTGCGCCGTCCGGTCTCGACATAGCCGAGGCTCCGGTACAGGCGAACGGCCGGTGCGTTTCCCGCATCGACCTCAAGAAGGGAGCTGCGCACACCCGCGACGGCGAGGCGGCTGAGGTGGTGCGAGAGCAATATGGCGCCATGACCCTTGCCCCGCGCCTCGGGAGCAACCGCGATGGAGAGGATTTCCGCTTCCGGCGGCACCACATGAGAGAGGACAAAGGCGAATGGTTCGCCCCGCACGCCCAATCCTCGCACGCCCCTGCACATCACATGGGCATGGGCCGCCGCGCGGTTGCTCAGCAGGCGCTCGAACTCGCCGCTGTCCCAGCCGCGATGGAAGGATGCCGCATGAATCCGGACAAGCGCGGCGACGTCGGCAAGCGTGGCGTCGCGAATCTGCGGTTCTCCCCGTGGGGGAAGAAGCCGCGAGAGCAAAGTCATCGCCGGGCGATCCGCGCCGCATCCTGCGGCTTTGCGTCCGGCGCACGCAGGTAGAGCGGCTTTGCCTCGGCGGTGCTCGGCTCCGCCACCGCGCCGAGCCGCGCCACCCAGGCGACGTCCGGCGCCGCGATGGCGTCGGTGGATACGGGGAGCTGTTCGCCCGGCGGCCAGGCTTCCGCCACCATCATCGCGCCGGACCCGACAATCCGCACCGGCCCGATGGCGGCGGCGCGTGCAGCATCCTTGGCGGCGGCGGCACGGGGCGCCACGAGCGTGCGCCCGCCGACGCCGAACATCTGCATGAAGACGTGGCCGTGCCGGGCATCGATGGCCGCGAGAATGGGAAGGCTGTCGTCCGCCGCGAGGAACGGGGCGGTCAATGCAGCGAGCGTCGTCACACCCACCACGGGCTTGCTGGTGGCGAGGGCGAAACCCCGCGCCGCCGAAATTCCGACGCGCAGTCCCGTGAAGCTTCCGGGGCCGACCGTGACGGCCACCCGCGCGAGATCGGCGAACTCCAGGCGGGCATCCCGCATCACCTGCTCCACGAGCGGGATCAGCGCCTCGGCGTGGCCGCGCTCCATGAAGATGGAGTCGCCGGCCACGATGGCGTCGGTTTCAAGGGCCAGCACCGCCACGGAACAGGCGGTGAGGGCCGTATCGATTGCCAGAATGAACATGATGCCCGCAGCGCCCGAATCCCGCGGCCACCTTCCACTGAAAACCCCTTTGACGAAAGGGGATGGATGAAAATGCCGCTTGGCGAACGACGCCTGCCGTCAGACCGGGCGCACTTCCAGCACTTCGGGAACGAAATGACGCAGCAGATTCTCGATGCCGTTCTTCAGCGTCGCGGTCGAGGACGGGCAGCCGGCGCACGAGCCCTTCATGTTGAGGAACACGATGCCGTCCTTGAACCCCTTGAAGGTGATGTCGCCGCCATCGTTTGCCACCGCAGGACGCACGCGGGTCTCGATCAATTCCTTGATGGTGTCGACGAGTTCGGCGTCGCTCTCGGCGAAAAATTCATCGCCATCCTCTTCATCGGTTTCCACGCCGTCCGCCAGGATCGGCGCGCCGGACATGAAATGCTCCATGATCGCGCCGAGAATGGCTGGCTTCATGTGCATCCATTCGCCGTCCGTCTTGGTGACGGTGATGAAGTCGGAGCCGAGGAATACGCCGTTGACGCCATTGACCTCGAACAGGCGCTGCGCGAGCGGCGAGCGTACGGCCTCTTCGGCGGTGCGCAGTTCAAGGGTGCCGTCGCTGAGGACGTTGCGGCCGGGAAGGAACTTGAGCGTCGCCGGGTTCGGCGTCGGCTCGGTCTGGATGAACATGGATCACATCCCTGAGCGGGGGCAGCGGCGATGCCGCTTCAGGCACTGAAGATAGGGAGCGCTCGGCATAAGGGAAAGGGTCCAGCCCGTTCGATACGCAAAACGCCCCGGCAAAGCCGGGGCGTCCGTTGGGATCAGTCAGCGTTCAAGCCTCAGGCAACGAAGCCTCAGGCTGCTACCTGCCCATTCACCTGGCCATCCACGATCTGCGGCTGGTTGGCCGGCTCGCCCGTGGTGATGGCGATGGTGCGGGGCTTCTTGGCCTCGGGAATGTTGCGCATGAGTTCAACGTGCAGCAATCCGTTCTCAAGGCGCGCGCCCTTGACCTCGACATGGTCGGCGAGCTGGAAGCGGCGCTCGAACGCACGGGCGGCGATGCCGCGATACAGGACCTGGAGCTGCTCGACGGTCTCGGCCGGAGCCTTCTCGCCGCGCAGGGTCAGGGTGTTCTCTTTCGCCTCAATGGTGAGTTCGTCCGAGGTAAAGCCGGCGACCGCAACGGTGATGCGGTACTCGTTCTCACCGGTCCGCTCGATGTTGTACGGCGGATAGGTGGGAGCGGCATCGACGTTGGTGCCGGTATCCAGCAGCGAGAACAGGCGGTCGAAGCCCACGGTGTTGCGATAGAGCGGGGTCAGATCAAAGCTACGCATGGCATATCCTTCCTAAGCGACATGCAGGACCCGCCGAAGCCGGGTCCGCGAGATAGCGCCGTCGTTATGACCGGCGCCGTTTTTGATGTGGGAATGGTGTTTTAGGCCGTCAAGGGGCCTCCCTGGATTTATGAACCGGCTCTGAACGCCAGCCTCGGATGATATTCACTGGTCATCCATATGATCATCCTGCCGGAGCGATAATGACGCCGGTCCGGATGTCTCATCTTGAAGGAGACTGGAGCATGAGGCTCACCCCTGTCGCCATCGCGACGTGCGTGGGCATCGCCGTGCTCGCTCTCGACGGCAGCGAAAAGCCCAGCGCCCAGGTGATGGGCGTCACGCTCGGCGCCCCGTTCACGCCATCGGAGGGGACCGCGCCGGGTTCGGTGAAAGGCGCGGTTCAGATCGCGCCGGCCTATGGCCCCTATACCGGGCGCCGGGACGATGTGAAGATGCTGACGCGGGACACCGTGGAGACCTATCTGGGGCAGCGGGGGTTCTCCGGCATCACCAATCTTCAGCAGCGCGGCGGCAGCTATATCTGCGAGGCCACCGGGCCGCGCCGGGAGCGCGTTCGCCTGGTGGTGGATGCCACCAGCGGTGAAATCTCCGGCGTCCAGGTCATCGGCTTCGAGGACAAGCGGTACTAAGCACGCTGTATTGTCCGCCGCATTGCCCGGGCGCGGCTGAGGGTGTAACCCTCGCCAGGGTTGGGCGGCACTTCATCACGACAGAGATCATGACCATCGGCGCCACTGTTTCGCGCGGTCGCCTTTCCGCTGCCGATCCCCAATCGGCGCAGGCTGCATCGCTGTTCGACCTCCCCACCGATCCGACCCCGGCCGGCGCCGTCAGTGGCTACGTGACCACGGATGACGGGGTGAAGATTCGCTATGCCCGGTGGCCGGCGGATGCCGGCGTGCCGGCGCGCGGCACCGTGGCGCTGTTGTCCGGGCGCACGGAATTCATCGAGAAATATTACGAGGTGGTGCGCGAACTCACCGCGCGCGGCTTTGCCGTCGCCATGTTCGACTGGCGCGGGCAGGGGGGCTCGGAGCGGCTGCTGAGCAACCCGCGCAAGGGCTACGTGCCGGATTTTCGCGACTATCAGCGCGACCTCGCCGCCTTCGCGCGGCATGTGATGCTGCCGGATTGCCCCGCGCCGCATTTCGCGCTGGCCCATTCCATGGCCGGCGTCGTGCTGCTGGAATCGGTGCTGGCGGGGCGTCGCTGGTTCGACCGCATGGTGCTGGTGGCGCCCATGATGTCGATCAATCTCGGCCCCGCCACCGGCGCGATCCGTGTTGCCGCCAAGCTGCTGCGGCGCGTCTTCGGGCGCGCCTATGTTCCCGGCGGCAGCAACCGGCCGGTGACGCGGCGCCCGTTCGCCGTGAACCCGGTGACGAGCGATGCCCGCCGCTATGCCAAGGCTGCTGAACTGGTGGAGGCGCACATGAGCTTCGCCATGGGCGCGCCGACCATCGGTTGGCTCGCCGCCGCGTTCGATGCCATGGACCGCCTGACACAGCCGGAGGCCATCCGGCGCATTCGCCAGCCGATGCTGATTATCGCCGCCGGCAGCGACCGCATCGTCTCGACCCGCGCCACCGAACATCTGTCCACCCGCCTGATCGCCGGCGACCATGTGGTCATCGCCGGCGCACGGCATGAGATCATGATGGAGCGCGACGCATTGCGTGCGCAGTTCTGGGCGGCGTTCGACGCCTTCATCCCCGGCAGCGGTTAGCGCCCCGCGAGCAGCTCCAACGCTGCCGCATGCACCGCCGGGCTGCCTGCCGCCACCACCCGTCCCCCGCCTGCGGCCGAGCCGCCTTCCCACGTCGTGACGATGCCGCCCGCGCCCTCGATGATCGGCACCATGGCGATCACGTCGTGGTCGTGTAGACCGGTCTCGATCACCAGATCCACCAGCCCCGCCGCCACCATGCAATAGGCGTAGCAATCGCCGCCGTAGCGTGAGAGGCGCACCCGCTCCTCCACCCGCTCGAAGGCGGTGCGATCTTCGCCCTCCATCAGCCGGGGCGAGGTGGTGAAGAGGATGGCGTCCTCCAGGCGCTCGCAGGGGCGCACATGCAGCGCGCGCTCGCCGGCCGGGCCGGTGTAGCGGGCGCTCGCGCCGTCGCCGAAGAAGCGCTCGCCGATGAACGGCTGGTGCATCATGCCGTAGACCGGCGCCCCGTCCTTCAGCAGCCCGATCAGCGTGCCCCAGGCCGGCATGCCGGAGATGAACGACTTGGTGCCGTCGATCGGGTCGAGCGCCCAGACATATTGCGCGTCGGGCCGGTCGGCGCCGAATTCCTCGCCGATGATGCCGTGGTCGGGAAAGTGCGCGTTGATCAGATGGCGCATCACCTGTTCCGCCGCCCGGTCCGCCTCGGTGACGGGATCGAAGGCCCGGCCGTGGCTCTTGTCCTCGCTGATCAGCGAGGTGCGGAAGAACGGCAGGATGGCCTCGCCCGAGATGGTGGCGAGCTTGTGGACGAAATCGTCCAGGGCAATGGGTGACATGATCTCTCCGAAGACCGCAGGCCGGCGCCTTGCTGTAAAGCGGCGGCGGACCGGAGGGAAGCGCCCCTTCAGACCGGTCGCCTTCAGGAAACGCGGGCGATCTTTTAAAACGTCAGTGCCAAAAGGCGCTTCTTGCGGCAGTGCGGGGGAGTGGCGCGCCCGTTGGCTAGGCGGAACGCTTCCAAACTGCTGGGCGCCCTCAAAAGTCTACAATTGAGGCATGCTCAAATTATCAGCGAGTGCCCGTCTTGTGGGGGGCTTGGGACAGGCCCATATTGATCAGGCGCGGCGTCGCTCGCGATGCCGCTGCCCTCCTTGGGCGTTTCCTCCCTAGACTTGGGCCGCTCCGGCATACCGTGAGCGGCCCCTTTCTTTTTGGGCACACGCCCAGCCGTCTATCGCGGCAGGTTTCGCGGCCAGCTCCCCATCTTAAGTCTAATCAACCCTACGTGCCGCCCCTTCGGGACGGTGAGTCGCGCTGTTCGTTTGAAAATGGCGGCGCCATTCTGGCTGTCCGCGCGGGGCAGGGAAAAATTCCCTGCATTTTCAAAATATTAGCTTGGTATACGAAAGTGCGACAAACCATCACTTGATTTTCGGCAGCGCAATGGGCTATTGCTGCACTGCGACATGGCGATTGGCGTCGCTGTGTCGCTGCCCTCCTTGGGCGTTTCCTCCCTAGACTTGGGCCGTTCGCTTGCGGACGGCCCCTTTCTTTTTTTGGGCCTGGAAAACCAATGCCAGCGCGTTGCGGGTTCTTAACGAACCTCTCGCCGGCAAATTCGTATAGCTGCTATTCGAAAAACGCAAGGCACGTTTTTCAACCCATAGGCGATCTCTATTCAGCGGCCGCACGCGGCGGGGCGAGTTCCTCGGCCGCCGTTGCCACCAGGCGCCCGGCGACCTCTGCAAGGTCCGCCCTCACGCGGTAAAAATCCGCGTTCCGCTCATAGGTCGCTTCCTGCATATACAGACCGCGATTGATCTCGATCTGCACCGCATGCAGCCCGGCTGAGGGATTGCCGTAGTGTTCGGTGATGTAGCCCCCGGCATAGGGCTTGTTGCGGACGACGGCATAACCGCGCGCCACCAGCTCCCGCTCCAATATGTCGGTGATGACGGGTGCACAGCTCGTCGCATAGCGATCGCCCAGCACGATATCGGCCCGCGCGCCATCGTCCCGCAGCGGCGCCGAGGGCATGGAATGGCAATCGACGAGGATCGCCACGCCGAACGTCCGGTGGGTGCGGGTCATCAGCCGCCGGAGAGCTTGATGATAGGGTTTATAGAAGGTTTCGATGCGCTCAAGCGCCTCGGCGACGCTGAGGCGGCGCTGATAGATCTCCTGCGAATCCCCCACCACGCGTGCGATCGTGCCTAATCCGCCGGAGACCCGGATCGAGCGGGTGTTCGCGAACGCCGGCAGGCGCCCGTCAAACATGCGCGGATCAAGCTCATAAGGCTCGCGATTGAGGTCGAGGAAGGCGCGCGGAAACAGCGCGCGCATCAGCGGAATCCCAGCACTGACAACGTCGCAGAACAGTTCGTCGACGAAACTGTCCTCCGATCGCCGCAGCACATCGAACTCCAGCCGCGCCTGCTCCATGAAGGCGCGCGGATAGATTCGCCCGGAGTGCGGAGAATTAAAAACGAAGGGTCCGGCGACCTCGTCGGGCGCAAGAATCTCGAATGGCGGATCGATGGTATCGGCGAGGCAGGCTGTCACGGGGCCCAAAGATCCTTAAGCGAGGGCGCGAGCCGCCCGCCGACATGATGCGCAAGAGCAGCCCCGCTTGTGAAGGGGCCATCAGGTTCACTTCGAATTTACCCGTTCCGGGGCAATTAGCCTATGGATGCGCCGCCGCAGCGTGAACCTGTGTGTTCGCCGGGCGGGCGGCGCTTTTCGAGATGAGGAATAAGAGCGTGTCGAAAATCCTTTTGGCGGAAGACGACAACGACATGCGCCGGTTCCTGGTGAAGGCCCTGCAGAATGCGGGATACCAGGTGGCCTCCTTCGACAATGGGCGCTCCGCTTATGAGCGCATGCGCGAGGAGCCGTTCGAGTTGCTGCTGACCGACATCGTCATGCCCGAGATGGACGGCATCGAACTCGCCCGGCGCGCCACTGAACTGGACCCGGACCTGAAGGTCATGTTCATCACCGGCTTTGCCGCCGTCGCACTCAATGCCGATATGGAAGCGGCCTGCGAGGCGAAGGTGCTCTCCAAGCCGTTCCACCTGCGCGATCTCGTGCAGGAAGTCGGCAAGATGCTGGCGGTCGCAGCCTGAGCATCGACACAACAAAAAACCGCCCGCTTGCGCGGACGGCTTTCAGCCACAAATGAGAGTGAGGCGTTCGGCTCAGGCCGTGATCGCTTCCACCTCGGGCGCTTCGAGCGCCCGGATGCGATCGACCACCGCCTTCTGAACCTTCTCGAAGGCGCGAACCTCGATCTGGCGCACCCGCTCGCGGGAGACGCCGAACTCGGCCGCCAATTCCTCCAAGGTCACCGGATCGTCCGACAGGCGCCGTGCCTCGAAAATGCGGCGCTCGCGATCGTTGAGCACCGTGAGTGCACCCGCAAGCGCGCTGCGGCGATTGTCCAGTTCCTCGCTTTCGGCAAGGTTGCTTTCCTGGTCGTCGTGGTCGTCAACCAGCCAGTCCTGCCACTCGCCGCCGCCTTCGCCATCATCGCGCAGCGGCGCGTTGAGCGAGGCGTCGCCCGAGAGGCGGCGGTTCATGTCCACCACTTCCTGCTCGGTGACGCCGAGCTTGGTGGCGATGACCTTCACCTGGTCGGGGCGCAGGTCGCCCTCTTCAAGCGCGGAAATCTGGCTCTTGGCCTTGCGCAGGTTGAAGAACAGCTTCTTCTGCGCCGCCGTGGTGCCCATCTTCACGAGGCTCCATGACCGCAGGATATACTCTTGTATCGAGGCGCGGATCCACCACATGGCGTAGGTGGCGAGGCGGAAGCCCTTGTCGGGCTCGAACCGCTTCACCGCCTGCATCAGGCCGACATTGCCTTCGGAAATCACTTCGGAAATGGGCAGTCCATAGCCGCGATATCCCATGGCGATCTTGGCCACGAGACGCAGATGGCTGGTCACGAGACGGTGCGCGGCATCCCTATCGCCCTGCTCGCGCCAGTTTTTGGCGAGCATGAACTCTTCCTGCGGCTCCAGCATGGGGAAGCGCCGAATCTCTTCGAGATAACGGCTCAGTCCGCCTTCCGCGGAGGGAATCGGCATGCGACTAGATTGGGCCATCCTCGGCCTCCTTGCCTCGCGGCCCCGCATCCGGCAGCCGCATCCGCGGCCGCGATACGCCAGCCGCAACCGTGCATCTTATAGCGTGCAACGGGTTTGCGATAGATTCGATCCCCTCACGTCGACGCGAGTGCGGTGCGCAATTCACTGAGCGCCTGCGGCAAGGGGCTTTCAAAGCTCATGATCTTGCCGGTGGTGGGGTGGGCGAACCCCAGCCGGGCGGCGTGAAGCGCCTGTCGGCCGAGGCTGCCGAGCGCCGCGCGGGCGCCCTCCGGCAGGCGTGAAAGCTTGGTGCGAAAACCCATCCCATAGACCTCGTCGCCCATCAGGGGATGGCCGATATGGGCCATGTGGACGCGAATCTGATGGGTGCGTCCGGTCTCAAGCTGGCATTCCACCAGCGAGGCGAGCGGGGCGCCGGCGATGTCGGGGAAGGTTTCCTTCAGCCGCCAATGGGTGATGGCCTGCCGCCCGCTCTGGCGCACCGCCATTTTGATGCGGCTCGACGGGTGCCGGTCAATCGGCGCATCCACCGAGCCGCGCGCCTCCGGCACGCCCCAGATGAAGGCGAGATAGGCGCGGTCCAATTCCCCGGTGCGGCCGTGGTCGGCAAACTGCTTGGCAAGCATCTTGTGGGCGCGGTCGGTCTTGGCGACCACCAGCAGGCCGGACGTGTCCTTGTCCAGCCGATGGACGATGCCGGGGCGCTTCACGCCGCCGATGCCCGACAGGCTGTCCCCGCAATGGTGCAGCAAGGCATTCACCAGCGTCCCGCTCCAGTGGCCGGGCGCGGGATGGACGACGAGGCCGGCCGGCTTGTCGATGACGATCAACTGGTCGTCCTCGAACGCGATGTTGAGCGGGATGTCTTCGGCAACCGGTTCTGCAGGGGCGGCCGCCGGCACGCGCAGGGTCAATACGTCCCCGGCATTGACCCGCTCGGCCGTGTCTCCTACCACTCTCGCGCCGTTCTCGACCCGCCCTTCAGTCACTAGGCGCTGGATGCGGGTGCGGCTCAGGGGCGCGAGGCGGGCGGCGAGCAGCCGATCGATGCGCTCCCCAGTCTCCTCGGTGCCGACGGCGATGGTATGGACTTCGTCCGTGCTGACGGCGAGGTCGAGGACCTCGTCTTCATCCATGTCAGGTTGCGCCATGTTCTTCAGTCCGTCCGACCCCGACACTCAGGAGCCCCTCTCGCCGGAGCAGGAGCGGGTGCTCCGCAGGGCCCGGCGCATTTCCTCGGTTTCCATATTGGTCATGGTGCTGGGTGTCGCCTCTGTCCTGAGCGTCATCGGTTATCGTCTGCTGCGCAACAAATCGGTATCGCCGGGCGAGATGATGGCCACCCTGCCGAAAGGCACCCAGATCGTCTCGACCGCGATCTCCGGCGACCTGCTCGTGCTTACCCTTAACACGGGCGGCGCTGTGGAAGTGCGAACCTTCCACCTCGATACGCTCGCCCCGGCCGGCCGTCTGCGGTTCGTCATCGAGCCGTAAGGCGGCGTTAGGCCCCCTCCCGCTCGCAGGGGCTCTGCGAAACGAGTGGCTGGGGTTGGTGGTGCATCTCAAGAGACCGCGCAATGCTCCCTCTCCCCGAGGGGGAGAGGGTCGGGGTGAGGGGGGCAACCCTCTCCCATCCTCAGATGTCGGAGCCCCCTCACCCGGCTGCTCCGCAGCCGACCTCTCCCCCTCGGGGAGAGGTGACAGCCCAGCCTCTGCACTTAACGACCCGCAGGAATTTGCAAAATCTCTTTGGCAAGGCTCTCGCCTGCGGCATAGGGGATAAAGCGGCGGTCCGGTAAGGAGAGCCACCTCTTAGAGCTTCCGCAGGCTGACTTCCGCCACCTCATGGTCCCCCGCCTTGCGCAGGATCAGGTCGGCGCGCTGCCGCGTCGGCAGCACGTTTTCCTGGAGGTTGGGCAGGTTGATGCTGTTCCAGATCGACAAAGCCGTGTCCCGCGCCTGGGTCTCGGTCAGCTCGGAATAGCGGTGGAAGTAGGAGAGCGGGTCGCGGAAGGCGGTTTCCCGCAGGCGCATGAACCGCTCAACATACCAGCGCACCAGCACATCCTCGTCGGCATCGATATAGACCGAAAAGTCGAAGAAGTCCGAGACGAAGGGAATTCCGGTCCCGTCGCGCGGCAGGCGGCCGGTCTGGAGTACGTTCAGCCCCTCGACGATGAGAATATCCGGCCGGTCCACCTCGATGGTCTGGTCGGGCATCACGTCATAGAAGAAATGGCTGTAGAGCGGCGCGCGCACCGGCCGGCGGCCGGCCTTGATATCGGTCAGGAAGCGCAGCAGCAGGGGAAGGTCGTAGCTTTCCGGAAAGCCCTTCTTCTCCATCAGCCCCTCGCGCTGAAGCACGGCATTGGGCAGGAGAAAACCGTCGGTGGTCACGAGATCCACCTTCGGGGTGTTGGGCCAGCGCGCCAGCAGCGCCTGAAGCACACGGGCCGTGGTCGACTTGCCCGCCGCCACCGACCCGGCGACGCCGATGATATAGGGCATCTTGCCATCGCCATTGGCGTGGCCGGCATGCTCCAGGAAGTGGCTCATGGCGCGAAACAGCTTCTGCGTCGCCCCGACATACAGCGACAGCAGGCGCGAGAGAGGAAGGTAGATTTCCTCTACCTCCTTCAGCGACAGCCGGTCATTGAGGCCCTGCAGGCGGACGATCTCGCCGGTGCGCAGCGGCATGGGCGTGTCCTGTCGCAGCACGGCCCACTCTTCGCGCGCGAAGGTGCGGTAGGGCGACAGGCCATGGTCGACGCGCTGGTCCATTGTGGTCTTCCCCGGCATCCCGCTCAGCCCCGCGACGCCTTTTCCTGGAGTCCGGACTGTCGCGTGCGACGCGCCAGCTCGGCATGAACCTCGTCGAGGGTGACACCGCGCGCATGCAGCAGAACGGCGAGATGATACAGCAGGTCAGAAGCCTCCGCGACCAGCTCGGCCTGATCGCCCGAGAGCGCCGCGATCACCGTCTCGACGCTCTCCTCACCCAGCTTCTGGGCGCATTTGGCGACGCCCTTGTCCAGCAGCGAGCGGGTATAGGACGCGCCCGCCTCCGCCCCGGCGCGCGCGGCGACGATGCGTTCGAGGTCGAGAAGCGTGACGCGGTCTTCTGACATGCCTGTCTCTTTCGCCGCTCAGGTATCGAGCCGCACCGGCAGGCCCGCCTCCGCGAGGCGCTCCTTTGCCTGGCGCACCGTGAAAGTGCCGAAATGGAAAATCGAGGCCGCGAGCACCGCCGAGGCGCCACCCTCCCGGATGCCGTCCACCAGATGATCGAGACTGCCGACGCCGCCCGAGGCGATCACCGGCACATGCACCGCATCTGAAACCGCGCGGGTCAGCTCAGTGTCGAAGCCGATGCCAGTTCCGTCGCGATCCATCGAGGTCAGGAGGATTTCACCGGCGCCGAGGTCGACCACTTCGCGGGCATATTGGATGGCATCGATCCCCGTGGACTTGCGTCCACCATGCGTGAAGATCTCCCAACGTCGGGTACCGTCATGCGTGTAGATCTGCTTGGCGTCGATAGCGACTACGATGCACTGCTCGCCGAATTTCTCCGCCGCCTCGCCCACGAACGCGCGGCGGTTCACGGCGGCGGTGTTGATCGCAACCTTGTCCGCTCCAGCCTGAAGCAGGGTCCGGACATCCTCCACCGTGCGCACGCCACCCCCCACCGTGAGCGGCATGAAGCATTGTTCGGCGGTGCGCCGGACCACGTCGAGAATGGTGCCCCGATCCTCATGGCTGGCGGTGATGTCGAGGAAGGTCAGCTCGTCCGCACCGGCGGCATCATAGGCGCGCGCGGCCTCCACCGGGTCGCCGGCGTCGCGCAGATCGACGAACTGGACGCCCTTGACGACACGGCCATCCTTGACGTCAAGGCAGGGAATAACGCGGACTTTCAGCATCTTAGCGTCAGCCCCTCCCGGCCACCAGCGCCAAAGCGGCGCGGGGATCGAGGCGGCCGTCATAGAGCGCGCGACCAGTAATGGCGCCGGCTAACTTCTTCGCGCGCGGCTCGATGAGGGCTTCCACGTCCGCCAGCGAGGCAAGGCCGCCGGATGCGATCACCGGGATGCTCACGGCATCCGCCAGCGCGATGGTGGCCTCCAGGTTCAGCCCCTTCAGCAGGCCGTCGCGGGCGATGTCGGTGTAGATGAGGGCAGTGACGCCAGCATCCTCGAAGCGCCTGGCAATGTCTATCGCCGGAAGATTCGACGTCTCCGCCCACCCCTCCACCGCCACATTCCCATCCCGCGCATCCAGTCCCACCGCCACCCGTTCCGGAAACGCCCGGGCGGCATCTTTGACCAGTTGCGGGTCGCGAACCGCTGCGGTTCCTAGAATTACGCGGGTCACGCCCTTCTCCAGCCACGCCTCGATGGTGGCGATGTCGCGGATGCCGCCGCCAAGCTGCACCGGCACCGAAACGGTCTCGAGGATGCGATCCACCGCCGCCGCATTGATCGGGCGGCCGGCAAACGCGCCGTCGAGGTCCACGAGATGGAGGTAGCGAAAGCCCAGGCTCTCGAACTCCCCCGCTTGTGCGGCGGGGTCGCGATTGAACACGGTCGCCCGCGCCATGTCGCCCTGTTCCAGGCGCACGGCGAGGCCGTCTTTAAGGTCGATGGCAGGAAACAGGATCACGGGTGCCACTTCAGGAAATTGGCGAGAAGGGCGAGCCCCAGCTTCTGACTCTTCTCGGGATGAAATTGAGTTCCAGCCACATTGTCCCGCGCAACAACCGCCGTGACGGTGCCACCGTAATCGGTGGTGGCGACCAGATCGGCCGGGTCGGCGAGACGCATGTGGTAGGAGTGAACGAAATAGGCGTGCAGCCCCTTTTCCCCTGTGGGAATGCCGTCAAGCAAGAGATGCGGCCGCGCCAAATTGAGCGTGTTCCAGCCCATGTGCGGGATCTTAAGGCCGGGATCGGACGGCTCGATCCGGTCCACCTCTCCCTTGACCCAGCCAAGGCCAGGGCTTTCGCCATGCTCCAGCCCCTTCTCCGCCAGCAATTGCAGGCCGACGCAGATACCGAGGAATGGCCGGCCCTTGCCGTGAACCACTTCGTCCAGTGCTTCGACCATGCCTTCAACGGCGTCCAGCCCACGCCTGCAATCGGCGAAGGCGCCGACGCCGGGCAGCACCACGCGATCGGCACCGCGCACCACATCCGGGTCGCTGGTCACGATGATCTTGGTATCGTCTACGTCCGCTGCCGCGCGTTCCAGCGCCTTGGCTGCAGAGTGGAGATTGCCGGAGCCGTAATCGACGATGGCGAGGATCATGACGCGCGCGGCTCCGGGAAGGAACCGATCACCGGACCCGGCGCGGTATAGGACGGGCGCCGATGAGGCGTCTCCGGCGCAATCCATTCGGCAGCCGGCTCATAGCCGGCAAAGAACCGCCGCTCCGCGTCGTCGCGGTTGTTTGCAACCACGGCGCCCGCCTCGAAAAATCCGACGCGACGAAGCTTCCAGGCGCGCAGGGCCGGCAGTTCCAGGCCCACCACCGCATGCAGGCCGCCGACCATCGCCACTTTCAGGATTTCCGGCAGGCCCACGCGCCATTCCGCGAGGGCGATCACCGCAAGCACGAGCAGATAGGACACAAACGCAAGCCAAAGCCGGAAGCGTAAGAGTGCCAATGGCGCGAACAGGAAGGCAGCGAACGAGAATTTTTCACGCAAAAACACGGCGCGTTCGGCGCGACGCGCCTCGCTCTCGCCCGACGGGTTCTTGATGAGCACGTTCCAGATGGCCATGCCGGCCTCCTTCAGACGCCGAGGGCGCCCTTGGTGGAGGGAATTTCCCCCGCCGCAGCGGGATCGATGGCCACCGCAGCGCGCAGTGCGCGGGCGAGGCCCTTGAAGCAGCTCTCCGCAATATGGTGACTGTTCTCGCCGTAGAGCGTCTCCACATGCAGCGTCACGCCGGCGTTCGAGGTAAACGCCTGGAAGAACTCGCGCACCAGTTCAGTATCGAATTCGCCGATTTTTGCCGTGGGAAAGCTGGTGCGGAACACCAGGAACGGACGACCGGAAATGTCCAGCGCGACGCGGGTCAGTGTCTCGTCCATCGGCAGGTGGACATCGGCATAGCGGGTGACGCCGCGCATCTCCCCGAGCGCCCGCCGCACCGCCTGGCCGAGCACGATGCCGACGTCTTCCACCGTGTGGTGAAAATCAATATGCAGATCACCCTTCGCCTCCACGTCGAGGTCGAAACGGGCATGACGCGCGAGAAGGTCGAGCATGTGGTCGAAGAAGCCGACGCCGGTGGACACGGTGCCGCCACCCGTTCCGTCGAGATTGACGGCGAGGCGCACCTTCGTTTCCTTGGTCTCGCGAACGATTTCCGCCTTACGCATTTCACCCTCCAGGGCCGCGCGTGCGGCCCGGACATGACACCTGGGAGCGCAAGCGCAGCCGGATACCGGTCGCGCGGTCGCGCGCGGCCACGCTCCAAGGCGGTGGCCTTCTAGCAGTTCGTGTGCTGCAACGCCATATGGCGATTGCATGACGGCAGCGCGCCAACCTTGTCTCCCGGCGTGAACTTCAAACCGGCATGCGGAGGGTAATGCGCCTGCCGATGCCCCTCGCGTGCTTTAATGTATTCTCTGCTAACGGCTTAGGTGCCCGATGGACCTGTTCGCTTCCCATGACGGCATTCGGCTTGCGTACGATCTGAAAGGTCAGGGCCATCCGCTGCTGATCATCGGCGGGCTTGCAGCGGATCGCACCTTCTGGGGCTTGAGCCGCCCACTGCTCACCGGCTGCACCACGCTGTGCTTCGACAATCGCGACATGGCAGCGAGCGGGCGGGCGCTGGCGCCCTATTCTGTTGCCGGCATGGCCGGAGATGCGCTGGCGGTGATGGATGCAGCCGGTATCGAGCGGGTGCATGTGCTCGGCCATTCCATGGGCGGGGCCATCGCGCAGGAATTAGCGCTGCTGGCGCCGCACCGTGTGGATCACCTCATCCTCGCCAATACGCTCGCCCGACAGGACGGCTACACCATCGCGTTGCTCGCTCTGCTCAAGCGGCTGCGGCTGGAGATTGCGGACCCCGTCACTTTCGTGTCGACCCTCGCGACGTTCACGCTGGGTCGGACGACGCTGGCCGGCGTCCCGCTGGAGACCATCGCCCGGCAGGCGCTGGCCATCAGCCCGCTCCAGGAAATCCCAGCCTTCGAGCGGCAGGCGGACGCGTGTGCCGACGTGGACACACTCGACCGCATCGGCGTGATCCGCGCGCCCACTCTGGTGCTCTACACTAAGGACGACCGGTTTTTCGCGCCGCCCTTCGCCCACGAGATTGCGGCGGCCATTCCGGGCGCGCGGCTGCATGAAATACCACATGCCGGCCATTGCCCCATGGTCGAGACGCCGGATGTCTTTGCCAAGGCGGTGTGCGATTTCCTTCCTCGCGCATGACAAGCTTGACGACAAACATTGCGCGGCGCCGGGAAGAACTTAAGTAAGGCACCGTCATGGAGCCTCGTATGCATTCCCCCGATACCATTTACGGCACCACAATCGTCACAGTGCGCAAGGGCAACCGCGTCGCCATCGCCGGCGACGGGCAGGTCACGCTCGGCCAGACGGTGCTGAAGTCCAATGCCCGCAAGGTGCGGCGCTTGGGCAAAGGTGACGTCATCGGGGGTTTTGCCGGCGCCACCGCCGATGCCTTCACCTTGTTTGAGCGCCTTGAAGCGAAGCTGGAGCAGTATCCCGGCCAGCTTCAGCGTGCCGCCGTGGAACTCGCCAAGGATTGGCGCACCGACCGTTATCTTCGTCGCCTCGAAGCGATGATGATCGTTGCCGACGCGAATGTTTCCCTGGTTCTGACCGGCACCGGCGACGTGCTGGAGCCTGAAGTGGGCGTCGCAGGTATCGGCTCGGGCGGAATGTTCGCGCTGGCGGCCGCCCGCGCCCTGCTCGACCGGGAAGAAGATCCGGAGGTGATCGTGCGCCGATCGCTGGAGATCGCCGCGGACATCTGTGTCTATACAAACCGCAACATCGTCGTCGAGACGGTCGGCTGAGCCGACCCTTTCCCCTCAGAAGACCTGAGAAGAGATTTCCCGCGCTATGAGCGATTTTTCCCCCCGTGAGATCGTGTCCGAACTGGACCGCCACATCGTCGGCCAGTCGAAGGCCAAGCGCGCCGTTGCCATTGCGCTGCGCAACCGCTGGCGCCGCCAGCAGTTGGAGGGGCAGATGCGCGAGGAAGTTCTGCCCAAGAACATCCTGATGATCGGCCCCACCGGCGTCGGCAAGACGGAAATTTCGCGCCGCCTCGCGCGCCTCGCCGGCGCGCCGTTTCTGAAGGTGGAGGCGACGAAGTTCACCGAGGTCGGCTATGTCGGCCGCGATGTCGAGCAGATCGTGCGTGATCTCGTCGAAGTCGGCATCGGCCTGGTGCGGGATGTGAAGCGCAAGGAAGTGCAGGCACGGGCCCATCTCGCCGCCGAGGAGCGCGTGCTCGACGCACTGGTCGGGCAGGGGTCTTCCGCCGCCACCCGCGAGAGCTTCCGCAAGCGACTGCGCGCCGGGGAGATGGACGACAAGGAAGTCGAGATCGAGGTGCAAGCCGGGGCGCAGGGCATGCCCATGTTCGAAATCCCCGGCATGCCGGGCGCTCAGATGGGCGCGGTCTCGTTGGGCGACATGCTGGGCAAGGCGTTCGGCGGGCGTACGAAGGCCCGCCGCGTGCTGGTCAAGGACGCGCATCCGCTGCTGGTCACGGAAGAGGCCGACAAGCTGATCGACCAGGATGCCATCACGCTTGAAGCCATCTATGCGGTTGAGAACAACGGCATCGTGTTTCTGGATGAGATCGACAAGATCGCCGGCCGGGAGGGCCGGAGCGGCGCCGATGTCTCGCGCGAGGGCGTGCAGCGTGATCTGTTGCCGCTGATCGAAGGGACCACGGTCTCCACCAAGCACGGGCCGGTGAAGACCGACCATATTCTGTTCATCGCCTCCGGCGCCTTCCACGTCTCCAAGCCTTCGGACCTGCTGCCGGAACTCCAGGGCCGCTTGCCGATCCGCGTGGAACTGGAGGCGCTGACGCGCTCCGATTTCGTGCGCATCCTAACCGAAACCGAAGCCAGCCTCGTGAAGCAGTCCATTGCCCTCATGGCCACGGAAGGGGTTACGCTCGAGGTGACGAGCGACGCGGTCGAGGCGATCGCCGATGTGGCGGTGGAGGTGAATGGCTCGGTGGAGAATATCGGGGCCCGCCGCCTCCAAACCGTGATCGAGCGGGTACTGGACGACCTGTCCTTCTCCGCCACCGACCGTGCCGGCGAAACCGTGACCATCGACGCCGCCTATGTGCGCGACCGGGTGGGGGACCTCGCCAAGAACGCCGACCTGAGCCGATACATCCTTTAGGACCATTCGACTTGTCTCCCTTTCGCCCGGAGGGGCGAGGGGGAGCGAAGCTATTGGTGTTTCAGCCTTTGGAGGCGAGGGGCGCGCGCAGGTCGCGGGCCAGACCTGCCGCTTCCAGTTCGCCCAGCACGCGGATCGCACTTTCGTTCCAGGGCAGCATGCGGCGTACCACGCGCTGGACCCCGGCAAGGCCGCCCGGCGTGTCGTGAACCAGGGCCGCGACGACGCGGCGCTCATCGTCAGGTCGGCCAAGAACATTCAGCGCCAGCGCCAGCGCGATGCGGGTCTCTGTGGTGGGGCGCACCTCAAGCGGCGGCAGCGCGTTGCCGGCGGCGACCTGGTCCGCGCGCAGGAAAGCGGCGACCGCGAGATAGATGTTCTGGAGCTGGGTCTGCGCCGCACCGTGCTCGCGCGCATACGAGAGAAGTGCCTCCCCCTGATCCGCCTTACCAAGGCCGATCATGATGCTTCCGGCTGCGGCCGCCACATCATAATCCAGAGGGTTCAAGGCCACGGCGCGCTCGGCGGCAGCCAGCGCCGCTTCACGCTCGCCACGGAAGAAATCCACGTTTGCGAGAATCTTGGCGGCAAAGGCGCTGGTCGGCGAGAGATCGGCGCCGAGTTCCGCCTCGTGCTGCATCTGCTTGAGCACGGCGAGGTCTGGATCGCGGTCGATGGCAGCGCGCGCCTCGTCCAGAAGCATCATTGCCTTGACCGAATGAACGATGCCGAACCCGTTGTCCCGCGCCACCAGCCGGTCGAGGCAAGCCCGCGCCGCGGAAGCGGATGCGGTCTCATCGCCGCGCTGCACGGCGAAGGCCTGGGAGATGCAGCCGAAACCTGATTCGGGCGCTTCCGCCCGAGCCTGGGCGCGGGAGCGGGTTGGGAGCGCGGAATAGAATTCCATGAGGGAGGAGGCGACGTCGCGAACCACCCGCTGCTCGGTGGCAGAGCGCTCCGGCCCGCGCTTCAGGCCTTCCAGCTCTTTGGACCAGATGATGTTGCCGCCACAGCGGTCGGACACCCGCAGCAGAAGGGAGAATGTTCCGTCCGCGTGACCTTCGGCGAGGCCGCCGAGGGAGAATATCGAGCGCGGCGGCGCGCCCCGGCATTCCCGCTGCGAAGCTTCGGGGCCGGCCGCCATGACGTCCACGAAGTCAAACCGCGAGAACGCGTCGCGCAGGCGCACTTCAAGTGTGTGAATTTCATCCTGCCCCGGCGCTGAGGCTCCGGCGAGTTCAAACGGGCGCACCTCAAGGATGGGCATGCCCATCCGGTCAGCCAGCTCGGCAGCGGTGGTGGGACGCCCCCCGAGGGTCACCGTGACCGTGTTCGGCCCGTTCTCAACCCCGATCTCGAAGCCTGCGAGCCCGAGCCAGGCCAGGAGACCGCCGACGAGGAGCGCAAGGCCGGCAACCGCCGCCCAGGCACCGGACCGGCGCGCCGGTGGGTGCGGGAGAGGCACCACGGCCGGTGGGAGCGCCGCCGGAGGCGTTTCGACCGCTGTGCCGCGGGCGCGGAAGCTTGGCACATAGCTGCCCTTGGGCACGACGATTTCGAGCGTCTCGTCAGAACTGGCAGTGCTGTAATAGCGTTCGAGGGCACGGCGCAGCCGCGTTGCCTCTACCCGTACGATCGGGTCACTCTGTGGGTCGAAGGAGAATGGCCGGCCCAAGGCCTCGACCGCAATGGTGTAGCCCTTGATCTCCTCGGCGCGGCCCGAAAGCGTGGCTTCGACGATGAAGCGCAGGAAGTCCGCCAAACGGGGAGAGGACACAAATTCCTCTGCCGCCAATACCCGACCCAAAGCCGCGCGCACGTCCGCTTCTGCCGCGACCGCCGGCTTTGCTGGCGGCAGGGTTTCAACGTTTGGGCTTGCGGGTTCCAGGGAAAGGATCGTCACGGGTCTCGTCGGTGGCTTGGAGTAAAGGCGCCCAGGTGGAGGTATCAGCGCGAATTGACCTTAAGTCAGATCCTGTTTTCGGCCACATGGGCCTCTCGCGCAAGAGGTGCTGATGTTCAACGGCTGTTTCCTCCCGACGTGTGCGCTGATAACCTTCCGAGGAGAGCGGCGAATGTGAGGCCGCGCAGGATCGCCCCGATAAGGCGACGAGGAGAAGAACATGGCTTTGGATGAGGTGTTGGACCGGACGGCGGCTGACTTGGTCCCGAATGACCTGGAAGCCTTCTGGATGCCCTTCACGTCGAACCGCTCCTTCAAGAAGCGGCCCCGTTTGGTGTCTCGCGCCAAGGATATGCACTATTTTACGCCGGAAGGCCGGGCCATTCTCGATGGCACCGCCGGCCTCTGGTGCACCAACACCGGGCATAATCGTGCGCCGGTGGTGGAGGCGATCCGCACCGCCGCGACCGAACTGGATTTCGCCCCGACGTTCCAATACGGCCATCCGTCCGCCTTCACGCTGGCAAGCCGCATCGCGGAGCTGGCGCCGGGCGATCTGGACCATGTGTTTTTCTGCAATTCCGGGTCGGAAGCGGTGGATACGGCGCTGAAAATCGCGCTCGCCTATCACAATGTGACCGGGCAGGGGTCCCGTACGCGCCTCATCGGGCGTGAGCGCGGTTATCACGGCGTCGGTTTCGGCGGCATCAGCGTGGGCGGCATCGTCCCCAATCGCAAGGCGTTCGGCACCTTGCTGGCGGGCGTGGACCATCTTCCTGCCACCTATGACCGCAGCAAGCAGGCCTTCACCAAGGGCGAGCCGGAATACGGCGCGCACTTCGCGGACGAACTTGAGCGTCTCGTCGGCCTGCATGACGCCTCCACCATCGCAGCGGTGATCGTCGAGCCGATGGCCGGCTCCACGGGCGTGATCCCGTGTCCCAAGGGCTATCTGCAGCGCTTGCGCGACATCTGCGACAAGCACGGCATCCTGCTGATTTTCGACGAGGTCATCACCGGCTACGGCCGCCTCGGCTACGCCTTCGCCGCCGAACGCTATGGTGTCATTCCCGACATGATCACCTTCGCCAAGGGCGTCACCTCGGGCTCTGTGCCCATGGGCGGTGTGCTGGTGCGTGGCGCAATCCACGATGCCTTCATGCGTGGACCCGAGCATGTGATCGAACTCTTCCACGGCTATACCTATTCGGCGCATCCGCTGGCCTGCGCGGCGGGCCTCGCGACGCTGGATCTCTATGCCAAGGAAGACCTGTTCGCCCGAGCGAAGGCACTGGAGCCCATCTGGGCTGACGCTGTGATGTCGCTTCGGGAAAAGCCGGGTGTGCTGGATATCCGCACTGTCGGCATCACGGTGGGCATCGATCTGGCATCCACCGACGGGAAACCCGGCTTGCGCGGTTACGCAGCCCTGGAGAATGCTTTCCACGAGCAGGGCATCATGATCCGCGCCACCGGGGATACGCTCGCCATGAGCCCCCCGCTGATCATCTCGGAAGATCAGATCGGTGAACTGATCGAGAAGGTCGGTCGGGTCATAACCGCGACCGCGTGACCGCGACGGAAAAATCGACGGCCCGCCCCAGCAATGGGGCGGGCCGTTACGTATGTGCCGGCGTCGGCCGACACACTTTCCTGATTCCGGATGAGTCGGAAGGTGTGCGGTTCTTCTGGCTAGACGCGGCCAGTGAGCGCCAGCACGATCACAACGATCAGCAGCACGCCGAGTATGCCACCCGGTCCGTAGCCCCAACTGCGGCTATAGCCCCAGTTCGGCAACGCACCCACCAAAAGAAGAACAAGCACGACTACGAGAATGGTCGACAACATGGTTCAAGTCCTCCCGATTTGTGTCGGTCAAGGTAACGTTGAGCCACAGCAAAGGTTCCTTCATTGGAACACAGTCTTCGCGATTCGTGCTTCCGCAGCGTAACTATTGACCGATTGCTCAAACCAGCGGTGCGGTGGCCGATATCAGCCAATCCCGCACCGGCGGCTCCACGCGCGGGCCGATGATTGCCGCGACATCCTGATGGTAGCGGTCGATCCAGTCCCGCTCCTCCGACGTGAGCAAAGCGGTGTCTATGAGCCTTTGCTCATAGGGCGCGAGGGTCAGCGTGGCGAAGCCCAGCGAGGGGCGGTCGCCACCCGGCGCGCGCGGCTCCACCAAAACGAGATTTTCGATCCGGATGCCATAGGAGCCGGTTTTGTAATAGCCCGGCTCGTTGGAGAGGATCATTCCGGCCTTCAGCGCCACATGGCCGAGCTTCGAGATCCGGGCCGGCCCTTCATGCACCGAGAGGCCGGCGCCGACGCCATGGCCGGTTCCGTGCTCGAAATCCAACCCGCGCGCCCAGAGAAACTGACGCGCGAACGGATCGATCTGCGCGCCACTCGTGCCTTCCGGAAAGACGGCGCGGGACACCGCGATATGGCCCTTGAGGACCAAAGTGTAATGTTCCCGCATCTCCTGCGTCGGCGTCCCCACAACGAGGGTCCGCGTCACGTCGGTGGTGCCCTCGTCATACTGGGCGCCGGAATCCAACAGGAACAGTTCATTTGTTCCGAGCGCGCGATTGGAGTCCCGGTTCACCCGATAGTGGACGATGGCGCCATTGGGACCCGAACCGGAAATGGTCGGAAACGAGACGTCGTTCAGCCCGCCGCATTCGCGCCGGAAGGTTTCCAGCGCCTCCACCATATCGATTTCGCTGAGGCCGCCCGGCGCCGTCGTCGCGAACCAATGGAGGAAGCGCGCCAGCGCAACCCCGTCGCGCATATGGGCGAGGCGCATCCCTGCGATTTCGGCGGGATTCTTGACGGCCTTGAGAAGGGCGATGGGATCCGCGCCCTTCGACACCGTGCCTCCGGCGCGCTCGATGACGAAGGCAAGATGCACCGGCGCCGTGGCCTGATCGAGGCGGACTGTGCGGCCGGGGGAGAGACGGGTCAGCGTCTCCTCAAGCGCGCTGGAGGACGCGATGTCGGCAATGTCGAGAAGCACCGCGCGCACGGAATGAGAGGCTTGGGAGGCTCCCAGCAACAAAGTGGGGCGTCCTTCCGCCGGAACGATGGCCCAGGCGAGGGGGATCGGGGTGTGGGCGACATCCGACCCGCGTATGTTGAACAGCCATGCAACTGCATGGGCATCTGAAATCAGCGCAAAATCCACCTTCTCTTTGCGCAGCGCCGCCCCGACCCGCAGCAGCTTCGCTGCTGTCGCTTCGCCGGCAAGCGCGGGATCCAGCAGACGCACCGGCTCGGCGGGCGCCGGGGGGCGGTCGGTCCACACGGCGGCAAGGGGGTCTTCGTCCAGTGCCACCAGTATGCCGCCGATCGCTGCCACGGCTCCCGCAAGCTTCTCTCGCCCATCGAGGGTGGTCCGCCAGGGATCGAAGGCGAGGGTCGCACCCTTCGGAAGGTGAGCTTCGATCCATCGTTCCGGCGTCGTTTCCGCCAGCGGAACGATGGTGAAAGCCTCCGTGTCCACTTGGGCGGGCGCCTGCAGCGTGTAGCGCCCATCCACGAAGAGGGCTGCATGGCTCTCAAGCACCACGCACAGGCCGGCAGAGCCGGTGAAGCCGGTAAGCCAGGCGAGGCGTTCCTCGCCGGGGGCGACATATTCGTTCTGGTGCGCATCCGCGCGCGGGATCACATAGCCCTGCACGCCGCGTGCGCCCAATTCCGCCCGCAGTGCCGCGAGCCGGGCGGGACCCGTGCTCCCGGCGGCGCTGGTCTCGAAGCTCTGGAACACCGAGCTGAAACGGGGCTGGGCGGGCGGCGGCGCAACCACGCTGCCAGGAAGGGAGTGCTCATGCATAAGCCCAACCTTAAAGCGCCGCCCCTTCGGTTGGAAGCGGCGGTACGCCTTCAACACCACGGGGCGGTTGCAATCCCCCGTGGACGGCGCCAGATGGCACTTGCTGTGAGCGCCTGCCCTTGGCTATTGTTCGCGCCGTCGCGGGCGTAGTTCAGTGGTAGAACGACAGCTTCCCAAGCTGTATGTCGCGGGTTCGATTCCCGCCGCCCGCTCCAGTTCATCCTTAAAATCAATGGCTTGGGCTTCGGTGTCCGAAAAAGGACTCCAAGATCGCGGCGTCTCACGCGTGGGCAGGCGTGTCGTTGCATCTCACGAAAATGTAGGCATTTCGCTATTCGCTGATTTGAGATGCCTACAAATGCAACTGACCGATATCGCTGTTCTCAATGCCAAGCCACGGGAACAAGCGAACGCGTGTTTTCCTCGGTCCGCTCTAACAAGAAGATGCTCAGCGAGAACGCCTTTAACAGTTCCACAGGCGAATGGGTTTCGCGCAGGAGCAGATGACGTGACATGGGTTTCGCGCCTCTGCCAGTTCGATTTTGAACCAGCGGAGCTACTCAGTGGATGTGATCGAGACCGCCCTTGCGGACGTCGAGCCAAATGTTGTTCGGCGCGCACATAACCGTTCAACCTATTGGCCCGATGGAGCCGAGAAGGTTCACCTCTCACGCTCGGATGCACTTTCCTTAAGTAGATTTGGCTGGATTCATCTCTTCCGTTGAGGGCGCCGTGTCCCATCTGCGAAAGAGCGTGTCCACCCCGAGCGTGCCGCCGCCGAAAACCACCAGGGCAAACGACATCGCCGCCCAAGGCAGATGAAAATTCGCCCAACCTTCGGGGATGGTGATCTGGATGACCATGGTCATGATCAGCAGGCCCAGCGCCGCAAAGCGTGTGGCGAAGCCGAGAGCCAGAAGGATCGGCAGCAGGATTTCGCCGACCCCGGCCACCGCCGCCATAACCAAAGGGAAGGGATAGGGAAATTCGGCGCCGAAAAGATGGAGCCGGAATTCCTCCTCGAACAGAAAGCGCGCGCCAGAGGAAAGGGTGAGGAAACCCTCCCATTTGGTCAGGCCCGACATGAAGAACGGAACCGCCAGAGCGACACGCAAAACCAGCAGCGGCAGCGCCTTCGGGATTGAGGCCAGCAGATCATCCGCCCGCCCGATGACACGCGGGATCGGAGAAATCCTGCGGTGCGGAATGTGAATGGTTTCAGTGTTCATGGGGCGTCCCCTTCAAGAATGTCCACAAAGGCGCCGAGCGCGAGGAGGCCGACGAGCGCCGCGCCGAAGTCGAAGGCAGCCTGCCGGGCAAGCGCGATTTCGGCGGCCGCGCCAAGGGTCGCCCCCGCCAACACCTCGTGTGCGAAGACGCCGTCCTGAAATGGCAGCATGTGGAGCATCACGGTCATGTCCGGCCGCACCACAAGTACTGTCTCGGGCCGCCATTCGCTCACCGCCGCTACGTCGGCCTCCTGATGTGCCGCCCAGATCGACCCAACCGGATAAGGCGAATGGACGAGAGCCGCAGACGGATGGGCAGCGAGCCGCACGGTGGGCAGAACCTCCGGCGGAAGGGCCGCGAGCCGGGCAAGCCCGAGAAATGGCGCGTCCGCCGCGTGATAGGCGCAGGTCCATGCCGCCTCCAACCGTGCGACATCCGCCAGATACGGCACCTCGCACGCGGGCGGGAAAGCCGCGATGAAGTCAGGAAAATCGTCGCCATACGCGATGATCAGCGGCGAGGCCGGCTTGTTGTCCTGCACATAGGCGCGCGCCATTCCCGCGAAGAACTGGGTGCCCACTAGCCGCTCCGCGACGGGAAAGCGCTGGGCCAGCGCCTTGGTCAGCCCGACGTGGACATTGTTGCGATAGACCGCGAAGCGGGCGGCATCGGCCGTCCCGCGTGCTGTGGTAATGCCGGCCGGCAGCGCGCGTTCGGCATGGAGCAGCGCCTGTGCGAAATCCTCCTGGCTGGACGAGAAACTCATGGCTTACGCCGCCCGTATCTGGAGGTTCCGCCGCGCCGCCGCGCCGCCTCGCGGGCGATCTGCGCATCGGCCCGCACGGCCTCGGCGTGAAGCGTGGCAAAGTCCGGCACGTCATTGTCCCACTCGATCAGCGTGGGCACCGGCCCGGTGCGTCCCAGGGTGTAGGCGTACAAAGCCATGACATCGGTTTTCACCGGCGAACCGTGGGCGTCGATCAGCAGCCGGTCGCCGACCCCGTCGGTGGTCTCGTCATAACCGGCGAGGTGGATTTCGCCGACATGCTCGACCGGGAAGCGATCGATATAGGCGTGAGGCTCCAGCCGGTGATTGACGCAGGACACCATCACATTGTTGACGTCCAGCAACAGCCCGCAGCCGGTGCGCGCGGCAATCGCTTCCAGGAAGTCGATCTCATCGATGGTGCTGTCTTCGAACAGCACATAGGTGGAGGGGTTTTCTAGCAGCAGCCTTTGCCCGATGGCCTGCTGCGCCGCGTCGACATGGTCGATGACCCGCGCCAGCGTCTCGTGCGTGTAGGGCAGCGGGAGCAGATCGTTCAGGAAGCCGCTGTCATGCGTCGACCACGCGAGGTGTTCGGAAAAGCTCCGCGGTCGGTAGCGCTCAACCAGTGCGCGCAGTCGCGACAGGTGCGCCGTGTCGAGCGGGCGCGCCGCGCCGATCGACAGGCCGACGCCATGAAGGGAGAGCGGATAGAGCCCCGCGACGGCTTCCAGATAGCGATGCGGCGGCCCGCCGGCGCCCATGTAGTTTTCGGCGTGAACCTCGAAGAAACCGACATCGGGCCGCTGGTCCAGCACATAGCCGTAATGCTCGGGCTTGAGGCCGAGGCCGGCGCGAGCCGGCAGGCGTTCTGGCGTGGCAACAGCGGCGATCATTTGCGAACTCCCGGCCGATATGAGGTGGAACGTTGAGCGGGAAGGGGGACCCGCGACGCGGACCCCCCGTGCCGGATCAGGCCTTGATCGGGGTGAGCGAGCCCATATTCATGCCGCCCTTCATGGAGACGCAGGTGCCCTTGGGAACCGCTTTCCAGGCATTGCCCTGGTAATCCGAGGTCGAGGTTCCGGCGCAGGTGGTGCCGGCACCCGCCGCGCAGTCATTCTGGCCCTTCAGGGCGACGCCGTAGCACTTCTCGTTGCCGACCATCTTTTCCGGCGCGAGCGGGGCGGCGAAAGCGGCGCCTGCGAGCGCGGTGGCAAGCGAGCCGGCGAGCGCGAAAGCAAGGGTTGTGCGGGTCATGGGTCGTCTCCAGTTGATATCAGCCGCAGGCCGTCATCGGCTCTACGGAGGGTCATTCGATGCGAGACGAGGGCGTGTTACATGGCTGTTCGACACGAAGTTGTGATGAGATCAGTCATCCGCTTGGACAATATTTTCGCGCCCTCGTAACAAGGGGGCGCGAACGCGCGAATGGGAGATACCCGCGTTGAACGGCAAGACCGAAAACGAACTTGCCGATTTGCTGCGGGCCGCGATTGCGGGCGATCAGCGCGCCTACGCCCTGTTTCTCGACCGGGTCTCGGGTTTTATTCGGTCCTATGTCCGCCGGAGAATTTCGCATGGCGGGGTCGACCCTGAGGATGTGGTGCAGGAGACGCTGCTGGCAATTCACCTGAAGCGCCACACATGGATGTCCGATTCGGCGGTCTTGCCCTGGGTCTACGCCATCGCGCGGTTCAAGCTGATCGACGCCTTCCGGCGGCGCGGCCGGCGGGTGGAGATCGATGTCGACGATATTGCGGAGACCTATGCGCAGCCGGAGGCCGAGACGGCAAGCGATCGTGATATCGGCCACGCGCTCGATGCGCTGGCGCCGGGACAGCGCTCCGTGGTTGCCGCCATTTCGGTCGAAGGCTGTTCGATCGAGGAGGCGGCGCTGAAACTGGGCATGAACGAAGGGGCGGTGCGGGTCGCCTTACATCGTGGACTGGCCGCGATCGCGCGGCGCTTTGGACGGGACTGAGATGAAGACTGACGATCTCATCAGGGTGATGGCGGCGGATACCGGGCGCAGGCCCATGCCGTTGGCCACCGCGTGGCGGCTCGCTGGCGGGTTGGCCGTCGTGCTCGCCGGCGCAGTGTTCTTTGTCACGCTCGGCCCACGCCCGGATGCCCTCGCCTCGTTGGAAACGGCACGTTTCATATTCAAGTTCGTGGTGACCTTGGCGCTCGCGGCCAGCGCTTTCGGCCTTCTGTGCGCCCTGGCGCGTCCCGGCGGGAATGTCCGCGCGTTGCTGCCATGGCTGCTGACGGCACCGCTGCTTCTGATCGCTGCCGTGGGACTTGAGCTTTTCGCGGTTCCGCCGGCAGACTGGGCTGCGCGCCTCATGGGCGTCAACAGCATGCTATGCCTGACATTCATTCCCCTCATGGGCATCGCGCCGCTGGTGGTCTTTCTATTGACCCTGCGCCATGGTGCGCCCACACGGCCACTCCTGGCCGGGGCGGTGGGCGGGTTGCTGGCCGGCGCATTGGCGGCCGCCTTTTATGCCGCACACTGCCCGGACGATTCCCCCCTCTTCGTCGCCACCTGGTACAGCATCGCGATATTGGGCCTCGCCGCGACAGGTGCCGTTCTCGCCCCCCGCATCGTGCGCTGGTAGATGATGATCGTCCACCTGCTTTGATTTCATTCGCCAATGTCACAAGCCGCATTGGATTGACATTAATCGCCAGTGCGACCTCCGCCCTATGTCTAGCGGGCCGGGCCTCGCGTTCGGCAGACGATTGCTGATAAGTTTCAAGCTGGAGACGCCTATGCGCCCGCGCTCACGACTCAAATCGCGTCGTCATGCTCGCCCTTCTTGAATCCCAGCTTCAGCTTGATGCTTTCGGCGATCGCGTGATCCCCGCCATTCGCTCGATGACCCGGGCCGTCGAGGCCTTGTCGAGATCGCCTTGCCCGGCGGCAAGAGCCGCGGCGTAGAGCGGGCGCGCGGCGTCAAACATCGGAAGCGGCGCGCCGACGTCGTGCGCGAGGGCGCCGATGGCTGCGATGTCCTTGTGCCAGACCGCAATCTTCATGGTCGGCGGGTCGTAGCGGTCCGCTGCAACCATTGGCGCAAGGAACTCGAACACCTTGGTTGTCACGCCGGCATTGATCACATCGATGATCATCTGCGGGTCGAGACCGGCCTGCATGCCGAAAACCATCGTCTCGCCGGCAGCCGCGTTATAGATCGAGATCATGTGGTTGTTGACGAGCTTCATGCGCGTGCCATTGCCGTAAGCGCCGAGGTCGAAGGTCTTCTTGCCAATGGCGTCAAACACCGGTCGGGCGAAGGACTGCGCCGCTGTATTGCCGCTCGCATAGATCACAAGCTCGGCGCGCTCGGCATGGGGCCCGGTGCCGAGCAGCGGGCAATCCAGCGCCATGTGGCCGCCCGCCGCAAGAGCATCGCGGAAGGCCAATTTATCCGAAAGCGGCAACGTGCTCGTCTCGATGACGATCCGCGGTGAAGACGCATGCTCAAGAATGATGGATGCCGTTTCCCGCACGGCTGCGAGCGAGGCCAGGCTCGTCAACACCAGATCGGCCTGCGTTACGACCTCCGCCGCCGACGAAGCCGTGTCAATACCAGCGGCTTGCACGCGGGCGACGGCGGATGCCGCCGGATCATATCCGACGACCTTGAAGCCGCAGCGCACAAGGTTGACCGACATGGCGCTGCCCATGATGCCGAGACCGATGACACCGACATTCATTGTTATGTTCCTTTGCGGGCTGAACGCATTCTCAAACGCGGAGATATGACCTAATGGTTAGCGCCCGCTTTACTCAAACGCCTTGCCGAACGGCCTGAGTGGCGTTTCCGACCCGATGATAGTTCCGGCCAAAGTAAATGAGGCCTTCCCTCTCCCCATCAATTTGGACGGCTTCGACTTCAGCGAAGAAGATCGTGTGGGTTCCCTTCTCGATGACGTCGGTGATTCGGCAGTCGAAGGAAACGGCCGTACCCTTCAGAATTGGCGCTCCGGTTGCGAGGGCGTGCCATACGCCGGTCTTGAATCGCTCTTCGTACGCACAGCCCGTAACACCGGTGAAGATGTTCGAGACGTTGCGTTGGTTGGAGCCGAGCGTGTTCACCGCCAACACGCCGTTGAGCTTCATGATCTGGTTGTTGCGACTCGATCGATTGATGCAAACGGCGAGCGTGGGCGGATCGTCAGTGACGCTGACCACGGCGCTTGCCGTCATTCCCGATCGGCCGGCCGGGCCGTCTGTCGTGATGATGTTCACGGCGGCACCAAGTTGGGCCATCCCGTCGCGGTATTCCTGGCGGAGAACAGTCATCTTTACTCTCCCCGGACCCCAGCGAACTCGGCGGGACCTAGCTCTTTGAGCGGATCGCGCCCGAATTCTGGCATGATCTCGGTGGCGAACCGATGCAGCGTGTGTCGGGAGCCGCCAAGGATGGTGACAATGAGGTACTCGACTCCCGCCTCACGCAGCGCCGCAACCTTGTCGCGGATTTCCTCGATGGTTCCGATCAGCGTGCTCTCGGTCGAGGGCAGCCCGCCCCTGTCAGCATAAGACAGGATGTGCGAGCCTTTCGCCTGGTTCGGCGCGCGTGACTGATCGATCGTGCGCCGACGAGCCCCATTCAGCCTTTCGAGCGCGGCCTGCTTATCCTGCTCGTCCTTGGCGATGTACAGGTCGCGCGCCACAGCGACCTCGCGGGGATTGTAGGCGCGCCCCAGCTCCTTGATCGTATTCTTGAATATGTCGATGCGCTGGCCGATGAGCTTGGCATCGGCGAACTGGTCCAGGAGCAGGTTGAACCCGCGCCCGGCGACCTTGCGAATGGACGGTTCGCTGCCCGCGCCCATCCACATCGCCGGCCGCGCCGGGATATTCGGCTCGACAATGACGTCGTTGAACGTCCAGAACCGACCGTGATGCGAGAAGCGCGCCTTGGCGCCCCATGCCTTGAGCATGACATCCAGGGCTTCGTCGAAACGCGCCTCGGAGTCTTCGATCGGAATATTGAAGCCGTTGAACTCGGTGTGGCGATAGCCCTTGCCGACACCCAAATCCAGGCGGCCGCCAGACAGCAGTTCGAGCGTGGCGACCTGCTCGGAAAGCAACACCGGATTGTGCCACGGCAGCACCATGGTGGCCGTGCCGACGCGCAGAGACGTCGTGCGTGCGGCGAGCCAGGTCAGCAGGTTCAGCGTGGATGACACCTGGCCCCAGCCGGTGAAATGATGCTCCACCAGAAATGTGCTGTAGTAGCCGAGCCGCTCCGCTTCGACATTGAAATCGATAAAGTCGTGAAATCCCTGCCCGATCCCGGCTCCAAGATTGGCGCTGTCTGACTGGGCGCTCCCGAACAAGCCAAAACGCATTGTTGCCTCCTCTTGCAGGCGACCGGCATGGAGTCCAGGCGCCTTCTTCGTCTTGCTTGGAGCTGATTGTACGGATCGCGACCCTTCTTGGAAGTCGATAAATCTGGCAACGACCCTTGCAGATTTGACGTTAATCGCCATGCTGCCGGGTGGCGCTGAACGAGAAGGAGAGATTTCGTGGATCGGACGGACACGATGGCCCTTTTCGTGGCAGCAATCGATACGGGGAGCCTTTCGGGTGCTGCGCGAAAGACCGGCGTTTCGTTGTCCTCAGTCAGCCGGCACCTGTCGGCGCTCGAAGAGCGCGTGGGAACAAAGCTTCTGCTTCGAACCACGCGAGCGCTGGCGCTCACGGAGGCCGGCCAGCGCTACTATGATAAGTCGAAGCGCATCCTGACCGAGATCGACGAGATGGAGGCCGAACTGCTGACGGACGCGGAAACGCCGGTCGGCCGTCTTCACGTTTCCGGACACACGCTTTTTGGCCGGTTCTTCATGCTGCCGCTGCTCGCCAAGTTTGCCGTGATGTACCCGAAAATCACCCTGGACGTGATCCTGGCTGATCGACAGCTCAACTTTATCGATGAAGGTATCGATGTCGCGGTCCGTATCGGCCCGATGGTCGATTCGAGCCTCATCATTCGTAAGCTCGGAGCGCTGAGATGGATCGTTTGCGCTGCACCGGTTTATCTTGAGCAACGCGGCACGCCGCGTTCGCTCGCCAATTTGTCCGATCACGACTGCCTCATCTACACCGAGCACGCCATCAGTTCGGAATGGCAATTGCTCGACGGAGACAAACCCACGCAAGTCCAGGTGCCGGTGCGGATGCGTTCAAACACCGTCGATGGCGTTGTCGCCGCCGCAGTAGAGGGGGCCGGGCTCGTCTACACACCGGCTTGGTCGGTTATGAGGTTGATCGAGGCAGGGAAATTAAAGGTGGTCCTATCTGACCACCAATTGCCTCCGCTTCCGATCAACGCCGTCTTCACCCATAATCGGCTGCTGTCACGAAAAGTGCGTGCCCTCGTGGACTATCTTGCCGAGGAGTTCGCACGCACCGATTTCGATAGCGCACCACCCTTACATTCTTCGCGGCTCGGGTAACCCTTACGACGACTGTCACCGTCCAAGGGGCAGTGGTCTGTTGCTCGGATTAGCCCAGAGTGCGCGGAGCCCGACGATGTTCCGCGCACTCTTCCCGATTATGGTGGAGGACCTGACCCGAGGCGCCGGACGGTTCAATGTCGAGCACGGTGCCCTCGCAAACTTCCAGGGCAGCGTTGCCTCGTTGCTCGATGCGTCCGGCACCGTAATCGCCGCCATCAACCTCTTCATCAATATTTACTGTACACCGTTAGCTGAGGCGGTTTGTCCAGCTAGGACACTGGCTGTTAAATTTTAAAGCTGATTGATAAAGGATAAAAAATCAATTTAATTGATTAATATGCGGTTTAGCTCAAGTTGTAACTAATTTTACTTCCCGCTGTTCTGTGGTGTCATTACGACGGCGGAGATTAATCTATGTTTATGCGCGTTGATAAATTGCAAGCTGAACTACCTATTCCAGCCGCCCCCAATCCAAATGCTGGATCTGCGCTTCAAGAACTTTTGGGGGGAAAGTACGGGGAGATGTCGACGCTCGGGAACTATATGTTTCAGAGCTTCAACTTTCGCAATAAGACCAAGCTTAAACCGTTTTACAGCTTGGTCGCGGCCATCACGGCGGAGGAGCTTGGGCATGTGGAATTGGTCAGCAACGGCGTCGCGCTTTTGAGCAATGGTCCGGGCGATCCGACCGAAGACGTCGACATCGGAGACGCTCCCTTCGCCGATATGCAGGATATCCGGCTCGCCGCTTCGTTCTTCTCAAATGGGGGCGGCGCCATGCCCATGAACAGCAACGGCACGTCCTGGAATATGGACTTCGTTACGACGACCGGAAATGTCATTTTCGATCTTCTCCATAATTTTCACCTGGAGTGCGGCGCGCGGCTTCACAAATTGCGCGTTTACGAGACCATGACCGAGCCAACCGGCCGAGAGGTGTGCGGCTATCTTCTCGTTCGTGGCAGCGTCCATGCACATGCCTATGCACTGGCGCTTAAGAAGCTGACGGGTGTCGAAATCGAGAAGATGCTTCCCGTGCCGAATATCAATCTCGATCGTATTCCGGAGTCGCAGAAGTATCTTGCTGAGGGCTCTCACCGCCGACTGTATAGCTTCAGCGAGTCCGATTATCGCGACATGGCTTTGATTTGGGGTAAGGGCGAGAAGGCTCTACCCGGTGACCCTCCGGGGGACTTGCAAGTGGTAGAGGGAATGCCCGATGGCGGGAAAATCCCCGACCTTGAAGGCACCCCTTCCGCTTTTGCCCCCAACTATGCTCCCGAAGAAATGTATGAGATAGCCGCCAAACTTTACAAAAAGAGCCGCTAACCCCCGCGGGCTCAACAACGAGCAATAAAGATCGCCCTCGCTTCCCACCTGGTGAGCGAGGGCGATCGCACTAGGCGTGGCCCATAAATTTGCGGATGTGATCGCGGCGTGATTCAAGCTCTCCGGGCCCATAGCGCGCCCCTCTCCGATGGCACAACGATACACCAGCACGCTGTGAGGCTAAACAATTAGGGCGCTAAGTGGGCCGGCATGGGCGCGGTTAAAGTATTCGGCTTCGTCTATTGCGGCTTCGACGTGGGGGCTCTAGCGAGACAACCGATGTGTGGCATCCTGCTCGACCAGAAATTACCCGCGCCATCTTTATCGCGCTTCGGGTGGATAAGCGTGAGGCAAAGTCGAGCCGGCCTGACGCGGCTGGCCGCGTCAGGCCCCTGGCGGCTACTTCGAGTAGGGGTACTGGAGGTCCCCATCCTTGTACTCCGGGGGGAACAGGATCACCTGCTTGCCTGGTTTCAAGAACTGATCGAGGCCATTTCCTTGGATGTTCTGGAACTGCACCATTAGCAAACGCGGATCCGCCCATTCTCCGCGTTCATCGAAACGAATTTGCCCGACGATGGTCTCGAAGGCATTCTTGTGGATGTAATCCGCGAGCTTGCCGTCATCGAGGCCGCCTGTCTGCTTGATGGCCTGCTCCAACACCTGCATAGCGGCGTAGGCAAATGGCGGCTGGTAAAAGCCGAGGGGGTCCGTGTTCTGCGCCGGGGCGCGGGCCTGATAGGTCTTCAGGAACGCCTCGATGCCCGGGAAATTCATCTTCGGGCTCGGAACGTACAGCGTGTAGTTCACCACCCGGTCCAGCTTGTCGGACAATTGCTGCATGAAGGTGGCGTACTGCATGCCCACCATGCCGCCCCCAAACAACTGGGCCTTCAGGCCTACCTCGTTCGCCGCTCGGACCATGCCGGCGGAGTCGATGGGGTAGCCCGCGAGGAACACCAGGTCGGGCTTGGTCGCCTGAATCGCCCGGACGATGGAGGTGAAGTCCACGTTGTTTGGCGGGTAGCTCTTGTCGTAGACGATTTTGAAATCGTTCTTCAGCGCGGCGGCGCGGGCGCCGATCAGGACATTATTGGAAAATTCCGCATCGGCGCCCACCAGCGCCACGGTCTTGGGGCGCGGCTGGATGGTCTTCGCCACGTCGAAGAAGGCGTTGGGGATTACGCCCTTGGCGTCGGGGCCCCATGCTGCAGTCTGGAAGTAGCGGGGGTATTTGAATTCGTCATTGCTGCCCAGCGCCACCAACACCATCACCAGCTTCTGCCGTTGCATGATGGTCGGCATGGCCGCGACGATGATGTTGGTGGCCGCGCCCATGAGCAGGTCGACCTTATCCACGTCCAGCAGCTTGGCGTAGATGCCAGGCACGGTCGCGGCATTGGTCTGGTCGTCGTAATAGATCAGTTGCACCTGCCGGCCGAGCAGCCCGCCCTTGGCATTGATCTCCTCCGCCCAGATCTGCTGCGCCAGCAGGTTGGCCTTCCCGGACGACGCCAGCGCTCCCGTCAGCGATGTACTAAATCCGATTTTTATCGGGTCTGCCGCATTTGCGAAGGCGCTCCAGAAGGTCAACAGTGTTGTCAGAAAAATGAGCGCATTTATTCGCGCGGATCGGGACATGATCCCGCCCATTGAAAACTTGGGCATGCTTCTCTCCCCGGACTTTGCCTTTGGCGGCAATAGTTGTTGATTGAAATTTAGAAGCGCGAATTCCAATCGTCAATTAATTTATCAAATGCTAAATTCTCGTTTTATGGACTGTGGACATGTCTCGGGCACGCCATGCGGGAAATATCAAGTGTTCATTGGGCGGTGTGGCTCAGGTCAAATAAATATCTCGACGTCAGCTGTCTGAGTGTTCACCGACGCGCATCGAGTATTTTGTATTCAGAAAAAACGAAAGACGAAAGGCGGAGGAAACGATGAAGGCCATGGTGATGAAGGATTGGAACGAGCCTTTCGTCCTGGAGCAGCGTCCGGACCCGCGTCCGGGACCGGGCGAGGCGGTCATGCGCGTACGTGCCGCCGGTGTCGGGCTCACGCTGCTCAACATGCGTGCCGGCCGGCTTGGGGGAACGGTACCGCGCATCATGGGTCACGAACTGGGCGGGGATATCGTCGCCGTGGGGCAGAACGTGGCGGGCCTATCCGTGGGAGACCGCTGCACAGTCTATTTCTATCTGACTTGCGGCCGCTGCCGCTGGTGCCGGGGCGGACGCGAAACCCTGTGCGAGAACTTCAGCGGCTATGTGGGCGCGGCCCGTGACGGCGGCTTCGCCGACTTCGTGTGCCTCCCGGCGGAGAACTTCCTGCATATTCCCGATGGGCTGAGCTATGAGGCTGCCGCTATCGCCGCCGACGCGGTGAACACCAATTGGCACTGCATGCGCGAAAGGGCGCGGGTCAACCCTCACGATACCGTCCTGCTCATTGGCGCCGGCGGCGGCGTCGGCATCCACGGCGTGCAGGTGGCCAAGCTGTTCGGCGCGCGGGTGATCGCTGCCGACGTGTCGGATGAGAAGCTGGCGTTCGCGCGCGAATGGGGCGCGGACGAGACCATCAACGTGCGCGGCGTCGAGAACCCCGTCGAGGAGGCGCGGCGCCTGTCTGGCGGCAAGGGCGTGGATGCTGCAATCGATTACGTAGGCCATGGCGACACCTTCCGGCTCGCGGTCGGTAGCCTCGGCATCTCGGGTCGTGCGGTGGTAATCGGCGTGGGGCGCGGCGAGGTATCTTTTAACCCGTTCGAACTGGTGAAGACCGAGCAGACCATCACCGGCTCCCGCCATTCTACCCGCACCGAACTGATCGAGAGCATGGAGGTGATGGCGCGCGGCGTGGTGAAGCCGGTGATCGGCATGCGCCGACACTTCACGCAGATCGAGAAAATTTTCGATGCCCTCAAAGCGGAGACGCTGCTGGGCAGAGGTGCCGTGACTTATGATGATGTCTCTGAGAACTGATGCCCCCTTGTGCTGGGGGCATGCAGTTTTTGTCCATTCAGCGCCCGCCGGATGGGTGCGATCAACAAAAGCACGGAGAATATTTCGAACGGCTGGCTGCTCGCAGACTACGCCAGCGGCCCGAAATTCGGTGGCGAGATGCGGCGGTGGGAAGCGGCCTCGTAGGCGGACGCGACCTTCAGGATGATGTCCTCATTGCCGGGCTCGGCCCGGAACACCAGCGAGAACGGCAGGCCCGGCGTGGGGATCTGCGTCGGCTCATCGGCCGGCTGGGACACCCAGCGCTTGCCGTCGGGCGCGAGCGCGTGCACCGGGTCGTAGACCGTGGTGACGTAGCCGGCCGGGATCAGGATTTCCGTGAGGCCGGCGTTCGGGCCGTCGAAGGATTCCGGCAGCAGGTTCTGCCCGTTGGTGCCGTCGGGCCCGACCATGGTGCGGGGCTGCGCAGCGCCGCCGATCTTCGCGGGGACAAACGGCGTGTGCAGGCGGACCAGGGCGTCGAGCTTGTTCTCGTAGATCACCATCATGTCGGCGCGGCGCAGCACCTCGCGCAGCATGATGCGCTCGTTCACGCCCTGGCGCTGGTCGAAGCGGTTGCGCATGTCGGTGATTTCCTCCCAGTTCCGGAAACCGGCGCGCTGGTCGTCGCCCCAGAATTTGGAGCGGGCGTTGAGGGCGGCGAAGTCGGTCAACGTCTCCTCGAACCCCAGCGCCTTCCAGTCGTCGGCACGGCGGCCGAGATACTGGTGGATGTGGAAGCGGAACGCATTGGCGAGCTGTTGCTGCTGCACGCTCATGAGATCGAAATTGGCGGGCGGCGCGATCTTGCCTTCCGCCAACGCGACGAAATAGTCGATCGGCGTCATGTGGCCTGAGCCGAACACCTTGCCCGGCATGAATTCCGTGGGAACGATGGCGGCGGCGAAGTCCTCGAACAGGGGCGTGCCGTCCACCTTCAGGCGGAACAGCAACTCGGGCATCAGCACCGGAACGAGGCGGGCGAGCGCGGTGCGGAAATCCACCGTCATGGGCTCGATCTCGGGGTCGGGCGTCCAGTGGGCGTGGGCGGATTCCACGAGATGCGCGCCAAGTGTATCGCGCAGGATGCTCTTGATCTCCCGGTCCGCCGCCTGGACGATCGGCCCCTCGGTCTTGGAGCCGGGCGGGATGATCATGGATTCGCGAATGATGCCCAACCTCAGGCCCTTGAGCGAAGCGGGGGCGCTGGCGTGCTTCGCATAGGCCGGCAGGACCGAGGCGCGCGGCACGGTGCTGAAGATATCGCGCGGGTCGTAATACCCAGCCTCCGGGTCTTTCAGCCCGTCCAGAACCTTGGCGCAATCGACGACGCTGCGGCAGTGGATGCCCGTGCGATCGACGTAGATATCGGCGCCGATGGCCCCGCCATCGAAGCCGATCATGGATTTGTGCGGCAGGATCAGCGCCACCGCGTTGTGGTTCGAGGGGCCTCGGCACGAGGCACGGGTCTCTTCACCCAGGCTCGCCATCACGAGATTGGTGCTGACCGAAAGCGCAGAGCCGGAGGAGGAGCCAAGCGAGGCGGACCGGGTCGTGTCGTAGGGATTGCCGGGATTGCCGCCCCAGGAGGAGCGCTGATAGCCCAGGACCGAGGGCAGCACCTTGTCGGGAAAGTTCCGGCCGCCGGGATTGCCGGCGCGGCCGTTGTATTCGGTCATCACCGCCTTGGCGAAGATGATGGCGCCCTTCTTGCGCAGCTGGTCCACCAGAACATGGTCGCGCGCCGGCGCGTCCATGTCGTAGGCCGCATCGCCCCCGCCGGTGGAGCGCATGTCCTTTACGTCGAAGGCGTCCTTGAAGGAGAAGACGACGCCGTACATGGGCATCGCCTCAAGGTCGGGATTGGTGCCGAATTCCGCGTCCAGCGCCGCCGCTCGCTCCAGGGCGTCCGGCAATTGGCGGAACACCTCGCACATCGGCGGGGCGCCGGCTGGCAGAGGGCCCTTGGAGGGGTGGAGGTCGAAGTCGCCCTTGCAGGTGACCGAGCGCTCGCCCCGGATGTTGAGGGTAGCGAGGGCGTTGACCTGTCCGGCGTTGGGGATCCCCGTCACCCAGCCATATTGCTGAAGCACGGAGGGGTCTGAGGCGGTGGTCTCCATGCGCCCGTATTCGAGCGGCGGGCCGGCATAGCGGTCCAGGTCCGGCATGATGTCGGACGCCTTCACCGTCTCTTGCGGGAAGGCGATCGGCTTGCCGCCGCGCACGGTGCCCTGCGCGGGCGCCACCGGCGCGCCATCGGCCGTCACCAGGCGCGTGCAGACGCCGTTATAGGCGCGCACCCGCGCGATATACTGCTGCACCACGTCCAGGCAGGTGGTGGCGCCGCTGCGGATCGCGTCATGAAGCTCACCGATGGTCGCTTCTTCCACGCGGAACGACGTCTTGGTGGCGGGATTGGTTTGGGCGTTCATGGCCGACCTGTTCTTGTTATTGGCAAAGGAATTGAGCGAAATGGATCAGCCGGCCCGGCCCGGCAGAGCCGCGCCGACCAGGCTGTCGCGGGAAATGAGAGCGGCAAGCTCGCTCTCGCTCATGCCTTCCGTGCCCTCCGGCCGGAGCGGCATGATCATGTAGCGCAGGTCCGCATTGCTATCGTGCACCCGCACCTCCACCTGCTCCGGGAAGTCGAGGCCGAACTCCCGCAGCACCTTGCGCGGCTCGCGCACCGCGCGGGAGCGATACGCCTTGCTCACGTACCAGGCTGGCGGCTCGCCGAGCAGCGAGCGCGGATAGCAGGAGCAGAGGGTACAGACCACGAGGTTATGCTGATCCTGGGTGTTCTCGATCACCATCAGTTCCGCCTCGGTGACGGCGATGTCCAGTTCGAGCGCCGCCGCCTTGGGATTGGCCATCATGCGGGTCTTGAAGTCAGGATCGACCCAGGCGCGGGCGACCATCCGCGCACCCTGGTGGGCGCCGCCCCTGTCGTTGACCTCCAGGCGCCGCATGATCTCATCGCCGGTCACGAGGCCCGCCTCCACCAGCAGGCCCTTCAGCGCCAGGAACTTGGCTTCTCCGGGAGAGAGCGCCACGTCGTCGTCTTCACGGCTGGGATGGGGGGCGTGGCCCTCGCCATGATGATGGTCGTGGTCGTGATCGTGGTCATGATCGTCGTGCTGCGTCATGGTTCCGCTCCAGTATTTCAGGCCGGGCTTAGCCAGTGGCTGTAGATTTCGATGACCAGGCTGTCATGCGCCTCGCCGCCATAATCGTCCCAGAGGTCGCGCTGCATGAAACGCACGCGATAGAGAGGAATGCGCGCGCCCCCGACATGGCCGTAGGCGCGCTCCTCGGGGTTCTCGAAGTCTCCGCACACATGGTCGATGACGCCGATTTTGTCCCTGACATAGAACGGCGTGCGCACATGCCCCGGTTTGCCGAGGTCGAGAATGCGCACGCGCGCGCCGTGGGCGAAGCGGGCGGGTTCAGCGGACATGGTCGCGGCTGCCGGACGCGAGGATTTGGGCGGTCCGGCTGCTGAGTTCTTCACGGCTCACCAAGCCTTTTTCCACCAGCAGCACCGTCATGGCGTCGAGGCGGCGGCCATAGAAGCTCGATGCCTTGTATTCATCGGGCGGCATCTGCTCCACAGCCCGGCGGAACTCATCGAGATTGAAGATGCCCTTATTCCACAGGACATTGAACATCGCCATCATGAGCTTTTCCCAGTAAAGCTGGGTCATCTCTTCCTTCGGGATGTCACCCGCGGGCAAGCCCCCGATATCGGTGATCAGACGGTCCGCCATTGTCCACCTCCTGGCACTAAGCTCGCGGGCATGCCCGCATGTTCGCGTCTCACGGCAGGTCCTTCATGCGCACCATCAGCTTGCGCACGTCCAGCGCGGCCGCCATGGCGCCCTCGTCCTTCAGCATATTGGCGAAAGCCTGGAAGCCGTCGAGATCGCGCTCCGTGATCTGGCTTTCACTGTGCCACAGGATCGGCTTCACCAGGGGCAGAGCATTCTCGGGCACGCCGGCATATTTGTTCAACAGCGGGCGGTATTTGTCGAAATTCCCCTGGAGCTTGGCGGTGGCGGCATTCATCACCGCCATCACCTTGCGCGCCACGGCCGGGCGCTCTTTCAGGAACTTGGCGGTCACGGCGGAGGTGCCGCCCCAGAAGGGATCGCCGATGAAACGCTGCGCCGGGTTTTCCATGAGGATTTTCACCTCGCCGGTCGCCAGCGCGATGGAGACCATGGGCTCGATGGACAACAGCGCATCAACCGTACCGGCGATCAGAGCCTGGGTTTGAAGCGGCAGCGCCAGTTCGACCAGCTGGATGTCCTTGTCGGGGTCGAGCCCGGCCTTGCGGACGATGTAGCGCGATATGGTGCGCCACTGGATGCCGGGAAGGGTGCCGAGCTTCTTGCCCTTGAGATCGGCGAAGCCCTGGATCGCGCTGCCCTTCGCCACCACCAACGCATTGTTCATGATCAAGGTGGGCTGGTTCTCGCCGCCCGTGAAGCCGAAGAAGCGCAGCGTGCCGGGGAGCTGCGCCTCGGCGATGAGGGCGATGCCGGCGGCGGTGCCGGACGGCCCGACCTCGGAGCGGCCCGAGACGAAGCTGTCCACCACCTGGCTTGGCGCCTGGAACTTGTAGGCCTCCACCTCGATGCCTTCGGCTTCGAACATCTTTTCTTCCATCGCCACGAAGAACGGCATGGAATCGCTGGTTGGCAGCCAGGAGAATGTCACCTTCTCCGCCGCCAGCGCGGGTACCGCCATTGCGGCTGTCAGAACACCGGCCGCGACGACGGCGCGTAGAGATCGAAGGAAGCTTACTCGCATGGTCATTCCCCTGAAAAGGCATTTACCGGCGAGCAGTCCCTCCCGAGGTCCAGAAGCGCGGGATGTTCCCCCATTGCCGCCGGACCTACCCTCCCTCTTCGAGGAGGCGTCATAAATTAATGCAAGAGACTTGCATGATACGCAAGTCTCTTATTTTAATTCTCAAAATGAAGGGGGAGAGTTCACGATGATGACCTCCGCCTCGATGGAGGATGTGTTGCGATAGCTGTGCGGAATGTCCGAGCGGAAACAGAAGGAATCGCCGGTGGAGAGTTGGTGCACGGTCTCCCCGATCAGCAATTCCAGATCACCGCGCGTGACGATGCCTAGCTCCTCCCCCACATGGGACAATGGATCCCCGGTGGAGCCTCCGGGCGCCAGGCGGTTGATATAGCCGGTGATCAGATGACCGGCCATGGAGAGGTGCTCGATGGTGGTGCCCGGCCCCCCATGATTACCGAAATGCACAGCCGCGCGGTCGGCTGCGCGGATCACCACGGCGTCGCGCTTTTCCGCCCAGGAGATCAGGTCTCCCACCTTCATGGTGAGAAACGCGCAGACCTTCTGGAGCAGCTTCAGCGAGGGATCGGCCTTGTCGTTTTCGATCCTCGACAAGAGCCCTTCCGAGCAGCCGGCGGCGTCTGCGACGTCCTTGAGGCGGAAGCCCCGCGCCATGCGCGCCATGCGCAGATGCCTGCCGATGCCGGGACCTGCGGCGTCGGGCGACCCATCCGCATCATAAATCATCGCCGCTGCGGGCCGTCGCTTCGTCGCGCTCGCCGTCATCGTCCCCGCCGTCATCGTCTTGCCTTCCCCGTTTCGCCTGATTGAAAGCTTTATCCTGCGCGCTCGCAACCCTCGATCCGAAGGCGGTGGTCAAGACATGGCGATTTTACACAAGTCACTTGACTAATTTTGCGCCAGGAACCGCACGTCGATGCGGCAAGCTGCGTCCGGGCTGTGCCGACCACCCCAGATGCGCGCGCGCAAAACCAAGCGCGGGCCGGTGTTTCCATCGACGCGCGGGCGGCGGCGGCGTGAACCGGTGGGTGGCACAGCCATTGCTAACAGGAGGGGGTGAGAGCGCACCGATGTACGAGGTGGACCATGGCAGCTGGCTTGAGCTTTTCCGCATCAGCCACGCGGGCCCGCATCGGGCGGGCGATCCAAGTCCTGACCGGGCCTGTCCTTCTGCTTGCGGTCTGGTACCTGGCAAACCTGTGGCATCTGGTGGATGCCAAGCTGCTGCCGTCTCCCCAGGCAACGCTCGTCGCCCTGTGGACCTCCGTCACCACCGGCACCATGCTCTATGACGTGGGCTGCACCCTCTGGCGCGTGCTTTACGCGTTCGTTCTTGGTTCGGTGATCGGCGTTCCGGTCGGCTTGGTGCTCGGCGCGTCGGCGGCCATCTACCGCCGCGCGGAGTTCCTGATCGACTTCTTCCGGTCCACGCCGGCCACGGCGCTGTTTCCGCTCTTCATGCTGATCTTCGGGCTCGACGATTTCTCCAAAATCTCGGTCGCCGCCTTTTCCGCCTGCTTGATCATCATCTTCAACGTCGCCTACGGCGTGCTCAACGCACGGCAGACCCGCATCCTTGCGGCGCGCTCGCTCGGCGCATCGCGCTGGCGCCTGTTCAAGGATGTGATCTTCTTCGAGACCCTGCCGCAGACCTTCATCGGCCTGCGCACCGGCATTTCCCTCGCGCTGGTGGTGATCATCGTGGCGGAAATGTTCATCGGCTCCACCAACGGCATCGGCCACCGCATCATCGATGCCCAGATGGGTTACGACCTCAAGAACATGTACGCCTCGATCCTGATCTCCGGCGTGCTCGGCTACGCGCTGAACCTGTTCTTCATCCTCACCGAGAAGCGCTTCATCCATTGGGCCGGGCGCTGACCGCGCGACCGGGGAGACCGCCGTCATGACCCTCCTGAACGTCGCTGCCGCAGGTGAAGACGCTCGGCCCCAGCGCAGGGGCAAGATCGAGATCCGGGGATTGAGCAAGCAGTTCGCCGGCCAGGACGTCTACCGCGACTTCAACCTGGAGCTGATGGAGGGGGAGTTCATCTCCATCTTCGGCCCGAATGGTTGCGGCAAGAGCACTTTGATCAACATGATCGCCGGCCTTCTCCCGATGGATGCCGGCACGGTCCTGTATGACGGCAAGACCATCGCCGAGACCAATATCTCCTACGTGTTTCAAAATTACCGCGAAGCGCTGTTCCCCTGGATGCGCGCGCTGGACAACATCTTCTATCCGCTGGTGCTGCGCGGTGTTCCCAAAGCCGAGCGCACCCGCCGGGTGGATAAACTTCTGGCCGAGTTCGACGTGCGCATCGATTTGCAGCGCTACCCCTATGAACTCTCCGGCGGCCAGCAGCAGACCGTCAGCATTCTGCGCGCCCTCATCACCGATCCCGAGGTGCTGTTCCTGGACGAGCCCTTCTCGGCGCTGGACTATGAGATGACCCTGTTTATGCGCGAGCGCATCCAGCGCATCTTCATGAGCCGGGGCACGACCACCATCCTGGTCTCACATGATCTGGAGGAGGCGGTGCAACTGGCGACACACGTACTTCTGCTGACCCGCAGGCCCACTCGCGTCTCTGAATTCGTCCCCGTGGAGATCCCCTGGCCGCGCGACGCGGGCGTGCTGTCAGACCCTGACTTCGTCGCCATCAGAGGGCATTGCCTCGACGTCTTCCGCCGGGAAGTCGCGCGGAACTCGGCCGGATGAGTGAGGACCGGCCGGTGATTGGATTGTGAGCCCGCGGGCACAGCTTATTGGAGGCGCTTTGCGTGCGCGTGAACAGGCTCGAGAAATGCGGGCATTTATTTGATAGTGAGATTCCCGCTGCCCGCTCCATTTTCATTTCGATGGAGAATTGAACCGCAATGCCACCGCCGCGTTGGAGTGCCTTTGACGTGGGGCGCTCCAACGCTTTGAGGAACCAATCTATCGGTCGATTTCCTTGTTCCAACGCTCCACCCATTCGCGCACTTTCCCTGAAATCTCGGCGTAGGGCGGCCAGATGATTTCATCGACCTTGGCGATGCGCTCGGCGATTGTGGGATTGATCTTCGCCTTCTGATTGGCAACGCCGTACTGGATCTTCTCGCTGAAGCAGCTCTGGCCTTCGGGGGAGAGGACGATGTTGATGTAGTCCCAGGCCAGCGGCTTGCCGTTCTTGACCTTCTGGATGATCGCATTGTTCACGACCACGCCGGGCTTGGGCCGGATGAAGAGGATTTCAGGATTTCCCTCATCGTGGAACGACCAGGTGCGGCCTTCCCAATACATGCCGATATCGATTTCCCCGGTCTTTATGAGCGAGAGGAATTCGTTCATGTCGTTCCAGACCCGCAGGTTTCCGCTGTCCTTCATCTTCTTGATGATGTCGAAACCCTTGGCGATGTCATCGACCCCGCCGCCATAGAGATTGGCGAACATCCACAGGACGGCGGACGGCGTCGAGCCCTGGCGCATGCTTGGAATTGCGGCTTTCCAATCGCCGGCAATGGTGCGGTCGACGAATTCCTTCCAGGTGGCCGGCGGCTTCTTGACCGCGTCCTTGTTGTAGGCAAGACCAAGCGAGGAATAGGCCATTACGGCGCCATAGCCGCCACCCAGCGCCACTTGGCGTGGGTCCATGTCGGCGAGCGCGGGAACCTGTACCGGCGTCATCGGGTCCACGATGCCGCGCTTGACCGTATCGACCACGCCATCCACGGAACTGATGATGACGTCGATGGGTGGAGACGCCGGGTTGGCGACGATCTGGTTGGTCCATTGCGCCGGCGTGCCAAGCACCAACTCCACAGTCTTGCCGGTCTTGGCTTGAAACGGCGCGACGAAGCATTCGCGCGTCGCCTTTTCCCAAATGCCTCCGTTGGTTGCGGCGACGATGTCAGCCGCGCAGGCAAGGCCGGGAAGGATGCTGAAGAGCACCGAGAAACGCGCCAGGCGCATCATTTTAGACATACCGTTCCTCTCGTTTATGGATGTGTGTCGGTGGCGGCTCAGATCCCGTCATAGAGCCAGGCGAGATGGTCATAGAGTTCGGGCACGCTCAGCTTGCCGAGCGTCTGGTTGCGAACCTCAGCCGCGACGCCGCTCGCGTGGTAGAGGTCGCCATAAAGTCGCGACGTGATTTGGACCCGCGCGGTTCGCACGTAGCGACCCTCCTGATAGGCCGCGAAAGCCTCCGGGAAGTCCCGCGAAGCCGCAACCACATCGGCGAGGTTCACTGCGTCCTCGAGCGCCATGCACGCCCCCTGGGCCATGTAATTGAACGTGGGGTGCGCGGCATCGCCCAGAAGCGTCACGCGCCCCTGGGTCCAGTTGCGCTCGGGTTCGCGGTCATAGAGCTTCCACATGCGTGTCAGATCTATCTTGTCCAGCAGCCGCTTCACCGGCTCGCAGACGCAGGTGAATGCCTTCAGCAGTTCGCCAGCCCCTTGTTCCGCAGTGAATGCATCATAGGCGGCATCATCCATCACAGAACTCAGCGTGCTGGCACCAAGCGCATAGTGAGTGCCGCCCCGCACCGGATAATGCGAGAAGTTGCACTGGGGTCCGCCCCACATGACAACCGCCTCCGCAAGTTCAAGCGGCGGCATCTCTTCCACCGGCACCACGCCTCGGAAAATGACGTATCGCTGGGTCCGAAGCGATGTCGGGCCGATAATCTGTTTGCGCAACGTGGATCGCAGACCATCGCAGCCGATAGCGGCAACACCTTCGAACACCCGGCCGTCTTCCACAAGGATGCGCACGCCCTCCTCGGTCTCGATGAAGCCGGTGACCCGTGCCGCGGTCTGGATCTCGATCAGGGGCTCGGCGCGGCAGGCATCCGCCAGCACGGCCAGCAGGTCGCCGCGATGCATCACCGCATAAGGGTGGCCAAAGCGGCCGACGAAGGCTTCCCCGACGGGGATGCGCAGGATCTGCCCTCCGGTCACCGCATCCATGAAGATGAGGTTCTTCGGCAGCGCCGCCTTCTTGAGCATGGTGTCCAGCACGCCGAGACGCTCGAACATCTTGAAGGCGTTTGGCGGCATCTGGATGCCGACGCCGGCCTCGCGCAATTCCGGCGCCTGCTCCAGCAGCAGCACGCGGATTCCCTTATGCGCCAGCGCGAGCGCCGCTGAAGTGCCGCCAATCCCACCGCCGACCACGACCACAGGTCCGCTACGCCCGTTCTCCATCAGATCTATCCTTTCCGCGCCGCGAGGGCGCTCGTTCCCAAAAGGCACCGGCGGTCATCAAGCCGAGGTGAGGCGACCGACGCCGTAGAAGCGGTCGACGGCAAGCAGCGCCACGACGGCGAGCAGCATCTGGATGGTCGCGATGGCCGCTACAGACGGATCGAACTGGTTCTGCAGGTAGCTCATCATCACCACGGGCAGGGTGCTCGTGGTGGCGGTGCCGAAGAAGAAGGACACCGGCAGATTGTCGAGCGAGATCAGGAAGGCAAAGAGCATTCCCGCAAAGACACCGGCGCGCATCTGGGGCAGCGTCACATAATAGAGAACCTGGAGCCGTGATGCTCCGGTGATGACGGCCGCGTCCTCGGTGTCGGGCGGCATCGTGCGGTAGACGCTGAGCGCGGTGCGCAGGATGTAGGGTATCGCCACGATGGAATGGGCGATCAGCAGCGCGAGCATCCCCGGGCCGATGGAAAGGGCCGCTAGGAAATAGAGCAGGGAAAAGCCGAACACGATGCCGGGGATCGAAATCGGCGACAGCAGGAAGCCGACGAAAGCGTGGCTCAGGGGATGGCGCGAACGGGCGAGCGGCAGGGCCGCAGGCACCGCAAAAACCGCCCCGATCAGCGCCGAAACCACCGCGACCACCACGCTGATACCGAGCGAATGCATGAATGGTCGATATTCCAGGACACGGACGTACCACTGGAATGATGCCCCACGCAGGGGAAAGGTGATGAAGGGGGTGGGCGCGAAAGACGCCACCACCACAAGCGCGATGGGGGTGATCACGAGGAGCAGGAAGCACCCGGTGTAAAGCCCGAGCGCCAACCGGCCGAGATCGATCCGCCGCATGCGTGCGATGAGCGAGGCGCGCGCCGGCGCCGGAGGTGTCTTTGCCTCGCTCATGTGCGCTCGCTCCGCGCCATCAGGACGAACTGCACCGCGAGGCAGGCAAGGCAGAGGACCAGGAGCACATTGCCCATGGCACCAGCAAACGCCGTGTCGTGCGTGATGTTGAACTGCTGGAAGATCAGCACTGGCATCGTCACCAGCTTTCCTCCGCCCAGCAGGAGCTGGGTGACGAAGCTGCCGTTCGCCATCATGAAGACCAGGATGCAGCCGGTGAAAATGCCCTCCCGGCTGAGCGGCAGCGTCACATTGAGGAACACCCGCAGCCGCCCCGCCCCGAGCACCTGGGCCGATTCCTCCAGCGTCAGGTCTATGCGCTGGATTACCGGCGCGATGGACAGAACCATGAAGGGAACGAGCACCTGGATCATGCCCGCATAGACCGCGAACACACCGGAGGACATGCCCGAGGGGATGAGCGGCAGATCGAACGCTCCGAGCAGGGCATTGAGCGCGCCGCGCCGGGCCAGAATGAGCTGGATGCCCACCGTGCGCATGATGACGGAGGTGAGCAGCGGCGCGATCAGGCAGAACACGATCACCGTGCGCAGGCGCCCCGCATGCCGCACCAGAAATAGCGCGACCGGATAGCTCAGGACGAGGCAAATCAGTGTGACGAAGAAGCTGAGCGTCAGCGTATTGTATAGAACTGTCCGGTAATATTCATCTGTCAGGAGCTTGCGATAATAGAAGATGGCATCCGTGGCTGCATCTTCCTCCGAAAAGCTGCGCGCTGCATTGTGCAGCAGCGGCAGCAAGAAGAAGACCAGCATCAACAAGCCCGCTGGAAGAACCCAGAGCGGCTTCGACAGTGTGAAATTTGGGCGGCGCCTCAGTGCGTGCGGCTGGCTTGGGGTGGTGGCATTCATCGCGCCACCTCCGCGTCATCTTCTAGGATTACCGCGCCCTCATCCCAGCGTACGGTTACCTGGGAACCAGGCAGCGCGACCTCAAGCGGTGTCTGGCGGATCGCCATCAGGGGATCGGGACGCCCGAGCACGTCGAGTTCGTAAACATAATAGCTGCCCCGAAAGGCGATGCTTTTCACTTGGGCATCGACGCCGAGGCCACCGGGGGCCTCGATGAGCAGCTTTTCCGGCCGCAGCGCCACCGTCACCTGTGCCCCCATTTCGGTGGGTCGTATCGGCAGCTCCGCCGGCAGAATTGCGGTGGCGCCTGCGATGCGAAGCGGAACGGAGCCGCCCGTGGCTTCACCCGCGACGATGGCCTGAAACAGGTTCGAGGTTCCAAGGAACTCCGAGACAAAACGGGTGCGCGGCCGTAGATAGACCTCGGTGGGTGAACCGATCTGGACCAGCGCCCCCTCAGACATGACGGCGACGCGATCGCTCATGATCATCGCCTCCTCCTGGTCATGCGTCACGAGGACGGTGGTGATGCCGAGGCGCCGCTGAAGGTCCCGAATTTCGAACTGCATCCGCTCGCGCAGGTTCTTGTCCAGCGCGCCCAGCGGCTCATCGAGCAGCAGCACCGCCGGGCGGGTGATGAGGGCACGGGCGAGGGCGACGCGCTGCTGCTGGCCGCCGGACAGCGCCTGGGGCATGCGATCGCCATAGGTTCCAAGGCGCACGGTCTCGAGAGCTTCGCGGACACGCGCGGTCCGCTCCGCTCGGCTGATCCCGCGGATTTTCAGGCCGAATGCCACGTTCTCGGCGACGCTCATGTGCGGAAACAAGCTGTAGGCCTGGAACACCATGCCGAGGCCCCGCTGGTTCGGTGCCACCTCGGTCACGTCCCGCGCGCCGAGCAGCACGCGACCGGTGTCGGGACGGATGAAGCCGGCGAGGATGCGTAGCGTGGTGGTCTTGCCGCAGCCCGAGGGGCCGAGAAGGGAGACCAACTCACCGGCGTGTACGGCAAGGCTCAGCGGCTTGAGTGCCGTCGTGTCACCATAGCTCTTGCTGACGTCTTCGAGGGTCACGGACACCGGGCCTTCCGACGTGTTAACCCGCCGGGCCGGCGCAAATGAGCGCGATAGAGCGTTCTTCAGAAGGGTTCCTGCGTCGGTCATGATGCGCGCCCCCCGTCCGCCGGGCGCCGGCCATTCGATCTCAGGCGTGCTTGCGCACCGCCGCGCCAGGATCCAGTGCCTTGAGGCGTATTTTGATATCGCGGACGAATTCGAGAGCCCCGGCGATCGGCACATTGGAATGCTGCATGGCCAGAACGAGCGTGCGGTCGATGCTGGGATTGACCAGTGGCGAGGCCACCAGGCGCCCCGCGCGAATTTCCTCGTGGATCGCAAAGATCGGGAGAATGGAGAAGGCCTGACCCGTCGCGACGAGCTGGATCAGCGAGGTGAGGCTGTCCGCCTCGATCACCACCTGCAACGACACCGACTGGCGCTGCGCTATGGCTTCGATTTCTCGCCGGTTGCCCAACTGTCGGCTGGAAAGAACCAGCGGCTTGTCGGCGAGGCTGGCAAAAGGAACCTCTGGCGGCATGCTGCCATGTGAGGCCGCACCCACGAAATAGAGCGGGTGCGCCATGATGGGCTCCGGATTGAAACGCCGCACCACGGGCGTGTCGAACAGCAGCGCAAAATCGATGCGTCCGTCCGCCAGCCATTCCACGAGATGCGCGCTCGCACCCTCGACGATGCGCAGCTCCGCCTGCGGATAGGCCTTGCGCAGGCTTTGCGTCAGCGGCAGCGCCAGGAAGCGGGCGATGGAGGGCAGCACGCCGATGATGGCCCGCTGCACTTGTCCCTGCTCGCCGCGCCCCACGTCGACACGCATCTGCGCAATCTGGTCTTCCAGTGCCCGCGCCCACATCCGAAAGCGCCGGCCTTCCGGCGTCACCCGTACACCACGGCCGTCGCGATAGAACAGGGCGACGCCCAAATCGGATTCCAACTCCCGTATGGCGCGGCTGAGCGCCGGCTGGCTGACACCCAGTACCACCGCCGCCTTTGACAGGCTGCGTAGCTCCACCACCTTGAGGAACTGCGCCAGGGTGCGGGTGTTCATGAGAACTCGTCTCCTGCAGAGCTGTGCCACACTGAGGCACGCGCCGGGTCCGTGCCGGCTCCCTCCTATATATCTCCAATGTATGATCAGGCTGCATCGGAGCACCTATCTTGCGCCAGAGAGCCAAGTTCCGGGTGCTGCGCGACAATGACGGCGAATGCCTCGTCCACGGCGTCTGCCTCACCATCACCCGGTACATCCCCAATCGCGCGAAAGATGCAATTCTTGACATGGTGTCGCCAGTTGACGGGGATGGAAGCGAGGATGACCGTGAGACGGTCATAGCGTTGGCGGGTCCAGACCTGCTCAAACTCTTCCCGTGCCGTGCCGAAGTCGAAAGAATGCGTGTCCAGTTGACGGGGCGCCTCGCGAAGGCGGGCGGTCTCCTGCGCATCGATCAGGAGATCCTCCGAGATCACCACGCCGTAAAGCCGCTCGGCCGCCTCCCGCGAGACAAAGCCGGCGCTGACATCGTTCAACACGCGGTCCGTCGGGCGCAGGAAGGGGTCGCCATGTCCGCCGCCGCCGGGGCCGATAATGCGCAGGATATCGCCGGGTTCGCAGTGGACGACGTCCATGTTCCCGAGATCGACTTCCCGGTTCGTGCCGGGGTTGCGCAGAAATCTGGAGTTTCCGCCGGCCTTTCCGCCCTCTACCCCCCATGAGGCGAACCGCGTCCGGTTGCGGTTGCGCGCGGTGACCATGGAATTGGGTGAGAAAACCTGAAATTCCATCACCATGGCGGAGCCGCCGCGCCAGGTTCCCGCCCCGCCGGAATCCGGCACCAGCCCGTAGCGCAAGACCTTGATGGGCACTTCCGCCTCGATGATTTCCACGGGGGTGTTCTTGAGGAACGAACGATTGCCGCCGGCTCCCTCCGCCCCGTCCGCCAGGGGGGAGCCACCCCCGCCGCCGCTGATCGGGCCGATGGACGCCATGATGGTGCGGCCCTGCCTGTCGCTGGTCTTCACATTCATCATGGACGCACCACCCGCCGGGCCGGCGGGCATGATGCCGGGAAGGGCCTGCTGAAAGGCGCCCAGAAGGGCAAGCTGGGACACGGCCACCGTAAGCGAGCGCATGCCCACGGCCGCCGGCGCCTGCGCATTCATCACCGTTCCGGGCGGCAGGATGGCGCGGGCAACGCGGGCGGTCCCCGCATTGAGGACCAAATGAGGGTCCAGCGTCGCCAGGGTCAGGATGAGGGCGATGGTGACGAGGGCGTGCTGTTCATGACCCCCGGTCGGCATGTTTAGCGCAGAGGAGAGCTGCGGATCGGACCCGGTAAAGTCCATGACGATCGCATCGCCTGCTACCGTCACAGTCACCGCCACGCGGCAGGGGAAGCCGCCAACCGAATCCTCGTCGGAATAGTCGGAGAAGAAATACGAACCGTCAGGAATCTTGCGCACCAGGGTTCGCGCCTGCTGCTCGGCATAGTCAAGCAAGGCAAGCTGGCCTTCGCGGAAGACCTCGATCCCGAACCGGCGGATCATCTCGCGCACCTTGCGCTCGCCGGTGTTCACGGCGGCGATCTGGGCGTTGAGATCGCCCCAGTTCTGATCCGGCATGCGCACGTTCGACCGGATGATGGCGATGACCTTCTCGTCAAACGCGCCGCCTTCAACGATCTTCATGGGCGGGATGCGCAGACCCTCCTGGTGCACCTCGGTCAGCGCGCGAGAAAGCGAAGCCGGCACCGCGCCGCCGACATCCGTGTGATGGACATGGCAGGCGACGAAGCAGACGATTTCTCCCTCATGGAAAATCGGCTTCCAGACATGGAGGTCGGGGGCATGGGTGGCGAGAAAGCCGCTATAGGGGTCGGACGTGGCGCAGATGTCGCCCTCCCGATAATCCGCAATCATGCCGATGACGGCGCCGTAATCCAGGCCGGTGAACCAATTGGCGCCGAGCGTCTTGGGGGAGGCGAAGGTCTGGCCGGCGGGGGTCACCAATTGGGTCGTGAAGTCTTCGGTCTCCTTCACGAAAGACGAATGCGCGGCGCGCATCAGCGCATGCGCCATGATTTCAGTTGCAGACGCGCAATAATTCGCAAAGATCTGCAGGATCGAACGGTCGATCATTGTGCCCCATCTCCATGACCAGATCTGCGGATACGTAAATTTCCGAACTCATCGATCCGCACGTATGTTTCTGGCGGCACGTAAACAGTGGTGTCATCTTGCGAAACAATGGCCGGTCCGGAGAAGTGCTGGCCCGCCAAGAGGGCTTTGCGGCGAAACAGGTGCACCGAACGCCAGGCGCCCTCGACCCACGCCTCCACCTCATCGGCCGGCACGGCCTCTCCGGAGCCCTCGGGAAGTCGCGGCAGCGATGGTTTCGGCGTCCGGCCCGTAATGGTGAGGCGAAGGTTGACGATCTGGACCGGAGCTTTGCGATCAGCGTGGCCGTAATGACGTTCGTGGGTACTGTGGAACGCCTCGGCGATGGCCACCGTATCGCCTGCCGCTATCGCTTTCTCGTCCAGCACGGTCTCCACCTCGAAGGATTGGCCGCGATAACGCATATCGGCGGATAGGGTGATCACGTAAGGACCCTGATACGCCTGCTCATCGATAAGCCAACTGCGTGCCCGAACGCCCAGCTCTTGCGCCTCGCGCTGCACGATCGAGAGTGCGGGCAAATCCAGGTCCACGAAGACCGAGCGGATGAAGTCGTTCTTGAGATCGGCGATGAGGCCGCCGAGCGCGGAGAGCACGCCGGGCACGATGGGCACCAACGTTTCCGCCATGTCGAGTTCTCGCGCCAGCAGGCATCCCATCATGGGACCCGCGCCGCCGAACGCCAGCATGGTCATGCTCCGGGGATCTCCGCCGAAACGTGTCATCAGCGCCGCCACGTCGGCATTCATGCCGGAGATGGCGACATCTATGATAGCCTCCGCCGTTGCCTCCACGCTCTTGCCGATGGACAGGGCCAACGGCGCCATGGCTGTGCGTGCTTTGTCGCGGTCCACGGATATGGCGTTGTAGCCGAGCGTGTCGCGTCCGATGATCCCGCACACCGCGAAAGCATCCGTGATGGTTGGGCGCAGACCCCCGCGTCCGTAGCAGGCTGGCCCCGGAGTGGACCCCGCGCTTTCCGGCCCGACCTTGAGCACGCCGAGCCTATCCACCCATGCGATTGAGCCTCCCCCTTCGCCGATCGATGTCACAGACACCGAGGGGATGAAGATCTGGTGCTCGCCAACAAACTCGCCGATGCCATATTGGGGTTGCCCATCAAGAACGAAGGCAACGTCCGCCGACGTTCCCCCAACGTCGAGGCTCATGCATTCGGCGATGCCGGTCATGCTGCAAACGTAAGCGGCACCCATGACGCCGGCCGCCGTGCCGGACAGGATCATCTGCACGCACTCGCGTTTGCCCTGCTCGGCCGACATGACGCCGCCATTGGACTTCGTGAGCCGTGCCTCTCCTGCCACACCGACGTCGGCCAAGGCCTTTTGCAGTTCGCTCAGATAGTGAGCGACCCGAGGCTGCACATATCCGCCAATGGTCGCAGTGTTGGTGCGCTCGAATTCGCGGATGATCGGCCAGACCTCGGCGGAGGAGAACACCGGCAATCCCGGCGCGCGCTCTTCGACGATACGCTTGGCGGCAAGTTCATGGACCGGATTGCGGTAGGCGTTCAAGAAGGCGATGACGATACCCTCGGCGCCACGCGCCAGAGCCCCGTCGATCGCGGCCTCCACGCTTGCCCGGTCCAATGCGACATCGACCGCGCCGGATGAATCCAGTCGTTCGCGAATGCCGAACACGCGTTCCCGCGCGATGAGCGGTTCCGGGCGCTTGGAGAGCAGGTCGTACATGCTTGGCAGCTTCAGACGGCCGAGTTCGAGCACATCCGAAAACTGATCCGTCGTGAAGAGAGCGAGCTTCAGGCCCTTGCGCTGGATGACCGTGTTGACGCCTACGGTGGTCCCATGGGTGAAATACGTCACGTCAGACGGTTCAATGCCGTAGCGATCGCGGATGGCAAGAATGCCGGTGATGACTTCCTGTCCAGGCTGGTCGGGCCGAGACAGGACCTTGAGCGTCTTCACTTCCAGCGAATGCTCGTCGAGAATGGCGAAATCGGTGAACGAGCCGCCGATATCCACTCCAACTCTGTAGCCCATGGCCGTCCGGCCCTCCCTTGATCGAGAGGGATGCTAGAGGCGCCTTACGGGGCCGTGGAGTGCATAACAGCTATTCGCGAAGCGTCGGCTGTTTGAGCTTCAGAGGGGCCTGATCCGCGTACCGAGGCGCTGCGATGCACATCAGCGGCGAAAGGGCCGGCCCCGGCGGTTGCTCCGCCAGGGCCGGCTTGGTCACTGGCTCATCACTTTCATGGCCGCATCCATGGCTTTTTCCTTCGGGTTGGCCGTGCAATAGGCCTTCATCTTGGCATCCATATCGGCAGTCATTTTATCGGCTGTGGCGTCGCCGGACTTCGGCGTGGGGCCGCTGGCGGCGGCGGCCTTGAGATAATCGGCGCAGGTCGCGTCGGGGTTGGTAACCTGGGCCATGGCAGCGGTGGCGCTGAGACAAAAGACGGCAGCAAACAGGATTGCGCGCATGGCGCGGCTCCTTGGAATGGAGTGAAGGGGAGGGAATGGAGTGAGGAGGGAAGTCCGTATACAGCAAACGGGAGCCGATCTGCGCCTGAATGGGGTCGATATCGTTGAATTTGGTCGAGGCGGGAATGCGGGAATTCCAATCCGCAAAGGGATTTGTAAGGCATCTGTGACGCTTGCAGCCGAGGATCGTTCACGGCTGGCGTAGTTATCAAAGCCTACTGATAGGTAAGCCAGTTACAGTGCCATGACCTCGCCCGGCGATGTCATGGCATGTGCGCTTTATGACTTGGATCGCCAGAAGTGCGTCCGCCGTGCACCCCACAGACCCGTGCTAACGGGTGTTGAGGCTGTGGCGACCGTATTGATCGACGCTGCTGGGCGCATAAAGCGCCCAGCAGCGTCACATCCAAGATCGCGCGGCTTACTGCATCTGAATGCCGAGTTCTTTCATCAGTTTTGTCTGGTAGGCGAGGTCGTCGCGCACATATTTGTCGAAGCCCTTCGGGTCCAGATCGCCGGGGTAGAGGCTGGATTCCGCCAGCAGCGCCTTCACGTCCTTGGCTTCGCCCGCCTTGCGAAGCGCGGCATAGATCGTGGCCACGATATCCGCCGGCATCTTGGCTGGGCCGAAGACCGCGAAATAGCCTGTGACGTCATAGTCCGTGTAGCCGAGCTGCTTCAGCGTCGGCACATCCGGCAGGGTGGGCGGGCGCATTGTGCCGGTGGTGGCGAGGGCTTTCACCTTGCCGGTCTTTACCAAGGGCACAGCGGAGACCGTCGATAAGAAGGCCATATCCACCTGGCCGCCCATCAGGTCGGTATTGATGGTGGGGGAATTGTAGGGCACGTCGGTCAGGTCGATGCCGGCAATCTTCTCGAACAGTGCGCCCGCCACATGCGTGACGTTGCCGATGCCGAGCGTTGCATAGGTCAGTTTGCCGGGATTGGCCTTCGCGGCGGCGACCATCTCAGCCATGGAGCCATACTTATTTGAGACTACCGCGAGCCCATAGGACTGCGCCGCAAGGAAGATCGGCGTGAAGTCCTCCACGGGCTGATACTGCAAGGTGGTTGCCATGGCGGCATTGGAGACATGGGAGCCGGTGGTGAACAGCAGCGTGTAGCCATCGCCCGGCGTTTTGGAGACCATGGTCGAGGCAAGGACGCCATTGGCACCGGGACGGTTTTCCACCACCACCGGCTGGCCCAATGTTTCACTCATTTCCTTGGCATATGCGCGCGCCAGAACGTCGATGGACGCGCCCGGCGGGAAGGGGCAGATCATGCGGATGGGGCGGGTCGGGAAGTCGGCGGCCTTTGCGGGCGCCGTGGCGGCGATGCCAAGGGCTAAGGTGGTCCCAAACAGGCACGCGGAAATTTTCGAGAACAGGCTCGACCCTTTGATCATTTTCTTCCTCCAGGATGCCGCACTTTGATGCGGCTTGGTTTTTCCGGCTAACGCAGTTGATGGATGGGAGCGATGGGGCGCTGATTTCGGAGGAGGCTGAGCCCCCTCGATCACGCCCAGCACACCTTCCGCGATGCGTCGGCAGTGCCGGTATCCACACACTCGGTCTTCACGCGATTCCTCACCCTGTGTTCGCGGGCGACGCACCGCATGAATAACGTAGCGTCATATCCTGGGATGGCGTGCAAATGGAAGCAGGTTCGGCTGCTGTTTGGAGCGTGCCCGACGGCCTCACAGGCCGATACGGACACGCGCCGTTTTGATGGGCTTAGCTCTTCTTCACCAGCGGACAGGTCGACTGGCTCAGGGGCTTGTAGGCCTCGTCTCCGGGAATGGTGCGCAGGATCTTCATCAGGTCCCAGTCGCTCGTGGATTCCGAAGGCTTCTTGGCTTCCGCGAGATACATGTCGTGAACCATGCGGCCGTCGGGCCGAATGCGGCCGTTTTTGGCGAAGAAGTCGTTGACGGGGTTGGCCTTCATCCAGTTGGAGACCGCTTCCGCATCATCCGTGCCGGTCGCCTTCACCGCATTGAGATAGTGCATGGTGGCGGAATAGGCGCCGGCCTGGACCATCGACGGCATGGCATTGGTCTTGGCGAAATACTTCTTGCCGAACGCGCGGCTGGCGTCGTCCCGGTCCCAATAATAGCCGGTCGTGAACTTCAGCCCCTGGGCTACTTTCAGGCCCAACGCCTTCACGTCGGTGTCGAACACGAGCATGGCCGCAAGGCTTTGCCCGCCCTGCGTGATGCCGAATTCAGAGGCCTGCTTCACCGAGTTGACGAAGTCGAGCCCAGCGTTGGCCAGCCCGATCACCTGCGCCTTGGAAGACTGCGCCTGAAGCAGGAATGAGGAGAAGTCGCTGGTGGCAAGCGGCGCGCGCGAGCGGCCGATGACCTTGCCGCCGAGGGCTTCGACCACCCGGCTGGTATCGGCTTCGAGCGCATGGCCGAAGGCGTAGTCGGCGGTGATAAAGTACCAGGTCTTGCCGCCCTCCTGAACGATGGCGGAACCGGTGCCGGTGGCGAGCGCGTAGGTGTCGTAGACATAGTGAATGCCGTAAGGCATGCAGCCGTCATTGGTGAGTGCGGTGGTGGCGGAGCCCGCGCCGATGATCACCTTCTTTTTTTCCGAACCAAGGCGCCACAGCGCCAGGGCGGAAGCGGAATCGGTGGACTCGATAATCATGTCGACGTTTTCGGTGTCGATCCAGCGCCGGGCGATGGTGGAGGTCACGTCCACCTTGGCCTGATAGTCAGCCGAGACCACGCTGATCGGCTTGCCGTTGACGCTTCCGCCGAAATCGTCCACCGCCATCTGCACTGCGGTGACCACGCCGGGACCGCCGTGGCGCGAATAGACGCCGGTCATGTCGACGATGGCACCGATCGCGAGCTTGTCGGCGCTCATGCCCTGGGCGGAAGCGGACGCCGAACCGGCGAGGAGCGCGAGGCCGGCAGCGACCGCGCTCAGAAAGCGACTTTCATTCAGGGCCTTCACGGCAGATCCTCCAAAGATGTTCTTTTGGCGGATGCGGCCAAGGATTACCCCGAGGCCAACATCGACGTTCCTGCTTCCGCAAGTGGCATGCCAGTATTGGCGGTCAATGCTGCCGTGGTGGTTTGGTATAAAAGTGTATTTTTTGACTACAATTGTTGTCTGCGAGATCACTTTGCGGGGATGTAGCCGTGTCGTCGGCGGGGACGGGATGGGGCCTATTGCGGCGCCCCGAGGGTGTCCGCCATGCGTGCGCCGCGCGCACCCATCGGCAGGGCCGGACCTGTCGTGGTGTCCACGGCGGTCTGATGCTCGATCTCGGCGTTCAGTTCGGCGCCCAGCAGGATGACGGTGATGGAGAGCCACATCCAGGTCATGAAGCCCACCACGGCGCCAAGCGAGCCATAGGCCTCGTTGTAAGTGCCGAAGTGGCTCACGTACCAGGAAAACCCAGCCGAGACCGCCAACCAGAGAACCGCTGCCACCAAGCTGCCCAGGCTCGCCCATTTCCATTTGGCGTGCTCGCGGCAGGGGCCGTACCGGTAGACGATCGTGATCACCCCGGCGACGGCGATCGCGAGCAAGGGCCAGCGCAGCAGCGAAATCAGCCATTCGGTGCCAGTGTCGAGATAAAGCAGCTTCAGGACGATCGGAAGCGCGACCACCGCCGCCAGTGCAACGCCCGCGAACACAATGGCGGCCAGGGTGAAGCCGAGCGTCAGCAGCGTGAGCGTGACGAACGACCGGCTCTCATTTTCTTCATAGGCGATATTCAGCGCCTCGATCATGGCCTTGGTGCCCGCATTGGCGCTCCAGAGCGCGACGCCCAGGCTTATAGCGAAGCTGAAGCTGAGAGTGGCCGACCCGTGCGCCATGACGCGTAGCGCCTGGTCGCGCATCACCTCGATCGCCCCGGATGGCAGGACCCAGGACGCAGCGTCCAATTGCTCGCGCAGTACGGTGGGATCGAGGAATAACCCATACAAGGAGATGAGTGCGCTGATGGCGGGAAAGACCGCAAGCAGGGCGTAGAACGTCACCCCGGCTGCAAGGCTGAGAACGCGGTCGGCGAAGAATTCCTTGAATGTTCGCAGCAGGATATCGCGCCAGCCCAGGGCGGGAATATGCACCGGTGTCGAGGCATTGCGCCCTCGGCCCTGCTGACGGAGAGCCTCTCCTGGGGAAGCGGACAAGCCATCTTCGTCAGGCTCATGCGGGTGGGTTTCCCTATCGCGGGGCATGCGCTGCCGCCTGGGCTCGAAGGAGACAGCCGCGACGATGGAGCCCCAAAAAATCAGGCGCCATGTGGTCCGGGCCCATGCGCTGGCCGACATCGTCACCTCCGCTTGTTGCAGGCACACAACAAGCGAGGCCGCAGAGAGTTTCCTCAAGCGGGCCTTAGGACAAGGTAAGTCTTTGCGATGCCTCGCACGGGCAGGCGCAGCGCGTTCCCGCCAGCGCCGCCGTGTGTTAGCGTCCGGCATGCATCATTCAGAAATCAAAGCGTGAGCGGTTCCTTGCGATCAGGTTTCCGCGCCATCGCGTTCGCGCTGCTGCTGGCTCTGGCCTTTCAGGCCCCCGCCCGCGCAGCGGACGCCGCCTTCACCCAGTTCATCGCGTCGCTCTGGCCGGAGGCGCAGGCGGCCGGTGTTTCGCGCGAAACGTTCGAGCGCGAAACGCGCGGCCTTGAACCGGATTATAAGCTGCCCGATCTGGCGTTGCCTGGGCGTCCTGTAACAGGTGCATCGTCTCAGGCCGAGTTCGTGCAGGTGCCTGCGGACTACGTCAAGGAAACGACCATCGCGCGCCTCGCCAGCGAGGGGCAGCGGCTGATGCAGAAGCATCGCGCCGCGCTGGAGCGCATCGAGGCGCAATTCGGCGTGCCGGCGAGCGTGGTCCTGGCGATCTGGGGCCGCGAGACCGATTATGGCCGCTACACTAACCGCTACGATACGCTGCGTGTGGTGGCCACCCAAGCCTATGTCGGCCGCCGCAAGGACCAGTACCGCACGGAATTCATTCTGGCGCTGAAGATCCTCGATGAAGGCACGGTGGCGCGAAAGGCGTTTCTGTCCTCCTGGGCCGGCGCCACGGGCCTGACCCAGTTCCTGCCGTCCGACTATTACGCGCATGGCGTCGATCTCGAAGGCAATGGCCGCGTCGATATCTGGACCTCGGTGCCGGATGCGCTGGCATCCGCCGCCAAGCAGCTTGCCGACAAGGGGTGGCAGCCCGGCGTGCGCTGGGCCTATGAGGTGCGCGCGCCCGCAAATGTCGACTGCACCATGGGCGTGCCGGAGGTCCAGAGGCCGATCAGCGACTGGCTGCGCGCGGGCTTTGTGCCGGTGCAGCCGATTTCGGCCGCCGAGCAGGCGCAGCCGGCATCGCTGCTGCAACCGGAGGGCATCTATGGTCCCTCATTCCTCACCACGAAGAATTATTTCGTGCTCAAGGAATATAATTTTTCCGATCTCTACGTGCTGTTCGTCGGCCATATGTCCGACCGTATGGAAAACCCGCAGCCCTTCGCAACACCCTGGTCGGCCTCGACGCAGCTCCGCACGAAATCGGTGGAGGCGATGCAGAAGCATTTGACGCGCGCCGGTCTCTACAAGGACAAGATCGACGGCAAGGCCGGAATGCTCACCCGCGCCGCGCTGGGGGCCTACCAGAAGTCCGCAGGGCTGAAGGTGGATTGCTGGCCGAGCGAGGCCGTGTTGCAGTCGATGAGCACGGCGCGATAGCGGTCAAGGTTAAGCTCTTCGCCGGGAGCAGGGTGCGATGCATGCATCCCGAAGATGAGATGCAATGGAAAAAAATGGCCGCATAGCCATTATTTTACATCTCCACTGTGTTTAAAAGATCACGCAGGCGCTCGTTCTACAAGAGCCCTCCTCATTCGAGACGAATCCGCGCCACTTCGGCTGGCGCCCGTCCACGGCTCTGCTAGTGAGTTGGATTGTTGCGTTGAAAAATAGGCTTGGTTTGTGATGAAAAAGGCAACTAATCCCAGGCACCTGCTGTCCTCCTGCGCCTATTTTTCGTTTGTCGGCCTGGGGCTGTGCGGCCTGGCTCCGAGCGCCCACGCGCAAACCCCCTATACGACGCTGAATTACGGGACGACGGGCACCTTCCTCACCGGCATTCGCGGCAACACCATCGTCGGTAATTATGTGGTGCCCGGCACCACCGCCACCGGCGGGCTGCTCTACAACACGATGACCAATCAGTGGTCGGCCATGCCCGTCGCCACCGCCAACGGCGTGAACTATCCCGACGCCATCGGCTCCTCGCCTTACGGGCCGAGCTTCGGCAATCAGGGCGGCGTCCTGCGCACGGTGGGCAGCTACATCACCACCGCCTCCTCACCGTATGATCTGAGCTATCTCTATGACGCCGCAGCCGCACCCGGGCAGCAATTGACCGGGCTGGCCTACCCCAGCGCGTCCGGCAACCCGACCCTGTTCACCATCGCCCACAGCACGTTCGGCGACACGGTGATTGGCAACTACGACACCCAACTCGCGACCGGCAATGCGATGATCTACACGATCTCCACCGGCACATACGCCACCAACAACAAGCCCGGTGCCGTCAGCACCACCGCCTATGGCGTTTATGGCAACATGATTGCCGGCGGCTACGCCAATGTAGGACCCGGTGGTGGCATCGGGTTCGAGCACGGTTATCTCTACAACACCACGACCGACACTTGGCGGACATACGATCATCCCGACGCCATCGTCACCCATCTTGAGGGCATCACCGGCGCCGGGCGCACCGGCGAATACAATATGGTCGCCGACTGGGTGACGCCGGACCTGAAGGTCCACGCCGGCGTCCTGCATGTGGACGCGCTGGGCATTCCCACCTGGTACGAAATCGACATTCCCGGTGCCGAGCTGGTGTCCTCGAACTCGGCTTATGGCGACACGGTGGTCGGCATCTATCTGCTGCCTGGCTCGTCTGTGCCCAATGGCTATGTCGCGACCATCGAGGGCATCTACAACCCGATGCGCAACACTGGAACGCTGACATCCGGCGCCACCAACGCGGCCGCTTTGTCCGGCGGCGTGGGCGACGACATCATCAACAGCGGCACCATCCAGGTCTCCGGCAACGGCGGCATCGGCATGCGCGGCGAAACCTATGGTGTGCTGACCAACACCAACACCGGCAGTATCCTCGCCACCGGCATCGCCGGCGCGACGGTGGAGTTGCACGGCGTCTACGGCACCTTCCTGAATTACGGCACCCTCCAGGCACCCGCCCAGGCCGACGCCTTGCGCACCGGGCTCGACAGCTTCGGCACCGTGATTGTGAACACCGGGATTATCGATGGGCGCATCGCCGCGACGGCGGGGCTGGAAAAGCGGTTCGAGAACAGCGGCTGGCTCGGCGTCAGCGGCACCGGCGTCTCGATCACCCATCTTTTCGGCGGCACCTTTGTCCAGACCTCCGCGGGTACACTTTCAATGCGGGTGCTCGCCGGCAGCAACGACGTGTTTGGGATCGCGGGGGTGGCGCGACTCGCCGGCACGCTGGAGGTTCCATTCCTGACCTCGTCGCTGCTGAACTCGTACAATCTGATCGCCGCCACCGAGGGGACGACGGGCACCTTCACCACGCTGACCACGCCCGGCTTGCCCGGCTATGTTGGCGCCTCCCTGGCCTATTCCGGCACTCAAGTGTCGCTGAACCTGACCTCGCAGATGTCCCTGCAGGCCGGCTTCTCACCCAACGAAGCGGCGGCCGGCCGGGCGGTGGACAGCGCCTTCAACAGCGGCGCCATCCAGAACACGAGCAATCCCACCGCCGTGGCGCTCAACAGCCTCTATAGCCTGAGCGCGGCCCAACTCGGTCCGGCGCTCGGCATGCTGTCGGGCGAAGTGCATGCCAGCGAGCAATCGACCCTGATCAATGACGGCCTGTTCACGCGCGACGCTGTGCTCAGCCGCTTGCGCCAGCTGTCCTACGGCGGAACGTCAGGCCCGATGGGTGCGCTCGGCTATAATGCGGAGAGGCTGTCCTACAGCGCCGAACAGGCAGCGGCGCCGAACAGCGCCGGCGCTTCCATCGCCAAGGCGGTGAAGGCGCCGACGAATTATGAGCAGACTCCGGGCCTCGCCATGTGGGCGCAAGGCTATGGCAGCTGGGGCAGCTTCGACGGCAATAGCAACGCCTCCAGCGTCAGCACCACCCTGGGTGGCGTGGTTGCCGGCTTCGACAAGCGCATCGGCGCGGACACCTATCTGGGCGTCGCGCTTGGTTACTCCCAGTCCACCGCCTCGGTCAGCACTCTGGGGAGTTCGGCGCAGGCGGACAGCGGTCTCATCGCTGCTTATGTCGGCAGCAGCTTCGGCGCCTGGAGCGTGCGCGGCGGCATCAGCTACAACCTCTCCCAGGTCGACACCACGCGCACCGTCATTTACCCCGGCGTGAGCGAAATCGCCCAGGGCCAGTACAATGCCGGCCTGTTCCAGATGTTCGGCGAAGTGGGCTACGGCATGGCGTTCGGCACGTTCGCCATTGAGCCTTTCGCTGGCCTGGCCTGGGCCCATCTCGACACCCAGGGCTTCACCGAGACCGGCGCGGCTGTCGGCCTGACCAGCGGCGGGGCCACCTCCGACGTGGGCTACACCACCATCGGCCTGCGGCTCGCCACCGATGTGGCGTTGCCCAACGGGATGGTGCTGGTGCCGCACGCCTCGGTCGCCTGGCAATATGCGTTCGGCGACGTGACGCCCGCGGAGACCCTGGCATTTTCGGGCATCGCCAGTTCCGTCTTCTCGGTCACCGGGGTGCCGTTGGCCGCCAATTCCGTGCTGCTCGATGTTGGCGCCGCGCTGCGGGTCAACGCGGCGATGAAGCTGGGCGTGTCCTATGTCGGCGAACTCGCCGACGGCGCTCAGCAGAACGCGGTGAAGGCCAGCGTCACCTGGAACTTCTGAGCGGCGCTTCGCCCTGGGAGGCCGCTCATTTCACGAAGAAGCGGTTCTCCGGGCGCGGCAGGCCGAGATGGTCGCGCAAGGTGGTGCCTTCATAATCCTGGCGAAAAATGCCGCGCCGCTGGAGTTCGGGCACGACCTTGTCGACGAAATCGTCGAGCCCGGCGGGGAGATAGGGGAACATGATGTTGAAGCCATCAGACCCCTCGCTCACCAGCCATTCCTCCATCTCGTCGGCGATGCTCCGTGCGGTGCCCACAAATGACAGCCCGCCATAGCCGCCGAGCCGCTGGGCAAGCTGGCGCACGTTGAGGTTATCGCGCTTGGCAAGGGCGATGGCGCGGTCGCGTCCGCTCTTGCTGGCGTTGGTCTCCGGGATGTCGGGCAGGGGGCCTTCCGGATCGAACGCCGACGCATCGACCCCAAGCGCGATGGAAAGCGAGCCGATGGCATTGGCATAGTGGACCAGACTGTCCAACTGCGCCCGCTTTTCACGCGCCTCCTCAAGGCTGTCGCCCACCACCACCAGCGCGCCCGGCAGGATTTTCAGATGGTCGCGGTTGCGCCCGATCCGCGACATGCGGCCCTTTACATCGGCATAGAAGGCGCGGCCAGCCTCCAGAGAATTCACTGCGGTGAACACCATTTCCGCAGTCTCGGCGGCGAGTTGGCGCCCGTCGTCCGACGCGCCCGCCTGGACGATGACCGGCCAGCCCTGAACCGGGCGGGCGATATTGAGCGGCCCACGCACCGAGAGGTATTCCCCCTTGTGGTTCAGCACATGCATTTTCTCTGGGTCGAAATAGAGCCCGCTCTCCTGATCGCGGATAAAGGCATCGTCGGCGAAGCTGTCCCATAGCCCGGTGACGACGTCGTAGAATTCGCGCGCCCGGTCGTAGCGCTCGCCATGGTCCATGTGTTCGTCGAGGCCGAAGTTCAGCGCCGCGTCCGGATTGGATGTGGTGACGATGTTCCAGCCCGCGCGTCCGCCGCTGATGTGGTCCAGCGAGGCGAAACGCCGGGCGATGTGGAACGGGGCATCGAAGGTGGTCGAGGCGGTGGCGATCAGGCCGATGCGCTCAGTCACCCCGGCGAGCGCCGAAAGCAGGGTGAATGGCTCGAACGACGTCACGGTGTGGCTGCGCTTGAGCGCCTCCACCGGCATGTTCAGCACGGCGAGATGGTCGGCCATGAAGAACGCATCGAATTTGCCGTGCTCGAGCTTCTGTATGAACCGCTTGATGTGGCTGAAATTGAAGTTTGAGTCAGGGTAGGCCCCGGGAAAGCGCCAGGCGCCAGTGTGGATGCTGACCGGACGCATGAAGGCGCCTAGATGCAGTCGACGCGGATGGGCCATGCAAACCTCTGCTAGCGGGGCCGGGACCGGAAGTGCCGCGGCCGTGGTCATCATCAGGTAACTACTGCCAAGCCAACCGCCAGACGGTTGGCCAAGCTTTTATCTCCACATCTCGCATGCCTCCCTGGCCTAAGTGGCGAAGCTATGAAGGTTGTTCATCCAGGGCTTGGCTGAGACGTTGGGGTTGCGAACCAACCAACCCTGAGCCGGAGCTTCCCGGATGAACATTCATAAGAATGCCCGGCTGACGCCGTCGGGTCTTATCCTGACCTGATCGTAGGCGCATTCACGCGGAATTTGGCGGGGCTCGAGGGGGCGAGCGCGATGCGAGAATTAAGGTCGCAGGGCGCTTTGGTGGTCAGCTCTCGACGCGGACCTCGACTGTCATATTCTGGAATGCGCCGCTGTCTCCAATGAAGCTGCCCGAAACGGGGATGGCTTGGCGGATGTCGCGAACCACCGCAACTGGAATCAAATTTAGTCCGCCCACGCTACGGTTGGTCGGATCGAAGGCGATCCAACCGGCCCCGGGCACGAAGACTTCGGCCCAGGCATGGGTCGATCCCGCATCAGCCGTCCCCGTAAGGCTCCCGACCGGATTGTAGAGATAGCCCGACACAATTCGTGCGCCGAAGCCAAGGCTGCGGCAGCCTTCAGCGAACAGGACGGCAAAATCGCGGCACGATCCCCACCCGCGATGCAGGGTCTCTAGAGGTGCCTGCGTGCCGACTTCTTCCCGGCTCTGATAGCTAATCCTCTGCGAAACGCCTGCGCTCAAATCCTTCAGTAGGGACAGTGTGTCGGTGTGCGCGCCGCGAACAAAACCCTGCGCCCAGCTGTTCAACCCGCCTGTGGGGTCCGGAAACTGCTGGACCGCCAAGGGGCCAAGGTCTGTCCATTCATCGTCCGAATAGCGGAATGGGAAGGAAATGGCCGAAGCGGCAATGTCGAAAATAGGCCAGGCGACCGCTTCCGCCTGAACCTCCGTCTGGCTTGCAATTTCTAGCTTCACTCCGCCTTCTTCAAACGACGCCGTCGCAACGGCGTTGCCGAAGATGTCGTGCGCCCAAGTGACGATCGCACGCGGCGTAACGGTGATGACATTGGACACCACTCGAACGTCGCGACTTTCCCGTGGGCGAAGCATCAAGCGGTGCGGCCCGAAGGCGACGGGGCGGTGAAAGCGATAGGTCGTCTTGTGACGAATCGTGAGGCTGACCAACGGAATTCCAATTCTTCTCGCTATCCCTAGCCTATGGAGTGCATTCCCAGGTGGCAATAACGCGGTATCTCACCGGCCCGCGAACCCGTGGGAAACGTGATTTTTCCGGATCTCCCGCTCCATCCGTGCATAATCATTTCAACATGCTCGCCGCGATAAGTGAGTGTCGCAAGACAGGAAGCGTGGCGATTGCATGAGGCGCACAATTTTAATGTATCCCGAGAATGCCCACAGGCTCAGAGTGCACCCTGTTTGTGGTATCCTGGAAAATCCGAGATTTCTGAGGTTTTGCGCGGTTCATCTTGCACCTTAAATTGCGCGCAACAAACGTTGGTGCCTAGCGTTAGCGTCACAAACGGCCATGGAATTGAACTCTGCGATTATGGAAAAAAACGTCGTTCAAGCGCGAGCGTGCGCCGCGTGTCGAGAAGGGCAGGATCTGGGTTTTGAGATTTCGATGGCTTTCCAGCCCATCGTCAATCTCACCACCGGCCGACCTTGGGCCTATGAGGCGCTGGTTCGGGGAACAGATGGATCCTCTGCCCAAAGCGTCCTGGCGAAGGTTAACGCCGAAAATCTGTATGTCTTCGATCAGAGGTGCCGGGTCGTCGCGATCGAACGGGCGGTTGCCGCGGGCCTACTTGAGACGGACGCGCGGCTCTCGATCAATTTTTTGCCGAATGCAGTCTATTCTCCAGAGGCCTGCATTCAACTCACTCTCAAGACCGCGTCTGCATTCGACGTCCCAGCGAACCGGCTGATATTCGAATTTACCGAAGTTGAGGAGATGACGGACCCTGCTCACGTCGCAAATATTGTGGCGAGGTATCAGCAGATGGGTTTTGCCACCGCACTGGATGATTTTGGCTCTGGCCATGCTGGGTTGACCCTGCTCGCTCGCTTTCAGCCGGATGTGATCAAACTCGATATGGAGATAATCCGAGGGATCGACGCAAGTCTTGCCCGCCGCGAGATAGCAAGGGCCATGGCCAGCCTTGCGGAGCGCCTCGGAATTACATTGGTGGCCGAAGGCGTGGAGACCCGTGCCGAACTGGACGCTATACGGGCAATTGGAATCAACCTTGTGCAGGGTTATTTCATAGCGCGTCCGCAGTTTGAATGTTTCCCTATCGTCAATGTGGAACTCTGAGGGCGCTATATAAGCCTCCGCACCCGAAGCTGCATTCGAATGGTTATTTGTAGCCGGGTGGATTGCTGCCCCGGATTTGATCTCTCCGGCTGGCATAGCGAAGGGGAACCAATTGGGCTGGGGCGTGTTCAGGGGACACGCGCGTTTACTGTGAAGTCACAGCTACAGGAGCGCTTCAGACAGAGGGGAGCAGATCGTGCGTTTTTCCGTGGCTACTGACCTTGAATATGATGTGAAGACTCCAACGGTATTCATATTAAACGTCGAAGCAGCGACTTTGAGGCGTCAGCGTATCCTGTCTGAAAACATGCTTCTAACCCCTGCTGTTCCGGTGGAGAGATACACTGAGGATGAAGGCGGTGCGCGCTTCATGCGGGTCTCTGTGGAAGCTGGGCCGTTCTCGGTCTCATATCGGGCTGAGGTTGAGCTGAACATACTAGAAGCTGACCCCAGCAATATCCCCGAGACACCTGTGGCTGAATTGCCGCTTGGCGTGATGCCATACCTTAATCCCAGCCGGTTTTGCCAATCCGACCTGCTCGGCCGCTTCGCGCATCGGGAGTTTGGCGATATGCCGCCCGGCCATCTGCGTGTGACGCAAATCTGCAATTGGATCTACGAGCACGTAGATTACATCAGAGGGTCAAGTAATGCCGAGACAAGCGCTTATGACACCATGGTGTTAAGGGCCGGCGTCTGTCGGGATTTTGCTCATCTCGGCATCGCTTTCTGCCGCGCGCTATCGATCCCCGCTCGCTTCACGAGTGGCTATTCGTGGCAACTCGACCCGCCGGACTTCCATGCCGTATTCGAGGCCTATCTCGATGGCGATTGGTATCTTTTTGATCCAACGCGCCTCGCTGCGATGCAAGGATTTGTGAGGATCGGTGTTGGACGCGATGCCTCTGACGCTGCGTTCGCAACCATCTATGGAGAGGTCGAACTGAAGAATATGTCGGTATCTATCGAGGCGCTGGATGCAACGCCTAACGAAGAACCTACGGTTCAGGCGGTCGTTATCGAATAGTCACGCCGCGTACAGGGCGCGGCACATCGAAGGCGCCTAGGCGTTGGTTTGGGGCAGGAGTGCTTTTAGGGCATGGGTCGAATTTTCGATCCTCAGCCGCCTCATGCTTCATCCCGGAGTGCCGAAGCTGAACTACTGAACGCAGTATTCCGCCGTAGCACCGCGATCCAGCGGCCAACCCTCAGCTCGCGATGCCTGCCGCAGTTGACAGCTATCATATATAATATCATATCATCACGGTATGGCGCTCTCGCGTCGTGACCCAGCTGAAGGCCACGGTAAAGTGTCCGCTCCCAAAATCCGAACAGCTCTCGTTACCGGTGCCGCTGGAAGCCTCGGCTCGGCCGTCAGCGAACATCTCGCGCATGCCGGCAACCATGTCCTCATGCTCGACATGGCGGAGAAGGTCTCCGACCTCGCCGCGGCCTTGACGGCCAAGGGATTGGCGGCGACGCCGGTCGTGGTCGACGTCAGCCGAGAGGATCTTCTCGCCGTAGCCCTGAAGCAGATTCAGGAGACCCATGGCGGTGTCGACATCCTGGTGAATATCGCCGGCGTCTCCATGCGCAAAAGCGGCCAGAAGGTTCCCGTCGTCGACATCACGCTCGAGGACTGGAATGCGATCATCGCCGTCAATCTCACCAGCGCCTTCCTGCTGACGCAGGAATTTGTGCCGGGTATGGTCGAGCGCAAATGGGGCCGTGTCATCAATATGTCCTCGGTCGCCGGCCGCACCGGTAGCCGGCTCAACGGGGCGCACTATGCGGCCACCAAGACCGGACTTATCGGCATGACGCGCACGCTCGCCCTCGAGGTGGCGCGCCACGGCGTGACGGCGAACGTCATTGCGCCCGGGCGCATCGAGACACGCATCAATGTGGCCGAGGGGACGGATCGGGACTTCATCGAGACCTATATTCCGGCCGGGCGGCTCGGCACGCCCACTGACGTCACCGGCGCGGTGGACTACCTCGTCTCGGATGCGGCTTCCTATGTCACCGGCGCGATCCTCGACGTGAACGGCGGCTGGTACATGACCTGAGCCCGCACGGGGCCTCAGGTACGCCTTATGCGGATCGCCGGAGCATCCACCTCCTCGGGTAGAGCCTTGAGTGCAATCAGGGTGTAGCCGTTGTGCTCGTCCAGCAATGTGGCGAGCTGATCGTGTTTGCCCGATGCGATCGCCCGAACGATGGATTTGTGAATCTTCAGCGACCGGCTGGTGTGGCTCGGCAGGCGGCTGTGGACCGCGCGGCTGCGCTCGGTCTTGTTCCTCAGGTCCCTGATGAAGGCGATCATCTTGACGTTAGGACAATGCGAGATGATGGCATCGTGCAATTCCCGGTTCAGTTCGCCATAGGCCAATGTGTTCTTGTCCACATTTGCCCTTTCCATCCGCTGGATGATCTCCTTGAGCGTCGCCAGAGCCTCCGGGGGAAAGTCGCGCACCGCCTGCAGTGTCGCTTCCTTTTCCAGCAGGAGGCGCACCTCGGTGAGTTCGATCAGCTCCGTCAGGTTGAGCTTTGCGACCCGAGCGCCCTCGTACGGGATCATCGTCACCAGACCGAGCGAGGCGAGTGAGTTCAGAGCCTCGCGCACGGGGATTTCGCTGGAGCCAAAATCCTCGGCGATTTCCCGCAGAATAAGTCGCTGACCGGGCGCGAGATGCCCGGCGAAAATCTGCGTGCGCAGTTCATGGGTGATGAGTTCGGCTTTCGTCCTGTGGACTTGCCTCCCTCTGGCCTGCGTCTCCATTCTGGTCCTCCCGCTTGTGCGACCGTCTTCTTCCGATCCCGCCCCGCCGCCCCGTCGACGGGCGAAGCTCGCGTGTGAGTGCAATAGGCAGTGCCGCCGCGATTTTTCAACCCGTTGAATAGACCGGGGCGTCCACCAATCATCTCAATGCCCGGGCGCACCCCGCCTGTGGCTGTTTTCGGCGGGATCGGCGTGGACGCGAGAGCCGGTCGCCCCTACTCGTTATCTGCGCTATCGCTCCTGTCGTCGTGCGCCGAACTCACGCGACAAGCCTTTGCGCAAATTCATATATAATATAAAATAGATAAACTGTTGCGATTTACAAAGTGTTGGTCGAGTGGAGAACGCGGATGGGTGAAGAGAGCCGTAAGCCGATCCTGATCTGGGGCGCGGGAGCGATCGGATCGATCATAGGTTCCCACCTCATTCGCGCGGGGGTGCCGGTCGTCTTCGCCGATATCAATGCGGCACAAGTGGCCGAAATTCGCGCGGGCCGGCTCAATATCGAGGGGCCGGTGGCCCAGTTCACCGTCGGTGCGCCGGCCTATCTTCCGCAGGACCTGCCGGGAACCTACGACCTCGCCTTCCTCCCCGTCCGGCTGTACAGCACACAGGCGGCGATGAGCGGGCTGGTGCCGCATCTGGCGCCCGGCGGCATCGTCGTCTCCTGCCAGAACGGGCTGGCCTCGCTGGATGTGGCCAAGATCGTCGGGGTGGAGCGCACGGTGGTCGCCTCCTTCTTCCTGCCAGCGACGCTCACCTCACCTGGCCATGTGACCTATGGCGCGAAGGCGAACATGACGATCGGGCTCGTCGATCCCGAAAAGGGGCCGCCCATCGCGCCCATCGCGCAATTGCTGCGCCATCTCGCGCCAGACCTGCACATCGCCGACGATGTGTATCGGGTGATCTGGACCAAAATGGCCTACGGCGCCTTCCTTGCCGCCGCGGTGCTGGAAGATGGGCTCACAAGGAAGTTCCTGAGGGATCCCGAACTGCGGCCGCTGCTGGTTGCGCTCATGCGCGAGGTGGTCGCGGTGTCGAAGGCGGACGGCCATCCCGCGATCGACCGGGACTGGTTCCAGCCGAATGCCTTCGTTGGCGACCATCCGGACCTGCAGCAGAAATGCGTCGACACGGTTCTCGATCTTCTCAAGGATTCGGCCAAGCAGCATTCTGGCTATTGGTACCAGATCGTTCATCTCGGGCTGAGAAGCGAACTGCATGAGCAATTCGCACCGATGCAGCGCCTCGCGCGGGAGCATGGCATTCCCATCCCGGTTACCGACCGGCTGCTTAGTTTCATCGGCGCATTGGAGGATCGCACCCGTGAAACGAGCCGCGCCCTGATGATGGAACTGCGCGAAACCGCGCTGGAGAGCGCCTGACGGGTCGGGCTCTCTTCTTACGCCATGTGGAAGCCGCCGTTTACGTCCAGTACCGCGCCGGTGACATAGCCTGCCCCCTCGGATGCGAGGAACGAGACCGTCGCCGCCACCTCCTCCTCGGTGCCGAGGCGATGGAGCGGGATAAACGCCTCGATCGCGCGCGGATCGGTGCCGGCGCGCTTGTTCGCCTCGGTCGCGATCCGCCCCGGAGCGACGACGTTCGCGGTGACGCCGTCCTTTCCCGCCTCGACCGCGATTGTGCGCGTCAGGCCGATCAGAGCGGATTTGCTCGCCGAATAGTGCATGCCGTTGAAGCGCGAGCCGATGCGCCCGCCCATCGACGACATGTTGATGATCCGGCCCCACCCGTTCGCGGTCATAGCTGGCAGGAGCGCGCGGCTGAACAGGAACGCGCCGGTGAGATTGATCGCCAGCATCAGCTTCCATTGATCGGTGCTGATGCTGAACGCCGGCGGCTTTTTACCCTGCTCGCGCAGCGTGACGCCGGCGTTGTTGACGAGAATGTCGACGCGCGTGTGCTTGGCGATCATGTCCTTGCAGCAGGCATCGACCGCCGCCGCGTCGGTGATGTCGACGACGTATGGCTCACTGAGCCGTCCCGAAACGCGCAGTTCGTCGGCGACCTCCCGCACGCCTTCGCTGCGGTCGAGCAGGATCAGGTGGTAGCCGTCCGCGCTCAGGCGCTGCGCCACGCTTTTGCCGATCTCGCCGGCCGCTCCGGTCACCAGCGCGATGCGCCCTTCAACACCTGTCATGCTCACACGTCCTCGGTCTGGAATAGGATGGAGCGGGCGGAGGCGTGCGCCTCCGCCCGGCCGGGTCACTGGCTTGCGAACTCGCGGCTCCAGCGCTTCGTCCAGTCCGGCAGGCGGCTCAGCACATAGTTCCAGTCCGGGATCGTGAGTTCGGAGACCGGCGTCGCGGGAAGCTTGGCGGCAACGTCCGGCGGCAGGACGACATCCTTGTTGACCGGGTTGAGGTAGGAGAACTTGGCGTTGGCCGCCTGCGCCTCCTTGCTCAGCGCGAAGTCGATATATTTCTGCGCCTCGGCCACATTCTTCGAGCCCTTGGCGATGCCCATGGTCGAGGCGTTGAGATAGGCCTTGGGCGGAACCACCCAGGTGAGCGGAGAACCGGCGTCGATCGCCCCCTGTGCGCGGTTGTTCGGCCATGTGGAGATCCACACGTCGCCCTGCGTGAAGAGTTGGTCGAGCTGCGCCATCGTGCTCCAGATCGTCACGATGTTCGGCTTGATGCGCTTCATCAGTTCAAAGCCGCCATCCTCGCTCGGCTTGCCGTCCTTCCCGGCCTTGTCCATCATCGCCATCAGCAGGAACATGCCGGGCGTGGTCCCGACCTCGGCGACCGCCACGCGGCCGCGATACTTGTCGTTCCACAGGGCATCGAGCGTGGTTGGACGATCGGTGATCTTGGTGTTGTTGTAGACCAGGACCTGCACGGTATACATGAAGCGCGCATAGACATCCCCCGGCAGCCGGAACTGCGGATGGAGGTGGTCGAGGTTCGGGATGGTCTTGGCGCTGAGCGGCTCATAGAGGCCTTCACGGGCCATCTGCGCCGCCCCCTGCTCGTCCATCATCATCACGTCGACTTTGACGTTGTCCTTCTGGCTCCGCATCAGGCTCGCGGCCTGGACGGTTCCGGCGGTGACGACCTTGATCTTGATGCCGGGATTGGCCTTCTCGAACGGCTCGATCACCGCCTTTTGCCAGCCCTCCTGGAAGGAGCCGCCATATCCGATAACGGTCAATTCGGTCTGAGCGGAGGCGCCGCCGGTGAAGGCCGCGAGGCAGAGCGCCGCGCCCGCAAGTCTGCTGATGAAGGTCATTCGTCTTCCCCTGGTTTAGTTGAAAAGAAGCTTGGCGTCGTCCGGCTGCCAGGCGATGGAGACCTGCTCGCCGACCTCGCGGCGCCTGAAGCCGGCCCGGCATTGCTCATGAACCTTGAAGATGTCGCCAGAGGGCAACTCGACCTCTGTCTCCTGGATGCTGCCGAGATTGACGGCGCTCACGATCACCCCCGAGACACTCTCTTCGGCGGAGCCGGCGAACGAGATCTTCTCGGGGCGGATCGAGAGCACGGCTTCGCCGCGCTGGCCCGACGAGCGGGACGGGTTTAGCGCGACCGCCAACCCCTTTGCCGTGACGAACCGTCCGTCGTTGATCGCGCCGGAAATCAGGTTTCCCGCGCCGATGAAGTCCGCGACGAAGCGCGATTTCGGCTCGTCGTAGATTTCGGCGGGCGTGCCGATCTGCTCGATGCGGCCCTTGTTCATCACAACGATCCGGTCGGCGATGACCATGGCCTCCTCCTGGTCATGCGTGACGAATAGGGCGGAGATGCCTGACGCCTTTTGCAGGCGCCGGATTTCTCCGCGCATCTGCACCCGCAATTTGGCGTCGAGGTTCGAAAGCGGCTCGTCAAACAGCAGGATCTGGGGATGCAGCGCGAGCACGCGCGCCAACGCCACGCGCTGCTGCTGGCCGCCGGACAATTCCTTCGGGAAACGCTGGTGCAGCGCGCCGAGGCCGACGACGTCGAGATACTTCCCGACGCGCGCGGGGATTTCGGATTTCGCGACCTGATGCGCCCGCAGGCCGAACGCGATGTTGTCGAACACGTTCATGTGCGGAAAGAGTGCGTAGCTCTGGAACACCATACCCATGTTGCGGTGATTGGGCGCGAGATCGGTGATGTCCTGGCCGCGGAGGCGAATTTGCCCGGAAGTCGGCGTGACGAAGCCGGCCACCATGCGTAACGTCGTCGTCTTGCCGCAGCCCGACGGGCCAAGCACGGCGACCATCTCGCCGCGCGGAAGCGCGAAGTTCACATCCTCTACGACGGCCGCGCCGCTGTAGATTTTGTGCAGGCTGACCACTTCCAGATCGTACATCCTCAGACACCCGCTTTATTCAGTTTTTGACTGATAGAAGTCGCCAGTAGAGCGGAACACCAACTGCCGCCCATATGACGATCAGAACGGTCGAGACCGCCGAGATCATCGGGTCGTTGTTGAATTCGAGATAGGTGAATATCTTCACCGGAAGCGTCTCGAGATGCGGCCCGGTGAGAAAGAGCGTCACAACCAGTTCGTCGAACGACAGAATAAAGGCGAACATGGCGCCGGCGAGCAGCCCGGGCTTTATCAGGGGCAGCGTGACCAGGAAGAAGGTTCGCCACCAGCCGGCGCCGAGATTGCGTGCGGCTTCCTCCACGGCCGGATTGAAGTTTCCAAGGCTCGCGAGGACCATGCGGATCACGAACGGCGTCGCGATAATGCTATGGGCGACGACGAGCCCGAAGAACGTGCCCGAAATCCCCCCCTTCGCGAAGAAGACGAGCAGGGCGAGGCCGAGCACCGTGGTCGGAAACAGGATCGGCAGCATCACGAAGGCGGAGATCGCGGCATGCCCCGGCACCTTCCAGCGGCCAAGGCCCAGCGCCGCGAAAACGCCGAGCACCGAGGAGACCGCCATGGTGCAGAAGGCGAGGCGGGCGCTGAGCAATATCGCGTCCGTGAACCCGTCCGCCGTCAGGATGCGCTGGAACCAGCGAAACGTGAACCCGCGCGGCGGAAAGGTGGGAAAGCCTGTGGTGGTGAACGACGAGCCGATCACGACGATGATCGGCGCGACGATGTAGAGAACGATGACGGCGTTCAAAGCGATGAAGCCGGTCTTCAGGACGGTCGCCTTCATGCCCGCCGCCCCGCGATCGTGAAGAGAAGCACCGCGAGCGCGAGGACGACGAACAGCAGGATGTAGGAGATCGCCGCGCCGAACGGCCAGTTGAGCTGCATCACGCCCTGCTGATAGATCAGGGTCGACATCACCGGATTGCGCCGCCCTCCGATCAGCGTCGGCGTCACATAGGCGCTGATCGCAAGACTGAAGACCAGGACGGATCCCGAGATCACACCGGGCATGGCCAGCGGCAGTGTCACCTTGAAGAAGATCCGCGCGCCGCTCGCGCCGAGGTTCCGTGCGGCGTCATACAGGGTCTTGTCGATGTTCAGCAGTGCTGCGTCTAGCGCCAGCACCATGAGCGGCAACAGGACTTCCGTCAGCGCGATAATGACGCCGAGATCGTTGTACATCAGCGCGACTGGCCGGTCGGTCAGCCCCATCGCCTGCAGCGCCTGGTTAACGATGCCGTTATTGGCGAGAAGCACCGTCCAGCCGAAGGTCCTCACGACCGTGCTCGTCAGCAAGGGGAGGATGATGCAGATGTAAAGGAGGGATCGCGGCAGGCCCTTCAGGCGCGACAGGAGGACCGCGAGGGGAAACCCGATGACCACGCAACAGCCGACCGTGATCAGGGAGAGATAGACGGATCGCCACATGATCCGCAGATAGAACGGATCTTCGAGGAACTCCCGATAATGGGTGAGTTCCCAGGTCTCCATGATCCCCTGGGGACCATAGCCGCGAAAGCTGGTGATTCCGAGAAAGATCAGGGCGCCCGCGAGGAAGGCGAACATCCAGGCGAGGTTCGGCGCCATCAGGAGATAGGGCAGCGCCTGCCCCTTGATCAGCGGTCGTCGGTGCGCAGGTTGCTTTGGGACCCGCTCGCCCGTCTCCCGATAGTCGACGTACACGCTGAACCCTCCATCGGGGACCCTGGAGATCGCATTCTTCCAGAATCCGCCCGGATAAACCGCTCAGCAAGGAATATACACGTCATATATTATATATCAATATTGCTTCCCTGCATTCGCGCCGGAATGTACAGTCTGTATGACTGTGAGCGCCGTGGCGATGCCGGGGGATTTCGCCAAAATTGAACAGCATCCCCCGATGAATAGCCGCGGCGCTTTTTTGAGCTATTCTTCGGGTTGGAAGACGATATCGCGTCGTGAATATAATACGCCTTTGGTCGATGCTTTCTGCGTGGCTGATCGGCTGCGCTGGGATCGCTGCCCAGCGTTGGCTATTGCGGGGTGACAGCCGCTTGCTCGATGGTGTGCTTGGGCCGGCCGGGACGAGCCGGGTCCATCTCCACGACGCCGAAACGGCGGATGATGGGGGCCCAGACCAGCCATTCGCCCAGGGCGACGAACAGGACGATGACCAAACAGATGGCCATGATTTCGTCCACCTCCCCGAAATCCTGGGCATGCTGCATGAGATAGCCCAAACCTGAATCCGCGCCGAACAATTCGGCGACCAGGCTGACCTTCCAGCACACCCCGTAGGCGATGCGCGCGCCGGCGATGATGAACGGGCGCAGCAGCGGCAGTTCGATACGCCAGAGGATGGCCCAGGGGCGGCGGCCGAAGCTGCGGCCCATTTCCAGTTCATCCGAACTCAGTGCCCTGACGCCCTCGGACACATTCACGAGAATGAAAGGGATGATGATGAGCACCTGGACCACCAGTGTGGCGTGGTAGGTCAGTCCGAGCCACACCGCTCCCAGGATCGCCCAGATCGACCCCGGCACCGAATTGAGCACGATGACAATGACCTGCTCGATCAGCATCCGGGTCCAGGGAAAATAGCGCGGCAGGAGGGCGATCGCAGTTCCGAGCACCGTCGCAATCACAACCGCGAGCACGACCCGCGAGGCGCTCATGGCCGCATTGTAGAGAAAGCCCGGCTCGAACGGCATGTTCAGCAGGGTCTTGAAGACCGCGACCGGCGAGGGAAAAATCTCGGGGGGAAACGAGCGCGAGGTCAGCCACCAGGCGAACAGCGCCAGGACCACCAGGAGATCCGCCACCGCCTGGGTCGAAAGCCAGCGTGCGATCCATCCTTGGGTCGCAGCGTTTTCGAGCTCAGAGGCCATAGACACGCCTCATGTACGTCTGGATCCGGGCCAGGACCAGACGGTCACTGACATAGACAATCAGAATGTTGAGAAAGGCGATCGATATCAGCATGTCAGTCGAGAAGCGCTGGCGGGCGATGCTGATGAGAGAGCCGATGCCACCGGACCCGGTGAGCAACTCGGCGGTTGGGATAATGTGCCAGCCGATCACCCAGCACAGGCGAAAAGTGGCGAACAGGTACGGCACCAGCATCGGCAGGATGACAAGCCAGGTGCGCCGCCTGGCCTGCCTGGTGAAACTGACCGCCATTTCCACCATCTCGCGGTCCAACTCGCGCAGCCCAGTGCCGGCATTGATGATGGCGATCGGCAGAAGCGCGACAGAGGCTGCGAAGATCACGGCATTATGGGTGACGCCGAACCAGACGACGGCGAGAAACGCCCAGCCGAGACCGGAAAACGAGTTGAGGAACGGCGCCAGGCGCCCGTAGACCGCGCGGTCCAGGACCGGGAAAAAATACGCCAGCAGCGCGATTCCGACCCCGCCCAGGAACGAGATCAGCACCGCGGCGATCACATGATAGACCGTCGCCATCGCGTAATCCAGGAACCCCGGATCGACGAACAGGCTCTCGAAGCGCAAGGCAACCCGAGCTGGGCTCGGAAGGGTAATCGGCGGAAGAAACCCCGAGCCGATCTGCCATGCCACCAGCAGCACCAGCAGAAAGCCGACCACCGTGAGGCGGTTGGCCATCTGCAAGCTGATCGTCCAGGTCCTTGGCGACAATCGCGCCAGCCGGCTTCGACGGCCGGTCGGGGTCGTCTGACCCGCTGGCGCGGGGCGTGGGCTGCTGTTCATGCCGTTACCTTCGCGGAACCAAGGGGCATCACGGAGAAACAACGGCTTTCGACCAGATGAACTCGTCGACGCTGGCCGGAACCTTGGCGAGCCCGCCCATTTTATTGCTGGCTTCCCAAGCCTTCATATAGATCTTCTTATCGGTCTCGCTCATGGAGAACGGCATGGTGGCGTAGGTGTTGAACCATTCCGTCATGTCCTCAACGGACATTTTGTATTTGGGAGCGACGGCGGCGAACACCTCGGCCTGGTGGGCCTGCATGTATTCCGATGATGCCTTGAGCAGCTTCGCGGCGGTCTCGTATGCAGCCGGGCGGCGTTCCATGTCAGCCTCATAGCCGACGAACACCGTGGTCGGCATGGCGCCGCCATACAAGGCCTCCAATTCCTTGGAACCTTGGAGCACCGAGCGATACGCGTTGCGTTTCACCGCATTGTACGCCGGAACGGTGGCGATCAACGCGGCATCGATCCGGCCAGCCTGCAAAGCCGGCTCAAGCTGTGGGTTCGGCAGTTCGACCCAGCGCATGTCCCCACCGACTGTTGCGGGGTTGAGGCCGTATTTGAGCGACATGATCGCGCGGATCGACGTCGTGCCCTGGTTTTCCAGCGACTGCGTCGCGATGGTCTTGCCTTTCAAATCGGTGATCGTCTGGTACGGGCTGTCCTTCATCACCCAGATATCCAGGGGATGGCCGTTTGGATTGTACTTGTAAGCGGAGGCAAAAATTTTGGTCTTGATGCCCTGCTCCGCCAACTGGGGCACGAACGTGATCCCCGTGCTGGTGATGTTGAACGCCTGCGCCATGGTATTGGCGGCGTTGCGCGGGATCGGCGAGAGCGTCACCGCTATGCTTACGGATGGATCGCTAACCTTGCCGTTCATCAGCGCCCAGATTGCCGATTCATAGGCCGGGTCCTCAATGGTGTTGAGGGTCAGCTTCTCCTGAGCCCAGGCGCCGCCCGGCATCAAGGCGGTGGCCAATGCCAGGGCTGCAAATATCGAAGTCGCGCGCATGTCGTTCCCTTCGGTGGAATGGAGTGAAGCGTTAGATGGCCTTCGCGGCCTGCCCGAGCAGGCCGATCAGATGGTGGCGGACGGTCTTCACCGGGTCTGCCGATAGATCGCGCGGACGCGGAGCCTCGATCTCGATCACCTCGCGCACCACGGTCGGCTTCAGGGACAGCACGACGATCCGATCTGCGAGTTCCACGGCCTCGTCGATCTCGTGGGTTACGAAAACGATGGTTTTGCCGGTCTTTCGCCAGATATCGATGACCTCGCTCCGCATGCGCTGGCGGGTGTTGAGATCAAGCGCCGAGAATGGCTCGTCCATCAGCACGATGCGCGGATCGACTGCGAGCGCCCGGGCGATCGACACCCGCTGGCGCTCACCGCCCGAGAGCATGGACGGCATTTTGTGCATGTCGCGCCCGAGGCCGACAAGATCCAGCAGTGCCCGCGCCTTTTCGCGCATGACGGCACGGCTGCGGGTGCGGCCGAACCGCAGTTGCTGGCCCAGAATGACGTTGTCCTCCGCATTGCGCCAGGGCAGCAGGCGCGGCGACTGGAACACGTAGGCCATCTCGTCCCAGGCTTCGCTGGCGTCCCGACCGTCCACGTCAATCTTCCCTGTCTGCGCTTGCAGAAGATCGCCGAAAATGCGCAGCAGGCTCGACTTGCCGCAGCCGCTGGGCCCGACGATGCAGAGGAACTCTCCGTCGCGAACCGACAGAGACAGGTTGTCGTAGATCTGCTCCGTCCCGAACGACAGGCAGATGTTTTTGAGTTCTATGACATGGCGCCCCGCCACCGCTTCAATTCCCACGGCCATAGCGGCTCTCCGGAACCTTGAGACCGAGATTCCCCCGCAGGGTGTTGGATTCATATTCGGTGCGGAAGAGTTTGCGCCGCTGCAATTCGGGGATGACGAGGTTCACCCAGTCATCGACCGCTGCCGGGAAATACGGAAACAGCAGGGTGAAGCCGTCGGCAGCGCCGCTGACGAACCATTCCTCCAGATTGTCGGCGATGGTCTTCGGCGAGCCGATCAAGAGCCGATGACCGGAGCCGCCGCAGAAATAGCGTCCGATCTCCCGGATGCTCATGCCGCTCTTGCCCATATTGATCATGATTTCCTGACGCGCCTTGGCGGCGTTGGTGGGCTTCAGCTCGGGGAGCGGCCCGCCGATTGGGAACTTTGACAGATCCACGCCCCCGGCCAGCCTTTGGATGGCCTGGAGGCACATGTCGTCTGTGACCAGCGACTGCAACTGGCCGAACTTGTCCTGCGCCTCGCCGTCGCTTTCCCCGACCATCGGCAGGATGCCGGGCAGGATCTTGATTTCGTCGGGTCCGCGATCATAGCGCTCGGCCCGCGACCGCACGTCTTTGCCAAAGGCCAGGGCATCGGCCATTTCGAGCTGGGCGGTGAAAATGGCCTCGGCGGTGCGTGCTGCTAGTTCCCGACCGTCATCGGACGAGCCGGCCTGCGCGACGACTGGCGTGCCCTGGGGCGAGCGCGGTACGTTCAGCGGGCCGCGCACCGTGAAGTGCTTGCCGCGGTGATTGAGGAAATGCACCTTGTCGAGATCGAAATAGGTACCGCTCTCCTTGTCGCGCGGCAAAGCATCGGCGTCCCAACTGTCCCACAGGCCAGTGACAACATCGTAGAATTCCGACGCCCGCTCATAGCGCAGGGCGTGGTCGACATGCTCCTCCAGGCCGAAATTGAAGCACTCATCCTCGGTCTGCGACGTCACCAAATTCCATCCGGCGCGGCCGTTGCTGATATGGTCGATGGTCGCGAACTTGCGGGCAATATGGTACGGCTCGTTATAGGTTGTGGTTGCTGTCGCGATCAGGCCGATATTCTTGGTCAGGACGGCGAGCGCCGGCAGCACCGAGACCGGCTCCAGATTGACGCAATACGCCATCTGGCCGCGGGCGCGATTGCCCTTCAATATCGGGGTGCTGTTGCTGACCGCCACGCTGTCCTGAAAGAACACCGTATCCATCTTGCCGCGCTCTGCGGTCTGCGCGAGATGCAGATAAACCGAGAAATCAGTGTCGCCATTGGCGGCGGCATCCGGATGCCGCCATCCCGCGCGATGGACGCCGGGCGCATGGGAAAATGCCGCCAGCTTCATCATCTGATTCATCTGACCTTCTCCCCAAACCGGGCGCCGCGACACCGGCAGGTCTTCACGACAGGCCTATACGCTTTGCGGCGGAAGCGGACGTGCGGACAGGCTCGGGACGCGTCAGTCCGAGATGGTGTCGCAGCGTCGTTCCGGTGTAATCGGTCCGGTACAGGCCACGCCGCTGAAGCTCCGGCACCACGAAGTCCACGAAGTCATTGAACGCACCGGGAAAAAATGCCGGCATGATGTTGAAGCCGTCGGCCGCCCCGTTCAGGAACCAGTGCTCGAGCGTATCGGCAATCGTCTTGGGCGAGCCGCACAGCACCCAGTGGCCGCGCGCTGCCGCGGTCTGATTGTAGAGATCCCGCAGCGTCATGTTTTCCCGCTTCGCCCGCCCCAGCATGGCGCGGGCGAAGCCATGCGAACTGTCGGGCAAGGGAAGGTCCGGGACCGGCTGATCGAGCGCGTAGCCGCTGAGATCCTGCCCCAGCCGTGCCGACAGCAACCCGATGCCGCTGGTGTCGTCGACGTAGCCTTGCAGGATGTTGAGCTTCGCCCGCGCGTCCGCGTCGGTCTCGCCGACGATCGGCATGACGCCGGGCATGAGGCAGACCTCGTCCGGCGAGCGCCCCTGCTGGGCCACGATCTGCTTGAACGACGTGTAGGCGAGCTTGGCCTCTTCGAAATCCTGCACCACCGAGAACACGATGTCCGCTGTGCGCGCCGCCAATTCCTGGCCGGGCTTCGAGCCGCCGGCTTGTAGAATGACCGGCTGCCCCTGCGGCGGCCGGCCGGAGTTGAGCGGCCCCTTGACCTGGAAGTGCAGGCCTTCGTGCTGCAAGGCGTATACCTTGTCCCAGTCGATATAGACCCCGGTATCGCGGTCGGCGACGATGGCATCATCGTCCCAGCAATCCCAAAGCCCCTTGACCACATCGACGAACTCGCCGGCGATTTCATACCGCTTCTCGTGGGGAGGATGGATGCGCCCGAAATTACCCCCCGCATCGCCGCCCGACGTGGTGACTGCGTTCCATGCGGCGCGTCCGCCACTGAGATGGTCGAGTGAAGCGAACGCACGCGCCACGGTGAAGGGATGGCTGTAGGTGGTCGACGCGGTGCCGCCGAGCCCGACATGCGTGGTGGTCGCGGCGAGCGCCGCTAGGGTCAAGAGCGGGTCGAGGCGGACAGTGAATGATGGATGGTGGTTGCGGTTGGCGGCAAGCCCGTCGCCGAGAAACAACAGGTCGAACTTGCCGCGCTCCGCGATCCTGGCGATTTCCTGAAGTACGGGTAGGCTTTGGAACGTGTCGGCGGCGCCGGGATGACGCCAGCCTGCAATGTGATTGCCGGTGCCGAGCACGAAGAGGCCAAAATGGATCTCTCGTGTCATCACGGAGGAATCCTCTGAAAGCAGTCGGCGAAACGCCCGCCGGGACCTGAACGGCCCCGTCACATGGTTCAGCAATTTGTGTGCCAGGGCGGAAAAGCAGGTGGATGTGGCGGATCGGGCGGGTGGGCCGGATGGGCCGAGAAAGTTCTGCCAGCTGGCTTCTCGCACCGGTGCGGAGCAGATTTGCTGCCAGCCCCGTCCCTCAAAAGTGGAGCTGAAAGTAGCTTGATTAAAATTCAATACGCTTTCTTGATGGGCAAGGTGCTTGAATTTTAATCAAAGCAACGTTTGGTGACTTTTTAAGCCTACCAGGCGCCGCATGGGAAGCGTCCGCCGGCGACCATCCGCGAGCGCTGTAGACATGCCATGAGACGGCTAAGCGCTCATCCCCCGAACAGAAGCGGCATGCAAAAGGTTCCGGGCGATAGCCTTCGACCGAGCCGATCAGCACAGTGTGCGAGCTGAATTCGATTATTTGGATAAGGTGGCAATCACGACAAGGGCGTAGAGCCTTGCCGGCATCATGGACGATGGGGACTGCGGCTGCGACCAGTACAGCTGACGTGGTGAACGAGAGCGCACTGTAGGAGCCCATTAATATCGCCTCGGCCGGTCGCAATCGCGCTCGATCCCGCATTCATGGCTCCGAATCTGAATGGGCGCGGGATCGCCTCAGCGCGCCAGAAGGCCGGACGGTGTATCGGCCGAGGTCATCGCGCCAAGCACGAAGGCGAGGTTGGCCGCAGCCACCAGCGAGGCAGCATGGGCGTCGGTCTGCGCCTGGCGGGCGGTGAGCAGGCCGCTGTCCGCTGCGGTCGCCACCGTGATGTTGCCGACCCCGCTCTTATAGGCGTCGAGCGCCGCGTCGTATGTGATCGCGGCGGCGGATGCGAGTTCGGTGGCGGCGCGGTAGGAGGCGAGCGCGGAGCGTAAGGTGTTCGCGGAGATGACGATCTCACGCGCCGCCGCGTCGCGGGTTTTCTGGAACGTCGCCTGCGAAACCTCCACCACGGATTCCGCCGCCTTAAGCCGCGCCGCCCGCAGCCCACCGTCGTAGAGCGGCATGGTGGCACCCACCATCACCCCCGAAGCGGCGGATTGCTGGCCGATGGTGGGTAGGCCGGTGGCGGACAGGTTCGTGTTGCCGCTCGCCGCCACCGCGCCGAGGAAGACCTTGGGCAGGAATTCCGCCTGCGCGGCGGTGATGCCCGCCTCGGACCCCTTCATCGCGGAGAAGCTGGCGAGCACGTCGGGGCGTTGGGCAAGAGCGGTCTTGATCATCTGCTCGGTGGGCGTGCCGATGCTGTCGGGCAGGGGACGCCCGATCCCCTCGCGCACGCGGATCTGCGTCAAGGGCGAAATGCCCATGACCGCGAGCAGACCCTGGTAGGTGTCTCGCTCCACGCCCTGCGCCTGGACCAGCCCGAACCGCGCCTGCGCCACCTGCTGCCGGGCTTGAGCCACCTCCACAGTGGTACCGAGCCCGTTGGTTATGCGCCCCTGAGCGGCATCCTCGATCTTGCGGCTGTTGGCGAGATTCTGTTCGGCCAGCGTGACCCGGCTTCGGGCGGCGCCATAGAGGAAATAGGCGCGGGTGACGTCATAGATGATCTTCTGGTGCACCCCGTTGAACAGGATGTTGGCTGCGGTGGCGTTGCGCCGGGCGGTCTCGTGCAGGGCGCCCCGCTGTCCGAAGTCGAACACCAGCCATTGCAGCGCCACCTGCGGCGACACGCCGGATGTGCTGGTGCTGACCTCGCTCGCGCCGGGGAGGGCGACCGGCAGCGGCGCCGAGAATTTCTGGTATCCGCCGATCACATTGGCCGAAATGAACGGCAGGAATGTCGCTTCCACCATGCCCGTGGCGAGCGCCGCCTGCCGGGCCTGTTGCCAGGCGATCCGGGTTGCCGGGTTCTGTGTCTGGGCGATATCGATCAGTTCAGCGAGGCCATAGGCTTTGGTGGGCGACAGGCCGGGGGTCGGCTGGAGTGCAGCCACCTCAGGCTCGGGCGGCACGCTGAACACCTTTGCACCCACCGCCGCGCCGGCGCTCTCGGCGGTTGGGGCGGCCTGCGCTTCCGCTGGCACCCAGGGGGCTGCGGGATCGGCGGGCGCTGTGTTCAGCGCCTGGGTGGCGCAGGCCGCCAGCGCGGTGCAGGCGAGAAGCGCGAGGCCGCAACGGGCCAGGAGGCGGGGAACGGCTCCGTTCATCCCGCCACCAGATGTGCGATGCGCAGGGTGCGCCGCGAAATCTCGTCATCCGCAGGAGCGACGTCGGCGTCCGGCGTCGCGGCATCGTGGCCTCGCTCTGCCTGCTCCGCCGCCGCGCGCAGCCGGCGTGCGGCCTCTTCCCCGTGGTTGGGGCTAAACATCAACAGCGGAAGCAGCGCCTTGGCTTCCGCGATCAGTGCCCCGATGCGCGCGACCGAGGCGGCCGGCGGGCGCTGGCGGGCGGGCTCGAACGGCAGCAGCGCAAGCAAGTCCTCCATGGCGCGAAGTTCGCTGGCGATCATCGCCGCAGGGTTGATGGCTCTCTGCCGCGCCTGCGGGTCCAGCGCCGCGAGGCGCGACAATGCGGCGAGAACACCGGCCATGCGCGCGCGCACCTCGTGCATCGCGCTTTTCGGCCAAAGACCGGTGAAGAAGAGATAAACGACGAGATTGCCCAGCAGGATGCCCATCACCCGGTCCCGCGCCGACCCCATGTCCAGGCTCGGCGCGAAGCCGTCGAGGATGGTGAGAAGGAAGGCGAGGCCGATCTGTACCCCGCCGTAGGAAATCCGCTCGCTGCCGCTGGACACCCAAGCTGCCGGCAGAATGCCGAGGAACACCAGCGCCATCAGCCCGCCCACCGAGGACAGATGCGGGATGACGAACAGGATGGCGCCCACCCCCAAGGCCGCGCCCACCAGACAGCCGCAGATGCGCAGGGCGAGCTTGTGCACCGTCTCGCCGGTGGTCCCGAGGGCGGCCACGTAGCAGGTGATCATGGCGGTGTGGATGCCCGACCAGTCGATCAGCGAATAGATGAGATAGCAGAGCACCGCGGCGGCGGTGGTCTTCAGGGCGTAGCGCTGGTGGTCCGGATTTGTGAAGGCGTCCGGCTTGAGGAAGCGTTCCTTGGGAGGGGCAGCGACACTGCCGCCGTCCGCCCGCCCGAGCCCCGCCAGCGCCGCCCAGGCGGCATCCAGCGCCTCGTTGCCAGAGGGCGAGGGCGCCTCATGCCGTGCGGGGCTTTGCCCGCGCGCGATGGCTTCCCCTGCTGTGCGGCCTTCCCGGGCGAGCCGGGCCCGCGCCTCGGGTGCCAGGCTCGCGGGCAAGGCCGCGACCGCCAGGAGGAAACGGTAGCTGCTCTCGGATGCCCCCGAGAGCCACTTGAGCGCGGTGTTAGGCACGGTGTGGAACAGGCCCGCGAGTTGCACCTGCTTGTCGCTGTCCGCCCGCCCCTCAGCCAGCGCATCGTCCAGCGCGCCCTCACGCGGCGCGTCGAGCACATCGGCGCCGCGTCCGAGCCGCTCGGCCACGGTGCGGCGCAAGAGGGTGTGCGGGCCGGTGCCGAGCACCAGATAGAAGGCGATCATCAGCGCCATGGGCATGACCGCCATCTGCCAGGCATAGAGCAGGCCGCGTGTCGCGATCTCCCCGGCCGGGAGGCGGTCCACCAAAGTCAGGATGAAGGCGACCACCAAGGCCACGATGGAGCTTTGCTCGCCGAGCTTGGAGGCCGAACCGAGAAACACGAAAGCGAACGACACGCCGGCGATGACGGAAAGCCGCAGCAACGGCGTATCGGCGGTGGCCTGGATCACCGGTGCCATGGCGAGCACGACGATGCTCACCAGCAGGATGATGCCGATGGCCTGCCCCACGCATTCGGCGCCGTTGGGCCGGGCGAGGAAGATGATGAGATAGCAACCGATGGCGGATTCCGGCACCTTGAAGACCATGGCGGTGCCGGCCACCAGCGCGCATAGCAGCGCGATCCGCCAAGCCATGCCGAACCGGCCGGGAAAGGGCTGGAGATCCAGGACGACCTGGCGGGCGATGCCCCGCCATGCCGCCTCAGCAGCCGGTTCCATGATGCACGGTCGCGGTGGCAGACGCGCCGATGCGCATCAGGTCGTCGGGCGGATCGAACAGGCGGATGCGGACCGGAAAACGCTGCGCCACCCGCACCCACTCGAGGGTCTTGGGCACGATGGGCATCTTGCGGGGCAGGGCGATCAATTCCTCCGACGACACGCCCCAGCCGATCCCTTCCACCCGCCCCTTGATGGCCCGGCCACGGTCGGCCAGGGTGTAGACGGTGGCACAATCGCCGATGCGGATGCTCGGCAGGTCAGTTTCCAGGAAGGCGGCGGACGCGAACCACGCGCCGGTGTCGATCAGCGTAAACACCGACTGGCCGGGCAGCACATATCCGCCCGCCGCCGCCTCCAGCCCCACCACCTTGCCGTCGAACGGCGCCTTGAGTTCGGTCTCCGCCAGCGCGCGTTCGGCGATGGCCAGCGCCGCCCGGCGCGCGGCGACCAGTGCGGCGGCGGCGGCGGTGTCGCTCACCAGTGCGTTGGCTGCGGCTTCCTGCTGCACCGCCTGCTTCAGGCTCACCTCGGCGTCGCGCTTCGCGGTGGCGGCATCGTCCACCTGCTGGGCGCTCACATAGCCCTTCGGCCGCAGCGGCTCGAGCCGCGCCAGCGTCTGGCTGGCAAGGTCCAGGTTCTGTTTGGCGCGCGTGACCTGTTCATGGGCGATGGCGGCATTTGAGCGTTCGGCGGAGACGGCGCGCAGCTTGTCCGCCTGGGCGGCCTCGGCGATCTGGAGATCGGCGGCCGTCTGGGCCACCGCCAGCCGATAGGTGAGAGGATCGAGGGCAAGCAGCAATTCGCCTTTGCGCGCGACGCCATTGTCCTTGACGGCGAACCGCTCGATGCGTCCCGCGACCGAGGGGGCGATGGTCACGGTATCAGCGGTGATGACGGCATCGTCGGATAGCGGGTTGAGTTCCGCTGTGCGCAGATAACGCCACCCCAGGACTACCGCCGCCAATGCCACGATGAGGGTGACGAGTGCGCCGATACTGCGTTTGCGATGGGAAGGGTCGTGATCCATCGGCTAGCGCCCGAAACCGATGAGGGAGATGAGAAAGCCGATGCTGGCGGCAATGCACACATAGACCGGGAGGCGCGCGGGCAATACATCGTCGATGCCGAGGCGCACGAACAGCATCCTGATCACGATCGTGGCGAGGATCGCGATGAAAGCGCAGGCGAGCCAGGATGGGAAATAGGCGCCGAAGAAGAACAGCGATGGCGCCCCGGCGGGTGAGCATCCGGCCAGCGGCATGGCGGCGAGGAACATCAGGTTTCGCGGGCGCGCCAGCCCGGTGAACAGGTCGGCACCCTTGCTCGTGGACCCGCGCGGGGCGGCACGCTTCAGCAACCGGTTGTCCTTCCAGGCCAATGGCTCCTATCGAAGCTTTCATGGACGCGGCAGACATTTGGTGAAGACATTCGCCTGCCAACCTCAAGCTTCATCTCGGGGATATCCAGAAATGCGAGTCGCCACAAGGGGAACGGTGGTTATCGCTTGGGCTCGCCGACGAATGCTATGGACTCAACGGCGTGACGCCCGTGAAGAAAGCCTGAGGGCCAGCGAGATCAACAGTGGGCTGTCGGGCTTTGGTCATGGCGCTCCGACTGCGTTCTTGGTGCATTTTGTCATGAGGCTTGTCTTGATACGCCCGCGCGGTTTTCCGAGGCGGACGTAGCAGAGCAGGTACCCGCCATTGCTACGCCGGTGGAGAGGGCGGCCAGGATCGTTTTCATGATAGCTCCCAAGCAGCAGGCGCATCATCGCGTCAAAGAGCGCGATTGTGTAGAAAGGCGGCGCAGCATTCCGGAGAGAACATGCGCCAAGATGGGAAAATCGCCGTTGTGACGGGTGGATCGCAGGGCATCGGGGCCGCGATCTGTCATCGGCTCGGAGCAGAGGGAGCCACTGTTTATGTGGTTGCCAGTTCGCACTTGGCGAAGGCCCAAGCGGTGTGTGACAGCATCAATGGTTCAGGCGGGAAGGCAATTGCCGCGGTCGCGAACGTTGCAAGTCCAGATGAATTGGAGCGCCTCGCGCAGCGGGTTTCGGACGAAAGTGGCGGGGCCGATATTCTCGTCAACTCGGCCGGTGTCTTCTATCCCACACCGATTGGTGCGCCCGCGGAAGACGTGGGGAGAATGATCGACATAAATCTCAAGGGCACCATTTTTTCCATTGCCGCCTTTACCCCGTCCATGTCGGAGAAGCGGTTTGGCAAGGTGGTGAATATCTCGTCGTGTGCGGGCATGATGGGTATCAGGACATACTCCGTCTATTGCGCCACGAAGGCTGCAATCACGATGCTGACGCGCTCGCTGGCCCTTGAACTGGCGCCTCTGGGCATCAATGTGAACGCTATCGCGCCGGGCAATACTGCCACGCCCATCAACGAGGACATTCGCACTCAGCCGGAACTCGCCTCGTTCCTCAATGCGATCGCCGAGCGGACGCCAAGCCCGCGAACCTATTCCTCACCCGAGGACATTGCGAACCTGGCCGTGTTCCTCGTGAGCGACCATGCCAAAGCAATGCACGGATCTACGGTCCTCATCGACGAGGGCTTTACCGCAGGCATGTAACTCAGTGTGCCGATCGGGTGCCGTATCCCCCAGTTGGGATACGCCAGTCTACGGTGACTGGCTCGACGCTATCCCGCTTTTACGCGGACCTTCACACCTTCTCGGACTTGTTGAAGGGTTTCATCCACGAGGAAAAACTGGTTGCGTCCGGATGAATTCAGAGCCGTTGTGACTATGTAAGAGCCGGGATCGGCGCTCCGAACAAACACGATGTGCGCTGGGTTGATAAGCACTTTTTCTTTATCACCCTGCTGAGTGAATTCGCACAGAACCATATGTTTGTCTCATCTAAGGGCTATTGATCCTGAAACCGACCATGAGCCTCCAGACCCCTGCGCGGCAATAGCCTGCAAGCGTTATCAAAGCGGGCGAGGGCGAATAGCGCAATTATTCCTGTCGATATCCGGAGCCCGACCTATCGGACGCTCCGACGATCGGCGGCCGTACTCCTCACAAAGTGGAATGAAAATTTTGAAAATTGAGGTGCCTCAACGCTGGCGGCATAGTGCAATGCTTGCGCTGAAGCCGCGCGCATCTTTCGCCGCTCGATTTACGGCACGCCAATCGCAGCTTTACGCGTAAAATAACGTCCCCGTGCCTAAGCCGCCTCCGGTGCATTTTCCCCCGCTGATCAGCTTGAGAATTGTTCGCCAAGCGGGAAGATCATTTGTAACCATAGGGCCCTCTACCAAGGCGTAGGTTCGAAACCTAGGCCGGCATTGCTCATAGCGCTGTCGCGGCGGCAATCAACAGCCCGCCGATAATTGCGACGTTAGATTGTACAAAGCTTTTTGCTGTGTCTCGCTCGGCGCCAGCACCCATGTCCCAGAAATTTAGCAGCAACACCGATGCGGCGACGGTGAAGCACACTAAGCCGAGAGCGGCCGGTAGAACCAAGATGCCCAAAGCTAGAAATGCACCTGCGGCGAGTTCGAAGGCGCTCCCGATGATAAGTGCACATCGAGGAAACGGAACTCCCCTAGCGGCTAAAGCTGGAACAATCATCTCCAGGACGAAGAAATGCCGAAGGCCGCCGTACACGAAAAGCCCTCCGAGCAGCACCCGGCCCACCGCGAGCATCCAAAGCCCTGCGTCACTCGACATATCCGAGGTTCCTCTCATTCCCGAGCCGGGCGAAGCAGACAGTGCCTCTCGGCGCGAAGCGGCGACAACCGGATAGCCTGAACAAGGTTCACAGCAAAGAGGGCCGTGGTGAGGATGACCGGCAGTGCCTTAGGGTGGATGGCCTTCACCCTGCTGACGGCTTTCTCGTCAGGAAAGCGTAAGGGTCTGTTGTGATCCAACCCTCACTGATTTTCCGCACCCCTGCCAATCAATGAGACAGCACTCGGCAAAGAACGTGAGCGGTCGGCTCTCATCCAACGCAAACCAGACGGGCTGTCTGTTTCCGTCCTGGCGGGCCGAGCCGGAAAACGAATACGGCGGCGACGTGCAGGCCGAACTCCACGATGGAGGGGCCGGCTCAGATGCGCACGGAAGGCGCTCCGCGCCTCAATCCAACTCGAACGCAGTCTCGTAATTGAGCTTCAGCGCAGGGTCCTGCTGTTCCTTGCGCATCAGGCAATTGCCCACGGCAAGCACCTCGATGCCGGTGCCCATGAAGCAGCGGAAGGCGTCTTCCGGCGTGTTGACGATGGGCTCGCCGCGCACGTTGAACGAGGTGTTCACCACCAGCGGGCAGCCGGTGAGGTCGCGGAAGCGCGAGATCAGCGCGTGATAGCGCGGCGCCACGTCGGCCGATACGGTCTGGAGACGGGCCGAATAATCCACATGGGTTACGGCAGGAATGTCCGAGCGCGGGACATTCAGCTTATCGATGCCGAACAGAGCTTCTTGTTCCGGCGTCATGGGCAGGCGCCGGCTTTCAACAACCGGCGCGACCATCAGCATGTAGGGGCTGTCGGTGTCGAACTCGAAATAGTCCGCCACAGTCTCGCGCAGCACGGACGGCGCGAACGGGCGGAAGCTCTCGCGATATTTGACCTTCAGATTCAAGGTCTTCTGCATGTCGGGCGACCGCGGATCACCCAGGATCGAGCGCGCGCCAAGCGAGCGCGGGCCGAACTCCATCCGCCCCTGGAACCAGCCGATCGCCTTGCTCTCGGCCAGCGCCTGCGCGGTCTGGTTTACGATCTCCTCCTCGGAGAGCACCTCGAACACCGCGCCCGCCGCCGTCAGGCGCTGTTCGATGTCGTCCTGCGCATATTGCGGCCCGAGATAGGACCCGCGCATGCGGTCGACGCCCGACACGCGCGGCCGGCCGTGGTGGATGTAGTAGCCGGCAAGCGCGCCGCCCACGGCGCCGCCCGCATCACCGGCGGCCGGCTGGACATAGATGTCCTCGAAGATGCCGAGCCGGTGCAAGACGCCGTTGGCGACGCAGTTCAGCGCCACACCGCCGGCCATGCACAGCTTGCGCTGCCCGGTCTCCTTTTGGAGCCCACGCGCCAGCTTCTCCACCACGATCTCCGTGACCTTCTGCACCGAGGCGGCAAGATCCATGTGGAACGGGGTCAGTAACTCTTTGTCGGGCTTGCGCGGCGGTGCTCCAAACAGCGCGTCGAACCGCGCGTTGGTCATGGTGAGGCCGGTGCAATAGTCGAAATAATCCTGGTTCAGCCGGTAGCTGCCGTCGTCCTTCACGTCGATCAGATTGTCGAGGATGGTCTGGACGAAGCGCGGCTCGCCATAGGGCGCGAGGCCCATTACCTTGTACTCGCCCGAGTTCACCTTGAACCCGGTGTAATAGGTGAAGGCCGAATAGAGCAGGCCGAGGGAGTGCGGGAAATGCACTTCCTTGAAGATGTCGAGCGTGTTGCCCTTGCCGATGGCGGCCGAAGTGGTCGCCCATTCCCCCACCCCGTCGAGGGTCAGCACCAGGCTTTCCTCGAACGGTGAGGGGAAGAAGGCGCTGGCGGCGTGGCTGAGATGGTGTTCGGTGAACAGCAGCTTCGAGGCATCGAAGCTTGCGTCCATCTCCTTCAGCTCGCTCGCCAGAAGATCCTTCTGGAACAGCTTTTCGCGCAGCCACAGCGGCAGGGCAATGCGGAACGACTTGAAGCCCTTCGGCGCAAACGAGACGTAGGTTTCCAGCAGCCGTTCAAACTTCAGGAACGGCTTGTCGTAGAACACCACATTGTCGATGTCGGCGAGCGTGATGCCGCCCGCCGCGAGGCAATAGTCGATCGCATTGCTGGGAAAGCGATCGTCATGCTTGCGGCGGCTGAAGCGTTCCTCCTGCGCCGCAGCGACGATCTCTCCGTCCACCACGAGGGCGGCCGCGCTGTCGTGATAGAGCGCCGAAAGGCCGAGGATGCGCACGGGCGACCTCAGAAAATGGTGTAGATGAAGGGCGCCACGGCGGAGCCCTTGGCGAGGATCAGCAGTCCGCCCAGAAGCGCCATCACCACGAGCATGGGCAGCAGCCAGAACTTCTTGCGGACGCGAAGAAATTCCCAGAGTTCGGCGATAAAGCCCATCATGTCCTCGCAGGAAAGGGAGCGCGCGTCAGAACTGACGCTTCATGCTTTCGGGTGTCGGCCCCGGCGGAACGCGCGCGATCCAATAGGTCTGCGCATCCTTGTCGGGATGGAGAGGAAGCGGGCGCTTGCCGAACAGGCGCATCAGCAGGCCGGTCGGGGCCACCGCTCCATAGAAAATCACCGCCATGATGATCGGATTGACGATGTGGTGCAGAAGCAGCCCGAGCTTGAACCACAAGAGGTTCAGGCGGTGCAGGGAGGTCGGCCACACCTGGGAGAGCCCGGCAAAAATCAGCGCGGCAACCAGCAGGCAGGTCGCGATCAGGGTGCGCTCGTGCCAGTACTGAAAGCTGCTGACGATGGCGAGGAACACCGCCATGACCCGCCCGAATGAGCGGTCTGAACTCTTCAGCTTGTCCGGGTCCCGCGAGTAGCTCTCGAACGCGCCGGATTTGCCCCGCTCAGACATTGGTGCGCCCCAGGTCGCCAGCGACGGATATACTGCGCCAGCATGCTTCGGCGGGTAGCATAAGGCACGGCAAGGGGTCAACGCCGGGGAAAGTCACCTCTGCGTGCCATGGATCGTACCAAGCGTCGTGCCAAGCATTTGCCGGGCGCGTTCCAGATCTTCCGGCGTGTCCACGCCGAGCGGAACTTCTGCAACCTCAACGGCATCGATCCGCATGCCTGCTTCCAGAGCGCGAAGCTGCTCCAGCTTCTCGCGCCGCTCCAGCGGAGAGGGCGGAAGCGAGACGAAGCGCGCGAGAGCCGCGCGGCGCCAGGCGTAGAGCCCGATATGATGATAGAGCGGCCCCTCGCCCCAGGGCGCCGGGCTGCGCGTGAAATAGAGCGCCCGGAAGCGCCCGCCCGTGCCGAGCGGGGTGCCGACCATCTTCACCACGTTGGGAGATATCTTCTCCTCGTCGCGCGTAATCACCGCCACCGGCGTGCCGATGGCGACCTCCGCGTCGTACAGCGGGGCGAACGTGGCGCGGATGGTGTCGGGGGAAACCGTGGGCAGATCGCCCTGCACATTGATGACGGCATCGTAGCGGCCATCGGGGTCGAGGGTCGTCACCGCCTCGAAGATGCGGTCGGAGCCGGAGGGGTGGTCCGCCCGCGTCATCACCGCCGCGCCGCCGGCGGCGCGCACTGCGTCCGCAATGGCCGTGCTGTCGGTGGCGACGAACACCGGCGCGAGATCCGCCTCCATCGCGCGGCGCCAGACCGCGACGATCATCGGCTCGCCATTGATGTCGAGCAGCGGCTTGTTGGGCAGGCGGGTGGCCGCGAGGCGCGCGGGAATGAGGATGACCGGGTTCATGCCGCGCCTGAAAGCTGCGCCTTGCTGAGCCTGTCCAGCGCCACCAACTGGCGCATCAGGGGCTCGAATTCCCTCAGGGGCAACATGTTGGGCCCATCGGAAGGCGCATGGTCCGGGTCCGGGTGGGTCTCGATGAACAGGCCGGCGACCCCGACCGCCACCGCCGCGCGCGACAGCACCGGCACGAATTCGCGCTGCCCGCCGGAGCTTGCCCCCTGCCCACCCGGCTGCTGCACCGAATGGGTGGCGTCGAACACAACAGGCGCGCCGGTGCGCGCCATGATCGGCAGGCCGCGGAAATCGCTCACCAGCGTGTTGTAGCCGAACGAGGTGCCGCGATCGGTCAGCAGCACGTTGGGATTGCCGGCGCCTACCAGCTTGGCGACGACATTTTCCATGTCCCAGGGCGCGAGGAACTGGCCCTTCTTCACATTCACCACCCGCCCGGTGGCGGCGGCGGCGAGAAGCAGGTCGGTCTGGCGGCACAGGAAGGCGGGGATCTGCAACACGTCCACCGCCTGCGCAACATTGGCGCACTGGGCCGCGTCATGCACGTCGGTGAGCACCGGCAGGCCGAGGCTTTCGCGGATTTCCGCAAAGATCGGCAGCGACTGCTCCAGGCCGAGGCCGCGCTGGGCCGAGGCGCTGGTGCGGTTCGCCTTGTCGAAGGAGGTCTTGTAGATCAGCCCGAAGCCGACACGGGCCGCGATCTCCTTGAGCGCGGCGGCGACTTCCAGCGCGTGGGCGCGGCTTTCAAGCTGGCATGGTCCGGCGATCACCGCGAACGGCAGGTGGTTGCCAAACGAGACCGGGCCGACCTGGACCACCGGATTGGGGGAAAGCGTCACGTCTTGATCCCTTTCCTGAACCGCACGCTGCCAAGCGTGTCACTTGCTGCGCGGGTCACGGGCGTCCCGAAGAGGGCGCCCTCAAGGCGCGCTCTTCTTAAACCGGGAAGGGGCAATACGGAACCAGCCTCACAGCATGGAGGGTAGGACGCGATCCGGTGGGCGGTGGCCGTCCATGAAGGTCTTGATGTTGACGATGACCTTCTCGCCCATATCGATGCGCCCTTCCAGGGTCGCAGAGCCCATGTGCGGCAGCAGCACCACTTTGCCGTTCTTGGCGAGCCGCACCAGCTTGGGGCTGACCGCCGGCTCGTGCTCGAACACGTCGAGCCCGGCGCCGGCGATGTCACCGGCTTCCAGCATGCGGATCAGCGCGTTCTCGTCGATCACCTCGCCGCGCGCGGTGTTCACCACATAGGCGTCCTTCTTCAGCAGCTTCAGGCGGCGCGCCGAAAGCAGGTGATAGGTGGCCGGGGTGTGCGGGCAGTTGATCGAGACGATATCCATGCGGGCGAGCATCTGGTCGAGGCTCTCCCAATAGGTCGCCTCCAGCGATTCCTCGATGGCGTGGGGCAGCCGGCGGCGGTTGTGATAGTGGATCTGAAGGCCGAACGCCTTCGCGCGCCGCGCCACCGCCTGGCCGATGCGGCCCATGCCGATGATGCCGAGCCGCTTGCCCAGAATGCGCCGGCCGAGCATCCAGGTGGGCGACCAGCCGCTCCACTCCTCGTCGCCGCCTGCCAGCACCTGCGCGCCCTCGGTGAGGCGGCGCGGCACGGCGAGGATCAGCGCCATGGTCAGGTCAGCGGTGTCTTCCGTGAGGACCGCCGGCGTGTTGGTGACGGTGATGCCCCGGTTCAGCGCGCTCGCCACGTCGATATGGTCGATGCCGTTGGAGAAGCTGGCGATCAGCCGCAGGTTCTCACCCGCCTGGGACAGGATACCGTTGTCGATGCGATCCGTGACGGTGGGGACCAGCACGTCGGCCACCCGCACCGCTTCGGCGAGCGCGGCGGCGTCCATCGGCACGTCGTCCACGTTCAGGCGCGCATCGAACAGCTCACGCATCCGCGTCTCAACCGTGTCCGGCAATTTGCGCGTGACGACGACGAGCGGTTTGCGACGCACCATGGCTCCGTTCCCCGTTTATTAACCCTTGTCGTTCCGTCTATCAGAGAGCCGGGGAAACACAATGGGCATCGCCCCGCAGGCCTTGACGGGGCCGAAGCCCGGGCGCAGACGAAAGTCACGAAACGTGCAAAGGACGAAGCGGATCATGCGGAAGACGGGACGTCATGGCCTTCATTCCGGTGCGATCGCGCTCCTTCTTCTTCTGTTCGCCGGACCGGCGCTGGCCGCGAGCGACGATGCCGGTACCGGCCTGCCGGTGCCGCGATTCGTCTCGCTGAAGGCGGACAAGGTGAACGTGCGCAACGGACCCAACCGGGACCAGGACGTGTCCTGGATTTTTGCCCGCGCCGGGCTTCCGGTGGAGATCACCGCCGAGTTCGAGACCTGGCGCCGCATCCGCGATTCCGAAGGCGCCGAGGGCTGGGTCTACCACTCGCTCCTCTCGGGCCGCCGCACCGCGCTGGTGGCACCCTGGCTGAAGACCGGCACGGTCTCGCTGCGCGACAAGGCCAGCGCCGATGCCGCCATCTCCGCGCGGCTGGAGCACGGCGTGCTCGGCGGGCTGAAATCCTGTGACGGCCAATGGTGCCGCTTCATCGGCCCCGGCTTCGACGGCTTCGTGGAGCAGAATCAGCTCTGGGGCGTCTATCCCGGCGAGAAGGTCGACTAGCGCCGGCGGGCGGGCTTCTTTCTTCTGCGGATACCTCCATTGACGTATGGACAATCAGGCGCGGCTGCACAACCATATCGCGCATAGCAATTGCTGTGCGTGGATAGGAGGCAGGCCTGCTCCAGATTTCCCTGATCTGCTTCTGGATTGCCGCATCTTTTGGAGCTTTTGGGCTTTTCACCCTGGTCCGGCTGGTCGGGGGCGGCATTCAGGGCGCGGACCGCAGCCTCCACTTTACCCTCGCCGCGATGCTGACAATCGCCCTGGTGTTCATAGCAGCCGGTTATCTGGCGGGCGGCCTGCGACCCAGCCTCAGACCCTGATGCAAAGGCCCCTGACACAAAGGCCCTGATGCAAAAAGGCCCTCCTGCGTGGCAGAAGGGCCTTCCGAACTCCAGAATATGCGGGTGCCTCAGGCCTTGCCGGTCTTCCGGCGCAGGCGCACGACCACATCGACGCGGGCGATCTCGAAGCCCTCGGGCGCGATCGGCAGGCGATCCACGGTGACGTCCTGCTCGGGGATGTCCACCAGCTCGTTATGGCCTTCCACATAGAAGTGGTAGTGGTCCGAAGAGTTGGTATCGAAGTAGGTCTTGGACCCGTCCACGGCCACTTCACGCAGCAGGCTCACTTCCGTGAACTGGTGCAGGGTGTTGTAGACGGTGGCCAGCGAAACCGGGAAGCGGGCGCGGATCGCCTCTTCATGCAGCATTTCGGCGGTCACATGCCGGTCGCCCTTGGCAAACAGCAGCCAGCCCAGTGCGAGGCGCTGGCGGGTCGGGCGCAGCCCCACATCGCGCAGCATTTCGCGCACGTCATGGAAAGGACAGCCCGTGCGGCGGGACGTGGACACATCGCGCAATTGCGCCACCGGCAGAACAGCCTCACTTTCGACCGTGATGCTGCGCACGGAAATGCCATCGCCGAGGACAGTCCGGGTACGTGTGAAGTCGCTCATCGTCTTCCACAATCTCAATTACATGCAACTTGAGCAGCGCGAGCCGCCAAGCAATCATTGCATCGCTGGTATGACGTATAGCGCGACGGCCCTCCGATTGCCACCGTTATAGATTGTAGTTAGTGCAATGTAACTCAACGCGCTCAATGCCTTACTTGTGACACGACAGCCCCGGCGCCCCGCGCTATCGCCGCCCTATCTAGCTTGGACCTTGAGATGGTGATGGATTTTCGCGCCCCGCTGACCGCCGGCCTGCTCGTGTTGCTGGGCGCCATCTTCGCGCTGTCGGCGGCATGGTACTTTCAGCTCGTGGTCGGGCTATCCCCTTGTCCGCTCTGCCTCGATCAGCGCCTGCCCTATTACGCGGCGGTACCCGTGTCCGTGATCGCCATTGTGCTCGCCACGCGCGGAAGCGCCGGCGCGGCGCGCCTCTGCTTGTGGCTCCTCGCCGCGCTCATGGTGGTGAATGTGGGCGTTGCTGTATTTCACGCAGGCATAGAGTGGCATTTCTGGCAGGGGCCGACCACCTGCAGCGGCACCGCGCCCGTGGCGGTCAGCGACATTATGTCCGCCCTGAAGACAGCCCATGTCCCGCGTTGCGATGAAGCAGCGTGGCGCCTGTTCGGGATTTCGATGGCGGGATGGAACGCACTGATCGCGCTGGCGCTGGCGGTTGTCGCCATCTCCGGTGCCACCGAACCCCGAAAGCGCGCCTGAGCCCACCGGCCAAACCACAGGCCGGTTACGGTTCCAGTTCGGTGTCCCAGTAGAGATAGTCGAGCCAGCTCTGGTGGAGATAATTGGGCGGAAAGTGCCGCCCGTTCTGGTGCAGGTCGTGCACCGAGGGCTGGAACGGCATCTGTGCCGGCCACATCCCCACGACATTGGGCATGTCGCTGCCCTTGCGCAGGTTGCAGGGAGAACAGGCCGCGACCACGTTTTCCCAGGTGGTCAGCCCGCCCCGCGAGCGCGGAATCAGATGGTCGAAGGTGAGGTCGTCGCGTGATCCGCAATATTGGCAGGTGAAGCGGTCGCGCAGAAAGACGTTGAAGCGGGTGAAGGCGGGGTGGCGGGTCGGCTTAACGAAGGTCCGCAGCGAGACCACGCTGGGAAGCCGGATTTCAAAGCCGGGACTTCGCACCGCCTTGTCGTAGTGTTCCACGATATTCACGCGGTCGAGGAACACCGCTTTGATCGAATCCTGCCAGGACCAGACAGACAGCGGATAGTAGCTCAGCGGACGGTAGTCCGCGTTGAGCACGAGAGCCGGCCAAGCACCTGGAGATATCGCAGCCGTCAAGGGTCGGAACTCCTCACCCTTTCCCCGCCGAATCGGTAAAGGCCGTCCCGGCGCGTTCCGATACTGTATATGGAGCATGTCAATCTTGTGAAGCGCCCGCCGGCCCAGGTCTCGCCAGTGTCCGCAGCCGGCTCAGCTTGCGGTATCAGGCAGCCGACCGCGCACCGGCAAGATAACGGGCGATGAAGTCCTCGCCGATGGCGAGCCCCTCTTCATCAATGCCATGCCCCAAGCCTGGGCTGAGATGCCATTCCGCCGGCACACCCGCCGCCGCCAGTCCATAGGCTGACGCGAACAGGGCGTCGGCGGGGATCACCTCATCCTCGGTGCCGTGCAGCAGCAGCACCGGCGGCACGGGTCCACCCTGGGCGCGCGCCTTGCCCGTGGCGGCACCGGCCCACAGGCCGGAATAGGCCACCACAGCGCCCGGCGCCTGCGCCATGTCAAGCGCCACCTGCAACGCCATCATGGAACCCTGACTGAAGCCGACCAGGGCCAGCCGCCGTGCCGGCAGGGCGAGGCGCTCCAATTCCGCCGCCAGGAAACGCGTGATCCCCGGCGCCGCCATCTCGACGCCGCGCGCCATTTCCTTGAGATCCATCTGCGCCAGGGGAAACCATTGCCGGCCCACCGGGGCCTGGCCGCATGGATCGGGAGCATGCGGCGCGACAAAGGCCGCACCCGGCAGGCGCTCCGCCCACGCGGCGCCGATATCGATCAAGTCGCGCCCGTCCGCGCCATAGCCGTGCAGCAGAACCACCAGGGAATCGGGCGCGCCGCCCGAGCGCGGCGCAAGGCGGGGACCATCGAGAAGCGGCATGAAAAACCTCAGGTGGGCACGCCGATGCGGGCGCGTCGCGCGCCATAATAGGCCCACAAGATTTGCGCGGCCACGCCCCGGCACGGGCGCCAATCCTCGGCGATCGCGGCGAGCCCCTGGGCAGATGCCCGCCCGGGCAGGCCGAACGCCTCCCCGGCCGCGACCTGTAGCGCGAGGTCGCCGTGGGGAAACGCATCCGCCCGCCCCAGGCAGAACAACTGATAGATGTCGGCGGTCCACAATCCGATGCCCGGCAGGCGGGTGAGATAGGCGGCGGCGGCGTCCGCCTCCATGGCCTCCACCAGGGACAGGTCCACCTCGCCCGACACCAGCGCGTGCGCGATGCCGGTGAGGGTGCGTATCTTCGGCGCCGAAAGACCGGCGGCCCGCAGCGCCACCGGGTCCGCCGCGAGAATGGCCTCCGGCGTCGGCTCCGCGCCCAGGGTTGCATTCAATTTGGCCTGAATGGCGCGCGCCGCCGCCACCGATAGCTGCTGGGCGATGACGATGGCGACCATGCCGGCGAAGCCCGGCGCGCGGCGCCGCAACGTCGGGCGCCCGGCGAACGCCACCAGCGGAACGATGCGCTCGTCCAAAGTAAGGAGGTGATCCAGCGCGGCGTCGAACGCCGCCTGGTCGTCAAGCCTGGGCTCTGGAATGTGCGGCATCGGCCCCATCTCTCAAGCCAATTCAATCGCGCCGGCGGCGCGACCTGATAGATTGCGACGCGCGCCAAACATGCCCGCAAAGTCACGCCCACAAGTCGTGCCTGGAAGTGATGCCTGCGGGCGAGAAGAAAAGCGAGAGCCATTCCGTGCTGTGCCGGTTCGCACCCAGTCCCAATGGCCGCCTGCATGTGGGCCATGCTGTCTCGGCGCTGCTGAACCACCGGGCCGCATCGACCATGGGCGGGCGCGTTCTGCTGCGCCTGGAGGATGTGGACACCACCCGCTCGCGCCCGGAATTCGAGGCCGGCATTCTTGAGGATCTCGACTGGCTGGGCGTGCTGCCTCCGGAGCCGCCGCGCCGCCAGTCCGAGCATTTCGCATTCTATGCCGCCGCCCTGGCGCGCCTGGAGGCCGAGGGCCTCGCCTATCCCGCGTTCGAGAGCCGCTCCGAGATCGCCCGCATCATCATTGCCCTGGAATGCACCGCGCCCTGGCCGCGCGATCCCGACGGCGCGCCCCTCTACCCGTTCCACCGCTCCCACATGCCGGAGGCGGAACGCACCCGCCGCCGCGCCGCCGGCGAGCCCTTCGTGCTGCGGCTCGACATGGCCCGCGCCCTGGAGCGGATTGGCGGCCCGCTGTCCTGGGAGGAAGCGCAGGGTTCGCCAGAGGGGCCGCTGGAAGCTCAAGCCGCCGACCCGGCCGCCTGGGGCGATGTGGTGCTCGCCCGCAAGGACACTCCGGCCAGCTATCATCTCGCGGTGGTGATGGACGATGCCGAACAGGACATCACCCATGTGATCCGGGGGCGCGATCTCTTCTTCTCCACCAGCGTCCACCGGCTGCTCCAGGCGCTGCTCGGCCTTAAGCCGCCGGTCTACCACCACCACCGGCTGATCCTGGGGCCGGACGGGCGCAAGCTCTCCAAGAGCGCCGGCGCACCCAGCCTCGCCACCCTGCGCAAGACCGGCGCCACCCCCTCCGACATCCGCCGCCTCGCCGGATTGCCGGAATGATAAGGTTCGGGTGACGCCGGGGGCTTCCAGTCGCCGTCAGCCATCTGCCCTGATGTGATCCGGGCATCCACGCCGCCCCCGCTCTACCCCGGCGGAGCCGCGTGGATCGCCGGAACGAGCCCGACCATGACGGCCTGATAGGTCCCGGCCGCGGGCTCCAGGGCGATAAACGCTCTATTCGACAACCCTCGGCGAACCCCTTCCCGCGCGAGCGTTCGCGCAACCTCAAAGACCGGCGAGGCCCAAAGCCTCCAGCGCCACATCCTCGACACACGCACTGAGTTCGGCCTTGCGCGTGGCGATCTCCTCCAGTGACATCCAGGCGGCATCCAGCGCATCGTCAGCCGCCGCACCGTCACCTGAGATCCAGCGGCAAAGCACGGCAACCAGCACGTAATGGTGCAACAGGGTGCCGTCGGCTGCCCGGTCCAAAGCATCCAGGGCGCGGAACGAGAGGCCGGGTTCGGCATGCACGCCGGTCTCCTCCGCCAGTTCCCTCACCGCCGCCTCGGCGGCGCTCTCGCCCCATTCGATGCGGCCGCCGGGAAAGCCCCACAGGCCGGCATCTGGCGGGTTGGCACGGCGCACCAGCAATACCTTGCCCTCGCGAACCACCACCGCGAGGGCGGCGCAGCCGGGACGGCGCGGTGCGCTCACGCGCGCAGGCCTTCCACGCTGCGCGCCCCGACCACCCGGTTGCGCCCCAGGCGTTTGGCCTCATAAAGCGCCGCATCGGCGGCAGCGAGCAGGGCATCCGGAGAATCCCCGGGCGCTGGAATGGTGGAGGCCGCGCCGAAGCTGGCGGTGAGCCGCCCCATGGACACCTTGGGATGATCGATGCCGAGCGCCACCACCAGCCGCCGCAGGCTCTCCGCGAGTTCCACCGCTGTCTCGATGTCCGCGCCCGGCAGGAGCACGATGAATTCCTCGCCGCCATAGCGGGCCGCCAGATTGTCGCTTCCCGCCACCGCCGCCGCGAACATGCGCCCGACCCCGCGCAAGGCTTCGTCCCCGGCGAGATGACCCAAGGTGTCGTTAAACAGCTTGAAGCTGTCCACATCGCCCATGACCAGCGCGATCGGCCGCCGCGCATCCGCGCTCTGCACCCATTCGTTGGAAAAGCTCACGTCGAAGGTGCGCCGGTTGGCAAGGCCGGTGAGGCCGTCGGTGCTCGCCAGGGCGGCGAGGCGTCTGTTGAGGCTGCGCAGTTCGGCGGCGCGGTCCGACAGGCGCCGGTTCATTTCCTCGAACGCGATCAACACGGGCGCGAACTCCTCCACCTCCACGTCGGCGATGGTGTTCGCCTCGCCCCGCCCCACAGCGAGGATATCGCGCGCCAATTGGTTCATCGGCGCGACGATCATGCGCTCGGCGGCATAGATCGCCAGCGCGGTCAGGATCAGGATCCCCACCACCAGAAAGCCGAATATGGCGAGGATTCTTCGGTCGATCGCGCCAACCGCCTCATCCCGGTCGATGCCCACCAGCACGCGCACCTCGGTGCCCGGCATGCGCACGAAGGCGTAATAGCGATCGACATTGTCGAAGCCGACGGCCTCCGCCGCGCCTTCGTCCGACTTCATCATGCGCTCGAACAGCGGGTGCTCGGCAAAAGAGCGCCCCACGGTATTGGCGCGGGCGGGATAGCGGGCCAGCACGGTCCCCCCGCCGTCGACCACCGTGACGGCGACGCCGGCCTGGCTCCCCGCCTGCCCGGCAAGGCGCGACATCCATTGCAGGTCTAGCCCCACGGCCACCACGGCGACCGGATCGCCGGCGGTGTTGCGCTGGGCCTCGGCGATCGCGAGAAGCGTGCGGGACGTGGTGCGCGCGATGATGAAGTTCGAGAACACCGGATGCGACGAGCGAAGGGCATCGCGCACGTAATCGCGGTCCGAGAGGTCCACATCCGCGAGCGCCCGCGCGCTGGAGCAGCGGACCCGGCCCTGTGCGCTGCCGATCCAAATTCCCTGGATGCCGATGACATCCTTGCTCAGCCGCGCGAGAAACGCCTCGCACGCGAGGGGGTCTTCCATCAGCGTTGCCGCCTGCCGTGCCAAGGTCTGGGTCATGGCGAGCGCGGTCGCGATGTTCTCGCGCTGGGCCAGCCCCACCACCTGCGCCGTTTCATGCAGCCCGGCGAGGGTCGCCTGGACCAGTTGGTCCCGCTCCGAGATCAGCGCCAGGAACCGCTCGACGGAGATCGGCAGGGCCACCAGGATGATCAACAACGCAACGCGCCGCCGGATGCTCGTCCGTCGGCGCCTATTCGCCTGCGCGGTCGGGTAAACCTGCTCCGCCATCTCGTCCGACGCAATCCGCGTAATACCACGCACCGAACCGGCGCGCTTCCCCTTCCTTATTACGCCATCGCGAGGCAAAAGGGACAAGCTTCGGCGCGCGGCTGACAGCCACGCGAAGACAAGCAGAGGGGCAAGGGACAGGTCATGGCGTACGAGACACCTCAGGCACATGCCGTGGAGCAACTCGGCACGGTGCGCCAGGCGCTCGCCGACGCCTGCCGGGATTGTGGACGTGACCCTCTCGATGTCCAGTTGATCTGCGTGTCCAAGACGTTCGACGTCGGGCAGATCAAGCCGGTTGTCGATGCGGGACATCGGGTGTTTGGCGAGAACCGGGTGCAGGAAGCGCAGCGGAAATGGCCTCTCCTGCGCGAGACCGCAGCCGACATTCAGCTCCACCTGATCGGCCCGCTGCAATCCAATAAAGCGCGGGAAGCCGTTGAATTGTTTGATGTTATTCACACGGTCGACCGCCCGAAGATCGCCGCCGCCCTCGCCGAGGAGATGGCGCGCCAGGGCCGCATGCTGCCGGTCTTCATCCAGGTCAACACCGGCGCCGAACCCCAGAAAGCCGGCATCCTTCCCCACCAAGCCGACCTCTTCATCACCGCCTGCCGCGAGAGTTTTGGGCTCAATCTGGTGGGGCTTATGTGCATTCCGCCGGCGGAAGATGTTGCAGCGCCTCACTTTGCGCTGCTCGCCAAAATCGCCGCGCGCAACGGTTTACCCAGCCTTTCCATGGGGATGAGTGCGGACTACCCGGTTGCCATCAGCCAGGGCGCCACCCATGTGCGCGTCGGCAGCGCCATCTTCGGCACCCGCCCGGCCCCCTGATCTAATTGCGCAACAGCCCCTTGATGCGCTTCCCGTTCGCGGATATAGGAGCCCCTCTGCGCTTGCTCCCATCGTCTAGCGGTCTAGGACGTCGCCCTCTCACGGCGAAAACAGGGGTTCGATTCCCCTTGGGAGCGCCAGCGGTTTCAATGACTTAGCCCTGCCTATGGCGGGGCTTTTGTGTTTTTGGGGAGAATACGCAGCGGCTATTCCATACGTGGAAGCCGGACTATGGCGGCGCGGATCGCGGTGCGGCCATAGCCGCGATTGGCGATCAACCTGTCGACGCGGCCTGGTGCGGCCTCGATAAGGGCCGGCGCCATCGTCATGTCGCTGTTATCGGGCGAGATGATCAGGACGCGGGCGTCCGGCTGTATCGGTCAGCCTATAGGTTTTGCTGGTACGCCCGCCTCGCGACGTACCGATACCTTGCGAGAAGCCCCCCTTTTGCGCTCGCCGCCGAACGGTGGGCCTTGATGCGGGTCGAATCGATCGCAACCCAACCCCACATGTCGCTATGTCCGGTCAGGGTCTCGAAGACTGCACGCTGCGCGCATCGCCTGATGCGAGCACGAGCAACGTGCCTATCCCCCGCGCCGCCTGCCGCCTCACCCTGCGGCTCCGTGTGCGGGGACCCGCCCCTATGACGTCCGCACAAACACCAGCCGCCACTACAAACCGAGCTTTCGCATAATCCTCGCTTGCGCGGGAGAGGGGATGGAAGCACGCCTAACCGCAATCGGTCTAAATGCCCTCTCCCGCTTCCGGGGGAGGGTTGGGAGCGGGAGAAGCGCGCTGGCTCTCGGGCCGTGCCACGCTTCTCCTGCCGCTCAAAAAATGGCTCACGCCCGCCGAGCGATCTGGCCCCAAATCATCAGCAGGATAATCGCGCCGACGATGGCGCCGATGAAGCCCGCGCCTTCACCCGCGCGATACCAGCCGATGGCCTGACCGAGATAGGTCGCCACCAGCGCGCCGATGACGCCCAATATGGTGGTGAGAATGAAGCCCTGGGGCTCGCTCGGCCCGGAATAGATGAGCTTCGCCACGAGACCCGCGAGAAACCCGATAATGATTGTCCAGATGATGCCCATGAACGCCTCCCTAAATTTAGCCTAACAGGAAACGGCAGAGGTTGCGCTTGGGTTCCGCGGCGGACACGAATTTGCGGTGCCGTAGCGCTCACGCCACGGGCGAGGGGACGGCGGCGGCCGCGTTCCGGCTTCGCAGCACGATGGAGAGATGCTCGGCGAACTGCGCGCCGGCCAGCGGCAGGTTACGGCCGCGCAATTGCCCGAGCACCAGATCGGCGGAAGGCAGGTCGCGTTCGTCGATCGGCCGAACCACGATGCCGGGCGGCATCGCCTCCGGCTGCGCGCCGATCTGGATCTGGAACGAGATCATGCCGCAATGGGCCACCAGCCCGCGCAGCAGCTCGAAGGAATTGGACTGCGCCGCCACCGAGAAGCGAAGCCCGGAGCGCGAGATGCTTTCCTCGATCATCTGCCGCCCGCCGGTGGACCGCTCGGACAGGGCGAGCGGGTAGCTGGTGCAGTCGGCGAGGCGCAGCTTCTGCTTGGCGGCGAGCACATGGTCCGCCGGCATCAGGGCCACGACCCGCTGCGGCAGGGTCATGAGCGGCCGCAGCCGGGCGATGAACGGCGGGCGGAACACCAGGATCAGGTCCACCTCATAGGCCGCGAGCAGGGTGATGGCGTGCTCATGGTCAGCCACCATCACCTCGAAATTCATCAGCGGATAGCGCTGGCGGAAGCTGGCGATCTGCTGCGGCAGGAAATCGTGGGCCAGCGCCTGGCTACAGGCGATGCGCACCGTGCCCCGGCGCAGGCCGCGCAAATCCTCAAGCTGGGACCGCATGCGCTCGGCATCGTTCAACTGCTCTCTGATGTAGCTGACGAACACCTCGCCGGCCGCCGTGAGATCGACGCCGCGCGCCCGCCGCTCCAGGAGCTTCAGGCCCAGCTCCTCCTCCAGGTCCATGATGCGCCGGTTGAGGGCGGAGGGGGTGACGTTGAGGCGGTCGGCGGCGCGGCGGATCGAGCCGGTGCGCGCCACCTCGTCCATGTAGCGCAGGAATCTGAGATGACGCACGGCTGGCCCCCCGTGAAAAGTTCGTAGCCGATTAGGCTACAGAGCTGGGAGAAAACGGCAATAGATCGCATCACTGATTTGGTCGTAGCTTAACGGACAGAAGGCGCGCGCCGACCCCGATGGTTCGTCCAACCCAGCCGAGAGCACCGCAATGGCGTCCGACGGTCCATCCGTTCTCTCTTTCGTGCGGGATGCGCCACCGCCGCGCATCGTCGCCTTTCCGGCGCAGCCGCAGACGGCCGAGATCGACCTGTCCCGCACCGCCTTGGTGGTGGTGGACATGCAGAACGACTTCCTGCACCCGGACGGCTGGTTTCCCCGCCTCGGCTTCGACCCGAGCCCGCTTGCCGCCATCATCCCGAAGCTGATCGACGTCACCGGCGCCGCCCGCAGTGCCGGCGTGCAGGTGATCTGGCTCAATTGGGGTGTGCGGGCGGATCGCGCCGAACTTTCCGCCCCCATGCTGCGCAAGACCTCCGCCGGTGGCACGCGGCCGATCTATGCCGACCCCTCGCTTCACGGGCACATTCTGGTGCAGGGCGAGTGGGGGTCGCTTCTGGTGGACGAGCTGAAGCCGGACCCGTCCGACCTGATCGTCCATAAGCACCGCCTGTCGGGCTTCCACGACAACGAACTGGATTCCGTGTTGCGCAATCGCGGCATCGACACGCTGCTGTTCACCGGGGTGAACATCGACCGCTGCGTGTTCTCCACCCTCTGCGACGCCAGCTTCCTCGGCTACGGCTGCCTGATGGTGACGGACGCCTGCGCCACCGGCTCGCCGGCCTATGTCACCGACGCGATCCATTATCTCGTGCGCCTGCTCTACGGCGTGACGCTGACCAGCGACCACCTGTTGGCGGCCTTCGCCTCCCCCAATCAATAACCAGACGGGAACCTGCCAGATGACCTTTGCCACGCTCTCTCGCCGCCTTGCCCTGGGCCTCGCCCTCGGCCTTGCCGGCACCGCGCTCGCCGGCGCCCCGGCGTTCGCCCAGACCAAGCTGAAGATGGTGCTGAACTGGAAGTACCAGGGCCCGCAGGGCATGTTCTTCCTGGCGCAGGATCGCGGCTACTTCAAAGCCGAAGGGCTGGACGTCACCTTCGACCAGGGCAACGGCTCCGGCGCGGCGGTGCCGCTGGTGGCCAACGGCACCTATGACATGGGCTTCGGCGACATCAACGCGCTGATCGAGCTGGTGGCGAAGAAGCCCGAGGGCGCGCCGATCGCGGTCTATGTCATGTTCAACCAGCCGCCCTTCACCATCGCGGTGAAGGCCGACAGCCCGATCAAGACCCCCAAGGACCTCGAGGGCAAGACGCTCGGCGGTGCCGCGAACGATGGCGCGCTGAAGCTGTTCCCGGCGTTCTGCAAGCTCGCCAAGATCGACTGTTCCGGCATCAAGATCACCAACATGCAGCCCAATCTGCGCGAGCAGATGCTGATGCAGGGGCAGGTGGACGGCGTATTCGGCTACGTCAACACCATCCGCTTCTCGGCCAAGCTCATGGGCGTGGACGATGACAAGCTGCGCTACATCAATTTCGGCGATTACGGGATGGATCTCTATTCCAACGGCATCATCGTCTCGGCCGATCTGGTGAAGTCCAATCCGGAGGCCATCAAGGGCTTCCTGCGCGCCCTCAACAAGGGCCTCATCGACACGCTGAAGGACCCGGCGGCGGCGGTTGCGGCGGTGGCTCAGCGCGAGCCGCTGATCAAGATCCCGGTGGAGCGCGAGCGGCTCGACGCCACGTTGAAGGCCGAGATGAACCACCCCGAGATCGCCAAGATCGGCCTCGGCAACGTGGACCCGGCACGTTTGAAGCAGTCCATCGACATCCTGGTGGACGCCAACAAGCTGCCCATCACCCCGAAGGTGGACCAGATCTTCACCCCCGCCTTCCTGCCGCCCGTGGCGGACCTGCCGAAGAAGTTGTTCTGATCTTCTGACGCGCCCCCTTCTCTCCCTCCCCCCTTGAGGGGGAGGGCTGGGGTGGGGGGTATGGTGCCGCCAGAGCAACCCACGCCAGGCCGAACGGATAGATACCCCCCACCCCGCCCTCCCCCTCAAGGGGGGAGGGGACGCGAACGGGGAGGTCCGGGCCTGTCCCCTCCCCCGCAAGCGGGAGAGGGAGAACCATCCGATAAACCCAAACCGGACACTCCCATGGACCTGAAGCTTCAGGATCGCGTTGCGATCATCACCGGACCGGCCAAGGGCATGGGCGCCGCCGTGACCCGCGCCTTCGCCGCCGAAGGGTGCAGGCTCTCGCTGATCGGCCGCGACATCGCCGCCATCGCGCCGATCGCCGATGAAATCCGCGCGAATGGCGCGCAGGTGATCGTGTTGCCTTGCGACCTGACCGACCCGGACGCCTGCCAGTCCGCCGCCGACCGCACGGTCGAGGCCTTCGGCGCGGTGGACATATTGGTGAACGTGGCGGGCGGCTCCGGCCCGATCGGCAAGACCGGCGTCGAGACCACGCCGGCGGAGTTCGACGAGATCGTCACCCTGAACATGCACGGCTGCTTCCACACCATGCGCGCCGTGCTGCCCTCCATGATCGCCCAGCGCTACGGCAAGATCGTCAATGTGGGCGGGACGTTCGGCATGCGCGGGCGGGCCGGTCGCATGGCCTATTCCGCCTCCAAATGGGGCCTGCGCGGCATCACCAAGAGCTTCGCGCTGGAGGTGGGCATGCACAACATCAACGTGAACTGCGTGGAGCCCGGCATGGTCGATGGCCCGCGCTTCCGCGACAAGGTCTGCGCCGACATGGCGAAGAAGCTGAATATCAGCCTTGAGGAAGCCATGGAGCGCCATGCGGCGGACTACGCGCTGAAGCGCGTGACCACCGACGACGACGTGGCAAATGCCTGCCTGTTCCTGGCGAGCGACGTGTCGCGCCAGATGACCGGCGTCGACATGCCCGTCGACGGCGGCTGGGCGATGCTGTGACCGGGGAGGCGATGATGACGCAGATTGAGCAGATGCCCGCCGACCTGGTGATCCACGGCGGCAAGGTGGTGACGCCGGAAACGGTGCTGGATGCATCGATCGCGGTGCGCGACGGCCGCATCGTCGCCGTGGGCGCGGCGGATGCCATGCCGGCCGCCAAGGAGATCTTCGACGCCACGGGCCTGCACATCCTGCCCGGCGCCATTGACGTGCACGTCCACTTCCGCGATCCCGGCTACACCCACAAGGAGGATTTCGAGAGCGGAACCGCTTCCGCTGCCTTCGGCGGTGTCACCACGATCTTCGACATGCCCAACACCATTCCCACCGTCGAAGACGGCCCGGCGCTGGTGGCGAAGCACAAGATCGCCGCCGCCAAGGCCCATGTGGATTACGGGCTCTATGCGGTGCTCGGCGACAGCAGCATCGACAAGGTGCCCGAATTGATCGAGGCCGGCGTCATCGGCTTCAAGCTCTACATGGGCAACACGTTCGGCCGCATTCCCTCACCGTCCACCGGCGCGATGCTGGAGGCGTTCGAGGTGGTGGCGCCCACCGGCAAGCGGGTCTCGCTGCATGCCGAGACCAATTCCATCATGGAGCGGCGCCAGCAACGGCTGGTGGAAAGCGGGCGAACCGATCCCCTGGCCCATCTCGCCTCCCGCCCCGCCGTGGTGGCGGTGGAGGCGGTGGCCCGCGCCGCTATCCTGGCCGAATGGACCGGCGCGCGCATCCATGTGCTGCACATCTCGTCCGCCGCCGAATTGCGCCCGCTCGCCGAGGCGAAGGCGCGCGGCGTCGACATCACCGGGGAGACCTGCCCACATTATCTGATGCTGGGGGCGGAGGATTATGCCCGCTGCAAGGGTGTCATCCGGGTCAACCCGCCGGTGCGCGAGGCCGAGAACCAGGAGCCTCTGTGGGCCGCGCTCAAGGACGGCACCATCGACATGATCGCCACCGACCATGCGCCCCACACCCCGGAAGAAAAGACCCGCGCCGACATCTGGAGCGTCGATTGCGGCTTTCCCGGTGTCGAGAGCCAGATGCCGCTGATGCTGAGCGAAGTGGCGGCCGGCCGCTATTCGGTCAGCGACTATGTGCGCTGGAGCGCCGCCAACCCCGCCAAGGTGTGGGGCCTCTATCCCCGCAAAGGCGTGATCCAGACCGGGGCGGATGCCGACCTCGCCTTCGTCGATCTCGACCGGGTCTGGACCCTGAACGACGCGGACCTGCATTCCCGCTCGAAGATTTCCCCCTGGGACGGCCGTGAGGTCACGGGCCTGCCGGTGCACACCATGGTGCGCGGACGCTTCGTGGTGAAGGACCGGGCCCTGGTGCCGGAGACGCGCGGCTTCGGGCGCTCCGTCCACGCGATCCAGGAGATGCCCACCCCGCAGCCCCGGCATGCGGACCAGACCCTTGCGGCGGTCATCGCCGTGCGACCGGAGGAAGCGGCATGAGCGCGGACACGCAGGCCTTCGTTCAACTCGAAGGTGTTACCCTGAGCTATGGCAAGGGGGACAAGATCGTCCATGCCCTAGGCGAGACCAATCTCAGGATCGGGAAGGGTGATTTCGTTGCCCTGGTCGGGCCATCCGGCTGCGGCAAGTCCACCATCCTCAAGCTGGTGACAGGGCTGATCGGCGCGACCACCGGCCATGTTTTCGTGGCCGGCCGCGAGGTCGGCGCCGAGGCGGTCCGGGTGGGCATGGCGTTCCAGAATCCGACCCTGCTGCCGTGGCTCTCGATCCGAGAGAACGTCATGCTGCCGCTGAAGATCGTGCCGCCGTTCCGGCAGGAGTTCCGGGCCAAGAAGCGCACCGAGTTCCGCGACAGGGCGGACGCGCTGCTGGCCCAGGTCGGCCTGAACGGCTTCGGCGACAAGTTTCCCTGGCAGCTCTCCGGCGGCATGCTCCAGCGCGCCTCGCTTTGCCGCGCGCTGATCCATGACCCGCAACTGCTGATGCTGGACGAGCCGTTCGGCGCGCTCGACCAGTTCACCCGCGAGGAATTGTGGGCGATCCTCCAGGACCTCTGGATGACCCGCAAGCCGACCGTGCTGCTAGTCACGCACGATCTGAAGGAAGCCGGATACCTCGCCAACCGCGTCTGCGTGATGCGCGCGCGCCCCGGCCATATTGTCGAGGACCGGCATGTGGACCTGCCGCGTCCGCGCACCATCGAAATGACCTATGAGCCCGGCTTCGTGTCGCTGACCCAGCGGCTGCGTGAGCTGATCGTTTCCGCGCGCTCCAGCGATCCGCTGCCGCCCGCCATCGCAGAGGTGCTCGCATGAACACGCTTTTGCGCCGACGCCTCGCTTCAACGGCGGTCATCATCGGCTTCTTCGTGGTCTGGGAACTGGCCTGCATCATCTTCCATGTGAAGGAGATCGTGCTGCCGCGTCCCACCCAGATTCTCTATACGCTCTGGGTCCAGGCCCCGGCGATCTGGCCCCACACGGTGCAGACGGTCTACACCACGCTGGTGGGCTTCGCGCTCGGCATCATCTCCGGCGTGGCGCTGGGCATGCTGATCGGCTCCTCGCGCCTTGCCTACGACACCGGCTATCCCCTGCTGATCGGCTTCTCCTCGATCCCCAAGGTGGCGGTGGTGCCGATCTTCGTCCTGTGGTTCGGCGCAGGCACGGTGCCGGCGGTGCTGACCGCCATGATCATGAGCCTGTTCCCCATCGTCGTGAACGTGGCCACCGGCCTCGCCACCACCGAGCCGGAGCTGGAAGACGTGATGAAGGCGCTGCGCGCCACCAAGCTCGACATCCTGTTCAATGTCGGCCTGCCGCGCGCCATGCCCTATTTCTTCGCCTCGCTGAAGGTGGCGGTGACTTTGGCCTTCGTCGGCACGGTGATCGCCGAGACCGTGGCCTCCAACCGGGGCATCGGCAATCTGATGATGATCGCCTCCTCCTCCTTCGACGTGCCCCTCGTGTTCGCCGGGCTGCTGGTGCTCGCGGTGCTCGGGGTCGCCCTCTACGTGATCTTCTCCATCATCGAGGGCCGCGTGATCGGCTGGGCGAAGCGCAAGGACGACTTCGCCATGGGCTGATCCGACCCTTCATCATCGCTCAAAAAAAGACAAACACCTTCCTGGAGTTGAGACCATGCGACGTTTACTTGCGGGCGCCATCGCCTTGCTTATGACCGGTGGCATCGCCGCCGCGCAGGAGACCACCAAGATCCGCTTTACCCTCGACTGGAAGCTCCAGGGCATCCATGCCTGGTATTACTGGGCCAAGGAGAAGGGTTACTTCGCCGCCGAGAAACTGGACGTCACCATCGACCAGGGCGAAGGCTCCGCCGTCACCGTCACGCGGATCATGTCCGGGGTCTATGACGCCGGCTTCGGCGACATGAACGCGGTGATCCAGAATGCGGCGCTGCGGCCCGGCGAGGCGCCGCTCATGGTCTATATGCTCTACAACAAGGCGCCGTTCGCCCTGCTCACCAAGGCCGACAGCCCGATCAAGAGCGTCAAGGATCTCGCCGGCTCCAAGCTCGGCACGCCGCCGGGTGGCGCGTCCTTCAAGCTTTTGCCGCTGCTGGCGAAGGCCAATGGGGTGGATTATTCCAAGATCGCCATCACCCAGGTGGCGCCCAATCTTCAGGAGCAATTGCTGCTGGGCGGGCAGGTGGATTCCATCGCGATCTTCACCGCCACCAGCTACATGAACCTGGTCGCGCTGAAGCTGGATCCGGAGAAGGATTTCCGCTGGATCTATTATTCCGACGCGGGGGTGGATCTCTATTCCAACGGCGTCATGGTGTCCCCCAAGCTCGCCAAGGAGAAGCCCGAGGCGGTGAAGGGCCTGCTGCGTGCGATCAACCGCGCCATCAAGGAAACCGTGGCGGACCCCACGGCCGCCATCGATCTCCTGGCGCGCATCGAGCCGCTGATCAACAAGGACATCGAGAAGCGCCGGCTGATGTATGTCTACAAGACGCTGATCGACACGCCGGAAGCGCGTGAACTCGGCCTCGGGGACGTGAGCGATGCCCGCCTGACCGCCTCCATCGAAGTGATCGCGGACGCGTTCGAACTGCCGCGCAGGCCGACGGCCGGCGACGTGTTCAGCCGCGCCTTCCTGCCGCCGAAGGCGGACCGCATGCCTCCCGCGCTGGGGCAGTGAGCATGCCGCGCGTTCTCACCTGCGCCCATGTGATCGGCGATCCCCGCGCGCCTGCGGCGGGGCCGTCCCGGATCGAGATTTCTGACGGACACATCGCATCCCTCGCACCGGCGGCGGGTGCGGTGGACCCGCTGCTGGTGATGCCGGCGCTGGTCAATGCTCACGACCACGGCCGCGCCGTCCGCACCAGTTCCATCGGCGCGGGGGGCAAGCCGCTGGAGGCGTGGCTGCATTATCTCGCGCTGTTTCCCTCCGTCGACCCCTATCTCGGCGCGGCGGTCTCGCTGTGCCGCAGCGCGCTCGGCGGCGCGGGGACGGTGATGATGCATTACACCCGCGCGCAGGGCTTCACCGACCTGCCTGCGGAGGCGCGAGAGGTGGCGCGGGCGGCGCGCGATGTCGGCGTGCGCGCCGGCTTCGCGGTCTCGATGAAGGATCGCAATCCCCTGGTCTATGGCCCGTCCGGCCCGTTGCTGGACGACATGCCGGCGCCGGCGCGGGACGCGATCGCGGGAAAATTCCTCAGCGCCCCGCGCGAGCCCAAGGCCTTCATCGAACTGGCGGACGCGGTGGCGGAAGCTGCCGCCGGCCCCAGCTTCGACGTGCAATATGGCCCCAACGGACCGCAATGGTGCAGCGATGCGCTGCTGGCGGCGGTGGCGGAAGCCTCCGCCCGCACCGGCCGGCGGGTGCACATGCATCTCCTGGAAACGCGCTATCAGCGCGCCTGGGCGGACGAGGCCTATCCCGACGGATTGGTGACGCATCTCGACGCCATCGGCCTCCTGTCGGAGCGCCTCACCCTGGCGCATTGCGTCTGGGCGCGGCCGGCGGAGCTGGAGCTGCTGGCGGCGCGCGGTGTCACCATTGTCACCAATGCCTCGTCCAACCTGCACCTGCGGTCCGGCATGGGCCCGGTCGCCCAGATGAAGGCGAAGGGGTGCCGGGTGGCGCTCGGGGTCGATGGCAAGGCGCTGGACGAGGATGACGATGCGCTGCGCGAACTGCGCCTCGCCCACCTGCTTCACGCCGGCACCGGCTTCCGCGCCGCCGTCACCCGCGAGGATGTGATGGAGATGGCGATGCGCAACGGCCGCCGCTCCGTCACCGGCGTTGACGACGGCGGCGCCATCGCGCCGGGCGCGCCCGCCGATCTGCTGCTGCTGGACTGGGCGGCGATCGAGGACGACCACCTGATGGACGATCTCGACCCCATCGAACTGATGCTGACCCGCGCCACGGCGGCCCATATCCGGGAACTGATCGTGGGCGGACGGACGGTTCTGAAGGACGGGATATTCACCGGCGTCGACTATCCCGCCGCCCGCGCGGAGGTGCTGGCGCAGATGCGCGCCGGCATGGCCGCCGGCGGGCCGTTCAAGGCGGCGATGCCGGCCCTCGACCGCGCCATGGCGCGCCATTTCGAACCCGATTGCCTGTGCTGCTGAACCATGCCCATCGCCAAAGTCCACCGCATCTCCGCCGCTGCCCCCGATGACGTCTCGGGTCTCGCCGCCGCCATCTCAAGCGGCGAGATCCGGCCGGAGGGCATCCTCGCCATCTTCGGCAAGACCGAGGGAAATGGCTGCGTGAACGATTTCTCGCGCGGCTTCGCGGTGCAGTCCCTGTCGCTGCTGCTGCGGTCGCATCTCGGGGCGGCGGCGGACGCGATCTGCCTTGTCATGTCGGGCGGCACCGAGGGCGGCATGGCGCCCCACTGGCTGGTGTTCGAGCGCGAGGAAGGCGAGGGTGGCACGGGTCCGGCGCTCGCGATCGGCCGCGCCCATACTCCGTCCCTGCCGCCGGAACATCTCGGCCGGATGGGGCAGGTGGCGCAGGTGGCCGACGCGGTGCGTCGCGCCATGGCGGCAGCTGAAATTGCCGACCCCGGAGCGGTGCATTTCGTCCAGGTGAAATGCCCGCTGCTGACCGCCGCCCGCGTCCGCGAGGCGCAGGCGCGGGGTGAGAGCGTCGCCACCGCCGATACGCTGAAATCCATGGGCCTGTCGCGCGGCGCCAGCGCCTTGGGCATCGCCCTCGCCCTCGGAGAGCTTGAGGAAACATCGCTTTCCGATGCCGCCATCTGCGCCGATTACGCCCTGTGGTCGGGGCGGGCGAGCTGTTCCAGCGGCATCGAATTGATGGGCCATGAAGTGGTGGTGCTCGGCCTGTCGCCCGCCTGGTCCGGGCCGCTCGGCATTACCCATGGCGTGATGACTGACGCCATCGACCTGAAGCCGGTACACGCCGCGCTGGCCGGTCTCGCGCCCGCCGGCGAAGAGGCGATCATCATCCTCGCCAAGGCCGAGGCGAGCAGCAGCGGCACGATTCGCGGGCGCCGCCACACCATGCTTGATGACAGCGACATCTCCGCCACCCGCCACGCCCGCGCCTTCGTGGCGGGGGCCTTGGCCGCTCTGGTGGGGCACACCGAAATCTACGTCTCCGGCGGCGCCGAGCACCAGGGGCCGGACGGCGGCGGTCCGGTGGCGGTGATCGCGCCGCGCCGGTAGCCATGGGATTGGCACATCCCGGCGCCGCCTGTATTAGCCTTCCCGCCAGGAGGGCCGGATGCGTGTCGATTTCCTGGGGCTGGAGGCTTTCGTCGCGATCGCCGAGCGCGGCTCGTTCCTGCGCGCGGCGGCGCATCTCAACCTCTCCCAGACCGCGCTCAGCCACCGCATGCGCAAATTGGAGGAGGATCTGGGCGTCCAGCTTTTCGCCCGCACCACGCGCCAGATCACGCTGACCGCGCAGGGGCAGGAACTGCTGCCCAAGGCGCGCCGTCTGCTGGGGGAATTGGAGGCCGAGGTCGATGCCCTGCGCGGCCTCGCCCAGGCGCGGCAGGAGCGGCTCGCCTTCGGCTGCCTGCCCACCATCGCTGCCTATCACCTGCCGCGCGCGCTGTCGGCGTTCCGCGAGCGCCATCCCGATATGGCGGTGAAGATTTACGACAATTCCGCCACCGAGATCGCCCAATTGGTGCAGACGGGCGCCGCCGAATTCGGCATCGGCATCGTCTCGGTCCACACCTGGGATCTCGACATCGCGCCGCTGCTCAAGGAGCCGTTCGTGCTGCTGTGCCGCGACAGCCACCCGTTCGCGGGCCTGGGTTCGGTGAACTGGTCGCAACTGGAAGGCATTCCTCTGATCCGCATCAGCCCGCAGGCGGGTAATCGCGCGCTAATCGACGATGCTCTCGGCAGCCGTCGCGAGACGCTAAACTGGCGTTACGAAGTGCAGCATGTGCAGACCGCCGCCAGCATGGTGGCCGAGGGCATCGGCCTCACCGTGGTGCCGAAGCTGGCCATGGGTATCGACGGCTCGCCGGGGCTCGTGGCGCTGCAATTGAAGAACCCCAGCGTGACCCGAACGCTCGGTGTCATCACCCGGCGCGGGCATTCGCTCTCCGGCCCGGCGAAACTCATGCTGAAGCTGATCCGCGCGAAGCTTCGGTGAGCGGCGACGCATCATAAAAGATGCACGAAATTCATATGAATCTGAAATTATGTCATTTGATTCATGAGTTCAATGCGACCAAGGTTTGGCCCAAGGTTTGACCCAAAATAAAATAATCAATCTGGGAGGCGGGCGCATGAAGGCAACCATCGCCCTCATCGGCTTCGGTGAGGTGGGCGGCATTTTCGCGGCCGATCTGAAGGCGGCCGGAGCGCCGGGCGTCGCGGCCTATGACATCAAGCTGGACGACCCAGCCCTCGCACCCGCCCTTCATCAGAAGGCGCAAGCCGGCGGGATTCGCCTTGCCGCGAGCGTGGCCGACGCCATTGCGGGCGCCGATATCGTCATTTCAGCGGTCACGGCAAATGCGGTGCTCGACGTCGCGCAAGGCGCGGTGCCCCATCTCAAGGCCGGGCAGATGTTCTTCGACGTGAACTCGGCCGCCCCCGAGACCAAGCGCGCCGCCGCCGGCCATGTCGAGATCTCGGGCGCGCATTATGTGGAAGGGGCGGTGATGGCGCCGGTGCCGGCGCCGCGCCTGTCCGTGCCCATCCTCGCCGGTGGCCCGCAGGCCGAATTGGCGGCGGAACGGCTCAATGCGCTGGGCATGAATGTGCGGCCGGTGTCGCTCACCCACGGCCGCGCCTCTGCGATGAAGCTGTGCCGTTCCATCATGATCAAGGGCATCGAGGCGCTGATGATCGATTGCGCCCGTTCCGCCAAGGGATGGGACGTGGAGGCGGAAGTCTACGCCTCACTCAACGACACCTTCCCTGCGGTGGATTTCGCCAAGCTCGCCGACACCATGGCGGGGCGGGTGCGGCAGCACGGCGTGCGCCGCGCCGCCGAGATGCTGGAGGCCGCCGACATGGTGGCGGACCTCGGATTCGACCCCGAACTCATCCGCGCGGTCGCCCAGGCGCAAGCGCGCGGTGCCGCAAAGCCCTGACGGCGCCACGCCGGCAAGCATTCGTGTGCAGAGGATTTCATGACTGAAGCGAAAGTCATCAAGAGCATTCCGGGGCCGGACCCGGACACCCGCACGCCGGCCTTCAGGCTTCCGCCGCTTTCGTGCGACACCCACTGCCACATCTTCGGGCCGGGGCATCTCTACCCCTATGATCCGAACCGGTCCTACACGCCCCCCGACGCGCCGCTGGAGATGTTCCGGGCGGTGCACGCCAAGATCGGCGTGGAGCGGGCGGTGATCGTCAACGCCAGCGTCCACGGCACCGACAATCGCGTCGCGCTCGATGCCATCGCCCAGAGCAATGGCGCTTATCGCGCGGTGGCGAACCTCGATGGCGACATCGACGAGAAGGGCTTGGAGGCGTTGGACAAGGGCGGCTTCCGGGGCTGCCGGTTCAATTTCGTGCGCCATCTCGGCGGCGTGCCCGACATGAAGGTGTTAGACCGGCTGGTGGCGATGGTGGCGCCGCTTGGCTGGCACATCGACCTGCATTTCGACGCGATCGATCTGCCGGACTACGCCCCCATGCTGGCACGCCTGCCGCTGCCCTATTGCATCGACCACATGGGCCGGGTGCAGGCGGCGGGCGGGCTGGACCAGGCGCCGTTCCGCATCCTGCTGGATCTCCTGGCATCGGACGAGAAATGCTGGGTGAAGGTGTGCGGCTCCGAACGGGTGTCGTCTTCCGGCCCGCCGTTTCACGACGCCGTGCCGTTCGCCCGCAAGCTTGCCGAGACCGCGCCCGACCGGATCATCTGGGGCACCGACTGGCCGCATCCCAATGTGAAGGTGATGCCGAACGACGGCGACCTGGTAGACATCATTCCGCTGTTCGCGCCCGAGCCGGAGCTTCAGCAGAAAATCCTGGTGGACAATCCCGCCCGCCTGTTCGGCTTCGACAGCCCGTGAACGGTTCCGGTTGAAGGAAAAGCAAACCAGCCGTCATGGCCGGGCGTGTCCCGGCCATCCACGCGGCTCCGCCAGGCAGTGACGAAGGGACGGCCGTGGATGCCCGGGACAAGCCCGGGCATGACGGTGGGAAGGGTGGCGGGTCCACTTTTTCCGAACACCGATTGGAGAAAGAGGCACCCGTGGCCCGACAGATCTCAATCCCCTGCATGCTGATGCGCGGCGGCACGTCGAAGGGGGCGTATTTCCTTGCGTCCGACCTGCCCTCCGACCCTGCCGCGCGGGACGCGGCCCTGCTCGCCGCCATGGGCTCGCCCGATCCGCGCCAGGTGGACGGGATGGGGGGCGCCCATCCGCTCACCAGCAAGGTGGCCTTGGTCTCGCGCTCCACGCTTGAGGGCTGCGATATCGACTTCCTGTTCTGCCAGGTGGTGGTGGACAAGCCGGTGGTGGATACCACGCCCAATTGCGGCAATATCCTCTCCGGCGTCGGGCCATTCGCCATCGAGCGCGGGCTGGTGACCCCCACCGGGCCCGTGACCCGCGTGAGGGTCCGCACCGTCAACACCGGCACCATTGCGGAACTCAGTGTGCAGACCCCGGATGGCGTAGTGGAATATGAGGGCGATGCCCGCATCGACGGGGCGCCGGGCACGTCTGCGCCGATCCCGATCGATTTCCTTGACGCTGCGGGTTCGGTCTGCGGCGCGCTGCTGCCCACCGGCCATGCGGTGGACCGTGTCGCGGGGGTGGACGTCACGCTGATCGACAACGGCATGCCCTGCGTGATCCTCGCGGCAGCGGACGTCGGCCGCACCGGGTACGAGAGCCGCGATGCCCTCGACACGGACATCGAGCTGAAGGCCCGCCTGGAGCAGATCCGCCGCGCCGCCGGGCCGCTGATGAACCTGGGCGATGTCACCTCCAAGGTGGTGCCCAAGATGATCCTGGTGGCGCCCCCGGCGAAGGGCGGCCATCTCTCCACCCGCAGCTTTATTCCTCACGAATGCCACGCCTCCATCGGTGTGTTCGCGGCGGTGACGGTGGCGACCGCCGCGACCTTGCCCGGCTCGCCCGCTCATGCCGTGGCGGTGCTTCCCGAGGGTCGGGAAAAGACGCTCTCGGTGGAGCATCCCACCGGCGAATTCACCGTGCGTATCGAACTCGGCGGCACGCCGGACAACCCGGTGGTGGAGCGCGCAGGGCTTCTGCGCACCGCTCGCGCTCTGTTCGACGGGCGCGTGCTGATCCCGGCCGCGATCATGGCCGCCCCGTCGGTTGGCGTGGCGGCGGAATAGGGGTGATGTGCATGTCCCCTCTCCCGCTTGCGGGGGAGGGTTAGGGAGGGGGAGTTGGTGAGACATGGTTGGTTGCGGCGCTTCCTGCGAGGCTCCCGGCCCCCTCCCCAGCCCTCCCCCGCAAGCGAGAGCTCTGCGAAAGAGATGAAACCGTGAACACGGTACTCATATTGATTCCGTTTCGTTCCCTCTCCGCTCTTGTTTTGATTCCTTATGTTCCAGACTTTCGCAGAGCTCTCGCAAGCGGGAGAGGGGGCGATCGCGCTTAGCGCGGTGCGCGCCTGAGACTTGAAACGCGTCGATGATCTATTCGGATTTTAAGTATTCAGAACAAGCATCAAGCTTCCAAGAAAGAACACGTCATGTCTGAGCAGAAAACCGCCCTTGTCGTCACCGCTCACCCCGGCGATTTCGTCTGGCGTGCCGGCGGGGCCATCGCGCTTCATGCGCGCAAGGGATACCGCGTCAAGATCGTCTGCATGTCCTACGGCGAGCGCGGCGAGAGCCAGTTCGCCTGGAAGGTGCCAGGGGTCGATATTGAAGAGGTGAAGGCCCAGCGCAAGGCCGAGGCGGAGGAGGCCGCGCGGATCCTCGGCGCTGAGATCGAATTCTTCGACGCCGGCGATTATCCGCTGCGCCCCACCGAGGCGATGCTGGACCGGATGGTGGATATCTACCGCGAGGAGAAGCCCGCCTTCGTCCTCACCCATGCGCTGTCCGATCCCTACAATGTCGACCACCCGGAGGCGACGCGCTTCGCCCAGGAGGCCCGCATTATCGCCCAGGCGGCGGGCCACAAGCCGGACCATACCCGCGCCTATTCCGCCCCGCCGGTGTTCCTGTTTGAGCCGCACCAGCCTGAGCAGTGCGACTTCAAACCCAGCATCATTCTCAACATCTCCGACGTGTGGGACGTGAAGTACGCAGCGTTCGAGGTGCTTGGGGCGCAGAAACATCTTTGGGACTATTACACCCGTGTCGCGCTCAATCGCGGGGTCCAGGGCGGGCGTAATTCCGGACGTCCCATGACCCATGGCGAAGCCTACCAGCGGGTGTTCCCCATGGTGCTGGAGGAACTGGCATGACCGGCCTCGTCGTCCGCAATGTCCGCCGCGCCGACCAGGGCGTGATCGATGCGCTGGCGGGCTTCGGCGTCGCCACGGTGCATGAGGCCATGGGCCGGCTCGGCCTCATGAAGACCTATATGCGCCCGATCTTTTCCGGCGCGCAGGTGGCGGGCAGCGCCATCACGGTTCTGGCCCAGCCCGGCGACAATTGGATGCTCCATGTCGCCGCCGAGCAGATCAAGCCCGGCGACATCGTCGTGGTGGCCTGCACCGCCGACAATACCGACGGGATGTTCGGCGATCTTCTGGCGACCTCCTTCAAGGCGCGCGGGGCTGTCGGCCTGGTCATCGACGCCGGCTGTCGCGACGTGAAGACCCTCACCGAGATGGGTTTTCCCGTGTGGCCGCGCGCTGTCTCGGCCAAGGGCACCGTGAAGGCGACGCTTGGTTCAGTGAACGTGCCGGTGGTCTGCGCCGGCGCCCTGGTCCATCCCGGCGACGTGGTGGTGGCGGACGATGACGGTGTCGTCGTGGTGCCGCGCGCCCGTGCGGCCGAGGTCGCGGCGAAGGCCGCCGCACGCGAGGCCAATGAGGGCGCGAAGCGCGCGACGCTCGCCTCCGGCGTACTCGGGCTCGACATGTACAAGATGCGCGAACCGCTCGCGGCAGCCGGCCTCGTCTATGTGGACGACCTGCCGGACGCTGGCGCCTGAACATTTCCTGATTTCGCAAACCTGGACGCCGGGCGAACCGGCGCCGCCTGATCCAAGAGGAAACACATGACCATGTTCAGCAGGATTCTTGCGGGCGGTGCCCTCGCGCTCGCACTCGGCACCGGCACCATCCCGGCTCTGGCCCAGGCCAATTATCCCACCCGGCCAGCGCGCATCGTCGTCCCGTTCGGTCCCGGCGGCATCGCCGATATCACGGTGCGCGTGGTGGCCGAGAAGCTCTCGGAAAAGCTCGGCCAGCAATTCATCATCGACAACCAGCCGGGCGCCGGCGGCATCACCGCCGCGCGCGCGGCTCTCGCCGGCGGCACGGACGGCTATACGCTGGCGCTGCTGACCAACGGCACCGCGATCTCGGTGCCGCTGTTCAAGAAGCTGCCGTTCGATCCGGTGAAGGATTTCGCGCCGGTCTCATCACTGGGCTATTTCGACTTCCTGTTCCTCACCAACGGCACGTCAAAGTATACCTCCGTCCAGGACTTGATCGCCTTCGCCAAGGCCAATGCCGGTGCGCTCAATGTCGGCACGGTGAATGTCGGCTCCAGCCAGAACCTTTCGGCGGAACTGTTCAAGTCCATGGCCGGGATCGACTTCACCATCATCCCCTACAAGAGCACACCGGACCTGACCGTCTCGCTGATGCGCAATGATGTGGACCTGATGATCGACAGCTACGCCTCGGCGAAGGCCATGCTCGCTGACAAGAAGATCCGCGCCATCGCTTCCTCGGGCCTTGATAAATCCCCCGTGCTGAGCGACCTCGTGACGGTGGACGCCAGCGGGGTGAAGGGCTTCGAGGTGACGTCCTGGAACGCGATCTTCGCCCCCACTGGCACTCCGCCGGAGGTGATCTCCATCCTCAACACGGCGATCAACGACATCGTCGCCATGCCGGACGTGAAGCGGCGTCTGCTGGAACTGGGTATCGAGGCCAAGGGCAGCACGCCGCAGGCCCTGGGGGATCGCCTGAAGGGGGACATCGCCAAATGGTCGGCGGTGATCGAGAAGGCGGGTATCGAGAGGCAGTAGCCTCAAACCGGGCGGCGTTCAGGCGTCGCCCGCGTCCTCTTTCCATCGCTTGGTGAGGGTAAGGCGGATGTCGAACAGGTCGAGGGCGCGGGCGACCGTCTGGTTCACCATTTCGTCGAGGCTTTTAGGCCGGTGATAGAAAGCGGGCACCGGCGGCATGATGATGGCGCCGTTCTGTGTCGCCTGGGCCATCAGGGCGATGTGCCCGGCGTGGAACGGGGTCTCGCGCAGAAGCAGGACCACCCGGCGGCGCTCCTTCAGGCAAACGTCCGCCGCGCGCACGGTGAGTTCGTCATTGTAGCAATGGGCGATGCCGCTCAGGGTCTTGACCGAGCAGGGCGCCACCAGCATGCCGGCGGTGATGAAGGAGCCGGAGGAGAGCGCCGCGCCGATGTCCTTGGGATTGTACACCTCATCCGCCAGGGCGCGGACCTGCTCGGCGCTGTGGTCGGTTTCCTCCGCGATGGTGCGCAGGCCCGATGGCGTGAGGATCAGGTGGGTCTCGACATCGGGAACATCAGTGAGAAGTTCCAGGGCGCGAATGCCGTAGATGGCACCGGATGCCCCCGTGATGGCGATGATGAGGCGTCTCATGGGTGGGTCTCGCCCGGTTCGTTGCGGGTTGCGGCGTGGGCGATGAAGGCGACCGCCGCTTCTTCTTCGGTATCGAGATCACGCTTGGCGGCGATCGCGACCACTCTCGTCATGCCCGCCGTTGCCATGTCGCGCGGCGTGCCGGCGCGTGGCTTTGCCGGGAGTGTTTGGCCCAAGGCGCTTAATTCCTCAAGCTCGATCAGTTCGGCGGAGATTTCCAGGCCCTGGAGCTTTTCCCGCAGCTGTGCGGTGGCCTGTGAGGGGGCGGGCAGGGGGCCGGTCTTGAGGCGGCGGCGCACGGCGCGCAGCGGGCGCACGATTTCGGCGTGCCAGTCCGCGACCTTGCCCCGCGCCTGAAGCACCTCCTGCTCGTCCAGGGGATATCCGCGGTGGGCGCCCATCCAGGCGGCGAACAGCAGCAGGTTCACGTCGAGGCCGGTGCGCTCCTGGAGCAGCAGGCAGGCCGCCGACACGCCCTCGCGGCCATAGAGCGCCAATGCATAGTCCTTGAGGCCGTTCATGAATGCAGCCTACACCAGGGAGATGGCTTCGGCCCGCTCGAGGATCGAGCGAACCTCCACGAGAGCTTTCTCCAGATCGCCCTCATTGGCGGCCGCGCCGAGGCACAGTCGCACGCCAAGGCTCGCCGGATCATGCGGCCGCAAGGCGCCGGGCGGGGCGAGCGTGATGCCCGCCTGCGCTGCCTGGGCGATCAAGGCGTTGAGGGTCCTGCCCATGGGCAGCGGCAGCCAGACATGGAAGCAGGGCGGCGCCTGGCGAACCGGAAGCCAGCCTTTGAGCACACGCCGCACCACCTCGTCGCGCTGCGCCGCCTTCTCGCGCTTCAGCATCACCTGCCGGGAGAGCCCGCCATTCTGGATCAGCCGGGTGACGGTTTCCGCCATGGTGGGCACAGCCATCCAGCCGGTGGCGCGCAGCGCATTGATGCAGCGGTCGCGGAAGCTGTCGGGCGCGATCATGGCGCCGATGCGCAGGCCGGGGGCGAGGCATTTCGCAAGGCTCACCGCATAGAAGGCGCGTTCCGGCACCAGCGCGGAGAGCGGCCGCATGGGGGTGGGCAGAAGGAAATTGTAGGCGTCGTCCTCAAGCAGATAGGCATCGTGCTGGCGCAGGATGTCAGCGATGGCGAGCCGGCGCTCCTGGGGCATCAGCGCGCCGGTCGGCGTCTGGAATGTCGGCATGCAATAGAGCACCCGCGCGCCGGTCTCACGGAACGCGCGGTCCAGCGCCTCCGGCTGGAGACCTTCCGAATCCATGGCGACGCCATGCAGCCGATAGCCGGATTGGGCGGAGAGCGCGAGCATGCCCGAATAGGTCAATGTCTCGGTCAACACCGGCGCGCCGGGCGCCGCCACCATGCCGATGGCGATGGAGAGGGCGTGCTGGGCGCCGTGGGTCAGGAACAGGCGGTCCGGATCGGCCGCCATGCCGTGCACGGCGAGCCAGGAGGCGATCGCCTCGCGGTGGTCGCGCCGCCCCTGGTGGGGCAAATAGCCGAGCAGGCCGTCCATATCGCCGTCCGCGACGATCTCCGCGAGCGTCGCGGCGATCAATTCGCCCTCGCCGGTGGAGGGCGGCACGTTCAGTGCGAGATTGATGTTGGTGCTGGTGGACCGCCCATCATGGCGCACGGGCACCTTGCGGCGCAGGACGAAGGTGCCGCGCCCGACCTCGCCGGAGATCAGCCCGCGCTGCTCGGCCTCGGCATAGGCCTTGGACACCGTGCCGACGCTGATGCCCAGCCGCTCCGCCATATCGCGCTGAGGCAGCAGGCGCGTGCCCGGCTTCACCCGCCCGGAGCCGATGTCCTCTGCGAGTTGATCGACGATGGCCACATAGCGCGGCCCGCGTTGGGAAGAGAGAGAGGGTACCCAGTCGTTCATGTGTCACCTGCGGCCTGCCACAGCGAATAGTTCAATCTGCAAATTGATGCAATATGCGCCGGCATATCCTCCCGGTTTGTTTGAATAACAATCCATTTTTGCCAATGCGATGCAACAAATGTGGTTCATTTTAGGTGCATCGCAGCATAAATCTTTGCATTGCATCATAAAATATAAGTCAAATTATGAGATTGGTTTATCTCAATGATTGACTGTATGAGTTTTGAACTTGTATCGTCCCAATCAATCGCGGCGCCCAATGTCGCTCGGTTCTAGGGAGTGCCCCATGCTTTACGAAATCCGGGTCTACCAGGCTGTGGAAGGGCGCGCGGACGCTCTGCGTCAGCGTTTCCTGAAGGAAGTGGTCCCCCGGTTCTCCAAGCACGGCATCGAACTACTCGGCGCCTTCACCGCTCCCGTAGAAGATGGCCGCCTCACCTATATGACCCGCTTCAAGGATGAAGATGCCCGCGTTGCCGGCTGGGCGGCGTTCGGCGCCGACCCCGAGTGGAAGGCGATCAAGGCGGCATCCGAAGTGGATGGCCCGCTGATGGCGTCCCAGACCGTCTCGATCCTTTCGCCGGCGCAGGCCGGCCTGCTGCTGGGCTGACCGACCAGACGGCCCCGCGCCACGCACGGCGCGGCGGCTCTTTCAGGATAATACGATGAAACCGGCTCCCTTCCGATATGTCCGGCCGACGTCCCTGAGCGAGGCGTGCGCGGCCCTTGCCGCCGATGAGGATGCCCGCATCATCGCCGGCGGACAGACCCTCGTGCCCATGCTCGCCATGCGCCTCGCGCGGCCGACCATCCTGGTCGATATCGCGCGGATGCCCGGCCTCTCCGGCATTCGCTTTGAAGACGATGCCCTGGTGGTCGGCGCGACCACGCGGCAGGTGGAGGCGGAGCATTCCGAACTGGTCGCGCGCCATCTTCCGCTGCTTGCGGCCGCGTTGCCGTGGGTCGGCCATCCCCCCACCCGCAATCGCGGCACGGTGGGCGGCTCCTGCGCCAATGCCGATCCCTCGGCGGAAATCCCGCTGGTCGCCGTGACGCTTGAGGCGGACATCATCGTAGAGGACGAGATGGGCCCCATGCCCATGCCGGCGGACGATTTCTTCATCGGCCCCATGCTCACCGCCGTTCCGCCCACTGGCGTGCTCACCGCCGTGCGCTTCCCGGTGTGGGATGATGCGCGGGTCGGCGTCGCGTTCCATGAGATCAGCGCGCGCCGCTCCGATTTCGCCTTCGTTTCGGCCGCTGCCCAGGTGGCGCTCGATGCGGAGGGGCGCTGCATAAAAGTGGCGCTCGGCATCGGCGGCGTCGGCGACCGGCCGATGAAGCTCGATGTCTCGCGCCTCCTTGGAACCCGGCTTGATCCGGCAGCTGTGAAGGATGCGGTGCTCGCTGCCGCTGAGGTCCTCGAGGCCACCGGCGATCTCCACGCCAGCGCAGAATATCGCCGCCGGGTCGCCGTGGTGTTCGGCACCCGCGCCCTCGGCGATGCCCTAGCGCAAGCTCAATCAAAGGGGAGCGGCCAATGAAGGTCGAACTCAACGTCAACGGCCGGCTGCGCAGCGCCGATGTGGAGGAGCGCAAGACGCTGCTCGACACCTTGCGCGATGATCTCCTGCTGACCGGAACGCACGCCGGGTGCGAACACGGCGTCTGCGGCGCCTGCACGGTTCTGATCGACGGCGCGCCGGTGCGCTCCTGCCTGATGTTCGCCTGCCAGGCGGACGGCTACGACATCACCACCATCGAGGGCCTCGCGCCCGCGCCGGGTGAGCTTTCGGTGCTTCAGGACGCGTTCTGCGAGACCCACGGCATGCAGTGCGGCTTCTGCACGCCGGGCATGGTCCTGTCGTCCCACGCGCTGCTGGAGCGCGAGGACAACCCGACCCGCGAGGACATCGTCGAGGCGATCTCCGGCAATATCTGCCGCTGTACCGGCTACGGCCAGATCATTGAGGCGGTGCAGTTCGCCGCTGAGCGGCTGCGCAAGGCCAACGCGCCGCGCGGCATCAGGGCGCCGCACATGGGCGCCCCGCACATCGATCCCGCCGCCGGCCACGACGCGCCAGAGGACGGCATCCTCGAAGCCGCGGACGCAGACATGCCGCACGGGGGCCGCCCATGAGCGCCGATGCCGCGAACTTCCGCTTCGTCTCCACCAACCGCCGGGTCCGCGAGGACCGCCGCTTCGTTGCCGGCAAGGGCCATTATGTCGGCGATATCGCGCTGGACGGCATGCTGCATGTGGCGCTCGTGCCCTCGCAGCACCCCGCCGCGACGATCGTCTCCATCGACGGTTCGGCGGCGCTTGCCATGCCGGGCGTGCACTATGTGCTGACGGGCGAAGAGCTTGCCGGAGCGGTCGATCCCCTCATGAACGGGCTTGAGACGCCCAACGTGCGCCGCTACCCGCTCGCGGTCGGCCAGACCCGCTATGCCGGGGAATGGGTCGCCGCCGTGGCGGCGGAGAGCCGCGCGCTCGCCGAGGACGCCGCCGAAAAGGTGCGCGTCGTCTACAAGACGCTGCCCTACCTCACCAGCGCCGAGCAGGCGCTCGATCCGTCGAGCCCGCCGGTGCATCCCGAGCATGGGTCCAACGTGCTGCTGGACAAGCAGTTCGTGTGGGGCGAGGTGGACAAGCACTTCGCCGAAAGCCCGCGCCATCTTTCGTTCCGCGTCACCTGGGGGCGCAATTCCACGGTGCCGATCGAGACCTTCGGCGTTGCGGTGTCCTGGGACCCGTGGCGGGAGATGCTCGATGTCTGGGCCTCGATCCAGATGCCGAAATATTCCGACCAGATTTCCCGTGCGCTGCGCATCCCCACCAATTCGGTGCGGGTCCACCAGGACGTGGACGTGGGCGGCAGCTACGGCGTGAAGCGCGGCATCAAGCACACCGTGCTTGCCGGCTATCTCTCGCGCCGGCTCAACCGTCCGGTGCGGGTGCTGGAAGACCGGCTGGAGAATATGCGGGCGGGCGATGCCCACGGCCCGGATCGCATCTTCGACGTGGACATCGCCTTCAACGACGACGGCATCGTCAAGTCGATGAAGATGCGGGCGCTGGACAATGCCGGTGCCTATGCGGGGCGCGCGCCGTTCCAGCTCGGCAAGCCGATCGGCGCCATCGTCGGCCCCTATAAGATCGAGAGCGTGGCCTATCGGGCGCAGTCCGTGACCACCAACAAGGCGGCGCAGGAGGCGGTGCGCGGCTTCGGCCAGGCGCCGACGAACTACGCCATCGAGACCGCGATCAACAAGGTGGCCTGGGCCTGCGGGCTCGACCCGATCGAGGTGCGGCGACGCAACTTCATCCGCAAGGAGGAGTTTCCCTATCTGATCCCGAGCGGCACCCATTACGACAGCGGCGACTACCACACCGTGGTCGAGAAGGTGCTGACGCAGGTGGACTACCCCGCGCTGCTCAGGGAGCGGGACCGGCTGCGCGCCTCCGGCATGCTGGCCGGCATCGGCTTTGCCGCCTGCCTGGAGCCGTCGGGCGGAAATTCCTCGTTCGAGCCGCTGCTGAACGAGAAGAACACCACCACCACCTGGATGGATTCCGCCCGCATCAATGTGGACGGGCCGGGCTTCATCACGGTCACCATCCACACCACCTCGTCCGGCCAGGGCCATGAGACGCTGGCGGCGACCGTGGTCGCCGAAGTGCTCCAGATCGACCCGGACCGCATCCGCGTGGTGCGCCCCGACACGCTGACCAGCCTGCCGTCCAACTCGCCGGTCGGCAGCCGCATGGCGATCATGCTGGGCGGCGCGTGCTTCCACGCGGCGCAGAAGCTCCGGGCGAAGCTGGTGCGCATCGCCGCGCATCAGTTCGGCATCTCACCCGACGCCACGACCTATGAGACCGGCGCCGTGACCGACCCGGCCTCGGGCCGCCGGCTGGAATGGGCGGAACTGGTCAACATCGCCCACCGCAATTTCCATCTGCTGCCGCCGGACACCGAGCCCGGCCTCGAAGTCACCCATGTGATGCAGGTGCCCACAGGCGACAAGCTGCCGGTGGATGGCCGGGTGCAGATGTATCCCTGCCATTCCTTCGAGTTCCATGTGGTGCTGGTGGCGCTGGACCCGGAGATCGGCAAGCCGGAATTGCGGCGCTACGTGATCGGCCACGATTGCGGCACGGTCATCAACCCGCACATCGTCAAGGGCATGACGCTCGGCGGCATCGCCCACGGCCTCGGCGCCACGCTGCTGGAGGAGTTCGTCTACGACGACGAAGGGCAGATGCTCACCCAGAGCTTCATGGACTATCTGCTGCCCTCCTCACACGAGATGCCGGAGGTGGAGATCGTCCACCATGTGACGCCCTCGCCCTTCACGGTGTTCGGCCAGAAGGGCTCTGGGGAAAGCGGCTATCTCGGCTCCCCCGCCGCCATTTCCGGTGCCATCAACGATGCGGTCGCCGGGCTCGGCATCGAGTTCGACAAGCTGCCGATCCGCATCTACGCGATCAGCGACGCCATCGCCGCCGCACGCGAGGCGGGCAAGTAAGCGCCAAGAGCAGACGACAAGAACAGTCAGAACAGAACAGCCTAAGAAGAGAAGACGAAAATGATCATCGACGCCCACGCCCATCTTGTGCCCCCGACTCTGGTGGAAGTTATCAAGTCGAAGGCCGAGACGTTTCCGTCCGTGCGCATCACGCCGGAAGGCGGCTTCTCCTTCTCCGGCGGCAAGCCGACCCGTCCGGTGCCCAAGCCGCTGAGCGATGTGGCGGCGCGCACCAAGTGGATGGACGAGCAGGGCGTCGAAAGCCAGGTGGTCGCCGGCTGGCTCGACATCTTCGGCAACGATCTGCCGGTGGCGGAAGGGGTCGCCTGGTCGCGGCTCTACAACGAGCACATGCTGCTCACGGCCAAAGAAAACCCGCGCTTCCTGCCCATGGCCTGCGTGCCGATGCAGGACGGCGCCCGCGCCGCCGAGGTGCTGCGCGAGGCCCACGGCCAGGGCTTCAAGAGCGTGATGATCGGCACCCAGCCCAAGGGCAAGGGCGGCGTTCTGGACGATCCGACGCTGCTGCCGTTCTGGGAGACGGCGGACGAACTCGGCATGGTGGTGGGCATCCACCCGGTGTTCGAGAGCGGCGACGACCGGGTGCATGACTACGGCATGGCGAACGCCGTCGGGCGCGTCACCGACATGCTGATCGCCATCTCCCGGCTGATCTATGCCGGCCATGTCACCCGCTATACCCGCACCAAGATCATCGCCGGCATCGGCGGTTCGGCGCTGCCCTATGTCATCGGCCGGCTGCGGACCAATTACGGTCTCGACAAGTCGCTGGGTGATCCGGATGCGGCGCTCTCGGCGCTCTATTACGACACCATCGTCCAGGACACCCGCACGCTGCGTTACCTCGCCGACATCGTCGGCGCGGACCGCCTCATGATGGGCTCCGACATGCCGTTCCCGATCGGCGATCTTGCGCCGATGAAACTCGTCGCGCAGACGTCGTTCACCGACGCTGAGCGCGCCTCCATCAATGGCGGGCTGATCGCCCGCTTGCTGGGCCTGTGAGGAGCACCGCGCCATGAAGCTCGATATCTCAGGCAGCGAGGTCGTCCAGGCGGACGTGGAGAGCCTCTGGACGGCGCTCAACGATCCGGTGGTGCTGACCCGCTGCATCCCCGGCTGCAAGGCCATGACCGAGACTGCACCGGATGCCTACAAGGTGGACATGCAGCTTCGAGTCGCCGCGGTCGGCGGTTCGTTCGAGGGCGAGATCGCGCTCTCGGACAAGCAGCCGCCGCGCACCTGCTCCATCTCCGTCTCCGGCGCCGGCTCGCTCGGCCACGGCAACGGCCAGGCGAAGTTCGAGATCACCCCGCAGGACGACGGCACCTGCCTGCTGGCCTACCAGGGCGTGGGCGAAGTGGGCGGCCTCGTGGCCGGCGTCGGCCAACGCATCCTCGGCAGCGTGTCGAAGCACCTCATCGGGCGTTTCTTCACCGCGCTGCGTAAGGAATTCGAAGTCGGCGGCCAGTCCGCCCTCGGCGCGGCGGAGTAGGCCGATGGATGCCGCCAGCAACACGGACCTGCGCATCGAGGTCGCGCCCGGCATGCGCCTCGCGGTGGAGGTTTCCGGCACCCCCGGCAAGCCGGCGCTGATCTTCAGCAACTCGCTGGCGGCCGACATCAGCACCTGGGACGAGGTGACGGAGCGCCTCGCGCCCCACGCCTACATCGTGCGCTACGACACGCGCGGCCACGGCCGCTCTGACGTGCCGGCCGGTCCCTATGCCGTCGACCGCCTGGGGAAGGATCTCATTGCGGTCATGGATGGGCTCGGCATTGCGCGCGCCACGGTCTGCGGCGTTTCGCTGGGTGGGCTGACGGGCATGTGGATCGGCGCCCATGCCGGTGATCGTCTGACCGGCCTCGTGCTCGCCAACACCGCGGCCAGCTTCCCGCCGGCCCAGATGTGGCTCGACCGCGCGGTCGGTGCCCGAAAGGATGGCCTCGCCCAGCTCGTGGCGCCGACGCTGAGCCGCTGGTTCAGCGAGCAATTCCGTGCCGCCAACCCGCAGCGGGTGGCGCAGGTGGGGGACATTATCGGCGCGACGCCGCCCGAGGGCTATGCCGCCTGCTGCGAACTGCTGGGAAGCACCGATCTGCTCGGTGAACTCGGCACCATCATCTGTCCTGTTCTGGTGATCGCCGGCGCCCACGACCCCTCTACGCCACCGGCGCGCGGGGCGGAAATCGCCGCCGCCATTGCAGGTGCCGAGATGGTCACCCTCGATGCCGCGCATCTCAGCGCGGTGGAGGCGCCAGACGCCTTCGCCGAGGCGGTGAACGCCTTTTTGTCCCGTGTGAATGCTGCCTAACCAAACAACAAAATTCCGGAGGAAGCAGATGAACAAGCTTTGCACTTTGGGCCTCGCCACCCTGATGTCGGCGACTGCCGTTACGTCATCATTCGCCCAGGCGCTCGATAAGGTTTCCATCGTCGTGTTCGGCGCCCCCTCGCTCGGCGCCTTTCTGCCGCCGGTGATCAAGGCGCAGAAGCTGGACGAGAAGAACGGTCTCGCCATCACCTTCGATGAGCGCACGCCCGACGCTTACACCGCTCAGTTCAATTCCGGCGAATACCAGGTGGGCGGCAGCGCAGCGCTGCTGACGGTGGGCCTTGCCGACCTGCGCGGCGTCAAGGTGACGTATCTGTTCAACCTGTTCGATTATTGGGGCGCGGTCGTCACTTCACGGCCCGACATCAAGGCGCTCAAGGACCTGGAAGGCAAGGAACTCGCAGCCGCGAAGGGCACCACCAATTGGGTGATGTTCGACTGGCTCGCGCGCCAACAGGGCATCGACACGTCGAAGATCGCGGTGGTGAACACGGCAACCCCCGGCCTTATCGGCTATGCGCTCGCGGATCGCGCCAGCGGCATCCAACTCTGGGAGCCGGCCTACACCTCGCTGATGGCAAAGAAGCCGACGATTCGCGGGCTCGACCTGAAGATCAAGGAAAGCTGGAACAAGTTCACCGGCACCAACGACATCCCCTATCTCGGTGTCGCCGCGCACACCGACTGGGTGGCGAAGAACAAGCCGCTGATCCCCAAGCTCTATGCCGCCTACAAGGACGCCGCCGCGTGGATCGTGGCTAATCCCGACGATGCCGCGAAGCTGATCGCCCCCAAGGGTTCGCCCGAGGACCAGAAGGCCATCTCCGACCTCGTGAAGGCCAACGACCGCCTTGGGCTGAACGTGCGCTGGGCGTCCGACATCCGCAAGGAAATCACCGCCGTCTATGCCGCCGGCCGCAGCATCGATTTCCTGCCCGGCGACCCGTCGGCAGCCACCATCTATGAGGGAGCGAAACAGTGACTGACCGAACCATCGATGGTGGTTCCCCGTCCGTACCGGGGCTTGCTTTCCTGACGCGCGTGGTGCGAGCGGTGGCGCCCTTCGTGCTGATGGCGGCGCTGTGGCAGATCGCGTCGCTGTTCTTCCCGCCCTACCTGTTCCCCTCCTTGGTGGCGGTGTTCTGGAAGTGCGTGGACATCCTGATTCACTGGTCGCAGATGGTGGACGTGTTCTACACCGTCCTGCGCATCCTGGCGGGTCTGGCGGGTGCCTTCATCATCGGCGCGGCGCTCGCGCTGGTGATGGCACGGTCGAAGGCAGTCGATCAGTTTCTCTCGCCGATCCTCACCTTCTTCCAGGGCATCCCGGCGCTGTCCTGGGTGGTGTTCGCCATCATCTGGTTCCACGGCGTGGAATTTCGCATCTTCTTCATCATGGTGCTGACCACCCTGCCGGCCTTCACCTTCCAGGTGCTCGGCGCGCTGCGCGCCATGTCCAAGGATCTGGTGGAGATGGTGATGAGCTTCCGCCCCTCACGGGCGAAGACCTTCCGGGTCATCATCATGCCCTCGATCCTTCCCGAGATCCTCACCGCCTGGAAGGTCAACCTCGGCAACGCCTCGCGCGTCGTCGTGGTGGCCGAGCTGGTGGGCGCGACCGGGGGCGTCGGCTACCAGTTACTGCAGCAGCAGCAGGTGTTCGACATGGCCGGCGCGCTCGCCTGGACCTTGCAGCTCGTGTTCTTCGTGCTGATCGTTCAGCACATCCTGACCCTGATTGAAAACTTCGCCTTCCGCTATCGGGCCATTTCGGAGCGTGCACTATGAACGCCCTAACCGCGACCCCTTCGCCCGCCACCACCGGCCCCGCCGAAATCCGCTTCGACCATGTGTCGAAGGTGTTCGGCCGGCAAAGCGGCGGCGGCGACCTATTCAAGGCCGTGGACGACCTGAACCTGGAAATCCGCCCCGGCGAACTGGTCGCCATCCTCGGCAAGACTGGGTGCGGCAAGTCCACCATGTTCAACATGATCGCCGGCCTTCTGGAGCCGAGCGAGGGCAAGGTGGAGGTGTCGGGCCACAACCCTTTCACCGAGTTCAACTGGTTCCGGGGCAAGATCGCCATCGTGTTCCAGAACGACCGCCTGCTGCCCTGGCGCACCGCGATCCAGAATGTCGAGCTTGGGCTGGAAATGCTGGATGTTCCCAAGGCAGAGCGCACCGCCACTGCCCAGCGTTGGCTGACGCAGCTCGGCCTCGGCGGGCATGAGAACGACTATCCGCACGCACTCTCCGGCGGCATGCGCCAGCGCGTGTCGATCGCCCGCGCGTTTGCCACAAACGCCGGTCTCCTGCTCTGCGACGAGCCGTTCTCCGCGCTCGACGAGATGACCGGAAACCGGCTGCGCGAGGAATTCAAGCGGCTGGTGAGCGAGAACGGCAAGACCGCCGTTTTCATCACCCATTCCATCAACGAGGCGCTCCAGATCGGCGACCGCATCGTGGTGCTGCGCCGCCCGGCCAAGATCGCCTACGACGTGAATATTCCGCGCAATGCCGACAAGGCTTTGCAGGAAGAGGTTCGGGCGAAAATCCAGGCCGTTCTGGCCGAATAACAAGAAACGAATTTCGGAGGAAACGCCAAATGACCAAGCTGACACGCCGGACGTTCCTGACCCTCACCGCAGCCGGCACGGCCGCGATGGTCGCCAAGCCCGCTCTGCTGCGCGCCGCCCAGCCGCTTAATGTGAGCACCGTGCTGGGCAATGCCGTTCACTGGGTCCAGATGGTTGCCGCCGAGAAGGGCATGTACAAGGAGGAGGGCTTCGAGCCCAACCTGCTGGTCATGCAAGGTTCCGCCAGCTCGGTGCAGATGGCGATTTCGGGCGAATACAACATCGCCACCACGCAGCCGGAAACCTTCGTCTCGGTGGTGGAGCAGGGCGCGAACGAAATCGCCGCCATGACCGCACCCATGAACAAGGCGGACTGGATTCTCGTCGGCGCGCGCGGCATCACCAGCCTCGAACAGCTCAAGGGCAAGCAGATCGGCCTCTCCGGTCTGCGCAACAGCGAAAGCTGGCTCACCCAGCGCCTGCTTGAGGCCAAGGGCCTGAAGAAGGGCGACTACAGCTTCGTCATCGCCGGGACGTCTCCGGCCAAGGTGGCAGGGTTGGACAAGGGCGGCCTCGGCGCCGCTGTGCTGTTCCAGCCGAGCGCGGAATTCGCGATCCGCCAGGGCCTGCCGGCACTCGCGAGCTTCGACAGCATGCGCGACTACCCGACCGTGTTCTACATCGTGAAGAAGTCGTGGGCGGCGGCCGATAATTCCGGCATGCGCGCCTCGCGTGCGATCCAGAAGGCCCACGCTTGGCTGTGGGACCCGGCAAACCGCGACGAAGCCATCAAGGTGCTGGAAAAATATACCAAGCGCGAGCCGGCCATCCTGGCGCCGGTCTATGACGACTATTTCGTCACCGGGAAAATCTATTCAAAGACCGGCCAGATCAACCTCGCCGGCTTCCAGACTGTGCTCGCCGACATGGCCGAGGACGGACAGGCGTTCAAGACCGCCCCGGCGCCGGGCAAGTTCCTGCTCGATCCCAAGCTCGGCGGCCTCGCGAGCTGATGCCCTTGCGGGTCGCCCTCCGGGGCGGCCCGCCGATCCTATTGCCCGTTTCAACGATTGTGGCTCCTCCAGGAGAAGTTCCATGAACGCCCCCGCGCGCCCCTATAATGACCTCCACGACCATCTCGACGAATTGCGCGCGAAAGACCTGCTGGTCACGGTCGATCGGAAGATCGACAAGGACAGTGAGATGCACCCCCTGGTGCGCTGGCAGTTCGTCGGCGGCATGGATGAGAAGGACCGCAAGGCCTTCCTCTTCACCAACATCGTCGACGGCAAAGGCCGCCCCTATGACATCCCCGTCCTGGTGGGCGGCATGGCGGCGAACCGCGCAGTTTACAGCGTCGGCATGGGTTGCCCGGTGGAGGAGATCCAGGCGAAGTGGGACAACGCCATCGCCAATCCTATTCTCCCGAGGGTGGTGGATGACGCGCCCTGCCACGAGGTGATCCACGAGGGCGAGGCGGTGAAGGGCGAGGGGAACGGCCTCGACCGCCTGCCGATCCCGGTCTCGACGCCGGGCTTTGATTCCACGCCGACGCTCAGCGCCACAAACGTGATCTCGAAAGACCCGATCACCGGCATTCAGAACATGGGCACCTACCGCTGCGCGCTGAAGGCGCCGGACCGGCTGGTGGTGCGCATGGCGACCCGCGTCGGCGGGGCCGGCGGCTACCAGCATTATCTCGCGCACCAGAAGCGCGGCGACACGGAAATGCCCTGCGCCATCGTGCTCGGATGCCCGCCCTATGTCGCCTTCATGGGTCCGCAGAAGCTGCCCATCGGCGTGGACGAATTCACGGTTGCCGGCGGCCTCGCCGGCGCGCCGATCAACGTGGTGCGCGCCCGCACCGTCGACCTGCTGGTGCCGGCGGAAGCCGAGGTGGTGATTGAGGGCTATATCGACACCACCATGGTGGAGCCTGAGGCCCCGTTCGGGGAATCCCACGGCCATGTGGCGCTCGAAGAATACAACATGCCCATGCGCATCACGGCGATCACCCATCGCCGCTCGCCGGTGATCCCCTCCTACATCAGCCAGGTGGCGCCCTCGGAATCCAGCGTCATCAAGCGCGTGGCCTACGAGCCGCTGTTCCTCACCCATCTGCGCGACACGCTCTCCATTCGCTCGGTGAAGAAGGTGGCGCTGCACGAGCCGCTGACCGGCCTGCTGCGAGTCACCATCATCACCATGGAGCGGGACGCGCCGCGCACCGAGATCTGGCGCGCGCTTTATGGCGCGGCCTTCTTCAAGGGCGACTGCGGCAAGATCTGCATCGCAGTGAATGATGATATCGAGGCCGACAACGCCGACGCCCTGCTCTGGGCCATGGCCTATCGCGCCAACCCGATCGACGACGTGCAGACGTTGGCGCATCGCGGCCAGGGCCACGGCCCCAAGCGCGAGACCAATGGCGAGGAGGATTCCACCCTCCTGATCGACGCCACGATGAAGTCGCCCATGCCGCCGCTCGCCTTGCCCAAGCGCGAGTTCATGGAAAACGCCAAGGCGATCTGGGAGGAATTGGGCCTGCCCGCGCTGCGTCCGCAGGCGCCCTGGTTCGGCTATTCGCTCGGCGACTGGTCGCCTTATTGGGACAAGGCGGCGGCCCGCGCGGTGGCCGGCGACTATCTGGAGAACGGTCGCATCAGCCACGCCCAGCAGAAGCCGGGCTTGAAGCCGGAGACCAAGTTCCGGCCGGAGTGAGGGTTGGGTCCTCCGCGGCTGAATGCGCTCAACTTAACAAGCGTAAGGGGTCCTTGGTGCTTTCCCCTCGCCCGCGAGGGGAACAGTTGCGGAATGCGCGATGGTGCCTTCTCCTGCTTGCGGGGGGAGGGGGCATCATTCCCCTTTCCTCCCACGCCCCGGCGCTCTTTGATGGGCGCGCGGCAGGGAGCGTGAGGGAATGAACGACAAGCAACTCGAATATTTCGTGCGCATCGCCGAACTCGGCAGCTTCCGAAAGGCGTCGGAGGCGCTGCGCATCGCCCAGCCCGCATTGACCCGCCAGATCAAGAAGCTCGAAGACGAACTGGGCGTCGCCCTGTTTACGCGCGGCAGCCGAGGCATCGTCACCACCGCGCCCGGAACCCTCCTGCTGGAGCGCGCCCGCTTCATCCGCCGCCAGACCGAACAGGCGCTCGCGGACGTGATGGCGGAAGGCACGGTTCCGAGCGGCGGCGTCACCTTCGGCGCGCCGCCTTCCATCGCGGAAATCCTATTCCCGAACGTCTCCCGGCACTATCGCAACCTTTATCCCCAGGTCCAACTGACCTATTTCGAGGGCGTCGGCTTGTTGCGCTCGCGCCTTCTGTCGGGGGAATTGGACCTCGCCATTCTGCCGAACACCAGCAGCATCGCGAGCCGACATGTCGGCCTCGACAATCTGGTGCGCGAGCCGGTCTATCTGGTGGGCCGGGCGGGTGAGTTCGCCCCCGGCGCGACCTGCACCTGGCGCGATCTGGTGCCCCTCCCGCTGATCCTCGCGGAGCCTCCGAGCACCGTGCGCGGCTGGCTCGACACCAACCTCGCCCATTCCGGCGAGAAGATGCGCGTCATCATCGAAACCGAAAGCCTTCAGGTGCAGAAGAATCTGGTGCAGGCCGGGCTCGGCTACACGGTTCTGCCGCACAGCGCGGTGCACCGAGATTTTGAGTCCGGCAGGCTCACGCTTTGCCAGGTGGAGGGGTGGCTGATGGACCGGGTTCTGGCCTGGCGCACCGACCGGCCGCTGACCCCTGCGGTGCAGAAGATGATCGAGATCACCCGCATCGAGATGGCCTGCCTGCGCACCCAAGGCATCTTCGGTACCGCCCAGCAGGCGCCGACGCCGGCGACATCGCACCGCACAAAAAAGCGCGCAAAAGCCTCTTCTGCGATGCCGTGACGGCATCGCCTGCATAGCACTAAAGTATTGGCCGGTATCACGGCGATCCCCTACGCTTTCCCTGTCGCCTCGGGTGTAAACCCAAACAAAAAAGAGCGACGTCAGGGAGAAAACGTATGGCTCTGGAGACTTTGCGTCTCCCGGATGGCCCAGCCGTTCCTACGGGGAATGCAGGTGTGTCTGGCGATGGTGCCGCGATCCAGATTTCGCATCTGGAGAAGATCTTTCTCACCGTCCGCAATGAGCGCGTTCACGCGCTGTCCGACATTTCGTTGTCGGTCGCGGACAAGGAATTCGTCACCATCGTCGGCCCGAGCGGATGCGGGAAAAGCACGCTGCTCAAGATCCTGGCAGGGCTGATCCCTGCCTCGTCCGGACAATTGCGTGTGGTCGGCCAGCCGGTTCTGAAGCCGCGCCGGGACATCGGCGTGGTGTTCCAGAGCCCGATCCTCCTGCCCTGGCGCACGGTGCTGGAAAACGTGATGCTGCCCGCCGAGGTGCAGGGACTGCCGACCCTCGCCACGAAGGCGCGGGCGCGTGATCTCCTCAAGATGGTCGGGCTCGCGGATTTCGAGAACAAGTATCCCGGCGAACTCTCCGGCGGCATGCAGCAGCGCGCCGCCATCTCGCGCGGCCTGGTCTGCGACCCCGCCATCCTGCTCATGGACGAGCCGTTCGGCGCGCTCGACGCGATGACCCGCGAGCAGATGAACCTCGATCTCCAGCGCATCTGGCGCGAGAGCGGCAAGACCATCATCCTGATCACCCATTCCATTCCCGAAGCGGTGTTCCTCGGCGACCGCGTGGTGGTCATGACGCCGCGCCCCGGCCGCATCGCCAAGATCATCGACGTGCCGATGCCACGTCCGCGCACGCTGGAGGCCATGGGCGACCCGCTGTTCGGGCGTATGTCCAGCGATATCCGCCGGCTTCTCTACAGCCTCAGCGATGCCACACCGGCCCATGCCGAAGGCGGAGGATTGGGATGACCAGCCAGGCCCACGCCAGCGAAATTCGCACCGACACGCTTGGTATCGAGGCGCCACCGCGCCCCATTTCCGGCTTCCGCCTGCTGATGCGCACGCGCCCGGAACTCCTGTTGGCGCCGACCGTCCTCATCGTGCTGCTTCTGGTCTGGCAATACGGCGTCGTGCTGCTCGACGTGCCGACCTACATCCTTCCCCCGCCCACCGACGTGGCGGTGGCGCTCTGGCGCGGGCTGAACGCCTCTTTCACCGCGCGCGGTGGCTATTGGCTGCACACCGGCGTCACCCTCTGGGAAGTTCTGCTGGGCTTCGTCATTGGATCAACCACAGGACTGGTGCTGGGCACCATCATCTCCCAGGTGCGGATCATCGAGAAGACCTTCAGCGTCTATCTCGTGGCGATCCAGAGCCTGCCCAAGATCGCGCTCGCGCCCATCATCGTGCTGTGGTTCGGCTTCGGCCTGACCTCCAAGGTGGTCATCATCTGCCTGCTCACTTTCTTCCCGCTGCTGGTCAATTCCATGGCCGGCTTTCGCGCGGTGGAGCCGGAGCGCATCGAGCTGATGCGGGCGATCGGCGCCAACTCATGGCAGATGTTCTGGAAGGTCCGCCTGCCCAGCGCCCTACCCTATATTTTCGCCGGCCTCGACATGGCGGCGGTGTTTGCGGTGGTCGGCGCGGTGGTGGGCGAGTTCGTCGGCGCCCAGCGTGGGCTGGGCGTGCTGATCCTCTCCATGAATGCCTCCATGGACACCGCCGGTACCTTCTCGGTCTTCATCATCCTCTCGCTCATCGGAATCCTGCTGCACGGCGTGCTGCGGATCATCGAGCGACGGGTTCTGTTCTGGTCCGGTCCCGCCCAGACCTCGCACAACACCGGCGGCTGAAAAAGAAACATAAAGGGGAAACGCATGCTGAACCGTCGCACCTTCAACACGCTGCTCGGCGCCGCGGGCGCCAGCCTGATGATGCCCACCTTCTCGTTCGCGCAGAACAAGGCCGTGGTGCGCCTGGGAAATGCCGCCGGCATCATCGACCCGCAATTGGTGTTCATGACCGTGGGCCAGAATCCCAAGGTCAATTACTACGCCAAGGAAGGCGTGGAGATGGACATCATGAACATGTCCGGCGCCGGGCAGACCTTGCAGGCGGTGGCGAGCGGCAATTGCGAGACCTCCGCGGTCTCGCCCGTCGCATTCCTCAACGCATTCGCCAAGAACCCCCGGCTCGACGTCATCTTTACCTATTGCTGGCTCCGCGAGCCGCATTGGGCGGTGGCGGTGAAGCCGGACAGCCCGGTGAAATCGCTCGCCGAACTCAAGGGCAAGAAGATCGGCATTCGCAACCAGGGCGACACCGGTTATTTCGGCGCCCGCGCCATGTTCCAGGAACTGAACATCGATCCCGACACCGATGTGGAATGGGTCTCCATCGGCGAGGGCGGTCCGGCCGGGGACGCCATCTACCGCAACCGCGTGGACGCCATGGCATTCTGGGATGCGAGCTTCGCGCGCATCGAACTGGCCGGCTTTCCGCTGCGCTATCTCCCGAACACCGAGGGCATGAAGAAGCTGTTCGGCAATTCCTATGGGGTGCAGAAATCCACTCTGACGAAGAACCGCGAGACGATGGTGCGCTTCTTCCGCGCCATGGCGAAGTCGACGGTGTTTGCCTATGCGAACCTCGAGAACGCCGTGCTGCTGCACTGGGAAATCTATCCCGAAAGCAAGCCGAAGGGCCGCAGCGAGGAGGACGCCATGAAGGAGGCGCTCTTCATCGTGAAATCCCGCGCCGACAAATGGATGCCCCAGCCCTGGCAGGCCGACCAACGCTTCGGCGCCGAGTCGCTTGAGCAATGGAAGGCCCAGGTCGCCTTCGCCGGCCTCCAGGACCAAGTGAAGGACGTCTCGGGCGTCTCCACCAACGATCTGCTCGACGACATCAACGCCTTCGACAAAGCCGCGGTCATCGCCGAGGCGAAGGCGCTGAAGATGTGATTGGAACGATCAGCCTCCCTCCCTGGACGCAAGGTCAATCCCCTCTCCCGCTTGCGGGGGAGGGTTAGAGAGGGGGAATGGGTGAGGAATGGTCGGGTGCCGCTCCCAGGAATGGTCCCTGCCCCCTCCCTAACCCTCCCCCGCAAGCGGGAGAGGGAGCCGCGCAGCGCGGCGAACACGGTCTATTCTCGGCCGGACACTCGGACTTTGCCGGGTGCTTGAAATCGGATTTTGATATGACCGCTCCGCTTTTCATTTCAGAAAACGACGTCCGTGACCTCGTGACCGTGCAGGACGCCATCGACGCGCTGGACGGCTGCTTCGGCGCGCCGCCGCAGGCCGTGGTCAACGTTCCGCGCCAGCGCGCGCCGCTGCTGCCGGGCAGTGTCTTCCATCTCATGGCGGCAACCTATGCCCCGCAGAACGTCTTCGGCCTGAAGGCCTATTGCGGCTCGCCGCAGGGCACGTTTTACAATGTGCTGCTGTACTCCTACACGGAGCGCCGCCTGCTGGCGCTGATCGAGGCGAACCTGCTCAGCCAGTTGCGCACCGGTGCCGCCAGCGGCCTCGCCACGCGCCTCATGGCGCGGCCCGACGCGAATGTGCTGGGCGTGATCGGCACCGGCAAGCAGGCGTTCTGGCAGGCGGCGGCGGTTGCCGCAGTGCGCGACCTCAAGGAAATCCGCGTGTTCGGCCGCGATCCGGCCCGCCGCGACGGCTTCGCCAGTCTGGTGCGCGACCGCCTGGGCGTGCCCACCGTCTCCGCTGCGAGCGCGGAAAGCTGCGTGCGCGGTGCAGACCTCATCGCCACCATCACCAAGTCCGCGACGCCGGTGTGCCTCTCCGCGTGGGTGTCGGACGGCGCCCATGTGAACGTCGCGGGCGCCAATGCCGCCGACCGCCGTGAAGTCGACGGAGACCTCGTATCGCGCGCCGCCCTTCTTGCCACCGACGACATCCCGCAGGCCCGCATGGAGGCCGCCGAGTTCCGCGACCTGGCCGACGCCGGCCGGCTCGACTGGGCGCAGGTGCGCACCCTGTCCGACCTGATGCAGGACTGCCCGCGCCGGGCGTCCCATGAAGTCACCCTGTTCAAGTCGCTCGGGGTCGCGATCGAAGACGTGGCCCTTGCCGGGATCGTTTACGCGCGCGCCCTGGCGCAAGGACGGGGAAACCCGATCGGAAGCGGCATCGCCGCTGGAATCTCAGGAGGATCAACATGAGCAATAAAAGCGAAGTGCGCGACGGCATGCGCATCGACTGGGACGTCCCGATCACCATGGATGACGGCGTGGTGCTGCGCGCCGACATCTTCCGTCCAATGGCCGATGCGAAGGTGCCGGTTATCCTCACCTATGGTCCCTACGGCAAGGGCCTCGCCTTCCAGGACGGCTACAAGACCGCCTGGGACATCATGGCGAAGGATTATCCCGACGCGCTCGAAGGCTCCTCCAACAAGTACCAGTCCTGGGAGGTCGCCGACCCCGAGAAGTGGGTGCCGGACGGATACGCCTGCGTGCGCATCGACAGCCGTGGTGCCGGCCGCTCCGAGGGCTTCCTCTCGGTGCATTCCCCGCGCGAGACCAAGGACATTTACGACTGCATCGAATGGCTCGCCGAGCAGCCCTGGTGCACCGGCAAGATCGGGATGAACGGCATCTCCTATTTCGCCGCCAACCAGTGGCGCATCGCCGCCCAAGCAGCCGCCGCATCTGGCCGCCATCTGCGTGTGGGAGGGCTTCGCCGACAATTACCGCGACGCCACCCACCACGGCGGCATCCTCTCGGTGTTCCGCAAGAACTGGCAGGACATGCAGGTAAAGACCGTGCAGCATGGCCTCGGCGAGCGCGGCCCCAAGAGCCGCGTCACCGGCGAACTGGTGTGCGGGCCGGAGACCATCCCCGAGGAGGTGCTGGCCAAGAACCGTGCCGACATGCCCGGCGACCTGCTGCGCAACCATCTCGACGGCGAGTATTACCATTCGCTCGGCGGCGATCTCACCAAGATCGAAATTCCCCTGCTCTCGTCCGGCAATTGGGGCGGCCAGGGCCTGCATCTGCGCGGCAATGTGGAGGGCTTCCTCCAGGCGGCCTCCAAGCACAAATGGCTTGAGATGCACGGCGGCGCGCACTGGGCGGAGTTCTATACCGACTACGGCGTGGACATTCAGAAGCGCTTCCTCGGCTATTTCCTCAAGGGCGAGGACAATGGCTGGGACAAGCAGCCGAAGGTGCAGATCCAGATCCGCCGCCCCCGGCCAGATCAAGTTCCCGGTGCGCCACGAGCACGAATGGCCGCTCGCCCGCACGCAGTGGACCAAATTCTATCTCGACCCCGCCACCAAGTCTCTCACCCCGGAAAAGCCCGCCGCCGAAACGACCCTCGACTATGAGGCGATGGGCGATGGCGTCACCTTCCTGACGCCCCCGCTCGAAGCGGATACCGAGATCACCGGCCCCTCGGCGGCAAAGCTGTTCCTCTCTTCCAAGACCCGCGACGCCGACGTGTTCCTGGTGCTGCGCGTGGTTCGATCCGGAGGGCGTGGAAGTGGTGTTCTACGGCGCGCTCGATCCGCACACGCCGGTGGGCCAAGGCTGGCTGCGCGCCTCGCACCGCAAGCTCGATGCCAAGCGCAGCGAGCCCTATCGCCCCTACCATTCCCACGACGAGGTGTGGCCGCTCACGCCGGGCGAAAAGGTGGAGCTGGACGTGGAAATCTGGCCGACCTGCATCGTCGTGCCCAAAGGATACCGCATCGGCCTCACCGTGCGCGGCAAGGACTATGAGTGGGCCGGCGTAGCGGCGACCCTCTCAAACATGAAGAACCCCATGAAGGGCTGCGGCCCGTTCGTGCACGATGATCCCCAGGATCGCCCGCCGGAGGTGTTCCATGGCACCAACACCCTGCATTTCGCCCCGGGCGACGAGCCCTATCTGTTGCTTGCCGGTGATCCCGGGGTGAGGTCTTCCGCCCCGCCGCTTTCCCTCTCCCGCTTGCGGGGGAGGGTCAGGGAGGGGGCAATGGGGACTATCAGCCTTTGTAATCGCGTCCAAACGACGAAAGCCCCCTCCCCAGCCCTCCCCCGCAAGCGGGAGAGGGAGTGCAATCGCAAGGGAGCGGGACAAACAAAAACGCCCCCAGCAGAGGGGCACATAGGAGGAAACAATGCGCATCCTGACCATCGCCATGAAGGGCTTGACCAAGGGCTTGGCGCTTCTCGCGCTTGCCGGCACGCCAGCCATGGCTGCGGACTATCCAACGCGCCCGATCACCATCATTAACCCCTATGCGCCGGGCGGCCCCAGCGACCTCGCGATCCGCACCATCTCGGATCGCATGTCGCAGGCGCTCGGCCAGCCGCTCGTGGTCGAGAACGTACCCGGCGCCGGCGGAATGATCGGGGCCGCGAAGGCCGCCCGCTTCCGCCCCGGACGGCTACACCCTGCTGATCCATCAGAACGGTCTCGTGATCGCCCCGGTGCTTTATCCCAAGCAGGCCATCGACGTTGAGAAAGAACTCACGGCGGTGGGGATGGTGAACACCTCCTATTCGTTCCTCGTCGGCAGCACCAAGGTGCCCGCCAAGACCATGCCTGAGCTGATCGCCTGGATGAAGGGACCCGGCAAGCCGGCGAAGTTCGCGCATCCCGGCATCGGCTCGCTCGCCCACATCCAGGCCATCATGTTCGCGCAGGCCACCGGCACTGACGTGACGCTGATCGGCTATAAGGGCGGCGGCCAGGCGATGAGCGATATCGTCGGCGGACATGCCGACCTGGTGTGGGCGGCACCCACCACCTCGGCGGAACTGATCCAGGCGGGCAAGATCCAGGGGTTCGGCTTTGGCGCCCCCAAGCGTTATCCCCGCCTGCCCAACATCCCGACCCTCGGTCAAGAGGGCTATCCCAGCCTGGAAATCGCATTCTGGCAGGCTTTGCTCGCCCCGGCCGGCACGCCCAAGCCGATCATCGACAAGCTGAACGCGGCGCTGCGCGAAACGCTGGCCGATGAGAAGATCCAAAAGGCCTATGTGGAGCGCGGTGTCGAAGCCTTCCCGGCCGCCCAGCTCTCCCCCGAGGCCGCCAACGCCTTCATCGCGTCCGAGGCAAAGCGTTGGGCCACCGTCGTGCGCGAAGCCGACATCAAGCCCGAGGCGAACTGATTTTCCTTTTCGAACACTTGAGGTTGGCCATATGGACCAAGACAATATTCGCGTCGAGGGTACGTGCAGCCCGGATTTCGCCAACGTGCGCACGGCATTCGAGCAGAACTTCCGCCGTCGCGGCGAATTGGGCGCGGCGGTGTGCGTCTACAAGGACGGCGAGAAAGTGGTTGACCTCTGGGGCGGCTACAAGGACACCGCGAAGACCGAGCCGTGGCGCTCAGACACCATCGTCATCATGAACTCGGTGGCGAAAAGCATGAGCGCCATCTGCACCCATATCCTGATCGACCGGGGGTTGATCGACTTCGACGCCCCGGTCGCCACCTACTGGCCGGAGTTCGCCCAGGCCGGCAAGGAAGGGGTGCTGGTGCGGCATGTGCTCTCGCACACCGACGGTGTGATCTATTGCGACGCCGCCCCGCCGGGGTCGTGGTTCAATTGGGAGGCCCACATCCACGCCCTGGAGGTGCAGGAGCCGGCGTGGGAGCCGGGCACCAACGGGGCCTATAATTCCATCAACATCGGCTTCCTGCTGGGCGAGCTGGTGCGCCGCGTCTCCGGCAAGAGCGTGGGCACGTTCCTGCGCGAAGAGCTCTCGGGGCCGCTGAAGGCCGACTATCAGATCGGCCTCAGGCCGGAGGAGATCGCCCGCGTCTCCGACATGCACCCCAATCCGAAAAACGGCTTCTTCAAGATCGCCAACGATCCCTCGACGCCGCTGGGCCGTGCCTTCCAGTCCTCGCCCAAGGGCTATTTCCAGAACGACCGGGAAATCCGCGAGATCGAGGTGCCCTCGTTCGGCGGCCACGGCAATGCGCGGGCGGTGGCGCGCATCTACGCCATGCTCGCCGGCAATGGCACGGTCGACGGCGTGCGCATCCTCTCCCCCGAGGCGGTGGAGCGGGCTTCTCAACTCGTCTGGGAGCGCGACTGCATCATGACCCAGCGCCGGCTCCGCATGGGCTACGGCTTCATGCACAATGAGCCGGAAACCGCGCCCATGGGCGTGAACATGAAAGCGTTCGGCCACACCGGAACGGGCGGCGCCTTCGCCTGGTGCGACCGCGAGCGGAACATGGCGTTCGCCTATTGCCCGAACTTCCAGCGCGAGGGACCCGGCATCGGCCCGCGCGGTGCGGCGGTGGCGGTTGCAGCGGGCGGTGGAAAGCCGCCAAGCTGGCTCGACTGAGCAGGCGTCAGGAGCGGGGCGCGACCAAGTGCGCGCACCGCTCCACGCAGATGCGCACCACGTCTTCCGGGTCGCGCTCCCACCAGTCGAGCTTGGAGAACAGCTCGATCTCAAACGGGCCGTCATAGCCGATCTCGTCCAGCAGGCGCCGGTAGAAGGGGATGTCGATGACCCCGTCACCCACCATGCCCCGGTCCTGATAGACATCGCGGGTCGGGGCGAGCCAGTCGCACAGGTGGAAGGTCAGGATCTTGTCGGCCCCCGCTTTGCGCAGGCCGGCAGGGAACTCCGGGTCCCACCAGCAATGATAGACATCCGCGACGATCCCGGTATCCGGCCCAAGCCGCTCGGCGAGATCGAGGCACTGGGCGAAGCTGTTGAGACAGGAGCGTTCCGCCGCATACATCGGGTGCAGCGGCTCCAGCCCCAACTTCACGCCGGTCGCATGCGCATGCGGCAGAAGCGCGGCCAGCGCATCCTCGACCCGCAGCCGGGCGCCAGCGATGTCCTTTTCCCCAGCTGCCAGCCCACCCGACACCACCACCATGCACGGTGCGCCGAGTTCGGCGGCGATGTCGAGGCGGCGGCGGTTTTCATCGAGCGCGTCCTGCAGGGCCGCATCGTCAGACAGGTTCATCCACGCCGACGAGCACAGCGAGGGCACGAACAGTCCGGCATCGCGGATGATCCCGGCGGCCTGCGCGGCGCTCATGCCGTCGAGATACTGAAGCCAGACACCGATGCCCCCCACCCCATGGCGCGCATAGAGATCCACCGCCTGGCGCAGGTCGAGGGATTTTGTGGTCATCTGGTTGATAGCAAAGCGGGAAAGATCGGTCATGGATGATGTGAGGTGATCCGAGGCGGGGTGACGGCAGCTTCATCCACGCGGCCGGTTTCGTCCAGCCCAGGTTGACCTTTGCTCCTGACCTAACAACGCCATCCCCCTCGGGGAGTGTTTCGTTATTCCCTCTCCCGTAAGCGAGACATCTGCGAAACGAGCTGATGCGGGATCGGTGGTGCGTCTCAAGTGACCGCGCCATGCTCCCTCTCCCCGACGGGGAGAGGGTTGGGGTGAGGGGGGCAACCCTCTCCAGTCCTGAGATGCTGGAGCCCCCTCACCCGGCTGCTTCGCAGCCGACCTCTCCCCCTCGGGGCGAGGTGGAAACCGCCCGGCCTTTGCACCTAACGAACTGCTGAGTTTGCGAGATCCCTTTCGCAGAGTTCTCGCAAGCGGGGGAGGGGTAGGGAGGGGGAATTGGTGAGAAATGGCCCGGTGCAGAGCCTTTTCTTAAGGCTCCTGCCCCCTGCCCAGCCCTCCCCCGCAGGCGGGAGAGGGAGCCACCGCGCATGACGCATCACTCCCCCTCGGGGCGAGATGAAGCCCCCTTATTGCAAGGTTTTACGAGAAACGTGCGAGGTCTGTTTCGCAGACCTTCAATTTGCAGGAGAGGGAGAGAGACCGCGCGCCAGTCGTTTCTCAGAGTGGCGGGTGGAGCGTCTTCAGCCAGGTGGCGATTTCGGCGTCGGTGTCGGGCACCTTCAGGCCGCGCGCCCATTCACGCAGTTCCGGCTCCTTGATCTGGTTGACGCTCTCGATCAGTTCGTTGGTGTAGAACTTCATCGGGTCGACCTTGCCCTGGATGCCCAGGATTTCCACCAGATTGTCCCAGGCGGGCTTGGGGAACTCGCACCACTTGTCGCTGACGCTGCTCTTGCGCTCGATCAGCGGGATGCGGACCTTGATGACATCCACCGCCGCCTGGATCGCCTGCTCGCGCGACACGCCGGCCGGGACCGCCTCGGGGTGCATGTAATAGCTGACCTTCACCGCCGCCTCGGGGTTCTCGGTCATGACGATGACCGAGCGGATCAGTCCCTTCACCACTTCGCGGGCCTGTTCCTTATGGCCCTCGTACCAGGCGGTCGGGAAGACGTAGGCATAGGCCGTGGCGGCATCCTTGATGCTGTCGGGCACGTCGACGATGCGCATCTTCACGCCGAGCCGCTGCAACTGGGCGACATCCACATCGGCATTGGTGAGGGCGTCGATGCGGCCGGAGGAGAGCGCGATCGCGGCCTGCTGACCATCACCCACGGCGATGAACTGCACCTCATCCGGCGAGACGCCGGCATGGCGCAGCGCGAATTTCATGAACCCGATGCCGCCGTAGGAGAGGGTCGGCACGCCGATCTTCTTGCCCTTCAGGTCGGCGTAGCTCTTGATCGTGCTGTCGGGCAGCACCGAGGTTCGGTGCAGGATGCCGCGCAGATAGACGCACGGGATGATTGCCGGCAGGACACGGCCCTCAGCGGCGGAATTCAGCAGGATGTCCTGTGTACCCGTGCTGAGATTGAGCTTGCCGGCCAGCATGAGCTGGAGATTCTCGGAGGCGCCCTGGGTGCCGATGGCATCCAGTTCGATGCCTTTGTAGAGGCCGAGCGGCGCGCCGATCCAGGCGTTCGAGAAGCCGGGATTGAAACTGCGGGAGGAAAGGCCGCTCTTGACCTCCTCGGCGCGCGAAACCGAAGGCGCGACAAGCATGGCCACGGTGGCCGCGAGACAGGCGATGATTGGAAAACGTACGGCGAATTTCGATTGCATCATGCGCTCCTGAACGTGCGGGCTCACTCTGCGCGTCCCCTCAGGCGTTGCCGCCGTCGATTTCTAGATGAAGATTTATCACCACGGGCTCTAAGGCCGCGGCACGGAGGCTCGCGCAAAGCGGGGATGAAGTCAAACGTCCGTTTGACATTTCGTCGAGCGTGCTTCAGCCTTCCCTTAAGGCCGCTGAGGCGGCCATTGCGAGCGGCCGCGACAATAAGCGGCCCGAGGACGCCGCCGAGGCTGGTTCATCGGTCCTGTGGAGCAAGTCATGCCGTTGTTTCGACCCGCCTTCATCCGCATCGCCGGACTTTTGGCGCTTCCCCTTGCGTTAACCGCCACCGCCCCCGCGATGGCGCAGTCCGCCGATCCGGTGATCGGCGTGTCCTCCCGCAGCTTCAATCCCGGCTTTTCCAATATGTGGATCGGCACGGCGATGGGGCTGTTCGGCAAGGAGGTCACGCCCAAGTCGATTGGAACGCAGGGCGCGGCCGAGAACCTCCAGCTCATGCTGTCCGGCCAGATCACCATCAGCACCGGGACGCAGGACATCATCCTCACGTCCGCTGCCGAGGGTCGCAAGCTGCCGGCGGTCATCCCGTGCGTCTACCTGCGCGGGGTCCTGCATCGCATATCGGTGCTGCCCGACAGCACGATCAAAAGCTATGCCGACTTGAAGGGCAAGAAGGTCGGCGTACCGACCCTGGCCTATGGCGGCGTCGGCTATCTCAAGTTTGCTCTGAAGCATGCCGGCATCACCGCCGGCGACGTGACGCTGCTGCCCGTGGGCGACGGACAGGCCGCTGCCGCCGCGCTCACCGCCGGCCGCATCGATGCGCTGCTGAACGCCGACGTGGACGTGGTGCGGCTGAAGACGCTGGGTATTAATGTCCGCGTGCTCGAGCCGCCGGCCAATATGAAGGACGCGGCCACCGCCTATGTCTTCGCCTTCGCCCGGCCGTGGATGGAGAGCCACAAGAAGGAGACCGTCGAACTCCTCAAGGGCATGATCCGCTCGATCATCGTCATGACGGAGAATCCCGAAGCCGCAGTGAAGGTCAGCTATTACATGCATCCCGAGGCGATCCCCTCGGGCATCTCGCGCGAGCAGGCCATCGCCGACGCGGTGACCATCATCAACACCCGCGCCCCGCTGATCGCCCGCGACGCCGCCGCCAACGACAAGTGGTGTTCGTTCTCCAAGCAGAACTGGACCGACTTCGTGGAAATCCTCGGCCTCGAAGGCAAGGTCGATCCCATGGACTTCTACACCAGCGAGATGATCGACGCGGTCAACACCATCGACGAAGCGGGTCTGCGCAAGTGGGCCAAGGCACTGAAGGTGCCCGAGGGCGATGCCGAAATCGCCAAGTGGCTCGCCGCCCTTCAGCCGCCGCTCTGAGCCGGCAGCAGCCGACAAAAGCTTCTGTCGTGCCGACGCAGACATCGCGTTCTTCCCTCTCCCGCTTTCGGGGGAGGGAATTGGTGAGACATGATTGGGGTGAGAGCGTCTAAGGCCTTCCCCTCCCAGCCCTAGCTGTCGCCAAGGCCCGGCTCGCCAAAACCAAGCTAACCCCCCGTCTTTTCACCGACATCACCAATCCCTCCGATACCGAAGGGAAACACGCGCCCGTAATTTTGCCCTGCTTTCGCAAGAGGGAACGCGCGACGGTGAAAGCTGCCGCCTCAAATGGCGCCGACGACCCGATCATAAAATGACGGATCGTAATAGCGCGCCGCGTCCGTCAGTTGCTTGCGCGGCACGCCGAATTCGCTGCGGATTTCCATGACGGTGCGTACACCCTCCATGTCGATCCCGCACGTCCGGGGAAAGCCGTTCACCGGGTCCAGCAGCACCGCGTAGGACTGTTCCGCCACCGCGCGTGAGGCGCCCTTCATGTGAGACTGGAACAGGTCGAGGGCCTCGGCCTTGTTCGCGGGATCATAGAGCCACGCGAGCGCGGCGATGTTGCCCCTGATGAAGCCGACGATGTCGTCGCCATGGGCCGCCGCCCATTCCCGCCGCACCGCCGCCACGCCCCCTTGGAAATGAGCGAACAGCGAAAGCGGGGTCGCAACCTCGTTGAAGCCCTGCGCCTTCGCCATCATCGTGAATGGCGGCACGGAAAGCGTGCCCGCCTGCTCGCCGCGCAGCAGCGCCTCGTAGCGCTCCTTCATGCCGCCCACGGCTGCCAGGATGTACTCGTCCCGCTTGAGTCCGCTCACCTCCAGCATCCGGCGAAGCGTGAAGGAATAGCCTGTCGTCATGGCGTCCACCGCCAGCGTCTGGCCCTTGAAATCGGCCATCGTGTGGATGTGCGGCGCCGCCATGAGCGAGAGGAAGCCGCTGCTCGATCCCATCACGGAGACGATGTCCGGCACCGTGCGGGTCTGTGCCTCGCCCTGGCCTTCCATGTAGGCCACGACATTGTCGATGGCGGTCATGGCGATGTCGAAGGCGCCGTCGATCAGCCCGCCCATCTGGTCGATGGAATTGGCGGTCGGAATCAGCTCCACCTCGACGCCGTTGGCGGCGAAGAAGCCCTTCGCCTGTCCGGCCCAGAGCGGCCAGATGAAGCCGGCGGGAAACACGTTGACGGTGAGCCGCGACATGGGGCGTTCCTAAAGGGAGGGATCAGAAGCCGAGGGCGCAGCCGTCCTTGCGCGGGTCCGAGCAGCCCGACAGCACGCCGGTTTCCGGGTCGATCCGGATCGCCTGGGCGCCGCCGATGGGGTCGGCGCGCAGTTCGACCGTGTGCCCGATCTCCGCGAGCCGGGCGCGGGTGGCTTCCGGTACGCTGGGCTCGACCATGACCTTGCCGTCCTGCGGGAAACAGCGCGGGGCATCGGCTGCCTGCTGCATGTCCATGCCGTAGTCGATTAGATTGCTCAGCAGCGTGGCGTGTCCCACCGGCTGGAAATGGCCGCCCATGACACCGTAGGAATACAGCACCTTGTCGTCCTTCATCACCAGTCCGGGGATGATGGTGTGCATGGGCCGCTTGCCGGGCGCGATCGAATTGGGATGGCCGTCCTTCAACGAGAACGAGCGCCCGCGATTTTGCAGCAGGATGCCGGTTTGCGGCTCGTAGAGCGCACTGCCGAACGGCTCGAAGATGGAGTTGATCAGCGAGAAGGCGGTCCGGTCGCGGTCCACCACGGTGAGATAGACCGTGTCCTTGTGCTCCGGCAGGTCGATCGGCTGCGTTACATCCACCACGCCGTCGGGCCGGATGCTCTCCGCCGCCGCCTTGGTGAAGGCGTCATCCAGGAAACGCTCCCAGGGGACGGGATAGAATTCCGGGTCGGCAAGCCAGGCATCGCGCACCGAGAAGGCGATGCGCCCCGCCTCCATCAGCTTGTGATAACGCTCCGCGCTCTCGGGTGCGTCAGCGGCGACGTCGAGGTGGGAAAGAATGCGCAGCAGCAGCAGCGTGATGATGCCCTGCCCGTTGGGCGGGCACTGGTAGACCGTGTGGCCGCGATAATCGGCCTGGATCGGCTCGACATAATCGCCGGTGTGGGCGGCGAAGTCGGCGGGGGTCTGGAAGCCGCCCTTGGCCGCGAGGAAGGCGCTGAGATGCTCGGCGATGGCGCCGCGGTAGAACGCATTCGGGCCGTTTTTGGCGATGTCCCGCAGGCTCTGGCCGAGCGCGCGGTTGGTGTAGAGCCGTCCGGGCTTCGGGAGATTGCCGTTATCGAGGATCAGGTCGGCGAAGCCCTCCGCGCGCTTCACTTTCGGCATGAAGGACTTGAGATCGAACACGATCCGCTCGTGCAGCGGGTGGCCTTCGGTGGCATAACGCGCGGCGGGCTCAAGCAGTGTGCCGAACGGAATGGTGCCGTGGTCGCCTGCGAGCCGATGCCATGCCTCGATCGCGCCGGGAATGGTGACGGCGTGCGGCCCGAGCGGGTCGATGGTGGTGATGCCGGCCGCGTGGTAGCGGGCCAGCGTCGCGCCCGCCGGAGCACGGCCGGAGCCGTTATAGGCGATCACCGGCGCGCGGCCGTTCTTGGCGAGCAGGCAGAAGCAATCGCCGCCGATCCCGGTCATCTGCGGCTCGACCACCGCCAGCACAGCGCAGGCGGCAAGGCCCGCATCCACCGCGTTCCCGCCGTCGCGCAGCACGTCGAGCGCCGTCGCCGTCGCCAGCGGATGGGAGGTCGCCGCCATGGCGCCGGTGGCATGGACCGTGGAACGGCCGGGTCCGAACAGGTCGCGAAATTTCATTTCTTCTTCTTTGCCGAGGACTTCGGTGCGGGCTTGGTGGGCGCCGGCTCCGAAGTGGAGAGGGAGGGGATC
>NZ_CBDIHQ010000012.1:0-330131 GCF_965279295.1 Aquabacter sp. | reverse complement strand
TGCGTCGCCGGCGGCTCGATGGGCGGCATGCAGGTGCTGCAATGGGCGGCCAGCTACCCGGAGCGGGTGATCTCGGCCCTGCCGATCGCCACCGCCGCGCGCCATTCCGCGCAGAACATCGCGTTCCACGAAGTCGGCCGGCAGGCGGTCATGGCCGATCCCGACTGGCACGGCGGGCATTATCTTCAGCATGGGGTGACGCCCCATCGCGGGCTCGCGGTGGCGCGCATGGCCGCGCACATCACCTATATGTCCGACCAGGCCTTGCACCGAAAATTCGGCCGCAAGTTGCAGAACCGCGCCCTGCCCACGTTCGGCTTCGACGCCGATTTCCAGGTGGAAAGCTATCTGCGCTATCAGGGCGAGTCGTTCGTGCAGCGGTTCGACCCCAATTCCTACCTCTATGTCACCCGCGCCATGGATTATTTCGATCTGGCGGCGGACTATGACGGCGTGCTCGCCAATGCCTTCCGAGGCAGCAAGACGCGGTTCTGCCTGGTCTCCTTCACCAGCGACTGGCTGTTCCCGACGCAGGATTCCCGCGCCATCGTCCATGCGCTCAACGCCTCCGGGGCCAGCGTCTCGTTCGCCGAGATCGAGAGCGACAAAGGGCACGACGCCTTCCTGCTGGAGGAGCCGGAACTGTTCGACATCACACGCGGCTTCCTCGACAGCGCCGCCAAGGTTGCCGGTCTGCCGGCGGCGCGGGGCCGATGAGCACGCTCAACGGCAGGCTGATGGCCAAACCCCTTGATGAAACCGCCGTGCGCTCCTCCGGCGGGCGCGTCGATCTCGTGGTGGTCGCCGAGATGGTGGCGCGCGGCGCGCGGGTGCTGGACGTCGGCGCCGGCGATGGCGAACTGCTCGCTTTGCTCAGCGAAACCCGCGAATGCGACGCCCGTGGCATCGAGCTTTCCCGCGAAGGGGTGAATGCCGGCATCGCGCGCGGCCTGGCGGTGGTGCAGGGCGATGCCGACGTGGACCTCGCCCATTATCCCGACAACGCGTTCGATTATGTCATCCTCTCCCAGACGCTCCAGGCGACGCGTCGACCGCGCTGGGTGATGGAGCAGATGCTGCGGATCGGCCGGTACGCGATCGTCTCCTTCCCCAATTTCGGCCATTGGCGCTCGCGGCTGGACCTCATGGTGCACGGGCGCATGCCGGTGACCGAGAACATGCCGATCGCGTGGTATGAGACGCCGAACATCCATTTCTGCACCATCCGCGACTTCGTGGATCTGGTGGAACTGATGGATGCCCGCATGGAGAAGGCGGTGGCCCTGAACTCCTCCGGGCACCGCGTGCGCTTCAACATGCCCTGGTGGGTGTGGAACCTGCTGGGCGAGCAGGCGGTGTTTCAGCTCACCCGCAAGGGCTGAGACCGACTGAGCCGACGACCCTTCAAGCAGCAGGCACCCCTTGCCCGAACACCGGCTCAAGTGTCGGCACCAGTACGGCGCGCCGAATGGGGGCAGGCCGGTAAAGCTGCTTGGTCGCCTCCACCACATGCACCCCGGCGAACGGCAAATGGAGGCCCCCGCCCGCGCGCTCCCATGCCATGGCGGTGCGGAGCATCCAGCGCGAGGACAGCGGCGGGAAATACAGCGCCTCGTCCCATCCCACCGGGGTGAACAGCGCCTCCCGCAACAGGCGCACCACCTGCCCGCGCGAGAACGGCCGCCCGTTGCCGAAGGGCGTGGAATCCAGCCGCGCCCACACGCCGCGCCGGTTGGGCACCACGGCCAGCAGCCGCCCGCCGGGGGCGAGCACCCGCCACACCTCACGCAGGGTACCGGCGGCGTCCGGGGTCATTTCCAGGAGATGGACCGCCACCACACGGTCGATGCTGGACGTGGGGAGCGGCAGAGCCCCCTCGTCCGCCAGCGCGGCCAGTGCCGGCGCGGCGGACGGCCAGCGCACCACGCCCTGGGCGGCGGGCATCATGGCGATGCACCGCTCGGCTTCCTCGCGGAACACGCCGAGATAGGGCGTGGCATAGCCGACGCCGAGCACCGAAAGATTGCGCACGTTCGGCATCCGCGCACGGATCGCGCGCGCCACCACGCGGCGCGTCATGATGCCGAGCGGCTGGGCGTAGAAACTGCGAAGGTCGACGACGTCGAGAAACATGGTCCGCCTTTCCCTCGCGGCCTTATAGCATGCCCTGCCCACGCAATGAGCTTGCTCCATCGGGCCGGCGTGCTACTCAAGGGGCCCTATCGCCACGGCAGGAGAGATGGACCGATGACCGTCGAAATTCGGATCATTCCGTGCCTGAGCGACAATTACGCCGTGCTGATCCACGATCCCGTGTCCCAGGCGACCGCCGTGGTTGACGTGCCCGAGGTTGCCCCCGTGCTGGCGGCGCTGGATCGCGAGGGCTGGACGCTCACGCACATCCTCGTGACCCACCACCACGCGGACCATGTGGACGGCGTTCCCGCGCTCAAGGCCCAGTTCGGGGCCACCGTCGTCGGCCCAAAGGCGGAAGCCGCGACCATACCCGGCATCGACGTGGAAGTGGTGGATGGCGACCCGGTGGCGGTCGGCTCCCTGATTGGCCGCGTGCTGGAGACCCCCGGCCACACCGCCGGTCATGTCGTCTATCTGTTCGAGGATGAGCGCCTGCTGTTCGCCGGCGACACCTTGTTCGTGCTCGGCTGCGGCCGGCCGATCGAGTGCGAGGCGCCGGTGCTGTGGAAGTCGCTGCTGCGCCTGCGCGCGCTGCCGGACGATCTCTCGGTGTTCGTCGGCCATGAATATACCCTCTCCAACGGCCGCTTTGCCGTCAGTGTCGATCCCGACAACGGCGCCCTGCGCGCCCGGCTGGGCGAAGCCGAGGCGGCGCGCCAGGACGACAAGCCGACCATTCCGACGCTGTTGGGCGACGAGAAGCTCACCAACCCCTTCCTGCGCGCCGACGACCCCGGCATGGCGGAGCGCCTTGGCCTCGGCACCTCCGACCCGTCCGTGGTGTTCACCGAACTGCGCGCCCGCAAGAATGTCTTCAAGGGCTGAGCCGTGAGCGTGCTTTCCGCAGGCGAGGTGATCGCGCTCCTCGGCCTTCAGCCGCATCCTGAGGGCGGACATTTCCGCGAAACCTTCCGCGAGGCCGCAGGCGACGGGGCGCGGGGCGCATCCACCGCGATCTATTTCCTGCTGGCCGCCGGGGAACGCTCGCACTGGCACCGGGTGGATGCCAGCGAGGCGTGGCATTGGTACGCCGGCGCGCCGCTGCGCCTGTCCATGGCCCATCCCGACGGCGCCAAAGTCGAACATCTCCTCGGTCCCGACCTGATGGCCGGAGAACGCCCGCAGGCTGTGGTGCCGCCCCAGTCCTGGCAGGCGGCGGAAACGCTCGGCGCCTGGACCTTGGTCGGCTGCACGGTCGCGCCGGCCTTCGATTTTGCCGGCTTCGAGCTAGCGGCGCCGGGTTGGGAGCCGGCTTAGGATCTCAATTGCGCTGGAAATGACCCGGCGTATAGGTCCACACCGTCAGGCCCGAGATCTTCCAATTGCCGACCACCCATTTCGGATTGAGCGGCGCCGGCTGGACGGCGTCCGCCGTCTTGGCCGGCTTTTTGACGGCCTCGGCTTTCACCGCAGAATTGACCGGCTGATCGGCCACCGCGGGCGAAAGCCCCAAGGCAAGGGCGCAGACAAGGCCGGAAATCATCGAACGCATCTCAACGTCTCCGGGCGGATTTTGCTTCGGGCGAGGTGCAGTTTATCCCGAGCGGGACTTGGAGGTTCAAAAAAATGCCCCAAGCGCACGATCGTGATCGATATCCGCGCAAAAATCGCCATTTCCCTTCCCCCGCGTGATCTACCCCGCCCCCACCGACAGGTTTAAGGTTGCGCCTGCAACCCATCGTGGCCCAGGCGCGCGGTGGGCGGGGTTATCGGGGCTGGCGGCCGGGGGGTCGCGATGGTGAGTTTGGCACGAAAGGCGCACCGCGCCTGGGACGTCCTGCGCTGGCGTCACCTCTCGCTGCGGCGTCCGCCGCCGCAGGAAGCGCATTTTGTCGGGCCGATCGCCCGGTGCGACGACAAGGGACTGAGACGGGCGATCCAGGTGCATTCGCATCGCCGCTCCGGCACCCATTTCGTGATGGACACCCTGCGCGCGAACTTCGACGTGGACCGGGACTGGTTTCACCTCGAAGAGGATTTCTATGCCCGCCTCACCCACAAGCCGGTGGTCCTCAAGAGCCACGAGCGCGCCTGGGGCGAGAAGATCCGCTCGCCGGACCACTGGCATTGCTACATGCACTGGGTCGCGGCCAGCGCCTGCTATTCCAGCGCATTCCACATCCACGTCATCCGCAACCCGCGCGACGTTATGCGCTCGCAATATTATTTCGACATGAAGGGTCATGAGGCCGCGTTCCGGATCGAACCGGAGACGCAGTTCCTGGCCTATCTCACCACTCCTTCGGTCCGCGACCCGCAGGGGCGGCTGACCCCGCTCGCCTATTGGTGCGCACACATGGCGGCATGGCTCGCCCAGCCCGACGTGCACATGGTGCGCTACGAGGATCTGCTGGCCGACCCGCAGGCCGAACTGGCCCGGCTGTCGCTGTTCCTCAACATGCCGGTCCAGGCCGCGCGCCGGGTGCAACAGTCCGCCATCGGCCGCCAGACCAGCATCCGTATGTCGAAGCTGTTTCAGGCCGATTGGGGCGCGCGCGAGGAGCAACATCTTCTGGACCAATGCCGGCGCTTCAACCTACCCGACCTCGGCTACGGCCTTGCCGCCGGCGCACCCCAGGAGGCCACCACCCTCCCCCGGCCCAAGCTGCTCGCAGCGTTATGCGCGGCAACTCCCTCTCTCGCTTGCGGTGAAGGGGGCGGGGGCGACAAGCGAAAAAGCGAATGATCCCCCTTCCTTCGCTCTCGCCCCGAGGGGACCGTTGCGTTATTCCCTCTCCCGCTTGTGGGGAGGGGTAGGGAGGGGGAATTGGTGAGATATGGCCGGGTGCAGAGCCTTTTCTTAAGGCTCCTGCCCCCTCCCCAGCCCTCCCCCGCAAGCGGGAGAGGGGGCGAGCGCGCCAAGCGAGACAGCGAATGCCCCCCTTCTTTCTCTCCCTCCCCCCTTGAGGGGGAGGGTTGGGGTGGGGGGTATGGCGCCGCCCAAACCACCCTCGCCGAACCGAGTGGAGAGATACCCCCCACCCTGCCCTCCCCCTCAAGGGGGGAGGGGAACCCCAAATGCCAACACCTTTAGCCCCGCCGTTTCCGGCGAGGGTGGAGGGATGCGGGAGTGGATGGCGCGTCGGCAGACGCGCGTCGGGTAAAGGGTTGATATCAGGGCCTTCGCCCCTCCACTCCCGCGCGGTGATTTATGGCTTCTCGCTGACGCCGAGTGGGTGATCAGTTCTCCCATTAGCACCGGACGAACCAGTCCCGGATCCATGCGTCACGCCCTTGGGCCTCCTCTAGCTAACGTTCCCGGGGACGTTAATCCCGTTCCCGTCGGACAACCGCCCCAAACACCGCACATCAGGCCGCTCCGGACGCGCCCCTCCTTGGTGCAAGGTGAAGGCACGCTAGCACAGGTTGGAAGGAAAAGGAATATATTCCTTAATATTTTTTCCCGTCATGTACGGTGCAGGAGCCGGTTTGTGACGTGGGTCGGACCCGACTGTGGCCACTACAAAATGCCGCCGCATTAGGCCATTCAAGACTCTGATCGGCCCCGTACTTCAATCTCCAATCTGTCAAATATTATACAAGAAGGAGTGCATTCTTCTGCTAGACTTCGAGCAATTTGGGAGGGGGCGCATGTGGTTATTTGGTTGGCCAAGGGATAGGAAATCTGATCCTGCGTTTTTGCAACTCCAAGACAATCTGGAAGAAGCTGAGATCAGGCATCTGGAAGTCCTTCGGCGAGAAGTCGCCAACTTAATCGTTGTGACTGATCCGGACCTAATGGTCCGCTGCTACGAACGGGCGTGGAAATGGGAGGATGAGACCGCCAAATCCCCTGAACGGCTTCGAGCCGACGAGGTGGCCTTAGTCACGAAGATCAAAGCGTTCGAAGACTTCGACCTCATCTGTACTCGGCACTTCATTCCCTATGTCAAATCTATCGAAATGATTTCGGATGAGGACATTGTTGAGCGCTACCTGGATATCGGACGCATGTTGGTCATCATGAAGAATCGATCAAAGATCGATGCGGTGCGCCGACGGCCACTGCACGACGAGCACGAGCACAAGGTCTTGCTCGATAACATGCGAGGGGAGAGAGACCGGCGATTCCGGGCTCGGATAAAGGACGCCTTGGAACGTTTTTATGCCTACCGACAGGGCTTTGGGGCAGGTAAAGACGATTACTTTGCGGGTCTGTATGAGACGTTCTCCGATGCTAATTTAGAGGTATTCAGAATACACCGCGACCTCTCGCCGGAGAACGAAACTGGGGTCGTATTCAAGAAGACAGATGAATACGGAATATATTCATCATTCACTCACGACGACGGTCATGTGACAGAAAGTTATTATCGGACGGATAAGCATTTCGGTAAAAGAGAGCACTTAATAAATTGATTGCGTATCTCGGATGTTCGTCCAGATCTTAATTGCCGAACTCATCTTCTTACCCCTCAATCCGCCCCACCCGCCCGCGCCGCGCGCCAAAAACCTTCCGCTGCCGGGCTCATGCGCGCCTTCGGGCGGAACAGGCGGATGTGCATGGGGATGTCCCATTCCGGGCCGCCGGCGCGCACCAGGCGGCCGCCGGGCTTCAGGTCTTCGGCGGCAAGGCTCAGTGGGGCGAAGGTCATGCCCCGGCCGTCGGCGGCGAGCGCCTTGAGGGCGGTGGAGAGGTGGGAGGTGAACACCGGCTTCAGCACCGCCGCCGGCCCATTCGCGGTGCGCGCCGCCTCGACGATCCGCCCCATGCCGGATTCCGCGCTGAAGGCGAGATAGGCGGCCGGTGCTGCGGCCGTTCCGGGCAGGGGATGCAGCGGCGCGCCGTCCGCCCCGCGCCCGCAGACCGGCACCAGGGTGTCGCTGCCAAGGGTCGTGGAGATGAAGGTGGATGCCTCCACCCGGCTCGGGGCGAGCGGATGATGGTGGCAGAGGAAGAACTGGCCCTTGCCTTCCAGCATCATGCGCTCGCACGCCTGCATATTGTCCGCCGCGAGGCGCACCGCGCTGTCGGCGACAGCCCCTTCCAGCGTGCGCAGCCACGCCGGGAAGAAGGTGAGGGAGAGCGCGTGGGTGGCGAGGAAGACAAGTTCGCTCGATGTGGCGCGCGCCGCGTCCGCCGCCGCAGCGCGGCCGCGCTGGAGCAGGTGCAGCGTCTCCTGCGCCACCGGATGAAAGGTCTCGCCCGCCGCCGTCAGGGCGAGGCGGTGGGTGTCGCGGTCGAACAGCGGCGCGCCGACCCAGGCTTCAAGCGCGCGGATGCGGCGGCTGAAGGCGGGCTGCGTCACGTTTCGCCGCTCCGCCGCGCGGGAGAAGTTCATGCATTCGGCGAGGGCGATGAAGTCCTCCAGCCACGCCGCTTCCATTCATGCCACCGCGCTATGGAACAAGGTGCATTCGGCATAAGGCATTTGCCCCGCCTCGCGATAGTGTCCGCCCGTCCCGCCCTGGGGACCCAAGCATATGCGGGCAACCCCGCGGGAGGAGCGAACAATGGCGCAGTATCGCATCGCCACCATTCCCGGCGACGGCATCGGCAATGAAGTGGTGCCCGAGGGCATCCGCGTGCTGGATGCGGCCGGCGCGCGCTTCGGTCTCTCGTTCCAGTGGGACCATTTCGACTGGAGCTGCGCCCATTATCAAAAGCACGGCGAGATGATGCCGAAGGACGGCCTCGACCGGATTAAGAACCACGATGCCATTTTCCTCGGCGCGGTGGGCTTTCCCGGCGTGCCGGACCACGTTTCGCTCTGGGGCCTGCTGATCCCGATCCGGCGCAATTTCCGCCAATATGTGGCGCTGCGCCCGGTGCGTCTGCTCCAGGGCATGACCTCGCCGCTGGCGGGGCGCACCGCCAAGGACATCGATTTCTACGTGGTGCGTGAGAACAACGAGGGCGAATATTCCGAGATCGGCGGCCGCATGTATCGCGGCACGCCGCAGGAATTCGCCTCGCAGCAGGCGGTGTTCACCCGCACCGGCACCGACGCCATCATGCGCTATGCCTTCGAGCTGGCGCGCACGCGGGCGAAGAAGCATGTGACCTCGGCCACCAAGTCCAACGGCATCGTCCACACCATGCCGTTCTGGGACGAGCGGTTCGCCGCCGTGAAGGCCGACTATCCCGACATCCGCACCGACCAGTATCATATCGACATTCTGGCGGCGCATTTCGTGATGAACCCGGACCGCTTCGACGTGGTGGTCGCCTCCAACCTGTTCGGCGACATCCTGTCCGATCTTGGGCCGGCGGTGGCCGGGTCGCTCGGCATCGCGCCGGGAGCCAACATCAATCCGGAGCGGGACTTCCCCTCCATGTTCGAGCCGGTGCATGGCTCGGCGCCCGACATCGCCGGGCAGGGCATCGCCAATCCCATCGGCCAGATCTGGTCCGGCGCCATGATGCTGGAGCATCTCGGCCACACGGATGCGGCGGACGCCGTGATCGCGGCGATCGAGACGGTTCTGGCCGATCCGGCGCTGCGCACCCGCGACCTTGGCGGCACCGCATCGACGGCGGACTGCGGCGCCGCCATCGCCGCCGCCGTAAAAGGCTGAGGGGGCGCACAGACCCTTTGACGGGACGATGATAAGGCGCGAGAAAGCTCACCCGGACGTCATCGGCGTACCGGTCAGCCATCCAGAGCGGTCATGATCGTCACCCATCTTGTCGGCGGCCTGGGCAACCAGATGTTCCAGTACGCCGCCGGCCGCGCCCTGGCGCTTCGGCGAGGGGCGGACCTGCGGCTGGACCGCAGCGCCTTCGGCACCACCGAGCGGCGCGCCTATGGCCTCGACGCCTTCGCGCTGAAAGCGGTCGAAGCCGGGCCGGGCGATCTGCCCTCCGCCCGCCGCTCGCTGCGCGATCGGCTGCTCGCCAAGCATCGCCCGCGCCGGCATCAGGAGGCGGGGCTGGGCTTCTGCGCCGACGTGCTCGATCTGCCGGATGGCAGCTATCTCGAGGGCTATTGGCAATCCGAGCGCTATTTCCGCGACCAGGACGCTGCGATCCGCGCCGATTTCACCCTGCGCGCGCCGCCACGCCATGAGAGCCTGCCGCTGCTGGCGCGGGCCGAGGCGCAGAACAGCGTCTCGCTGCATGTGCGGCGGGGCGATTATGCCTCCGACCCCACCGTGCAGGCGGTCCATGGCACCTGCCCGCCGGCTTATTATGCCGAGGCGGTTGCCCTGTTGAAGCCGCGCGTCGGGGGCGATCTCGTCGGCTTCATCTTTTCCGATGACCACGACTGGGTGCGGGCGAACCTCTCCCTTCCCATCGAGACCGTGCATGTGGAGCACAACGGGGCGGAACACGCCCACGAGGATCTGCGCCTGATGAGCGCGTGCCGCCACCACGTCATCGCCAACAGCACCTTCTCCTGGTGGGGCGCCTGGCTGGATGCGCGCGACGGCGGTTCGGTGGTCGCGCCCGCCCGCTGGTTCGCGGCCGATCATCTGGACGGCAGCGACATCGTCCCGGAGCGCTGGATCAGGATTTGAACAGGCTCTGGCGGATCGGCCGCCAAGCGTCCCGCAAGACTGTCGGCATCAAGTCGCCGAGCCGGCGGCGCCCGTCGCGGGGCGGGTGGGCGTAGAGCGCGCGGAAATAGGCGGCGATGGCCGGCGGGGTCGCGGCGAACCGCTCCATCTGCTTGGCGCTGCGCACCTTGTTGCGCTTCAGCAGGCGCCACCAGAACAGCGCCACGTCCGGGTCGTCGTGCAGCTGGTTGAACGCCTTCTCGAACATCAGCAGGGTTTCGCGCATCTTCAGCGCCTCGTCGCCCCGCACCGTCTCGGTGATCTGGTGCGCCGCCCCTGATGTGGTGACGATGAGCGGCTCGGGCAGGAACGCCACGCGCGGGTTGAGGCGCAGCGCGCGCATGTAGAAATCCACGTCCACCAGCCATTTCAGGCGCGGATCATAATGCAGCGCCGCCGAGCGACGGTGGATGGTGGCGCTGGGCGCGCCGATGACATTGCCGAGCAGCAGCCGTTCCGGCCGCAGCTTCATATCGGCGAGCTGGGCGGCATCGGCGGCATGCACCCAGCTTTCGCCGGTGGAGACGTCCTCGACCTGGCTAGCGCAGAAGCCGAGCAGGCAATCGGGGTTTTCGTCCATCAGCGCCACGAACCGCCCCAACGCGTCGCCATTCGCGAACCGGTCGTCGTGGTGCAGGATCTTCACCAACGGCGCGTGCGAGAGGCGGATCGCCTCGTCCCAATTGCGCGGCGAGCCGAGCGGATGGAGATTGCGGAAATAGCGCAGCCGGCCGCCGAAATCGTAGGAGCGGATCAGCTCCTCCACCTCCCCGTCGGGCGAATCATCGGTGATCACGACCTCGTAGTCGATGAACCGCTGGATCACCAGCGAATCGAGCGCCTGCTCCAGGTAGGACACCTGCCTGTAGGCGGGAATGCAGACGGAAACGGCGGTCAAAAGGCTTACATCCCGGTCAGCGTGGCGCGCCATTCAACCCGCCGCGCCGCGCGCGATCAAGCCGCTTGGTGAAACCCCCTTGCCCGGGGCGCCCGGGGCGGCATATTTGGGGGCCGGGGCCCGAAGATTTGGAGAGCAAAAAGCGTAATGACAGGCGGCCTCTTCCAGCGCCCCGAAGCCAATTATGTGGTGGATGACCACGTCATCGACGACATCCTGCGCGATCCCGCACAGCCGCTCGCCCGCATCGCCGCGCTCATCCCGGATGGCGCCCGCGTGCTGGATATCGGCGCCGGCAACGGCAATCTCGCCCGCGTTTCTGGCGCGGGCCGGCCGCACGCTCACCATGGACGGCATAGAACCCAACGTGTTCGCGGCGCACCTCGCGCGGCCCCATTACCGCACCATGCACACCGCGTTCGCGCAGGATCTGATCGCGGCGGGGGCGCTGGGCGAGCACGACTTCATCGTCCTCGCCGACGTGATCGAGCACACCTCCGACCCCTTCGCCTTTCCTGAGCGGCCTCGCGCCGCTGGTGACGGGAAAACACCAAGGTGCTGCTGTCGGTGCCGCATATCGGCTTCGGCGCGGCGCGCCTTGGCCTGCTCAACGGCGCGTTCGACTATGTGGATTCCGGGCTGCTGGAGCGCACGCATCTGCGCTTCTTCACCCTGAAGACCGCCCTGACGCTGTTTTCCGATCTGAACTGGGGTGTGGAAAAGGTGCTGCGCCTCCAGCGTAGCTTCACCCGCGTCGAATACGACCGGGCCTCGCTCCAGGCGCCGGCCAGCGTCCTGCGCCGGCTCGCGGCGGACGATGAGGCCCGCACCTACCAGTATCTCTATGTGCTGTCCGGCAATGCCGACGCCACGCCGGTGTTCGAGCGATATGGCGCCAGCGAGACGCAGGTGCTCTCCGACCTCGGGGTGGGCAAGACCATGGCGCGGCTGCGCCGGCTGGTGGCGGGCGGAAAACGCTGAGTCGCGCTACAGGAAGGCCAGCAGGTCCCGCAGCATTTCGTCCGGCCGCTCCTCCTGCACCAGATGGCCGCAATCGATTGGCCGTCCGCTGACGTCGCGGGCTTTTTCGCGCCAGGTGGCAAGCACGTCGTAGAGTTCGCCGACCACGCCGCGCGCGCCCCAGAGCGCCAGCAGCGGCGCTTCGATGCGGGCGTCGGCATCGGCCGCATCATGGATCAGGTCGATGCCGGCGGCGGCGCGATAATCCTCGCAGATGGCGTGGCGGGTGGCCGGGTCCATGTAGCAGCGCAGATATTCCGCGAACGCTTCCGCCTCGGTGGCGCCGGGGGTCTTGGTCTGCCCGGCGAGATGGTGGCGCAGGAAATATTCCGGGTCCGCTCCTATCATGCGCTCGGGCACCGGATAGGGCTGGATCAGGAAGAACCACCAGAAATAGCGGGTCGCGAACGCCTTGTCGGTCATGGCGTACATGGTCGCGGTCGGGGCGATATCGATGACGCACACCTTGGACACCGCGTGCGGATGATCCAGCGCCATGCGATGCGCCACCCGCCCGCCCCGGTCATGGCCCACCAGCGCAAACCGGTCGAACCCGAGCCGAGCCATCAGCCCCACCTGATCCCTCGCCATTTCGCGCTTGGAATAGGCGATGTGGTCCGGCCCGCCCTCCGGCTTGGAACTGTCGCCATAGCCGCGCAGGTCGGGAGCCACCACGGTAAAGCGCCGCGCCAGCGCCGGGGCGATCTTGCGCCAGGTGACGTGGGTCTGGGGATGACCGTGGAGCAGCAGCAGGGGTGGCCCCTCTCCGGCGACGGCAGCGCGGATCGAAATGCCGCCGACGTCCACGTCGAGCAGCCGGAAGCCCTCCATGAGGGGCGCGGGGCCGTGCTCGATCAGATCAGGGGCCATGGTCGTCTCCGCTCTTCTCGGCGCCCACAGTGGCACAGGAGCAGATCGGACGGTTATGCCATGGCGGCATGGTTCTATCGCGGGAGACGCGGGTTATACGCCGGCTTGTCCCGGACAAGCGAAGCCGAAGGCTGAGCGCCGATCCGGGACCCAGCGCACGACTGCGGCGAAGCCGTCACCCCGCGACCAGCGTAAAGAACATCTCCGCCGCGCGGCATCGGAGATGAGTCGAAGCGCCTTCGGCGGCTCTTTGCGCTGGGTCCCGGATCTACACTCCGGCTACGCCGTCGCTTGTCCGGGACAAATGCCTGCGGCTCAGGCGGCCTTGCGCTCCCGCCGTGCCTTCAGGAAGGCCTGCGCCTCCCCGACGATGCCGCGTCGGAACAGGGAGACGGCGAGGACGAAGATGACGCCCTGGATCACCAGAACCCATTCGCCGAGCGAGGCGAGATAGTTCTGCATGGTGACGATGATGGCGGCGCCGACGAACGGGCCGAGGATAGTGCCCATGCCGCCCACCAGGGTCATCAGAATCACCTCGCCCGACATCTGCCAGGCGACGTCGGTGAGCGAGGCGAGTTGGAACACGATCGCCTTGGTGGCGCCGGCAAGGCCGGCGAGGGCGGCGGACAGCACGAAGGCGAGCGTCTTGTAATGGTTCACCCGGTAGCCGAGCGAGATCGCGCGCGGCTCGTTCTCGCGGATCGCCCGCAGCACCTGCCCGAACGGCGAGTTGATGGTGCGGTAGATGATGGCGAAACCGATCAGGAAGATCGCCAGCACCACGTAATAGAGGTTGATGTCCTTGGTGATGTCGATGATGCCGAACACCGCGCGGCGCGGCACCGATTGCAGGCCGTCCTCGCCGCCGGTGAAGCGCGCCTGGAGGCAGAAGAAGAAGAACATCTGCGCCAGGGCGAGCGTGACCATGGCAAAATAAATGCCCTGCCGGCGGATCGCCAGCAGCGAGGCGATGAAGCCGAGCAGAGCGGCGGCGGCGGTGCCGGCGAGAATGCCAAGTTCCGGCGTGAACCCCATCTCCTTCACGCAATAGGCGCTGATGTAGGCCGCGCCGCCGAAGAACATGGCATGGCCGAACGAGAGCAGGCCGACATATCCCAGCAGCAGGTTGAAGGCGCAGGCGAACAGCGCGAAGCACAGCACCTTCATCAGGAACACGGGATAGATCACCAGCGGCGCTGCGATCAGCAATGCGATCGCGGCGATGGTGAAGGCGATGCGGGTCACGGCCTTGCCGTCCTTGCGGGCCGGAGCGGCCATGTGGGACGCAGTCATGGGGCGCTCTTTCTCGTTTCGCCGGTCATTTCGCCGTGCCGAACAGGCCGGAGGGCTTCAGCATCAGAACGATGGCCATGATGACGAAGATCACGGTGGAGGAGGCTTCGGGGTAGAACACCTTGGTCAGGCCTTCCACGAGCCCGAGGCCGAAGCCGGTGATGATGGCGCCAAGGATCGAGCCCATGCCGCCGATCACCACCACGGCAAACACCACGATGATGAGGTTGGAGCCCATGGTGGGGCTCACCTGATAGGCCGGCGCGGCGAGCACGCCGGCGAGCGCGGCGAGCCCGACGCCGAAGCCGTAGGTGAGCGTGATCATGCGCGGCACGTCGATGCCGAAGGCCTGCACCAGTTCCGGGCGCTCGGTGGCCGCGCGCAGATAGGAGCCGAGCTTGGTGCGCTCGATCACGAACCAGGTGGCAAAGCACACCACCAGCGAGGCGATCACCACGAAGCCGCGATAATTGGGCAGGAACATGAAGCCGAGATTGGTGCCGCCCGGCAGCGGATTGTCATAGGGCAGGCCGGATGCGCCGTATTGCCGGCGGAACAGGCCCTCGATGATGAGGGCGAGGCCGAAGGTCAGGAGCAGGCCGTAGAGATGGTCGAGCTGATAGAGCCGGCGCAAGAGCGTACGCTCGATGATCATGCCGATGATCGCGACGACGATGGGCGAGATGATCAGGGCGCCCCAGAACGGGATGCCGAAGTAGTTCAGCGCCATCCAGGCGCCGAACGCGCCCATCATATATTGCGCGCCGTGGGTGAAATTGATGACGTTCAGCAGCCCGAAAATCACCGCGAGCCCAAGGCTCAGCATGGCGTAGAACGAGCCATTGATCAGGCCCAGCAGAAGCTGGCCGAAGAGGGCCTGCGGCGCGATGCCGAGCAGTTCGAACATGGGGCGCGTGTCTCTGTGAGGGACCGTTGCGTCAGTCCCTCTCCCGCTTGCGGGGGAGGGTCAGGGTGGCGGCGCGTGAGCGCGTGAAGCAATCCGAGACCTTCCGAGCGCGCCCCTCCCCTTCCCCGCAAGCGGGAGAGGGGAAAGGTCGCGCCGGCAGTCTGGTATCAGGTCTTCTTGACGAGCGGGCAGTCGCCCTGGTCGAGCGGGCGGAACGCCTCGTTCGCCGGGACGGTGGCCTTGAGGTTGTAATAGTCGTAGGGGCCCTTGGACTCCGACGGCTTCTTCACCTCGAACAGATACATGGGATGGATCTGGCGGCCGTCCGCGCGGACCTCGCCCTTGCCGAACAGCTTGTCGTCGGTGGGCAGCTTCTTCATTTCAGCCACGACGGCGGCGCCGTCCTTGGCGGCCTTCAGGGCGGCGACCGACTTGAGATAGTGGGTCACGCCCGAATACACGCCGGCATGCACCATGGTCGGGTACTTGCCGCCGTTGCCGGCCGAGAACTCCTTGGCGAACGCGCGGTTGGCGTCCGTCATGTCCCAGTACCAGGCTTCGGTCATGGTCAGGCCCTGGGCGGTCTTCAGCCCGAGCGAGTGCACGTCGGAGATGAACACCAGCAGGCCGGCGAGCTTCTGGCCGCCGGACACGATGCCGTATTCCGCCGCCTGCTTGATCGAGTTGATGGTGTCGCCGCCGGCATTGGCGAGGCCGATGACCTTGGCCTTGGAGCCCTGCGCCTGGAGCAGGAAGGACGAGAAGTCGGCGTTGTTGATCGGCACGCGCACGTTGCCGAGCACCTTGCCGCCGTTCGCGGTGACGACCGCCGAGGTGTCGCGCTCCAGCGCCTGGCCGAAGGCATAGTCGGCGGTGATGAAGAACCAGCTGTCGCCGCCGTTCTTGGTGATCGCCTTGCCGGTCACGTTGGCCAGCGACCAGGTGTCGTAGGTCCAGTGCACCGTGTTGGGGGTGCAGGCCTTGCCCGTGAGGTCGGAGGAGCCGGCGCCGGAATTGACGAAGACCTTGTTCTTTTCCTTGGTGATCTGGCTCACCGCCAGAGCGACGCCGGAATTCGGGGTGTCGACGATCACGTCGACGCCGTCCACATCGTACCACTGGCGGGCGACGGACGCGCCGACGTCAGCCTTGTTCTGGTGGTCGGCGGAGACCACTTCCACCTGAAGGTCCTTGTTGGTGGCGTTGAAATCCTCGACAGCCTTCTTCGCCGCCCAAACCGAGCCGGGGCCCGAAAGGTCGGAATAGAGGCTGGACATGTCGGTCAGGACGCCGATCTTGACCTTGGTCTGGGCATCGGCGGCACTTGCCATCGCGAAGACGCTGGCAGCGGCCATCAGCATGGTTGCAAGACGCATGGGTTTCCTCCTGCCGGCTTGTGCCGGCCGCGTTATTACGAAATCCCCGGCTCAGACGCCGAGAAGGGTTTCAAGACGCGCCGCGTTTTCCGCGATCTTATCGTTTGGTACCATGTCCACGACCCGCCCATGCTCGACCACATAGTGCCGGTCGGCCACGGTCGAGGCGAAGTGGAAGTTCTGCTCCACCAGAAGCACGGTGAAGTCCCGCTTCTTCAGGGTGCGGATGATCTCGCCGATATGCTGGACGATCACCGGGGCAAGCCCCTCGGTCGGCTCGTCGAGCAGCAGCAGCTTGGCCCCGGTGCGCAGGATGCGGGCGATCGCCAGCATCTGCTGCTCGCCGCCCGAGAGCTTCGTGCCCTGGCTGTATTTGCGCTCTTCCAAGCGGGGGAAGAGTTCGTGGATTTCATCCACGGACATTCCGCCCGGCTTCACTATCGGCGGCAGCAGCAGGTTCTCGCGCACGTTGAGGCTGGAGAAGATGCCGCGCTCCTCCGGGCAATAGGCGATGCCGAGGCGCGCGATCTTGTTAGGCGCTAGGGCGACGGTCTCCTGGCCCTCATAGCGGATCGAGCCGGCGCGCTTGCGCAGCAGCCCCATGATGGCGCGCATGGTGGTGGTCTTGCCGGCGCCGTTGCGGCCCAGCAGCGTCACCACCTCGCCCTTGTGGATGTCGAAGGTCATGCCGTGCAGCACATGGCTTTCGCCATAGTGGCCGTGCAGATCGTTGACGCTGAGCAGCGGCGTCCCGGTCATCTCAGCCATGCCCGTGTCCCGTTCCCATATAGGCCTCGATCACCTGCGGGTTCTTGGACACCTCGGAATAGGGGCCTTCGGTGAGGATTTCGCCCCGCGCCAGCACGGTGATGGTGTCGGAGAGGTTCGCCACCACCGAGAGGTTATGCTCCACCATCAGCACGGTGCGGTTGGCGGAGACCCGGCGGATCAGGTCGGCGGTGCGGGTGATGTCCTCGCGGCCCATGCCGGAGGTCGGCTCGTCCAGCAGCAGCATCTCGGGGTCGAGCGCCAAAGTGGTGGCGATCTCCAGCGCGCGCTTGCGGCCATAGGGCAGTTCCACCGCCATGTGGTTGGCGTAGGAGGCAAGGCCCACCTCTTCCAGCAGGTCCATGGCACGGTCGTTCAGCGTGTCGAGCGAGCTGTCGGATTCCCAGAAATGGAACGAGGTGCCAAGCTTGCGCTGAAGCGCGACCCGCACATTCTCGCGCACGCTCATATTGCCGAAGGTCGCGGAGATCTGGAACGAGCGGATCATGCCGAGCCGGGCCACGTCCGCCGGCTTGGTGCGCGTGATATCGCGCCCGTTCAGGCTGATGGTGCCACGGGTGGGTTCAAGAAACTTGGTGATGAGGTTGAAGCACGTCGTCTTGCCGGCGCCATTCGGCCCGATGAGGGCGTGAATGGTGTGGCGGCGAATTCTCAGGTCGACGTTCTTAACCGCCGCGAACCCCTTGAATTCCTTGGTGAGACCACGCGCTTCAACGATGTAGGGCACGTCAGTGACAGTGTCCATGATCGCTCTCAGAGCCCTCGCTGTTCCGGCCGGACAAAGCGCATCCACGCTGCCGGCACACTCCCCGGATGCGCCTGACCCGGCGCTTTTGTCATTATGGGAACGGTATCACGGCAAGCGGCGCAGTCGTCAATATATCCGAAAGGCCAAATTTGAACGCTTGATCGATTCCGGGGCGGGAGGGGGCAGGTCGCGGCTCGAGCTTCCCGATCGGGACGATTAACCAGCCTTTCCATCATAACTTCCCGATCGGGAAGTTCTTGGCGGCGTGAGGGCTGGACTTCCCGATCGGGAAGTTTAAGGTGATGTCGGCTGATTTCTTCCCGATCGGGAAGTTGAAAGGATCCCATGATCGCGACCGCAGCGGCCCTTGGCGCCCTCATCCGGCAAAGGCGTGGAGCCCGTGGCTGGACGCAGGCCGAGCTTGCAGCGCGGTGCGGCACCGGCGAGCGGTTCATCGTCGATCTGGAGAACGGAAAGCCGTCCTGCCAACTTGGAAAGGCGCTGACCGTGGCGCGCGAAGTGGGCATTCGCCTCGTGGACGAGGCCGCGCTCCCCCCGGCCCCTGCGGACACGGCGACGGACGACGCGCTCGACCATATTCCGCATTTTTGAGCCCGAGCAGCATGCCCGAGACGATCTATTACGAAACGCTCCCGGTCTGCCGTCTCACGGGGAATGACGCGCGATTCCTGGTCTACGACGACGCCTGGGCCAATCGTTCGCGGGCGTTTCCGGTTTCGCTGTCCATGCCCCTTGCAACCGGCGGCGCGGACATCGCCAAGGCAATGCCGTGGTTTGCAAACCTGCTGCCAGAGGCTCAACTCTCCTACATCAGCCAGCAACTGAAAGTCTCACCCCAGGACGTTCTGGGCATCCTCGCCCATATCGGCCGCGACACAGCCGGCGCGCTCTCCATCGGAGCGCCACGCGGGCCCGGCACCAATCTCGTGGAAATTTCCGGGGAAAAGGCCCTGGAGAAGATCATCGACGAACTGCCTATTAAGCCCTTTCTCCTGGGCGAGGCGGGTGTGTCCATGTCGCTGGCCGGGGTGCAGGAGAAAATCGCCCTCGTGCAGACCGAGGGCAGATTCTACATCCCGGTGGACGGGACGCCCTCCACCCACATCCTCAAGCCGGACACCCGACGACTTGCGGGCAGCGTGCAGAACGAGGCGTTTTGCATGACGCTGTCGCGGCTATCGGGTCTGTCCACGGCCACCGTCACCACCGGGGTTGCGGGCCGGCGTAGCTATCTGCTGATGGAACGGTACGACCGCGTGACGACGCAGGATGGTTGGAGCCGCATCCACCAGGAGGATTTCTGCCAGCTCCTCGGCTACTTCCCCATCAGCAAATACGAGGGGGGCGGAGCGCTACGCCTCCCCGGCCCCGGCCTGCGCGCCATGTTCGAGGGTCTGAACACCTATGTGTCTCCAGGCGCCCGCCTTGATCTCCTTGATGGCGTCATCATGAACGTTCTGCTGTGTAACACCGATTCCCACGCCAAGAATTATTCGGTCCTAGTCGGCGCCGGAGGATCGGCCCGTTTTGCGCCGCTCTACGACCTCATGTGCGCAGCACCTTATCCAAGAGTTGATAAGGTGCTGCCACAGCAGATCAATGGCCGGTGGGACGGCGCCGTTCTCCACGGCTTTGATTGGATCGCCCTCGCCCAGCAGGCGGACCTCAGCCCGGCGCGAACGCTGGAGCGCGTGAAGGAACTGGCGGAATTGGTTGAGGCACATGCCGCCGAGGCCGCGCGTATCGTTGCGGCGATGCCGGCCGGGGGGCACGCTGTCCTGGAAAAGGTCGCTCATGAGGTGGTGAAACGCAGCCGCCGGCTCCGGCGTCAGGCATCCGTCACGCGGGGCGAGGCGTAAGGACTGGCGGCGATCGGCGTGGACGAGCACGCGTTGGCATCAGGCGTCTTGATCAGGGTGGTCGCGTTCACGATGGCACCGAGGTCGAACGCCGAAACCATCAAGCGGCCAGCTTGTCGGGTGGCAGGCTCTCATAGGCCGCCTCGGAAAATATGCTGCGACACCGACCGCGCCTGCGTGGCGATGCGACAGAACAGGTCGATGTCCGCGTCGCTGTGATCGGCCATGACCTGAAGGCGCCATCGCGCGCCGTTGCGGGCGACCGCGGGGTGTTCGACCAGGTTCACGATGGCGCCGAGGTCGAAGGCCGTGCGCGTCATCAGGCGCGAGAGCGGCCCGTCGCCCAGGACGGCGGGGACGATGGCGCTCGGCACGCCCAGCAGGGTGAAGCCCGAGGTCTCGAGGGTGGCCCTCAGCCTGAGAATATTGCTCATGAGCTTTTGGCGTCGCGCCGCGCCCTCCGGCCCGGAAATGATGTCCAGGGCCTTCAGCACCACAGCCGCCTGGAGCGGCGTCATGGCGTTGGTGAATGTCGAGGGGCCGCAGGCGGCACGAAGTCCGAACTTGAAGGCGGTGTTGTTGCAGGCCACGAAACCGCCGGTCGAGGCAAAGGTTTTCGAGAACGAGCCCATCAGCACGTCGACCTTTCCGACCATGCCTTGCGCCTCCAACATTCCGCGCCCGGTGGCGCCGAACGCCCCAAGGTCATGGGCGCAATCCACCAGCAGGGTGGCGCCGAAGCGCCGGCACAGCGCCTGCAAGGCGGCTATGTCGGGGACATCGCTGTCCATCGAGAACAAGGTCTCCGTGACCACGAGAATCCCCGCATCCCCGTCCGCGCGCCTGATGCGCTCCAATCGCCGCTCCACCGCCGCACTGGAAAGATGCGGGACGCGATGCACGTTTGGGGTGGCGTCCGTGGCGGCTTCCTGCAAGCAGGCGTGGGCCAGGGCATCGATGACCACATGGTCGTGCTTGCGCAGCAGGGTCTTCACCGCGCCATAGCCCGCTGCCCAGCCGATGGGAAACACCGTGCAATGCTGATAGCCGGTGAAGGCGGCGAGCCGTCGCTCCAGCTCGACCGACAGCGCCGTGTTGCCCATGAGCGCGGCCGATCCCGCACTGTGAACCCCCATCTCCCGCGCCGCCGCGCAGGCGGCCGCGATCAGCTGCGGGTGGGCGGACAAGGACAGATAGTCCTGGCTGGCGAAGTTCACGCCCGAAAATGGCGCGCCGTTGCGCTGGGTGCCGCTGGCTTTCGTGCCGATGCCCGTGTGGACCACGCGCTGGTAAGGATCGCAGCCGACAGCGCTGCGCGCTTCAAACCACTGCCCGACCTTGTCCCACCGGCTGAGAAGATCGGGGGCTGTATGATCGTAGAAATCGAAAAGATTGCCGGTTGCCCCTGCGCCCTCGCGGTCGAAGGGCGGCCAGCACGCCGCGTCCGGAAACGGCTTCATGTTCGTGCGCATTCGGGCAGCCCCCAGGCGGAGGAAACGAACGCCACACCCGCCATTCCGCCAAAATTGCTAGCGGCTCCCTGTCGCTACGCCATCCTCCAGTTGGAGTAGGGGAAGAATGTCGCAGGCGAACCTTCTGGGTGCGGCTTCGACTCGCCTAAAGGAAAGCGCGCCTTATGCTGTGCAACCTTAGGGAAGGTTGAGGCTGATGGCGGACCCCGACATCCTAGCGGTCATCGATACGCTCTATGCTGCGGCGTTGGAGCCGGAGCGCTGGGAGGAGGCGCTTGCGGCGGTGTCGCAGGCGGTGGGGGCCATCGGGACAACCATCATTCCCATGACCACCAGCGGGGCGATGCGATCCATCGCTTCGGCGAACCTCTCGGAGGCCAACGCCTCCTACCGGGAGACATGGTGGCGCCGCGACACGCCCACGGCCCGCTTGCTGACGCGCGGCATCAAGCCGGGCACGGTGGGCACCGATCGTGTGGTGATGGACGCGGACGAGGTGCGGCGGGATCCGTTCTACCAGGAATTCCTGCGGCAGTACGACATCGGGCAGTCGCTGGCCGCCGTCACCCCGCTCGGCTCGGGACGCCTTCACTCCATCGCGGCGCAGCGCAGCCTGAAGAAAGGGCTATACGAGCGCCAGGACGTGGAGACCATGGCGCTCCTGTCGCCGCACATTGGCCGGGCGGTCACAGTGGGGCTGGAATTGGCGGAAGCGCGCCGCATGGCGCTCGATCTCGCCAGCGCGGTCGAGCGGCTGGCCTGGGGTGTGGTGCTCCTCGACGCGGAGGGGCTGGCGCGTCACGTCAACCCTACCGCCCTGGCGCTGCTTGGTGACGGATTCACCATCGCCCATCAACGCCCCCGCGCGGCGCTGCGCAGCGACGATGCGCGGTTGCAGGCGGCGATCCGGGCGGCGTTGCCCGGCGGTGTGCTGCCGAAGGGGGGCGTCATCATCCGGCGGCCCAGCGGTCGAGGGCCCCTGTACGCCGAACTGGTCCCCATCCGCTCGCGTCCCGATACGCTCGAGGCGCTGGCCTTCGGCGCCGGCGGGGCCATGCTGCTGATCCGCAGCCTCGCGGCGGATGCCAAAAGCGTGGCCCAGCATCTGCTGAACATGGGACTGACGCCATCGGAGACCCGCATCGCCGAATTCATCGGCGTCGGCGGCACCCTGCGCGCCGCCGCCGATGCCAACCGCATCACCTACGAGACCGCCCGAACCCACCTGCGCGCCGTGTTCGCCAAGCTCGGCATCGGCCGGCAGTCGGACCTGGTCGCGCTCGTCACCCGGCTTGTCGCCAGCGCATCGTCCTGAGGTCTGCGGCACCGTTCACGCCGGGCTGCGCGCCTGCCCGTGATACTCCGCGTTGGGCCGCATGTCGGTGGCGGAGGCGATGCGGTTGGACATGTTGAAGAAGCCCGTGACCGCCGCCACGTCCCAGATATCGCGCTCGCTCAGGCCGACACGGCGCAGGGCCGCGCGGTCCGGCTCCTCGACGTCGTGGGGGCACTCGGTCAGCTTCACCGCGAAATCCAGGATCGCGCGCTGGCGTGGGTCGAGGCGGGCGGCGCGGTAGTTCATGACCATCTGCTCGCCCAGCACGGGATCGCCCGAGAGCTGGCGCACGGCCGCGCCATGGGCGGTGAGGCAGTAATAGCAGCGGTTCACGCTGGACACCGCGACCGCGATCATCTCCCGCTCCAGCTTGGAGAGGCCGGAGGGCGCCAGCATCAGGTCGTTGTACATGGCGCCGAACGCGCCGAGCTTGGCGAGATCGAACGCATAGGCCTGGAGCACGTTCGGCACGAAGCCGATCTTCTCCATGCATTTGGCGAAATAGGCCTCGGTGGGCGCATCGAGCGGGGCGGCAGGCAGGGGGAGTGCGATCACCGGGTCGTCGTCGCGGCGCGGCTTCACCGGAGCGGCCTTGACCGCCGCCTTCTTTGGCTTGCCTGTCTTCTTCTGCGAAGTCATGGTGTGGCCCTTCGTTAGGTGTTCGTCATCGTTTCATCGTGGCTCTGTGCGACATCGACAGAAGCAACAAAACGATAAGGGGCCTATATGGCGCTGATGCGCGTCGGGCCAATTGGGGGAAAGGCCATGAACGTTCACGGAGTGCAAGCTTCCGAATCGGATTTCGATGCGCGCGAGCGCATCACGGCGGCGATCGCGCTGCTGGGACAATCCGGCGTGCCCGACGCGTTCGCGTCGGCCCTGCTCCAGGGTGCGGCACCGGAAGATATCGAGACGCTGCTGCCGGAGACGCTGGCGCGGCTGACGCAGGACGCCTTCGCCCATGTCTCGGCTCGCAAGAGCGGGCGGCACGAGGTGCGGGTCTATAATCCCGAATGGCCCGGTGCGCCCGCCATCACGGTGGTCGAGGCCGCCAATGACGACATGGCCTTCCTGTTCGATTCGGTGGCGGGTGAACTCGCCGACCGCAACCTCGAATTGAAGCTGGTTTCCCACCCCATCCTCGCGGTGAAGCGCGATGCGGCGGGCGCGGTGGACGAGGTGGTTACCGACCTCCACAGCCCGGCCGCCCACGGCCTGCACCATGAAAGCCTGATCTACCTGCACCTCCAGGTGATCGAGAGCGCCGACGCGCGCGCCGCCCTGAAGGCGGCGCTCGACCAGACGCTTGAGGACGTGCGCGCCGCCAACACCGACTTCATCGCCATGCGCGATCAGGTCCGCGAGATGGCGACCGCCTGCCGGGTCGATGCCCTGCCGTATTCCCCGGCGGACCGCGAGGAGGCGGCCGATTTCATCGACTGGCTCAGCGCGAACAATTTCATCTTCACTGGCGTGCGCAAATACGCCCTCACGGCGGACGGCGCGCTCGCGGCCGAAAGCGGCCTCGGCATTCTGCGCGATCCCGGCGTCAAGGAATTGCGGCTGGGTGACGAGGTGGGCACGAGCCCGCTGCTGACCGGCTCCATGCCGCTGCTCATCACCAAGTCCAGCCTGTGGTCGCGGGTGCACCGCCGGGCCTATCTCGATTTCGTCGGGATGAAGCTCTACGGGGCGGACGGCAAGCAGGTGGGCGAGCTGCGCGTCGTCGGCCTGTTCACCTCCAACACCTACACCCACTCGCTGCGCCAGATTCCCTATCTGCGCCTCAAGGCCCAGGTGGTGGTCGAGCGCGCCGGGTTCGAGACGGACAGCCATTCCGGCAAGGCGCTGGCGACGGTGCTCGAGACCTATCCGCGCGACGACCTGTTCCAGATCGACACCGACATGCTGGTGCCCTACGCGCTGGACATTCTCTCGCTCTATGACCGCCCGCGCGTGCGCGTGCTGCCGCGCACCGACCTCTATGGCCGGTTTGCCTCGGTGCTGGTCTTCGTGCCGCGCGAACGTTTCGACAGCGGTCTGCGCGAGCGCATCGGCACCCGCCTCGCCACCGCCTTCGGCGGCCGGGTCGCCGCCTTCACGCCGTCGTTCCTGGCCGACGTGCCGCTGACCCGCGTGCATTACATCATCACCCGCCGCGACGGCGCCTTGTCGACGGTGGACCGGGCCGAACTGGAGCGCGCCGTCGCCGACGACGTGCTGTCCTGGAGCGACCGGCTGCGCAACGCGCTGCGCGACGTCAACACGGCCCATGAGGCCGGCGTCCTGTTTGAGCGTTACGGGCAGGCGTTCGACGGCGGCTATACCACCTCCTACGACGTGCAGACCGCGCTGGCCGATATCGAGCGGCTTGAGCGCATGTCGGCGGACCGCCCGATCGCGCTGGATTTCTATCGCCGCCCGGACGATGCCGCGAGCCGCATCTCCCTGCGCCTGCTCTCCTTCGGTCGCCCGCTGCCGCTCTCCGAGCGCGTGCCCATGCTGGAAAACATGGGGCTGAAGGCGATCAACGAGCGCACCTACCGCGTAACCCCGGTATTGCCGGACCGCACCCAGCAGCTCGCCTGGGTCCATGAAATGTCCCTGGAGCGCACCGACGGCGGCACCATCGAGGTGTCCGGCTCGGCCGAGCGCCTGGAAGATCTCCTGACCGCCGTGCTGCGCGGCGAGGCGGAAAACGACGGCTTCAACGCCCTCGTGCTCGACACCGGGCTCGCCTGGCGCGACGTGGCGCTGGCCCGCGCCTTGGCACGCTATCTCCGGCAGGCCGGCATCGCCTACAGCCAGGATTATCTCTGGACCACCCTGGTCGGCCATGCGGATGTCGCCGCGCGCATCGTCCAGCTGTTCCACACCCGCTTCGACCCGCGCCTCGACCCCGAGCCGGAGGCCCGCGCCCTGCGCGAGGAGCCGCTGCGCCGGGACATCGAGGCGGCGCTCGCCGAGGTGTCCTCGCTCGACGAGGACCGCATTCTGCGCCGCTTCGTCAATCTCGTGGATGCCGCGATCCGCACCACCTTCTACCAGTTGGAAGCGGACGGGCGGCCCAAGGGCGCCATCGCCATCAAGTATGTCAGCGCGAAGGTGGAGGGCCTGCCCCTGCCGCGTCCGCTGTTCGAGGTGTTCGTCTATTCGCCGCGTGTGGAGGGTGTGCACCTGCGCTTCGGCCATGTGGCGCGCGGCGGCCTGCGCTGGTCCGACCGGCCGCAGGATTTCCGCACCGAGGTGCTGGGCCTTGTGAAGGCGCAGCAGGTGAAGAACGCGGTGATCGTGCCGGTGGGCGCCAAGGGCGGCTTCGTGCCCAAGCGCCTCCCCGCCGGCGGCAGCCGCGACGCGGTCCAGGCCGAGGGCATAGCGGCCTACAAGATCTTCATTTCCAGCCTGCTCGACATCACCGACAACCTGAAGAACGGCGAGGTGGTCCACCCTCGCAACGTGGTCCGGTTCGACGGAGACGACCCCTATCTCGTGGTCGCCGCCGACAAGGGCACGGCCACCTTCTCCGACACCGCCAACGGCCTTTCCCAGGAGCACGGGTTCTGGCTGGACGACGCCTTCGCCTCGGGCGGGTCGGTCGGCTATGACCACAAGGCCATGGGCATCACCGCGCGCGGCGCGTGGGAAGCGGTGAAGCGCCACTTCCGCGAGATCGACGTGGATATCCAGACCACCTCGATCCAGGTGGTGGGCGTGGGCGATATGTCGGGCGACGTGTTCGGCAACGGCATGCTGCTCTCCACCGCCCTGAAGGTGGTGGCGGCGTTCGACCATCGCCACATCTTCCTCGATCCCAATCCCGATCCGGCGGCCTCTTTTGCGGAGCGCCAGCGCCTGTTCAACCTGCCGCGTTCGAGCTGGGCGGATTATGACGCGAGCCTGATCTCCCAGGGCGGCGGCGTGTTCCCGCGCACCGCCAAGAGCATCCCGCTCTCCCCTGAGGTCCGCGCTCTGCTCGGCCTCGAAAAGCTGGAGGCGGCGCCCAATGAGGTGATGACCGCCATCCTCAAGGCGCAGGTCGACCTGCTGTGGTTCGGCGGCATCGGCACCTATGTGCGCGCCTCCACCGAGACCGACGCCCAGGCCGGCGACCGGGCCAACGACGCCATCCGCATCGCCGCGCACGATCTGCGGGTGAAGGTGGTGGGCGAGGGCGCCAACCTCGGCATGACCCAGCGCAGCCGCATTGAGGCGGCGCGCCGTGGCGTGCGGCTCAACACCGACGCCATCGACAATTCCGCCGGGGTGAACACCTCGGACGTCGAGGTGAACATCAAGATCGCGCTGTCACTGCCGGTGGCCGAGGGCGTGCTCTCCGCTCCCGACCGCGCCGCGCTGCTGGGTGAGATGACGCAGGATGTGGGCGATCTCGTCCTGCGCAACAACTACCTCCAGACGCTTGCGCTCTCGCTGGCGCAACTGAGCGGCACGTCCGACGTGCCGTTCCAGCAGCGCCTCATGCAGATGCTGGAATTGCGCGGCGAACTGGATCGCGGGGTGGAATACCTGCCCAGCGACGGCGAGATCCAGGAGCGCCGCGCCCGCGGCGAGGCCCTGACCCGGCCGGAACTGGCGGTGCTGCTCGCCTATGCCAAGCTCTCGCTCTATGCCGAGCTGCTCACCACCAACGTGCCAGACGATGCCTATCTCGCCGATGAGCTGGTGGCGTATTTCCCGCCGGCGCTTGAGGCGCGTTTCCCCACGGCCATCGCCTCGCATCGGCTGCGGCGCGAGATCATCGCCACCGGCCTGTCGAACGCCATCATCAACCAGGGCGGACCCGCCACCATCGCCCGCATCGCCGACCAGACCGGGGCGGATGCAGCGGGCATCGTGCGGGCCTTCGCCGTGGTGCGCGACTGCTTCAGCCTGCCGGCGCTCAACGGCGCCATCGACGCCCTCGACAACAAGATCTCCGGCGCGGTGCAACTGAAGCTTTATGCCGAAGTGCAGCGCCTGATGCTCGACCGGTCGATCTGGTTCCTGCGCAACACCAACCTCAGCGCCAACATGGGCGCAGTGGTGAACCAGTATCGTGACGGCATCACCGCGCTCGCCGCCGTGATGGACGCGAGCCTGCCGGAGAATTGGGTCGCTTGGCGCGACCGACAGGCGGGTGAGTTGATCACGGCCGGCGTGCCGGAGGCCCTGGCGCGGCAGGTGGCCAGCCTGCGGCCGCTCGCGGCGGGCACGGACATCGCCCTGCTGTCGCAGACCACGGGACGCCCGGTGGCGGAGGCGGCAACCACCTTCTTCGCCGCGGGCCGATACTTCGCGGTGGATCAGGTGATCTCCGCCGCGGGCACGATCGTGGCGCCGGACTATTACGACCGGCTCGCCATGGACCGCGCCCTGGCGCAGATCGAGACCTTCGTGCGCTATGTCAGCGTCGAGATGCTCAACACCGGCGCCACCGGCGTCGATGCGGTGGAGAGCTGGGTGTCGGGCCGCCGCAAGGAAGTGGATCGCACCCGTGCGACCGTGCAGGATATCGTCGCCTCGGGCCTCAGCCTCTCCAAGCTGACGCTGGCGGCGAGCCTGCTGTCCGACCTCGCCCGCGCTTGAACGGCGGGCACCGTCTTCTGTGGCTGTCCCCGGCGAAAATCCGGGGACAGTGCCGGGACATCAAGGGCCACGGCTGCGCGTTATAACCTCTCCCCGCGAGGACCGTTGCGATAGAGCGGAGGGAGAGAGTTGAAAGAAGGAGCGAACTATCCGACCGCCTCCAGGCGATCGGCGATGGTTTTGAGCACTTTCACGCGGCACCAGCGTTTGTCCTGGGCCTCCACCAGCGTCCAGGGGGCGTAATAGGTGCTGGTGCGGTCCACCATGTCGGTCACGGCCGCATCATAGAGCGGCCATTTCTCGCGGTTGCGCCAATCCTCGGGCGTCAGCTTGAAGCGTTTGTAGGCGATGGTCTCGCGCTCCTGGAACCGCCGGGCCTGCTCGTCCTGGCTGATGGCGAGCCAGAACTTCACCACCGTGTAGCCGGCGTCGCACAGGCCGTGCTCGAAATCATTGATCTCGCCATAGGCCCGCTCCCAATCCGCCGTCGCAGCGAATTGCTCCACCCGCTCCACCAGCACGCGCCCATACCAGCTGCGGTCAAACACCGCGACATCGCCCCGCTGAGGGATCGAGCGCCAAAAGCGCCAAAGATAGGGCCGCGCCCGTTCCTCGTCGGTAGGCGCGCTGATCGGGTGGACACGGAAATGCCGGGGGTCCAACGCCTGGCGCAGGCGCATGATGGTGCTGCTCTTTCCCGCCGCATCGCTGCCCTCGAACACGCAGACGAGGCCGCGCTCGCGAAATTCCGGCGCCGAGGTCAGGTGGGTGATGCGGCGCTGTTGCGCCTCCAATTGGTGGTGATACTCCTCCTCGGGCAGCACCTTCGAGAAATCGAGGGTGGAGAGAATGCTCACCTTGGGCAGCGGAAGGGTCTGGGTGGGCGTGACCACCGGCTCTGGCGCTGGAGCAGAGGGTGCGGGCGCCGTGGCGCGGGCCAGGACCTCCATGAGGGCGTTGCCCACCATGGCATCGCGGTAATTCTCGTCCTCGGACTGAACAATCACCCAGGGCGCCTCCACCGTGGAGGTCAGGCGGAACGCCTCGGTGGCGGCTGCTTCCAGTTGGCTGCGCTGCTTCTTGCCCTTCACCGCCTCCCATTCGCGCACCACCGGGCGGTCGACCGGGTGGCCGCGCAGCGCCTTGAGGCGGGCGACGGCTTCCGGCGGGTCGAGATACAGCCAAAGCTTCAGCAGCAGCACGCCCTCGCGCCACAACATCTCCTCGAAGCGATTGATGGCATGGAGGCGCTGGGTGAACTGGGTTCCGTCCTCGCCATCGAGAATATGGCCGGCAAGCACGTCGTGATACCAGGACCCCAGCACGATGCCGATTTCCCCGGCGGCGGGCATATCACGCCAATAGCGCCACATATCGGGGCGGCTGACTTCCTCGCAGTTCGGCGCGTCATAGGTCATCGTGCGCAGCTTGCGGGCATCGAGCCAGCCATAGAGCCGGTTGAGCACAGCGCCCTTGCCGGCGCCGTCCGCGCCATTCAGCAGCACCAGGATGCTGCGCTTGCGCCCGGCGATCATGTCGGCCTGACGATCGAGCAGGTCCTCGCGCAGCTTGGGTTCCAGCGCCTTGAACGCGGCCTTGTCGAGATGTCTGTCGATCTTCATGGAATCAAACATGAAACACGCCTGCCGTTCGAGCGGCGCGCATGGTCCGGTGCCTGGAGGGAGGCGTCAAGGCGCCTCAACGCTGGCCTCACTCTTGCTTGAGCCCAGGGAATGTGCCGGCTAAGGGCCGCCGGTGACGGGGAGCGACTTGATGCGACTGGTTTCTTTGCTACATGCTTTCATCCTCGCCTGTTTCGCTTGCCTTGCCTCACCCGCCGGAGCCGCTCCCTTGCCACATATCGTTATCCTCGCGACCGGCGGCACGATCGCTGGCACGGCCGATGCGCGCTCCAAGCTCGGCTACAACGCCGGGCAGGTGACGGCCGAGCAACTGGTCGCGGCAGCGCCCGGCATCGACGCGATCTCGCGCATCACCACGGAGCAGATCGCCTCCATCGGCAGCCAGGACATGAACGAGGCCGTCTGGTTCAAGCTGGCGAACCGCGTCAACGAACTGGCCGCCCAAAGCGACGTGGACGCCATCGTCGTGACCCATGGCACCGACACCATGGAGGAGACCGCCCTGTTCCTCGATCTGGTGGTCGGCACCAACAAGCCGGTGGTGCTGGTGGGCGCCATGCGGCCCTCCACGGCGGTCAGCGCGGATGGTCCGCTCAACCTGCTGGAAGCGGTGATGGTGGCGGTGACGCCCGACGCCTATGGCCGGGGCGTGCTGGTGGTGCTCAACGACACGATCCACGGCGCGATGGACGTGACCAAGACCCACACGACGGAAGTGCAGACCTTCCAGTCGCTGAATTTCGGCGCGGTCGGGCATGCCAGCCCCAACGGGGTGCATTTCTTCCGCGCGCCGCAGAAGCGCCCGGTGATCTACAAGCTGCCGGCCGCCCCGCCCCTGCCCCGCGTCGCCATCGTCTACGCCTATGCCGGCATGGACGCAGCCGGCGTGAAGTCCGCCGTGGATGGCGGCGCCAAGGGCATCGTGCTGGCCGGCGTCGGTGACGGCAACGCCTCCAAGGACACCATCGCGGCGTTGGCCGACGCGGTGAAGGCGGGCGTCGTCGTGGTGCGCGCCAGCCGAACCGCCTCCGGCCCGGTGATGCGCAACATCGAGGTGACGGACGATGCCTATGACTTCGTCGCCTCCAGCTTCTACACCCCTGCCAAGGCGCGGGTGCTGTTGCAGGTGCTGCTCGCCAACGGCATCACCAAGGCCGATGCGGTCCAGACGGCGTTCAACTCGGCGCCCTGATCGCCTGATGTCACAGACGCGCCCGGCGTCCCGGCCCGTAGGCGCACTGCGCGCCGAAGTTCACCGCCGTTTCGCCGCACCCGCTGCCGGAGACGGTGGAGGGGGGGGCGCAGCGGTGGGAGGCGGAGGCGGCGCGGCGGCGGCAGGAGCCGGCGTAACGGCCGGCGGCGGCGGGGGCGGTATGAGTTGATCGGCTATGGCTTTGCCCAGGCGCGACAGCAGGGCGTCGCGCAACATGATCTGGTCCGCGACGGGGAGAAACTGAGCGGTGGCGCGCAGAAGACTTTGCTGGGTCGCGTCATAGGTGCGTGCGTTCGCCACCAGATCCTGGGTCACGAACTCGCGCAGCGTGGATGCCTGCTTTTCCGAAGCCGCCGCGAGAATGCCGGTCCAATTGCGCAGGACCAGGATGATGCGCACGAAACTCAACGCACTTTCCCGCGGTGCGGTCAGTTGCATCATCCCAAGCGCATCGAGGGCCTCAGTGAGCCGCACCGGCTCCATGAACTCCAGCCGCCCAAGCTCGAACCACAGCGCGCTCGCGGTCGGGCGCAAGGCCAGAACCGCCTTTACCGCTGCGACCTGCGCATCCCGCTGGGCGGCGGTCACAGGCTCGATGAGAATATCGCCGCGCGCCCTTGCTTCCGCCGCACGGCCGGAAAACCCCGCCATGGCCCAGGCGCCGGCGGCCGAATGCCAATGACCCGAAGCATCCGCGAGTTTTTGGCTTCGCTGGCTGGAAAACACCAGATCCGGCGTGATCTCAGCCTCCGCCGCGCTTTCCTGCGCGAAGGCGTAAAGCAGGACGATACCCAGGTAGATCCCCGCGAGCGATGACGCGACGATCAGGACCCGGACAAGAAGAACACCCGCCCGCATCATTTCCGGTAATAGGAATCGGCATAATGGCCGTAATAGCCGGCGCCGTAGCGATAGGAGCCGTACTTCGCCGCAGCGCGCTCATCCACCATCGTCAGCACCGCGCCGGCGATCTTCCGATGGTCACGAATGCCTTGCAGCGCCTCGCGAGAAAGCTGCCGCGGCGTGTGATTCCAGCGCACCACGAAGAACAGCTTGTCCACCAGATTGGCCAGAATGATCGGGTCGGCGAGCGGACCGAGCGGCGGGGAATCGATCAGGACGTAATCATATTCCTTCGCCAAGTCCTTGAGCAGCGTTTGCAACCGGGCAGAGGTGAGAAGATCCTGCGGCGTCTGGGTGTCCGCGCCGCCGGGAAGAATATGAAGCCCGGACGTCTCTTCCGAGAAGATACATTCGTTTAGGGGTGAGCTGCCAAGCAGGAAATCGACCAGCCCAGGGTGCTTGTCCAACCCGAACTGGACCGACGCGCTCTTCTTGCGAAGATCGCAATCCATCAGCAAGGTCTTGGCGCCGGACATGGCACACGACAGGGCAAGGCTTGAGATCGTCGTCGACTTGCCCTCGCCGGGAATGGCTGACGTGACCATGATGAGCTTAGGCGGACGATCCACGTCGCTCATGTGCAGGCCGGTCCGCAACGTCCGCACAGCCTCGCTGTAGTTCGACAGCGGGTTCTCGACGAGAAACTTCGCGATCGCCTGACTGTTTTCGCGCCGCTGCGCGAAGCGCCGGCGTCCCCACCCCTTATCGGCCTCGTCCTTCGACCGGACCGGGCCGTTGAGTTCCTGCACGACCGGAATCCGGGCGAGGATCGAAACGCCCAGCGTCTCTGTCACCTGGCTCGCCATGGTGAAGCCGGTGTTGAGCAGTTCCACGATGATCGCCGCAACCAGCCCGATCACCAGGCCCAGAACGACGGACAGAAGGATGCCCAACAGCTTCGGCGGATAGCTCGAGGAGGCGGGGGGCACGGCCATGCTGATGATGCGGCTTTCCGGCGCCTCGAATGTCACATATTCGCCCGTCAGCTTCGCCCGCGACAGGAAGTTCTCATAGAGCGACCGGTTGGCTTCGGATATTCGCTGCAATTCACGAAGCCGCACCGAGACCGCGCCGTCGACACCGGTCTGGCCGGTCAGCATGGCGATGTTCTGCTCGAGCGATGCCTGCTGAGCTTTCGCGACATCGTAGGAATGGCTGATGGTGTCGAGGATGCGCTGCGTCTCGGCCTTGATCGCCCCCTGGATGTCCGCTGCCTCGGCGCGGACATTGACCACCATGGGGTGGCGTCCCCCGTAGCGCGCGACAAGGTCGGCCTCCTTGCGCGTAACCTCGGCCTCTTGTCGCCGCAGGTCCGAGATCACCGAGGAACGCATCACGTCGGGCAAGGAGGCGGGATTGGCGCCCCGCTGACGCGCCGCCACCACCTGGTCATAGCGCGCAGCCGCAGCCGCCGTCTCTGCCCGTGCTGTCGCGAGCTTGACGTTTAGCTCGGAAAGCTGCTGCTCATTGATCGTACCCGAGTTGAGGGTGACGAGGTTGTGCTCTTTGCGGAACGCGGCAACCGCTGCCTCGGAGTCCCGCAACTGGTCGCTCAGAGTACTCAAGCGGTCGCTGAGCCAGACGGACGCGCGCTGGGCCGTCTCATAACGGGCTTCCAACTGATCCGAGGCATAGGCTTCCGCGACCGCGTTTGCGAGGCGCGCCGACTTGGAGGCACTCTTGGTTGTGACCGCAACCTCGATCACATACGTGGTCTTCACACGGGTCGCCTTGATCGCCCGGACGAGGCGTTGGGTCGCCAGAAGCTCCGCCTTTTGGGCCGCATTGTTGCCGTCAGTGCTGACGTCCGTCTCCGAAGACGAAAACAGCGACATGACCGTGCGCAGGATCGTCCCCATCAAGGAGGGGGAACTGGGCGCGCCGAAGTCCGGATCTTCCGCCAGCTTCTGCTTTATGACGACCCGTCGCAGAAGCGATGTCGAGGTGATCAGATTGATCTGGCTGTCGATGATCGAACTGTTGGGAATGATCTGGCTGAGAACGGAATCCGCGCCACTGCTCTTTGTGTCGGATTGGTTCAGCAATATCTGGGTGGTCGCGGTGTAATAGGGTGTCAGCGAGAACAGCACCACCAACGCAAAGACCACGGTTGCGGCCGTGTAGGCGAGGATCATCTTCCATCGGCGACCCAGGAACGACAGGCCGATATGGAAGGCAGCCGCGCCCGGCTGGACCTCCTCCTGCACTTGCGGTTCGACTTGCATCAGCATGGTTTGTTACGTTCCCGAAATCTCAAGCCACACGCGTTCGTTCAACGCGAACGGCGGGCATCATTGGGCCGCGCGCCACCCGGCTCGGACCGAGACCAAGACTGACTGACCCCTGCCCCCAAAATCGCCGCGAATGTCACTGCCAAACCCTGCATTTGCAAGCTGAAGTCCACAAGCGCATGCGCGCCCACCAAGGCACACACCGCGGCGGCCAACATGGGGACTTCCGCATCCTGCCTTCGGGTGAGCGCGCCGTGAACGCATCGCCACACTAGCATGCCTGCGGCAGCCATCACCACGAGAAACACCGGTAGCCCAAGCCCCAGCGCCGCCTCGATATATGTATTATGTGCCTTATCAATGACGCCTGCACCCCAAAGGCTCGCATCGCGGTAGATGCGAAACGCATCTTGAAAGGTTCCATATCCGAATCCGAGCCAGGGCTGATCGGTGATTGCCTGCAGAGAGAGGCGGAAGAGAGACCATCTGATCTCGTCCACCACGCCTTCGCCTTGCAAGCGAAGGCGCAATATGTCGTCAAAGCTTAGCAATACGCTGAGAATGGCGAGGCTCAATATAAAAAGCGCCACGATCAGGACGATGCGGAAGCCCGACCGAAGCATCTGAAGGAAATACCAACACACCAGACCGAAGAACGTCGACGCAATGCCGGCGCGGGACCCGGACAGCATGAGCGCAATACCATTGGCCGCGAGCGCGGCCAGCAGAGCGACGGGCAGCAAAGCCTGCCGCGTCAGCAGCAGCGTCACCCGCTGCTTCCAGTTGATCCCGATATAAGAGTTCGCCGAGAACAGGCTGAACAAAGCGGAGACGCTGGCGATGAGCCCAATGCCCGCGTAGGTGGCGTAATTGTTGCGATTAACAAACGTGGAGGTGGCCCAGTAGAGGTAATAGAGCCGCTCCATCCAGAGCAGCTTCGTCGGGAAGAAATAATAGGCGACGATGGCGTAGAGCGCATAAAGCCCGGTTATTCCCGCGACCGCCAAAACCAGGAGGTGGGCGCGTCGCCCGTCGCGGCACAGGTGAAGGGCGAGCCAGAAGGCGGCGATCGGAGGCAGCAGGGTCAGCAGCGCGAGCTTGGTGGTGTCGGGATCGATCGACACAGCGCCGGCCACGGGGGTCCGTAACGCCTCTCCGGCTGCTCCCCAGATCGGGTTCTGCATGAACGCGGGAACGCCTGGAATGCTCTGCACGAGCCCCCAGATCACCATCACGCAGAAGGCCGCCACGGGGAACGCCATGCGGGAAAGCGGGATGGGGTAAGATCTCCGCCCGACGCTCAGCATGCCCTCATAGGCAAGAAGCAGAACCGACCAACCGATGGAATTGATCATCCACGCCAGCGGCCGGTTGCCGCCGAGCCAGAACGGCGCCCAGGCGAGCAAGATCACAAATGCCAGGAAAATCGCGTCGCTTCCCGACATCGCCGGCTCGGATCGCCGGGACGACGCTGCGGTGCGCAGGCCGTCAGACGAGCTTTTTCCGCCGGTTCCGGCGGGGCGTGGCTTTGCACTCATGAGCGTTCAGAACGCATTTCGCAGGCGGCACACGACATAGACCGTCCGCAAGAGAATGCCGACGTCGCGCATCAGGCTCCAGGAGGAGACATATTCGATGTCGCGCTGGACCCGCGCCTCCATCTGGGACAGGTGGGGCGTTTCCCCCCGCAACCCGCTCACCTGAGCCAACCCGGTAATGCCAGGCTTCATGTGATGGCGGAACGCGTACTGCGCGACCAGCTTCTCATAATAATCATTGTGCGCGAGCGCATGGGGACGCGGGCCAACGAGGGACATATGCCCGGCTAAGACGTTCAGAAGTTGAGGCAATTCGTCAAAGCTGGAGGCCCGCAGGAGACCGCCGATCCGGGTGACGCGGCTGTCGCCACGGCTGGCCTGGACAACCACATCGCCGTCGTCCAGCACCCGCATGGTGCGGAATTTGTAGATCTGGAAGACCTGACCATCGAAGCCGCTTCGCCGCTGGCGAAACAAGACCGGCCCCCGGCTGTCCAGCTTGATGAGCACGGCCGCGATCAACATGAGCGGTGACAGCAGGACGAGCATGGAGCCGGCGACCACCAGATCCATGGTCCGCTTCAGCAATTGCTCCGTGGCGGTCAACGGTTCGCGCTGGAGTTCGTAAGCCGAGGAAAAACCCAGCTGGACTTCGGGCGCGCGGAGCAGGTCCGCGGTCATCGAATCCGGCAAAAGCTGAACCGGAAGCGGGATCGCGCGCAGCATGCCGCGAATGTCGGCAATCCGCTCCTTCTCGGCCCACGGGACCGCAAGGATAATGGCCTCGGCGCGCATGTAGCGCGCCGCGCTCATCGCGTTCGCGACCGTCGCCTTGTCGTTCTCACGCGAAGCTGAAAGGTGGAATGGGCCGACGAAATTGGCCCCGGCCTGGCCGATCTGCTCCGGCGAGGGCAGACGATCGACCTCCCCCTCCACTCCGATCACCACCAGATTGGTGGGCGCCAAATAGCCGTGGGCAATCAACCAGAGCGTCATGCGGCGACGGAACGTATTCGTCGCGACGAGGCACGGAAATACCAGGATCGAAAACAGAAGCGTCCAGACGCGGGAGATCTCGGCGCCCTGCTTAAACAAAAACAGGATGAGGAAAAGCAGAAACAGAGAGCCGACCCAACGCACAGCGATGAGCTTTATATTGGTTCCCTTCGACAGGAACGTGTGCATCCGATAATAATCGGAGCGCAGCATGATGAAGATGAAGATACCGCCGGAAAGCGTTGCCGTGCGGAGAAAGTTTCCAAGCTCCAGAGAGGAGCTGTCGAGGCCAAAATAAAGGGTGTAGGCGAATGCAGCGCACAGCGCGATCGCCAAGACATCCGATAAAACCGCCACCGTCGGCACGACGATGCGCGGGACCCATTTGGATGCGAAATGCGTCGCCCGTCTCCCCGAAGGCAGATCTGATTCGTTAGGCGCCATTTCCAAGGACATCCTGAACTCCGTGGAGCACTCCTTCAGGAACGCCCGACCAGGGCGTCGACACGCAGCATAAATACGCTGCCCTTAAAAGAACCGCTCGGGAACACGAATCAAGTCACCGGGATATATCATGACCGTCGGATTCAATGGGAATTTCTTGAAATCGCCCTTGCCGCCGCGCTGGATAAGGACTTCGTTCTGGCTGGCCCGATAGGTCGGGCCGCCCGCCACAGCCATGGCGCTCATGACATTCAGATTGCTGGTGTAATTATACTGACCCGGCTTCTCGACTTCGCCGAGAATGAAATACGGGCGGAAGCTCGCAATCTCGACCGTGATCTTGGGATTGGTGAGATAATCGCCGCGCAGCTTGGTGGCGAGAAGCTTCTCAAAATCCGCCCGCGTCATGCCGGCTGCCTTCACCGTGCCGGCGAGCGGCAGCGATACAAAGCCGTCATCGTCGAGTTGATAGGTGCCGGTGAGCGATGACTCGTTGAAGACCGTGATGCGAATGGTGTCGCCGGGTGACAAGGTCAGGGCAGATGACGGGAGGCTCGCCTCGCTCGGCTGCGCCATCGGGGCATTGTCGATGGCGGAGGTCGAGCAGCCCGCCAGCCATACGGCAAGCATAAGGCCCAAGGTCAGGCGAAGGACGCGCATTGCCAAATTCAATTGCTGCCTCACTCGCCGACCAGACCTCGGAAACACGCGACCAGAGGCGCGCGTAAGGCCATTCTCGGCAACCAACATATCACTTAAAGCCGAAGCCTAAGTTAATGCTGCAATCCAAGACGAGCCAAGACACCCCGACTGGTGCCCATTTCGACCCGCTCTCAAGACAATGAGGCAGCTTTGGAAAGCCGCCTCATCAAAACACCGAAAGCTTCGTCGCCGAGTATCACTTCAGCAGGTAGATCGCAACCAAGCGGCGATCACGTCGGGCTGAGCGAACCGCCACCGCCGCTCGGAGATGAACTCGACGCAAGGGCCGAACTCAGGTTGGAAAGGAACGACGCAGCGGTAGAGGAGGCGCCGGCATCACCGGCGGCAGCAGCCGTCAAAGCGCTGGGAATAGCCGCGACCACGGCGGTCTTCAGAGCACTCGTCGGCTGCGCGGCCACCGCGGAAGCGATGTCCGAGGAAAACGCAGGATTGGTCAGGGCGAGCACGGCGATCTGCTGAGCAAGCGCGCTCGCGATCTGTGCCTTCTGAGCTTCCGTCGCGCCCGGAGCGTTGAAAGCGGCGTTCGCGGAAGCGAACATGGAGGCAACCTGGGTCCGCGCCGCCGCTGCGGTCGCAACCCTAACGTTACCGGACTGCGCCGAAGCCGGGACCGAAGCCGCGCTCCAGAGGCCGATCGCAACGAGAGCGATCAAAATCGCACGAATCTTGGTGACCATGACGCGCCCCATTGGAATTAAGCTCTGCGGTGCAGAATGCCCTCACACCTATTAAGCGAAGCATACCGCGCAGGGATACTCAAAAAACCTACCGTCCGGCACAAAAATTTCAAGTGTGGCCCCGACGCACCAGACCTTTGCGCTCACAAGGGCCCCCGTTTCCGACAATAATAGGCAAACTGGCGCCCCATGCACAGCCTCAAGTTGGGCGACCGATGCCCTCTATGGACAGCGATTAAGACGTGACCTTTGCCCCTGGGTGAGCCTGGATATTTGCACTGGGCGGCAACGATTTACCTTTTCCCGCGCTAAGCCGGCTGGTAGCAGTTGGGCTAACTTCGAGATCCGCTTAGGTTGGAAAACGCAGAGTTTGGTTGTGAAATCGTCTGATCAGGTCGTCATCTTCGGTGGAAGCGGCTTTATCGGTCGCCATCTGGCCCGTCAGTTCATCGCCAACGGGCGACGCGTCCTCATCGCCGACATTGCGCCTCCAGGCTGGCAGCACGCGATGGCCGACTATATCTATTGCGATGTCCGCAAACCCATCACCCTGCCCGCAGGGGTTTCGACCTCGCCGGTGGTCAATCTGGCCGCGGTTCACCGCACCCCCGGCCACCCCGACCACGAATATTACGACACCAACCTGAGCGGCGCGGAGAATATCACCGCCTATTGCACCCGCATCGGCGCCGACACGCTCGTCTTCACCAGTTCCATCTCGGTCTACGGACCGACCGAGGATCTGGTGGACGAAGCCAGCGCCACGCACCCTGAATCCGCCTACGGCAAGTCCAAGCTTCAAGCGGAGGCGATCCATCTTGCCTGGCAGGGCGCGGCGCCGGGTCGGCGTCTGATAACGATCCGCCCCGCCGTGGTGTTCGGACCCTATGAGGGCGGCAATTTTACCCGTCTGGCGAAAAAGCTTCGGAGCCGGCTGTTCGTCTATCCCGGCCGCAAGGACACGATCAAGGCGTGCGGGTACGTGGGAGACCTGACCCGCGCCATCGACTTCGCCCTACAACTCCCCGATGAGCGGGTTCTGTTCAATTTCGCCTACCCGGATCGCTTTACCATCGAACAGATTTGCGAGGCGTTCCATCAGGCCGCGCACTTCCCCCGCCCGCCGTTTATGGTGCCCAAGCCGGCGATGATGGGCCTCGCCATGGTGTTCGAGGCCCTCGCGCGGGCCGGTCTGGAGACCGGCATCAACAGGGCGCGTGTGACAAAGCTGGTGAAATCGACGAACGTCTATCCCGGCTTCCTGGTCTCCCGAGGGTTCGGATACGCCTTCAGCCTGACGGAAGCCTTGAGGGACTGGTCGTTGAAGACCGATTTCCGCGAGCAAGTATCCAACACTCCAGCACCGGAACGTGCGACCTGAAACCATGCCGGGAGATCGGATGAGCGGCGCGAGTGAAGCTGGCATGGACCGCCGGCGCGATGGACGGATACGGATCGATGGCTGAGCCCCATGCTTCCGCACGGCCAGCACATGAGCCGCGCTTTGCCGTTCTCATTCCCGCTTATAACTGCCAGGAAAAGCTCGAGGCCACGCTCCGCAGCCTGCAAAGCCAAGAACTGGATGCGACGATCTATGTGGTGGACGACGGGTCCCATCCGCCGCTGGTTCTGCCGGATATCGATACCGCGTCGGTAAAGCTCGTTCGTCTGGAGAAGAACCAGGGGATCGTCGGCGCCCTGAACACCGGTATCGCGGCCATTACGCCCACCGGCGTCTCCTATATCGCCAGGCTGGATTGCGGCGATCTCTATGTCCCGGGCCGCTTTGCGGCGCAGGTGCATTTTCTGGAAGCCAATCCGGACCACGTCGTCGTGGGCACAGCGGCAGATTATATCGACCCGGCGGGCAAGCTGATCTTCAATCACCACCCACCCGAAGATCACGCCAAAATCTCACGTCAGATCCGGTACAATTCTCCCCATATTCATCCTTCCGTGATGCTGCGTGTCGAGGCCCTGAGCCAAGTGGGCGGCTATCGCGACAAGTTCATGCACGCGGAAGATTATGATCTGTTCTTCCGCCTATCTCAGGTTGGAAAATTAGCAAATCTGCCTCAGGCCTTCCTTAAATATGAAGTCTCGCCCGGTCAGCTTTCCCAGCGTTGGCGGGCCCGGCAGCAGATCAGCCGCATTCAAATTCAACTGCATTATTTTGATGCACTTAATCCCCATGCGTATTTCGGGATTGTAATTTCCAGCATTTTGACGCTGCTTCCCAAACGGTATGTCACGGCACTCAAAGCACTGAACTACCGGATGTCGAGCGCACGCAAAGGCGCGGGGGCACGGTGATGGGTACAGACGTTTCAGTTTTGATGACGGTTTATAATGGTGCGCGATTTGTTCAGGACGCGGTGAACAGTGTTCTCGCGGAGACCAGCCTTTCCCTGCAACTCGTCATTGTCGATGACGGCTCGACGGATGCGACGCCCGGAATTCTTCAGGCAGCGGCTCAAAAAGACCCCCGTGTCCAGATGCTTCGGCTGGAGCGGAATCTCGGCCTGCCCGCCGCGCCCAACCTCGGGCTGCCGCTGTGCACGGGAAAATATATCGCACGGCTGGATGCGGACGATCTGTCCTTGCCGGGACGCTTCCAAATTCAGCGCGACGCATTGGAAAACGGCCATCGCATCGGATTTGTCGGATCGAGCGCCCGGCGGATCAACGCCGAAGGCGTGGCTCTCGGAAAATACCACGCCGCGCCGCTCGAACATGACGCCATTGTCCAGCGCCTGCGATCCATGGAGCCGTTCTGCCCCCACTCATCCTTCTTTGCGCCCCGCACCGTGTTCGAGCGGTTGAAGGGATACAGTGCGCATCGAAGCCGCTCTCTCGACTATGATTTCATGCTTCGCCTGTCCGAATGTCCCGACCTGCGGTTCGCGTTTATTCCCGACCCCCTGATCGCGCTGCGCATGCACGCCTCCAGCATCAGCTACGAAAAGAGCAGTGGGAGGGATCAACTGATTCAGGCGGTTTCTGCCCTCGCCGAACATTTCATGCGCCTGAACGGCAGCAAGCCCCCCGCGTCAAGCGTGACACACGCCGAAGTGGAGCGCGTGCTCTCCGAAAAAGGCATACTCGCCGCTGCGGAGGCGCGCAGGCGCCTGATCGTGGCGCGGATGTCGATGCCGCACGCCCCGCTGCGGTCCATCGTCCGGGCGGGCGGTGAATTGGCAAATCGGCCGTTGCTGCTTTTCCAACTGCCGAAGCTGAACGCTTTGAAGACCGGCGTTGCGCGTACTGTCGCGGACACGCTGAAATGACTGCCGGATGACCTCTTTCGCTGTGTACCCGGCGCTCGCGCGTTTAATTGACAACCCAGCCCGGCCCGGTTAGTCCCGCCAATTGTTCCGTAGTGCCCTCAAACTACGCTCGAAGCCTTAAAGGACGTATTTCAAGTGAAAGCGATCATCCTGGCGGGCGGCTACGGCACGCGGATTTCGGAGGAATCAAACCTCCGGCCCAAGCCGATGATCGAGATCGGCGGGCGTCCTATTCTTTGGCATATCATGAAGATCTACTCCGCCCATGGCGTGAACGACTTCATCATCTGCTGCGGATATAAGGGCTATGTCATCAAAGAGTATTTCGCCAACTACTTCCTCCACATGTCGGACGTCACCTTCGACATGACGCACAATTCCATGGAGGTGCACCACCGCAAGGCGGAGCCCTGGCGGGTCACGCTGGTCGATACCGGCGAGGGCACCTTGACCGGCGGCCGCTTGAAGCGCGTGGCCGACTATGTGCGCGATGAAGAGTGCTTCTGCTTCACCTATGGCGACGGCGTGGCGGACGTGGATATCTCACGCGAGATCGCGTTCCATAGGGAGCACGGCAAGCGCGCCACCGTGACGGCGGTGCAGCCTCCGGGGCGCTACGGCGCGTTGAACATGAACGGCGCCAAGATTGAAGGCTTCATGGAGAAGCCGCGTGGCGACGGCGGGCTGATCAACGGCGGCTTCTTCGTTCTCTCACCCGCGTGCCTGGACCTCATCGAGGGGGACAACACCAGTTGGGAGCTTAGCCCCCTCGCCACGCTGGCCGAGCAGGGCGAACTGATGGCCTTCGAACACCACGGTTTCTGGCAGCCGATGGACACGCTGCGGGAAAAGAATCTGCTGGAACAGCTCTGGGAGCAGGGAAACGCGCCGTGGAAGGTCTGGTGAACCCCAGCCCCGCCACCTGGGCCGGGCGCTCCGTCTTTCTCACCGGCCACACCGGCTTCAAGGGCGGCTGGCTCGCCCTATGGCTGAAGCAGCTCGGGGCTCAGGTTCACGGCTACGCTTTTGATCCTGACACCGATCCGCACCTGTTCGGCGCAGCCGGCGTAGGCACGGCCCTGGCCTCCGACACCCGCGCCGATCTCATGGACCTTGAGGCATTGCAGCGGGCGCTGGCTGAGGCGAAGCCGGACGTGGTTCTCCATCTGGCGGCGCAGCCCCTGGTGCGGCGCAGCTACGCCGAGCCCATTCTCACGTTCGCCAGCAATGTGATGGGCACGGCTCATGTGCTGGAGGCGATGCGCTCCGTGCCCTCGGTGCGGGCGGCGGTGCTCATCACCACCGACAAGGTCTATGAAAATCGCGAGTGGCCCTACCCCTATCGCGAGGTGGACCCCCTCGGCGGGCATGATCCCTACAGCGCCAGCAAGGCGGCGGCGGAAATCGTGGCCGCAAGCTATCGGGCAAGCTTCTTTACCGCGCAGGACAAGGCACGGATTGCGACGGCCCGCGCGGGAAACGTCATCGGCGGCGGCGACTGGTCGGCGGATCGCCTGCTCCCGGATTGTCTCAACGCCTTTGCCCGCAACGAACCCGTCCAGCTGCGCTATCCTGGGGCGGTGCGCCCTTGGCAGCACGTCCTCGAACCTCTCGCGGGATATCTGATCCTGGCGGAGCGCCTGCTCTCGGCTGACGGCAACCGCTTCGCTGGCGCCTGGAACTTCGGCCCCGACGCCGGCGGCGACGCCCCCGTGGGCCGTGTCGCGCAAACCGCAGCCGCCCTCTGGGGCGAGGGCGCGCAGGTCGAGCTTGCGCCCTCGGGTGCCAACCCGCACGAGGCCGGTGCGCTCCGCCTCGACAGCACGCGCGCACGGCTGGATCTGGGATGGCGGCCGCGATGGTCCCTTGAGGCCGGCATCGGCCACACCGTGTCCTGGTACAAGGCGTGGCAGGCCGGGCAGGACATGGGCGAAGCCACGCTGCGACAGCTTCGGCAGTACGAGGCTGGCGCTTAGGTCATGGCCGCCCGGTTCGATCTCATCGACACGCCCCTGCGCGGCGTCACGCTGGTTCAGCGCAAGCCGCTCGGTGACAGCAGGGGGTATCTTGAGCGCGTGTTCTGTGCCGGCGAACTGGAGGCATTGTTCGCTCAGCGGCCGGTGGCGCAGATCAACCACACCCTCACGGCGCGGCAAGGCACGGTGCGGGGCTTGCATTTCCAGCACCCGCCCCACGCCGAGTGCAAATTCGTCTCGTGCATCAAGGGCGCGGTGTTCGATGTCGCGGTGGATCTGCGGCGCGGGTCGCCCTCATTCCTTGCCTGGCACGGGGAGTTTCTAAGCGCGGAGAACCACCGCAGTCTCTTTATTCCCGAGGGTTTCGCGCACGGTTTCCAGACTCTGGCGGACGATGTGGAGATGCTGTATCTCCACTCTGCGCCTTACAATGCCGGCGCCGAGGGGGCCGTGAATGCACGCGATCCGCGCCTGTCGGTGGCGTGGCCTGGCGACATCACCGAGCTTTCCGATCGAGACGCCGCGCATCCCTTTCTGAGTGAAGACTTCACGGGTCTCGACACATGAAATGTCGCCATTGTGGAGCGGGCCTGAAATTGCCGCTCATCGACCTCGGCAGCGCCCCGCCATCGAACGCCTTCCTCACCGAAACCGCGCTGCGCGCGCCGGAATTGTGGTTTCCGCTGCGTGTTCTGGTCTGCGAGTCCTGCTGGCTGGTGCAGACCGAGGATTTCGCGCGCGCCGACGAACTCTTCAGCGCCGATTACGCCTATTTCAGCGGCTTTTCATCAAGCTGGCTCGCCCATAGCGAGCAGTATGTGGCCGATATGGTGGCGCGCTTCAGCTTGACCAGCGACAGCCATGTGGTCGAGGTCGCCGCCAATGACGGCTATCTCCTGCAATATGTGAAGGCGCGCGGCATTCCCTGTACCGGCATCGAGCCGACCACCAGCACCGCCGATGCGGCGCGCGCGAAGGGCATCTCGATCGTCGAGGACTTTTTCGGCGTCGGCCTCGCCCGGCAACTCGCCGACAAGGGCCTTCAGGCGGACCTCACCGCCGCCAACAATGTGCTGGCCCATGTGCCCGACATCAACGACTTCGTCGCCGGCTTCGCCCATCTGCTGAAGCCGCAGGGTGTCGCCACCTTCGAGTTTCCGCACCTGCTGCGCCTCATGGACGAGACCCAGTTCGACACCATCTACCACGAGCATTTCTCCTATCTCTCGCTCACCGCCGTGGCCCGGATCTTCGCTGCCAACGGGCTTCAGGTGTTCGACGTGGAAGAACTGCCGACCCACGGCGGGAGCCTGCGGGTCTATGCCCAGCGCAGCGATGCGGGGCGTCAGCCGGAAACGCCGCGCGTGGCCGAGCTTCTGGCGCGCGAGGGCGCAGCGGGCATGACCCGCGCCGATTATTACAGCGGCTTCCAGGCCAAGGCCGACGGGATAAAGGACGCCTTCGTGGCCTTCCTGCTCGATGCCAAGCGGCGCGGAAAGTCCGTCGCCGCCTATGGCGCCGCCGCCAAGGGGAACACGCTGATCAATTACGCGGGCGTGCGGCCCGACCTGATCGGCTTCGTGGTGGACCGCAACCCCGCCAAGCAGGGACGCTATTTGCCGGGAAGCCGTATTCCCGTGGTGGATGAGGACCACCTGAAGGCCGCGCGGCCGGATTATGTGGTCATCCTGCCCTGGAATCTTGCGGCCGAGGTGCGCGCCCAGCTCTCTTATGTGGAATCCTGGGGCGGTGTCTGCGTCCGCTTCATCCCCGCTGTCGAGGAATTGCGTGCGCCATGAGCCCCACCTGCAACCCTACGTTGAATTTCTAAGTCCACGCCGAGGTCGCGAACGGAGAACCAAGCCGTGAATATCGCTGTGACAGGTGCGAGCGGTTTCATCGGCAGGCATGTCGTTGCGGAGCTGGAACGCCGTGGCCTGCACCCGGTGCTTGTCTCGCGGACACCCGCTAGCGAGGCTGGCGCCTCGGTCGCCCTCGACCTCGCGATTGCCGACGAAGACGCATTCGCCAAAATGGGATCGCCCGATCTGGTGATCCACCTCGCTTGGTCCGGCCTGCCAAACTACCGCTCGCTGCATCACATGGAGAGCGAGCTTCCCGCGCAATATCGCTTTCTCAGCGGACTGGTGCGAAGCGGCCTCAAGCATCTCGTGGTCGCCGGCACCTGCTTTGAATACGGCATGGCGTCCGGCCCTCTCTCAGAGGACATGCCGGCCCATCCGACCAATCCCTACGGCTTCGCGAAGGACACGCTGCGCACCCAGCTCGCGTTTCTTCAGAAGGCCACGCCCTTCTCGCTGACATGGGGACGTCTTTTCTACCTCTATGGAGAGGCGCAGGCCGCGACGTCCCTCTTCCCGCAGCTCAGGGCGGCGGTGCGGGCCGGGGAGAAGACCTTCAAGATGTCCCGCGGCGATCAGTTGCGCGATTTTCTCCCCGTCGAAGAGGCTGTCCGGCTCCTTGTCGCGCTTGCCCTTCGCGGGGCGAACGACGGCATCGTCAATATCTGCTCGGGCAAACCAACATCCGTGCGCGCTTTGGTTGAGAAATGGCTGGTCGATAATCAATGGAACATCGACCTCGAACTGGGATATTACCCTTATCCAGATTATGAACCGATGGCGTTCTGGGGCGACCGGAAGAAGCTCGATTCCATCTTGCAGGCCGTTTGAATGATGAAGAATGCGATTTATCGAGCGGACGGCTATCCGGTTTTCCAGAACCGGATGTACGACACGTATCAATCGGCGGTGGACTGCCCGAAAGGCGATATCTTTCTGGTCCAGGATGCGGACACCGGCCTGATCTACAATGCCGCCTTCGATCCCGACCTGATGGTTTATGATTCCAACTACCAGAACGAACAGGGTGTCAGCGGGTCATTCATTCGGCATCTGCATGATGTTCGCGGCAAGATCGGCCAGCATTTTTCGGGCCGCAAGATCGTCGAGGTCGGCTGCGGCAAAGCCCTCTTCATGGACATGCTGCTGGAAGAAGGCTTCGATGTCGTCGGCGTCGATCCGACCTACGAGGGGACCAGCCCTCTGGTTATCAAAGAGTATTTCAGCGCCGAGCTGAACCTCAAGGGCGAAGCCATCGTGCTTCGGCACGTTCTGGAGCATATTCGCGACCCGGTCAGTTTTCTCGACAACATTCGCGAGGCCAATGGCGGCGGGCTGATCTACATTGAAGTGCCCTGCTTCGATTGGATCATGGCAAACCGCTGTTGGTTCGATATCTTCTATGAACACGTAAACTATTTTCGCCTGCCCGACTTCCACCGGATGTTTGGGGACGTGCGCGAGGCGGGGCATACCTTCGGCGGGCAATATCTCTACGTCATCGCCGATCTCGCGACGCTTCGGCGACCGGCGCGGCCCGTCGACGATGTCGTGTCGCTCCCGGAAGGATTTTCGGCGTCAATCGACCGCTTTTCCGCAACGCTGCGAGACATTCAGGGTCGCCCGAATGGCGTGAGCGTGGTCTGGGGTGGCGCATCCAAGGGGGTCATCTTCAGCCTGCTCATGCAGAGGCAGAATGTGGCGCCCTCCTATGTGGTGGATATAAATCCCGCCAAACAGGGAAAATACCTTGCCGCCAGCGGGCTGAAGGTCGCGGTGCCCGACGATGTGGTTCCGCAGCTTCCTGACGGGACAACTGTATTCGTAATGAACGATAACTACCTATCAGAGGTAAAGGCGATGACCGACAACCGCTTTAACTATGTGTCCACGACGCCATGACAAATTTCAACGATGAAGTGAAACAGCGCGTTCAGGCGAACGGGACCAATCAGCCCCTGCTGAACGCCACGAAGGCGTTCAACGCGGAATCGATCGACGCACAATACTCCTATAATTTCTCATGGCTCGGCCGGCCCATTATCCAGTACCCGCAAGACATGCTGGCGATGCAGGAACTGATCTGGTCCATCCAGCCGGATCTCATCATCGAGACCGGCATCGCGCACGGTGGTTCGCTGATTTTCTCCGCCTCCATGCTTGAACTGAACGCAGCCTGCGGCGGCAACCCGGCTGGATTGGTGGTCGGCATCGATATCGACATTCGCGCGCACAATCGCGCCGCGATCGAAGCTCATCCCATGATGAAGCGGATCAGCATGATCGAGGGGTCGAGCACCGACCCAGAGGTCGTCGCAAAGGTCCGTGCCATCGCTGCGGGAAAATCCCGCATCCTGGTGTGCCTCGACAGCAACCACACCCACGATCATGTCCTCGCCGAACTTGAGGCCTACGCGCCGCTCACCAGCGTGGGCAGCTATTGCGTCGTGTTCGACACGATCGTTGAGGATCTCGCCCCCGAAAAATTCCCGGATCGCCCTTGGGCACCCGGCAACAATCCGAAAACGGCGGTCCACGCCTATCTCGCGTCGCACCCCGAATTCGAGATCGACGCGCAGATGGACAACAAGCTGCTCATCAGCGTCGCGCCGCAAGGGTATCTGCGACGCATTGCCTGAGCGGGTCCCGAGAGCGGGATCTGCGACCGGACCGGGAGCGAAACGAGCCGCGCATGACGCTTATCAAGCGCAACCTGCTCGCCAACTTCCTGGGTCAGGCCTGGGTGGCGGTGATGAACCTTGCGTTCATCCCGCTGATCATCGGCTATGTCGGCATCGAGGCCTACGGGCTGGTGGGGGTCTTCGCCATCCTCATGGCGGCCCTGCCCCTGGTGGATATGGGGATGACGCCGACGCTCGGGCGCGAAATGGCGCGCTTCACCGCCGGCGCCCACACACCCCAGTCGATCGGCGACCTGCTGCGCAGCCTCGAACTGATCTGCTTCTCCATCGCCTTCGTGCTGGCGGCTGGGGTTTGGGCCGCATCCGGCGTGATCGCGAGCGGATGGCTCCAGAGCCAGCAGCTTCCCCTCGACGCGGTGGCGCAGGCGCTTTCGATCATGGCCCTGGTGGTGGGCCTGCGGCTTTGCGAGGGGGTCTATCGCAGCGCGCTGCTGGGGCTGCAACGCCAGGTGCTCTTCAACAGCATCAACGCGGCCCTCGCCACGCTGCGCCATGGCGGTGCCGTCGTGGTCCTCGCCTTGGTGTCGCCCACCATCCAGGCGTTCTTCCTGTGGCAGGCGATCGCGTCGTTCGTCTCCATCATCGCCCTCGCCGTCACACTGCATCGGGTGCTGCCGACGCCGCCGGCCCGTCCTGAGTTTCGCTGGTCCGCCCTCAGCGAGGTCTGGCGCTTCGCCTCCGGTATGCTGGGCATAACCCTGCTCGCCACGCTGCTGACCCAGACCGACAAGCTGCTGTTGTCACGGCTGCTGACCCTCACCGATTTTGGCTATTACAGCCTGGCGGCGACGCTCGCGAGCAGCCTCAGCCTCATCATCACACCGGTAACGCAGGCGATCTATCCCCGCATGGTGGAACTTGCGAGCCTGAACGATGAGGCGCAGCTTGCGACGCTCTATCATCGAGGGTCGCAACTGGTGACGGTTCTGATCGCCCCGGCTGTCTCGCTTTTGAGCTTTTATGGGCAGGGCGTGATCTTTGTCTGGTCGGGGGATGCAACCCTCGCCGCCCACACCGGCCCGATCCTCTCCGTCATCGTCATCGGCACGTTTCTAAACGGGCTGATGTGGATGCCCTACCAGTGCCAGCTCGCCCATGGTTGGACGAGCCTTGCCCTGCGCAGCAATCTGGTGGCGGTGTGCGTTCTGGTGCCGGCCATCCTCTTCGTGGCGCCGCGTTATGGCGCAGTGGGCACGGCCTGGATATGGGTTTTGCTCAATGCCGGCTATGTCGCGATAAATGTCCAGATCATGCATCGACGCCTGCTGAAAGCCGAGAAGTGGCGCTGGTATGGGGCGGACGTGCTCCTGCCGACCCTGGGCGCGGTAGGGATCGCCATGGCGTCGCGATTGATCGCCCCGACGCCCCTTTCGGACCGCCTCCATTGGGCGGGCTTCGTGGTCGTGGTTGGCGTCCTGGCATTGCTGGGAAGTCTCTTGACCTCAGATCGGCTGCGCCACGCCGTACTCTCGCGCTATACCGTGTTGATGCGCAGATGAGCCACGGCCCGTCCCATTCGAATTTCCGGCATCATCGCTTGGAGCGCTTATGAATCCGACCCTGCCGCGTGTCACCGTCGCGATACCGCTCTTCAATGGAATGCCGCTCATCGAGCAGGCGCTCGCCTCGATTACCAAACAAACCTATACGAATATCCGGATTGTCATCTCGGACAATTGCTCAACCGACGGAACTTATGAATACTGCCTGCGGAAAGCAGAGGAAGACCCACGTATTGTTGTTCATCGCCATGAAACAAATATCGGAGTTTGGCCGAATTTCGAGTTCCTGACGAAATTTTCTGACACCGAATTCTTCATGTACTTTGCCCATGACGATGAGTGGGATCATACGTTCATAGCCCGCGCGGTTGAGATCTTCGACCGCGACCCGGATATCGGATGCGTCTTTTCGCATCTTAGAAGCTGGAACCACGCCACAAAAAGCTTGAGCGAGGTGAGACGGCCCATTCCATCGGGAGGGACAACACCGTTCCGGCGGCTGTGCGAGCAATTGATCAGCCCCACATCGAGCCTGTTCTACGGACTGGCCAGAAGCAGGTGTCTCATCCCGGCCATTCGGCAGGCGACGAAGAGATTCGACTATAGCGACCTCTTCATCATCCAATGCCTCTCCATGTCAGGCAATATTTCTATTATCCCGATCGACCTCTATCGCGCAGGCATTAAAACAAAAACCCGCGTCGCTCGCGCCATTAAGAAAAACAATATCTACATATATCCATATTTTATAGAAACGAGCAAAATTATATTCAGATCGTTTGGATTCACACAGTCTGTAATACTATTATGCCTTCTGTCATTTCTATCGTTACGCCTCTTCATTAAAAAACCCCGCGCACCTGCGGGGGGCTATGACGAGTTCTGACGTCCGGAGCAGGAGACGTGGCGGCGTTGAATACCCACCGTCACAAAGGCTCGCGTGCCCCATCCCTTAATGCGCGCTCATACCCTCGTGCGCAGCGCGCGGGATGATGGCGCCCCGGTGCATGATGACGGACCCGGCGAGGCGATGGCCGGCAAGGGCCGCATCCTCGGGCCCTTCGCCCTTCAGCCGCGCGGCGAGATAGGCGGCGTTGAAGCTGTCGCCGGCACCGGTGGTATCCACAGGGAGCACTTCGCGCTCGATCGGCACCTCGATCACTTTGCCCTCGGCATAGATGAGAGCGCCGGCCGGGCCGTTCTTGACCACCACTTCGCGCACCCCATACGTGGTGATCCGCTCGATGGTGGCCATGGGCGATGCATCCCCCCAGAGTGCCGCCTCATCCTCGAATGTGGGCAAGGCGATGGAGGCCCGCTTCAAGGCTTCCGCGAAGACGGTGCGCGCCCGCGCCGTGTCGCCGCCCCAGCCACGGGGGCGGAAATTACCGTCGAACACCCGCCACGCGCCATTCTCGCCCGCCATCTCCAGCGCCGCCAGGAAGCGGCCGAGACCGGCATTTGAATAGAGCGAGAGGGTGATCCCCGAGAAATAGACTGCGTGCGCGCCCACCAATTGCTCGGCGACAGACTGCCAGCCATCAAGCTCGAACAGGACGCGCGCGGGTGCGGTGTCGCGCCAGTAATGGAAGCTGCGCTCGCCCCTGTCGTCGGTGGTGATGAGATAAAGCCCCGGCACCCGCCCCTTCACCTGAAGGATGGTGTCGCGCCCGACCCCCTCCATGGCGGCAAGCTCGAGGATCTGGCTTGAAAACACATCATCGCCGAGCGCGGTGGCGTAGGAGGTCGCGATATCGGCCCGAGCGAGATAGACGGCCGTGTTGAACGTGTCGCCGCCGAACGCGAGGCCGAAGCGCCCGTCCGAGCCACGCGCCAGTTCCACCATTACCTCGCCCACGCAAACAACTTTAGACATGTCTTACCCTCAAACGCGGGCGCACCTTCCCCTACCCCCGCGCCGCACGCAAGTGATGGGACCAGGACACGACGCGATACCCGATGATGGCCCACCGCTGACACACCGCGCCCGTGGGTGGCGCGGTGGACAGATGGCGAAGGCCCAAATAGCCTTCCTCAGGCCGCTTGGCGGCGCCGCAGGAAGGCGTCCATGCGCTCCAGCGCGGCGCGGATGTTCTCGGCCGAATTGGCATAGGACAGGCGCATGTAGCCTTCCCCGAACACGCCGAAGTCCGGCCCGCCGATCACCGCAACGCCGGCATCCTCCAGCAGGGCGGAAGCCAGCGCCTTGGCGGAGGTCCAGCCGGTGCCGGAAACATTGGGGAATGCATAGAAGGCGCCCCTGGGCGTGGCGCAGGAGACGCCGGGCAGCGCGTTCAGCCCCGCAACCACCAGCGCGCGGCGGCGGTCGAACTCGGCGACCATGGCCGCCACGTCGTCATGCGGCCCGTCGAGGGCGGCGATGCCGGCATATTGGGTCGCGGCATTGACGCACGACCAGGCGTTCACCGAGAGCTTGCGCACCGCCTCGTAGAGCGATTTGGGCCACACCGAATAACCCAGCCGCCAGCCGGTCATGGCATAGGTCTTCGACCAGCCGTTCAGCAGGATCAGCCGGTCGCGGATTTCCGGGTAGGCCAGCAGGGTCTGGTGTTTCTCGCCGTCGAAAACGAAGTGGTCATAAATCTCGTCCGACATCAGGCAGACGTGGGGATGATCCGCGAGGCCCTTCACCAGCTTGTCGATCTCGGCCTTCGGGGTCACCCCACCGGTGGGGTTGGCGGGCGAGTTGATGATCAGCAGGCGGGTCTTCGGCGTGATGAGCGCCAGCGTCTCCTCAGCGGAGAAGGCGAAGCCGTTTTCCTCGCGGATCGGCACCGGGATCGGCGTCGCGCCGGTGTGCTCGATCATCGAGCGATAGATCGGGAAGCCGGGGTCGGGATAGAGGATCTCCGCGCCCGGCTCGCCGAACAGGCGGATGGCGGCATACATCGTCACCTTGCCGCCGGGCACGATCATCACCAGGCCGGGATCGACCTCGGCGCCGTAGCGGCGGTGGAGATCGCGCGCCACCGCCTCGCGCAGCGGCAGGATCCCCACCGAGGGGGTGTAGCCGTGGTGGCCGTCCTGGAGCGCCTTGATGGCGGCTTCGACGATATGCTGCGGGGTGCGGAAATCCGGCTGGCCGATGCCGAGATTGATGATGTCGCGGCCCTGGGCGGCCAGACTGGTGGCGCGGGCGAGAACCGCGAACGCGTTCTCCTCGCCGATGCGGTCGAAGGAATCGACGGTGGTGAGCATGGCTTCTCTCCCCGGCGGGCGGACCGCCTTTTTTGCTATTGCCTGTGGAGCAGATAGCAGAAAATTCGCCAGGGGGAGAACAGGCACCGCGCGGGGTCAGTCGCGAAAATAGTCCGGCCGGTCCCGCCGCATCCCGTCCGCTGAGGCGAGTGAGCGGGAGAGATGGTCGCGCACCGCGCGCTGTGCCTCTCCGCCATCCCCCGCCGCGATGCCGGCGACGATGGCCTCGTGATCGACGATGATCTGTGGCGCCTTGCCGGCGAGCGGCAGGTTCAGGCGGCGCAATCGATCGATATGGCCGGAGGAGCGGCGCACCAGGGCCCAAAGCTCCCCTGCTCCCACCAGATCGCACAAGGTTTCATGGAACGCCCGGTCCGCCGCGTCGAAGGCTTCGAGGTCGCCGGCGGCAAGCAGGGCTTGCTGCCGGGCGATGACGGCTTCAAGCGCAGAGATAGCGGCAGGCCGGTCCGCAGCCTCGGCCAACAGGCGCACCGCCTCTTGCTCGATGGAACGGCGCAGAAACTGGGTGCGCTTGGCTTGGCTAAGATCAATCGGGCTGACCTTGGTGGCGTGCTGGGGAAATACCTCCACCAGGCCCTCTTCCTCCAAGCGCATGAGAGCGTCGCGCACCGGAGTGGACGAAACGCCGAACAGGCCCTGAAGCGCCGCGCGCGGCAGTGTCGCGCCGGGCGGCAGCACCATTCCGACGATCTGCGCGCGCAGATAGTCGAACACCTGCGGCGCCGCCTGCCGGGAGCGGTCGCGCGCCGGGCGGGGGAGAAGCTGCGGATTGATCGCCTCGTTCATGCCCGCCCGTCATAGCATGAAATCCGATTGACCAACTAATGCATTAGTGTTTCAGTCTCTTTAGACCCGTATCAGACGGGCAAATCCGGGCCGAACGGCCGGGAGGAAAAGTCCTGGGAGGACGCCAGATGCCATCGCTCAAATTGATGTGCGCCGCTCTTTTGAGCGTCGCCGTCAGCACCTCATGTTTCGCCGCCGGTTATCCCGACCGGACGGTCACGGTGATCGTCCCGTTCCCCGCCGGCGGCGCCTCGGACAGCACCGCCCGCTTCCTCGCCCCCAAGATGGCGGAAGTGCTGGGCCAGAGCGTGGTGGTGGACAACAAGCCGGGCGCGAACGGCGGCCAGGGCGCCGCGCAAATGGCCCGCTCAGCGCCGGATGGATACACGCTGCTGGTCGGCTCCATCGGCGTCTTCGCCATAAACCCCGCGCTTTACCCCAACCTCGCCTACTCCCCGCAAAAGGATTTCGACCTTCTCACGGTCGCGGTGCGGACCCCGAACGTGCTGGTGACATCGCCCAACTTCCCGGCGAATTCGGTCAAGGAACTGGTCGAGTACATGAAGAAGAACCCGAACAAGGTGACATTCGCCTCGTCCGGCATCGGCTCATCCGACCATCTCACCGCAGCCATGTTCTGGCAGAAGACCGGCACCCAGGGGGTGCACGTCCCATACAAGGGCGGCGGCCCCGCCATTAACGATCTGATGGGCGGACATGCCGACGTCTCGTTCCAGAATCTGGCGTCCGTGGCGAACCAGATCCGCGCCGGCAAGCTGAAGCTGCTGGCGGTCACTGCCGCAGACCGGACCAGCGTGTTTCCCGACACCCCAACCATGGCGCAGGCCGGGGTGCCGCTGGAGGTCTACTCCTGGCAGGCAGCCGCCGGCCCCAAGGGGCTGCCCGCCGATGTGAAAGCCAAGATCGAGGCGTCCCTGATGGCCGCGCTGAGCGACCCGGAAACCAAGAAAAAGCTTAATGACATCGGATTTGAGGTGGTCGCCAATTCACCTGCCGCATTCGCCGCTTTCCAGGCCAAGGAGGAGGCCATGTGGAAGCAGGTGATTACGGAAGGCAAAATCACGCCAACGGAGTAGCAGGATATTGCCACTCTCTCTCCCGCTTGCGGGAGAGGGAGTCGACCGCGCTCGTGATAGAGGCTCAGCCTGATCTCCCATGACCAATCGCCCCAAGACCCCCGAGACGCTGCGCAGCGCGCGCTGGTTTGCGCAGGATGATCTGCGCGGCTTCGGCCATCGCTCGCGCGTGATGCAGATGGGCTATGCCCCGCAGGACTTCGTCGGCCGCCCAGCCATCGCCATCGTCAACACCTGGTCGGACATCAATCCCTGTCACGCACACTTCAAGGCGCGGGTGGAGGATGTGAAGCGCGGCGTGTTGCAGGCCGGGGGCTTTCCCATCGAACTGCCGGCGATTTCGCTGGCGGAGAATTTCGTCAAGCCGACCACCATGCTCTACCGCAACCTCCTGGCCATGGACACGGAGGAACTAATCCGCTCCCACCCGGTGGATGGCGTGGTGCTCATGGGGGGCTGCGACAAGACCACCCCGGCGCTGTTGATGGGCGCCACCAGCGCCGGCCTGCCTGCCATATTCGTTCCCGCCGGCCCGATGCTGCGGGGCAATTGGAAGGGTAAGATCCTGGGCTCCGGCTCGGACGCCTGGAAATATTGGGACGAGCGCCGCGCCGGTAACATATCGGACCAGGACTGGCTCGACATCGAGGGCGGCATCGCCCGCTCGTTCGGCCATTGCATGACCATGGGCACCGCCTCCACCATGACCGCCATCGCCGAAGCCATCGGCATGACGCTGCCGGGCGCCTCCTCCATCCCGGCGGCGGATTCCAACCACCAGCGCATGTGCGCGGCGGCCGGGCGGCGCATCGTCGATATGGTGTGGGAGGATCTGACGCCGGCTAAAATTCAGCAGCGCGGCAGCTTCGAGAACGCCATCGCGGTCGCCATGGCGATGGGCTGCTCCACCAACGCCATCATCCACGTCCTCGCCCAGTCGCGCCGTGCCGGCTGCCCGGTGACGCTGGATGATTTCGAGGCGGCGAGCCGCAAGGTGCCGACGCTGGCGAACGTGCGCCCCACCGGCGATACCTATCTGATGGAAGACTTCTTCTATGCCGGCGGCCTGCCGGCGCTGATGACCCGCATCCGCGATCACCTCGACCTCGACAGGCTCACTGTCTCCGGCCGCACCGTCGGCGAGAACATCGCCAACGCCACCATCTATAATGACGACGTCATCCGCCCGCTCGATCGGCCCGCCACGGACCAGAGCGCGCTCGCCGTTCTCAAGGGCAATCTCGCCCCGGAGGGATGCGTCATCAAGCCCGGCTGCTGCGAGCCGCACCTCTTGAAGCATTCCGGCCCCGCCATCGTGTTCGATGACTATCCCGCCATGAAGGCGGTGATCGACCGGGACGATTTCGACGTCACCCCCGATCATGTGCTGGTGCTGCGCAATGCCGGGCCCCAGGGCGGGCCAGGCATGCCGGAATGGGGCATGCTGCCCTTGCCGAAGAAGCTGGTGAAACAGGGGGTGCGGGACATGCTGCGCATTTCGGATGCGCGCATGAGCGGCACCAGCTATGGGGCCTGCGTGCTGCATGTCTCCCCCGAAGCCTATATCGGCGGCCCGCTGGCACTGGTGGAGACAGGCGACATTATTTCGGTGGACGTGGAGGCGCGGACCATTTCCCTTGAGGTCGCGGACGACGAGCTTGAACGGCGCCGTACCGCCTGGGTGGCGCCGCCGCCCCGCTTCGAGCGCGGATATGGCTGGATGTTCACCCGCCACATCGGCCAGGCACACGAGGGGTGTGACTTCGACTTCCTTGAGACATCCTTCGGCGCGCCCGTGGGCGAGCCGGCAATCTTCTGAAACTTCCGGGAGCAAAACGTGGACCTGCCCATCAACAGCTTCAAGCACGCGATTCACGCCGGGCGCCAGCAGATCGGCCTGTGGTGTTCGGTGCCCAGCAATTTCACCGCCGAAATCCTCGCCGGCTCCGGCTTCGACTGGCTGCTGCTGGACACCGAGCATTCGCCCAGCGAACTCCCTATCATCTACAGCCAGCTCCAGGCGGTGATGGAGGGGGCGGCGCAACCCATCGTGCGCATTCCCTGGAACGATTCGGTCGTCACGAAACGCTATCTGGACGCCGGGGTTCAGACCTTCCTCGTTCCCATGGTCCAAAATGCCGAGGAAGCCCGCGCGGCGGTCGCCGCCACGCGCTATCCCCCCAACGGCATCCGTGGCTTTGCCGCCGCCTCCCGCGCCTCGCGCTTCGGCCGGATCAAGGATTATTACGCCCGGTGCGAGGAGCAGATCTGCGTTCTGGTCCAGGTGGAGACGCAGGTGGCGCTCGACAATCTGGAGGAGATTTGCGCGGTCGAGGGCATTGATGGCGTCTTCATCGGGCCGGGCGACCTGTCGTCCAGCGTCGGCTATCTCGGCAAGCAGGGCGATCCCTATATCGTCGACATGATCGAGAAGACCATCCGCCGCATCACCGCCGCCGGAAATCGGGCGGGCATTCTGACCTCCGACGAGGCGCTGGCGAAACGCTACATGGCGGCGGGTACGGTGTTCACCGCGGTCGGCTCCGACAGCGGGCTGCTGGCGCGCTCGTCCGAGGCGTTGGCGCGACGCTTTAAGGACGCCTGATCGGCGTCAGTTCAGGGAAAGGCGGGCGGCACCGAGGATCGGACCCGGTGCCGTCTGCGTCCCTGACTGCACCATGACGACCACCGTATCCTCGCCATCTGGCGTGACTCGGGCGATCGGAACCGAATAGGTGGCCGCCTCGCCCTTCCAGGGGCCGAGCTTGACCCAGCCGCGCACGATATTGGTGTAGGTGATGGTCTTGCCGGCATTCTCGCCCCGGCTGATCGCCACCTCATGGGTGCGAATCACCGGGCAGACCCAGATATCGGCGACAAAGGCCGGGCTCTCCGCGTGCCGCGCGAGGGCTGCAACCTCCACCACCAGTTCATCGCCCTTGCGGGACAGCGTTACCGGAACGGAGAGCACTTGGGCGACATCCTTGGCGCGGACCATGGCCTTGATGACCGCTGCCTTGTCGCTCCCCTTGGCGGGGACGAAACCGTCGATCACCATCTGCGGCGTGTAGATCATGCGGTCGCCGCGCTGCTCCGCATACGCCCGCTGGCGCATCGAATGGCCATGCTTGGCGAGCGTATCCTTCCAGCCGATGTAATCCCAATAATCCACAGCGAGCGTGATCGCGATCACGTCGGGGTCCTTGGCGATTTCACCGAGGAGCGCATCTGCGGGCGGGCAGGAGGCGCAGCCCTGGCTGGTGAAAAGCTCCACCACCGCCTTCGGGGTGGATGAAGCAGCGGCCACCGGCTTCGGGGCCACCGGCGTCTGTGCCTGTGCCCGGCCGCCGGCCATCGCGCACAGCAATGCTGCGGCGAAAACGACTGCGGTGCGGTGCGAGGAACGGCTCATCGGCACATGCAACGGAATGGACCATCCAGAGGGAGAGTCACGCATAGGCGTGCGGTACGCCGGAGGCCAGTCAATTCGCGGTGAGAGATCGGCGGACGCGCCGTGCGCGCATCGCCAAACCGGAATGCCGGCCTCTTCGACATGAATATGGCCGGGTGTGACCCGGCCATATCAGGGCGTCACGCGCCCGGAGCGTTCCGGTTGCCCGGGCAAAGCCGGGACAACTGATGAAGCCTCAAAAAATCAGGCCGCCAGCGAGCGCAGGACATACGGCAGGATACCGCCGGACCGGAAGTACTCCAGTTCGTCCAGCGTATCGATCCGACAGATCAGCGGCACTTCCACCACCCGGCCGTCGGCATAAGCGACGATGGCGGTCATCGTCTGGCGCGGCTTGAGATCGCCCACGATACCGCGCAGCGTGACCAGTTCGTCGCCCTTCATGCCCAGGGTCTGCCAGGAGGTCCCCTCCTCGAACACCAGCGGCATGATGCCCATGCCCACCAGGTTCGAGCGGTGGATACGCTCGAAGGACTGCGCAACCACGGCGCGGATGCCGAGCAGCTTGGTGCCCTTTGCGGCCCAATCGCGCGAGGATCCGGTGCCGTATTCCTTGCCGGCGAGCACCACGAGCGGAACACCTTCCGCCTTGTAGCGCATCGCGACATCATAGATCGGCGCCTGCTCGCCGTCGGGGTAGTGCACCGAAATGCCGCCTTCGACGCCGGGGATCATCTGGTTCTTGATGCGGATATTGGCGAAGGTGCCGCGCATCATCACTTCGTGGTTGCCGCGACGCGTGCCGTACTGGTTGAAGTCCACCGGGCGCACCTGGTGCTCCACCAGATACTGGCCCGCAGGGCTCGACGCCTTGATCGAACCGGCGGGAGAGATGTGGTCGGTGGTGATCGAATCCAGGAACAGGCCGAGGACGCGGGCATCGATGATGTCGGCGACCGGGTCCGGGGTCTTGCTCATGCCCACGAAATACGGCGGGTTCTGCACGTATGTGGAGGAATCCTGCCAAGCGTAGGTCTGCCCGGTGGGGATGGCGATCTTCTGCCAGTGCTCATCGCCCTTGAAGACGTCGGAATATTTTTCCTTGAACATCTTCTTGGTGACGTTGTCGCGAATGCACTGGGCGATCTCCTTGTTGGAGGGCCAGATATCCTTGAGGTAAACGGGCTTGCCGTCGTCATCCATGCCCAGCGGCTCGGTGGTCAGGTCGACCTGGAGCGAGCCGGCAATTGCGTAGGCCACCACCAGCGGGGGCGAGGCGAGATAGTTCGCCTTCACGTCAGGGTTCACGCGGCCTTCAAAGTTGCGGTTGCCCGAGATCACCGCGCCAGCGACGATGTCGTTCTTGTTGATGGACTCGGAAATGGCCTCCGGCAGCGGGCCGGAATTGCCGATGCAGGTGGTGCAGCCGAAGCCCACCAGGTTGAAGCCGAGCGCGTCGAGATATTCTTGAAGGTCAGCGGCCTTCAGATAACCCTCGACCACCTGGGAGCCAGGCGCGAGCGAGGTCTTCACCCAGGGCTTCGACTTCAGGCCACGCTTGACCGCTGCCTTCGCGAGCAGGCCGGCGGCGATCAGCACCGAGGGGTTGGAGGTGTTGGTGCAGGAGGTGATGGCGGCGATCACCACGTCGCCATGGCCCAGGGTGTAATCGTGTTCCGCCACCGGGAAGCGGATGTCGGCTGCGCCGGGCTTCTTGAACTCGCCTTCGAGCGCACCGATGAAGCCGGCCTTCGAATCGGCCAGCAGCACGCGATCCTGGGGACGCTTGGGCCCCGCCATGGAGGGCAGCACCGTGTCGAGGTCGAGTTCAAGCGTGTCGGTGAAGACAGGATCGGGCGTGTCCTTCTTGCGCCACATGCCCTGCGCCTTGGAATAGGCTTCGACCAGCGCGACGCGGCTGTCCTTGCGTCCGGTCTCGTCGAGATAATCGATGGTCTCGCGGTCAACAGGGAAGAAGCCGCAGGTGGCGCCGTATTCAGGGGCCATGTTGCCGATGGTGGCGCGGTCCGCCAACGAGAGATAGTCGAGGCCGGAACCGTAGAATTCCACAAACTTACCCACCACGCCCTTCTTGCGGAGCATCTGGGTGACGGTCAGCACGAGGTCGGTTGCGGTGATGCCTTCCTTCATCCTGCCGGACAGCCGGAAGCCGATCACTTCCGGGATGAGCATGGAGATCGGCTGGCCGAGCATGGCGGCTTCCGCCTCGATGCCGCCGACGCCCCAGCCCAGCACGCCGAGGCCGTTCACCATCGTCGTGTGGCTGTCGGTGCCCACCAGCGTATCGGGATAGGCCACCGTGACGGTCTTGCCGTTCAGCTCTTCCTTGCGCGTCCAGACCGTCTGGGCGAGATATTCCAGGTTCACCTGGTGGCAGATGCCGGTGCCGGGAGGGACGACGCGGAAATTGTCGAACGCGCTCTGGCCCCACTTCAGGAAGCGATAGCGTTCCTGGTTCTGCTTGTATTCTTCCTCGACGTTTTTCTGGAAGGCGGTGGAATCGCCGAAATAGTTCACGATCACCGAATGGTCGATGACGAGGTCGACCGGCACCAGCGGGTTGATCTTCTCGGGGTCGCCACCCAGGTTCACCATGGCATCGCGCATCGCGGCAAGATCGACCACAGCGGGAACGCCGGTGAAGTCCTGCATCAGCACGCGCGCCGGCCGGTAGGCGATTTCCTTCTCGGCCTTGCCGCGCAGGGTCAGCCAATCGGCGACCGCGAGCACATCATCCTTGGTGACGCTGCGTCCGTCCTCGTAGCGCAGCATGTTTTCCAGCAGCACCTTCATCGAGTACGGCAGCCGGGCAATTCCCGTCAGACCGTTTTTCTCGGCAGCTTCAAGGCTGTAATAGACATATTCCTTGCCACCGACGGACAGGGAGGTGCGGCACTTGAAGCTGTCAAGGGAGGTCACGGCGCTTTGTCTCCGGTTCGATTATCGACCGACGCCAACAGTCCGAGGTTGTGGCAGCGCGAGGTGCCATCCCATCTTGGACGATGCGGTTCAGCCGCTTTATAGAGCCATTTTAAACCGCGGTCATGCGATAAGACGAACGAATGTGCCATGCACCAAATGCGACGCTCGGACCGCGATGGTCAGGGGTATTCCTTTCCGGCCACGCTTTGGCGTGCCGGCGTGGCACCCGCCTGCTGTTCGAAGGCCTGGATTTTATAATCAGTCCAAGTGAGGCACTCATCGTCACCGGTGCGAACGGGGTGGGAAAGTCATCCCTGTTGAGGATCGTGGCTGGGCTCATGACCGCGACATCGGGCCGCGTGCAATTGACGGGAATTGGCGAGGATGCGCGTCCCGCCGAGCAGATTCATTATCTCGGGCACGAGGACGGAGTGAAGGGCGCCCTCACCGTCACTGAGAATCTCAGGTTTTGGCGCAAGGTCCTCGGCATGCCGGGCCTGGACGTGGCGGACGCGCTGGAGGCCGTCGGCCTGGGGGGCCTCGGCCGCCTGCCCGCCCAGGTTCTTTCCGCCGGGCAGAAACGCCGCCTTGCGACCGCCCGGCTGCTGGTCTCGCATCGGCCCGTTTGGCTATTGGATGAGCCGACAACCGCTCTGGACGCGAGCGCCCAGGCGCAATTCGCGGCACTCGGGCGCGCCCATCTCGCGCAGGGCGGCCTCATCCTCGCCGCCACCCACGCCCCGTTGGATTTCGGCCCCGGCGCACGGGATCTGCGGCTCGGAGCCCGCGCATGATCGCCGCCTTTTTCGCCCTGGTGCGGCGCGATCTCGCCCTCGCCACCCGCTCGGGCGGAGGCGGGGGTCTCGGCGTGGTGTTTTTCCTTTCCGTGGTGGCGGTGGTGCCGTTCGCGGTGGGGCCAGACCTGGTGCTGCTGGCGCGTATCGGCCCCGCGATCCTCTGGATCGGCGCCATGCTGGCCAGCCTGATCGGCCTGGAACGCCTATTTGCCGCCGATGTGGAGGATGGCTCGCTCGACGCCCTCTCCGGGGCGATCCTGCCACTGGAACTGGTGGCCGCAGCCAAGGGGCTGGCCTATTGGATCGCCACCGGCCTGCCCCTGGTGCTGGCCGCGCCGTTCCTGGCTCTGATGCTCAATCTTGATCTGGCGGCGATCGGCGCGCTGGTGGCGACACTGCTGGTGGGCACCCCCGCCGTGACCGCCCTGGGCTTGATCGGCGCAGCTTTCGCCGGCGCGTTCCGACGCGGCGGGCTGCTGATCGCGGTTCTGGTGTTGCCACTCGCGATTCCTGTGCTGATCTTCGCCGTCTCCGCCACCGGGGCTGCCGTCACCGGGCCGGTGCCCTTCGGCACGCCATTCCGGGTGCTCATCGGTCTCGCCCTGTTCGCCCTGGTGCTCGGCCCGGTCGCGGCGGCGGCGGCTTTGCGGTCGGCGCGGGGATAGCGCTACGGCCGGCCCCGCCAAAAGAAAACGCCCGGCTTTCGCCGGGCGTCTATCATCTCAGGGAAGACGGCTGAGTTTTTCTCAGGCCTCTTCTTCACCTTCCTCGGCAAGAACCTCGACCAAATTCTCGTCGGTGTCGTCGGCGGCCACTTCGTCCTCATCGTCCTCGTCCACCGGCACCATCACGTTCTCGCCACGGGCAAGACGCTCGGCCTCTTCGGCGCTGCGGGCGACGTTGGCGGTGATGCTGACTTCGACTTCGGGATGCAGGGTGACGGGCACCTTGTGCAGACCGATGAGCTTGATCGGGTGGTTCAGCACGATCTGATGACGGCCGACGGTGAAGCCAGCGGCGGTCAGGGCATCGGCGAGATCGCGGGTGGAGACGGAGCCGTAGAGCTGGCCGCTCTCGCCGGCCTGGCGAACCAAGACCACGCTGGTGCCGTTGAGCTTGACGCCGACCGCATCGGCTTCCTTCTTCAGCTCGAGGTTGCGCGCCTCAAGCTGGGTCTTCATCTGGTCGAACTTGCTGCGGTTGTCCTTGGTGGCGCGCAGCGCCTTGCCCTGCGTCAGCAGGAAGTTCCGGGCATAACCGTCGCGCACACGCACCACTTCGCCCATCTGACCGAGCTTGGCGACTCGCTCGAGAAGAATAACGTCCATTTTGATCTCCTTCAGTTCCGTGTTCGATTGGTATTGGGTTCGATTGATATTGGATGATTTCGTCGTGAATTTAGACCGCTCAGCGGTCATTGGCGGCGGGGGGACCGCCGCCTGTTCCCAGGCGCGTTCGCAGGTCGAACATGGTGTCCACCAACCCGAGACCGGCGATAATCAGCGCCGGCCAGCCGAGTGTCGCGGTCGCGACCCATGCAGCGGTGAGAATAAGAGAGCGACCGCTGCGGCCGCGCGTCAGGAAATGCAGCACCGCAAAGCCGGCGATGGTGAAGCCTGTCACCAGCGTCGCCCCGGCGACAGAGGCGGACAGCCCCATCATGCCGGGCGCCACAGATGCGGCGATGATCACCGCCAGCACAAGCGAGGTCACCGGCGGCAGCCGGATCGCCGCGAGGTCCGGCCAGGGGCGGGCAAGCCGGCCGGAAAGCAGGGTCGCGCGGCCCGCGAGATAGAGGCAAATGAGCTGCGTGACCATGGAGAGGGTGCCGGCCATGGGCGGCAGAACCAGCGCCACCAGGGACGCCATATTCGCCGCATCCGCCGGCGCCATACCGCCCGTTCCGCCGCCATCCTTCTGGACCTGGACGAACGCCTCGAAGGCGGCGCCCACGGCGGTTCGATAGGCCTCGTAATTGGATGCGATGGTGAGGAGGCCGATGATCGTGCCGGCGCTCGCGACCACGGCGGCGACCAGAACGAGCCCGGTCACGGAAAACCACACCAGCCCGCCGCGTCCCGCAGGTTCCGAACGGGCCAGCAGCGCCGCGTAGGCAAGCGCCCAGGCCGGTCCGCCGATGCCGATGAGATAGGCGATGAGAAACGTGCCGCCAAACACAAATGTAAGGCCCGCGCCCGCAGCCGCGACCGCAATCAGGCCCGCCCAATGGGTAAACGAGAGGGCGGCCACCATGACGGGAAGGGGGGCGAGATAGAACAGGGGCACGGCAAGCACCGTTCCCGTAGCGACACCCGCCACGAGAAGTGCTGACGCCGCGCCGGCGGCGATGCCGATGAGTAAGATCTGTACCATTCTCTCGCTGTCCCGCCGGGGCGGTTAGAGACCGGTCGCAATGCCGGCCTCAACTGAAGATGCCGCGAGGAGCCGCGGCATCTTCTTATGTCTCAGGCGCTCCGAAAGGAGCGCCAAACCGCGATCAGCGGATCACGAAGGGCAGCAGACCCAGGAACCGCGCACGCTTGATGGCGGACGAGAGTTCGCGCTGCTTCTTGGCGGAGACCGCAGTGATGCGGCTCGGCACGATCTTGCCGCGCTCGGAAATGTAGCGCTGCAGGAGCCGCACGTCCTTGTAGTCGATCTTCGGCGCACTCGGGCCGGAGAACGGGCAGGTCTTGCGACGACGGAAGAACGGACGGCGCTGACCGCCGCCGGCGCCACCAGCTTGAGCGAATGCCATCAGACCGTCTCCTCGCCCGGAACTTCTTCACGATCACGGGGGCGGCGCGGACGGTCGTCGCGGTCGCGACCACCACCGAAGCCACGGTCGCCGCCGCCGAAGCCGCGATCCCCGCCAAAGCCACGCTCGCCGCGCTCGCGGTCGTCGCGGTCACGCTTCTGGAGCATGGCCGACTGGCCTTCCTCGTGCTCCTCGACGCGCAGGGTGAGGAAACGCAGAACGTCCTCATCGATGCGCATCTGGCGCTCCATCTCCGCCACCGCCGCCGCAGGGGCGTCGATGTTGACGAGCGTGAAGTGCGCCTTGCGGTTTTTGTTGATGCGATACGTCAGGGTCTTCACACCCCAATATTCGGTCTTGCCGACCGAACCGCCGTTCGCCTCGATAACACCCTTGAAGCGGGTGGTCAGTTCCTCGACTTGCTGCGCCGTGACGTCTTGGCGCGCGAGGAACACGTGCTCGTAAAGAGCCATGTGTCTCTTGCCTTTCCTGTTCGACCATCCCCCGGCGTCAAGCCCTTTCGAACCTTTTGGAAAGGCTCGTCAGCTCGGAAGGCGGGGACACGGGACGACGGGCACCTACCCTACCGGCTCTTTTCGCTTGCGCGACAAAAGCCAGCCGTCCGTTCAGCCCCCGACCGGGGCAACGGAAGCGGGGCGTATAGCAGATTTGGCCGCCGATGCAAGGTTTGGCTTTGCCGAGCACGATGGCGTCGAGCCAAAAATTAGTGAACCACTGCGCTCGTGCCGAGCTTCGCAAGGATGGAGCGCACCTCCCTAAAGGTCATCTCCACCGAACTCCAACTGCTGCCCATGAATCTGTCTTGAAAAATAGAATTATGGCTCTGACCATGAAAAACTTCGCGTTTCGCATACCCACGAAGCACAACTTCGTGCAAAATCTTGACGCTTCGTTCGCCGCATCCCTCCTGAATACAATAGTTAGGAAAGCGTCCGGTACCGGACACCCCAATCCTAATCACTGCATTTTCGCGATCAAATCCGTAGGTGGAAAAATTCTCAAGCAATCTAACAATAAATTTCCGTGAATCAAAAAGTGTATTTATAATATCTTCAATATGGGCGCTGGACTGCATCAACCCCTCCATACCTTCTGCAAAGAATATTGCTCAGGTTGTCGCTGAGCGGCGATTATCAAGACCTCACTTTCAAAAAGAGCGCCAAGGCAACCAATATGGCGACAAGTTCGGCTTTTTGGTGTGCTGCGCCTCCTCCACTTTTGCCCGCCAGCACGACCCTTGACACCCTCGACATCCCGGTGTCTCTCCCCTCCCCAATTTACCGGCCAGATAAAAGCTATAAGGGAACGCGCATGAGCACGGCCTTCATTTTCCCCGGACAGGGCAGCCAGGCGGTCGGAATGGGCAAAAGCCTCGCCGACGCTTTCCCAGCCGCACGCGCGGTGTTCGACGAGGTGGACGCGGCACTTTCGCAGTCCCTGTCTAAGCTCATGTGGGACGGCCCGGCGGAAGACCTGACCCTCACCGCCAATGCGCAGCCCGCCCTTATGGCGGTGTCGCTCGCCGCCATGCGTGTGCTGGAAGCCGAAGCCGGGCTCGACCTTGCGAAGGAAGCCGCCTTCGTCGCCGGCCATTCGCTGGGCGAATATTCCGCCCTCGCGGCCGCCGGCGCGCTGAGCATTTCCGATGCGGCCCGCCTGCTGCGCATCCGTGGCACGGCCATGCAGGACGCGGTGCCCGTGGGCCAGGGCGCCATGGCCGCGCTGCTTGGACTTAGCTATGAGGACGCGGTGGCAGTGGCGGCGGAAGCTGCCGGCAGCGAGGTCTGTCAGGCCGCCAACGACAATGCCGACGGCCAGGTGGTGGTCTCCGGCGCGACGCAGGCGGTCCACCGGGCGATCGAGATCGCCAAGGCCAAGGGTGCATCGCGCGCCATCCTCCTGCCCGTATCCGCCCCCTTCCATTGCCAACTCATGGCGCCGGCTGCGAAGATCATGGCCGAGGCGCTGGCATCCAGCGCCGTCAGGGCGCCGGTCGTCCCACTGGTTTCCAACGTGAAGGCCGGCCCGGTCACCGACCCGCAGGAGATCGTGCGCCTTCTTGTCGAGCAGGTGACCGGCACCGTGCGCTGGCGCGAAAGCGTGCTGTTCATGGCGGGCGCGGGCGTGACCCGCACAGTCGAGGTCGGCGCCGGCAAGGTGCTCTCCGGCCTCTCGCGCCGGATCACCAAGGACATCACCGCCTCCGCCATCGGCACACCCGATGATGTGGCCGCCTTCATCACCGCCCGGCGCGCACCCGCCGCCTGAGGCGCCTTCCCCCATTCATATCTATTGTCCGGAGCCTCCCATGTTCGACCTCAGCGGCAAGACCGCGCTCGTCACCGGCGCCACGGGCGGCATCGGCGGCGCCATCGCCAAGGCCCTCCACGCCCAGGGCGCGATTGTCGCGGTCTCGGGAACCCGTCGCGAGGCGCTGGATGCCATCGCGGCTGAGATGGGGGACCGGGTGCATGTCCTCCCCTGCAATCTCGGGGTGACGGAAGACGTGGAAAAGCTGATTCCCGACGCGGAAGCTGCCCTCGGCCAGGTGGACATCCTGGTCAACAATGCCGGCATCACCCGCGACAACATCTTCATGCGCCTCTCCGACGAGGCGTGGGATCAGGTGATCGCTGTGAACCTCACCGCCGCCTTCCGCCTGTCGCGCGCCGCCGTGCGCTCCATGATGCGCCGCCGTTCGGGCCGCATCATCTCCATCACCTCGATCGTCGGCGTGACCGGTAATGCGGGCCAGGGGAACTATGCCGCAGCGAAGGCCGGCATGATCGGCATGAGCAAGTCGCTGGCGCAGGAAGTGGCCAGCCGCGGCGTGACCGTGAACTGCGTCGCGCCCGGCTTCATCGCAACGCCGATGACCGACGCGCTGAACGAGAAGCAGCGCGAAGGCATTCTGAAGGCCGTGCCAGCGGCGCGCCTTGGCTCGCCGGACGATATCGCCTCCGCCTGTGTCTATCTGGCGTCCAACGAAGCGGCCTATGTCACCGGCCAGACGCTGCACGTAAACGGCGGCATGGCGATGATCTGAGCCTTATCCGGCAACCCAGACTGGACCTTGACGCCGGGATGGGCTTTGCTGGCATAGGCTGAGGAAGTGTGGTAACGACCCGCTCCATCCGACCGAGCTTTAGGAACGCCCGTTCGGATGTGGAATTTCTGTGCTTCACCCATACAGTGGGGTGTCAGCACGGTGGGGGCTGGGCACGGCGTGTGAAAGGCTTTATGCCGTCTCACAGTCGCCGTACGGCAAGACATAATTCAGACAACGAGGGTGCATCGATGAGTGACATCGCCGAGCGGGTGAAGAAGATCGTCGCGGAGCATCTGGGCGTCGAGCCCGACAAGGTCACGGAAAATGCCAGCTTCATCGACGATCTCGGCGCCGACAGCCTCGACACCGTCGAGCTCGTGATGGCCTTTGAAGAAGCGTTCAACACGGAAATTCCGGACGACGCAGCCGAGACCATCCTGACGGTTGGCGACGCGATCAAGTTCCTGGAAAAGAACGCAAGCTGAGCCTGATCTTTTCGACATAGACGGTCGCGGTGCGAATCGCCCGCGGCCGTTGTCGTAATTGTCCCGGAGTTCCCTCATGAGACGTGTTGTCGTCACTGGCCTCGGCATGGTGACGCCGCTCGCCTGCGGTGTCGAGCCGACGTGGCGGCGACTGCTTGCCGGTCAGAGCGGTGCCAGCTTGGTGGACCGCTTCGACGTGTCCGACTTGCCTTGCAAGATCGCCTGCATCATTCCGCGTGGCGACGGCTCGGACGACAGCTTCAATCCGGATCACTGGATGGAGGCGAAGGAACAGCGCAAGGTCGATGAGTTCATCGTCTTCGCCATGGCAGCCGCGAAACAGGCGCTGGACGATGCCGACTGGCATCCCAAGACCTATGAGGACCAGATCGCAACCGGCGTCCTGGTGGGCTCCGGCATCGGCGGCATCGAGGGCATTGCCGAGGCGGCGCACATCCTGAAGGATCGTGGCCCGCGCAGAATCTCGCCTTTCTTCATTCCCGGCCGCCTGATCAATCTCGCGGGCGGCTATATTTCGATCGCCCACGGCCTCAAGGGTCCCAACCACGCGGTTGTCACGGCCTGCTCCACGGGCGCGCACGCCATCGGCGATGCGGGCCGGCTGATCGGGCTGGGCGATGCCGACGTCATGCTGGCAGGCGGCACGGAATCCACCGTCAATCGTCTTGCCCTCGCTGGCTTTGCCGCCTGCAAGGCGCTCTGCACCAACTTCAACGACGACCCGACCCGTGGCTCCCGGCCCTATGACCGCGACCGTGACGGCTTCGTCATGGGTGAAGGCGCGGGCATCGTCGTGCTGGAGGAATACGAGCACGCCAAGGCGCGCGGCGCGAGAATCTATGCCGAGCTGACCGGCTACGGCCTGACGGGCGATGCCTTCCACATCACCGCCCCCTCCCCCGATGGCGACGGCGCCTTCCGCTGCATGAGCGCGGCGCTGAAGCGGGCGGGCGTGACGGCGGGCGATGTGGACTACATCAACGCCCACGGCACCTCGACCATGGCCGACGAAATCGAACTGATGGCGGTCGAGCGCCTGCTGGGCAATAACGCCGGCAACGTTTCCATGTCCTCCACCAAGTCGTCCATCGGTCACCTGCTGGGCGCGGCCGGTGCGGTGGAGGCAATCTTCTCGGTGCTGGCGATCCGCGATCAGATCGCCCCGGCCACGCTCAATCTCGATAATCCCTCGGTGGAGACCCCCATCGATCTGGTGCCGCTCAAGGCGCGGGAGCGCAAGATCGACGTCGCCCTGTCCAATTCGTTTGGCTTCGGCGGCACCAACGCCTCCCTCGTTTTCCGTCGCCTCGAAGCGTGAGTTCTGGGCCGTCGTGACCGGCGGTCCTATTTCCGTCCAGAAAAACGTTATCCCCTTTCCTGGCCGGCATGCGCGGCCCGCGTGAGGCAGGCCCGCGTGACTGGCGCCGCCGATGCGCAGAGTAATGGGAGACTTTCATGGCGACACCCGACCAGAAGGCGGCGGAAAAGGCCCGTAAGCGCCGCCCCTCGCGTGGCGCCAGCCATCCGGCAGTGGTGATCGGTAGCGCCATTTTCACCATTCTTCTGTTCGTTGCCGTGGGCGGCGGCATCCTCGCCTGGTACGGCGAGGGGCAGTACACCGCGCCCGGCCCGCTCGCCCAGCAGAAGACCGTGGTGATCCCACGCGGTTCGGGAACCCGCGACATCGCCGAACTGATGGAGCGGGAAGGCATCATCAGGAATTGGGCGCTGTTCGTCGCCAGCCAGCAGATCGCCCGGCGCGGAGAGCAGCTTCAGGCGGGCGAGTATGACTTTCCGCCTCGGGTTTCCCTGGCCAAGGTTCTCGACACGATCATCGAAGGCCATGTCGTCCCACACCAGATCACCATCCCCGAGGGCCTGACGACCCAGCAGATCATCGACCGCATCAATGCAAACGACCTTCTCACGGGTACCGCCCGCATGCCGCAGGAAGGCACGCTGATGCCGGAGACATATCGCGTCGTTCGCGGCATGAAGCGCGATGAGTTGATTGCCCGCATGAGCGCCGACCAGCAGAAGGTGGTGCGCGACCTCTGGGCCAAGCGCGACCCCACTCTGCCGTTGAAATCCCCGCAGGAAATGGTGGTTCTCGCCTCCATCGTCGAGGAGGAAACCGGCAAAGGCGACGAGCGCGCCAGGGTCGCGGCGGTGTTCATCAACCGGCTGAACCGGAAGATGAAACTCCAATCCGACCCGACCATCATCTACGGCATTGCCGGCGGAAAAGGCTCTCTCGGCCGGCCCATCACCCGCGCCGACATTTCGGCCGCAACGCCCTACAACACCTACACCATCGACGGCCTGCCGCCGGGGCCCATCTGCAACCCCGGCAAGGACGCGCTGGCGGCAGTCGCCAACCCAGCGAAGACCAAGGACCTGTTTTTCGTCGCCGACGGAACGGGGGGCCACGCTTTCGCCGAGACCCTGGACCAGCACAACAAGAATGTCGCCAAGTGGCGCGAGATCGAAGCCAGCCAGAAAGCCGGCGCCACCCCGACGGGCGCCGCCGGCGCCGGCGCCGCTGCGCCCGCCGCACCGGCGACGGCGAATTGAGGACCGGGATATGTCTCTCGCCAGCATGACGGGCTTCGCCCGCGCCCAAGGCATCACCGGCCAATGGCGCTGGAGCTGGGAATTGCGGTCCGTGAACGCCAAGGGACTGGATCTGCGATTCCGCGTTCCCGGCGGCTTTGATGCGCTGGATGCCGCCGTTCGCACGGCGGCCGGGAAGCCTTTGTCGCGGGGATCGGTCTCCGGCACCTTTACCGTAGCGCGCGAGGGCGAAGGGGTTTCGGTCACCATCAACCAGCCGGCTCTAGAAGCCCTGATTACGGCCTCACGCGAGGTGGGCGCGCGCTTCGGCCTTGCAGCGCCGAGCCTCGATGCTCTCCTGGGCGTGAAGGGCGTGCTCGACATTAAGGAAGCGGAGCAGACCGAGGCGGATGTCATCGCCATCACGCGCGATGCCGCCGCGGGCTTCCAGACGGCGCTTCTGGCGCTCTGCGACATGCGCCTCAGCGAAGGCGCCGCCCTGCGCACCGTGCTCATGGAACGCCTGTCGGCCATGTCTGGGCTCATCGCCGCCGCCGAAGCCCTGCCGGAGCGCCGGTTGGAAAATATCAAGGCGCGCCTACAGGATCAGGTTCGCGCCCTGCTCGATGCCGCCTCTCCGCTTGACCCGGACCGGCTGCATCAGGAGGCGGCCCTGCTCGCCGCCAAGGCGGATGTGCGGGAGGAACTCGACCGCCTCACCGCCCATGTGGCGGCTGCATACGACCTGCTCGAGAAGGGCGGGCCGGTGGGCCGCAAGCTGGACTTCCTCGCCCAGGAGTTCAACCGCGAGGCCAATACGCTCTGCTCGAAATCCAATGCGGTCGCGCTGACTCAGATCGGGCTTGACCTGAAGCTTCTGGTGGATCAGTTCCGCGAGCAGATTCAGAACATCGAGTGAGCCGGCGCCCCATGGTGACTTCCGCCCCTTCCCACTTCTCCTTGCCGGGCTGGAAACCGGGCTCCAAATCCGGCCTCGCCCGCCGGGGGATGATGCTGGTCCTGTCCTCGCCTTCGGGTGCGGGAAAGACCACGCTCTCACGCAAGCTGCTGGAATTGGACGACCGCATCACCATGTCGGTGTCGGTCACCACCCGCCCACCGCGTCCGAGTGAAGTGGAGGGGAAGGACTATTTCTTCGTCGATCCGGCGACCTTTGGCCGGCTGCGCGATGAAGGCGAATTGCTGGAGCACGCGACGGTCTTTGGAAACCTCTACGGTACGCCACGCAAAGCGGTGGAGGCGGCGCTTTCCGCGGGGCGCGACGTGCTGTTCGACATCGACTGGCAAGGCACGCAGCAGCTTGACCAGAGTGCGCAGCAGGACCTCGTGAAGGTCTTTCTTCTGCCGCCGTCCGCCGCAGACCTCGAAAAGCGGCTAAGCACCCGCGCCCAGGATTCCGAACAGGTGGTGCGCCAGCGCATGTCCAAGGCGTCGGACGAGATCAGCCACTTCACGGAATACGACTACATCCTGATCAATCAGGACATCGAGGACAGCCTCCTGAAGCTCACCGCGATCCTGAACGCCGAACGCCTGAAGCGCCGGCGCCTGACCGGTCTGGCAAGCTTCGTACAGGGCTTGCGCGACGCACTCTGAGCGCGCTGTTACGGCGCCGTCTGGCCGCAGCCTTCGGGGATTTCGGTGAGGATCTGTGCGCTGAGATCGATCAGCGGACATGCGCCATCACGCGCCGTCGGGCAGGCTAGGAACGGGATAAGCACGGAATGCGCAGCCGCCGGGTTCAGCGTGCGCATGCCTTCAAGGTCTAAGAACCAGACCCTGGCCTTTACCAAGGCGGTGCCCGTCCCATCGCGCCAGAGTTCGAGAGACAGGGCGGTGGCGGGCGCGGTCGCATCCGGCTGGCCGGGCAAGGCCCAGTCCAGCCCGAACACCCCGGCCATGTTGGACAGGTTGGTGTCATGCCCGGCAAGCGCCAGCACCTTCACGCTCGCGTCGACCTCCGGCGCCTCCACGCGAGGCTCCCCTGCCAGGGTCGCCAGCAGCAGGCGCGTCATCCCCGCACCTTGGCGATAGGCGACATATGGCAGGCTGCGCGTCAACATGGCGGAGCGACGGCGGGCGGCCAGGAGAGGCTCAAGCTGAGCGGGATCCGCAGCTTCGCCCCAGCCCACCTGCGCCACCGGCAAGTCCTGGGCATATTGGAGCAGGAATATCTCGGAGACCGACGCCGCCACGGCAAGCGGCCCGGTGAGCCGGATGCCACTCTTGTCAATCACAGCGGACGAGGCGTCACCCGCAAGGCTCCGTGCGCCCACCGGGCGGAGGATTTTATCGACGCTTTGGATTGCCGCGAGAGCGGAAGGGTCCGCCAGACTTGGCCCCTGGGGCGAGGCGATGGCGTTGTCCAGGCTCTTGCGCGCGGCAGCTTCATCGAGATTGCAGGCCGGTCCTGGAAAATGGAACACTGGGTCCCGCAGCTTTCGCGTCGCGGCCGCCATGCCTGGAACGAGATTGCAGCCGGGAGCGAGGCTCTCGGCAAGCACGCGTCCGCTTTCGCGGGTCCGCGGGTCTTCGCCGTCTGCCCAGACCACCAGCCCATCTCCGGGGCAATCGCCGGCCGGCAGCAGACCCGCCATGACGAAATCCTCGCGCATCGCTCGCGCGACCAGACCCACGACCTCCGCACCGTGCGGCGTCAACATGCCCCGTCCGACCGGCCAGGACGGCCACGCCCTGTCGGTCCATCCCGCAAGGGTCGCGGCGGATTGGGTGGGTGCGCGCACCCCATGGCGCTGCACCAGAACCACCCGCTCAAGTTTCAGATCAGCCGCCCATGCAGCGTCTGCGCCGCCGAGCGCCAAGAGACCCAGAAGCAGCGCGGACAGGCGAAACCGCACGCTAGACACGCGGCGTTCCGGCTTTCAATGCCGCGAAGACATTGGCGAGGTTGACGAAGCCCGCCACGTCGATCTCCTCGGCGCGCTGGGTCTCTGTCACGCCCGCCTGTTCCAGCAGGGCGAAGGTATCGACCCCGAGCGATTTAAGACTCTGGCGCAGCATCTTGCGGCGCTGGCCGAACGCGGCTTCGGTCACCCGCTCCAGGTTGCTAAGTGCGCAGGGCAGCGGCTCAGCGCGGGGCACCAGGTGCACCACCGAGGACGTCACCTTGGGCGCAGGCACGAAGGCGGAGGGTGCCACGTCGAAAAGGATTTTGGCGCTGGTGCGCCAACCGGCCAGAACGGCGAGCCGTCCATAGGCCTTTGAGCCGGGAGCGGCGACGATGCGCTCGGCCACCTCGCGCTGGAACATCAGCGTCAAGGAGGAATACCAGGGCGGCCAGGGATCGGCCGACAGCCAGCCGACGAGAAGCACCGTCGCGATATTATAGGGGAGGTTTGCCACCACGCGGGCAGGGCCTTCGCCCAGCAGCGGCCGCACGTCCACCTTCAGCGCATCGCCCTCGACCACTTCAAGTCGGCCGGGATAGGCCGCTGCCACCTCGGCGAGAGCGGCGATGCAGCGCCGATCGCGCTCCACCGCCACCACCTTCTCCGCGCCCAGCGCCAGCATCGCGCGGGTGAGGCCACCAGGGCCGGGGCCGACCTCCAATATGCGCGCGCCTTCGAGCGGGCCGGAGCCCCGGGCAATGCGGGCGGTGAGGTTGAGGTCCAGCAGGAAGTTCTGGCCAAGCGACTTTTGCGCCGACAATTCATGTCGGCGGATCACGTCGCGCAGCGGCGGAAGCTCGTCTATGGCGCTCATCCGGCAGCTCGGGCGGACATATGCGCACGATCGCCAGCCGCCAGCCGGGCCGCAAGCTTGATCGCCGCGATCAGGCTGGACGGGTCGGCCCGCCCGGTGCCAGCGATATCGAACGCCGTGCCATGGTCGGGCGAGGTGCGCACGAAGGGAAGGCCCAGCGTGGTGTTCACCCCGTCGTGGAACGCCAGGGTCTTGGCGGGGATTAGAACCTGATCGTGATACATGCCGATCGCAACGTCGTAGCCGGCACGCGCTGCGGGATGGAACATGGTGTCCGCTGGCAACGGACCGCGCGCGTCGATGCCCTCGCTCCTCAGGGCCTCCACCGCGGGGCGCACCACGTCCTCGTCCTCACGGCCGATCGTGCCGTCCTCCCCGGCGTGCGGGTTGAGGCCGGCGAAAGCCAGGCGGGGCGCGGCGATGCCGAAGCGCACCTGCAAATCGTGCGCGACGATGCGTGCGGTCTCCACCAGTAGCGCGACAGTGAGCAGCGCGGGAACATCCTTCACCGGCACATGGATGGTCGCAGGCACCACCGCCAGTTCGGGGGACCAGATCATCATGACCGGTCGCGGCGCTGGCCCATCGGCTGGGGCGCAGCGGGCCGCGAGATATTCGGTGTGGCCGGGGAAGGGAAAGCCCGCCGCGTACATGACCGACTTCGCCAGTGGCGCGGTCACGAGCGCCCGCGCGGCCCCCGCGCGCACCAGATCCACGGCCCGGTCAAGGCTTTCGACGACGGCGGGCGCGCTGGTGTGGTCGGGGCGACCCGGCGCCGCCGTTGCGCGCGAGCCGGCCGGATGCACCGGGAGTGCGCGATGAAAAACGGCGCCAGCCTCGTGTAGCCGGCAGACCTCGACAGCAACATCCAGCCCCAGCGAGCGGGCGCGGCGCTGCAGGAGATCCGGATCGCCGATCACGCAGAAGGAGGGCAGGCCGAGGGCGGCGCGATCCCGCCAGGCCATCAATGTGATCTCAGGGCCAATCCCGGCCGGTTCGCCGAGGGTCAGCGCCAGCGGCGCTTCCATTAGCGGTAGACGATCAGCGCGGACTTGCGCAGGTCCGCCAGCAGCTTCTTGGATTCCACCTGGAACTGGTTGGACGCAAGTTGATCCTTGATCTCGCGCTTCTTGGAGCTTTCGCCCTTCACAGTGGTCTTGCTGCAGACCGCGAAAATCTCCACCCCCGACTGGGTGACCTCCGGCGGCGTCAGCCGGCCCACTTCGGTCTTGTCGAGAACCTGCCGCAAGGCGGCGGGCATGTCGGACGACAGGCGCAGAACCGGCGAGCGCACAACCACCTCGCGCAGGCCCTTGGCGGTTTCAAGCCCGGCGTCGCAACCGCTGAACTTCGCCTTGAACGCATTCGCCTCGGCAAGCCGGCCGGCATAATTCTGCGCGCCGCGCGGCACCACGAAGATGATCGGGTATAGCTTGTATTCGGTGGATACTAGATTCGTGTCGCCATCGCGGTTCAGCGCGGCGAGCACATCGCTGTCGCGCACGTTGATGGTCGGCGCCTTGGCGCGCACATATTGCTGCCAGACATTGTCGGCGCGCAGCTTGTTCTTGAAGGTGCGGACATCCATGCCCTGCTGGCTCAGGCCGGCGGTCAGCTGGTCCGCGGTGCGCCCGCTGCGCTCCGCGACGCCGCTATAGATCTTGGCCAGTTCGTCATCGTCCACCGTGATGCCGATCCTGGCCGCGGTCTGGACCTTGATGCGCTCGTCGATCAGTTCCTCCAGCGTGTCCTTGGCGCCGGGGCTCTTGTTCTCGATCATCGTATGCAGCTTCTGGCGCTGCGCCACATCGTAGGATGTGATCGGCACGCCGTTGACCATCACCAGGATCTGCTGGGCCTGTGCCGCGCCTCCCAGGGCGCCAAGAAGCGCGATCGCAAGCCCAAGGATCGGCAGAAGTCGAGCACTGGTCAGCATGGCGTCATCCGGCGTGGCACTGTGTGGGCAACGACATTCCTTGGGCGAAGACGCTATCGGAACGGCGCGGGATCGGGAGCTTATAACGGAAGCGTATCTTGCCGGCTCCTGTGGCGGCAATACGGCCAACACTACGCCAGCACAATCCCTAGGCACGAATTCAGTTCGTGCCTGTAATGCCTGAACTGGAGCCGAGCGACGTGGAGACCTTGCTCTGACCCAGCGTACGTAGGCCGATGGTCAGCATCACGGCATTGTTCGGGGAGGTGTTGTAGGGCCCATCCAGCGCGTAGCTCGAGATATAGCTGAGCGCGAGGGTGAAGCAGTCGTCGGCATAGGTCACGCCGAATGTCGCGAGGTCGAAGCCCGACTGGGCGATGTTGTAGCGCACGCCGCCGGCGACGGTCCACACGTCGGTGAGCTTATAGGAGGCTGTGGTGTAGATGCCCTGGCGCTCTTCGTAATAGCCCAGCAGGGGCTGCGGCGAATAGAGGCCGTAAATCGTCGAGACCGACACCCGGTCCAAGACCGCGCGACCCTCAAGCTCGAACCGCTGCATCGAGAAATTGGCTTCGTCGAAGCGGAAGCGGGAGACGAATTCGAGATTGTTGGTGGGCGAATAGCTGAACCGCGCCACATAATCCGAGACATTGGTCTCAAGGCCGGATTCAAGGCCGGTATTGGCCATATCGCCCTGCGCGAACGAATTGATGCCGAACAGGTGGTAGGACTGACCGATCAACGCAGTGATGAGCCCGGCATTGTTCAGCGCGGCGGTATAGGTGATGCCGACATTCAGGCGCCCTCCGCCCTCGACCCGATCCCAGCCGGAATATTTGTTCACGTCGAAGATGTTGTTGTCGTCGAACACGAGGCTCTGCGCGTCCTCGTTCGGCAGCTTGCCGATGCCGGTCTCGTTGGGGCGGATCACCAACTGAGCGCGCGGCTCGATGGTCTGGGTGCCCCAGCGTTCCACAGAAATGAACGGGTAGCGATAATCCAGGCCGATGGTCGGCATGGCGCGGATCAGATCCTCTTCGCCCGACTGGAGCGGGTTCTGGCCGGGCAGGATGGCGCCGTTGCTATAGCTGGTCGGAAGCGCGGAGATGTCGGCATGAGCCACGTCCACACGCGCGCTCACGAACGGGGTCCAGACCTGACCGATCTGATCGGTCAGGGACTTCTTCCAATAAAGCTCGGCGCTCAAGCGCTGGTATTCACCCGGCGCGCCGCGCAGCAGGCATTGCTGGGGGTTCGGATTGGTAATGGCGCACGCGCCGGGCGAGATCGCCAGCCCGCCAATCGGGAAGGAATTGGCGGCGGAGGTGCCGATGAAATCGGCCTCGCTGCGTGACACGGAGTTGAAGTTCACCTTCACGCCCGCTTCGCCGCCCCAGATGGGGTTCCCGAACACGTAATTGTAGTTGAACGTGCCCACCACCGGGATCTGGTCCTGGTTGTCGGTCACGGAGAGGCCGAGGAAATAAAGCCCCCGCGCGTCGAAGAAGCTGCGGTCGCCCTGGCCGGTGACATAGACCTGCGAGATCACCTCGGTGGGCACGGCCGTCACGAGGCCCAGCCCGTCGACATAATTGCCGAGGTGGTAGTCGTTGATGAAGGTGCGGTCGGAGGCGAGCGTGCCGTCCCAGCCCCACTTCCACTGGTCGGTGATGGCGAATTCGCCCTTGCTCTGCACCACACCGCGATTGTCGCGGTAGCCGGGAAGGCCGGCGAACGCATCCTTATCCTGCTGCATGATGCCGGCGGCGCGGATGTCGTAGGAGCCGTTGATCAGCCGCTGGCGCCACTCGCCCTGCATCAGCAGGCCCTGCTGCGTGTAGTAGACCGGCGTCAGGGTCATGTCGCGGTCGGGCGCGATGTTCCAGAAGAACGGGATGCCGGTGCCGAACCCGAGCTGGCTGGAGCTGGCGAACACCGGCGTCAGGAAGCCGGTCTTGCGCTTCACTGAGGGGTCAGGGCTGGAGAAGTAGGGGAAATAGGCGATCGGCAGGCCGAAGAACTCCAAGGTGGCGTCCTTGTAGTAGATCATCTGCTCGTCTTGATTGTGGATGATCCGCTGCGCCTTGATCTGCCAGAGCACCGGCTTCTCTGGGTTGTCCTTACAGGGTTCGCAGGCGGTGTAGACGCCGTTCTGGAACACCGTGACGTTGCCGACGGTGCGGTCCGCGCGTACGGCGGCGAAATGGGCCTTGTCGGTGGTGTCGACCCGCAGGGACTGGATGAAGCCTTCCTTGAAGTCGTCCGAAAGCTGGAGGTTGTCCGCCGTGACGACCGTGCCGTCCTTCTGCTTCAGCCGGACATTGCCCTGCGCGATGACGAGGCTCTTGTTGCGGTCGAATATGACGCGCTGCGCCTCGAGGCTGGCGCCGTCGTAATAGAGCTGGACGTTGCCCACCGCGCCGACGGTGTTCTTCTCGTAGTCGTAGACCAGCTCATTGGCGGTCACGAGCATCTTCTTGTTCGGATCGGGCTTGCCCGCGGAACCCGACAGGTTCGCGATGCCGCCGATCGCCGGCTGCGCATGGGCCGGAACCAGGGCCACGAGGCAGGTCAAAAGCGCCAGGATGCCGGCCAAAGCACCGCTAATCCCGGCCCGGCGCATCGCGCGCCGCCAGGTCACAGCCGTCTGGCCTTCCGCGGGAGAAAACCCGACGGTCATCCGTCCTCCCGGTGCAACAGGACCAAAACCCCCAGAAAAATCCCCACTACCGCTGGAAACCATGCAGCAGCAATAGGATGGACCACCCCAGCTTCACCCAGATCCTCGGCAAGCTTGGTTCCAAGATAAAGCAGAAAGCCAGCCACGACGCCACCGAGAATCGTCTGGCCCACCCCCCCGAACCGGAACACCCGGAGCCCCACCACTGCGGCGATAAACACCATCGCCACCAGGAGAAACGGTCGCGCCAAAAGGCTCTGAAGCTGAAGCCGGTATCGCGCTGCACCAAAGCCGGCGTGCTCGGCACTCTGAATAGCCTCAGGAAGTTGCCAAAAGGACACGGTTTCGGCCGAGAGAAGGCTGTCCTGGATCTGCGCGGGATTGAGGTTGGTGGCGATGTTGAAGGTCTCGAATTTCTGCTGGTCGAAGCCCGGAATCAGCACTCGAACGTCGTTCAAGACCCAGTAACCATATTCAAGGGTCGCGGAGCGCGCCTCGACCCTTTCCGCAACGTGACCCTGCCTGTCGAACTCGAAAACCGTGACGTTCAGAAGCTCGCGCCCACCCTGCTGGGTGGCGGCGGCCTGGATGATCGACTGGCCATCGATGCTCTGCTGGCGGATCCAGAACGCGCCTTTCCCTGGGCTGAGCAATCCGCCCGAGGGCGAGGTGGCAAAGATCTCGCTCTCCATCCGATTCGCGCGTTCCTTAAAGTCCGCCGAGACCGGATTGAACACGCAGGTCGCGAACACCCCGATCAGGAACGCAACGGCCATCGCCGGGAACGTGAACTGCCAGGCGGAGAGGCCGACCGCCCGGGCCACCACCAGTTCCAGCCGGCGGGACAGCATCACGAAGGTTGCTATGCCGCCGAAAAGGACGGCGAAGGGCAGAAGCTGCTCGGTGAAAGCGGGCGCCCGATAGAGCGTGAGCAGCGCCACCATTCCCGTGGACACGGCATCCCGGTCCGCCGTCCGCCGGCTCATCTCGAGGAAATCCACGAGCATGATCAGCGAGACGCAGGAGAAAAAAATCATCACCACGGCCGAGAAGAAGCGGCGGGCGAAATAGAAGCCGAGGATGCGACCGATCATGCGTCAGTTCGCCGTCAGCCGTGACACGCTTTGGGAAATCCTGTCGGCGATCCGCACCAGAAACTGGGGCGGGGCCAGCTTGATCCACCCCTGCAAGGCAAGGCCGCAGATCACGATGCTCGCCAGCGGAAGCAGGTAGGCGAACGGCACCGCAGCTTCCGAGGTCCGCAACTGGCCGCCGACGACGAACGAAGAGATCTGCAATCCCACCATAACGGGGATGATCGCCGCGAGAGCTAGGTTCCGGCTCTGCCGCGTGGTGCGGGGCCGCGCCAAAGCCGCCGCTGCCACCGCAAAGAAGGCGAACGGGTAAAGCCCGGACGACAGGCGCTTGTGCACCTCTTCCCGGAAACGGCCAGCCTGATTGGTGAGCAGGTAGAGATCATCAGACGGCGGGTGCAGCACATAGTCAAACGACCGCTCGCTGGGACGAATGGCGGAGCCCTGCGCACCCGGTGTCAGGCCGTCCAGAGCGAACGCATACCTCTGGAACGCCACCACCGAGCCGATGCTGGTCGACCCAGGTGTGCGCCGATGCACGGAACCGTCTTCAAGCACCAGGAACATTCCGTTTGGGGTCTCAACGATCTGCCCACGCTCGGCGATATAGGTGGATATTTCCTTGTCACGCGCATCGTCGATGAAAATGCCGCGCATGACGCCGTTGTTGGCCCGCTCGCGCACATGAAACACAAGGCCGGGCGACAGGTTCACGAACCGGCCCGGCTGGGCGACGAACGACACCACGTCCGCCCTCACCCGCGAGACCTGATCGCGAAAGCCGCGAAGGCTGGCGGGAACGAGATCGATGGAGAGCGCGGCGCAGAGCAGCGACACCAGGATCGACAAGATGATCATCGAACGCAGGACCCGCCAATGGCTCATGCCGGCGGCCGCCATCACGACGATCTCGGAATCGCCGTTAAGCTTCAACAGGGTGTAGGCGGTGGCGATGAACAGCGCCGCAGGAGCGATCACCAGGATCAGCGTCGGCACGGTGAGGCTCGTGATGGCGAGGAAGGCCAGGATGGTCTGACCCTGGCTGGTGACCAGATCCAGCTGACGCAGCGCCTGGGTGGCCCAAATCATGGCCGTCAGAACGACGGTGACCCCAATGAAGGCTGTCGCGGCGGTGAAGAAGATATACCGGTCGAGACGGGACATGCACTCGCTTCCGATGTGCGCTCGCCGCCCCGGGCGCTTCCTTGGAACCGGTCTTGGATACCCGTTCCGGCCCGGCCGTGCAAACGGCGCGTCAGCGTGCTTCCAGGACAGCGGTGCAGGCGGCGGGGAGATCGGCCAGTGTCATGGGCGGCTTGGGCTTGGACGGTTCCTTCGAGGGCTTCGGGTGAAGCACGTCGTCGGTGAACCACCACGCGAGATCCGCGCCACAGCCGTCGCCGGAGGGAGGCGGCTCCTGGGGCCGGCAATCCGGACTGTCAGGCTGGCAATAGAGGCGGACATGCATGTGCGCGTCATGGCCCCAGTAGGGCCGCACCTTCGCAAGCCATCCCCGGTCATCACCGGACGCGCGGCAGAGCGCCTTCTTGATCGCGGCGTTGACGAAGATGCGCTCCACCTGCGGATCGGACGCGGCCGCACGGATCACAGCCACCTGATCGCGGGTGAACACCGCCGGGTCCACGTCCAGCCGGTCCGGCCGCACCATCATGACGGCGGACATGGTCTCACGGTCCGGACGGGAGATTTCTGCGCCGGGGCTCGGGGTGAGCCAGATGTCGGCGTCAAGCCCAACCTGATGGGAGGCATGGCCGGTCCGCATCGGACCGCCGCGCGGCTGCGACATGTCGCCCACCAGAATTCCGGTCCAGCCCGACACCTTGGGCACCTGGGCTGCGAATCGCTGGAGATAGGCGACCAGCGCCGGATGTCCCCAGTTGCGATTGCGGGACAGGCGCATGGCCTGCCAGAGCGGCCCGCGCGTGCCCGGCCCGCTCACCGGCAGCGCGACAGCACCGGCAATGCAACCCTTGGAATAGAAACCGACCGAGCGCACCGCGAGCGGCGCCGGCTCTCGGGCGGCGCCGAACAACTCCTTGGCGGGCGCGGTCGCGTTCTGCGCCGATGCCGTTCCGGCGAGAACCAGGCCAGCCAGTGCGGCGAGCAGAACCGCGCGCATGCTCAGTCCTTGCGCTTGTCGTAGGGGTTGTCCTTTTCCCGCAGCGTGAAGCGCAGCGGCACGCCGATCAGGCCGAACCCGTCCCGCAGGCCGTTGGCGAGATAGCGCAGATAGCTCTCCGGGATCGCCTCGGGGCGGGAGCAGAAGATCACGAAGCTGGGCGGCCGCGCCTTGGTCTGGGTCATGTAGCGGATCTTCACCCGCCGCCCGGACACGGCCGGCGGCGGATGGCTGTCGGTCGCTTCTTCCAGGAAGCGGTTGAGCGGATTGGTGGCGATACGGGTGTTCCAAACCTTATGGGTCGCCACCACCGCATCCATCAGCTTGTCGAGGCCACGCCCGATAAGGCCCGAGAGATGCACGATGGGCACGCCGCGCACCTGCGGAAGCCAATGGTCGGCCTCCTCGCGCAGCTTATTGAACACGTTCGGGTCGGTGACGAGGTCCGACTTGTTGTAGCCGAGCACGATGGCACGACCCTCGCGCACCACGAGGTCGGCGAGGCGCAGGTCCTGCTCCTCGAACGGACGCTCGGCATCCATCAGCAGGATGACCACTTCGGCGAACTTCATCGCGCGCAGCGCATCACCGGCGGAAAGCTTCTCCAGCTTGTCCTCGATGCGGGCGCGACGGCGCAGTCCGGCGGTGTCGTAGACTTCAAACTTGCGGCCGCGCCAGTCCAGATCCACCGAGATGGAATCGCGGGTGATGCCTGCCTCCGGGCCGGTGAGAAGCCGGTTTTCGCCGAGCAATTGGTTAATCAGCGTGGACTTGCCGGCATTGGGACGACCAAGCACCGCCACCTTGATCGGGCGCGCATCGCGCTCTTCGTCGGTTTCCTCGCTGTCGTCGTCGTCGAACGACTTGCGCTTGGTCTGCTCTGGCAGAGCCTCGCACAGGGCGTCGTAGAGATACCCCAGACCCTCGCCGTGCTCGGCGGAAACCGGAATGGGGGTGCCGAGTCCAAGCGCATAAGCCTCCATCGTGCCCGCTTCGCCGCCTTTCCCCTCGCTCTTGTTGGCGACGAGGATGGTCGGCTTTCCGGCGCGCCGCACCAGGCTGGCGAAGGCGCGATCGGTGGGGGTGAGGCCGACGCGGGCGTCGATCATGAACAGGATGGCGTCGGCATCGCCAATCGCCGCTTCCGTCTGCCCGCGCATGCGGCCTTCGAGGCTGGAGGGGTCTGCCTCTTCCAGTCCCGCCGTATCGACGATGTTGAACGAGAGATCGCCGAGATGCGCGTCGCCCTCCCGCCGATCGCGGGTCACGCCGGGTCGGTCGTCGACCAAAGCGAGCTTCTTGCCCACCAGTCTGTTGAAAAGCGTCGATTTGCCCACATTGGGGCGCCCGACGATGGCGAGCGTAAAGGACATGGCGGCTCCGCCCGGCGGGCGTTAAGGGACGTCAGTTGCCGGGCGTCGTTGCGGCGCCGGGCGGCGGAGTACCGGCATTCGCGCCGGGGGCGGCGGCAAGCGGCACGTTGGAATTGCTCGGCTGGGTCACGGGCCCAGAATAATTCACCCCCGGCACGCCCTGCGGGAACACCTGTTGGCGCTGGCCGGGCAGCGGGGTCTCTTTCTCGCTGAACGGATTGATCTTGTCGAAGGTCTCGCAGCCGGCGAGGCCGGTGGCGAGCGCCAGGACGAAGGCAAGACGCAGGGGCCGGAACATGGCGTGCCTCATTGGGTGGCTGCGCCCCCGGCGGGGGCGGAAGACGGCGGAGTTGTCGGGGCTGTCATGGTCTTCACGAGCTGAGCCTGGTTGCGCAGGCCGGCGGGAGCCTCCGGGTCATCCAGAATCAATTGCGCGGTCTTGCTGGCGGCGGCGGGATCACCCGCCTTCAACTGCGCCAGCGCAAGCACCTGCCGCGCCGAATTCCGCAGTGCGCCCGTGCCTTCAGCCAGTGCTTGCACGCGAGCGGCGATATCCGCCAGCGGCGCGCTGTCGACCAGCAGGAACGCAGCGCGGATACGGGCGATGTCACGGCCCAGCGTGCCGATGGACGTGTCGGCGGCCAGAGCGTCGAACGCAGCAGCCCCGGTCGAGACATTGGTGGTTGAGAGCGCACCTGCGGCGCGGAAGCGCGCCAGCACCCGGTAACCCGAGGTCCCGTCCTTTGCGAGGGCTGCGAACGCGGTCTCCGCCTCGTTCACATTTCCTTCGGCGAGGAACTGGTTCGCCACCTCGAAGCGCGCGCCCGAAGCCTCGGTCTGCTTGAGGCTCCAGTAGCGATAGCCGCTCCAGGCGGCAGCCGCCGCGATGATCGCCACGACGAGGAGAATGAAATAAATGCCGAAGCGGTCCCACAGACGGCGAAACCTGTCGCGCCGGAGGTCTTCTTCGATCTCATTGAAAATATCGGTCATGCCAGGTCCGAGAGAGCCGTCCGCCGGGCGACGCGGCCGCGCTCCCGGTGAGGGCGCGTAAACTAGCCATGCGGCTTCATCGTGGCAAATCGTGTCTTCAGGCGGTCGAGCGAGAGCAGCGCAAGACCCACCCCCAGCCCCCAGAACGGGGCACCCATGCCGAACACCGCCATGCCGGACGCCGTGGTCGCGAAGGTCGCAACCGCCGCCAGCCGGTCCTTCTCACCCTGCACCGCCGAGGCCAATGCGCCGGCCAACGGCGACAGCAGGGCCAGCCCCGCGACCGTGACGATGAAAGCGGGCGGAAGCACCGCGAACACCGCGACCAGCGAGGCGCCAAGCACCGCCAGCAGCACGTACCACAGGCCGTAGAACGGGCCGGCGAGGTAGCGTTTCGACGCATCTGGGTGTGCATCAGCGCCGGCACAGATTGCGGCGGTGATGGCCGCAAGGTTTATGCCGGTCGCGCCAAACGGGGCGAGAAGCACCGTCACGGCCCCGGTCACGCCCAGCGCGGGCGCCGTCGGTGGCGCGTATCCGGCCGCCCGCAGCACAGCGAGGCCCGGCAGATTCTGCGCCGCCATGGTGACGAGGAACAGCGGAACGCCGAGCCCGAGCATCACCGAGAGGTCGAACTTCGGCGTGATGAACACGACGTGCGGGGGCAGGAACTCCAACGGACCCGGGCTGGTAAAGCCAAGCGCGAACACCCCGCATGCCCCCGCCACCAGAACACACAGGACAGCGGCGGTGGGAGACCACAGGCGCACCAGGAAAAACAGGGCGAGCATGGGCAGCACGATGAGCGGCGACACCACGGCATTGTCCGCCAGCGCCATCACGAACCGCACCAGCACGCCAGCCAGCATCGCCGAGGCGACGCTCATGGGAATGCCTGACACCAGCGCGGCCAGCGGGCGGATGGCGGCGCAGGCGAGAACCAGCACCCCGGCCGTAATGAAGCCGCCGATCGCGCTCGCCATGCCGATCCCCCCACCGAAGGTGGCGATGACCGCTAGGCCGGGGGTGGACCACGCGGTCACGATGGGCATGCGATAGCGCAGCGAGAGAAACGCACTGGATGCCGCGACACCGACACACAGCACGGCAACGGTCGAGGACGCCTCAGCCGGCGTCGCGCCCACGGCGCTGGCGGCGGAAAGGACCAGCGCCAGCGTTCCGCCGAAGCCGACCAATGCCGCCACCAGGGACGCGACGATGACCGAGAAGCGCATGGGGTCTACCGGGTCTGAGCCTGAAGCACCGGCCCCAGCGACTGGATCGCCTGGCGGCGCGCCACGGGGCCGAGGTATTCCGGCGCGGCGAAATCCTGGGAAATGAAGCGCGCGAACACGAAGGTCCGGCCCTCGCGCTCGGCCCATCCCACGAACCAGCCGAACGGCCGGCTCCGGTCGAGCGTCCCGTCGTTCAGCCGCATGAACCCGGCCCCGGTCTTCCCGTAGAGCGTATAGCCCGCAGCTTCCTCGGGAAGATTGAGCAATTGGATGGTGCGGTCCACCGCTTCCCTGGACACCGGCAATTCGCCTTTGAGCATCTTGCGCAGGAAATCCACCTGTTCGCGCGGCGAGATGGCCAGCGAAGAGGAAAGCCAAGCGCTGGTGAGCCCATCATCCTTCCCTGCGAGGCCGGAGACGTTCTCGTTGCCGTAGGTGAGCGCCTTGGCATAGGCCGCGAAACGCTCCATCCCGAGCTTGCGGGTGAGCACCTGCGAATACCAGACCACGGAATTCTTCATCCAGCTCTGAGGGGTCTGGGGTCCAGCCCAGGCCTCGCGCAGGATGGCGGGCGCCTCCGCCAGACCGGGCTCGGTCTCGAACACCGGCTGGGTCGCATTCTTCAGGATGCCGCTGTCATAGCCCATGAGCGCCAGAGCGATCTTGAAGGTGGATGCGGGCGAGTGGCGTGACGCACAGAGTCCCTGCTTCGCCGCCACCCGCGCGGTTTTCAGCTCCGTGACAAGGAAGCAATCCTCGGCCGCGTGAGCGGAGGGAGAGACAAGCACGCAGAAGACGAGCATGGCGATGAGCGCCCGCAGACGCCCGGGGCCGACGCCCCCCTCCGCCTCCCTCCCCCGAAAGCGGGAGAGGGAGAGGGAGAGGGAGCAGACGGCACGGATGATCGAGATCACGAAGCTTTGGGCGCTTTGGGCGCGTAAGTGTGCTCGGGGCCTGGGAAGGTGCGGGCGCGCACCTCTTCGGCGTAGCGCGCCACGGCCTCCTCGATCGCCGGGCCAAGCTCGGCATACCGTTTCACGAACTTCGGCACGCGCGGCGCGAGACCCAGCATGTCTTCCAGCACCAAGACCTGGCCGTCGCAGGCCGGGCTGCCGCCGATGCCGATGGTGGGCGGGGCCACTTCCTCAGTGATGCGCCGCGCCAGCGGCTCGGCCACCGCCTCGATCACGATGGAGAAGGCACCCGCCTTGGCGATGGCGTGGGCGTCTTCCAGAATCTCGGCCGCTTCCGAATCGTCCCGCCCGCGTGCCTTGAACGAGCCGAGGGTGTTGATGGCCTGAGGGGTCAGGCCCACATGGCCCATCACCGGAATGCCGCGATCCACCAGGAAGCGCACCGTCTCCGCCATGCGGACGCCGCCTTCCAGCTTCACGGCGCCGGCGCCGGTCTCCTTGAGAACGCGCGTGGCGGTGTGGAACGCTTCGACGGGGCTCGCCTCATAGCTGCCGAACGGCAGGTCCACCACGATCAGCGCCCGCTTGGTGCCGCGCACCACAGCGCGACCGTGGACGATCATCATTTCCACGGTGACCGGCACCGTGGTCTCCAGCCCGTGCATCACCATGCCGAGGCTGTCGCCCACCAGGATCACGTCCATATGGCGGTCGAGAAGCTGGGCGGTGTGGGCGTGATAGGAGGTCAGGCTGACGATGGGCGCGCCGCCCTTGCGGGCGCGGATTTCCGGCGCCGTGATCCGGCGAGTGTCGGCTTGGATCGACATGAGGCTTCCTCGGCTGTTGTCTTTGCCGGCTCTTGCGGCCGTTCTTCAGGGTGAAGAGGCGCGGGTCACATGACCCGGACACCCACCACATAGGGATGGAATAGGAAGGCGAGGACCGCATAAAGCACGAGCCCGCCCACAACCGCCAGCACATCGCCGCCATAACCCTTGGGCGCAGCCGGCGGCACGACGCCACGGCGCTTCAGGGAGATGCGGTCATAAACCGCCCATGCCAGCACTGCGATGAAGAGGGTGATGGACGCGACGTCGCCATTGGCGAGCAGATGCGCGAGCGCCCAAATCTTCACCCCCACCAGCATCGGATGCTTCAGCTTGGTGCGGATATGGCTCGGTACGAAGGAGGCCACTATGGCGATGGAGGCGAACACCATCAGTAGCAGAGCGATGTGCCGCATCGCGACCGGCGGGTACCACAATTCAGTTGGCCCGGCGGCGCGCCACAGGGCGAAACCATAGGCGGTCAGCAGCAATCCACTGGTGGCAAGCAGGGAAAAGAAGCCCTTGTACCCGGACTCGCCGAGTTGCCCGACCAGCGATGCCCGAAGCGCCCTCCGGCTCGTCAACACATGGACGCCAAGGAAGATCAACAGGCCCAACAGCATCATGACCATGATTCGTCCTGCCTCTTCCATTCTGCGGCACCGCTTGCGGCGGCGGCGGGACTTTAGAGCATGTCCAGCAAAAGTCGATAAGCTTCTGCCGCAGAGCATTAGATATAAGACATTGATATTATTATCATTATTTCAAATAGCTGGAGAATATCCGCACGCTGGCCGCTTGACGCATCGAGCCTCTGCGCCCGGCGCATGGCGGAAAGCGTCGTGAGGTCTTCTAATCGTCGTCTGCCCATGGTATGCGCCACCGCCAACTCGAAACGCGTGCGGCGACAGGCGCCCTTGCGGATTCGACAGGGCCGACGGCGGGGATGCTCCCGGACCGCGGCGAGGAGTTGGCGATGCCCATCCACAACGTCTCCGGGTCGATCCATCCCATTTCCGGCTCCCCGTTCCGGGAAGCGCTGACCTTCGATGACGTGCTGCTTCTGCCGGGCCCATCGGAAGTCATGCCGGGTGGCGTTAGCCTCGTGACCCGTCTGACCAACACCATCACGCTCAACCTGCCGATCCTCTCGGCCGCCATGGACACGGTGACAGAAGCACGGCTCGCCATTGCCATGGCACAGGCCGGCGGCATCGGCGTCATTCACCGCAACCTCACGCCCGAGGCGCAGGCTGAGAATGTCCGGCAGGTAAAGAAGTTCGAATCCGGCATGGTGGTGAACCCCGTCACCATCTATCCCGACGAGACTTTGGCTGACGCGCTGGCGCTGATGAAGCGATACGGCATCTCCGGTATTCCGGTGGTCGAGCGCGGCGGCAATGGGCGCGGCGGCAAGCTGGTGGGAATTCTCACCAACCGCGACGTGCGCTTCGCGACCGAGCCCTCGACCCCGGTACGCGAGCTAATGACCAAAGAGCGGCTCATCACCGTGAACGAGAACGTCCAGCAAGACGAGGCCAAGCGCCTGCTCCATCATCACCGCATCGAGAAGCTGCTGGTGGTGGACGAGAACTATCGCTGCGTCGGCCTCATCACCGTGAAGGATATGGAAAAGGCCGTTACCCATCCCGACGCCGCCAAGGACGAGCAGGGACGGCTGCGCGTCGCCGCCGCAACCACGGTCGGCGAGGACGGCTTCGAGCGCACCGAGCGCTTGATCGACGCCGGTGTCGACCTGGTGGTGGTGGACACCGCCCACGGCCATTCCCGTAAGGTTCTGGATCAGGTGGAGCGCATCAAGCGCATGTCCAACAAGACCCAGATTCTGGCCGGAAACATCGCCACCGGCGATGGCGCCAAGGCGCTGATCGATGCCGGGGCGGACGCCATCAAGGTCGGCATCGGCCCCGGGTCCATCTGCACCACCCGCATCGTGGCCGGCGTCGGCGTGCCTCAGCTCACCGCCGTCATGGACGCGGTGGAGGCGGCGCAGGCCACCAACACCCCGATCATCGCCGACGGCGGCATCAAATTCTCCGGCGACCTCGCCAAGGCGCTGGCGGCCGGGGCCTCCTGCGCCATGATCGGCTCGCTGCTGGCCGGCACGGACGAGAGCCCCGGCGAGGTATTCCTCTACCAGGGCCGGTCCTACAAGGCCTATCGCGGAATGGGCTCGGTCGGCGCCATGGCGCGCGGCTCTGCGGATCGCTACTTCCAGGCCGAGGTGCGCGATACCCTGAAGTTGGTGCCGGAAGGCATCGAGGGGCAGGTCGCCTACAAGGGCCCGGTCTCGGCGGTGCTGCACCAGCTGGCCGGCGGACTGCGCGCCGCCATGGGCTATGTCGGCGGAAAGGATCTCACGGAATTCCGTGAGCGGGCGCGCTTCGTGCGGATCTCCTCGGCCGGCCTTCGGGAAAGCCATGTCCATGACGTGACCATCACCCGCGAAAGCCCGAACTACCCGACCAGCGTTTGACGTCGCGTCAAAGCGGGTAAATTCTGCTCCCTGCGGAACCGGGCTCGGTGAGCCCGCGTTCTGCGTATTGCCCAAGCTCTAGGTCAGGTTTGGGTCAGCGGGCGCGAGGGGCAGTCTGTGGCGGGCAAGGGCGAGAACGTTCCTCAAGAGACATATCTTCGGGCCGCTAACACCGCCCTGCAAGAGCCGTTGAGCGAAGGCAGCCGCGATCTGACAAACGCTGAGGCACGGGCGCTTCAGAGCGAGCGCGACCTCGAAGGCGCCAACGTCCGCCTTCTGGCGGAGACCGATGGACGAAACAGGGCGGAAGCTGCGGGCCGGGAGAGCGCCCAGCTTTTGCGCATGCTGATCCAGGGCGTCACCGACTACGCCATCTTCATGCTGGACAAGGACGGATGCGTGTCCACCTGGAACCCCGGTGCGGAGCGCATAAAGGGTTACAGCGCCGAGGAAATCATCGGGTCGCCCTACGCCCGGTTCTATACGCCGGAGGATGTTGAGGCAGGCGAGCCGGCGCTGGCGCTGGCGAGGGCTGCCCGCGAAGGGAAGTATGAGACGGAGGGCTGGCGGCTGCGCAAGGATGGCGAGCGGTTCTGGGCCTCCATCGTTCTTGATGCAGTCTATGACGACGACGGCGAACTCGCCGGCTATGCCAAGGTGACGCGGGACATCACTGAGCGGCGGCGGTCACAGATCGAGCTGCAGGAGACCCGCGAAGCCCTGTTTCAGGCGCAGAAAATGGAGGCGGTGGGCCAGCTCACTGCCGGAATTGCGCATGATTTCAATAACATGCTGGCGGGCATCATCGGATCCCTCGACCTCTTGCGCAACCGCGTCAAGGCGGGCCGTTTCGAGGATGTGAACCGTTATATCGACACCGCCATCGCCTCCTCCGAACGGGCGGCCGCGCTGACCGCGCGCCTGCTTGCTTTTGGGCGGCGACAACCGCTGGATCTGAAGCCGGTGGACCTCAATGCGGTCGTGCTCTCGATGCAGGATCTGCTGGAGCGCACCATGGGGGAACGTGTCGACATCGCACTCGACCTCCAGGCAGATCTCCCGTTCGTCGATACCGACACACACCAATTAGAGAACGCTATTCTCAACCTCGGAATCAACGCGCGTGACGCGATGGCGGAGGGGGGCACTCTCACCCTTGCCACCCGCATGACGGAGAAGGTGCCAGGTGCCTGGACCGGCGCGGCGAACGGGCCGTTCGTGACCCTGGAGGTGCGCGACACCGGACACGGGATGACGCCGGAAATTCTCACCAAGGCCTTCGACCCGTTCTTCACCACCAAGCCGCTGGGACAGGGGACCGGACTCGGCCTCTCCATGATCTACGGCTTCGTCAAACAGACCCGTGGCCATCTGCTGATCACGTCGGAGGTAGGCCAGGGAACCCGGGTCTCCATGCACCTGCCCCCGTCGCAGGGCTCACCGGCGCGCCAGACGTCCAAACCTGAGGCGAAGGGTCAGATGCTGGGGAGCGAGGGGGAAACGGTTCTGGTGGTCGAGGACGACGACAACATCCGAATGCTCGTGGTCGATGTCGTACGCGAGCTGGGCTACCAGGTGATCGATGCGGAGGATGCCATTTCGGCCCTCCCGCTGCTCAAGAGCGAGGCGCGCATCGACCTGCTGGTCAGCGACATCGGCCTGCCCAATGGGATGGACGGCCGCGAGCTTGCCGATTCCGCCCGCAAGCTGCGGCCGCAATTGCCGGTCCTGTTCATCACCGGCTACGCCGCCGAGGCGGCGCGCCAGGGATTTCTCGGACCAGGCATGGAGATGATGCTGAAACCGTTCTCCGTGAATGCGCTGGGACAAAAGATCCGTAGGCTGATGCCAATTTGATGCATTCCGTTACGTCATATCTTTCGGCCTATTTATTCTTCCCAATCATGGATTAGGATCGAACCTGCCCTTACGCCTCGGATGAAACCGGCGTCTTATGGGGCTGATAAAAAGACGGCTGAATCGCCGGCACGATAGGGAAGGATTGTCCATGTTGACGCAAATGCGGGCACGCGTCCGTCCGCTTCTCCTGTCCGCGATCGCCGGATGCGCGATTGCCGGAACCGGGATCGCCCTCACCGCCGCCGCTCAGGCGCAGGACCTCAAGATCATGGCCCCGGCAGCGCCCGGCGGTGGCTGGGACCAGACCGCCCGCGCGATGCAGCAGGCCCTGGTGCAATCCGGCGCGGCCCACAGCGTGCAGGTGTTCAACGTTCCTGGCGCCGGCGGCACCATCGGCATCGCCCAGTTCGTCAATTCCGCAAAGGGCGACCCCAACCAGCTCATGGCGAGCGGCTATGTGATGGTCGGCGCCATCCTCACCAACAACGCCCCCGTCACCATCGACAAGGTGACGCCGATCGCGCGCTTGACCCAGGAGCCGGACGCCATCGCCGTGCCGGCCAACTCGCCGCTGAAGACGGTGAAGGATCTGGCGGAACTGGTGAAAAAAGACCCGGCCCGAGTGACCTGGGCCGGCGGTTCGGCCGGTGGGCCGGACCATATCGCCGCCGCCCTGTTCACCCAGAAGGCCGGCGCCGACCCCACCAAACTCAACTATATTCCGTTCTCCGGCGGCGGCGAGGCACTCGCGGCGGTGCTCGGCGGCAAAGTCACGGCGGAAATGTCTGGGCTGGGCGAACTGGAAAGCCAGGTGAAGGCCGGCAAGCTGCGCCTGCTCGCCGTGACCGGTCCCGAGCGCGTGCCCGGCCTCGACGTGCCGACCCTTAGGGAATCTGGCATCGACGTGGCGCTCACCAACTGGCGCGCCATCATGGCTCCTCCCGGCCTGACGCCGGAGCAGGTGAAGACCCTTTCGGCGATTGTCGAGAAAATGGCCAAGTCCCCGGCCTGGGCCGAAATCCTGAAGCAGAAGGGCTGGGACGACGCCTATCTCACCGGCGACGCCTTCGCGACCTTCCTGAAGGACGAGAACACCCGCACCACCGAAATCCTCAAGTCGGTCGGCCTCGTCAAGTAACCACCCGCCAAACCATACGCTCGCTAAACCATCCGCTCTTGGGGGGCATGCCGTGCAGACCAAGTCGAGGCCGGACCTTGCCGGCATGCTGATCGCCCTGGGGCTGCTGGCGCTGGCCGGCATCATCTGGTGGGACATGACCGGCCTTGCCAAGCGCACAGTCTATGGCGTCGGGCCGGACGCCGCGCCCAAGGTGGTGGCGATCGGCCTCGCCATTCTGGCGGTGGCCAATTTCCTCCAGGCCCTGCGCGGTGCCTTGCCGCCGCGCGGGAAAGACGACTGGCGCCCTCTGGTGCTGATCGTCGGCGGCATGCTGGCGCTGATGGCGATCCTGTCCTTCGGCGGCGGATACATCCTCGCCACCGCTGTTCTGTTCACCGCCACCGCCGCCGCATTCGGGCGGCGGGCCTTCGTGGTGGATTTCGCCATCGGGCTGGCGGTCGGGATCATCACCTACCTGCTGTTCGCCAAACTTCTCACCCTGTCCCTGCCCATGGGACCGCTCGAATCCCTCATCTGAGGCGCCGCCATGGAAACGTTTGACGCGCTTCTCCAGGGGCTGACGGTCGCGGCCCAGCCCGGCAACCTGCTGTTCGCGCTGATCGGCGTGCTGCTCGGCACGGCGGTGGGCGTGCTGCCGGGCATCGGGCCGGCCCTCACCGTCGCCCTGCTGCTCCCGGTGACATACAAGCTCGACCCCGCCGGCTCGCTCATCATGTTCGCGGGCATCTATTACGGCGGCATGTATGGCGGCTCCACCACCGCCATTCTCATCAACACGCCGGGCGAGAGCGCGTCCATGGCGACCGCGCTCGAAGGCTACAAGATGGCCCGCGCCGGGCGCGGCGCGCAGGCGCTCGCCACCGCCGCCATCGGCTCCTTCGTCGCCGGCACCATCGCCACCATCGGCCTCACCTTCCTGGCGCCCTGGCTGGTGGACCTCGCGGTGCAGATGGGGCCGGAGGATTATTTCGCCCTCATGTGCGTGGCGTTCGTTACCGTGTCGGCCACCTTCGGCGACAGTCCGGTGCGGGGGCTCACCAGCCTGTTCGTCGGCCTCGCCATCGGCCTGATCGGCATCGACAAGCTCACCGGCCAATCGCGCCTTGCCTTCGGCATGCCGGAAATGCTCGACGGCATCGACGTGACCACGCTGGCGGTCGGCCTGTTCGCCATCGGCGAGGCGCTCTATGTGGCCTCCACCCGCGCCCATTCCAGCGACACGGTGGAGAGCGTGCGTGGCTCGCTATGGATGAACAAGCAGGATTGGGCCCGCTCCTGGAAGGCTTGGATACGCGGCGCCTTCATCGGCTTTCCCATCGGCGCCCTGCCGGCGGGCGGTGCCGAGATCCCGACCTTCCTGTCCTATTCCATCGAACGCAAACTCTCGAAGCATCCGGAAGAATTCGGCCACGGCGCCATCGAGGGTGTGGCCGGCCCCGAGGCCGCCAACAATGCCTCGGCGGCGGGAACCCTGGTTCCGCTGCTCACCCTCGGCCTGCCCACCTCGGCCACCGCCGCCATGATGCTCGCTGGCTTCCAGCAATATGGGCTCAACCCCGGCCCGCTGCTGTTCGCGGAGCAGCCGCAACTGGTGTGGGGGCTGATTGCCAGCCTCTACATCGCCAACGTCATGCTGCTGGTTTTGAACCTGCCGCTGGTGGGGGTTTGGGTGCGACTGCTCGCGATTCCCCAACCCTGGCTCTATGCCGGCATCCTGGTGTTCGCCACCATGGGCACCATCGTCGCCAAGGCCTCGGTGGTGGAACTGGGCATCCTCACCGTGTTCGGCCTCATGGGCTATCTCATGCGCCGCTTCGACTATCCCGTCGCGCCGGTTGTGGTGGGGCTGATCCTCGGCCCGATCGCGGAAACCCAGTTGCGCCGCGCGCTCGCCATCAGCCTGGGCGACCCCATGGTTCTCCTCACCAGCCCGGTCTCCGCCACCCTCCTCACCTTCGCCGCCATCGCCCTGGTGGCGCCGTTCGTGATGAAGGGCCTCGGGCGGTTCAAGGCGAGCGAGGATTGAGGGGAGCGCAGAGGGATTACGCTTGCCCCGGACAAGCGAAAGCGAAGCATGAACGCAGATCCGGGGTCCAGCGCAAAAGACCGCCGAAGGCGCTTCAACCCGCCATCGACGCCACGCGGCGATGGCGCAAACGCTCTGGTAGCGGCCAGTACGACTGTCTAGGCACGCTTGTCGCTGAGTGTCGGCTTCGCCGAAATCGTGCGCTGGCCCCCGGATCTGCGCTCCAGCTTCGCTGTCGCTTGTCCGGGGAAAGGTTGCTTTCCCTATTACCGCGCCCGCTCGCCCGCCCGCGGTAACGCACTGCAATTGCCGGGAGCAGGCTCACCCTTGAAGCGGGCGGCGATAAAGGCGTGCGCGTAGGCGGCGCCGGCGTCGAGGACGCTCTCGTGGGTCTTGCCGGGAAACACCTTGTAGGTGACGGCGACGCCGTTGGCGCAGAGGGCGCGCACCGTCTCATCGGTCCACCAGGGCAGAACCGTGTCGTCGTCGGTGCCCTGGGCGATGAAGGTCGGCACGGAAATGCGCAGGTTCGCCGGATCGTTTTGGGCGGCGATCTTCTCGACCGAAGCGAGATCCGCGTTCGGCAGGAACTGGTCCTTGGGGATGGCGGCCGCCCAATAGCTCTTGGTCACGGTTTCGGTGATGCAGAGTTGGCGGGTCACGGGCAGGTTCGCAATCGCCTGGGGCGTGAGGATTTTCGCGAGGTCGACCTCGGGATGGTTCGAGGCGAAGGATTCCAGCACATACATGGCATAGCCGAGCTGGAGCATCGGCGCGGTCGCTGTGCGCATATTTTTGACGGTAGCGGCGATATGGGAGGCCGGCGCGAACGCCGCATTGCCCACCAGTGTCAGTTCCGGCGCGTAGGTCGGCCCGATGGCGGCGGTGAAGAGGTCCGCCTGCCCGCCCTGGGAATGGCCCAGCACGGCATAGCGCGCACTAAGCGACGGCTCGATCTCGCGTGCGGCACGGATGATGTCGAGCGCGCCGCGGCCCTCGATGACACCTTGCAGGAAGGGGTGGAGACCCGGCCCGCCGAGCCCCTGGTAGTCGGTGGCGACCACCGCGTAGCCCTGCTTCACATAACCATCCAGCAGCGCCTGCTTCTGCGCCAGGAAGCCGTGCTCCGGGCTATCGGGCGTGTCGCGCGAGGGCGCGCAGGCCGCGACCATGCCGGTGGTGCCGTGGGTCCAGGTGATGATGGGCCATCCCCCCGCCGGCGGTTGGCCGGGCGGGATGGAGATGGTGCCGGAGACCGCAACGTCGGCATCCGCGAGATCCCTGGAATGGTAAAGCACAAGGACGTTGCGCGCGGCGCTCGCCAGGGCCGGCGGCCCGGTGAGCGGGCGCGTCCAGATCACCGCGCCATGGGCGGCCGGGGCAAGCGGGGACGGCGGGGTGTAGAAGGCGTCCCCCTCAGGCCCCTGCCCCACCTGCGCCGAGGCGCACCCGAGGGAGGCGGTGAGAATGCAGGCTGCGAAAAGCGCCCTGCTGAACGCCGTGATGGGCGCGGACATGACGCCTCCTCGTGTGAGGGAAAAAAGGGGGGGCTATTCCGCCGCCGCCCGCCGTGCCGGATCGTAATTGAGCGTGGGGGCGAGCCAGCGTTCGGCCAATTCCACGCTCCAGCCCTTGCGCCGGGCATAGTCCTCGACCTGGTCGCGCTCGATCCGGCCGACGCCGAAATAGGCGCTTTCCGGATGCGAGAAATACAGGCCCGAGACCGCCGCGCCCGGCCACATGGCATAGCTCTCGGTCAGTTCCAGGCCGATGCGCGCCTCGGCATCCAGCAGGGTGAAGATGGTGCCCTTCTCGGTGTGGTCGGGCTGGGCGGGATAGCCGGGCGCCGGGCGGATGCCGCGATACTTCTCGGCAATCAGGTCCGCGTTGGTCAGCCCCTCATCCGGGGCGTAGCCCCATAACTGGGTGCGCACCAGATGGTGCATGCGCTCGGCGAAGGCTTCCGCCAGGCGGTCCGCCAGGGCCTTCAGCAGGATGGCGGAATAATCGTCGTTCGCCGCCTTGAAGGCATCGGTGCGTACCTGCTCGCCAATGCCCGAGGTGACGGCGAAGCCGCCGACATAGTCCGCCACGCCGCTCGCCACCGGCGCCACAAAGTCCGACAGCGCGAGGTTGAAGCGTCCTTCACGCCGCGCAAGCTGCTGGCGCAAGGTGTGGAGCGTCGCCAGCGGCGTTTTGCGCGTGTCGTCGCGGAACAGGATGATGTCGTCGCCCTCGGCGTTCGCCGGCCAGAAGCCCACCACCGCGCGGGCGGTGATCCACTTCTCATCGACAATGCGCTTGAGCATGGCCTGAGCGTCCGCGAACAGCGAGCGGGCCGCCTCACCCACGGTGGGGTCCTCCAGGATCATGGGATAGCGGCCGACCAGCTCCCACGACTGGAAGAACGGCGTCCAGTCGATGAAGGGGACGAGGTCGGCGAGGTCGTAATTGTCGAACACGCGGGTGCCGAGGAAGGCAGGCTTGGGCGGCTGGTAGCCGGCGAAATCCAGCTTCAGGCGGTTGTCCCGCGCCTTCGCCAGCGGCACGCGCTGCTTGGCCTCGTCGGCGCGGGCGTGTGCGTCCGCGAGCTTCACGTATTCCGCCTTCACGTCCGCAGCATATTGCGCGCGGGTCGCCGGATTGAGCAGGTTCGAGACCACGCCCACCGCACGCGAGGCGTCGGTGACATAGACCGCCTGTCCGCGCTCATAGCGCGGGGCGATCTTCACCGCCGTGTGGACGCGCGAGGTGGTGGCGCCGCCGATCAGCAGCGGCACGCTGAAGCCCTCGCGCTCCATTTCGGAGGCGACGGACACCATCTCGTCAAGCGAGGGCGTGATGAGGCCGGAGAGGCCGATCACGTCGACATTCTCCTTGCGGGCGATATCGAGGATCTTCGCCGTGGGCACCATCACGCCCAGGTCGATGACCTCGTAATTGTTGCACTGGAGCACGACGCCGACGATGTTCTTGCCGATGTCGTGCACGTCGCCTTTCACGGTCGCCATGAGGATCTTGCCGGCGGCGGAGCGTTCGGTGCCGCCGTTGAGACGCTTCTCTTCCTCCATAAAGGGCATGAGATAGGCCACCGCCTGCTTCATCACGCGGGCGGACTTCACCACCTGCGGCAGGAACATCTTGCCCGAGCCGAACAGGTCGCCGACCACGTTCATGCCGGACATAAGCGGCCCCTCGATGACATGGAGCGGGCGCGCAACCTGGGCGCGGGCCTCCTCGGTATCCACCTCCACGAAGTCTGTGATGCCGTTCACCAGGGCGTGGGCGAGCCGCTTTTCCACGCTCCAGGTGCGCCAGGTGAGGTCGGCCTCGCGCTTTTCCTTGCCGGCGCCGCCCTTGAAGTTCTCGGCCAGGGTGAGCAGGCGCTCGGTGCCGTCGGCGCGGCGGTTGAGCACCACGTCCTCGCAGGCCTCGCGCAGCTCGGGCTTGATCTCATTGTACAGCGCCAACTGGCCGGCGTTGACGATGCCCATGTCCATCCCCGCCTTGATGGCGTGATAGAGGAACACCGCGTGCATCGCCTCGCGCACCGGCTCGTTGCCGCGGAACGAGAACGACAGGTTGGAGACGCCGCCGGAAATATGCGCGTAGGGCAGGTTCTCGCGAATCCAGCGGGTGGCCTCGATGAAGTAGACGCCATAGGGGGCGTGCTCCTCAATGCCGGTGGCCACCGCGAAGATGTTGGGGTCGAAGATGATGTCCTCGGCCGGGAAGCCGACCTCTTCGGTGAGGATCTTGTAGGCGCGGGCGCAGATCTGGGTCTTGCGCTCGAACGTGTCGGCCTGCCCCTCCTCGTCGAACGCCATCACCACCACGGCGGCACCATAGCGGCGCACCAGGCGGGCGTGATGGCGGAACGCCTCCTCCCCCTCCTTCATGGAAATGGAGTTCACGATGCCCTTGCCCTGGATGCACTTCAGGCCGGCCTCGATGATGTCCCACTTGGAACTGTCGACCATGACCGGCACCCTGGCGATGTCCGGCTCGGAGGCGACGAGGTTCAGGAACGAGACCATCGCCGCCTGCGAATCCAGCAGGCCCTCGTCCATGTTGATGTCGATGACCTGGGCGCCGCTCTCCACCTGGTCGCGGGCCACCGCCAGCGCGGCGGGGAAGTCGCCGTTGGTGATGAGCTTGCGGAATTTCGCTGAGCCCGTGACGTTGGTGCGCTCGCCCACGTTGACGAACGGGATCTCCGGCGTCAGCTCGAAACCTTCCAGGCCCGAGAGGCGCAGGCGGTGCGGCAACTCCGGGATCGGCCGGGGCTTATGTTTGGCCACAGCTTCCGCGATGGCGCGGATATGGTCCGGCGTGGTGCCGCAGCAGCCGCCGACGATGTTGACGAGGCCGGAGGCGGCGAATTCGCCCACCAGCGTGCCCATCGCCTCGGGGCTCTCGTCATACATGCCGAATTCGTTTGGCAGGCCGGCATTGGGATAGGCGCAGACGAAGGTATCCGCGACCCGGCCGATCTCGGCGATATGGGCGCGCATCTCTTTGGCGCCGAGCGCGCAGTTGAGGCCGATGGAGAACGGCTGGGCATGGCGCAGCGCATACCAGAAGGCGCTGGGCGTCTGGCCCGACAAGGTGCGGCCGGAAAGATCAGTGATGGTGCCGGAAATCATCACCGGCACGCGATAGCCCAACTCCTCGAACAGCCCCTCAATGGCGAACACCGCCGCCTTGGCGTTGAGCGTGTCGAAGATGGTCTCGATCAGGATCAGATCGGAGCCGCCCTCCAGCAGGCCGCGCGCCTGCTCGCCATAGGCGACCGCCAGTTCGTCGAACGAGACGGCACGGAAACCGGGGTCGTTCACATCGGGGGAGATGGAGGCGGTGCGGTTGGTGGGGCCGATGGCACCGGCAACGAACCGGCGGCGCCCGTCCTTCGCTTCGGCGAGCTTCGCCGCCGCCTTGGCGAGGCGCGCGCCTTCCACGTTCAGCTCATAGGCCAGCGCCTCCATGGCGTAGTCGGCCTGGGCGATGGTGGTGGAGGAGAAGGTGTTGGTCTCAACCATGTCCGCACCCGCCAGGAAATATTCCAGGTGGATGTCGCGCACCGCGTCGGGCTGGGTGAGGTTCAGGAGATCGTTGTTGCCCTTGACGTCCTGGCCCCAGTCGGCGAACCGCGCCCCGCGATAGCCCGCCTCGTCCAGCTTCAATCCCTGGATCATGGTGCCCATGGCGCCGTCGAGCACCAGGATGCGCTCGCGGGCTGCGGCTTGAAGGGCGGAGAGGGTTTCGGTGTGGGCAATGGTCATGATGGTCTCTTGCCTGCCTGGGGAGGCGTGCTGCAAACAAACGATGATGGGTCGCGAGGCGCTATTGGCGCTTCTTTTCGAGGTCGGCCAACCGACGCTCGATCTTATCGAGGCGGTCCTCCACTTCGGCCACGGTGTAGCGACCGAGCACGGATTCACCGATCATGGCCTGACGGAGACTCTCAATCCGCCGCGAATTCTCGACGACTTCGTCCTTGAGGCCACCGACCTCGTTTTCGAGCTTCCCGAAGCGCGTGTCGATATGGCTGCGCAATTCTCGCAGCAGCGTCAGGACCATATTGTCGGGTTCGCGCGCCATGCTCTCTTCCTTACACCGCAACGGCATGCTGCGTCGATGCTGGCGCCTCTGCCGCCTGGGCCCGCAGGCCCAGAAGGTGACAGATGGCGTAGACCAGATCGGCGCGGTTCAACGTGTAGAAGTGGATATCGCCGACGCCCTGATCAACCAGGTCCGTCACCTGCTCGGCGGCGACCGCTGCGGAGATCAGCTTGCGGGTCTCTGGGTCGTCGTCCAGCCCCTCGAACCGCTTCAGCAGCCAGTCCGGCACGCCGGCCCCGGTCTGCGCGGCAAAGCGAGAGGCCTGCTTGAAATTGGTCACGGGCAGGATGCCCGGCAGGATCGGAATATCGATGCCGGCGGCGCGCACCTTGTCGAGATAGCGGAAATAGACATCGTTCTCGAAGAAGAACTGGGTGATCGCGCGGGTCGCCCCCGCGTCCACCTTACGCTTGAGATAATCGATGTCCGCGTCGAGGCTCGCGCTCTCCGGGTGCTTCTCGGGATAGGCCGAGACCGACACCTCGAAATCGCCGATCCGGCGAATGCCCTCCACCAGGTCGCAAGCATGGGCATAGCCATCCGGATGCGGCTCATAGCGGGTGCCGACCCCGGTGGTGGGATCGCCGCGCAGTGCCACAATGTGCTTCACGCCGGCCTGCGCATAGCCGCGCACCACATCGTCGATCTCCGCGCGGCTCGCGGCGACGCAGGTGAGGTGAGCGGCGGGGGCAAGCGCGGTCTCGCGCACCAGCCGGGAAACTGTCGCGTGGGTGCGCTCGCGGGTTGAGCCGCCCGCGCCATAGGTAACGGAAACGAAGCTGGGCCCGAGCGGCGCGAGACGGTCGATGGAGGACCAGAGATTGCGCTCCATCTCCTCGGTCTTGGGCGGAAAGAATTCAAACGAAACGCGCACAGGCGCACGTCCCAGTTCCCGGCTCGCCCGGATCGGCGCGGTCATTACGCGACCTCCCTGTCGGTGTTGCTCTTTTGGATGCTGCCGGCCTCGGAGAGGACGACACGCGGGTCGCGCGCCAGCCAGATGGAGACGGTGAGGGTGCCCTCAGCTTCCGCCTCATGGGTCAAAGCGCGGTGCATCTGGGGTTCGAGACCCGCCTGCACCAGCCAGCCCGCCACGGTGTCCTCGGAGAAGCCGAGCCGGCGGTGGGCATGGGCCTCGCGCAGGAATTCCAGATCGTGCGGGGCAAAGTCGATCACCAGCAGGCGGCCTCCGGGCCGCAACAGCCGGGCCGCCTCGCGCACGGCGCGGGCGCCATCGTCAAGGAAGTGCAGCACCTGATGCACGACGATGACGTCGAAACTGTCCCGCGCCATCGCCAGATTATAGATATCGCCGTGGCGCACGATGCAATTGCGCACCCCCGCCCGCTCCAGATTGACCCGGGCGATGCCCAGCATGTCCGGCGACAGATCGACACCGACGCCACGCGTGAACTGGGGCGAGAACACCTCCAGCATGCGGCCGGTGCCGGTGCCGAGATCCAGGAACGAATCGATGGGGGCCGGCCCGAGAACCTCACGCACCTGCTGCTCCACCAGCGCCTCGGGCACATGCAGGCTGCGGATCGCATCCCAGCGCGCGGCGTGGCTGGCAAAATAGGCCTGGGCCTGGGTTTCCCGTGCGGCGCGCACCTCGCCGAGCCGCTCACGGTCGCGGCGCACCAGAGGGTCGCCCCCGTCCAGGAGACCAAGCAGCGCGGCAACCACCGCGCCGCCTGCGCCCTCGCCGGCACAACGATAGAACACCCAGCTTGCTTCCCGGTGGCGCTCCACCAGCCCGGCCTCGGCCAAAAGCTTGAGATGTCGGGAAATGCGCGGTTGGGATTGGCCGAGAATGTCGGTGAGTTCAGAGACCGTGAGTTCGGCCTGATGCAGGATCGCCAGGAGCCGCAGGCGCGTGTCTTCCCCGGCGGCTTTCAGGCCATCCAGCAGCGCGGCATAAGGTAGCGGCCAAGCTTGTGCTTGGTGGCGATCTAAGGACATAAAGATATCTTTATATTTATCCGCCAAGGAGCGCAAGCGTCCCCTCTGCCCTCAAGCTGTGGCTTCCATGGCACTGCAAAGCTGCTGCGCGTTCCACACACGGCCGCGTGCATTGCACACACCGGGACAGGACATTAAACAATTAAGGGAACGCGCAGCGCAGTCCTGAAGTTTTATGAAACGAAGGTGGGCGGCACGGGACCACGGGCGGCGCGACAGTCTGGCGCCACCAAAAAAATGTACGCCGTTTCCAATTTCGTCACGTTTCACGTTTAGCACGAGTGTCATGATGCTGCGCACCACACTCCTTACCGCCCTTGGGGCATCCCTGCTCGCCGTACCGGCTTATGCCCAGTACAGGCAGGCTCCGGTGTATTCGGCTCCGTATCATGTCTCGGCTGCGGCTGATGACGACGAGGAGACGGGAACGATCAGCCCCGAAGTTCCCTCCGCGCTGCCGTCGGGTCCGGTGCCCGGCTACAACGACCCTTATGCGCGCCCCGCCCCGCGCGGTGAATATGTGCAGAGCGCGCCAATGGCGCCGCCCGCCGGCACCGTTCAGGCCCCGACCTATGCGCCTTCCGGCTATGTCTCGGCAGCGCCGGGCCAGCCGGTTGCGAATCAGCCGGTTTCCATCGCCCCTCAGGGAAGCTACCCGCAGCAGGGCGCCTATCCTCAGGCAGCGCCGCAGGGCCAGCCCTATCCGCAGGCAGCCGCACCCCAGCAGGGTGGTTATGAAGGCTCCTACAGGCAGGACGCGCTGCTCCAAGCCGCCCGCAGCGGCGCTCCCCAGGCCGCCGTCCAGCCGTACCCCGCGCAGGGTGCTGGCCAGCCGGTCTATGTCGCGCCCAACACGGTGTCCTATTCCGTGCCTCCCGCCGGCGCGGTCTCCCCGCCGTCCGGCGTCTACGCGACCAACGCCGCTGTGGTGCCCGGCACCCGCGAGGCGCCGTCGGGTCCGCGCATCGAAAATATCGATCCCACCGAGCCTGTTGATCCGCGCTTCCAGCGCCAGACGGTCGACTACACGACCAACCAGCCGGCCGGCACGATCGTCATCGATACCCCCAACACGTACCTTTATTACGTGCTCGGCGGCGGCAAGGCTGTGCGCTACGGCATCGGCGTGGGCCGCGACGGCTTCACCTGGGCCGGCACTGAACGCGTGACCCGCAAGGCCGAATGGGCCGACTGGCGTCCGCCGACCGAGATGATCGAGCGCCAGCCCTACCTGCCCCGCTTCATGGCGGGCGGACCGGGCAACCCGCTCGGCGCGCGCACCCTCTATCTCGGCGGCACCATCTACCGCATCCACGGCACCAACGAGCCGCAGACCATCGGCAAATTCGTCTCCTCCGGCTGCTTCCGCATGCTGAATTCGGACGTCGAAGATCTGTTCGAGCGCGTGAAGGTCGGCACCAAGGTCGTCATCATGCCCAAGGGAAATGGTGGTGTTCAGGCCAACGCAGCCGCAAGTGTTGCGCCGGCCTCCCAGCAACGCTGAGGCTTGGACAACGCCATCCTGGCGAGTAGAAATCAGGGCGCGCCTCACGGCGCGCCCTTTTCTTTTGCCCGGACAGGCTTGAGCTAGGCACCTCTCCCCTACCATTCCTGTGGCTGCTGGATATGATGCCGCTGCGCGGAGCACTCGCGCGGAGTCAGATCATGCCCACCTCAATTCCAACACCCGCCTCTTCCGTCCGCGACCAGCTTTCCGCGATCAGCGCGGGGTGGGGTTGGTTCGTCGCGCTCGGCGCCGCGTTCATCATTCTCGGCTTCATCGCCCTAGCCCATCTCATGATCTCGACCTTCGCGACCGCGATCTACGTGGGCGCGCTCATGCTGGTCGGCGGCATCGTCCAGGGCATGCATGCGTTCCGCGTGCAGAGTTGGGGCCGTTTCTTCTACTGGCTGCTCTCGGGCGTGCTCTATGTGGTGGCTGGCGGCCTGGTCATGTTCCAGCCGCTGTTCGCGGTGAAGGTTATCACCCTTATGATCGGCGTTGCGCTGCTGGTGGGCGGCGTGTTCCGCATAATCGCCGGCTTGGGTTCCCGGCAATCCAAAGGCTGGGGCTTCATCGTCTTCTCGGGCGCCATTACCCTGCTGCTGGGCCTTGAGATCATGGCCGGCTGGCCGGTGAACTCGCCCTATATCCTCGGCCTGTTCCTTGGCATCGATCTTATCATCAATGGTGTGATGACCGCTATGTTCGGCCTTGCGCTGCGCAGCAAAGCGGCCTGACGATCCATGCGGGCATATCGCCTTCCGATCGCACATCGCGCCTTCGCACACCGCATCCTCACCGGTGCGGTGGCGGCCAGCCTTGTGCTGGGGGGGCTTCTCTTCGGCACCGCCGCTCCGGCCCAGGCGCAGAACACACTGACCTGCATTCAAGGGCCGGTGGTCCAGTTGCGCACGCCCAAGGCCGCCGAGGCTCTGGCGACGCGGCGCGCCCTCAACATCGTCGCCATCGGGTCGTCCTCCACCCGCGGCGTCGGAGCTTCCAGCGATGCCCGCACGTATCCCGCTATCCTGCAGGCGATGCTGCGTGAACGCTTCCCCGGCACCGACATCCGCGTCTTCAATCGCGGCGGCAATGGCGAGGATGTGCCGGAGAATCTGGCTCGCTTCGACCGGGACGTGCGGGACCTGAACCCAGATCTCGTGCTGTGGCAGGTGGGCACGAACTACGTGATCCGCAGTCCAGGCATGGGCAATTTCAGCACCCTGTTGCGCCAAGGCATCGGCTTGATCCAGTCCTGGGGCGCCGATGCGGTCATCATCGACCTGCAATATTCGCCCTGGGTGAACGACAACAAGAACACCCCGATCATGAACGCGGAGATCGCCTCGGTCGCCCGCAGCGCGAATGCATCCTCCTATCCACGCTACGCCCTGATGAAGACCTGGGCCGAGCAGCAGATGGTGCCCATGTCGCAGATGCTGATCATCGATCGGCTGCACATGACTGACTGGGCCTACAATTGCTTCACCCGCTCGTTCGCTGCCAGCCTCATTCCGGCCTTGGGCGCGCGGAGCAAGTAAGCCAGGTCTCTCAGTCCGGTCTTCTGGACTTCCTGGTCTTAAACGCCATAGGCCCGGCGCCCGCTCACGCGGGGCCGGGCCTATGTGTATCATAGGACCGATATCACGCCTTCTTTGCGGCCGGCTTCTTGGCCGCAGCCGGCGCCTTGACGACTGGAGCCTTAGCGACCGGAGTCTTTGCAGCGGGCGCCTTCACCACAGGGGCTTTGGCGACAGCGGCCTTGGCAACAGCGGCCTTGGCCGGCGCCTTCTTCGCAGGGACGGCCTTCACGACGGAAACGGGCTTGGGAGCTTCCGCCTTGGGCGCGGCAACCTTCGGGGCAGCGGCCTTAGGCACAGGAGCCTTGACGACCGGAGCCTTAGCAACCTTCGCAACAGCAGCCGGCTTCACCACCGGAGCGGTCGCATTGGGTGTGGTAGCCTTGGGTGCGGGCTTTGAAGCAGCTTTGGGCGCGGCCTTCGGCTTGGCGACGACGGGCGCGGGAGCAGGCTCTTTCGCCGCTTCGACCTTCGGCTCCTCAACCTTGGGGGCCACGGCCTTAGGCGCAGCAACCTTGGGCGCCTTGGCGGTCTTAACCACCGGCGCCTTGGGAGCAGCCGCTTTCGGCTTGGCCGGAGCCTTCACTGCAGCGGCCTCGACCTTCACCGCTTCAACCTTGGGCGCCTCGACCTTCGGGGCGGCGACTTTAGGGGCTGTAGGGTCTGCCTTCGCGACTTTGGCCTTCGCGACCGGAGCTTTCGCAGCCGGAGACTTGGCAACCGCTTTGGGCGCGGCCTTGGGCGCAACCTGGGTCAGAGCGGACGCCGCGAGGGCCCGGATCTCATCGGGTGTCACGCTCGCGGGGTTGCGCAGGGCTTTGGCGGCGATCTTGCTCACCTCTGCCCCCGTCACTTCGCTCTTCGCCATCAAAAGCCTCCGAATCCTCGCGCCGGCACACCGCCAGGGGCGAATCGCCCCGGCTACCGGCCTGCGATCCATGGCGAGAAAGATTTTCCAAATGGTTAACAGCTGGTTTCAGCCTGCGTTTCGTGCCCGCTGTCCACGATGTTCGTAGCAAAACTCAAAACGCGCGGAAGAGCGTCATGGAGCCGTCGGAACCCGGCCCTATGGTCCGCCCGGTTGAGTCGGGCGGCGGCCCGGCTTTGCGCAAACTGGAGGCTATTATGGCGCACGCGCCGGCGCGATCTGCGATATCCATCCTGTTTTCCTGCCGCGATAATGGCGGGCTGAGCCTGCTCGCGGAGGCCATTGCCAACGGCCCCGGCCACCGCCTGCGCGCCTTCAGCGCCGGCGTATCGACCACCGGTGCCGTCGATCTCGCGGCGATGGAATGCCTGCACGCGGCCCGCGTTCCGGCCGATGGGCTTTCCGCGAAACCTCTGGAAATGTTTGCGCTTTCCGGCGCGCCCCGGATCGACGTGGTGGTCTCGCTGGTAGCGGATGCGGCGGCAGAGACGGAGCGTTTCGCCGCCGATGCGGGCTGCACCGCGCATCACCATTGGAACTTCGAGGATGTTGGCACCATCATCGATGCCCACGCACGCCGGCTCGCCTATCGCCGCCTGCTGCCCGAGCTGCGCTCGGCCATCGCCATGCTCGGCCGGAGCGCGATCTGACTGCCACCCAGGCCGCGAGAACAAAGCGCGCCTATAATACCGTGCCGGCACATCGTGCCCCTATCAAAACCCACCGCCGTTAAACAAATATATCTGTCAGACTTTACTTCGGAAGAAGAAACTTCTTCAAATTTCCCCATGCCTCTCCGGAGGCAATTTCTTCGCGCGACCACTGGGAGTATGCAAGCCGGCTCAAAGTTGGAATTCTATTCCCTAAAAATGGATTTTCTATCTCACTTATTGAATGACGTGAAATGTCCCAGCAAAAATTATTTTGGCTAAGACAAATAACTGGAACACCAGCGACAACGGCATCTACAGAGGAACCACTCGTATAGGAAATCCAACACTTGGCTCTACCGAGATCATAGTTCAGACTATATCTCGAAATTTCCACACCATGAATCAACGAAAATTGGTCCCAATTGTTAATTAAATCAAGAGGATGTGGGCGAATTACGATATTCAGATTGGTATTTCTTTTGAGAAAAGACGCGACATCACACGCCCACTGGAATGCATCAATGCCATCAAGGGAATAGTCATCGTTTATCTGCGCCGCAATAATGACATTACTTCCATCAATATTCCATGGCTTGATTTCCAGATTTAATTTTTCCAATCGATCTGACGGGCAAACTTCTTCGGAAAACCTTCCACCTCGATGAACATGGTCAAACCCAAATCGCGAGTGCCACACCTCTGTTTCTCTAAAAATCGGCATTTCAAAAATCAACAAATTTATTCCGTGATTATTTCTAATAAATCTTGCGGCTCTTGTTGTCTTCTCAGACCCTTTGCGAGTAGAATACATTATAAATGCAACATCGCACGGTTCATAATCTTTATTAGATACATGAAAATCATCATTAGAAGAAAATCCAGGCACGATTACATCATATATATACTCTCTCTCGTAATCAGTTCTTGCTGTATTTAAAAATACATTTACCTTAATTTTAACTGTCATACCTACCCCCACAAAAACCATACGACACCCTCGCGACACTCGAACATTCTATCAAAACTCCGCCTCAAACCGCCATCGCAGTTGAACGTAGCTAAGCCGCGCGGCGATCATCTTTGCTCTGACCGTGTGCAGATTGCCCTTTCCGCCAAGAACGCACAGCAGAGCCTCTGGGCCTTAAATTGGCAGCCAGAAGGGTACGAACGGCACAGGGCATCCGTCGATGATGGCAGGATCAGACGCGCATTTTATGGGGAGAACGGCGCCTCGCCGCCTGAGGCTCAGCTGGCGAGACTGCCGCCCAACTCGTCCTCGATATGGATGCGGATGATCTCGTCGAAGCTTTGCTCGGCCTTGAAGCCGAGCGAGGTTGCCCGCGCTGCGTCGAACCGGCGCGGCCAGCCGGCAACGATGGCCTGGATGACAGGGTCCGGCTCGCGCCGGATCAGCGCCACCGCCCGGTCGCCCGCGACCCGGCGCAGCGCCTCGATCTGCTCGCCCACCGTCACCGCGAGACCTGGCATGGTGAGGCAACGGCGCGCGCCGAGCCGAGCGCTCTCGATGGTCACCGCTTGCAGCAGGAACCCCACCGCCGCGCGCGGCGAGGCGTGCCAGTGCATGACATCCTTGGAGACGGGCAGGATCGCCTCCTGCCCGGCGAGCGGCTCGCGGATGATGCCGGAGAAGAAGCCGGACGCGGCTTTGTTGGGCTTGCCCGGCCGCACGCAGATGGTGGGCAGGCGGATGCCCACGCCATCCAGCAGGCCGCGCCGGGAATAGTCCGACAACAACAGCTCTCCAATGGCCTTCTGGGTGCCGTAGGAGGTCAGCGGCGTGGAGAAGAAATCGTCACCGATCGCGTCCGGGAATGGCGCGCCGAACACAGCGATCGAGGAGGTGAACACCACGCGCGGCTTGTAGCCCTCGATTACGCGCACCGCGTCGAACAGCAGCCGCGTGCCGTCGAGGTTGATGCGATAACCCTTCTCGAAATCCGCCTCGGCCTCGCCCGAAACGATGGCGGCGAGGTGGAAGATCACCTCGGGCCTGTCCGCCACCAATGCCGCTGCTTCTCCGGGCACGGAAATGTCGGACACCCGCGTCTCGATTGGAAACGGCGCTTCGATGCGCGCGGGCGCCACGACGTCGTGCGCGGTCAACCCCTCAATGGGCCGTCCGCCCAGCCGCCCGTCGGCAGCGAGGCGTTCGATAAGCTTGCGGCCGACCATGCCGGCACCGCCGATGACAAGGATGCGCATGAAACCTCCCCGTTTATTGAATGCGTTTGTTCTTGTGGGATCACTCGCGACCAAACGCGGGGCTCAGAGCGCCCAACCACCGTCGATGATGTGGATCTGCCCGGTGGTGAAGGCGCTCTCGTCGGAGGCGAGATAGAGGGCGAGGTTCGCCATCTCCTGCGCTGTGCCGAGCCGCCCCATGGGCTGACGGCCGATGAAATCCGCCCGCACCGCCTCCAGCGACCGCCCGGTCTGCGCCGAAACCGCCGCTACACGCTCGTCGAGCGAAGGCGATTGCACGGTACCGGGGCAGATGGCGTTGGCGCGAATGCCTTGGGTGATGAAATCCGCCGCCACCGACTTGGTGAGGCCGATGATCGCCGCCTTCGAGGCGCCGTAAACGTAACGGTTGGGCACCCCGCGCACCGAGGAGGCGGCCGAGGAAATGTTCACGATCGACCCGCCTCCGTTCTCCAGCATCAGCGGCACGAACGCGCGCAGCATTCGGTGCATGGACTTCACATTGAGGTCGAAGGAGAAGTCCCAGTCCTCGTCCGTGCACTCCAGCAGCGAGCCCTGGTGGACATAGCCGGCGCAGTTGGCAAGCACATCCACCGCGCCGATTTCCGCCGCCAGCGCCGCCACCGCGGCATTGTCCCGGACGTTCAGGGCGCGGACTTCGCCGGGAAAACCGGCCAGCTTTTCCGTGTGCAGGTCGGTCGCCACCACCCGCCCGCCCTCGCGCGCAAACGTCTCGGCGATCGCCCGGCCGATCCCCTGCCCTGCTGCCGTGACGAGGCAGGCCTTCCCTTCCAAGCGTCCAACCATGGCGTCTTTCCCTGTGATTTTTTATTGTCTGACCCGCGGCGCGGATTCCCTTACCCACAAGCGGGAGCGGGAATCCGCGCCGGTCTCAAGCCTCTCGAAAATCCTCCAGCCGGCGCTTCTGGCGCCCGTCGGCGTCGAAATTCTCCGGCGTCAGCCATCCCTCGAAGGCCGCTTTGGCGCGCGGCCATTCGTGGTCCAGCAGCGAGAACCAAGTGGTGTCGCGGTTGCGGCCCTTGGTAATCATGTGCTGACGGAATTCCCCCTCATAGGTAAAGCCGAGGCGCAGCGCGGTACGACGGGAGGGCGCGTTCAGCGCGTTGCACTTCCATTCATAGCGGCGATAGCCGAGATCCTCGAAGGCGTGACGGGCCATGAGATACATGGCCTCGGTGGCGGCTGCCGAGCGGGAGAGCACGGGCGTGAAGAGGATGTTGCCCACCTCGATCACCCGCTGCGCCGGCTCGATGCGCATATAGGTGGCATGCCCCACCGCCTTTCCGGTGGCGGGGTCAACGAGTGCGTAAAGCACAGGGTCGGCCTTGGTCGCGAGGTCCGCATAGGTGCCCCGGAACGCCGCCTCGTCCGGGAACGGCCCGACCGAGAGATACGTCCACAGCGCCGCGTCGCCCGGCCCATGGGACGCCGCGAACAGGTCCGGCACATGCCGCTCGGCATCGAAGGGCACGACATGGATGTGGCGTCCCTTCAGCGGCGTGCGCTCGGGTCGAAGGGCCGCGGGTCCTTCGACGATTTCTCCCACCGGCTGCGAAGCAGCCGCATGCGCATCGGTCATGGCAGGCCTAATGGTTGTCGCGCGGCACGCCCATGGTCTGGGCGACGCGCTGATATTTCACCGCCGGCTTGAGGACCATGCCCTCGTCGAACTGCTCCACCATGCCGCGCTGGATTTCCTGCCACGGCGTCTGGCTCTTGGGTATGGGAAACCCGCCGCGCGCCTGGAGATCGGCCCGGCGCTGCGCCAGTTCGACATCGGAGATCACGATATCCGCCGTGCCCTTGATGAGATCGATGCGAACCCGGTCGCCGGTCTTCAGCACCGATAGCCCGCCGCCCGCCGCCGCTTCCGGCGAGGCATTGAGAATGGAAGGCGAGCCCGATGTGCCGGATTGCCGCCCATCGCCGATGCACGGCAGCGCGGTGATGCCCCTTTTGATCAGGGCGGCCGGGGGCTGCATGTTCACCACTTCCGCGCCGCCGGGATAGCCCAGCGGACCGGTACCGCGAATGAACAGCAAGGTGTGCTCGTCGATGCCGAGGGAAGCGTCGTCGATGCGATGGTGGTAATCCTCCGGCCCCTCGAACACCACGGCGCGCCCCTCGAAGGCGTTGGGGTGTGCGGGATCGGACAGGAAGCGCTCGCGGAACTCTTGCGAGATCACGCTGGTCTTCATGATGGCATTGTCGAACAGGTTGCCGCGCAGGACGATGAAGCCGGCATCCTCTTTCAGGGGAGCGTCATAGGTGAAGATCACCTTGCGGTCCCAGGAGAGTTTGCCCCGGCAATTGTCCCCCATCGAACGCCCGTTCACGGTGAGCGCGCCTTCGTGGATCTTGCCCTGCTCCATCAGTTCGGCGACCACCGCAGGGATGCCCCCGGCGCGATGGAATTCCTCACCGAGATATTCGCCCGCCGGCTGAAGGTTCACCAGGAGCGGGATCTTGTGGCCCACGCTCTGCCAGTCGTCCACGGTCAGCGGCACGCCGACATGGCGGGCGATGGCATTGAGGTGGATGGGGGCGTTGGTGGACCCCCCGATGGCGGAATTGACGCGAATGGCGTTCTCGAACGCTTCGCGGGTCAGGATGTCGGAGGGTTTCAGATCCTCCCACACCATGTCGACGATGCGCTTGCCGGTCTCGTAGGCGATCTGGCCGCGTTCGCGATAGGGCGCGGGAATGGCGGCGCAACCGGGCAGAGACATGCCCAGCGCCTCGGCCAGCCCGTTCATGGTGGAGGCCGTGCCCATCGTGTTGCAATGGCCGACCGAGGGGGCGGACGAGGCCACCAGATCCATGAAGGTGTCGTAGTCGATCTCGCCGCGCGCATGCTGCTCACGCGCTTTCCACACCACTGTGCCCGAGCCTGTGCGCTCGCCCATCCACCAACCGTTCAGCATCGGCCCGCCCGAGAGCACGATGGCGGGAATGTTCACGGTCGCCGCCGCCATGATGCAGGCTGGGGTGGTCTTATCGCAGCCGGTGGTCAGCACCACGCCGTCGAGCGGATAGCCGTAGAGGATTTCCACAAGGCCGAGATAGGCGAGATTGCGATCCAGCGCCGCCGTGGGGCGCTTGCCGGTTTCCTGGATCGGATGGACCGGAAATTCGAACGGAATGCCGCCGGCCGCCGCGATCCCCTCGCGCACCCGCTTGGCGAGGTCGATGTGGTGACGATTGCAGGGCGAGAGGTCCGAGCCGGTCTGGGCGATGCCGATGATCGGCTTGCCCGACTGCAATTCGGCCCGTGTCAGGCCGAAGTTCAGATACCGCTCGAGATAGAGCGCGGTCATGCCGGGGTTATCGGGATTATCGAACCAGAGCTGCGACCGCAGCCTACGGCCGTGCGCCTCCGGTTGATCTCCCGCCTTGTTCTCCGGTCCCGCCATGGGTCTCTCCCGCGCCCTTTGATGGGCTGCATTTAATCGATTTGATCGGGGGATTTATGCGCCGGAGCGTAGCCGAAATCAATTCCGTTCGGAGCTGTTCCAAGGGGAGTGGGGCAAGCGGGACCCTGTGTCCACCGACAAGCGGTTCGCTCCCTTCCCGTAAGGGGGGAGCGGGAAATCGGAGGGGTGGGGCCTTTATCCTTAGGTCAGCTGGTCCTTAGCCTTGCCACTCAGCCACACCTCACACCGCCAGCAGCGAATCGCGTTTGCGAGGGTCGCGTTCCAAGTCCCTGAAGGGCCCGTCGAACACCAGGCGTCCGCGCGCCATGACATAGGCGCGTTCGCAGATCAGGCCGGCGAAGCGGAAGTTCTGTTCGCACAGGAGGATGGACAATCCCTCGCCCTTCAGGGCCTTAACCGCCAGCGCCATCTGCTCCAGGATGCGCGGTGCGAGCCCCTCGGAGGGCTCGTCCAGCAGTAGCAAAGCGGGGTTGCCCATCAGGGTGCGGGCGAGGGTGAGCATCTGCTGCTCGCCCCCGCTCATACGCCCACCGCGCCGATGGCGCATCTCCGCGAGATTGGGGAACAGCGCGAACAGCCGCTCCGGCGTCCAGGCGGCATGGCCGGGGCGTGGCGGGCGGCGGCCCACCTCCAGGTTTTCCATCACCGTCAGGTCGGTGAAGATGCGCCGCTCCTCCGGGACATAGCCCAGACCGGCACGAGCGAGGTCGTGGGTCTCCAGGCGGGAGACATCGCGCCCGTCCAGCAGGATGGTGCCGGAGCGACGCGGCACCAGGCCCATGAGCGCGCGCAGCGTGGTGGACTTGCCCGCGCCGTTGCGCCCGAGCAGCGCCACCGCCTCGCCATCGCCGATGGTGAAGGATGCGTCGCGGACGATGTGCGCCGCGCCGTACCAGGCATTCAAGTCGGAAACGCGCAGCATCATCGCGTCTCCGGCTGCGGGACCGAATAGGTCAGGCCCTCGCCGAGATAGACCGCACGCACCCTGGCGTCCGCGCGGATCGCCTGCGGCGGCCCCTGGGCGATCAGTTGTCCGCGATCCAGCACCAGGATGCGCGCGGCATGCTCGAACACCACGTCCATGTCGTGCTCGGTGAACAGCACGCCCATGGCCTGGGTCCGGGCGATGGCGGCGACCAGGCGCATCAGTTCTGTGCGCTCGCTTGCCGCCATGCCGGCGGTGGGCTCGTCCATCAGCAGCAGGCGCGGTCGGTTGGAGAGGGCAAGGGCCAGTTCCAGCCGCTTCACGTCGCCATAGGAGAGTTCGCCCGCCGCACGCGCAGCCTCATCGGCGAGCCCCACCAGCGCCAGCAGGCGCTCGGCCTCGCTTCGGCGGGTGGCGCGGGGATGTGAGAGCAGAGCTGTCTCCACATTCTCGCACACCGTCATGGAGGCGAAGGTCTCGGTGATCTGGAACGTGCGGCCGACACCGAGCCGCCAGAGTTTTCGCGGCGGCAGGCCTGTGACCGGGGTGCCGGCAAGCCGTACCGTGCCGCGATCCGGCTTCACCTGCCCGCCCAGCATGCCGAAGCAGGTGCTCTTGCCTGCGCCGTTCGGGCCGATCAGCGCCAGCATCTCGCCGGCCTGGAGCGCGAAGGAAACATCCCGCACCGCCTCGACCCCGCCGTAGGATTTCGAGAGGCCGGATGCCTCCAGAAGCGGCGCGCTCATGCCGGTCTCCAGCGTTGCCCAAGTCGCTGCCGGAGCCGCGCGATCGCGCCGCCCAAGCCTTGCGGGAACGCCACAACCAGCAGCACGATGATGCCGCCCAGCACCAGCTTGGAGTGGTCGGTTTCGCTGACCAGCCAGATTGCCGCGAGCTTGTAGGCGATGGCGCCGAGTACCGCGCCGGACACCGTCTCCACCCCGCCCAGCAGCACCATGGCCAGCGCGTCCACGGAAAGCGGGATGCCGAGCGTATCGGGAAACACGCTGCCTTTCAGGAACGCGAACAGCGCCCCCGCCATCGCCGCGAAAAGTCCGGCGACGGCGAACGCCGCCCATTGCATCCCCATGCGGTCGATGCCCACCGTCTCGGCCCGCGCGGCGCTGTCCCGTACGGCACGCAGCGCAAAGCCGAAGGGCGAGAAGATGAGGACCCGCAGCAGGGCGATGCCAGTCGCGGCCACGCCGAGCGCAAGCCAATAAAAACCTTGCGGCGTGCGGGCGAAGCCTTCCGGCCAGATGCCCAGCATCCCGTTGTCTCCGCCGGTTACGCCCACCCATTGGAACGCCACCGCCCAGGCGATCTGCGCGAAGGCGAGCGTCAGCATGGCGGAATAGACGCCGGAAAGTCGCACGCAGAACCAGCCGAACAGTCCGGCCCCAGCGAGCCCGAGCAATGGCCCCAGCAGCAGCGCGCCGAGCATGGAGAGCCCGGCATATTTCAGCGCGAACGCCGCGCCATATGCACCAAGCCCGAAGAAGGCGGCATGGCCGAACGAGGGCATGCCGCCCGCGCCCATGAGAAACGAGAGGCTGGCGGCGAACAGGGCGAAGATGGCGATCTCGGCGGCGACGCTCAGCGCATAGGGCCCCGCCACCACAGGCAAAGCGGCGGCGAGGACGAGGGCCACGAGCGCCAGGGTCCGTTCAATGCCGGTGTAGGGTTTCCACGGTGCGAGTGCGATGCCTTTGGAAATGCGTGCCGGCGCCTCGCCGCGCCCCAGCAGGCCGAACGGACGCACCACCAGCACGCAGGCCATGACCGCGAACACCAGCACGATGGAGACCTGCGGGAAGACCAGGATGCCAAAGGCGTTGAGTTCACACACCAGCACGGCGGCCAGGAAAGCCCCGGTGATGGAGCCGAGACCACCGATCACCACCACCACGAAGGCTTCGACGATGATGGTCATGTCCATGGAATGGTTCACCGCCTCGCGCGGCAATTGCAGCGCACCGCCCAGGCCCGCGAGCGCGGCGCCGAGTGCGAACACGGAGGTGAACAGCCATTTCTGGTTGACGCCCAGCGCCGCCACCATGTCCCGGTCCTGCGTCGCCGCGCGCACCAATATGCCCCAGCGGGTGCGCTTCAGGACCAGATGCAGCAGGGCGAGGACCGCAGGGGCCAGGGCGATCAGGAACAAATCATAGGCCGGCACCGCCTGGCCGAGAATGCTTACCGCGCCCTTGAACCCCGGCGCCCGCCCGCCCAGCAGGTCTTCCGGCCCGAAGGCGAGGACCACGAGGTCTTCCACCATCAGCGTGACGCCGAAGGTGGCAAGCAGTTGGAACAGTTCCGGTGCGCGGTAGATCCGCCGCAGCAGCAGGATTTCCATGGCGGCGCCCACCAGCCCCACCGCCAGCGCCGCGCAGGCGAGGCCACCCCAATAGCCGAGCGCCCCTGCCCACCGCTCGGTGAGCGTGAAGGCGAAATAGGCGCCCACCATGTAGAAGGCGCCGTGGGCGAAATTCACGATGCGGGTGACGCCGAAAATGATCGACAGCCCGCTCGCCACCAGGAACAGCGAACACGCGCTGGCAAGGCCGGTGAGGAACTGGACGATCAGGAAGTCCAAGTCTGATTATCTCCGCTCGGAGTTCCCGGGTGCTATGCGCCCCCTCTCCCGCTTGCGGGGGAGGGTTGGAGAGGGGGCCGGGCGCCTCAGAAGAAGCCCCGCACCTTCCGCTACTCACCAATTCCCCCTCCCTAGCCCTCCCCCGCAAGCGGGAGAGGGAATCCAGGGCGGAAGGGAAGAACTACTCCGCCGGGCGCAACTTGGCGGCGTCGGCTTCGCTGGGCAGATAGGCGGCGCCGTCGCGGTAGACGAAATCCACCATGCGGCCCTGGCCGTCCTTCACCGTGGTCTTGCCGACGAACGCGCCGAGCGTCGACTGATGATCGCCCTTGCGGAACACGATCTGGCCGAACGGCGTGATCACGGAAATGCCCTCGGCGGCGGCGATCAGCTTGTCGGTGTCGGTAGAGCCGGCCTTGGCGATGATGGCGGCGGCCGCCTTGATGGTGGAATAGCCGACGATCGAGCCGAGGCGCGGATAATCCTTGAACCGGTCTTGGTAGGCCTTCAGGAAGGCATCGTGTTCCGGCGACTTGATGGAATACCAGGGATAGCCAGTGACGATCCAGCCCTCCGGGGTCTCTTCCTTCAGCGGGTCGAGATATTCCGGCTCGCCGGTAAGGAAGCTGACGACCGAGCGGTCCTTGAACAGGCCGCGGGTATTGCCCTCGCGCACCAGCTTGGTGAGGTCGGGTCCGAAGGTGACGTTGAGGATCGCCTCGGGCTTGGCGGCGGCGATCGCCTGCACCACGGCGCCGGCGTCGATCCGGCCCTGCGGCGGCCACTGCTCGGCGACCCATTCGATGTCAGGGCGCTTCTCCGACAGCAGCTTCTTGAACACCGCGACGGCCGACTGGCCGTATTCGTAATTGGGGGCGATGGTCGCCCAACGCTTGGCCGGAAGCTTCGCCGCTTCCTCCGCCAGCATGGCCGCCTGCATGTAATTGGAGGGGCGAAGCCGGAAGGTATAGGCGTTGCCCTTCTCCCAGGTGATCGCGTCGGTCAGCGGCTCGGCGGCGAGGAAGAAGATCTTCTTCTGCTTGGCATAGTCGGAAACCGCCAGGCCGATATGGGAGAAGAAGGTGCCGGTCAGCATCACCACATTGTCGGACGCCACCAGTTCGTTGGCGGCGGTCACCGCGTCAGCCGGCTTGCCGGCGTCGTCCTTGGACACCACCGCCAGCTTCTTGCCCAGCAGGCCGCCGGCGGCGTTGATCTCCTCCACCGCCAGTTGCCAGCCCTTGCGATAGGGCTCGGTGAAGGCGGGCAGAGTGGAATAGGAATTGATTTCGCCGATCTTGATCTCGCCCTGCTGGGCGTTGGCGCCGGAGGCGCCGCAGAGGGCGAGTGCGGCGAACGCCGCGCTGAAAATGACTGGAAGGCGCATGCCACGTCTCCTTGGCAGAGGACTCATCCGGGCCGGACGTTATTCGGGCCAAACGTGACCGGGGCAAAACAAAACCGGACAAAGGGCGCCACATTCCCGGAAAATGGGCCGTCCGCCGGATACGCGAGGCCGGGCGCGGTGTCGAGCGATGTTGCAGGCGCGAGCGCAAATTAGCGCCGCGCGACGCAGCGCCTCTGTTTATCTCAGCTCTCCTGGGGAGTGGAGCGCACGGAAGCTCGGCTCACTCCACCTTCCCATACCCCCCGCCGGTCGGGGTGATGATAATCACCGCTTCCCCCGCCTCCAGCACGGTCTGAGCGCAGCCATCCAACGGCTCGAAGGTGCCGTCGCTGCGGCGGACGAAGCCTTCGCCCAGCGCGCCGTCCTCGCCGCCGTCCAGGCCGAAGGGGCGGATGCGGCGGTGGGAGGAGAGCAGCGCGCACTCCATCTGTTCCAGGAAGCGGATGCGGCGGTAGGTGCCCGCCCCCGCGCTCCATCGCCCCTTGCCGCCGGAGCCTTCGCGGACGTGGAAATCCTCCAGCAGAACCGGGAAGCGGGTTTCCAGGATTTCGGGGTCGGTGAGGCGGGAATTGGTCATGTGGACATGCACGGCATCGGTGCCGTCGAAGCCGGGGCCTGCGGGCGAGCCGGAGCAGATGGTCTCGTAATACTGCACCGCGTCATTGCCGAAGGTGAGGTTGTTCATGGTGCCCTGGGAGGCGCTCATGGCCTTCAACGCGCCGAACAGGCAATTGGTGACGGCCTGCGAGGTCTCCACATTCCCCGCGACCACGGCGGCGGGATAGACCGGGGAGAGCATGGAGCCCTTGTCCACCACGATCTCGATCGGCCGCAGGCAGCCGGCGTTCATAGGGATTTCGTCTTCCACCATGACGCGGAACACATAGAGCACGGCGGCGCGCGTCACCGGCTCGGGGGCGTTGAAATTGGTCGGCTGCTGCGGCGAGGTGCCGGTGAAGTCCACCTTTGCCGTGCGCGCCGCCTTGTCGACGGTGATCTTCACCTTGATGACCGTGCCCTGGTCCATCTCATAGCTGAAGGCGCAGTCGGAGAGGCGATCCAGCACACGCCGCACGCTCTCGTCGGCATTGTCCTGGACATGGCCCATGTAGGCGCTGACCACGTCGAGCCCGAACAGCGCGATCATCTTCTTGAGTTCGCGCACACCCTTCTCGTTGGCGGCGATCTGCGCCTTGAGGTCGGCGACGTTCTGCACCGGATTACGGGCGGGATATTTCGCCCCCAGCAGGAGGGCATTCAGTTCCGCCTCGCGGAAGCGGCCGGCGTCCACCAGCTTGAAATTGTCGATATAGACGCCTTCCTCCTCGATGGTGGTGGCGCGTGGGCTCATGGAGCCGGGCGCGACGCCGCCCACGTCCGCGTGGTGGCCGCGCGAGGCGACCCAGAACAGCAGCCCCTCGCCAGCATCGTCGAACACCGGGGTGACGACGGTGATGTCGGGCAGATGGGTCCCGCCATTGTAGGGCGCGTTGAGCGCGAAGACGTCGCCGGGCCGGATATCGCCGTCATTCTCGCGGATCACGGTCTCGACCGAGCGATCCATGGAACCGAGATGGACCGGCATGTGAGGCGCATTCGCCACCAGCTCGCCCGCCGCCGAAAACACCGCGCAGGAGAAGTCCAGCCGCTCCTTGATGTTCACGGAATAGGCAGTGTTCTGAAGCGTCACGCCCATTTGCTCGGCGATCGACATGAACAGATTGTTGAAGACCTCCAGCATGACAGGGTCGGCATGGGTGCCCACCGCCCCGGCACGGTGCAAGATTTCGGTGCGGGCGAGCAGGAGATGGTCCTTCGCGGTCATTTCCGCGCGCCAGCCCTGTTCCACCACCACGGTCTGGTTCGGCTCGATGACGATGGCCGGCCCCTGGACCGCCATGCCCGGCTTGAACGCCGCCCGCAGGATGACCGGCGCGTCGTGCCAGGTGCCGCGTGAGAAGAACCGCGTGGTGCGGCACGCCTGAGGCGCGCCTTCGGTGAGCGGATGGTCGGGCTCGTCGATGCCCGCGCCGCCGCCCGCAGCCTGCACCTCCATGGCCTCCACCACCACCTGCTTTTCCGGCGAGACGAAGCCGAATTGCGCGCGGTGGCGCGCCTCGAATTCGGCCGTCATGGCGGAAAGGTCGGCCAGCGTCACGGGCAGTGCGGTGTCGGTGCCCTCGTAGCGCAGATGCAGCTTGGCCTCGGTTTCGATCTCGCCGGCAGGGACGCCCTGCCCCTCAAGCTCAGCCACCGCCTCGGCTGCGAGGGCATCGCGCGCTTCGCCCAGCGAGGGCAGGAGCGCGTCGTGCAGCCGCTCGCCCACCGCCTTGGTGCGATGGGCGCGCACCGCCGCGAGGCCCATGCCATAGGCGGACAGCAGGCCGGAGAAGGGGTGGATGTGCACGCGCATCATGCCCAGCGCGTCGGCCACGAGGCAGGCATGCTGTCCGCCGGCGCCGCCGAAGCAGGTGAGCGCATAGCGCGTCACGTCATAGCCGCGCTCGACCGAGATCTTCTTGATGGCATTGGCCATGTTCTCCACCGCGATGGTGACGAAGCCATCCGCCACCGCCTCCGGCGTGCGGCCATCGCCGATTTCATTTGCCAGGACGGCGAATTTCTCGCGCACCACGTCGGCATTCAAAGGCTGATCCTGGCCGGGACCGAAGATGCGCGGGAAGAAATCAGGGATCAGCTTGCCCAGCATCACATTGGCGTCTGTGACGGCGAGCGGCCCGCCACGCCGGTAGCAGGCGGGGCCGGGATTAGCCCCCGCGCTGTCCGGGCCGACGCGGAAGCGCGCGCCGTCATAATGCAGGATGGAGCCACCGCCCGCCGCGACGGTGTGGATGCGCATCATGGGCGCGCGGATGCGCACGCCGGCCACCTCGGTGTCGAACGCCCGCTCCAACTCGCCGTCGTAATGGCAGACATCGGTGGAGGTGCCGCCCATGTCGAAGCCTATGATCCGGTCGAGCCCGGCGATGTGCCCGGTCTCGGAGGCCCCCACCACCCCGCCCGCCGGGCCGGACAGCAGCGCATCCTTGCCCTGGAACAGGTCGGCGGCGGTGAGGCCGCCGGAGGACATCATGAACATCAGGCGGATGGGGGCGCTTTCTTCCTCCTGCGCAGCCTCACTCCCTCTCCCGCTTGCGGGGGAGGGCTGGGGAGGGGGCAGATGCGAGCCGTCCGCTTGCCCCGCGCCTCCGGCCTGTGGCCGGCCCCCTCCTTCACCCTCCCCCGCAAGCGGGAGAGGGGATGCCGTCGCGCTTCCCGCCCCCAATTCCTCTGCCACCTGGGCAACATAGCGGCGCAGGATGGGGGAGAGGTAGGCATCAGCGACCGTGGTGTCGCCGCGCCCCACCAGCTTGATGAGCGGCGACACCTCATGGGAGACCGAGACCTGGGGGAAGCCGAGGTCTCGGGCCAGCGCCGCCACCTGCCGCTCGTGCGCGGGATAGCGATAGCCGTGCATGAAGGCGACCGCGACCGCCTTGATCCCATCCGCCTTCGCAGCCTCGAGCGCAGCGCGCACCACCGCAAGGTCGGGCGCGGCCTCGATGGTGCCGTCGGCCCGCACCCGCTCGTCCACCTCCAGCACCTGCTCGAACAGCATGTCGGGGAGTTCGATCTTCTTGGCGAAAATCTTGGGACGCGCCTGATAGCCGATGCGCAGCGCATCGCGGAAACCGCGCGTGGTGACCAGCAGGGTGCGCTCGCCTTTGCGCTCCAGCAGGGCATTGGTGGCGACCGTGGTGCCCATCTTCACGGCGGAAACCAGACCCGCCGGGATCGCCACGCCGGGCGCTAGGCCCAGCAGCTCGCGAATGCCGTGCACGGCGGCGTCGCGATACGCCTCGGGATTTTCCGACAGCAGCTTGTGCGCAACCAAGGTGCCGTCCGGCTTGCGGCCGATGATATCGGTGAACGTGCCGCCCCGGTCGATCCAGAATTCCCAGTTGCCGCGCGCCTGACCGACCTGTCCCATATGACTCGTCCTTGGTCCGCTGAATGTTGGCCCGTTTCGTGCTAATCGATGGCGCACGCGCACAGGATGCCTTTCAAGGCTCCCGGCTCTTCCTACGGTTCAGAAAAGAAGCCACGGATCATAAAAAACGTCAACATTTTGTTGACGAAATGACGAGAACGGGCAAACTTATCGTCAGCAAGAGCGCCGCGGCTTCAGACTGACGTGCGCCGCCAACCAGAACGAGGGACTTCATGACCAGCCTGAATTGCGCCCTGTGCGCAAAGCAGCGGCGACGGCGTGCGTGCCGCCCTGATGCCCGTTTTCTTGCGTGCGCCCAGCCGACAGGGAGGGCGCGATGATCCGGCGTCTTCTCGACGGGCTTTACCTTTTCTCCGGCATCCTCGCGGCGCTGTTCCTGCTGACAATCTTCTGCCTGATGCTGGCACTGTCGGGCGGGCGCGAATACGGCATCAACATCCCCGCCGGCGACGACTTCGCCGCCTGGTCCATGGCCGCCATGTCGTTCCTCGGCCTTGCCCACACATTCAAGTCTGGAGAGATGATCCGTGTCGGGCTGCTGATGGAACGGCTCACCGGCCGCCCGAAGCAGGCGATGGAAATATTCGCGCTTCTCGTGGCCATCGCCTTCCTCGCCTACTTCTCCAAGAACGCGATACAGTTGAGTTGGGAATCCTTCCTCTTCAACGACATGTCCCAGGGTGTCATCGCGGTGCCGCTGTGGATTCCCCAGAGCGGCTATGCCGCCGGCATCACCATCCTGCTGATCGCCATGATCGATGAATTGGTGCGCGTCTCGCGCGGCCTTCGTCTGACCTACGAGAAAGACCCGCCAACCTCCCCCGAGGAATTGGTAGAGCGCATTGCTTCCGGCGGGGGAGCGTGAGCGATGCCGCATTTTGATCTGGCACAACTGTCCATCATCCTGCTCCTGCTCCTCGTGGTGATCCTCGCCAGCGGCATCTGGATTGCCATCGGCCTCAGCCTCGTCGGCCTCGCGGCCATGGCGCTCACGACCCCGGTTCCGATCGGCCAGGTGCTCGCGACCACCGTGTGGAGCGCCAGTGCTTCCTGGACACTCGCCGCTCTGCCCCTCTTCATCTGGATGGGTGAAATTCTGTTCCGAACGCGGTTGTCGGAGGAGATGTTCAAGGGCCTGGCGCCGTGGCTACAATGGCTCCCCGGGCGCCTGCTGCATGCCAACGTGGTGGGTTGCGGGATCTTCGCGGCGGTGTCGGGCTCCTCGGCCGCCACCTGCGCCACCATCGGGAAAATCGCCTCTGCCGGAATTGGAGAAGCGTGGCTACAACCAGAGTATGGCGATCGGTTCCCTCGCGGGGTCTGGCACGCTCGGCCTGCTGATCCCGCCGTCCATCCCCATGGTGGTCTACGCGGTAACGGCGAACGTCTCCGTGCTTCAGGTTTTTCCTCGGCGGCTTCCTGCCGGGACTGCTCGTGATGGGCCTTTACAGCGGCTACATCATCCTCTGGTCGCTTCTGAACCCTGGCAAGACACCGCCGCGCGATCCCCCCATGCCCTTCATGGAAAAGATGCGCCAGTCGGCCAAGCTGATCCCATGCCTGCTGCTGATTCTCGGCGTGTTCCTGTCGCTCATCCTCGGCATCGCCACCGCCACGGAATGCGCCGCTTGGGGCGTGATGGGTGCACTGCTTCTGGCACTCTGGAGCGGCACCCTAACCTGGACCTCCTTCACCCAGAGCCTGATGAGCGCGACCCGGCTCTCCTGCATGATCATGCTGATCATCGCCGGAGCCGCCTTCACCACCGCCGCCATGGCCTATACCGGCATCCCCGTTGCGCTCGCGGAATGGGTCCAGGGGCTGAACCTCACGCCTGGCAAACTCGCCCTCGCCCTGACCGTGATGTACATCATTCTCGGCTGCCTCGTGGACGGCATCTCGATGATCGTGCTGACCGCCGTCATCGTGCTTCCCATGGTCAAGCAGGCGGGGTTCGATCTGGTGTGGTTCGGCGTCTATCTCGTCATCCACGTCGAGATGGCACAGATTACCCCGCCGGTGGGGTTCAACCTGTTCGTGCTGCAAAACATGAGCGGCAAGGACACATTCACTGTGGCGAAGGCGGCGTTTCCGTTCTTCATTCTGCTGAACATCGCAGTCATCATCATCACCACCTTCCCCGATATTGTCCTGGTGCTTCCGCGCTGGGTGTTTCCGGGATGAGTTCGCCGTTCAAGCCAACCAAGAGGGACTGACACATGGCGCGTCTTCGATCCTTAGCCCTGGCCTTCGCCGGACTTGCCGCAGCCGGCATTGCCGCAGCCGGCCCCGCCGCTGCCCAGACCAAGTGGAACCTACCGTCCGCCTACCCGGCCGATAATTTCCACACCGAGAACATCGCCCAGTTCGCCAAGGACGTGGACAGCCTCTCCGGTGGCAAGCTCACCATCACGCTCCATCCCAACGCCGTGCTGTTTAAGGCGCCCGAGATCAAGCGCGCGGTCATGACCGGCCAGGCTCAGGCCGGCGAAGTCCTGATGTCGCTGCATGAGAACGAAGACCCGATGTTTGGCATCGACGTGGTGCCCTTCCTCGCCACCTCGTTCGAGCAGGCCAAGAGCCTGTGGCTTGCCTCAAAGCCGGCGGTGGACAAGAAGCTCGCCTCGCAGGGCCTGCAACTGCTCTATGTGGTGCCGTGGCCGCCGCAGGGCCTGTTCTCCAAGACCCCGATCGCCAAGATCGAGGACCTGAAGGGCGCCAAGTGGCGCGCCTACAATGTCGGGACCTCGCGCATCGGCGAGGCGGTCGGCGCGCAGGCGGTCACGGTGCAGCAGGCGGAACTCGCCCAGGCGCTCGCCACCGGCGTCGTCACCGCCCTCATCACCTCCGCCGCCACCGGCTATGACGTGAAGATCTGGGAGAGCATCCCCTATTTCTACGACATCCAGGCCTGGCTGCCGAAGAACATGGTGTTCGTGAACAAGGCCGCGTTCGACGCCCTCGACAAGCCGACCCAGGAGGCGGTGCTGAAGGCTGCCGCCGCCGCCGAGGAGCGCGGCTGGAAGAGCGCCGTCGAGAAGACCAAGTGGTACATGGACCAGCTCACCGCCAAGGGCATGAAGGTCGAGCCGCCCTCGCCCGAACTGAAGGCCGGCTTCGAGAAGGTCGGCAAGACCCTCGCTGCCGACTGGATCAAAAAGGCCGGGCCGGACGGCGAAGCGGTGCTCGGCGCCTACAGCAAGTGAACCGCGCGACCGCGCGGCGATAGACGACAGGCCGGGCGGGCCCCTCCCGCCCGGCCTCCGCAAAAGAGATGATCATGACCAAGCGCCCGCAGGCTGTTCCCGCACCAGACATAAAGCCTGCACTGGCGGACGGCACCGCAGCCGCGCGTCCGGTCGGCTCCCCTCTCCCCGGCTCCCCTCTGGGTTCTATCGTCTCCTCGGCACATCTGGCGGACGGCGCGCTTCCCGCCTTGTCCGAGCTGGAATTCGGTCTGAACATGATCGGCCATGCCTACCAGCGGTGGATGATCCGCTGCATGGCGGCGGCCGGCATTCCCGACCTCTCCTCGCTCGATGTGCTGGTGCTGCACCATGTGGTGCATCGCCAGCGCCCCAAGACCATCGCCGATCTCTGCCTCGTCCTCGACGTGGAGGACACCCACCTCATCACCTATGCCGCCAAGAAGCTTCAGGGGCTCGGATTGGTGGCGGGTGGACGGCGCGGCAAGGAAAAGACCCTCACCGCCACCGAGGCCGGGCGCAATGCCTGCGTGCGATACCGCGAGGTGCGCGAGGCGCTGCTGACCCACGCGGTCGCGGCCACCGGCATCGCGCCCGCCAAGCTGTCCGAGATCGCCACTTTGCTGCGCACCCTATCCGGCCATTACGACCAGGCTGCCCGCTCCGCTGCGAGCCTTTAGTTTCCCACGGCGATGTGTCGTCTCCTGCAATGACGGCGCGCCGCGCAGCGGTTATGCTCGCCGGGCATGCAGGAGCAATCGGACCCTGGAGCCTTCTGGCTCGACACGCGCGTCCCCTTCCACACCACGGTGGGCGATGCCGGACGGCCGGCGTTTCGTCCGTTTGAGATCGGCGCCGTGGATGTCGGCGGAGTTCGTATCCCGGTGGCGGAGGATATCCTCGGCACCCTGCCGTTCGCCCAGCTCAGGCGGTTGCGCCGCGAGGGCAGCGACCGGCGGGTGCTGGTGGTGGCGCCGCTGGCCGGTGGCTTCCCGATCCTGATGCGCGATCTCGCGGCGGGGCTGCTCGGCCTCGCCGGGGAGGTCCATGTCAGCGACTGGCCCGACGCCCGCCATGTGCCGCTGTCTGCGGGCCGGTTCGGCCTGGATGAGAACTGCCTGGAAGTCGCGCGGATGATCCGCACGTTGGGGCCGCAGACCCATGTGGTTGCGGTCTGCCAGGGTGTCATTCCCGCGCTGGCGGCGAGCGCCCTGCTGGCGCCGGAAGGAGCCGCGCCGCTCAGCCTGACGCTGCTCGGCGGCCCCGTCGATCCCGCGCGTAATCCCACGCGGCTCGATCGCATGCTGGGGGCAGAGATGCCCGCGCTCGATCGCTCGCTGATGGAGACGGTGCCGCCCGCGTTCGCAGGAGCGGGGCGGCGGGTGTTTCCGCGCCGTCGGCAGATGCAGGCGTTCGGCCTCTATCTCTGGCGGCAGGCCGCCAGCCGAGGCGAATTGCCGGTGAAGCTGATGGCGGACGACGGCGCCGACCCGCTGCGCTTTCCCCTCGCCCGGCTGTGCTGGGACATGATGGATATTCCCGAGGAATTCTTCGTGGAGAACGTCACGAAGGTGTTCCAGCAGCGCGCGCTTCCCGCCGGCACGCTTGAGGTGGCGGGACGTGAGGTGCGGCCGGAGGCGTTGGAGCGGACCGCGCTCCTGACCGGCGAAGCGGCCGAGGACGACATCGCCGCGCCCGGACAGACCGAAGCCGCACAAAGCCTATGCCCTGCGGTGCCCGCCGACATGCGCCGACGGCTGCTGGTGCCGCACGCGGGGCATTTCTCGCTATTCTACGGCCGGCCGATGCGCGAGGAGGTGCTGCCCGCCATCTCCCATCTCATGGCGGCGGCGGAACACCGCTTCGGATAGGCGGGGCTCAGCGCACCGGCTGCTGGGACACCGACTGCACACTGCTGGCGGTGGAGGGAGCCGCAGCCGGCTGCGCCACAGGGGCGGCAGCTTCGGGAGCGGCGGAAACCGGAGCGCCCGCAATCGGAGCAGCGACCGGGGCCGGCGCAGGCTTGGGACGGGGGCGACGCATCACGGCGACGACATCCGCAATCACCTCGCTGTGCAGGACCGCTGACTTGTCGATGTTGAAATGGTCGATGGTGCCCATGCTGTCGAGATTGCGGTTCACCAACTGGCCCTTGAAGCCCGCGCCGGAGGCAAGGCGCTTACCGAAGCCGTTGTTCGACTGGTAGTAATTGATGAACTTGCCGCCGCTCGCCCCGACTTGGGTCACACCGACGGGATCGAAGGTGACGACCAGGCGCGGGGGAATGCCCAGGCTGGTCATGCGTTCTGCCATGGTGATGGCGGCGTCTGCCCCTAGGGAATGGCCCATGATGACCACCGGCGCCCTGCTGTTCGCCCGCGACCACGCCACCGCATCGTCCGCGAGCGCCTGCCACTGGCCATATTCATAGACATTGGCGTCGATGCCGCGTCCGCGCATCTTCGAGGCGAGATCGTCCATGCCGTAGGAGAAGACGTTCGCGAGCCCGCGCATCAGATAGACTTTGCCCTGCATCTGGGCATTCGCGGGGGCGAGAAGTGCTGGGAGAAGAACCAGCGCCGCGAACAGGGCGCAGACAAAGCGAACACCAGCCTTCATAACCGCACCGTTCCTTGCTGTATCTTCTGCCCAAATCCGCTGGAGCCGCGATAAGGCTTCGGTGCCCTCCCGGCAAGAGACCAATCTGGCGGTGAGTCCGCCGCGTACAAAACCCAGCGAACGAGTCGCACCTGGATGGGCACATGAATGCCACATCCAAGACGATCACGCTTAACGCGGCAACGGCGGGGACGCTGCTTGGTCGCACCGTCCACGCCAAATCTCACGGTTTTCGCCGGGCGTTGCCGCTTTGCATCACCGTAGATCGGAGGCTGCCGCTGGGGATGGTTGGGTTGGGCGCGATGGCTCCCTCTCCCGCTTGCGAGACTTCAGCGAAAGGAGCTGGCGCGGGATTGGTGATGTTTCTCGAGTGACCACGCCATGCTCCCTCTCCCCGACGGGGAGAGGGTTGGGGTGAGGGGGGCAACCCTTTCCAGTCCTGAGATGTCCGAGCCCCCTCACCCGGCAGCTTCGCAGCCGACCTCTCCCCCTCGGGGAGAGGTAAAACAGCCCGACCTCTGCACTTAACGAACCGCGGGAGTTTGCGAGATCCCTTTCGCGGGGCTCCCGCGGCGGGGGAGGGCTGGGGAGGGGGCTGGAGCCTTAGAAGACGCTCTGCACCCGGCCATTTCTCAGAAATTCCCCCTCCCTACCCCTCCCCCGCAAGCGGGAATTTCGGGCGGTTCTCGCAACCCGAGCCGCACCCGCCGCTTAGTGGGGCGGATTTGGCCCAGCATCCGCGCTTGGATGCCACACGGGTCGATAGCCCGCGTGCAGAACAGCCATGATCGACGGCGGCGTGAGGATAGCGACCGCGCCTTCGGGTCGGGGACCTACGTCCCGCCAGCCGGACATGGCGAACGCCAGGCGTCGCCCGTCCCTGAGCGCGAAGGCCTCCGCACCATCGGCATAAACGGCACCGTGGGGAAGGTTTGCGGCGGGGAGGCGGAGTGCAGGCCGGGGCACCATCCGCTCGGCATGGAGGCGCAGGTCCATGGCATCGGCGCCCGGTGGCGGCCCGGCTTCGGCGGTGCCCCAGGCGGCGGCGAAGGCGCGGGCATCGGAGCGGCGGCACTCAAAGCAGGGCCGGTGGCCCGCCGCCAGCGCCACCACCTCATCGAGGAAGAACAATTCGGTGTAGCTGTTGCCCATCACCATGCGGCGGCGCCCGCGAAATGCGAGGACGCAGCAGATCCAGCGGCGGGAGGCATGGGACCGCCCGGTCAGAGTGCGGCTGGCCGGATCGTGAATCCGCCCGCCGCGATTGCCCATGAACAGGCCGCGCGCCGCCACCGCATGGACCGCGCCGAACGGATCGACCCGGTTCTGCAGCGGCACGCTTCAGTCCGCCTCGCCCACCAGCAGCACATGCAGGCTGCGCGGCCCGTGGGCGCCCAGCAGCAGGGTCTGCTCGATATCGGCGGAGCGCGAGGGGCCGGTGATTAAATTCACCGTCCGGGGCATAACGCCGGGTCCGTACAGCGCCCGCACCCGCTCCCAGACGGCTTCGTAATTGCCGGTCACGTCCTGCGCCCGCACCACCACCAGATGATGGTCCGGCAGAAGGTTCAGCGTCGAGGGATTGTCCGGCCCGGAGAGCATGACCACGGTGCCGGTTTCCGCGACGCCGGCGAAGGCATGGGAGAGGCCGGCGAGCTGGTGCCCGTCCGAGGCGCCGATCCAGACGTCCAGGGTCGGCTGGAGATGCCACGGCAGCGCGGACAGGCGCGGATCGGCGCCGCGCAGGATGGTCATGGGCAGGTTGCGGGCGCGCAGATATTCAGCGATCGCCGCCGGCACGCCATCGGCGGCGGGCAGATGGTCGAGGGTGCCGGCGGCTGCCAGCACCATGTCCTTGAACAAAACGAGGCGCTCGGCCGGAGGCAGTTCGGCACGGGCGGGAATGACGCCGCGCGGATGGCCGGCGATGCGGTCGGCCACCTCCTGCCGGCGCGGGGCCTCCTTGCTGGTGACGCCCAGCGCGCGCCGGACCGAAGCGAAGACCGTGTCGCGGGAACTCATCGCGCGGTCCCTCCCTTGGTGCGTGTCGCCTTGCGCGCGTGCCATTGCGCCTGGAACGTATCGCCCTGCGGCGCGGGGAAATCCCTGGAATTGGTCCATCCGCCGGCGAGCGGCAGCGCGGAGAACCGCCCCTTCGCCCGCCCTAGCAGCGACAGGCCCGCCATGGCGAGGCGCGTCAACGGGCGATACAGCCAGCCGCGCTTGGCGAAGAACCCCCAGATGGCGATGCCGTAGCGTTGCGGCGCCGGCGTCAGGTGGCGCTCGAATTCCTTCTCGCGCCAATGCCGCATCAGCTTGGGCAGCGGGATGCGCACCGGGCACACCTCCTCGCAGCGGCCGCAGAAGGTGGAGGCATTGGGCAGGTTCGCGCCCTTCTCGATGCCGACGATCGAGGGCGTGAGTACCGCGCCCATGGGGCCGGGATAGACCCAGCCATACGCGTGGCCGCCGACCGCATGATAGATCGGGCAATGGTTCATGCAGGCGCCGCAGCGGATGCAGCGGAGCATCTCGCGCATCTGCCCGGCCAGCATGCCGGAGCGGCCGTTGTCGAGGATCACCACATGATATTCGCCGGGCCCGTCCACATCCGCCGGGCGGCGCGGGCCGGTGGAGAAGGTGGTGTAGACGCTCAGTTCCTGCCCGGTGGCCGAGCGCGCCAGCACGCGAATGAGCTGGCTGACATCCTCCAGCGTCGGCACCAGCTTTTCCAGCGAGGCCAGCACGATATGCGCCTTCGGCAGGGTCTGCGTCAGGTCGCCGTTGCCCTCATTGGTGACGATGATCGAGGTGCCGGTTTCAGCCACCAGGAAGTTGGCGCCGGTGATGCCCACGTCCGCCACCAGGAAACGCTGGCGCAGTTCGCCGCGCGCCTCGGCCAGGAGCGCGGTGGGTTCGGAGAGGTTGCGCTCCGCCGGCAGGTGGGTGTGCACCCGGCGGAAGTCCTGCTCCACCTGCTCTTTGCTGAGGTGGATGGCGGGAGCGATGATGTGGGAGGGCGCCTCGCCCCGGATCTGGATGAGATATTCGCCGAGATCGGTCTCAATCGGCTCGATGCCGCAGGCTTCCAGATGGTCGTTGAGGCCGATCTCCTCGGAGACCATGCTCTTGCCCTTGGTGACGGTCTTCGCGCCGAGATCGCGGCAGATGCGGGTCACGATGTCCCGCGCTTCAGCTGCATCCACGGCGAAATGCACATGCCCGCCGGCGGCGCGGACATTGTCCTCGAAACGTTCGAGATAGAGATCGAGGTGCGCCAGCGTGTGGTTCTTGATGTCCCGCGCGCTGTCGCGCAGGGCATCGAACTCCGGCAGCAGGGCGACGGCGGCGGCGCGGCGGCCGATGAAGCCGGGGCCGACCTTGGACAGCGCCGCCTGGAGCGACGTGTCGGCCATCGCCTTCCTGGCGTTTTCCTTGAAATCCGGCGTGGTGATGTGGACGCTCATGTGCCCGCCCTCCCGCGCGCCTGGCCGATGGCGGGGTCGCCGCCCTGACCGGCGAGCACTTCCGCCACATGGCGCACCGCCACCGGGCGGCCCATGCGCTGGAGCTTGCCGGCCATGTTCATGAGGCACCCGAGATCACCCGCCAGCAGCGTGTCGGCGCCGGTCGCGACGATGTTTGCCACCTTCTTCTCGACGATGGCATTGGAGATGTCAGGGTATTTCACGCAGAAGGTCCCGCCGAAGCCGCAGCACACGTCCGGATCGGCCATTTCCTTCAGGTCGAGCCCCTCGACCGAGCGCAGGAGCGTGCGCGGCTGCGCCTTCACGCCGAGTTCGCGCAGGCCAGAGCAACTGTCGTGATAGGTGACGGTGCCCTCATAGGCGGCGTTCACCCCGGCCATGCCGCGCACGTCCACCAGGAAGGAGACCAACTCGAACACCTTGGCGCAGAACCGGTCGACGCGCGGCATCCAGTCCGGTTCGCCGACGAACAGCTCGGGGTAATGCGCCTTGATCATGCCGGCGCAGGAGCCGGAGGGCACGACCACATAGTCGAAAGTCTCAAAAGCCGCGATGGTCTGCTCGGCCAGCGCCCGCGTGGTCACGCGATCCCCGGTGTTGAAGGCGGGTTGCCCGCAGCAGGTCTGGCGCGGCACGTCCACCTCGCACCCCGCATCCTCGATCAGCTTGGCCGCGGCGAAACCGATGCTCGGGCGAATGGTGTCCACGAGGCAGGTGACGAACAGTCCGACCACCGGCGGCCGCTTAAGAGGGGAGTGGGGCATCGCGCTTGGATCTTCTTCCGAGTGCCTTTGGCGGGTCCGGGACAGCTTATTGAGTAATTGATCAATTGTCTTCCCCAGCGCCGAAAATCCGCGCGACGGGGTGCCCGGGAGCTGCAAGCTATAACATTGGAACCGCTCGAATGAAACGCAACGCCTCACGGGGAGATGATGATCCGTGCCCCGGGCCGCAGCCGCGCCACCAGCCGGCGGAGTTCGACTGCGGGCATCGCGACGCAGCCCTCGGTCGGCTTGAGGCCGGCGCGGGCGATGTGGATGAAGACCGCAGAGCCCCGCCCCTTCACCCGCGGGCGGGTATTGTGATCCAGCACCAGAACAAGATCGTATAAGTTGTCGTCGCGGCGCATCTTCTCGTGTGACGCGATCATCGGCAGGGTGACGGGTTGATTGTAGCGGCGATCGGCGGGGTCGTCGCACCAGCCGTCAAGGCGGCTTATGGGATGGGCCGGCAGGCGCGAGACGGGACGGGCCCCATGATCGGAACGATAGAGCACGCGCAGGATACGCCAGGTCCCCGCAGGGGTCCGGCCATCGCCCTCGCGCTTGTCAAACCCTATTCCCCCGCGCCCCAGGGCGACCGGAAAAGCGCGTCCGCCGACCGTGAGCACGCCCCGGTGAGGGGGCCCCGGAAGCCCTCTGACGCGTATTTCAGCGATCCCCACAGAAGTCTGCCTCACGAATCCGCACCTGAGCACCGTTCCCAGGTGAAATTATCGAGAAAATTTGCACCATTACAGTGGCATGCTGTACATGCGCGATTCGCGTGCCCGCAAGGGCTACGGAGGTTTTGATGGCCAATGCGTGGAAAATCCTGGTGGTCGAGGACGACCCGGAACTGCGCGACGCACTGGTCGAGCAGCTTGCGTTGCAGGATGAATTCGAACCTGTGCCGGTGGGAACCGCCCAGGATGCCGTGAATGCCGCGAAAAACGGCGTGATCGATCTTGTCATCATGGACGTCGGGCTCCCCGACATGGACGGGCGGGACGGGGTGCGTATGATGCGCGCCAACGGCTTCAAGGCCCCCGTCATCATGCTCACCGCGCACGATACCGACAACGACACCATCCTCGGGCTTGAGGCCGGTGCCAATGACTATGTGGTGAAGCCGTTTCGCTTCGCCGTTCTGCTCGCCCGCCTGCGCGCCCAGATGCGCAGCCACGAGGCGAGCGAGGACGCGGTTTTCGCCATCGGCCCCTACAGCTTCCGCCCCGGCGCCAAGATGCTGGTGACGGAGCGCGGCTCCAAGATCCGTCTCACCGAGAAGGAAACAGCGATCCTGCGCTATCTCTATCGCGCGGGAAAAACGCCGGTGGCGCGCGAGACCCTGCTTCAGGAAGTGTGGGGCTACAATTCCGGCGTGACCACCCACACGCTGGAAACTCACATTTATCGCCTGCGGCAGAAGATCGAGCCCGATCCTTCCGCCCCGACACTGCTGGCCACCCAGGCCGGCGGCTACAAGCTCGTTCCGTGAGCGCCGCGCCCTCAGGGAGCTTTCCACAGTGAGCGTCGAGCAGGATGTCGCCACGCTACAGGGCGTCCCGACCTTCGAGGTCCTGGCGCCCGAGGCCTTGCGCATTCTCGCCATCAGCGCCGAGGAGCGGCAGCTCAAGGCGGGAGAGGTGCTGTTCCGCGCCGGCGAGGCATCGGATGCCGGCTATGTCCTGCTGTCCGGGCGCATCGAACTCGTCCAGGAGCAGCCCGGACGGCGCCGCAAGCTGAGCGAAATTCTGCCCGGCGCACTGGTGGGTGAACTCGCCCTGCTGATCCAGGTGCCGCGCCCAGCCACCGCCCGCGCGCTGGAGGGCACACGGCTGATGCGCATTCCGCGCACCACCTTCCTGCGCATGCTGGAAGGTTTTCCGGACGCCGCCGTCATCCTGCGCGACCGGTTCGCGAAGCGGCTGGAGGAAACCCTCTCCGCCCTCGACACCCTGCGCCAGGACCAGTTGGAAACCCCGCCGAAGCCGCGCCTGCGCAAGAAATAGCGCCTTCCGGATCTTCCCTCAGACCTCGAACGTCACCGCCACCGGCACATGGTCGGACGGGCGCGCCCAGCTGCGCGCCTCGCGCAGCACGGTCATGGCGCGGGCGTGGGGGGCGAGCGACGCGCTGGTCCACACATGGTCGAGCCGGCGGCCCCGGTCGTTGGCTGTCCAGTCCGGCGAGCGGTAGCTCCACCAGGTGAACAGCTTTTCCTCTGGCGGCACGAATTTGCGCATCACATCCACCCAGGGGCCCGCCGCCTGAAAGCGTGTCATGCGCTCCACTTCGACCGGGGTATGGCTGACCACGCCGAGAAGCTGCTTGTGGCCCCAGACATCGGTTTCCAGCGGGGCGATATTGAGGTCGCCCACCAGCACCGCGTGCGCATCGGGATCGCGCGCCTGTTCCGGCAGCGTCGGCCAGTCGATCAGTTCGTCAAGGAAGGCGAGCTTGTGGGCAAACTTGGGGTTCAGCTCCGGGTCGGGAATATCTCCGCCGGCCGGCACATAGAAATTGTGCACCGTGAATGGCTTGGAGAGGCCAGCCGCCTTGCCGAGCGTGATCGCGACATGCCGCGCATCGCCCTTACCACAGAATTCGTGCTTGTCGATGGCCTCGAACGGCCGCTTGGAAAAGGTGGCGACGCCGTGCCAGCCCTTCTGCCCGTTCAGCGCAATATGGGGAAAGCCGAGGTCACGCACCGCCTTGAGCGGAAATTTGTCGTCCTGGCACTTGGTCTCTTGCAGGCAGAGCACGTCCGGCTTCAGCCGCTCGATCGCCTCGCGCACGATGTCCAGGCGGATGCGGATGGAATTGATGTTCCAGGTGCAGACGGTCAGGCTTTGGGGCAAGGCGACACCATGCGACGGGAGAGACGGCAGACTTAACGCGCCCATGGCCAAGGGCCAAGGAAGAACGGTTCGGTCCAAGGTCGAGGGCCCAAGTCGGGGGGCCAAGTCGGGGGGCCAAGGTCGAGGGGGTAGCGGGGGTAGTGAGGAGTTCCGACCTAGGGCGCAGCCATGCGCGACGCGTCGATACCGACCTGCGGCCATGACCAGATCAACCTTGCCACCGGCAAGTTCCCCCGCGATAACACGCAGCAATTTTCGAGCGAGGGAGGCTCCCATGTATCGCGACGTTCAGCTCCACATCAATGGCCAGTGGCGCGATGCCGAGGGGGGAAGGACCATCCCCGTGCTCAACCCCGCCACAGAAGAAGTGATCGGCACCGTCGCGTACGCCTCCCGCGCCGACCTCGACGAGGCGCTGGACGCCGCCGCCAAGGGCTTCAAGCTCTGGTCGAAGGTCTCCGCCTATGACCGCGCGAAGGTGATGCGCAAGGCCGCCGAGTTGGTGCGCGCGCGCGCAGCCGACATCGCGCCCCTCATGACCCTCGAACAGGGTAAGCCGGTCGGCGAAGCGAAGATGGAAACGCTCGCCGCCGCTGACATCATCGACTGGTTCGCCGGGGAGGCGCAGCGCGCCTACGGCCGCGTCGTGCCAGCGCGGGCTCCGGGCATTTATCAGCTGGTGATCAAGGAGCCGGTCGGCCCGGTCGCCGCCTTCACCCCCTGGAACTTCCCGATCAACCAGGTGGTGCGCAAGCTGTCGGCGGCGCTTGCCGCCGGCTGCTCGATCATCGTTAAGGCGCCGGAAGAGACCCCCTCTTCCCCCGCCGAACTGATCCGCGCCTTCCTCGACGCGGGCGTTCCGGCCGGCGTGATCGGCCTGGTCTACGGCGTCCCCGCAGAGATCAGCGAATATCTCATCCCCCATCCCGTGATCCGCAAGGTGACGTTCACCGGCTCCACCCCGGTGGGCAAGAAGCTGGCCGCCCTGGCCGGCCTCCACATGAAGCGCGCCACCATGGAACTGGGCGGGCACTCCCCGGTGATCGTGTTCGACGACGCCGACATCGACATGGCCGCCAAGCAGATCGCCGCCGCCAAGTTCCGCAATGCCGGTCAGGTGTGCGTCTCCCCCACCCGCTTCATGGTGCAGGAGAAGGCCTATGACCAGTTCGTGGATCGCTTCGTCGCCTATGCCAAGACGGTGAAGGTCGGCAACGGCCTTGAGGACGGCATCAACATGGGCCCGCTGGCCAACGAGCGCCGCATCCCCGCCATGGAAGCTCTGCTCGCCGACGCGCGGCAGAAGGGCGCCGAAGTGAAGACCGGCGGCGCGCGGATCGGCAACAAGGGCTATTTCTTCGAGCCCACCGTCGTCACCGGCGTCTCCCGCGACATGCGCATGATGAACGAGGAGCCGTTCGGCCCGCTCGCGATGATCTTTCCCTTCGCCGACTTCGACGAAGCGGTGAGCGAGGCCAACCGCCTGCCCTACGGGCTCGCCTCCTACGCCTATACCCGTTCGGCCAAGACGGCGAACGCCATCGCCGCCTCGGTGGAAGCCGGCATGATGACCATCAACCACCTCGGCCTCGCGCTGCCCGAAGTGCCGTTCGGCGGCGTGCGGGATTCCGGCTACGGCTCCGAGGGCGGCTCGGAAGCCATCGAAGCCTATCTCAACCCGAAGTTCGTCTCCCAGGCGGGCCTCTGAGAGCGTTCGCTTACGTCTAAGCGTTAAGTGCAATCACCCCCTCTCCCCGACGGGGAGAGGGTTAGGGTGAGGGGGTAATCCTCATCAATCCTGAGGTGTCGGAGCCCCCTCACCCGGCTGCTGCGCAGCCGACCTCTCCCCCTCGGGGCGAGGTGAAAACAGCCGACTGCAAGGCTTTGCGAGAAGCGGGCCGAGTGGAAAAGCGGCAGCCCTAACTCCCCGCAAACTAAAGCCTCACGCCGCCTTCGCCACCGCCGCCGCTTTCGCGGCGTGAAGCTCTTCGTGGCGTTCCATGGCGTAACGCACCAGAGCGGCGTAGCGGTAGAGGCCGTGGACGAACTTGCCGTAGGGCATGGTCAGGAAGAAGCCGAACACGAAGCCGAGATGTACCGCCAGCATGGTGCCCATGGCCGGCGTCGTCCGCAGGAACAGCAGTGCAAGGCCCGTCAGCGATGTGAAGAACAGCATGGCGAGGAAGGCGACATCCATGCCCTTGCGGCTCTCGTCCATCATGATGGGATCGCGCTTGGACTTGGCCAGCAGCAGCCCCGCCGGCCCGATCAGCAGGCCGATGCCGCCCAGCGTGCCCAGCACCACCGGCAGGTCCCACCAGGGATAGGGTGCGTGGCGGTTCAGCAGATAGGCATAGAGCGTCGCGACGCTGGTGGCCGCGAAGCACAGGCCGAAGCCATAGAACGTCATGTGATGATAGAGGCGCCGGTTGTCGGTGGGGCGCTCGTCCTCGTTCATGCAGCCGACGCCGCCGCCGTCGAGATAGCGCAGTTGCCCGGCATCCTTCATCGCCTGCCAGATGGAGAGCGTATCCGGCACCAGCGGCCCGCCCGCCGCCATGTCGCGCCAGAAGGCGCGCAGGCCCATGAACAGGGCGAAGATGGAATAGAGGAACACCGTCCCGAACAGTGCCACCATCGCGTTATGGGGCATGATTTTGTAGAACGCGCCCTCGCCCCGGTGGACGCCGAACATCACTGAGGGATCGTTCAGCGCCATGAAGCCGAACAGGAACGCGGCGACCGAGGCCACCACGATCAGCGTGATGGCGAGGCCGTTGCGCTTGAATGTGCCGGCCATGCTGCGCGGCCAAGCATAATCGGCGTAGCTGTCGTTGCGCACCTTCGCCAGCGTCTGGGGCACATTGACGTTGAACTCGTGCGGCGGGGAAAACTGGCAGTCGTAATAGCAGGCGCCGCAGGAATGGCAGAGATTGGCGAGATAGTTGAGATCGCCATCGGAAAAGGCGCGCCGCATCTCCATGGCGGGGAAGACCGCGCACAGCCCTTCGCAATAGCGACAGGAGTTGCAGACGGTCATGAGGCGCCCGGCCTCTTCGAGGGCCTCGGAGTGCGCGGACATATCAGGATTCCCTTTCGACGAGGGGTCTGTTGCATACGCTTGAAGACAGTCGTATGCGGCTTCTAGTGAGGCATTGATCAGTACGGCTTGGAGCAGGCCCGTGAACGACGAGCGGACCACGGCCGAAAACGAGGCGGAGCGGCAGATGCCGCCGGACAGCGGGCTTTCCCGCGCCCAATGGGTCTACGAGACCCTGCGCGACGGCATACGCGTCGGCACATGGCGACGTGGCGAGCGCATGCGGGAGGAAACCGTGGCGCGGGCGCTGGGCGTGAGCCGGACGCCGGTGCGCGAGGCGCTGTCCCGACTTCAGGCACGCGGTCTGCTGGAGGTCACGCTGCACGGCCTCGTGGTCTCGACCATCTCGCGCCCGCAGACCCTCGAACTTTACGCCATGCGCGAAGTGCTGGAAGGCTCGGCCGCGCGGTTCGCCGCCCAGCATGCCGCGCCCAGCGAGATCGCCAGCCTGAAGCAGCTCGGCGCCGCGTTCGCCGGCTCTTCCGGCGACCCGGCCCGGCTCGCCAGCCTCAACCGCCAGTTCCACGCGGCGATCCAGGATGCCGCCCACAATCGTTATGTCGTGCGGATGCTGGAGGAATTGAGCGATTCCCTCGCCTTGCTGCCGGGCACGACGTTTGAACTGCCCGAGCGGGGCCTTCTTGCGGTGGACGAACACGGCGCCATCGTCGCCGCCATCGAGCGCCGCGACCCGGACGCCGCCGAGCAGGCCGCCCGCATCCACATCCGCAACGCCCAAGCCGCCCGCCTGGAGCTGATGCAGCGGGCGGGGTGAGGGTCTTTGGGTGGACAAGAGCGCACACGATTGCCCCCTCCCGCCCCTTTCCCGCAAGAACGCACTGCTCAGCAGTGGTGCCATGCCCCCTCTCCCCGACGGGGAGAGGGTTGGGGTGAGGGGGGCAACCCTCTCCGTTCTGCACGTCAGGAGCCCCCTCACCCGTCTGCTTCGCAGCCGACCTCTCCCCCTCGGGGAGAGGTAAAAACAGTCGATTGCAAGCCCGACAGAAGCACCCTCAGTTGCGCGCACGGCGAGCGGCTCCCTCGCCTGCGCATTTGCCGAACACGCTACCGATGGTCATGCCGATGCCGGCGGCATAGCCGCGCCCGAGCACGTTGCCCGCCATGATCTCCCCTGCGGCGAACATATTGGTGGCGGGTCGGTCGTCGGCCATGATCATGCGGGCCTCGTTGTTCACCCGCACGCCGAGATAGGTGAAGGTGATCCCCGGCCGCACCGGATAGGCATAGAAGGGCGCGGTATCGATCGGGCGGGCCCAATGGGTCTTGGGCGGGGTGAGCCCTTCGGTCCGGCAATCGTCGAGCACTGTGTGGTCGAAGCTGCCGCCGGGAATGATGGCGGCGTTGAAGTCCGATACCGTCCCGGTAAATTTCTCGGCGTCCAGCCCGAGCTTCTGCGCCAGTTCGCCCAGCGTGGACGCGGTGATGGGCGGGTAGAGCGAGGGCATGAAGGAGGTGAGCGACTTGGCGTCGAACACGATGTACGAAATCTGGTCCGGCTGGTGCGCCACCAGGCGCCCCCAGATGGCGTAACGCTTGGGCCAGAAATCCTCGCCCTCGTCGTAGAAACGTTCCGCGTTCTTGTTCACGACAATGCCGAACACCACGCAGTCGAGGCGGGTGATGATCCCGCCATCAAACTTCGGCGCCCGGGCATCGATCGCCACCGCGTGGCACTGGGTGGGGTCGCCCACCTCTTTCACGCCCTTGTCCAGCAGCAAGCGCAGCATGGTGCCGCGGTTGTAGGGCGTCCCGCGGATCAGGAAGTTTTCCGCCGGCGGGCCCCAATATTCCTTCAGCCATTCGATGTTCGCCTCAAACCCGCCAGCCGCCGCCACCAGTGCGCCGGCATGGATGGTCTCGAACCCCTCGCCGCGCTTGACCTTCGCGGAGAGGAACATGCCGTGCTCGATGTCCAGATCGACCACTTCGGCGTCGTATTCCACCTCCACGCCGAGGCCCTCGGCCGTGAGGTAGAGCGCGTTCAGCATCGAACGCCCGCCGCCCAGGAAGAAGGAATTGGTCCGCCCCAGGCTCAGCGTACCGCCGAGCGATGGCTGGAAACGCACCCCCTGCTCGGCGATCCAGGTCAGCATGTCCTTGGACTTGGCGATCATGAACCGCGCCAACTCCTCGTCCGTGTGGCCCTGGGTCACGCGCTTCAGGTCGTCCCAGAACTCATCCTCGGTGTAGGGGCCGGTGAGGGTGTCGGTGGCATGGTCATGGGCGCAGCGCATGTTGCGGGTGTGGCGCGTGTTGCCGCCCCGGTAAAAGCGTGGCGCCGCCTCAAGTACCAGCACCGAAGCACCGTTTCGGCGCGCGCTGATGGCCGCGCACAAGGCGGCGTTGCCCCCGCCGATGACCAGCACATCCCACCGGCGTTCCGACGCCATCATGACCGCCCTCGATACGCAAAAGCGCAATGCATGCGCTTGTATGCAGAAAATTTGGAATGTTTCTCATGCTCCCCCCGATGCGCCCCGTCAAGCGATGACGCTGCGGGAGGGGGCGTGGATGTGCCCTCGATTTACGCTTCCCACCACGCCGGGGCGCACGTTATATAGTCGAGCTACATGACGAATATGGAGCTTGGCGCGTGACCATCGAAGCCCTCATCACCCTTCGCGGCGACAGCCTCTCCCCCGTGGGGCGGGAGCGCATCCGCCTGCTGGAGGCGGTGGCGCGCGAGGGCAGCATCACCGCCGGCGCCAAGGCGGTGGGCCTCACCTACAAGGCCGCGTGGGATGCGCTGGACGCCATGGCGAACCTGTTCGGCCAGCCGCTGCTGGAAACCCGCGCCGGGGGCAAGGCGGGCGGGGGCGCGCGCCTGACGCCGACCGGCCTGCGGGTGATCCGCGCCTTCGGCCGCCTCGAGGCTGAAATGACCCGGGTGATGCGCGCGGTGGAGCCGGACCTGGCCGGCACCGGCATATCCCCCCTCAACCTGATGTCTGGATTCCTCATGAAAACCAGCGCCCGCAACGCGCTGCGCGGCACCATCACCGCCATTACGCTGGACGCCCTGATGGCGGAAGTCGCCGTGAAGGTGTCGGAGGAGACCGTCATTCACGCCCTGGTCACCCGCGAGAGCGTGCGCGAACTCGGGCTGTGCGAGGGCCGCGAGGCCGTGGTGCTGGTGAAGGCCCCGTTCGTGGTGATCGCACCGGGCGACATCCCGCCCCGCGTTTCCGCGCGCAATTGCCTGCGCGGCACGATCCAGCGGGTGGAGGCCAGCACGGTCAGCGCCGAGATCGTGTTGGACATCGGCGGCGGCAAGACCCTGGCCGCCACCATCACCGCCCACAGCGCCGAGGCCCTCGGCCTAGCGCCCGGCAAGCCCGCCTTCGCTCTGATCGAGGCGGCGCACATCATTCTCGCCATCGACTGAAGGGACCACAGAGATGAAGACCATGAAGCTAATGGCGACGGCGCTTGCCCTCGCCTTCGCCGCGCTGGTTTCAGGCCAAGCCTCCGCCGCGCAGACCAATGTGGCGGTCGCCGCCAACTTCACCGAGGCGGCCAAGGAAATCGCCGCCGCGTTCAAGGCCAAGACCGGGCACGAGGCGATCCTCAGCTTCGGCGCGTCGGGCCAGTTCTACACCCAGATCACCCAGGACGCGCCGTTCCAGATCATGCTGTCCGCCGATGACGAGCGGCCCAAGAAGCTGGTTGAAGACGGCCTGGCCGTGGCGGATTCGCGCTTCACCTACGCCATCGGCAAGCTGGTGCTGTGGAGCAAGACCGACGGCTTCGTGAAGGGAGAGGAAACGCTGAAGGCCGGCGCCTTCGCCAAGCTTTCCATCGCCAATCCCACCGCCGCCCCCTATGGTGCCGCCGCCATCGAGACGCTCAAGGCGCTGAAGATCTACGACACGCTCCAGCCCAAGATCGTCCAGGGCAACAGCATCGCCCAGGCGTTCCAGTTTGTGGACACCGGCAATGCGGAACTCGGCTTCGTCGCCCTCTCGCAGGTCATCAACGTGCCGGCCGGCTCGCGCTGGATGGTGCCGCAGGACCTCTACACCCCCATCCGCCAGGACGCGGTTCTGCTGAAGAAGGGCGCCGACAATGAAGCGGCCAAGGCGTTCATGGCCTTCCTGAAGGGTCCCGAAGCCCGCGCAGTCATCGAGAAGTTCGGCTACGCTTTCGGCTCATGAGCTGAGGGCGGATGAACCTTCTTCTCGCCGATATGTGGCAGCCGATCCGACTCACGCTGGAATTGGCTGCCATCACCACGGTGCTCATGCTGGTGGTCGGCACGCCGATCGCCTGGTGGCTGTCGCGCTCGCGCGCCTGGTGGAAGGAGGGGGTGGCGACCGTGGTCGCCCTGCCCCTCGTGCTGCCGCCCACCGTGCTCGGCTTCTATCTTCTGGTGGCGCTCGGGCCAAATGCGCTCGGGGGGCTGATCGGCCCGCTTGTCGGCTTGCGGACCCTCGCCTTCACCTTCGAGGGGTTGGTGATCGGCTCGGTGATCTATTCCATGCCGTTCGTCGTCCAACCGATCCGCAACGCCTTCGACGCAATGGGCGAGCGGCCGATGGAGGTGGCGGCGACATTACGCGCATCGCCGCTCCGGGCGTTCTGGACAGTGGCGGTGCCGCTTGCCCGCCCCGGCTTCCTTACCGGCGCAGTGCTCGGCTTCGCACACACCGTCGGCGAGTTCGGCGTGGTGCTGATGATCGGGGGAAACATCCCCGGCGAGACCAAGGTGCTCTCGGTAGCGATTTTCGATTTCGTCGAGACCTCGCAATGGCGCGAAGCCCACATCCTCGCCGCCGGCATGGTGGTGTTCGCCTTCAGCGTCATCCTGTCCATGATGCTGATCGAGAAGCGTGCGGCGCGGGCGGGCACATGAGCGACCAACAATGAGTAGCGACAAAGCCACGATCCGGGCTGCGTTCAAGGGGCGTCTCGGCGGCTTTTCGCTGGCTGCCGACTTCACCGTGCCGGCGCGGGGTGTCACGGCGCTGTTCGGGCCGTCCGGCTGCGGGAAGACGACGGTCCTGCGCTGCATCGCCGGCCTGACGCGGCTGGAGGGCATCTGCGTCGTGGACGGCGACGTCTGGCAGGACGGCACGCATTGCCGGCCGGTCCATAAACGGCCCGTGGGCTATGTCTTCCAGGAAGCGAGCCTGTTTCCCCACCTCTCGGTGCGGGCAAACCTCGCTTATGGCATGCGCGGTGCCGCCGAAGGCGGCAGCGACTTCGCGGAGATTACCGCGCTGCTCGGACTTTCCGCGCTGCTGGACCGCTCACCGCGCCATCTCTCCGGCGGCGAGCGCCAGCGCGTCGCGGTCGGCCGCGCTTTGCTGTCCCGGCCGCGCCTGCTGCTGATGGACGAGCCGCTATCCGCGCTTGACCGGAACACCAAGGATGAAATCCTGCCGTTTCTCGAACGGCTCCACGCCACGCTGGCGCTGCCGGTCATCTATGTCAGCCACGATATGTCGGAGGTGGAGCGCCTCGCCGATCATCTGGTGCTTATGGACGCCGGGCGGGTGCGCGCCAGCGGACCGCTGCGCCTACTTCAGAGCGATCCCGCATTGCCACTCGCCGCTGCGCGGGAGGCAAGCGTGAGCTTCGACGCCGTGGTGGAGAGCTACGATGCCGCCTACGGGCTGCTCTCGCTGACGGTCCCCGGCGCCCGCTTCCTCGTGCCGGCACCGGCTGAGAAGATCGGCATGCGGCGGCGACTCAGCGTCATGGCGGGTGATATCAGCCTGGCCGTCGCGCCGCCGTCCGCCAGCACGATCCTGAACGTCCTGCCCGCGCGCATCCTCTCCGCCACCGCCCTGCGGGAGCAGGAGATGACGGTGGTTCTGGGCCTCGGCGCCGACGGCGCTGGCGAGCACCTGCTGGCGCGGATCACGCGCCGCTCCTGGGAGCAGCTCGCCCTTGCCGAAGGCATGGGCGTCTACGCCCAGGTGAAGGGCGTGGCGCTGACGCCGGCCTTCGCCGGCTGACCGCGCCCCTCAGGAGGTAACGGACTCAGCTAAGAACTTCGCCGTCGGGGTGCTTCTCGAAATAGGCGATATCGACGTCGCGCGGCTTCCAGTCCGCATTGCCGCGCCATTCTTTGGTGCGCGTCGCCATGTCGGAGCCGTAGCGCACGCGGAACAGCAGCGTGCGCTCGGAGCCGTTCTCATACTCATGAAGTTCGCCCGCGGGGTGCACGACGAACGAGCCGGGGGTGACGTCGATCACCTTGCCGGGAATCTTCATCTTGCCGCCGCCCTCGAAGCAGAAATAAATCTCGGTGCAGAAGGGATGCGAATGGTGCGGGCTCACCTGTCCCGGCTCCCAGCAGGCGATCGTGACATCGCCGTCATCGACCCGGCCCAGGATGTTCTCGATATGCTTCTTGGGATCGAACGTTTTCTCCGCCTGAAGGCTGAAGGCGAGCATCTGGCTTCTCCCATACTGATATTTTTCGATCGTACAAAGATCGCGGGCGCGACGTTAGCCGCGACGGGCGCGCGACGCCACATGCTGCGCATATCCAAATCGATTTTACAGGCTCCAGCGTAGCCCTTGCTGAGAGGGTATTTCGCAATCTCTTGATTCCACACGAAATTACCGCACCCCGTTGCATTATCCATGATAGAACAAAATAGGAACATAGGTGATCGATGGATGAAGCCCTCGTCAAGAAACTGCGGATTCTCGCTGACGCGGCGAAATACGACGTCTCCTGCGCATCCTCGGGCGCGAAGCGACGCGGGAGCGAAAAGTCATCGGACGGCAAGGCTGGGATCGGCTCGACCACCGGGGCCGGAATCTGCCATGCCTACACGCCGGATGGACGCTGCATATCGCTGCTGAAAATCCTGCTGACCAATTATTGCCTGTTCGATTGCGCCTATTGCATCAATCGGCGCTCCTCGAATGTCGCACGCGCTCGCTTCCGGACCGAAGATGTCGTGACGCTGACGATTGAGTTCTACAAACGCAATTATATCGAGGGCCTCTTCCTGTCGTCCGGCATCATCAAGACGCCCGACTACACCATGGAGCAGCTCATTCTGGTGGCGAAGACGTTGCGCCAGGTGCATGGATTTCGCGGCTACATCCATCTCAAGACCATACCGGAGGCGGACCCGTGGCTGATCGAGCAGGCCGGCCTTTGGGCCGACCGGTTGTCGATCAACATCGAATTGCCGACCGTGACGGGGCTGGAGCGCCTTGCGCCGGAAAAGAGCCGGCCCACCATCGCCGCCGCCATGGGGCAGATGCACGAGCGGATCGTCGAGGCCCGCGAGGAGCGCCGGCGTTTCGCCCCGGCGGGCCAAAGCACGCAGATGATCGTCGGCGCGGATGACGCTTCCGATGCAAAAGTGCTTGAGACCAGCGCGATGCTGTATCGCAGCTTCGCGATGAAGCGAGTGTATTACTCCGCCTTCAGCCCGATTCCCGAGGCGAGCGTCCACTTACCGCTCAAGCCGCCGCCGCTCCAGCGGGAAAACCGGCTTTACCAGGCAGACTGGCTGCTGCGTTATTACGGCTTCTCGGTGGATGAAATCGCAGCCGGCGGCGAGGATGGGATGCTCTCCCTGGATATCGACCCCAAGCTCGCCTGGGCGCTGAAGAACCGGCATCGATTTCCGGTCGACATCAACACCGCCGATCGGGAGATGCTGCTGCGGGTGCCCGGTCTTGGCACCCGCGCCATCGACAAAATCATCAGCGCACGCCGCCATGTGACGCTTCGGCTGGAGGATGTGGCGCGGCTGACCGCCGGCCTGCGGCGCGCGCGCCCATTCCTGATTGCCACCGACCATAGCCCCGCCCGTCTCACCGACCGGCAGGACCTGAAGCAATTGCTGGTCGCGCCGGCCACCCAGTTGAGCCTGTTCTGATGACGACGCGGCGCATGTCCCTGGCGCCCGGCGCCGATCAGGCGGGCTTTCGGCGCGCCGTCCGAAGGCTCATCGCCGCGCAAGTGCTGCCCGATGATGTGATCTGGGACGCCGGCACGCCCGAACTCTTCGGCGGCGCGATGGATGAGGACGGCCCGCCGGTCTCCTTGCCGCGCGCGATGGCCGCGCTGATCGAAGCCATCGTCTGCCATAGCGATCCCGAACGATATGCCCTGCTGTATCGGCTGATCTGGCGGACCCTGCACGGCGAACGGGCGTTGCTGGAGACCGCCAGCGACCCGCTGGTTCACCGGCTGTCATTGATGCGCAAATCGGTGGCGCGCGACCTGCACAAGATGCACGCCTTTCTGCGGTTTCGACGCGCCGACACCGCCGATGGCAGCGAGCGGTTCGTCGCCTGGTTCGAGCCGGACCATTTCATCGTCGAAGCCGCAGCGCCGTTTTTTGTCGAGCGGTTTGGTGCCCTGGTCTGGTCGATACTCACGCCCTTCGGGTCGCTGCACTGGGATGGCGCGGAACTGGTCGTCGGACCCGCCGGCGACCGGGAGGCGGTTCCCGAGGCCGATCCCTTCGAGGCCGGCTGGCTCGGGTATTATGAGAGCACCTTCAATCCGGCGCGCCTCAACACCAATGCCATGCGCGCCGAAATGCCCAAGAAATACTGGCACGCGATGCCGGAGACGGCGGCGATACCGGGATTGATCCGATCCGCCCAGACCCGCGTTGAAGGCATGATGAACAAGGAGGCCGCCCTGCCGCTCAAGCTCAACCCTGCGAAGGCCGTCGCCGCCATGGCGGATCAGGCGCCGCAAAGCCTGGAGGCGCTCAACCGCATCATAGCGGCGAGCGATCCGTTCGTGACGGGCGGGGCGCGCGCGGTTCTCGGCGAAGGGCAGATGGCGCCGGACATCGCCTTCGTCGGCGAGCAGCCGGGGGACCAGGAAGATGTGCTGGGCCGGCCCTTTGTCGGCCCGGCCGGCGAAGTGCTGAACCGGGCGATGCAGGAGGCCGGCATCGCGCGCGATAAAACCTACCTGACCAATGCGGTGAAGCATTTCAAGTTCGAGCAGCGCGGCAAGCGGCGCATTCATCAGAAGCCCACCGCCGGCGAGGTCAAGCATTACCGCTGGTGGCTGATGAAGGAGCTGGAATTCGTCCGGCCCCGGCTGATCGTTGCGCTCGGCGGCACGGCGGTTCTCGCCCTTGCCGGCAAGGCGGTGCCGATCACCAAGGCGCGCGGGGAAACGCGGTTCGGGGATTGGGACGGATACATCACCGTCCACCCCGCCTATATGCTTCGCCTGCCAAGCGAGACGGACCGGGCGGCGGCCTATGCGGCATTCGTGGATGATCTGCGAAAGAGCCGCGCGATCGTGCACGCTGGCGCATGACCCACGCCGGGGTCTGACCGCCCCACTCAGTTGGTGGCCGTCAACAGTCCGCGGGTGAATTCGATAAAGGCGCGGGCGTGGGGCCGCACGATCTGGCGGTGGGGGATCACCGCGTGGATGTTCTTGGGCCGAGGCTCCAGGCGCGGCAGCACGCGCAGAAGGCGGCCGCTTTTCAGATCCTCCGCCACATGGAAATGATAGAAGGCGCCGATCCCCGCCCCGCCCAGACACGCCTGGCGCAAGAGCTCCCCGCTGTCGGAGAGCAGGCGGAAGGGAATATTGACGAGCTGCCCCACAGCGCCGTCCTGCAGCGTCCAGCCTTCCGCCAGTTCGGAAAAGCGCCCCGAGAGGCAGTCGTGGCCGAGAAGGTCCCGCGCCGAGGCCGGATCACCGCGCAGCTCGATATAGGCGGGGGAGGCACACAGCGTGAGGCGGCACTGGGCGAGCACCGCATGGGTCAGCTTCGAGGTCGGCTCCTCGTCGAGCACGATGGCGACATCGATGCGGTTGCGAATCAGGTCGGGGGTCGCGCTGGACACCAGGATATCCACCGTGATGCCCGGATGCTCGCGCAGGAAATGGTGGATGTTCGGGCCGAGCACCGCATTGGAGAAGGACGGCGGGGCTGTGACCCTGAGATGCCCGTTCAATTCCTTCTCGGCGATCATCACAGCCGTGGCGCTGTCGATCTGCGCGAGAATGGCGAGGCACTGCTCGTAGAAGCGCGCGCCGCCGTCGGTCACGCTGAGCCGCCGCGTGGTCCGATGCACCAGAGCGACGTTGACGGCGCCTTCCAGCAACTGGATCTGCTTGGTCACGGTGGAGGCAGCGAGCCGCAACTGGCGCGCCGCCGAGGAGAAGCTCTGCGTCTCCACCACCGCGACGAAACAGCGAAGCGAGAGCACGCTCGCGCCATCCAGCATTCCGTGGGGCAGGGTCGCCATCAGGTCAGGTTTCCATTATCGACGATCTGGAAACAGTATTTTCGGTTTATTCCGGATTATCAACAGCGACGGTCCGGACCATGATCATTCTCAAGACGGCGGCACCTCTCGGGGGCCAGACCGTCACGGGATGGAAACGATCATGGATTCAGCTCGCAATGCGCCTTGGGGCGCAGCCTTCGCGCATGCGCCTTCAGTCCATCCCGGACGGGATGCGGCCGCCTCATCACATCCACCGCAAGACACGCTGCCCGGCCGCTCCGCGCGCCATGGCACACCCCGTTCCTCGGCCGGCATAGCCGCATAGCGCGGCTCACGCCGCGCATGCTTTTGCCCGCCCGCCGCACCAAGCCTTGAGTTGGGTTCACACATGACCTTGATCACCATGTCCTTCGACAACGGCCCGGACCCCGACACCACTCCTGTTGTGCTCGATACGCTGAGCCGGCACGACATTCGCTCCACCTTCTTCGTGCTGGGCGACAAGCTGCGCGATCGCCGGAGCGTCGCCGAGCGGGCGCATGGCGAGGGCCATTGGATCGGCAACCACACGTTCAATCACATGGTGCCGCTGGGCATGAGTTCGATCGAGGGCATCTCCACCTCCGAGATCGCGCGCACCCAGAAGCTGATCGGCGACCTCGCGCACGAGCGGCGGTTCTTCCGCCCGTTCGGCGGCGGCGGGGTTCTGGACGGGCGGCTGCTCAACAAGGAAGCCCTGAAATATCTCATGGACGGAGGCTATACCTGCGTCCTGTGGAACGTCATTCCCGAGGATTGGGTCTATCCCCAGGGCTGGGTAGACCGGGCCCTGGACCTGTGCTTCCAGCGCGAGCACGCGCTGATCGTGCTCCACGACTTGCCCACCGGGGCCATGGCGGACCTCGACCGGTTCATTCGCGCCGCCAAGGATCGCGGCGCGGTGTTCCAGCAGGATTTCCCGCGCGAATGCGTGCCGCTGGAACGCGGCAAGCTGGTGGCGCCCATTGAATCCTACGTCATCGACGCGAGCTCCTGATGCGCGCGCCCGATACCCCAGCCTCCCCCGTGCTCCATGTGCTCGATGTTGGCGTCGCCTTCGGCGGCGTGCGCGCGCTGAACGGCGTGAGCTGCGTGGTGAATGACGGCGAATTGTGCGGCCTGGTCGGCCCCAACGGCGCCGGCAAGACCACCCTCTTTAACTGCATCACCCGGCTTTATTCCGTGTCCCAGGGCGAAATCCGGTTTCTCGGCAAGGACATCACCAGCGTGCGCAAGCGCGAGGTGGTGGGGCTCGGCATCGCCAGGACGTTCCAGAATCTCGGTGTGTACGGGCAGATGAGCGTGCTGGATAACATTCTGGTCGGCATGCACCATGCGCGCACGGTCGGCTTCTTCACGCCGCTCATCAATCCCGCCCGCACCCAGGCGGAGGAACGCCGCGCCATCGACTGGTGCCGCGAGATCCTGCGCGAACTCAATCTCGACCATCTCGCCCACCACAAGGCCAGCGACCTGCCCTATGGCACGCTGAAGCGCCTGGAGGTGGCCCGTGCGCTGGCCGCCAAGCCCCGGCTGCTGCTGCTCGACGAGCCGGCCGCCGGCCTGACACAGGGCGAGGTGCTCGCCTTCGGTGACATGCTGCTGCGGGTGAAGGAGCGGTTCGCGCTCACGGTCCTGCTGGTCGAGCACAATATGCGGCTCGTCATGCGTTTGTGCGAACGCATCGTCGTGCTGCACCTCGGCTCGAAGCTCGCGGAGGGAACGCCCGCGCAGATCCAGGGCAACGCTCAGGTGGTGGCGGCCTATCTCGGCGGGGCGGTGAAATGACATCCCTTCAAGATAACACGCTTCAAGTCACGTCCCTTTGCGCCGGTTATGGCGCCCATCATATCGTCCGCGACATCAATATCAGCGTCGGCGAAGGCGAGATCGTCGCGCTGCTGGGCGCGAACGGCGCCGGCAAGACCACGACGCTGCGCGCCATCTCCGGCGCGCTCAGGCACACCGGCGCCATCACCCTGCGCGGAAAAGACATCTCCTCGGTCAGCGCGGCGAAGCGGGTGGCGCTGGGCTTGGCCCATGTCCCGCAGGGGCGCGGCACGTTTGTGGACTTCACGGTGGAGGAGAACCTGCGGCTCGGTGCCTACACGGTCGCGTCCAAGGCGCGGATCGACGAGGACATCGCCTATTGGTTCTCCGCCTTCCCGCGCCTCGGCGAGCGCAAGGGCCAGTTCGCCGGCAGCCTCTCCGGCGGCGAACAGCAGATGCTGGCGATCGCCCGCGCCATGATGACGAGACCCCAGGTGCTGATGTGCGATGAACCCTCCCTCGGGCTCGCCCCGGCCATCACCGCCGACCTGTTCGCCCTGCTGCGGGATCTCGCCGCCGAGCGCGGCACGGCGATCCTGATCGTCGAGCAGAACGCCCACCTCACCCTTGAGATCGCCGCCCGCGCCTATGTGCTGGAGCATGGCGAGATCGAGATCGAAGGCAGCGCCGCCGAGCTGAGCCAGAATTCCGTGGTCCAGCACGCCTATCTGGGGATCGAGGCATGACACTCATCCTGCAGCAAATGGTCGAGGGCCTCGCCTCCGGCACCATCTATGCGGCGCTCGCTTTGGCCCTGGTGCTGATCCACCGCGCCACCCGCATCGTCAATTTCGCCCAAGGCGAGATCGCGACCTTCTCGGTCTATATCTGCTGGCAGATGATGGCGTGGGGCGTGCCGCTCTACCTCGCCCTTGCCCTCACGGCGGTGGTGTCCTTCGTGATCGGCGCGGTGGTGTTCCGCCTCGTCATCCGGCCGATCGTCAGCGCGCCGCAGGAAACCATCGTGGTGTCCTGCATCGGCTTGTTCATCGCCTTCCAGGCGCTTTGCCTGTGGATCTGGGGATCGGACAATTTCCAGTTCCCGCGCCTGTTCTCCAACACCATCTGGACCATCGGCGGGGTGCGGATCAGCGCCAACAATGTCGGCATGCTCGCGACCCTGGCGGTGCTCGCACTAGTCCTGGTGCTGGTGTTCCGCCTGACGCGCATCGGCCTTGCCATGCGGGCCGCCGCCGCCGAGCGCGAAAAGAGCCCGTATGTCGGCATCGAGGTCGAGACCATGCTGATGTTCGGCTGGGGGCTCGCCGCTGTGTTCGGCTTCATTGCGGCGGTGCTGGCCGCGCCGTCGCTGTTCCTCAGCCCCACGATGATGCTGTCGGTGATCATCTATGCGCTCGCCGCCGCGACGCTCGGCGGCTGGGACAGTCCGGCGGGCGCGATCATCGGCGGGCTGATTGTCGGCGTCGCCGAGAGCGTGGGCACGACGCTGATCAAGTTCATCGGAGCGGAACTGCGGCTCGCCATCCCCTTCCTGCTCATCACCCTGATCCTGTTCATCCGTCCGCAAGGCCTGTTCGGCCGGTCCGGCACGACGAGAGTGTGAAGCATCCATTATGCGCAGGAGCCCCGTCGCACCCCTGATCCTCGGCCTCGCCGCCTTCGCGGCGCTGGCTGTCGTGCCGGCCATTCTGCCGGGCTTCATGGTTTTCCAGGCGTCCATCGCCCTCAGCTACGCCATCGCCATCCTCGGGCTGAACCTGCTGATGGGGTTCAACGGTCAGGTGTCCCTGGCCCAGGGCGTGTTCTTCGCGATCGGCGGCTATGTCGTGGCCATCCTGATGGCGGACTACCACCTCTCCTTCTGGCTGGCACTCCCGGCGGCGGTGTTGGCCAATGCCCTGCTCGGGGCGCTCATCGGCATTCCCGCGCTCCGGCTCCAGGGGCTGCAGCTTGCCATCCTGACACTGGTGTTGGCGGCGCTGGTGCCGCCGCTGGTGATGCGCTTCGACAAGATCACCAAGGGCACCGGCGGCATCACCATCGACAAGCCAGAGCCGCCCTCCTGGCTGCCCATGGACCAGGACGCGTTCGTCTATTTCATCTGCCTCGCCGGTGCCGCGCTGTGCGTCATCGTCATGTCCCAGCTCATCCGGGGCGAGACCGGGCGGGTGCTGCGCGCGGTGCGCGACAACACCACCATCGCCGAGGCGTTCGGCATCCACATCGCCCGCACGCGGATCGCCGCCTTCGCCATGAGCGCGGCCTTCGGCGGGTTCGCGGGCGGACTGTTCGCCCTCGTGAACGCCTTCGTCAGCCCGGATTCCTTCCAGCTTTTCAAATCATTCGAATTCCTCGCCGGGGCCATCATCGGCGGCATCACCAGCATGTCCGGCGCCTTCATCGGCGCGGTGATCGTGGTGTTCCTGCCGGAATGGTCCTCGCACATCAGCCTCGCCATGGCGGGCCTGATCTATGGCGGCACGCTGGTCGTGATGATGCTTGTCGCCCGTGAGGGCGTGGCCGGCCTCATCGCAAAATGGCTGTCGCGTCTCTCGGCCCGCATCACCCCGCGTTCGAGCGTTGAAAGCCCGATGAAGATGACCACGGGCAAGCCCATTGCCCTGGTCGAAAAAGAATAGGGAGGAGGACACAATGCAAAAGAAACACGCCTTCGGTCTAACCCGCGCGGCCCTTGTCGCGTTCGTCTCGCTCACCGCGAGCGCTGCCCTGGCCCAGACACCGGGGATCACCGACACCACCATCAAGCTCGGCACCATTGCCCCGGTCACGGGAAACACGCCCGCGGTCGGCATGCTGGGCGATGGGATGGACCTCAAGTTCAAGGCGGTGAATGCCGCCGGCGGGGTCAAGATGGGCGACGGCAAGACCCGCACCATCGACTTCACCATCACCGATGATGCCAACGAGCCGCCCCGTGCACTCACCAACACCCGCCGCATGGTGGAGCAGAACGGCGTATTCGCGCTGGTGGGCGTAGTCGGCACGCTTCAGAACCAGGCGATCCGTTCCTATCTCAACCAGCGGAAGGTGCCGAGCCTGTTCGTCTATTCCGGCGTCTACGAGTTCGGCATTGAGGCGCAGAACCCCATGAGCACCTCGCTGGTGCCCTCGTTCACGACGGAATCCGCGATCTACGCCGAATATCTCAAGCAGAATAAGCCGAACGCCAAGGTGGCGATCCTCTATCTCAACACCGACTTCGGCCAGAACTTCGTCGCCGGCTTCAAGGCCGCCATCAAGGGCACCAATATCACCCTGACGGAGGCCCAGCCGCACAATTACAGCGACCCGACCGTCGACACCCAGCTCACCAACCTCAAGGCCAGCGGGGCCGACACGCTGCTGATCGCAACTGTGCCGAAGCCCGCCGCGCAGGCCGTGCGGTTTAGCGCCGAAAGCGGCTGGAAGCCGCTGATCATGATTACTTACGCCGCCTCTTCACCAATCGCGCTGCGGCCGGCCGGGATTGAGAACCTGCAAGGCGTGATCACCGGTCAGTTCATGAAGCCGATCGAAAGCGACACCTACGCCGCCGATGCCGGCGTGAAGCAGTATCTGGCCGACTATGAGAAGTTCAAGCCGCGCTTCGACAAGGGCGATACGCTGGGGCAGATGGGCTACACCATCGCCGAGGCGACGGTGAAGGTGCTCCAGAACATGAAGGAGCCGACCCGCGAAGCCTTCCTGGAGACCGCCCGCCACATGGCCGGCATCGAACTGAGCCTGCTACTACCGGGCATCAAGCTCAACTCCAACGGCGTCGAGGACCCGTTCCCCATCGAGTCCATGCAGTTGTTCGTCTTCAAGGGCGAAGGCTACGTGCCCGCGAGCGGCGTCATCGCCTACGAGGGCAAGACCCCCAAGCTTTGAAACCATCCGCCCCGGCCGCTGAACGGCCGGGGCGTCTCCTCCGCTTTGAACCTCAAGGGGTCCGCCATGGCTGACATCCTCCAGACCACCGTCGTCGGCAGCTATCCCCAGCCCGACTGGCTCGTGAACCGCGACGTACTGAAGTCCAACACAGTGCCGCGCGTGCGGATGCGGGACATCTGGCGCATCCCCGAGCCGTTTCTTGAGAGGGCGCAGGACGACGCCACCGTGCTGGCGATCCGCGACATGGAAAAGGCCGGCATCGACATCATCTCGGACGGGGAAATCCGGCGCGAGAGTTATTCCAACCGCTTCGCCACCGTGCTCGACGGCATCGACATCGATACGCCGCACGAACTGCAGCAGAAGGACGGGCTCGTCAGCTATCTGCCGCGCGTCGTCGACAAGGTCCGGCGCACCGGGCCGGTGGAGGTGCGCGATCTCGAATTCCTGCGCGCCAACACCGATCGCAAGATCAAGATCACCCTGCCCGGCCCCTTCACCATGTGCCAGCAGGCGTACAACGAATATTACGACGACCAAGAAGAGATGCTGATGGATTTCGCGGCGGCGGTGAATGCCGAAGCCCGGGACCTTGCAGCCGCCGGTGCCGACGTGATCCAGCTCGACGAACCCTGGCTGCGCCACGACGTGGCCGCCGCCGAGCGCTGGGCCGTGAAGGTACTAAACCGCGCGCTGGAGGGCGTCACCGCCACCACAGCCCTGCACCTGTGCTTCGGCTACGCCCATATCGTGAAGGGCAAGCCCAGCGGCTACTCCTTCCTGCCGCAGCTTGCAGACACGATCGCGAACCAGATTTCAATCGAGGCGGCGCAGCCGAAGATCGATCTCGGCGTGCTGCGCGAGCTGGCGCCCAAGACCATGATCCTCGGCGTCATCGACCTCGGCGATGCCAATATCGAAACCCCAGAGCAGGTCGCCGGGCGCATCCGCTCGGCGCTGGAATTCATCACGCCGGACCGGCTGATCCCGGCCCCCGACTGCGGCATGAAATACATGCCGCGCGAGACCGCCTTCGGGAAGCTCAAGTCGCTGGCCGAAGGCGCTGCCATCGTCCGCGCCGAACTGAACTGACACCCCACAGACAGGGCATCGCCTTCGCCATGAAACTCGCCACCCTCTCCCTCGCCGGCAAGGAGACGCCCTGCGTCCGCCTGAACGACCGCTACGTTCCCCTTGCCGATCTGGTGCCGGATTTCACCGGCGATCTCGCGACATTTCTCGGGGGTGGCGCGCCGGCCCGGGCAAAGCTCGACGCCGCGCTTGCCGGTGCGTCGCGCGATGCCGGGGTTTCGGTGGAGGATGCGGTGCACCTGCCGCCGATCCCCCGGCCCGGCAAGATCGTCTGCCTCGGACTGAACTATAAGGACCATGCGGCGGAGGGCGGCTTCAAGACGCCGACCTATCCCGAGATGTTCCTGCGCACGACCGCCTCCCTCACCAGCCACGGCGCGGATATCGTCCGGCCTGAAGCCTCCGAACGTCTCGACTATGAGGTGGAGCTTGCCATCGTCGTTGGGAAGCGCACCCGGCATGCGACGCCTAACACCGCGCTCGATGCCGTGGCCGGCTATTCCGTGTTCAACGACGGCTCGATCCGCGACTATCAGTTGCGCGGCGGGCAGTGGACCATCGGCAAGAATTTCGACACCACCGGCGGTTTCGGCCCGGATCTGGTGACGGCGGATGCGCTGCCGGCGGGCGCCAGAGGCCTGCGGGTCAGCACGCGCCTCAACGGCCAGGTGGTGCAGAATTCCAACACCGACGAGATGATCTTCGACGTTGCCACCACCATCGTCATCGTCTCGGAATGCATGACGCTGGAGCCCGGCGATGTGATCATCATGGGCACTCCGGCAGGCGTCGGCCTCGCGCGCAAGCCGCCGCTCTGGATGAAGCCCGGCGATGTCTGCGAATGCGAGATCGAGGGCATCGGCGTGCTGCGCAACCCCATCGCCCAGGAGCAGCGTCAGGCCGCCGCATAAGGCGCGGCAGCGGCGGCACGATCAGTGCGTGACACGCCGCGCGCGCCCGGTGCAAAAATGAAAAAAACAATCTCTTGAGGAAGCGCCATGTCGACACCGAACATACCTGCGACGAACCACAAATCGCCGTTCAGATTCCGTCGCGCCAGCCATGCGGTCATGACCTCTCGTGACCTCGACAAGAGCCGGGAGTTCTACACCGAGGTGATCGGCCTCGTGGTCAGCGACGAAGACCAGGATACGGTCTATCTGCGCGGCCTTGAGGAGCGCGCCCACCACAGCCTGACGATCAAGCGCAGCAGCGGCCAGCCCGCGTGCGAGCGCATCGGCCTGCGGGTGTTCGACGACGAAGACCTGGATATCGCCAAACACACGCTCGAGAAGCTGCAGTTGAAATGCGACTGGGTGGAAGCGCCGTTCCAGGGCCGCACGCTCCACACCACCGATATCATGGGCGTGCCGCTGGAAATCGTCGCCAGCATGGACCACAAGCCGCGCCGCGACATGCAGGTGCAGGAGCACAAGGGCGGCGCCGCGCGGCGCTTCGACCATTACCAGATCACCGTGCCTGACATCTTCAAGGCGGCGACCTTCTACACCGGGCTCGGCTGCCGCATCGCCGACTACATGACGGTGGCGGGCGTGCATCCGGTCGGCGTGTTCCTGCAGATGAAGGAAACGCCCTACGATCTCGTGTTCCTGGAGCGCGATGGGCCGGCCTACCATCACTGCGGCTACATCATCCCCGACGTCCAATCCATGCTGCGCGCATGCGACACGCTGGGCGAGCTGGGCTGGGGCGACAGCGTGGAGTACGGCCCCGGCAAGCACGGGGTGGGGCACTCCTACTATGTGTATTTGAAGGACCCGGACGGCCACCGCGTGGAGCTTCTGCTGCCGCCGATCGTCTACATGGACGGCGATGACGCGACCCGTCACTGGGACGTGACGCAGGTTACACGCGCGACCGAGGCGTGGGGATTGCCGCCCCGCAAATCCTGGTTCGCCGATCGCTCGCCTTTCCTCGGCGCCGAGATCAGCCACCCCGCCCCCGGCGGCGCGCCCATGTCGCTGGAAGAATTTCTCCAGATCGCGGAGTGAGTGGGCGCCGGTGGCCCCGGCGCCCCTTTTCCCACCCCGATTGCCCTTCATTCAAGGACCCCTCATGGCCCGCGTCCCCTATCCGACACGCGACGAATTCCCCGAGGCGCACAAGGCCGCCTATGATCGGATGCTGCGCGACCGTGGCGACCCGCCGCCGAACATCTTCCTGGCGCTGGCGAACATTCCCAACCTGCTCGATCCGCTCCTCGCCTTCACCGGCGAGATGAAGAACGGCGCCAAGATCGAGCAGCGGCTGCGCGAACTCGCCATCGTCACCGTGGGCCTGACCAGCGGCGCGCAATATGAGTTCGAGCACCATTGGAATTCGGCGCTGAAGGCGGGCGTGCGCCGCGCCCAGCTTGAACAGCTTGCCGATTTCGAGACCTCGCCGGAGTTCGACGCCGCCGAGCGCGCGGTGATCCGCTATGCCCGCGAGGCGACCTTGAACCCGCAGGTTCCGGATGAGATCTGGAACGACCTGCGCGCCCATTTCGAGCTGCGCGAGGCCATGGACATCATGATGGCCGCCGCCTGGTACAATGGCGTGGTGCGGATGCTGCTGCCGATGCAGATCGAGGTGGAGGGGTGGTTCTTGCGCAAGTGAGCGCCTGCCATATCCCCGTCGATCACGCCCCAAAAAAAATCGACATTCTTGGTTTCATTCGCCATAAAAAACGCTTGAATTTGATTATTTATACCGCTCACGCGATAAGCGCGAGAATGGCCCTCGGGCCGTTCCATTGGGCAGCATGGGGTGATCGGGCAAAGCGATGTGTGAAGACTGCGACGGCTATGACGATATAAAGCCCGCCGCCGATGACGCGTTTCCCGTTGCGGATGTCATCGAGGCCACACGCTTCATCGAGGCGGACCTGCCGGGCACGCTGGTGCCGGAGCAGATGTGGCAGATCTATTTCGGCTTCAAGGGTGGCTGCCTGGACCAGCACAGCTTCGCCCGCATCGAGCAGGCCAAGGAGGCCGCGCTCGTCCTGCTGAACACCGCCCACGGCATGGCCGCGTAGGGCGGATCAGCCCGCCTTGGCTCCGGAGCGCAGGGCTTCCCGGACGAGCCGGGCGGTCTTGCGGAAATGCTCGCACAGAAGCTCCACCGCCTCATCCTCGCGGCGCGCCAGGGTCGCCTCCTTGATCTCCCGGTGCTCGTCGCGCCGCGATGATGACGAGGCCACCGGATCGCGGGCGGAATGACGATACCGCTCTCCGGCCAGGAAGGTCTTGGCGCAAAAATCCTCGATCCAGGAGGAGCCTGAGGCGGAGAGAAGCGCGGCGTGGAATGCCTCGTGGGCGGTCTCCCAGCGGGTGTCGCGGGCGCCCGCCTCCGTTGACTGCGAACGCGGCGCGCGCTCGAGCTGGGCGTAGGTCGAGATGACCCGCTCCTCCCATTCAAAACCGCCGGTGCGAATGGAATTGCGCAGGCAGACCTCGTTGGCCCAGCACCGCGCCTTGACCAGTTCGTCGAGGTCCTTGAGCGTGACGGGGGGAACGCGGAACCCGCGTTGGTCGGTCTGCTTCAGGAGACCTTCGCTGGAGAGCCGGTTCAGCGCCTCGCGGATCGGGCTCGGGCCGATCCCATATTCCTCGCACAGCGCGCGGATGCGAACCTTTTCGCCAGGCTTGAACAGCCCGCCAATGATATCGCCGCGCAGCCGCTCATAAGCGACGCTTGCGAGCGTTTCACTCTGGATCATCGACGCCCTCACCTTCCCCAGCGGTATGGTCTGGCAAATACACCCTTTCTCCAAATATGCCAGTTCGTAGCTGAATTTCTCAATTCCTGCGATATAATATCGATATTCACGTTGACATGAAAATGAAAATCGATTTTTGTTCGGCCCACGAAACAAGACCTCGACATAAGCACGGCTGCGACTTCGGCGCGCCTGAGCGACTCAAAACATCCCGTCATGTCCTGGGAGGACAAAATGCCGATGCTCTCGATACGGTACCCGAGACGCGCCCTGCTGCTAGCCGCCCTGCTGGCGACCGGCGGCCTTCTCGCCGGTGCGGACGTCGCCCGCTCTGAAGACGCGAAGGATTACCCGACGCGGGCGATCACCATCATCGTCCCCTACGCCGCCGGCGGCCCCACCGATGCGGCGGTTCGCGTGGTGGCGCAGAGCATGGGCGCGACCCTGGGCAAGCCGGTGGTGATCGAGAATCTCGGCGGCGCGGGCGGCGCCATCGGCACGCTCAAGGTCGTGAACGCGACGCATGACGGCTACACCCTGCTGGCCACCCAGAGCGGCATCGCCACCATCCCGGCGCTCTATCCGAAGATGCCGCTGAACATCACCAAGGACCTGACTGCGGTTGGCATGCTCAATCGCTCCTATTCCTTCCTGGTGGGGCGCAAGACCCTGCCGGCGAATGATGTGCCCGCCCTCAAGACCTGGATGCAGGGCCCCGGAAAGCCCGCCCTGTGGGCCCACCCCGGCGTCGGTTCTGCGGGATATATCAATGCCTTCATCACCGCCCAGGCGCTGGGCGCGGAGGTGACTTTGGTGCCCTACAAGAGCAGCGGCGCGGCGTTGAACGACGTGGTCGCCGGCCATGTGGACCTGGTCTGGGTCGGCTCCACACTCGCGATTCCGCAGATCCAGGCGGGCACGATCAAGGCGTTTGCGGCGGGAGCGGACAAGCCGGGGGAGGTTTTGCCGGGGGTTCCGGTGGCGAGTACGGTGGGGCTGGAGAAGGGGGACAATCCGGTGTGGCAGATGCTGCTGGCACCCGCCGGGACGCCGGAGCCGGTGGTGGCGAAGCTGAACGCCGCGCTGCGACAGGCCCTGGCCTCACCCGAGGTGCAAAAGTCTTACACCGCAGTGGGTTCGCTGGAATATCCGCTTCCCGACCAGACCCCGGAATTCGCCAACCAGCTCCTCTCCAAGGAGATCGAACGGATGACCCAGGTGATCCGCGACAACAAGATCGAAGCCGGCGAGTAGCGCGATCAAGCCACGTCGGGAAGCAGATGTGGCCTCCCGATGTGGCCCGATCTACCCGGAACATCGACGCTGACATCCGCAGATCTAACGGCATGTCGACACAGGACATCCATGCGCGTGAGGGTACAGCAATGAACAAGCCATATTTCCTGAAGCCGGTGCCCGAGGACAGCGCGCCGAGCGCGCTCACCGAGCCCCGCAAGGAAGAGGCGAAGAACACCCGGCTGGTCGGCCATTCGGACCTCGCCGGCTGGAAGGACTCGTTCCAGATCCGGGTGCGCGACGGCGTCTGCTACATCGCCGGCGGCGGGTTCAAGAACGGCGCGTTCGGCCTCACCGTGCTTGATGTCTCCAACCCGGCCAAGCCGACCATCATAAAGCAGATCAACAACCCGCCCTCCGCCCGCACCCACAAGGTGCTGCTGGTGGACGACGTTCTCATCATGAACGTCGAGAAGAAGCCGGATGTGGACGATCCCAACGTGAAGGGCGGCCTCGCGCTTTACGACATCAGCAACCCGCGCGATCCCCGCTTCATGAAGTATGTGGAGACCGACGGCCTCGGCATCCACCGTCCGGTCTATGACCCCAAGCGCAAGCTGCTCTACAGCGGCGGCTTCAAGGACGGCTGCAACGGCCGGGTTCTGATCGTCCATGACATGAAGGACGCGCGGAACCCCGAGCTGATCGGCGAAGGCTGGGTGCCGGGACAGAACGAGGCGGCCGGCGAGGAGCCGAGCTGGGATACCGAGATCATCAAGTTCCCCGACCTGCACGAGGCCCAGCCGTTCGGCAACTACGTGACCTGCGCGTGGCGCCGGGCCGGCTTCGGCATGATGGACCTCACCGATCCCGCCCGCCCCAAGTTCATGTGGCGCCGCAACTTCTTCGCCACGCACCAGTATTCCCCAGCGGCGCACACCTTCATCGTTCCCGATGGGTCGGCGTTCGGCATCTATCTCACCGAGACCCATGTCGCGAACGGCGCTCACCCGCCGGGCTTCGCCACCTTCCTCGACATGCGCAACGCAAACGACCCGATCTCGATCAGCACCTTCAATCCCTATCCCATCGATCCCATCACCATGCGGCCCAAGGATGCCTCCTGGTGCAACCAGGGTGCCCGCTACGGCTCGCACAACACCTGGCAGCTGATGAAGGCGGACGACCTCGCCTATCTCACCTGGTTCAACGCGGGCCTGCGCATCGTCGACTGGTCGAACCCGTTCGAGCCGAAGGAAGTGGGCTATTACATGCCGGCCGGTAACAACGAATACTTCTGCCCGCAGACCAACGAAGTGTTCTGCGACCGCGACACCGGCCTGCTCTACATCTCCGATCGCCGGGGCCTCGGCATGCACATCATCGAATACACGGGTTAGCGGCTGGGTGCTGTCGGCCCTCGCTTTATTCCCTCTCCCGCTTGCGGGGGAGGGTTAGGGAGGGGGAATTGGTGCGTAGCGGCTGGGTGCCAGAAGTCTTCTGAGGCTCCGGCCCCCTCCCCAGCCCTCCCCCGCAAGCGGGAGAGGGAGCGATCGCGTAACGAAACGGCGCCCCCTGAAGGGAGAGAGACGACCATGCAGCAGCTTGGCAAGACCATCTATGTTGAGACCGGCTACGACTGGGCGAATGTCGGCACGGTCGTGACAAAATCCGGTGCCGTCCTGATCGACTGCCCGGTGCGCCCCACCGATTCCGCCCACTGGCAGAAATTCGTCGCCGGTCTCCATCCGCGCGGCGCGCGCTACCTGATCGCGACGGACTTCCACGGCGACCATATCGCCGGAACCTCCTTCATCGACGGCATCGGCGACAGCGTGAACTTCCTGGCGCCGCAGGTCGCCTTCGACGAAATCACGAAGGGCGGCAACGCCTTCTCGAAGAAGATCTTCGTCGACACCCTGATCGACCGCGGAGAAACCGACGAGGCCAAAATCCTCACGGACGCGGTGGTGCCGACCCCGACCTTCTGCTGGGAAGAGACCATGGTGCTTCACTTGGAGCCCGTGACCTTCAACATCAAGCGGATGGGCGGCCACTCCCCCGGCACCTCAGCTGTCGTCATTCCCGAAGAAGGGGTGATCTTCGCCAGCGATGTGGTCTGCAACACCGATGGCGGCGGCGGATTGCGCGATGCGTTCCTGCGCGAATGGATCCGGGAGCTGGAGTGGATTCAGACCCTTCCCGTCGACACCATCGTGCCCGGCCACGGCGAAGTCTGCGGCATGGATGTGGTCCGCCGCATCCACGCGCGCATGCTCGATATCCTCGGGTCTGTGACGGACCTCGTGAAGAAGGGCCTCAGCAAGGATGAGGCGATTTCCGACCCGACGATCGAAAGCAAGTTCTTCGCGGCGGACACCTCGAAGGGTGCGTATTGGATGAAGCAACGCCAGACGACGTTCCGCACCGGCATTGCCCGCGTTTACGACGAAGTTAAGGAGAGTGTCTGATGTACAGGTTCCAGGAATTCAAACAAGGTCGCATATTCCAGGTCAATTTCGATAAGACCGACGAATACATGGCTGAGCTGGAACAGTTCGTGCGGGACAAGAACATCCGCTACGGCTCGATCTTCCTGCTCGGCGCGCTGGCCGAGACCGGAATGATCACCGGCTTCAACACCCAGCAGACCTTTGACATGAACCGGCAGCATTTGGTCGGCTGGCGCGAACTGGTCGCCTACGGCAACATTTCCTGGCTGGACAAGCCGCCGGCCGCCCTCGGGCTTCCCGAAGGCACGGTTTGGACCGAGCCCCAGCCCTATATCCACATCCACATGGCACTCGGCGGCGGCCCCGGCGAGAATGAGGACGTGCGCGTCGGCCATCTCAGCAAGGGCGGCCTGAAGGGCGGCATGGCGACCCAGATCTACGAACTGGTGCCGCTCGACTGATCAACACCCACCGGCGGGGCGATTGAGCCCCGCGCGACATCGCGAATTTAATGCAGCGCCCTTCAGGTGGATCAACCTGGAGGGCGCATGCGTTTGTAGCCTACGGTATGACGCCCACAACGAACCCGACGACGAACCCCACGACAATCCCCACGACCAACCCCACTTGGCACGGAACGGCGGATCGCCTCGAATGCGATCCATCCGAACGAACCCCTCTCAAGGAGACGGACATGACCGACACCTTCTCGAAAGACGAACTCGACAGCCGCATCGCCATCGCCCGGGACAATCTCCGGCAGCTCGTGGAACAGGCGGCCGCCTATTCGGGCGCAGCCGACGAGGAACGCGGCGCGGACCGGATCGCCGAGCAGCAGGCCGTTCTGGACGCACTGCTGAAGGAACGCGAAGACGCCGCCGGCTGATCGAGCGAGGCTCCCCCTGAGGGGACCGTTGCGTTATTCCCTCTTCCGCTTGCGAGAGCTGTGCGAAAGGGCCAAGCGCGGGATCGGTTGAGCTTCTCGATCGACAGCCACATGCTCTCTCCCCGACGGGGAGAGGGTTGGGGTGAGGGGGGCAGCCCTTTCCAATCCTGAAATGTCGGAGGCCCCTCACCCGGCTGCTTCGCAGCCGACCTCTCCCCCTCGGGGCGGGGTGGAAACGGCCCGGCCTCAGCACTTAACGAACCGTGGGAATTTGCTGGAGCCCTTTCGCAGCGCTTCCGCGCGGGAGAGAGATAACGCAACCACCGAAGGCCACACCCGATCATCCGACACACAATGCGCGCCTCAGAAGCCGATGGCGGACGCGGCGACGGCGAAGCCGGGGCGGTTCAGGGAGCCGATTGCGAGGTCGCCGTTGCGGATCGTCAACCGGGTGGGGGCGCCGGGTGTGCGGTGGTAGAGATCGGGGTGGGCGGACACATAGGCGTCCTGCTCCGCATCGGACGCGAACGACATGCCGTCGATATAATGATGGCCGTTGCGCTCCACATGGGACAGGCCCAGCAGCGAGACCAGGGCCAGGTCCTGCTGCACGCACATGCCGGACCAGGTGCTGAGATCTTCCGCCGAAAGCAGATAGCGCCTGTTCGCCCCCGGCTGGGCATTGAGGCGCGCCACCCGCGCGGCGTTCAGGATCGACTTGTAGAAACCCTTGCAATTCTTGCTGGAAACACCGGTGTAGCCGAGCGCGACGGCACGCGGGAAGGCACTGATGTCATCGTCGGATTCATCGATGATGAGCGGCGTCCGCGCGGCCAGCGAAGCGACGGACCGCTCCAGGGCGACCGCCCGCTTGATCGGCTGCTCCACCAGCAGCACCGAGGCGAGCAGCCGGCGCAGCTTGGGCGCCTCGCCCATACGCCGCCACAGCTCGGTGATGCCCTCAACGTCCTCATATTGCTCGTTGCCATCGAGGGTGGAGAGATAGTTTCCCGCCTCAGCATCCAGCACGCCGGCGATGCGCTCCAGCCGGTCGAGGTCGGCCGCCATGTCGCCGCCCACCTTGAGCTTGTAATAGCGGCAGCCATAGTGCCGGGCGACCTCTTCCAGCGTTTCCGGCAGGCCGTCGTTCAGGCGTGGCTCGGTGAGATCGCTTGCGGTGAGGGCATCCACCAGCCCCACCGTGTGGCGCACCGAGATCGTGGCCGGCGCGGAGAGGTTGGCGAGGAAGGCCGTCAGGTCGAAGCCGGCAAGGTCGGGGGTCAGGGCGTCGGTGGTGATGCCGGGCACGTTGCCGGTGATCATCTGCGCGAACGACAGCCCCAGAAGCCGGCCCAGCGCATCAAGAATCGCGCGATCGACCAAGGCTGGGCCGTAGGAGGCGACCAGATGGTTGAGCCCCTGCGCCGCGCAGCGCGCGTGTTGTTCGCCATAGAGGCGAGCGGAAAGCCCGAAGGCGGTGTCGACGCCGGCCGCGCCATAGAGATCCAGCGCAATGCGTAGGGCGGCGCGGAGCTGGTCCATATTGTCGTCGTTGGAGAGCGCCAGGTTCTTGTCGAACCATTTCGGCAGCAGACTTTCGGCGGCGTATCCTTCGCCGCTGCGGCCGTCTTCCAAGGCGATGCGCACGGTGAGCACCGCCTGGGTCGCCTGGGTGAGGGTGGCGATGCCGAAGCGGAACGGCAGCCGCAGGTCGACATTGCGCTCGCGCAGTTCGAACGCCTCCAGCCGAAGGCGCGGACAGTCAGGCCTGCTTGCAGCCATGGTCGCAAATCTCCCAATTCGCAGAGTCCGAAACGGTCACTCGACCATGCGGGGGAAGGCGCCGCTGCGCGCACGCGCTTCCAGCGGCCAGGTCTCGCCGAGCCGGTTGGTGGTGGCGACGACAATGAGGCCGCAGGATTCGAGGTCGGAGCGGCTCATGCGGTTGGTCGGCGCGGCGAGGCTGACGACGCCGACGCATTCCGGCTCGCCGTTGAGGGTGGACGCCTTGATCGGCGCCGCCACCGCGCCCACGCCAAGCTCGTTCTCCTCATAGCTCATGGCATAGCCCATGCGGGCGGCCTGCTCGAGTTCCGCGCGGACCTCGGTGATCGAGGTCTTGGAGTGGAGCGTCAGCGGATCGAGGCCCTGCTGGAGAATGAGCTTGAGGGCATCGGAAAAGGGTAACGTCGAAAGCCACGCCTTGCCGGTGGCGTGCGTGTGCAGGCCGATTTCCAGCGTGTAGTTCGGGTCGATGCGGAGCGACCTTTTGCTGCCGGCGAAGGACTGCACCCAGACGATGCGCTGTCCGCCCGGTTCGACGATAGCGAGGCGCACCAGTTCGCCGGTCTCTTCAGCAAGCTGGCGCAGCGCCGCCGAGCACTGGTCGAGCAGGCGGCTGGTCTGGAGGTGGCGCAGGCCGAGGTTGCTGACCCGGTAGGTGAGGAAATAGCGCTGCGCCCGCTCGTCGCGCCACACCAGCATCAGTTTCTCCAGCGTGTGGAGAATCTTGATCACGATCGCCTTGTTGAGCCCGAGGTTCCGGGAAATCTCCGCCAGCGGCAGGCCGTCCACGGACTCGGCCAGCATTTCGATGACCTCGAACGACCGGGCCACCGAGATGATGGTTTCGTCCAGCTTTTCTGGACGGCCGTCCAAAGGGACCGCTTTCGACATGGATGCAAAACCTTGGGTGCGCGTATGCTTCGTTGATAACGATGTTAGCAGTGAAATCACTCCGATCAAGCGCACTTCATCACCAAAATCCGTTAAAATCGCGATTGACAGCGAAACTTGGGCGTGGAATCCCTTTTAGTAGGGGTAACGGCGTTACCCAATAAAAAAGGCCGGCAGGACGTCCTCGCCGAGCCATCGCACATGGGAGCGAAGCGTGTCGGAACGTCTGACTTTCGAGAGCCTGCCTGACGTCATCGAAACCGAGGAGCAGCTCGAGGAGCTGGTCTCCCGGCCGACCCAGGGCCTTGTGGAGGATTTCGCCAGCGTCGACGGCGACATCGTGGTGCTCGGCGTGGCCGGCAAGGTCGGCCCCTCCCTGGCGCGGATGGCGAAGCGCGCGGCGCCCCACAAGAATGTCATCGGCGTGGCGCGGTTCTCCGAGCCGGGCTCCCAGGAGGAGCTGGCGCAGTGGGGCATCGAGACCATCAAGTGCGACCTGCTCGACCCGAGCGCCGTCGCCCGGCTGCCGAAGGTCGCCAACGTGGTCTACATGGCCGGCAAGAAGTTCGGCACCAACAGCGACCCCTCGTTCGCCTGGGCCATGAACACCACTGCGCCGGCAACCGTGGCTGACCATTATCGCAATGCCCGGATCGTCGCCTTCTCCACCCTGTGCGTCTATCCGTTCGGCGTCGTCGCCCATAATGGCTGGGACGAGAGCGTGCAGCCGCGCCCAGTCGGCGACTATGCAAATTCCTGCGTCGGCCGCGAGCGCGCGTTCGAGTACGGCTCCCATGTCCATGGCACGGCGGGGCGGCTGATCCGGCTCAACTACGCCATCGATCTGCGCTATGGCGTGCTCCACGACATCGCCAGCTGGGTCTATCGCGGCGAGCCGATCCCGATCGCCACCGGCCATGCCAGCGTGATCTGGCAGGGCGATGCCAATGCGCAGATCCTGCGCGCCCTGAAGCACTGCACCGCGCCCACCACGCCACTGAACATTGGCGGACCCGAGCAGGCCAGCGTGCGCGCCATCGCCCATGCCTTCGGCCGCCTGTTCGACAAGGAGCCGCTGTTCGACGGCGTCGAGCAGCCCACCGGCTGGGTCAACAGCACGTTCCAGGCCCAGAAATTGTTCGGCTACCCCAACGTGCCGCTCGCCCGGATGATCGAGTGGGTCGCCCATTGGGTGGAGCGGGACATGCCGATCTACGGCAAGCCGACCCGCTACGAAGTCCGCGACGGCCTGTTCTGAGCGGGGCTTGAGACAATGAGCGATCACGGTTTCATGGGCTTCTGGTCGGACATCGATGCCGACTACCAGCTGCGCTACCAGGAATGGCACAATTGCGAGCACGTTCCCGAGCGTGTGGGCATTCCCGGCTTCGTCGAGGGACGGCGTTACCGCGCCGCGGGAGAGGGCCCCACCTTCTTCATGTGCTACGTGACCCACGACACGGGTGTGCTGAGCAGCGCGCCCTATCTCGCGGCCCTGAACCGGCCGACGCCGTGGACGCAGGAATCGCTCACGCACTTCCGCAATCCCGAGCGCAGCCTCTATCACCGGCTGCGCACCCTGGGCGCGACCCCGGCGCATGCGCCCTACATCGTCCTGGTGCGCTTCAACGATCCCCGGCCGGGACCCGAGATCGCCGATGCGCTTGAGGGCTGGATGGCGACGGGTGCAGCGAACCTTCGCGTCTCGCTCTACGACATGGACACCGCCGCCTCGAACATCGTGACGGCGGAGCGGAAGATCTATTCCGCCGGCCCCGGCGAGCGGCAATTCCTGATCGCCGCCGAGGTGCTGGATCGTCCCCATGCGGAGGCTGTGGCGGACAGCCTGAAGGCCTTGCTGGCACCCCACGCCGCCGACCTCGTGGCCCACATCTACTGGCTCGAAACGCGCATCAAGGCGAGCGACGTGCGTCGCTCCGACAATAAGGACACGCAATGAAACTGGTGCGCTACGGCGAGGCGGGGCATGAGCGCCCCGGCCTTGTGGACAAGACGGGCGCGCTACGCAGCCTTGAGGGAAGGGTCGGCGATATCGATGCGGCCCTGCTGGCCGATCCCGGCGCGCTCGCCGCCATCGACCCGCAGACGCTGCCTCTCGTGGAAGGCAATCCGCGCCTCGACTGTCCGCTGGCGGGCATCGGCAAGATCGTCGGCGTCGGGCTGAATTATCATGACCACGCCCACGAATGCGGCGCGCCGATTCCCTCCGAGCCGATCATCTTCCTGAAGGCCACCACCTCGCTGTGCGGGCCGAACGACGACATCCGCCTGCCGGAGGGCGCCGAGAAGACCGATTGGGAGGTGGAACTGGGCATCGTCATCGGTCGCACCGCCCGCAACGTGCCGCTCGCCGACGCGCTCGACTATGTGTTCGGCTATTGCATCGCCCATGACGTGTCCGAGCGTGCCCACCAGTTGGAGCGCGGCGGCCAATGGACCAAGGGCAAGAGCCACGACACCTTCTGCCCGGTCGGTCCCTGGCTGGTGAGCGCGGACGAGGTGGGCGACCCGCAGGCGCTCGACCTGTGGTGCGATGTCGAGGGCGTGCGCCGCCAGTCCTCCTCCACCGCGCAGATGATCTTCGGCGTCGCGGAATGCGTCAGCTACATCAGCGCCTTCATGACCCTGCTGCCCGGCGATCTCATCATCACCGGCACCCCGGCGGGCGTCGGGCTGGGCCAGAAGCCGCCGTTCTATCTCAAGCGCGGCGACCGTGTGCGCCTCGGCATCGCGGGCCTGGGCGAACAGCTCCAGGCCGTGGTCTAGGCGGGAAGGTTCAAGGAAAATCCCATGGCAATTGTTCGCACGCTCAAGGCCATCGCGGTCTCGGAAGCCATCCGCCCGTTCCTGCTCATGGTCATCATCCTGGTGGGCTGGGACCTCGGGGTGCGCATCCTGCGCATCCCGCCCTATCTGATCCCGGCGCCGACGCTGGTGGTGAAGGAGCTGATCGCGCAATGGCCGCTGCTGCTGCGCGAAGCGGTGCCGACCCTTTATGCGACGCTCGCCGGCTTCATGCTGAGCGCGCTGTTCGGCATCCCGGTCGCCATGCTGATTGCCTCCTCGCGCTTGATCGAGAGCTTCCTCTATCCGGTCCTGGTGTTCTCCCAGAGCGTGCCGAAGATCGCGGTGGCGCCGCTGTTCGTGGTCTGGTTCGGCTTCGGCCTGATCCCCAAGATCATCGCCGCTTTCCTGCTCGGCTTCTTCCCGGTGGTGGTCGCAACCGTGATCGGCCTCAAGAGCATCGATGCCGACATGATCGATCTCGCCCGCTCCATGCGCTCGAACCCGCTGCGGACTTTCATCCGCATCCGCCTGCCGCACGCTTTGCCGAGCATTTTCGGCGGGCTCAAGGTGTCGATCACCCTGGCGGTGGTCGGCGCGGTGGTGGGCGAGTTCGTCGGCTCGAATTCCGGCATCGGCTATCTGCTTCAGATCGCCAACGGCAATTTCGACCTGCCCTTGATGTTCGCGGCGCTGTTCGTGCTCTCGATGATGGGCGTGCTGCTGTTCATGGCGCTCGACCTCATCGAGCACTTCCTGATCCCGTGGCACGCCTCACGGCGCGGGGAGTTCGCCGGCACCGCCTAGCCAGCGGCGCCACGTCCGAAATCCACACAACAAAACAAAAGAGGGAGGAAAACATGCTCAACAGACGAACCCTGATCGCGTCCGCGTTCGCGCTGACGGCCGGTGCCGCCATGGTCGGCCCCGCGATGGCCCAGCAAGCCGACAAGGCTGTGCTGATGCTGAACTGGTATGTCTATGGCGAGCACGCCCCGTTCGTGCTCGGCGTTCAGAAGGGCTTCTACAAGGACGAGGGCATCGACCTCGAAATCCAGGAAGGGCGCGGCTCCGGCGTCACCATCCAGGCGGTTGCGGCGGGCACGGCGACGTTCGGCCTCGCCGATGTGAGCGTCATGACCAAGGCGGTCTCCAAGGGCGCGCCGGTGAAGTCGGTGGGTGTCCTGCTCCAGCGCACGCCCGGTGCGGTGATCGCGCCCGAAGGCAAGATCAAGGACGCGAAAGACCTCGTCGGCAAGACCATCGCGGTGACGCCGGGCGATGCCGTGACGCCGATCTGGCCGGTCTATCTGAAGAAGCTGGGCATCGCCGAGAGCGCGGTGAAAACCGTGTCGGGCGACGCCCAGACCAAGCTCAACGCGGTGGTCAACGGCCAGGCGGACGGCCTGATCGGCTTCACCACCGACCAGGGCGCGCGCCTGCCTGACATCATCAACAAGCCGGTGATCATGCTGCGCTATGCGGACGCCGGTGTGAACCTTGTCAGCCTCGGCATCATCGCCAATGCGGACACGATGAAGAACAAGGGCGACATGATCAAACGCTTCATGCGCGCCACCACCCGCGCCGTCGAGGCGGCGGAGAAGGACCCGAAGGGCGCCATCGACATCCTGCTCCAGGTCTATCCCAAGATCGGCCTGCCGGACGCCCAGTTGCGCAGCCTGCAATATTCCCAGGCGCTCTACCGCGCCAACGACACCGCAAAGGGCCGCCCGTTCCAGATGCCGATCCAGCAGATGGACGACACGCTCGACCTGATGGCCCAGTTCGGCGGCCTCACCGAGCGCGGCAAGGCGTCCGACTATTACACCGCGGAATTCCTGCCGTGAGGAGCGCAGCGAGACGAACGGACCTGCACATGATCGAGCCCGTGGCGCAAGCGCGCGTGTCTCACATCGAGATCCGCGACCTGACCAAGACCTACCGGTCGAAGACCGGTTCGGTTCCCTCGTTGAAGCCGATCGATCTCGACATCGCCAAGGGCGAGTTCGTGGCCATCGTCGGCCCGAGCGGCTGCGGCAAGAGCACGCTTCTCAAACTCGTGGCCGGGTTGCTCCCGGCCACGAGCGGCGCCATCCGCATCGGCGGGGTCGAGGTGCGCGAGCCGATCGACGACATCGGCATCGTGTTCCAGAGCCCGGTGCTGCTGCCCTGGCGCAATGTGCGGGACAACATCCTGCTCCAGGTGCAGATGCGCGGCCGCAAGGTCTCGGCCTATGCGGAGGCCGCCGAGCGGCTGCTGAAGACGGCGGGCCTCCAAGGGTTCGAGACCCGTTTTCCCTGGGAGCTGTCCGGCGGCATGCAGCAGCGCGCCGCCATCTGCCGGGCGCTGATCCACGACCCGAGCGTGCTGCTCATGGACGAGCCGTTCGGCGCGCTCGATGCCATGACGCGCGAGCGGATGAACGCGGAGCTGCAACGCATCTGGTTCGAGACCAAGAAGACCGTGATGCTCATCACCCATTCCATCCCCGAGGCGGTCTATCTCGCCGACCGGGTGGTGGTGATGTCGAGCCGGCCGGGCACCATCGAGGCGATCTATGACATCGACCTGCCGCGTCCGCGCGACCTTTCGGTGATGGGCGAGCCGGATTTCGTGCGGTACACCACCGACATCCGCAAGCACTTCTTCGCCCATGGCGCACTCGATCATTGAGGCTCGCATGTCTGCCCGCACCACAGGCGCACGATGACGCCCGCACCTGAACAGACCGCTTACGACTATGTCATCGTCGGCGGCGGGACCGCCGGCTGCGTGCTGGCGAACCGGCTCTCCGCCGACCCCTCGGTCCGCGTGCTGCTGCTGGAAGCGGGCGGGCGCGACGACTGGCACTGGTTCCATGTGCCGGTCGGCTATCTCTATTGCATCGGCAATCCGCGCGCCGACTGGTGCTATCGCACGGACGACGAGGCCGGCCTCAACGGGCGGAACCTCGCCTATCCGCGCGGCCGGGTGATGGGTGGAAGCTCCTCCATCAACGGCATGATCTACATGCGCGGCCAGGCCCGTGACTATGACGAGTGGGCCGCGCTGGGCAATCCCGGCTGGGGCTGGCGGGACGTGCTGCCGGTGTTCAAAAGGTCCGAGGATCACCAGGGCGGGGCCTCCGCGTTTCATGGCGCGGGCGGGGAATGGCGCGTCGAGCGCCAGCGCCTGTCCTGGGAAATCCTCGATGCCTTCCGGCGGGCGGCCGAGGAGGCCGGCATCCCGCGCACCGAGGATTTCAACCAGGGCGACAACGAAGGCGCCGGCTATTTCGAGGTGAACCAGCGCCGGGGCATCCGCTGGAACGCGCGCAAGGCGTTCCTCAGCGCGCCGGTGCTCAAACGCAGCAACCTGCATATCGTCACCGGCGCTGTGGTGCGCAGGGTCGTGCTGGAGGGGCGCGTCGCCTCCGGTGTCGCTTACGCCCGCGCCGGTGGGCCGGAGACCATCGCGCGCGCCAGCCGGGAGGTCATCCTCGCGGCGGGCGCCGTCGGCTCGCCGCGCCTGCTGGAACTCTCGGGCATCGGCTGTCCCGATGTGCTGGCGCAAAATGGCGTCGCCGTGCGCCACGCCCTTCGGGGTGTCGGCGCGAACCTCCAGGACCATCTGCAATTGCGGCTGATCTACAAGGTGGAGGGCGCCCGCACCCTCAACACCCTGGTGACGAACCCGATGGCGAAACTGCGCATGGGGCTGGAATTCGCCCTGCTGCGCACCGGGCCTCTCACCATGGCGCCGTCACAACTCGGCGTGTTCGCGAAATCCGATCCGCGCCACGCCAGCGCGAACGTGGAATTTCACGTCCAGCCGCTGTCGCTTGATGCGTTCGGCGGCGCGCTGCATGCCTATCCCGCCTTCACCGCCTCGGTGTGCAACCTGCGGCCGACCAGCCGGGGCAGCGTCCATATCTCAGGCCCGGATGCGGACGCCGCTCCGGCGATCCGACCGCTGTACCTCTCCACCGAGGAAGACCGCACCGTAGCGGTGGAAAGCATTCGCCTGGCGCGCAATATCGTCGCCCAGCCCGCGCTCGCCGGCTACCGGCCCAGCGAGATGCGCCCCGGCGCAGAGCGGCAGAGCGATGCGGACCTTGCCGTGGCGGCGGGGGAGATCGGCACCACCATCTTCCACCCTGTCGGCACCTGCCGGATGGGAGAGGGCGAAGGCGCGGTGGTGGACGCGCATCTGCGGGTGCATGGCATCGCCCGGCTGCGCATCGCGGATGCTTCCATCATGCCCACCATCACCTCGGGCAACACCTGCTCGCCGACCATCATGATCGCCGAGAAGGCGGCCGACTTCATCCGCGCCGATCAGGGCCTGCGCCCCGCCGGAGCGGACGTGCGGCTGGAGCTTCAGGCGTCGTAGCCGCGCAGCTGGCTCACCGCCGTCATGACGCCGCGCAATTCCGCGAGCCCGCGCAGGCGGCCGACGGCGGGATAGCCGGGGAAGCTGCCCTTGCCGACATCGTCCAGCAGGGCGTGGCCGTGGTCGGGCCGCATGGGAATGCGCCAGTGCGGCAGGCCAGCCGCGCGGCGCCGCTGCTCCTCGGCGAGCAGCACCTCGACCAGCGCCACCATATCGGTGTCGCCGCCGAGATGGTCGGCCTCCATAAAGGAGCCGTCCGGGTCCTTGGCGACATTGCGCAGGTGGGCGAACCAGATGCGGTCGGCAAAGCGCCGGGCGATCCTAGGCACGTCGTTGTTCGGATTCGCGCCGAGCGAGCCGGAACAGAGCGTCAGCCCGTTCTCCGGCGCATCCACCGCATCGAGAATGAATGCGATGTCGTCCTCATCCGAGCAGATGCGCGGCAGGCCGAACAGCGGGCGCGGCGGATCGTCGGGGTGGATGCACATGCGGATGCCCACCTCCTGCGCGGTCGGGATCACCGCCTGGAGGAAGCGCTTCAGGTTGGCGCGCAGCCGGTCGTGGCTTATGCCGCGATACCGCTCCAGCATGCGGGCAAGGCCGGGCACGTCATAGCGGTCATAGGCGCCGGGCAGGCCGGCCATGATGTTGGCGAGCAGCCGGTCGCGATCCGACTGCGAGGAGCGCTCGAACCAGACGCGGGCGCGGTCCATCACCTCGGCCGAATGCCCCTCGTCCGCGCCCCTGCGCTTGAGGATGAAATGGTCGAGCGCGACATATTCGTGGAGGTTGAAGCGCAGCGCCGTGCCACCGCCTGGAAGCGGATGGGCCAGCTCGGTGCGGGTCCAGTCCAGCACCGGCATGAAATTGTAGCAGATGACCTCAAGCCCGCAGGCGGCGAGGTTGCGCATGGACTGGCGGTAAGCCTCGAAGATCGGTTCGAGATCGCCCTCGCCGATCTTCACATCCTCATGGATCGGCAGGCTCTCGACCACTTTCCAGGCGAGGCCGAGACTTGGGTCATGAGAGATGATCGCCTTGCGGGCCTCGATCTCCGCGACACTCCACACCACGCCGTAGGGGATCTGGTGCAGGGAATTGACGATGCCGCTGGCCCCGGCCTGCCGGGCCTGCGCCAGGGTCACGACATCATCCGGTCCGAACCAGCGCCAGCATTGTTCCATGGTCGCGTTTCCCTCGCGTCTCGTCTTGTTGGGCGGCGCGCGCGGTGACGAAGCCACCGCCGAGATCGCCATGCGCGCGCATCCGCATACCGTGTTCGACGTGATATCCATCCACCCCGTGGCGCGTCAACGCAATGGATCTGCCCGGTGGATGACTTTCCCGCCGCCGGAGCGTAGCGTCCGCGCTCCCAGCATCAGCGTTGCGTGACGATGAAAAAGATCGGGTTTCTCTCCTTCGGCCATTGGACGCCCTCGTCCCAGTCGCAGACGCGCTCCGCGTCCGACGCCATCCTGCAATCCATCGATCTCGCGGTGGCGGCCGAGGCGCTGGGCGCCGACGGGGCCTATTTCCGGGTGCATCATTTCGCCCGCCAACTGGCCTCGCCCTTCCCGCTGCTGGCGGCGGTGGGCGCCAAGACCAGCCGCATCGAGATCGGCACCGCCGTCATCGACATGCGCTACGAGAACCCGCTGTACATGGCCGAGGACGCAAGCGCCGCCGACATCATCGCCGGCGGGCGGCTTCAGCTCGGCATCAGCCGGGGCTCGCCGGAGCAGGTGATCGACGGGTGGCGCCACTTCGGCTACCGCCCGGCCGAGGGCGAGAGCGACACCGACATGGCCCGGCGCCATGCCGAGGTGTTCTACGACGTGCTGCGCGGCGAAGGTTTCGCACAGCCCAACCCCCGCCCCATGTTCCAGAACCCGCCCGGCCTGCTGCGCCTCGAGCCGCACGCCGAGGGTTTGCGCGAGCGCATCTGGTGGGGCGCCAGCTCCAACGCGACCGCGCAGTGGGCGGCGAAGCTCGGCATGAATTTGCAGAGTTCGACGCTGAAGACCGACGAAAGCGGGCTGCCCTTCCACATCCAGCAGGCCGAGCAGATCCGCGCCTTCCGCGCGGCCTGGACAGAGGCCGGCCACACGCGCGAACCCCGGGTGTCGGTGAGCCGCAGCATCTTCGCCCTGGTGAACGACCGTGACCGCGCCTATTTCGGCCAGGGCGGCGAGAGCGACGACCAGATCGGCTTCATCGACGCGAACACCCGCTCGATCTTCGGCCGCAGCTATGCCGCCGAGCCCGAGGCGCTCATCGCGCAACTGGCGAAGGACGAGGCGATCGCGGAGGCGGACACGCTGCTGCTCACCGTGCCCAACCAGCTCGGCGTCGCCTACAACGCCCATGTCATCGAGGCGATCCTGACCCACATCGCGCCGGCGCTGGGCTGGCGCTGAGGCCTAATCGGCGAACTGGGTCTTCACCAGGCGGGCATAGAGGCCGCCGGCGTCCAGCAGTTCACGGTGGGCGCCCTGCTCGGCGACGCCCTCCTTGGTCACGACGATGATCCGGTCGGCATTGCGCACGGTGGAGAGCCGGTGGGCGATGACCAGGGTGGTGCGCCCCTCCGACAGGGCCGCGAGGGACTTCTGGATCTCCCATTCCGTCTCGCTGTCGAGCGCCGAGGTGGCTTCGTCAAGGATCAGGATGGGCGGGTCCTTCAGGAACATGCGGGCGATGGCGAGGCGCTGCTTCTGGCCGCCGGAGAGCTTCACCCCACGCTCGCCGATCACCGTGTCGAGCCCCGCGGGCAGGCCGGCGAGCATCTCGTCCAGTCGCGCGCGGCGGGCGGCGGAGCGGACCTCCTCCTCGCTGGCATCGAGACGCCCATAGGCGATGTTCTCGCGGATGGTGCCGCTGAACAGGAACACGTCCTGCTGCACGATGCCGATGCGCCGGCGCAGCGAACTCAGGCTCACGTCGCGGATGTCGTGGCCGTCGATGGTGATGCGCCCGGCGGTCGCCTCATAGAAGCGCGGCAGCATCGAGCAGATGGTGGTCTTGCCCGCGCCCGAGGGGCCGACGAAGGCCACGGTCTCGCCGGCCCTGATCGTGAGGCTGATGTCGTTGAGCACGCTCTGGCCGGTGCCATAGGCGAAGCTCACATGCTCGTAGCGCACCTCGCCCTTCACCCCGGTCAATTCCACCGCGCCGGGGAGGTCGGCGATATCGGGCCGGGTGGCGAGGAATTCCAGGTAGGATTTGAAGCCGGCGATCCCCTTGGGATAAATCTCCACCACCGCCGCGATCTTCTCCAGCGGCCGGAAGAAGACGCTGACCAGCAGCAGGAAGGAAACGAAGCCGCCGTTGCTCAGTTCACCCCGGATCACGAACCAGGTGCCCGCCACCATCACGATCACCTGGGTGAGGCGCATGCCGAGATAGCTCAGCGAGGCATTGGCGGCCATGAGGCGATAGGCGGCGAGCTTGGTGTCGCGGTATTTGCCGTTGTCGAGGGCGAACAGGCCGCGCTCATGGTCTTCGTTGGCGAACGCCTGGACCACGCGGATGCCGCCGACATTCTCCTCGATCCGCGCATTGAACGCGCCGACCCGCCCGAACAGGGTGCGGAAATTGTCGGTCATGCGCTTGCCGTAGTGGCTGGTCGCCCAGGCCACCGCCGGCACGATGGCGCCGGTAATCAGGGCCAACGGCACGTTGACCGTCATCATGAGGAGGAAGGCGCCGACGAACGTCATCACGGCGATGAACACGTCCTCCGGCCCGTGGTGGGCCACCTCGCCCACCTCCTCCAGATTCTTGGTGAGGCGCGCGACGAGATGGCCGGTCTTCTGATTGTCGAAGAAGCTGAAGGAGAGCTTCTGGATATGGTCGAAGGCGCGGCGGCGCATTTCGGTTTCGATGTTGATGCCGAGCTTGTGCCCCCAATAGGTCACGATCGCCATCAGGGCGGTGTTGAGCAGATAGATGAACAGCAGGACCACGGCGGCGATCGCGATGAAGTTCCAGTCCTGGGCCGGCAGCAGCCGGTCCACGAACAGCTTCACCGCCATGGGGAAGCCGAGTTCGAGCAGGCCGGACACGACCGCGCAGGAAAAATCCAGAATGAACAAGCCCTTGTAGGGGGCGTAATAGGAGAGGAACTGTCTGAGGATCGGCATGCGGTTCGATTTTCCGGGCGTCACTGGCCGATATCCACGCCCTGATGCCCCAGCCGCCAGTAGGCTGCAACAGAACAACGGCTCTTTTCGACGCCTCGCTCTTTTGTGAGGTGAGCCCGGATGGCCCGCGCGCCCGCCTGCTCGCAGCCGACGAAGGCATAGGCGGCATCGCGCGCGGCGGGCCATTCAACCGCGCGCAGCGCCTCAAGCAGAGCGGTGCCGGTGCCGGCGGCGATGCCGTCACGGTGCAGCCAGCGCAGATCGAGACGCGCGTGGGTGGGCAGAAACTGTTCCTCCGCGGCGTCGGCGATTTCGATGCGCACCACCGCCGTCGTGTCCGCGGGCAGGACTTCCAGCATGCGGGCGATGGCGGGCAGCGCCGTCTCGTCACCGGCGAACAAATACCACGACGCGGCCTCCGCCATTCCCCCACCCGGCCCCAGCAGGCCGACCTTGTCGCCGGCCTGGGCATCCCTTGCCCAATCCGAGCCCGGAGTGGCGGCGCCGTCATGCAGCACCACGTCGATGGCCAACGCGCCCTGCGCAATGTCGACCTCGCGCACCGTGTAGACCCGCGGGATAAGTGCATCCGCGCCGGCCGGCCAGACCATGCGTCCGTCCGCACCGGCATGCGGCCACACCGGCGCGCGGCCGGGGGGCGGGATCAGCACCCGCACATGCAGGCCACCGCCAGCGAAATGCGCGGCATCGCCCGCCAGCACGACACGGCGCATGCGCGGCGTGATCTGGTGGGCACAGACCACGCTCATTTCGCGAAAATAGGGAATGTCGCGCTGGACCGCGCCATGGCCGGTCCAGGTGAAAACCGGCACCTCGTCGCCGGCGCAGGTGTGGACATGCTCCGCCACCACCATGCGCAGGACCGAAAAATGGGTTTCGCTGTCGCTGGCGGCGCGCAGCAGCAGGTCGGTGTCCGTGGCGGTGAGGTCGAGGCGGCCGAGCCAGCCTTCCACCCTGGCACCGCCATCGGTGCGGGTGAGGGTGGCGTGGTCCGCGAACTGGGCGCAGAGCTTTTCCAGCATCGCACCCGGCTCAGCGAAGCGAAGCCGGGCTTCCCCGACCAATGGGAAGATGTGTTCACCCACGGCTCGTTCCTCCGCGCTGGAGCAGCCAGATCAGATACGGCCCACCCACCAGCGCGGCGAACAGGCCGACGGGGATCTGGTAGGGGAAGGCCACGGTGCGCCCCAGCCAATCCGCCAGCATCAGCAGATCGGCGCCGATGATCGCCGAGGCGAACAGGAACACCCGCCCGCCCGAAAAACCCGCCAGCCGCGCCAGATGGGGCGCGATGAGGCCGACGAGGCTCAGCGGCCCGACGAAGAAGGCCGCCGCCGCCGTCATCAACGCGGCCAGCACAGAGAGCACGAGGCGGCTCGCCATGACCGGCACGCCGACGGAGCGGCTGACAGCCTCGCCCAGGGGCAGGATATCGATCCAGCGCCCGAGGAACGGCAGGGGCGCCAGCAGGACCAGGGCGCAGACGGCGACGATCCAGGCTTCGGTCACGCCCACCTTGTCGGTGGAGCCGGCCATCCAGGTCAGCAGGCGGAAGGTGCTCCAGCTTCCCGCAGAGAACACCGCCGCGAGGATGGCGAGGCAAATGCAGCCGAGCGCGATGCCGCCCAGCAGCATGCGCTCGGGGCCGAACCCGGTCCATGCGCCGAGCGCGAGGATGGAGAGCAGCGCCACCAGCGCCCCCGCCGCGCTACCCATCAGCAGGGCGCCGGTTCCCGGCGCGTCCATGAAAAGCAGGGTAACGGCGATGCCGACGCCGGCACCGGCGCTGACGCCCAGAACCTCCGGCCCCGCCAGCGGATTTCCGGTGAGCCGCTGCATCATGCCGCCCGCCGCCCCGAGCAGCGCGCCCGCCGCCGCTGCGGCAACGATGCGGGGCGCCCGGAACGGCAGGAGATCGGAGAAAAGGGCGCCGGTCGCCACCGCCCAGCCCTCAAGATCGCGCCCCACCATGAGAACGAGGCCGGCCAGGAGAAGCGCGCCGATGAGAAGCAGGGCGAGCACCGGCAGGGGGCGGGCGAGCCGGCGCGGCGCCGCCGGGCCGCTCGCAGCGATCGGCGAGGCCGAGGACAGTTTCGGCAGCATCCAGAGCAGCAGCGGGCCGCCGAGCAGGCCCACCGCCGCGCCGGTTGGGATGAGATCGCCGCCCGTGCCTGAGGTGAGCTGAATCAGCCCATCGGTCAGCCAGAGCAGCAGCGCGCCGAGCAGCGGCGCCGCCCAGAGGATCTGCGCCGGGGTCCGCGCCCCGGCCATGCGCGCGAAGATCGGCGCGGCGAGGCCGACGAAGCCGATGACGCCCACCTCAGCGATCACGCTGGCCGACAGCCAGACCGCGACGCCGATCACCAGGATGCGCACCCCGTGCAGCGCCACGCCGAGGCTGCGCGCGCCGGCATCGTCCAGTCCCATCACCGCCAGCGGCCGCAGCAGCAGAACCGCCGCCGCGCCGCCGATGGCGAGCCGCTCCGCGATCACCCAGGCGGCGTGCCAGCTCTGCTGGTGCAGCGAGCCGGCGCCCCAGATGAAGACGGAGAGCACATATTCCCCGCGCGCCAGGATGATGGCGGAACTCGCCGCCGCCGCCATCAGCGAGACGGTCATGCCCGAGACCACCACGGTGATGGGATCGAGGCCGCGCCGCCAGCTCATGCCGAGCACCAGCGCCACCGCCACCACGCCGCCCGCGAAGGCGGTGCCCTCTCGCGACCAGGCCAGCAGCGAGGGCGCAAACGCCAACGCCAGAGTCAGCGCCAGTTGCGCGCCGGAGGCGATGCCGAGCGTCGAGGGGTCGGCAATCGGGTTGCGCAGCACCCGCTGGAGCAGCGCGCCGGAAAGGCCGAGCGCCGCGCCAGCCAGAAGGGCCGTGGCGGCACGCGGCAGAAGGCTGTGCCAAAGCAGCGCCTCGCGCAGGCGGGCGACCGTCGCGGGATCGCCGGCAAGCGGCGGCTGGCGGGTCAGCGCCAGCAGGGACAGCGCCAGCGCCAGCACGGCAAGGCCGGTCCAGATGGCGAGCGGCCGGTGCGCGCGCGGCAGGGGAAGCAACACCTCAGCCAAGGCGTGCTCCCGCCGGGTTTTCAAGCGCCCCGGTCATGAGGCGCGCGAAGCGGCGAGCGGTGGGCAGGCCGCCGAACGGGTTCAGGGAGGCGAGCTTCAGCACCCGGTTCTCGCGCACATTGGGAAAGGCGTTCCACACCGCACTGTCCTGGAGCACCCGCAGCGCATCGGGCGGCACCGGAGGGAGGATGACGATCCAGGCGTCGGGAAACCGCGCCAGCGCCTCGATGCCCACGGGCGCGGAGGCGGAATAGAAGGTCCGCTCGGTCCAGGCATTCTTCAGCCCCATGCGCGTCAGCGCCTCGCCGAACATGCTGTCGGGCCCGAACACGCGGAAATGGCGGGCATCGCCGAGATTGATGATGATGAGTGGGCGGCCGTCACGCGCGGCCAGGGCGGCCTTGGATCGGTCAAGATCGGCCTGCGTCTCCGCGATCAGCGCCCGCGCCGCAGCTTCACGTCCGGTGGCCGCGCCGAGTTGAAGGGCGGCGGCTTCAGCCAGCGCGAACGGCGGCTGGCCGCGCACATAGACCGAGATGGTCTCCACCGGCGCGATCAGACGCAGCTTGGCTTCGGCCTCGGCATAATAGTTGGAGCTGAAGATCAGGTTGGGCCGGGCGAGCCGCAATGCCTCGAAGTTCGGCGCACCGCGCAGGCCGATGTCGATCACTTCAGGCGGCACCGGCGGCTCCACCGCCACGGCGCGGAACAGCACCAGTTCGGCGGCGGCGACCGGGGTGACGCCGATCGCCAGCAGCGTCTCCAGCAGTGCCCAATCCATGGCGGCGACACGCGGCTCGCGGGCATCCGCGCGGCCGGCGAGGCCGGCCAGAGCGGCACCGGCGATAAAGACACGGCGCGACAGGGCGGTCACAGGACATAGCTCATGGGCTGGCCGCTGACGGGATGCGGCAGCACCCCCATGGGCAGGCCGTAAATCTCCTCCAGCACCTGCGGCTGCATGATGGCGGGCGCCGGGCCATGGGCCACGAGGCGGCCGCCGCGCAAAGCGATGAGATCATCGCAGGTGCGTGCCGCGAGATTGATGTCGTGGAGCACCACGATCACCGATATGCCCGCGCCGGCCCGCGACAGGTCCCGGATGATGGAGAGCACCTCCATCTGGTGGCCGATATCCAGCGCCGAGGTGGGTTCGTCCAGCAGCAGGCAGCGGGCATCCTGGGCCAGCATCATGGCGAGCCACGCGCGCTGCCGCTCACCGCCGGAGAGGGTGTCCACGGCGCGGTGCTCCATGGCGGCAAGGCCGGTGCGCGCGATGGCGGCATCCACCCTGGCGTGGTCCTGCGCCCCGAAGCGCCCGAGCGCGCCGTGCCAGGGATAGCGGCCGAGCGCCACCAGTTCGCGCACGTTCATGCCGTCCGCCGGCGGGGTGAACTGGGGCATGTAGGCGACCCTGCGGGCAAACGCGCGCCCGCTCCACGCTCCGAGCGCCCGGCCCTCGAAGCGCGCGGTGCCCGCGCTCGGCGCCTGCTGGCGCGCGAGGATCTTCAGCAGCGTGCTTTTGCCCGATCCGTTGGGGCCGATGAGGCCGTAGACCCGCCCGGCCGCCAGTGAGAGATCGAGCGGGGCGAGAATCCGCCGCTCGCCGACGTTGAAGGCGAGGCCGTCCATCTCCCACAGCGCATGGCCCGGCAGCAGATCGCGCACCGGCTCGGGCGCGGCATTCAACTCACCCTGCATCGTCACGTCCCGGCTGCCCCCAGGCGCCTCAATGCCTACCATTTATAGGTGATCTGGCCCACCACGGTGCGGCCGTCTCCGTAATAGCAGCCGAAGAAGCCGCAGCTCGCCACATAGGTTTCGTTGGCGATGTTCTTGACGTTGATCTGCGCCTTGAACGGACCCTTCTCATAATGGATCGCGGCGTCGAACAGCGTATTGGCACTGAGCAGCACGCTGTCGTCGTCGAGGGCATAGCGGTCGCCAACATAGCGCACGCCCGCGCCGACGCCGAAGCCGGTCCAGGCGCCGCTTTTCTGGGTGTAGTCGAGCCAGAGGTTCGCCATGTTCTGGGGCACGTTGGCGGGCTGGTTTCCGGCATTCTGCCCCTGGGTGATCTCGGCGTCCATATAGGTGTAGCTGGCGGTCAGGTTGAGCCCGTCCATCAGGCTCGCGACGGCGGAAAGCTCAAGGCCGCGGACGTGGATTTCCCCGGTCTGCACATTGTAGCTGATGCCGCCGATGAGGTCGGAGGAGAGCACGTTGGTCTGGGTCAGATCATAGACCGCCGCCGTGAAGAAGCCGTTCCAGCCCACCGGCTGGTACTTCACGCCCAGTTCGTACTGCTTGCCCTGCGAGGGCTGGAACGGCGCGCCGCCCAGCACGGTCGGCATGTTGCCGATCACCGGCTCGAACGAGGTGGAATAGCTGATGTAGGGCGCGATGCCGTTGTCGAACAGATAGGTGAGGCCGATCCGGCCGGTGAGCGCCTGGTCGTCCTGATCCTGGAGGGTATTGCCGAAATTGGTGTAGGTGCCGGAATTGGTGGTCGCCCAATCCTGCCGCAGGCCCATGGTGAGGAGCCATTTGCCGTAGCGCACCTGATCCTGCGCATAGATGCCGGCCTGGCTCACCGTGCCGTCGACGATCGAGGTGTACCAGGGGCTGTTGGGGATGAACATGTTGTAGGTGGGATTGAGCAGGTAGATCGACGGCGCATTGCCGAACTGCGTCATGTTGTTCTGGTCATACTTGCGATAGTCGAAGCCGAGCAGCAGCGTGTGGGTCAGGGCGCCGGTGGCGAAGTCGCCCTGAAGCTGGGTGTCGATGGTGATGGTGCTCTGGTCTTCGTCGTTGACCGAGGTGCCGCGGTTGGCGACCAGCGGGTCGGTCGTGCTGAGCCCGCTGTAGTACAGGCTGCTGTAGTCCCAGTTCATCTTGAGATAGCGGGCGTTCTGGCGCACCTGCCACGTATCGTTGAACCGGTGCTCGAACTCGTAGCCGATGCTCCACAGGGTGCGGTCGGAATCGTTGAACGAGGGATCGCCCAGGAACAGGCTGCGCGACAGCGCATTCCGGCCCGACGCATCCACCGTGTACTGGTTCGGCAGACCCACCGGCGAGCCGGCCTGATCGTTCTGGAAATTGGCGAGAATGGTGAAGGAGGTATCGTCCGCAGGCTTCCAGGTGATGGCCGGGGCGAAGAAGTAGCGGTTGTCGTCGACATAATTGGTCTGCGTGCCGCCTTCGCGCACCAGGCCGGTGAGACGGTAGGCGACGGTCGAGCCGGGGGTCATCGGGCCGCCGAAATCGAAGCTGCCGGTGTAGCGGTCGAACGTGCCGATCTGGCCCTGGATCTCGCCGAACGGGGTCCAGGTGGGGCGCTTGGAGATCATGTCGATCAGGCCGCCGGGATTGCCCTGACCGTAGAGCACGGAAGCGGGACCGCGCAGCACGTCGATGCGCTCCAGGCCGTAGGGCTCGATGGCGATCGCGCCGCCGTCGCGCATCAGCTTGAGCCCGTTGAGATACTGGCTGTTGGCGGCGGAGAAGCCGCGAATGATCGAGGTGTTGAACCGGGGATCGACGCCGAACGGCTGGCCCAGCACGCCCGGCATATATTCCAGCGCCTCGCCGATATTCTGCACCGCGTGCGCATCCATCTGGTCGCGGGTGACGACGGAGATGGATTGCGGCACCTCCAGGATCGGCGTGTCGGTCTTCGAGCCGGTGAGCGTGGTGCGGGCGACATAGCCCTGGATCGGGCCGGTTGCGGTTTCGCGGGTGCGCGCCGCCTCGACGTTCACCTGGTCAAGCTCGATCGCGCTGACCGTCGACTGAGCCTGCTGCGCCAGCGCGGCGCCGTGCAGCATCGTCGCACCAACCGCCACGGTTCCCAGTAGCAAAGACCGCTTACGTGCCCGCCCAGATACAATCATTCCCATACCCATCGCCCGGAGATATCAGTTAAGAATAGTTCAAATGTATGCTGTCACTGTCTAGTTCTTGACATCTCATACCAACATCCTCCCTGGGCGGATTGTCTCTTCCTCTTGCGCTTTGGCTGTTTTTGGCTTGTTATTGCACTGAACGCCAGTGACGGCGGCACACTTCAAAAACATTCAAAATCTACTGTCGGATCTGCATGATTTGATCGAGACACACGCACGATGACATTTCAGCCCCGCATGACCTCCCAGGTGGAGGGCATCACCGTCCTGGAAGACCTGCGCTGGCGGACCTGGAACGGGGTGATCGCCGATGTGTGGCATGTGCATTGCGCGGCCGGCGCGCGCGGCCACTACGTCTCCAAGGATGCGCGGCTGTTTGTGGTGCTGGAGCGGGACGGCGGGCTCTCCGATGTCCAATTGTCCGCGCGCGGGTCCGAGCTGCCGGCATGCCGCGCCCCCCAGCACATGAGCTTCGTGCCAGCGGACATGCCGCTCTGGTCGCGCATCGATGAACCGGTGCTGCTGCGCCACCTCGACCTGCATTTCGACGTGCCCGCCCTGAGCGAGCGCCTGGGCGAGGAACTGGACCCGGCGCGCCTCGCCACGCCGCGCCTCGGCTTCGTGGACGAGCGCCTGCTGTCCTTCGCCAAGCTCATCGCCGCCGAGTGCACCGACCCGGAGCTGCACCACGACCTCTATGGCGACAGCCTGACCATGGTGCTGTTCATCGAGCTTTTGCAGCTCGGCCGCAGCCAGGCGACCCGCCGCACGGCGCTGTCACCGCGCCAGCTGAAGCGCGTCACGGCGTTCATCGAGGACAATTGCCTGCGCAACATCCGCCTTCAGGAATTGGCGGAACTGACCGATCTTTCGCAATCCTATTTCAGCCACGCATTCAAGGCCGCGACCGGCCTGCCCCCGCACCAGTGGCACATGAAGGCGCGCATGCGGAAGGTCGAGCAGATGCTCGCCCATTCGGACCTGCCCCTCACCGAGATCGCGGTGGCCGCGGGCTTTGCCGACCAGGCGCATTTCACCCGCGCCTTCCGCCGCCTGACCGGCGCGACCCCCGCAGCATGGCGCGGGGCCAAGCGGGACTGACCGACGGCCCTGCTGCGCCCTTTAATGATCCCTCGCCTCACGCAAGCTCGACTTCCCATAGGTCGCTTGGGTTAGAAACGCTGTTTGCGGACGGCGCGCCCTGCCCTATTCAGCGGGGGCGGGGTGCCGCGCACCCGTTTTCCTTGGCGAGACGCTGGACCATGAACCTGAGTGGAATTGCGCTACAGACGGCGAAGCGGGTCGAGGATCGCCGGTTCGTCACCGGAGCCGGGCAATACACCGGCGATTTGCGCCCCGACGGGCTGCTCCATGTGGCGTTCGTGCGCTCGCCCCACGCGCGGGCGGGACTCTCAGGCATTGATGTGACCGCCGCGAAGGCGGCGGAGGGCGTGGTCGCGGTGCTCACCGGCGCGGACCTTCTCGCCGCCGGCCTGACCCCCTCGCCGGGCGGGTTCGGTGTCGGCCTGGCGGACGGCCGCGACGCGACGCTGACCGCCCGTCCGTCGCTGGCCGTGGATGAGGTGCGCTATGTCGGCGAGGCGGTGGCGGCGGTGGTCGCGCACACACTGTCGCAAGCACTCGATGCCGCCGAGCAGGTGGACGTGGATTACGCCGTGGCCGATGCCCCGCCCTCAGCGGTGTGGGACGAGGCGCCCGACAATGTCGGCTTCCTCTGGCGCGGTGGCGATGCCGCAGCGACCGATGCGGCGCTGAAAGGCGCGGCTCATGTGACGCGGCAGGACATGACCATCTCGCGTGTCACCGCCAACCCCATGGAAACCCGCAACGTCCTCGTCGTGCCCCAGGACGACGGCCGCCTCGCGGTGCATGCCAGCCACCAATCCCCCTTCAATTTGCGCGAGGCTCTGGTCGCCGCCGGCTTCGCGCAGGACGACCTGCATGTACGCATCGGTGATGTCGGCGGCTCTTTCGGCCTGAAGTCGGGCATCATCCCCGAGGCGGTGGCCGTGGCCCATGCCGCCCGCAGCCTCGGACGCCCGGTGATCTGGGAAAGCACGCGCTCGGAAGCCTTTCTCTCCGACGATCAGGCGCGCCAATGCGAGGTGACGGGCGAGATCGGCTTCGACGAGACCCAGCGCATCATCGCGCTCAGGGTGATGGTCAGCGCCCATCTCGGCGCCTATCTCAGCCCCAAGTCCGGCTGGACCGTCAACAACATCGGCGGCGTGGCGGGGGTCTATGACATCCCCGCGATGCATGTGGAGATTTCCGGCATCTTCTCCCACACCGCCCCCACCGCCGCCTATCGCGGCGCGGGCCGGCCGGAAGCCAGCTACATCATCGAGCGCCTGCTGGACCTGGCGGCGCGCGAGCTTGGCATCTCGCCCATCGCGCTCCGGCGCCGGAACCTGATCGCGCCGAGCGCCATGCCGTACAAGACCGCGCTGGTGTTCACCTATGATTGCGGGAACTTCGCCGCCAACATGGATGCGGCGGAAACCCTCGCCGACCTTCCCGGCTTTCCCGCGCGACGGGCGGAAGCGGCTCAGCGCGGCAAGCTGCGCGGCATCGGCCTGTGCAATTGCATCGAGGCGGCTGGCGGCCCGCTGGCCCGTATCGCCCCCGACATTGCCAGGGTTTCGCTGATGGATGACGGGCGGCTGCGGATGCAGTCCGGCACCATGTCGGTCGGTCAGGGATTCGAGACGGTGTTTCCCCAACTGGTGGCCGATCTCTACGGCATCTCCGCCGACCGCGTGGACTACCGGCAGGGCGACACCGACATCCTGCCGTTCGGCCGGGGCAATGGCGGCTCCAGCGGCCTGTGCGTCGGTGGCCCGGCGCTGGCGGAGGCCGCAACGACGCTCGCCACAAAGCTCACCACCATCGCCGCCGAGCAGCTCGACGCATCCGTGGAGAGCGTGACCCTTTCCGAGGGGATATTCCGCAGCTCGACCGGCAACCGCACGCTCACCCTGGCGGAAATCGCCCGCACGCTCACACCGGCGCCGGACGGCACCGCCGCCGAAGGCATGGCCAGCTTCCAGCCGACCGCCGTGACATTTCCAAACGGCACGCACATCTGCGAGGTGGAGATCGACCCGGAAACCGGCGAGGTGCGCATCGTCGCCTATAGCGCGGTCGAGGACATCGGCCGGGTGGTCAATCTCATGCTCGCCGAAGGGCAGATCCATGGCGGCGTGGCGCAGGGCATCGGCCAGGCGCTGGGCGAGCGGATCGTTTACGACGAGGACGGCCAGCTCGTCACCGGCTCCTTCATGGACTACCAGATGCCGCGCGCCGACAATCTGCCGAGCCTCAAGCTGGGGTTCAACGAAGTGCCCACCGGCGTCAACCCGCTCGGCGTCAAGGGTGTGGGCGAAGCCGGCACGGTGGGCGCGCTGGCCGCCTGCATGAGCGCGGTCAACGACGCGCTGGCCCAGGCGGGCGCGCCCCAGATCGACATGCCCGCGACCCCTGCCAACGTGTGGGCGGCGCTCCAGGCGGCGCCGCGATCCTGACGCGCGATCTTACTTCGCTGCGGAGGCGGTCGAAACCAGGACCGGCTTGGCGCGATAGACCTGCGGGAACATCGTCTTGAGGCTTTCCACCTTCGGCAGATCGTTGATGACGATGTAGGGATAGGTGGGGTGGGTGGTCAGGAAGTCCTGGTGATACGCCTCGGCGGGGTAGAACGGCCGGTCGGCCTCGATCCGCGTCACCACCGGCCGGGGAAAGGCATGGGCCTGGTCGAGCTGCTGGATGTAGGCCTTGGCGAGGCGCGCCTGCTCGGCATTCTGGGGGAAGATGGCCGAGCGATATTGCGTGCCGGTGTCGGGTCCCTGCCGGTTCAGCTGGGTGGGATCGTGGGCGACCGAGAAGTAGATCTGCATCAGCCGGCCATAGCTGATCTTCTGGGGATCGTAGGTGACCCGGACCGCCTCGGCGTGACCGGTGGTGCCGTAGCTCACCTTGTCGTACTGGGCGGTGGTCTTCTCGCCGCCGGCATAGCCGGAAACCGCATTGGTGACGCCCGCCACATGCTGGAACACCCCCTGCACGCCCCAGAAGCACCCGCCGGCGAACACCGCCACCTGCTGGGTCGCCGGCGTGGCGGGCTCATCGACCGCCGGCGGCGGGATCACCCGCGCCTCCTCGGCCGCGAAAGCCGTGCCCGGCACCAGCAGGGCGAGGGCGAGCAGAACCTGTCGGGCGGTACGGGCGGGAGTGGAACGAGAACTGGACATGGCGGCCTCCTGGCATCAGGTAAGCGCCAGTCATAAGCCTTTTACAGGGCGGGTTTTGCGTCATCTCGCAGGTGTGATCGGTGGCAGGCGACGCGTGCGCAATCGCCCCCCCAACACGCGCCCTGCGTCCCCTCTCCCGCTTGCGGGGGAGGGTTGGGGAGGGGGCCGGGGCCTCAGCGGAAGCTCTGCACCCAGCCCATCTCTCAGCAATTCCCCCTCCCTGACCCTCCCCCGCAAGCGGGAGAGGGAATCAAACGGAGCGGGAGGCTCCTACGTCACACGTCCGCGCGCGTGTCCGTGCGGGCGAGGCGCTTGAGGAGGTAGTCGACTTCGGCGCGGGCGGCGGCGTTGAGGGCGCCGCCGGGCTTGCGCTGGGCGTCGGAGGCGATGAAGCCGCGCTTCATCAGCACGTATTTGCGCACCGACAGGCCGACGCCCTGCTGCTGCTCATAGCGCAGCAGCGGTAGGTGGGCGTCGAACAGGTCGTGCGCGGCATCGCGGTTCCCGGCCTTCTGCAATCTCACGACGTCCGCCAGCAGTTCGGGGAAGGCGTAGCCGGTCATGGCGCCGTCCGCCCCGCGCTCCATCTCGAAGTCGAGGAACAGCCCGCCATTGCCGGTGAGGATCGAGATCGGCCGCATCGACCCGTCCCCCTGGAAGCCGCGCAGCGCCGAGATCTTGTCCAGGCCCGGCCAGTCCTCGTGCTTCAGCATCACGCAGGACGGGTGATCCTGGACGATCTGCCGGATCACCTTCGGCGTCATCTGCACCGAGAGGGTGAGCGGATAATCCTGGATCACGAACGGAATATCCGTGCCGATCGCCTCGATCGCCTGACGGTAATAGGTCAGGATCTGGTCGTCGGTGCGCAGGCTCGGGACCGGGGCGATCATCACCCCCGCCGCGCCCTTGTCCATCACCTGATGGGCGAGCGAGCGCATGGCGGCAAAGCCCGGCGCCGAGACGCCGACGATCACCGGCAGCCCCGCCATGCCGGTGACGAAGCGCGCGGCGATGTCGAGGGATTCCTCCGGCTCGAGCTTGGGCGCCTCGCCCATGATGCCGAGCACCGTGACGCCGGTGGCCCCCGCTGCGATGTAGCGCTCCATGAGCGTGTCGATGGAAGCCTGGTCGATCCGCCCGTCCGCCAGGAACGGCGTCGGGGCGATCGGGAACAGGCCGCTGGCGGTGATGTCGAGACGAGCCATGCCGGCCTCCGTCAGATGCTGGCGATCAGCCCGCCATCCACGCGGATGACGGAGCCGGTGAGATAGGAGGCGCGGGCGCTGGCGAGGAAAGCGACCACGTCGGCATATTCGCTCGGGTCGCCATAGCGGCCGACGGGGATCGAGCCGGTGCTCTCGGTGGAGACCGCTTCCACCGTGCGGTTTTCCCGCTTGGCCTTCTGCTCGTCGAGGAACTTGATACGGTCGGTTGCGATGCGGCCGGGCAGGACGATGTTGGCGGTGATGCCGTCGCGCGCCACTTCGCGCGCCAGGGTCTTGGACCAGCCCACCAGCGACAGGCGCAGCGCGTTGGAGACGCCGAGATTGGGGATCGGCGCCACCACGCCCGAGGAGGTCGAGGTGACGATCCGGCCCCACTTCTTCGCCCGCATGCCGGGGAGCGCCCGGTCGGTGACGGAGATCACCGACAGCACCATCTGCTGGAAGCTCTTGGTCCAGAGTTCCGGCGACTGGCCGCTCGCGGGGGTGGGGGGCGGACCGCCGGTGTTGTTCACCAGCACATCGACGCCGCCGAGCGTGTCCTCGATCAGGGCGAAATTGGTCTCGATGGCCGCGAGATCGGAGAGGTCCCAGGGCAGCACGAGGGCGGTGCCGCCGGCCTTGGTGATGGTGTCCGCGGTGCGCGCGAGCGCCGCCGCGTCGATGTCGCCGAGCGCGACCTTCGCCCCCTCGCGCGCCAGCCCCGCCGCGATGGCGCTCCCAAGCCCACCGCCCGCGCCAAGCACAAGCGCGACCTTGCCGTTCAATCCGAGATCCATGGGATGTCCTCGTGGTGGCGGCCGCGCAAGCACGGCCTGAAATCAGTCGGCGAGGCCGATATGTCCCTTGAGCGCCCCATTGGCGGTGCGCTGAAGATAGTCGGCCTTGCTGTATTGCATGTGATCGACGCAGAGCTGCGCCAGCGCCCAACTGTCGGTGCCCTGGAGCAGTTCGATCATCACGTCGTGCTGGCGCCGCGAGAGCTGGAGCCCCGCGCGATCCGCCAGATTCTTGGCGCGCATGGGCAGCGTCAGGCCCATATAGTCCTGAAGCGTGCGCACCAGATACGGGTTGCCGCAGCCGGAAAACAAGGTGATGTGGAACGCATCATTGGTCTCGTGGATGCCGCGTAAATCGCCGGCCTCCGCATGCCGGGAATATTCCGCCTGGATTTCGCGGAGCGTCTCGACCAATTCAGGCGAGGCGGGCAGCGGGATCTTCAGCGCGGCGTGGCGCGTCAGCATCTCGCGCACCTCATAGATCTGCCGAACCTCCTCCTCGGAATAGGAGCAGACGGTGGCGCCGACGTTTTTCTCGCGGCGCACCACGCCGGTGCGTTCCAGATGCACCAGAGCCTGGCGGATATAATGGCGCGAGGCGCCGTAGCGGGCCATCAGCGTGTCTTCGACCAGGCGCGAGCCCGGCGCGAGGCGGCCGAAGATGATGTCCTCTTCCAGCTGCCGCAGGATTTCAGCCTGCTCGTCGGCGCGGTTCGCGGACAGCGGATGCTCGTTCATGCGGCATCCCCCAGCGCGGTCTCGAAGCCGGAGAGACGGTAGCAATCCTCCACCAGCCGCAAGGTCTTGAGATTGTCCTCCGGCGAGGTCTCGAACGGCGCGCCGGAGCGCAGACAATCGACGAAATGGGCGATGGTCGCGGCATAGGAGCCGAGATAGGTCGCCTCGGCGTCATAGGTGAGATGCGCCGTGCGGCCGCCGGTCATGGAAAGGTCCATGCCGTCGAGCCGGATCGCGCCCTGGTCGCCGAGCAAGGTCAGCCGGTCCACCTGCTGGGGCGGCGCGCCATAGGCCGCGAAGCTCGCGAACACCGCGACGCCGGCGCCATCCGCGGTGCGCAGATGAAGCACCGCGCCATCCTCGCCGCGCATGTCGGGGCAGGTGCGGGTGAGGGAGGCGGCCTCCACCGTCAGGGGGCCGAGCAGCATGCGCAGCGTGTCGAGATGATGGATCAGCACCTCCGCCACCAGCATGCGCGCCTCGGTGCGCATGAAGGGTTGGCGCTCCAGCGCCGGCAGACGGCCGTCCGCATCCGGCACGGTGCCCGAGGTGGCGAACATGAGGGAGACCGCCTTCACCGCACCGATGTCGCCGGCCGCGATCCATTCCGCCGCCTGCCGGTAATAGGCGCGGAAGCGCCAGTTCTCATGCACCATCAGGCGCACCCGGCCGCCGATGTCGGCCACCAATTCCTCGGCCTCCGCCAAGGTCGGCGCCAGAGGTTTCTGGCAGATGATGGGCAGTCCGTAATCCGCCGCCAGGCGGGCAAGATCGGCGTGCACGGCGCGCGGGGCGGCGATGTCCACCGCATCGAGCCCGCCCGCCGCCAGCATGTCGTGCGCGCTGGCAAACACATGGGGGATACCGAAGGCTTCAGCCCGTTCAGCGGCGCGTTCCGGCGCGGGATCGGCGATCGCCACCACCTTGGCGGCATCGCCGAGCGCCGCCCAGCCCTTCAGGTGATGCTGCGTGACCCAGCCGGCGCCGATGAGCCCGACCCGGAGCGGGGCAGACATCAGTGCGCCCGCCGCTGCACGGCGGCACGCACCGCAGCTGCGCCGCTCTCCTGCGCCGGGACCGCCTCGCCGCTCTGCGCATCGAACAGATAGGCGGCATCGGCGCGGAAATAGAGGTCCACCATCTGCTCGGGCGCGGCCACCACATGGCGTGGCAGGCGCGCCATGATCTCGCCGCCGCTCTCCAGTTCCACCAGCAGCAGCGTCTCGGCGCCCAGCGGCTCGACCGCCACAGTGCGGCCCTTGACAGTGCCGAATGGGGCGCCGTCCACGCCGGCCGGATCGATCATCATGTCTTCCGCGCGCACGCCCAGCGTCACCTTGCGGCCGTCATAGGCTTGCAGCGTGGCATCGGACCAGCGCACCAGCGGCGCATCCACCGAACCGCTGCGCGCGTGCCCGGCGGTGAGCGTCTTCTCCATCAGGTTCATGGGCGGCGAGCCCAGGAAGCGCGCGACGAAGGTGTTGGCCGGCTGCCAGTAGACATCCAGCGGCGCGCCGATCTGCGCCACCTTGCCCGCATTCATCACGCAGATGCGGGTGCCCATGGTCATGGCCTCCACCTGGTCGTGGGTCACGTAGATCATGGTGGAGCCGAGGCGGTTGTGCTGCTTGATGATCTCGCTGCGGGTGTTGACGCGCAAGGCGGCATCGAGGTTCGAGAGCGGCTCGTCGAACAGGAACACCTGCGGCTCGCGCACCATGGCGCGCCCCAGCGCAACACGCTGGCGCTGCCCGCCGGAGAGGGCGCTCGGCTTGCGGGCGAGCAGCGGCGCAAGGCCGAGGATACCGGCGACGTTCGCCACGCGGCGCTCGATCTCGGCATTGGCGATGGAGCGGCGCCGCAGGCCGAAGGCCAGATTGTCGGCGACGCTCATGTGCGGGTAGAGGGCGTAGGACTGGAACACCATGGCGATGTCGCGGTCCTTGGCGGGCAGGTCGTTAACCACCCGCCCGTCGATGGACAGCGTGCCCCCGGAAATGGTCTCCAGACCCGCGATCATGCGCAAAGTCGTCGACTTTCCGCAGCCCGAGGGGCCGAGCAGCACCATGAATTCACCATCGCCCACGGTGAGGTCCACGTTCTCCACCACGGTCGGGCCGGAATTGCCATAGCGTTTGACGATTTTGTCGAGTTTCACGACGGCCATGACTGCCTCACTTGATCGCGCCAGCGGTCATGCCGCGGATGAGTTTTTCGGAGAAGAAGACATAGGCGACGATCACCGGGATGACCGAGATCATCACGCCGGTGGCGATCATGCCGATGTCCTGGAAATGATCCCCCATGAAGGCGCGGATGCCGATCGGCAGGGTGCGCTTCTCGGGATCGGTGATGAGCACCACGGCGAACAGGAACTCGTTCCAGAGCTGGATGAAGTTGAGGATCAGCGTGGTGGCGATGGCGGGCATGCCCACGGGCAGCACGATGCGCCAGAAAATCTCCAGATCGCCATAGCCGTCGATCTTCGCAGCATCGAACAGGTCCTGCGGGATGCGGGCGAAGAAGCCTTCCAGAAGATAGACCGTGAGCGGCAGTTGCAGCGAGACATAGACCAGCGAGAGACCGAACAGGCTGTTGTAGAGATTATAGTCCACCAGGATCTGGTAGAGCGAGATCAAGGTGATCTGCGGCGGGAAGATGATCGACGAAAACAGGATGCCGTAGATCAGCCGATTGCCCTTGAAGCGGTAGCGCGCCAAGGCGTGGGCGGCGGCGGCGCCGACCAGCGTGACCACGGCCACCGCGCCCACCACCACCAAAGTCGAGTTCCAGAAATAGGTGGCGAAATCGCTGTCCACCCAGGCGATGCGGAACTGCTCCCAGTGGAACGGGCGCGGCCAGGCGTAATGGTCGGCGCTGATTTCCGCCGTTGTGCGCACCGACATGCTGGCGAGCCACAGGAACGGGCCGAGCGTGTAGATGGTGTAGATGCCCAGCACCAGGGCGAGGGCGCCGCGCCCGAACAGGCGCGGCAAGGGCTTCTTGCCCTCGCGAGCAGCAACTGCGGTCATCTCAATACTCCAGCCGCTCACGCGAGCTGAGCACGCGGTTGAGGATGATCACGGACGCGCAGACCACCAGGAACCACACCGTCGCGATGGCGGAGGGGTAGCCGAGGTCGAACGTGTTCCAGTTGAAGGCGCGCTTGTAGACGTAGGTGGAGACCGTCTCGGTCGCCCAGAGCGGGCCGCCCTGCGTCATGATCCAGACCAGATCGAAGATCTTCATCTTGCCGATGAAGGCGAGGATATAGAGGCTCAGCAAGGTCGGCCGCAGCATCGGGATGATGATGTAGCGCAGCTTGGCGCCCCACCCGCAATTGTCGAGATCGGAGGCCTCCAGCACTTCCTTCGGCAGGGAGTGGATGGCAGCGAGGCACACCACCATGTTGAAGCCGGCCCATTTCCAGGCGTGGGTGACGATGACGGAGGCGAGCGCGAGGTTGGGATTGCCGAGCCATGAGGAGGCAAGGCCGCCGAGGCCGAGCGTGCGCAGGACCTCGTTGAGGATGCCCCAGTCGTAATTGTAGATCCACATCCACAGGATCGCGACGACCACATAGGACAGGAGCACCGGGGTGAACCATGCGACCCGCAGGAAGCGGGCGAACGGCACGCCGGCATAAAGCGCGAGGGCCAGCAGGAGGCCGGTCGCGACATCGAGCACCGGCGCGACGAACGACCAGATGAAGGTGTTGCGCACCGCGATCCAGAAGGTCTCGTCGCCCATCAGGTCGCGATAATTCTGGAGCCCGACAAAGGTCGCTTCCATCCCCTCGATGGTGAAGAAGCTGTCGTAGATGGTGCGGAACGCGGGATAGGCGGTGAGCCCGCAATAGACCAGGAGACCCGGCCCCAGGAATATGGCCAGCACCAGCCGCGTGGCACGGCGGGGATCGGCGAGGCTGGAGGAGGAGGCTTTCGCCCCCTCGCTCTGTGTTTGGGTCTGCAAGGTGATCGCCTCAGCTATGTGTTACTTCTTCGGTCACTTCTTCAGGCAGGCAGCGTCCATCTTGTCCGCGGCATCCTGAACACTGATCAGGCCGGCGGGGAACGCGTTATTGATAACCTGCACATAGGTCTCGGCGCACTTGGCCCGGTAGTAGAGCAGCGGCGTGCCGAAGAAGTACTTCACGTCCTTGTTGCGGGCGTTCAGTTCAGCAAAATAGGCCTTGTGCGGGCTGACGATCTTCGCCGGGTCGGACTTCAGGCCCGACTGGAGTGAGACTTCGCTCATCCACTTGGTGCCGTTCTCTTCGGTGGCCATCGACTTGAGCAGGGCGCCCGCGCAGTCCTTGTTCTTGCTCTTGGAGAACATCACGAAGCTGCCGGCCACCGCGAGCGTCTTGCAGTCCGGGCAATCGCCCTTGTCCATCGCCGGGAACTGCATGATGCCGAGCGGGAAGTCGGCGGGCATGCCGCCCTTCTCGGGCGAGGCGAACGCGCGGCCGGTGAACCAGCTCGGGTCCGGGAAGGTCAGCGAGCCGGGGGTGTTGTAGAAGTAGAAGTGGCTTTCACCCAGCTTCAGAGTGGAGAAGCTCTTGGGATAGGCGCCGGCATCCACCAGACCCTTGAACCAGGTCATCACCTCGGTGACGCGCGGATCCTTGAAGGAGAGTTCGCCGTTCAGGAGCTTGGCGTAATCGTCCTTGCCGAGCTTGCGCAGCAGGGATTCAAACAGCAGCAGTCCGCCCGGGAACGGACGATCGCCGACGCCCTGCGACACGGGCGTGATGCCGGCGGCGACGCCCTTCTTCACCAGATCCGCGAACTGCTCCTGGGTCAGCTGGAAGTTGGCGGGAACATCGACCCCGACCTTCTTCACCAGATCCTTGTTGTAATAAAGCTCGACCGTATAGGCCTCGACGGGAACGCCATAGACCTTACCCTTGGAGGTCCAGGCGGGCTTTGCCCAGTCTTCGAGACCCTTGAGGTTGATGTAATCGTCCAGGGGCTCAAGGAAGCCGCCGGCCAGGAATTCCGGCTGGTCCGGCTCCATGTAGAAAATATCCGGGGCCTGTCCGGTGCGCACGGCGGACTTGGCCTGGGTGTAGATGTCGGCCTTGGGGATGAAGCTGAGCTTCACGGAGCACTGCTTGTTGGCCGCCTCGAAGTCCTTGACCCGGGCCGTCACCCAATCCTTCTTGGCCGGCTCGTCCGGCCAGTTGCTCCACATGGTGATCTGCGTGGGTTCCTGTGCGACCGCAGGACCGACGCCCCCGAACGCTGCTGCTGCCATAATGGCTGCGACGCTGATTCCGCGAATTTTGCTCATTGGCGTTCCTCCCTTGAATGATGATCTTGATTTTGGCGGGAGAGTGCGGGGGCGATTTATTATTGTCAATAATGAAACGTGGAATCGGACAAGATTCTCACGTATCGCTCTTTAGGCGACGATATTATTGACAATGCGACAGTTGAAGATGATTGTCCGCCGCAGGTCGGCGGTGATCGGCACGAGGAAGGCAAGGATGGCGCGAGGACTTCGCAAAGGACTGACGAGCTATGGGGATGAGGGCTTCGCGCTGTTTCTGCGCAAGGCGTTCATTAAGGCGATGGGCTATTCTGACGATGCCCTCGACCGCCCCATCGTCGGCATCACCAACACCTACAGCGACTACAACCCCTGCCACGGAAACGTGCCGCAGCTGATCGAGGCCGTGAAGCGCGGGGTGATGCTGGCCGGCGCCATGCCCATGGTGTTCCCCACCATTTCCATCCACGAAAGCTTCGCCCACCCCACCTCCATGTTCCTGCGCAACCTCATGTCCATGGACACGGAGGAGATGATCCGCGCCCAGCCCATGGATTCCGTGGTGGTGATCGGCGGCTGCGACAAGACCCTGCCGGCGCAGATCATGGCCGCCGCCAGCGTCGATCTGCCGACCGTGGTGGTGCCGGTGGGACCCATGGTGGTCGGCCATCACCGGGGCGAGGTTCTGGGTGCCTGCACCGACTGCCGGCGCCTGTGGAGCGCGCATCGGGCCGGCGAGATCGACGAGGTGGAGATCGAGACGGTGAACGGCCGCCTCGCGCCCTCGGTCGGCACCTGCATGGTCATGGGAACGGCCAGCACCATGTCCTGCATCACCGAAGCCATGGGGCTCTCGCTGCCCATGAGCGCCACCATTCCGGCCCCCCATGCCGAGCGCATCCGCCTCGCCGAGGAGAGCGGCCGGGTGGCCGCGCGCCTCGCGGTGGCCGGCGGTCCGCGCCCCAGCGAACTGCTCACCCCCGCCGCGTTCCACAACGCCATGGTGGTCATGCAGGCGATCGGCGGTTCGACCAACGGCATCATCCATCTCACCGCCATCGCCAATCGCACCGAGCACAAATTCGCGCTGGAAACCCTCGACAAGATCGGCCGCGAGGTTCCCGTCCTGGTGGATCTGAAGCCCTCCGGCACCCATTACATGGAGCATTTCCACCACGCCGGCGGCGTTCCCAAGCTGCTGAAGCAATTGGGCGACCTGATCGATCTCGACGCCCCCACGGTCGCCGGCGGCACGCTGCGCGACGTGGTCGCGGCGGCGGAGGACGTGCCGGGGCAGGATGTCATCCGCCCCCGCTCCAAGCCGCTCAAGGCCGAAGGCTCCATGGTGGTGCTGCACGGCAATCTCGCCCCCGGCGGCGCGATCCTGAAGCAGGCGGCGGCGACCGAAAGGCTGCTCCAGCACACCGGCCGCGCGCTGGTGTTCGAATCGGTGGAGGACATGGCGGCGCGGGTCGATGACCCGGACCTCGACGTCACCGCCAATGACGTGCTGGTGCTGCGCAACACCGGGCCGAAGGGCGCACCGGGCATGCCCGAGGCCGGCTATCTCCCGATCCCCAAGAAACTGGGCCGGCAGGGCGTGAAGGACATGGTGCGGATCTCCGACGCGCGCATGAGCGGCACCGCCTTCGGCACCATCGTGCTCCACATCACGCCGGAATCGGCCATCGGCGGGCCGCTGGCGCTGGTGAAAAGCGGCGACATGATCTGCCTCGACGTCGCAGGCCGCAGCATCGACCTGCTGGTGGACGATGAAGAACTCGCGCGACGCCGCGCGGCTTTGCCCGCCCACATGGCGCCCAAGCTCCCCGAGCGCGGCTATGCCCGGCTGTTCCAGCAGACCGTGCTCCAGGCGGACGGCGGCTGCGACTTCGACTTCCTGACGCGGCACCCGGACAGCGCCTCTTGACCCCTGACGCCCCGCTCTGCCTGCCGCCGCGCCCTCTGGGTGTCGCGGCGGGCGGGCGCCTCCTGCCGCCGGGCACATGCGACACGCACATGCATGTGTTCGGGCTGGCGGAGCAATATCCCCTGGCGGCGGTGCGCAATTACACCCCACAGCTTGTGACCCTGGACGACTACATCGCGGTCATGGCCGCGCTCGGCATCGACCGCGCGGTGCTGGTTCAGCCCAGCGTCTACGGCACCGACAATTCCGCCTTGCTGGACGCGCTCGCCCGCATGCCCGACCGGCTGCGCGGCGTGGTCGTGGTGCACCCGGATATTTCCGATGCCGCCTTGATCGACCTGCATGCCGCCGGGGTGCGCGGCATCCGGGTGAACCGCCGCAATCCCGGCGGTCTGGCGCTGGAGGATGTGGCGGTGCTGGCGCGCCGGGTGGCGCCGCTCGGCTGGCATATCCAGCTTCAGATCGAACTCTCCAACGGCGCGGACCTCGCCGGGCTGGTGCGCCACTGCCCGGTGCCGCTGGTGCTCGACCATTTCGGCTTCCTCGATCCCCGCTGGCCGGTTGAGGGCGACATCTTCGCCGGCCTGTTGCGGCTCATCGCCGAGGGCAATCTCTGGGTGAAGCTCTCCGGCCCCTATCGCGTCAGCCGGGCGGGCGCGCCCTATGGCGACCTGCTGCCCTTCGTGGAGGCGCTGGTCGCCCATCGCCCCGACCGCCTGCTCTGGGCCTCCGACTGGCCGCACACCGAACTATGGGCCGACATGCCGGACGACCTGGAGTTGGCCGGCGCCCTCGGCCTGCCCGAAATGCCGGAGAGCGTGCGCACGCTGATCCTCCGCGAAAACCCCGCCCGGCTCTATGATTTCGGCGCTTTTCCCAACGTAAGCTGAGGCTTATCTACCCGGCCCTGCTCCTTCCTCGCCGGTGCCGGTTCCCGTATGGCGTGCACGGTGCTATGCGGGATGGCGAAGAAGGAGCCTCCCGCATTGGCCAAGCCGCCAAGCCTCACCCCGGCGGACAAACGCCGCCTCGACCCGAAGGAGCGGGAGGCGGCGATCGTCAAGGCCGCCATCGGCTTCTTCGCCGAGTTCGGGTTCGACGGCTCGACGCGCGATCTCGCGGCGCGGCTCGGCATCACCCAGCCCCTGCTCTATCGCTATTTCCCCTCCAAGGAGGCGCTGCTCGACCGGGTGTATGAGGAGGTTTACCTCCATCCCTGGAACGCCGACTGGGGGCCGGCGCTGCGCGATCGCAGCGTGCCGCTGGAACAGCGCCTCACCCAATTCTACCGGGACTACGCGCGGGTGCTGCTGACCTATGAATGGGTCCGGCTGTTCATGTTCGCGGGGTTGAAGGGGCTCGATTTCAATGCCCGCTATCTCACCTTCCTGCGCGCCACCGCCTTCGATCTCGTGGTCCGCGAGGTGCGCCACGAACGCGGGCTTGCCGTGGACGCGCCGATCCACGAAGCCGAGATGGAGTTGGTGTGGGGCCTGCACGCCTCAATCTTCTACATGGGCGTGCGACGCTTCATTTATGGCATGGCGCTGCCGGCCGACCTCGACGCCGATCTCGCGCTGCGCGTGAAGGCGTTTCTCAACGGCGCGCCCGAAGCCTTCGCCGCCCTTGTGCCGTCCGACCCGGTTGCGCCAGCCGAGCCGATTGTCCCGCCGCATCCGGTTGTCCCACAGACGCCCGCGCGCCGCGGTCGCAAATATAATTGATCAACTGATAAATAACTCTTGACTGGGGGGCGCAGCGGGAGGATGATTTATCAAATGATCAATATGCCCGCTGCACCCGGACTGGGATGCCGGCGGCGAGGGTGGAGGCAAGAATGACCTTATCCGGCGCGGCTGCGACGCCCAAGCGGGCGATCATCATCGGCGGGTCCATGGCCGGCCTGTTCACGGCCTTGAGGCTGCTGCGCCTCGGCTGGGATGCCCACATTTACGAGCGTATCGGCTCGGAACTCTCCGGGCGCGGCGCCGGCATCGTCACCCATGCGGAACTGTTCGAGGTGCTGAAGGATTGCGGCGTCGACAGCGAGGCGGCGCGGGTCGGGGTGCCGGTGCTCGGGCGGAGGATCTTCTCGCGCGACGGCACCCTCACCCATGAGCAGCCGCTGCCGCAGATCGTCACCTCCTGGGGACATCTCTACGGGCTGTTGCGGCAGGCGGTCCCGCCGGAGCGGTATCATCACGGCCGCCACCTGCTGAAGGTCGAGGACGGGCCCGACAAGGTCATCGCCCATTTCGAGGGTGGCGAGCGCGTCGAGGGCGATCTTCTGGTGGGCGCGGATGGCATCTTCTCCACGGTGCGGGCCCAGTTCGCGCCGGACGTGAAGCCCACCTATGCCGGCTACATCGCCTGGCGCGGCCTGGTGGCGGAAGGCGAACTCTCGCCGAAAACCCGCGAAGAATTGTGTGATCACTTCGCCTTCTCCCTGCCGCCCGGCGAGCAGATGCTCGGCTATCCCGTGGCCGGCGAGAACGAGGCGATGGAGCGCGGCAGCCGGCGCTTCAATCTCGTCTGGTACCGTCAGGCGCCCGCCGGCCCATTGCTGCGCGATCTTCTGACCGACGTGGACGGCGTGGAACACGCCCTGTCGATCCCGCCCAACAAGATCCGGCCGGAAATCATCGCCGACCTGCGCCGCACCGCGCAGGAAACCCTGTCGCCGCAATTCGCCGAGGTGGTGGAGCGCACCGTCCAGCCCTTCATCCAGGTGATTCAGGATCTGGTGTCGGAGCGCATGGCGCTCGGTCCCCACACCGTGGTGCTGGGCGATGCCGCCTTCGTGGCGCGCCCTCATGTGGGCATGGGCGTCACAAAGGCGGCGTCCGATGCCGACGCCCTGGCCCATGCGCTGATCGAGACCGCCGACGTCCCCGCCGCACTCGACGCCTTCAACACGAAGCGCCGGGCCTATGGCGCGGCCGTGGTGCGGCGCTCGCGCAATCTCGGCGCCTATATGCAGGCCCCGCCCCTCACCGAGGAAGACCGGGTTGCCGCCGAGCGGCATAGCCAGCCCGACGCCATCATGGCCGAGACCGCCGTCAACACCGGCATCGCCGCCTGAAGCGGGCCAGGGACGCGTAAGCACACGCATAGACACACGCGCAGACGCAGGAGGAACAGATGGAAAAGCATGTCATCCAGCATTGGCCCGACGCCCCCGCCGAATGGCCGGAACATCTGCGCGCCGAGTTCGCCGCGCGCGCCGGAAATGGCGAGGTCGGTTCGCGGCTGGTGTCGCAGACACCGCGCGTCCGGGTGTGGCTGCTCACCCTGAAGCCCGGTGAACGCATCGGCTTCCACACCCATGTGCTGGACTATTTCTGGACCTCCGTGAACGGCGGCGCCGCGCGCTCCCATTATGGCGACGGGCGCATCGTCGACGTGGTCTACAAGCCAGGCGAAACTCGGCACCACACGTTTCCCGCCGGCACCTTCATGACCCACGACCTGGAAAACCTCGGCACCACCGATCTCACCTTTACCACGGTGGAGTTCCTGGACAGCGAAAACGCCCCGCTCCCGCTGGCGGCGTCCGTGCTTGCCGAAGTTCGGGACGCGGCGTGACGCCTCCACGATAATGATACCGCTGTCCAGTCCATTGCGTCTGGGCGATTTTTGCGCGCATAAAGCCCAGAGAGCGTCGGCCGGCGGCCTCGACCCATACTGGCGGCTGGGTCAGGGCATTAGAATTAATGATGCCCTCGATCAAAAAACATCATTTGGCTATCCGAGCCGCGCGATACCATAACCTAAGGAAAACATGCCGTTCTACCCTGCCTTTCAGAGCAACGCTCTGACAGGACGCAGGTGCAAGATTGCCAAGCGCTACGCCAATTCAAGCGCCGTCGCAGTCCGAAGAAAAAAGAATCATAGGGGAGGAAAGTTGTGATGAAACTGATTCTGCGCCGTTCTGCTGTTGCGCTGGCATTGGCCGGCGGGATGGCTGCCGCTTTTGCGGCCCCTGCCGCCGCTGAGACGTTCCGCCTGCGCATCGCCTCGGGCCACCCGGCGGTGAACACCTACGTGAACCTGATGCAGACCTTCTTCGTGCCAGAAGTCACGAAGCGGGTGGCCGAGAAGACCAGCCACAAGATCGAATTCGTGGAGGGCTACGGCGGCTCCATGGTGAAGGTCGCCGACACGCTAGAGGCGGTGCAGTCCGGCATCATCGACATCGGCGGCTACTGCTTCTGCTTTGAGCCCTCGAACCTGCCCATGCAGGCGTTTCAGGTGATGCTGCCCTTCTCCTCCATGAGTTCGGTTACGAGCGTGAAGGTGGCGCGCGAGGTGTACGACAAGGTGCCGTACATGAGCGAAGTCTTCGAGAAGAAGTTCAATCAGAAGCTCATCGCCCTGATCTCGGACAACGGTTACAACCTCACCACCACGTTCGACTGGAACACCGTGTCGGACCTGAAGGGCCGCAAGCTCGCGGGCGCCGGCCTGAACCTCAAGTGGCTGGAATATGCCGGCGCGATCCCGGTGCAGTCCTCGCTGAACGACGCTTACACCGCGATGCAGACCGGCGTGTACAACGGCTGGATCATGTTCCCGTCGGGCGTGGTGAACTTCAAGCTGTTTGAAGTCTCGCCCTATTATACCGAGACCGGCTTCGGCGCGATCACCTGGCATGGCTTGACCATCAACAAGGCGCGCTATGACAAGCTGCCGAAGGAAGTCCAGGAGATCATCGTCCAGGTGGCCCGCGAGTTCGAGGCCAAGACCGGCACGGTGAACGACGAGAACTATCCCAAGCAGATCGAGAAGCTGAAGGAACTCGGCGCCAAGGTGAAGACCGCGGTTCCCGACAGCGTGCGCATCGAATGGGCCACCTCGCTGAAGGATTGGCCGAAGGAGAAGGCCGCCGAGCTGGACAAGGCCGGCCTGCCGGGCACCGAGGTGCTCTCCCTCGCCATGCAGCTCTACGAGAAGTACGGCCACAAGTGGCCTGTGCGCTACGACATCAAGTGATCCGAACACACCCGTGATGTCCGCCCGGATCCGCAGCAGTGCGGGTCCGGGTGCCTCGTTGTCCTTCGCCGCCGATGTCCGAGAGGTGCGCTCATGATCTCCAAAGCGCTTGAATTAGTCTCCAAGAGCCTCCTAGTGGTGGCATCCCTGCTCGCCTTTGTATTGTGCTTCGTGGTGTGCGCGGACGTCATCGGGCGGGTAATCTTCAATTCGCCGCTGAAGGGCACGCCGGAACTGGTGTCGTCCTCCATCGTCATCATCTGCTACCTGCAGGCCAGCTACGCCATCGTCTCCGGCGGCATGATGTATGTGGACGCCTTTACCGTGCACTTCCCCGTTCCGGTCCAGGCCGCGCTCGGCATCATCGGCTCGCTGCTCGGCGCGCTGCTGTTCGGCATCATCTTCTGGGGCAGCATCGACGGCTTCATGCACGCTGTCGCCAGCGGCGAATACGAGGGCGAGGGCGCCCTGCATGTTCCCATGTGGCCGGTGCGCCTCGCAGTCCTGCTCGGGACCGGCCTGGCCTTTCTCGCTTACATCCTTCTCGCCTGTCGTCAGGTGGTCGCCGCACGGCACCGCGAAGTCCTGGCCACTGGCGTCTCACACTGAGGGCGCGCCATGTTTGACGGAACCCAAATGGCGCTGGTTCTCGGCGTCCTGTTCGTCCTCGTCTTCCTCGGAACCCATATCGCGGTGGCGCTCGGCCTAGCATCGGCGCTCGGCATCTACATAATGATGAACGGCGACTTCGATGTGGTGCTGAGCTTCATCTCGAACACCGCCTACGAGGGCATTCGCGACTATATCTTCGCGGTCATCCCGCTGTTCATTCTCATGGGTGAATTTCTCGCCCGCTGCGGCGCGGCGCGCGATCTGTTCGCGCTGGTCAACCGGGTGACGAAATGGCTGCCCGGCCGGCTCGGCATCGCAACGGTGTTCGCGAATGCCATCTTCGCCTTCGTATCGGGGGTGAGCATCGCGGCGGCGGCGGCGTTCTCGCGCATCGCCTATCCCGAGATGAAACGCTACGGCTACGACCGCCAGTTCGCGCTGGCCTGCATCGCTGGCAGCGCGTGCCTCGGCATGCTGATCCCGCCCTCGGTTCTGATGATCGTCTGGGGCGTCATCACCGAACAGTCCATCGGCAGCCTGTTCCTCGCCGGCATTATCCCAGGCTTTCTCGTGGTAACGGTCTACAGCCTCTACATCGTCTATTTCGCCATGCGCTATCCCGCCCTCGTGGGCGAGACCGTCGGCGGGGCGGGCGTGGTTGCCGTCAGCACCTCCGGTGCGGCGATGGCCGGTGGTGGCGGTGGCATGCGCATGCCGGCCGAGGCGCCTCGGGTCGAAGAGGACGAGGACTTCCGCAAGACCATCGTTGGCACCCTGCTGGTGCTGGTGCTGATCCTCAGCGTGCTCGGCGGCATCTGGTTCGGCGTGTTCACCCCCACCGAAGGAGCCGGCGTCGGCGCGACCCTGTCGCTGCTCATCGCCATCGGCCGCGGCATGCGGCTGAAGGACATCTTCGACGTGGTGCTCACGGTGGGCCGGACCTCGGCGCCTCTGCTGCTGCTCCTGGTGATGGCGCAGCTCTATTCCCGCGTGCTGTCGATGACGGGCATCACAGGCGCGGTGCAGGCCTTCTTCCTCGACACCGGCCTGCCGCCGCTCGCCATTCTCGGCATCATGATCCTAATCTGGTTCCTGCTTGGCTGCGTGATCGATTCCATCTCGATCATTCTGCTCACGGTACCGGTATTCGGCCCCATCGCCATGGCGCTCGGCTACGACCCCCTCGCCTTCGCCATGGTGGGCATCATAGCCATCGAGACCGGCCTGCTCACCCCGCCTTTCGGCATCCTGGTGTTCACGGTGAAGGCCGCGCTGCCACACGAAAATGTCTCGGTAGGTGAGATTTTCAAAGGCTCCGTGCCGTTCTGGATCTGCCTGCTCTCGGTCATCGCCATGATCATCGCCTTCCCCGAAATCGCCACCTGGCTGCCAAATCTCGGCAAGGTCGGGGTGGTCAAATAGCGAACGGCGACGCCCGCCATCACCGAGGAAAATCAGCCGTTGCGGAGAGGTCCGCAACGGCGCCGGCTTCTGCCGACCATACGCTCGTCAAGTCCATACGAGGATAGGACCCATGAGCGACATCCACCAAGTCAAGCTCAATGGGGCCGAACGCTCGGTGCGGTAACCGCGATGCCATGTTCGTAGAAGGCATCAATTCCGTCCTCCTCGCCGAGGAGGTCGCACACAGAATATAGGCGCCCCTACAGACGCAGCACCGCCGCAGCATCGCCCAGGGCGCGCACCCCGCAGTCCGCCACATGGGCGTGATGGGTGAAGACGATGACCTGGGTGGTCGCGCCAAGCTCGGCCAGAAGCGTCATCCCGGCTTCTGTCCGCGCCTCGTCGAAGCTGACGAACAGATCGTCGGCAATGAACGGCAATGGCGTCGCGCGGGTGGCGTGGGATTCGATCGCCGCGACCCGCAAGGCCAGGAACAACTGGTCCGCGGTGCCCTCCGACAGCGCGCCGATGCCGAGAAGCCGGCCGTCGCGCAGCGCCGCGAGCTTGGGCGGGTCTTCGTCATAATCGACGCCGATGCCCTCCCACCGCCCGCACGTCAAAGTCGCGAACGCCCGTGAGGCCCGCTCCACGATCGGGTTCTGGTGCGCCTGACGGTAGCGCTCGATGGCAATGCCGAGAAGGCGGGCAGCCACATGATTGCGGGTGAAGCGGTCGGCGGCGTCGGCGATCTCCGACAGCGCGTCCTGCTCCTCCTGCGCCGCAACGGCGGCGCCGTCGCGCGCCTCCATGGCTTCCAGGGCGGTTCGGGCCTGGGTGTCCCGTTCCACCGCCAGGTCGCGGGCCAGACGCGCGGCCTGGGCGACAGCCTCCGCCTCCGCGACGCGGCGGGCGAGCGTGTCATCGTCCATGTTGGCAAGGTCGGCGCGGATCTCCTCTTCGCCCCGTGAGCCCCTGATATGCGCCAGCCGGGCCCGCGCCTGGTCAATCCGCCCCTCGATGCCGGCCGCGCGCTCCAGCCGGTCGAGAAACGGCTCCAGCGCCGCGCGGCACACCGGCGGCAGCGGCGCGACCAGGGCTGCGAGGCCCGAATGGCTGCGGTCGAGCGCGGCCTGTGCCGCGGCGAGGGCGGCGTGCCGCTTGCTTAGGGCATCGACGGCCGCATCCGCCTTGGCGCGCGCCTGCCGCGCGGCATCGAGCCGGCCACGCAGGCGCCGCGCCGCATCGAACGGATCGTCCTGAAGGGAAACCCCTGCCCGCCCCACCAGATCGTGCACCGCCGCCGTGAACGCCTGCTCGTCGCGGACGATGCCTGATGCCCGGCGCTCGGCGGTGCGCAGCCGCTCGTCGATGGTCAGCGCCTCGCGCCACAGCCCGAGGGCGGCTTTCGCCTCCTCCACCGGGGCCTCGGGGCGGATCGCCAGCGGCGGGAACACGGCCGCAACCTCGCTCGCCAGGGCCAATCGCTCCGCGGCGATGGCGTCGGCGCGGCCGGCGAATTCCGCCTCGCCCTGATCGAGAGTTCGCAAATCGCGATCGCAATCGCGCGCCTGCTGGAAGCGGTGCTCAAGTTCACTGATGGCGCTGCGGATATCCGCAATATGCACCGGCGCATCGCCGCGCGCCGGCAGGCCGAGGTCGGCGCGAAGCTGCTCATATTCCAGCCGGTCCCAGCGGGCGGCATCACGCTGGCCTTCGGCGTCAGCCGCCTCTTTCAGCAGCGTCCCGCGCCCGCGCAGGATGGCGTCGGCTTCCCGCAGCACGGCGATAGCGGTTTCGTCCGCCTTCATGGCAAGGCCGCTCACGGCCCACAGACCATTCCAGGCACCCAAGGCGTCGTCGCACCGGCGGCCGGCGGCCTCGGCATGCGCCAGCGCCCCCTCGGCAGCGGCTTTGAGATCCGCGACCGTACGCTCGGCCGCCGCGAGGTCCGCGAGGCGCTTGGTCTCGGTGAGCCGCTCGTCGGCAAGTCGGTCCGCCTCGCCGATGGCGCGGTCGAGCCCATGCGCCAGGGCAGCGTCTTCCTCGGTCCGCCCACGGTGCCCCAAGGCAATCGGCTTCAGGGCATCCCAGGCATCGTCGCGCTCCCGGCGGGCGGCGGCGATGGCGGCCTGCGTGGGCGCTGGGCGGCCGGCATTCAGGGCATTCAGGCGCGCCTCGGCCTGCGCAAGTTGCTGGATCGCCTGGATACGGGCCTCCTGGCTCCGCGCCTGAGCGTCGGTCGTTTCCAGAACGCGCCGCAAGCCCGCTTCCGCCGCCGCAAGCATGGGCAGGGCAATTGCCGCGAGCGCCTCCACGTCCGCCACGCCGAGGTTCAGCCGCACCAGCCGTTCGGAGAGTTCGGCGCGAACCAGCGCCTGCCGGTGGCCCAAGGCCTTGAGCGCATGCTCGCGCGCCTCCACGCCGTCGAGCGCGGCCAGCCGCCGCCGGGTGAGTGCGGGATCGATGACGTGCCCGAGGGCGGCCCGCGCCTGTGCGATCTCCGCACGCCGGCCCGCGAGCGTTCTGCGCTCGGCCTCAAACCCTTCGCTGCGGACCTCGATTGCGGCGAGCCGGTCGGCCGCGCGATCGGCGCGCGCCAGGGCGGGGGGACCGGGAGAGAGCGCGCGCAGCGCCTCAATATCCGCCAACCCGAGCCCGCTCGCCACGCGCATCAGAGCCGAACGCGCCTCCGTCACCTCATCACGGCGCTTGGGGAGGCTTTTCAGCTCCCCCTGCACGGCCGTGCGTTGGCCGTCGCACTGCTCGATCTCCTCGGCAAAGGGCAAGATGCCGTCGTCGAGGCCGATAGCATTGAGTGCCGCCTCCGCCGCTTCGGCTTCCGCACGCGCCATGTCCAGCAGCGGGCTTTGCCGTGAGATTTCCGCCAGCACGGCACGGGCCTGGGCGATGAAGCCGGGCTCCACGCTGGGCAGATCGCCCAGCGTCTCGCGCTCCGCCACGCCGGCATCGATCAGGCGCAACTCCTTCACCGCGCCGACCAGCGCCTGGGCATGGGTGCAGGCAAGGCCGGCGTCGATCTCGGCACGCACAGCCGCGCCGCGCGCCGTATCGGCCTGTTCGGCCTGCTCGCGCACGCGCTTGACCTCCTCGACCCGAACCTCCAGCTCCCGCAGGCGCTTCTGTGCCTGGGCCCGCCGGTCGATGGCGCGATAGAGGGCGTGGGTGGCGCTGCGCCGGTCGGGATTGAAGATGGTGGCGGCACTCGCCTGAAGCCGGTCCCGCAGGGCCGCGACATCGGCAAGGCCGGGAGCCGCCGACAGCAGGACATCGGCAAGATCGCCGCCGCCGGCCAGCAGGCTGCGCCCGCCGGCGCGCAGGCGCTCCTGATCGAGGCCGAAAATCTCCAGGAATGCCTTGCGATCATGCGCGCCGAGAAACGGCGCGAGGCAATCATCATTCAGGGGCTGATCGGTGACGGGATCGACCAGCGGCGCGGTCCGGCGCTTCAGGCGCGCGAACGACAGGCTGCGCCCATCGGCGGAAACGACATCGGCGGAGAGGCGCATGCCCTTGTAGCCGTGGAGGAAATCAAACCGCGACTGCGGCTCGATGCCGAACAGCGCATCCACCACGGCTTTCAGCGCCGTGCTCTTTCCCGCCTCGTTCGCGCCCAGCACGATGGTGACGCGCGCATTCGGATCGAACTCCAGCACGCGGTCGGTGAAATGCCCGTAGCGGTCGAGCCCCAGCCTGGCGAGCCTCATGCGCCGCGCTCCCTGGGGAGCGAAGCACCCTGCAAAGCCGCGCGCACCGTGTCTTCCGCCGCAGCGATGGCGCTTGCCGCGAGCGTATCCTGCGCTCCATCGGCCGAGGATTCCATCAATCCCGCCGGCAGCTTGCTCCTGAGATCGGCCAAAAGACGGGCGATCTCGTCCCGGAAGGCGGGATCGGCGGCGACCGCTGCCAGAACCTCATCCAGTCCCGCGACCGTAAGCGCAGATGCAACGCGCGGGCTGGTGGTGGCGGCACGCACCTTCTCGATCAGCAGATCGGCGCTAACCTCGGCGGCGACAGCTTCCATATCTGCCACCACCTGCTCGGAATGGGCCCGCAAATGGGAATGAAGCGCGGTTTCGCCGGTGATGGTGAGCCGCAGGGCAAGCGGGCGACCTTCCGCCTCGCTATGCGCCGCTTCCATCGCATCGCGCGCCTTGCGCAGGAAATCGGCTGGGTCGTCCACCCCCGACAGATCAAGCTCAACATGCGCGAAGCGGACCGCGTCCAGGGTCAGTTCCTGGATGGCGGCCACCGCCCCATCCGTGACACTGACCAGCATCGCGCCCTTCGCGCCGGTTTCCCTGGCGTGGCGGCCCTGGAGATTTCCCGGGAAGACGATGGCGGGATCTCGGGAGAGGATTTCGCGCCGGTGAATGTGCCCCAGCGCCCAATAATCATACCCCGCCCTGCGCAGATCCTCGATCGAGCATGGGGCGTACACATCATGGCCCTCGCGGCCGGTGAGCGAGGTGTGGAGAATGCCGATGTTGAAATAGCCGGGCGTCGCGGCGGGATAGGTCAGCGCGACATTCTCCGGCACATGCCGGTTGGCGAACCCGCGCCCGTGCAGCATCACCTTCAAATCCTCGATCGGCATCCGCTCCACGGTGCGGATCGAGAAGGCATGGACATTGGAGGGAAGCGGCAGGTTCTTGGTGATGACGGAATCAGCGTCGTGATTGCCGCGGATCGTGAAGACCTTGATGCCGGCGCGGGCGAGGCGCCCCATCTGCCGCACGAAGAACTGGCCGGTGGCATAATCGCGCCAGTCGCCGTCGTAGATGTCGCCCGCGATAATGAGGAAGGCCACCTGCTCCTCGATGGCGGCGGAGACCAGGTTTTCAAACGCCCGGCGCGATGCGCCCACGAAGACATCCGCAATCTCACCGCGCCGAGACAGGCCGCGCAGCGGGCTGTCCAGGTGGATGTCCGCCGCATGGATGAATTTGAACGACATGGACACTCACGCGGATCGGCGACGGGCGGCCCCAAGCCATCCCTGTCGGCGCTATATGTCGGGTGCACGGTGCCGCGTGCAACCCGTCCGCGTTCACGTCATGCGCGGTTCACGCGCGCGCAGCGACCCGCTCAGGGTTCACCCAGCTTTCCATTGCCTCGGGGGCGAGGGGGCGCGAGATCAGGAAGCCCTGCGCCTCGTCGCATCCCCAGCCGACCAGCATGTCGTAGGTCTCCTGCGTCTCCACGCCTTCCGCCACCACGCCGTAGCCGAGATCGTGAGCCATGCCGATCAAAGCCCGCACCAGCTTCTGGTCGTAGGTGTTGGTGGCAAGGTGGGTGATGAACGAGCGGTCCACCTTGATGAGATTGATGGGCAAGCGCTGGAGATAGGACAGGCAGCTATAGCCGGTGCCGAAATCGTCGATCGACATGGCGACCCCCATGTCGCGCAACGCCGCGATCTCGCTGAGAATGCTGGTGCTGCGGGTCAGCAGGGCGCTTTCGGTGAATTCCAGCTCGATCGCGCCGGGGGCGACGCCGTGCCGGGCGAGAATGGCGGCGAGACGCTCCGCGAAGCGCGGATCCTCCAGGTTCCGGGCCGAGACGTTGATCGAAATCCGATGGAAGCCGCCGGAGCGGTCCCAGATCGCCTGCTGGGCGATCGCCTGGTCCAGCACCCAGTCGGTGAGCAGGACGGTGAAGGCCGTGTCCTCAAAGAGCGGCATGAATTCCGCCGGCGAAACTTCGCCCAGTTGGGGATGGCGCCAGCGCAGCAGCGCCTCGGCCCCCACGCAGCGGCCGTTGCGCAGATCGACGCGCGGTTGATAGACCAACCGCAGCTCGCCGGGGTGCTTCAGCGCGGAGCCGATATCGTTCAGGAGCAGGAACCGGCGCCGGTGCGCGAGGTCGTGCCCTTCGTCATAGGCCGCAACCGAATCGCCGTTGTTTCGGGCATCGGCGGCGGCGTTGAACATGCGGCGCAGAACATCGCGCGGGGCCACAGCGCCGAGTTGGAACGCACAGACGCCGAACACGGGGTCCGGCGTCAGAGGGATGCCGGCGCACAGGACGAACGCGCGCAGCCCCACCGTCAGATCGTGGATGATATCGCGCAACTCGTCCGGCGCTTCTCCCCGCAGCACGATGGCGCAGCGCGCGGGACCGACGTGATAGACTCTCTGGGCCGGCTTCAGCAGGCTGCGGATCCGTTCGACGCTCTGGCGGATGAACGCCGCATAGGTGGCGCCCAGGACGCGCTGGCCGTGGGTGACCTGGGGCGGCGAGGCGAACTCGATCAGCAAAGCGGTGCACGCCGCGCCGGGCTCGCGGGCGCTCAGATCGTCCAGATCCTCGAAAAGCTGGTGCTCGTTCGGCTGGCCGCTGGTGGCATCGATGCAGCCGAAGGCGTTCTGAAGCTCGATCTGCGACATGACCATGGCCGCGAGATCGGCAAGGACCTGGCTCTCCTCCTGCGAGAAGTCGCGCGGCTTGTCGCCGATGATGCATAAGGTGCCGAGCCCATAGCCGGCACGGGTGATGAGCGGCGCCCCGGCATAGAAGCGGATGCCCACGCTTGCCAGCAGGCCACCCTTGAAGCGCGGGTCTTCCTCCATATCCGAGACGACGAAGACCGCGTCGTTCTGCACGGCATAGGCGCACGGCGCTTCCGAGCGGGGGATTTCCGCCAGGTCCACGCCCACGCGGGACTTGAACCATTGGCGGTCGCGATCGGTCAGCGAGATGGTCGAGACCGGCGAATGGAACAATCTGCTGGCGAGCCGAGTGATACGATCGAAGCTTTCGCTGGGGGGCGTATCCAGCAAATTGAGGTCCCGCAGAGCATTGAGGCGGGCTTCCTCATTGTCGATCACCGTTCGATCCATGGCTCAGATTTCCGCCTCGCGCCGCCAACTGGGCGGCTCCTATCCAAAGTGACACGCTGCACCACAGTGGAAAAGGCCCCTCAGGTCGTTGCTGGCGTCACTTGATCGTATGTGATGCCTACGTAGCGTCACGTCATCGTGTTTGCCAGATCGGCATCACGGGCGAGAGGTCAGAATTTCCCGCTTGCCGGCGTGGTTTGCCGCACCCACGATCCCTTCGTTTTCCATCCGCTCCATGAGGCTGGCGGCCTTGTTGTAGCCGATCTGAAGCCGGCGCTGGATATAGGAGGTGGATGCCTTGCGGTCCCGCATCACGATCGCCACCGCCTGCTCGTAATTATCCGCGCCGTCCTCGGCTGCGAGGGCGCTTTTGTTGAACACCGGGGTGTCGTCTTCCTCGTCCTCGCCTTCATCGTCGGAGGTGACGGCATCCAGATATTCCGGCCGCCCCTGCGCCTTGAGATGGGCCACCACTTTCTCCACTTCGCCATCGGAGACGAACGGGCCGTGCACGCGGGAAATGCGGCCGCCATTCGCCATGTACAGCATGTCGCCCTGACCCAGCAGGGTCTCGGCGCCCATCTCTCCGAGGATGGTGCGGCTGTCGATCTTGGACGTGACCTGGAACGAGATACGGGTCGGGAAATTGGCCTTGATGGTGCCGGTGATGACATCCACCGAGGGGCGCTGGGTCGCCATGACGAGATGGATGCCGGCGGCGCGGGCCATCTGGGCGAGGCGCTGGATCGCGCCTTCGATGTCCTTGCCGGCGGTCAGCATCAGGTCGGCCATCTCATCGACGATGATGACGATGTAGGGCAGAGCGGCGAGGTCCATGACGACCTCCGCGAAGGTCGCCTCCCCGGTCTCCTTGTCGAAGCCGGTGGGGACGATGGAGGTGACGACCTCGCCGGTCTCGCGCGCCTCGGCGACCCGCGCGTTGAAGCCCTCGATGTTGCGGACCTTCAACCGCGACATCTTGCGGTAGCGATCCTCCATCTCCCGCACCGCCCATTGCAGGGCGATGATCGCCTTCTTGGGGTCGGTGACGACGGGCGTCAGCAGATGGGGAATGCCCTCGTAGACCGACAATTCCAGCATCTTGGGGTCGATCATAATCAGGCGGCACTGCTCCGGCGTCAGGCGGTAGAGCAGCGACAGGATCATGGTGTTGATGGCGACCGACTTGCCCGAGCCGGTGGTGCCGGCCACCAGCAGATGGGGCATGCGGGCGAGATCGACGATGACAGGCTCGCCGCCGATGGTCTTGCCCAGGCAGATGCCGAGGCGCGCGCGGACGTCGGCGAAGGTCTGGCTGGCCAGGAGTTCCCGCAGCCAAACGGTCTCACGGCGCTGGTTCGGCAGTTCGATGCCGATGACGTTGCGCCCTTCCACCACCGCCACGCGGGTCGAGATCGCGCTCATGGAGCGGGCGATGTCGGCGGACAGGCCGATGACCCGGCTCGACTTCGTGCCCGGCGCGGGCTCGAACTCGTAAAGGGTGACGACCGGGCCCGGATTGGCGTCGATCACGTCGCCGCGCACCCCGAAGTCGCGCAGCGTCTGCTGGAGCGCCGCGGAATTGCGGTCGAGATATTCCTCGGACAGCTCGAAGACGGGCTCCAGAACGGGCGGCTCGGCGAGCAGTTCAAGCGGCGGCAATTCGTACGCGAAATGGCTCGGCCGCTGCTCCCTGGCGAGCGGCGCGGGGACTGCGGACACGGGAACGACGGGCGTCTGTTGCGGGACCGGTGGTGCGATGGGCGCCTGAACCTCGGCATGCATCTGCGCAACGGGCAAAGTTTCGGCGGCGGGCGTGAAGATCGGCCAGCCGAAAGAGGCATGCACGGTGTATCCGGCAGCGGAAAACAGTGCGGGCGGGGCGATCTCAGCCTGTTCGGCGTTCTCGACGGCGACCGGCGGCATCTCAGGTGCCGAAGCGACACGCTCGATCTCGGGCGGCAGGATTTCAGGTGCGGGGACTTCAGACGCAGGGGCTTCAGGTGCGAGGTCGACAGGCAGGATGTCTTCGATCGACAGTTCCGGGATCGGCTCCGCGTCGGCCAGATAGGCCTCTACCGGCACCGTCTCCACGGGCATCGCAACCAGATCCTGGTCGGGCGCCGCCGTTGGCATGCTGGAAGACGCGACCGAGATGAGGCGGGCGAGCCGGCGGATAGATGGCGGGATATCCGCGAAGGACACAGCCTCCAGAATCGCCTCGATTGAGACGATCGCCTCGTCGGTCATCTCCGGCGCAGGGACCTCGGCCGATCCGGCGGCTTCAGCCGCGACGAAGACGGACGCGACCGGCTCCGCTTCGGCGGTCAGAGCGGGTTGGATCTCGAATGCCTCGGCTTCGAGGGTAACCGCCTCTGCCGATTCGGGGGTATCGACCGCTTCCGCGACAGGCTCTTGAAGCGGGGATTCTTCAAGGGGCGATTCTTCAAGGGGCGATTCTTGGGTGAAGGTTTCTTCGACAGCCCCATCCTGTGTAAAGGCGGTTTCCTGCGCAAAGGCGCGTGCGGCCCAGCTTTCGCCGGTCCAGTCAATGAGGATGTCGTCGTCCTCGATCTCCTCGGCGGTGCGCTGCGGCAACGCCATCACCTGGGATTCGGGCTCAACGGCGACGTCCGCCGTCTCCGTCGCGGGCTCGCCGGTGGGCGGGGCCGCATGACCCGGCATACGGGCGCGCAGCAGGAGGTCCGGCGTACGGGTGAACCGCGTGTTCTCGTCCAGCGTGAAAGGCTTCAGCCAGCTCGGCACCTGATCCGCCGCGAGCCAAGAGGAAATGCTGACGCGGGGAGCGGAGCCTGTGTCGGTCGAGGGGGGGAAGACGGAGGCAAGTGGATCGGTGGGGCGATTCCAAGAAGACATGTGCGTCCATGACCCATGAGCCGTGCGGACCGGCCGGCAACGTTCGCTTCCAGGGATAGAAGCGGGCCGTTAACGGGAGGTTTGGACGGACCCGATCCGGGTCATGCGCGGTGCTTTTTCCCCAGAGTGTGGCTTTGCTGCGCGGCGACTGCCGCAGCGATGCGACACGCCACGCAGCCCGCCCGCACTCTAGCCGAGCGCGCGCCCCATCAGCCGCCCGAGGCGTGTGGAGAAGGCGCGCGGATCGGCCGGCTGTTCGCCATCCAGGATGCGTGCCTCGTCCAGCAGCAGATGGGCGGCATCGTCCCGGAAGGTGGGGTCCTCCCCGCCAAGGGCGGCGAGCTTCACCACCAGATCGTGGCGCGGGTTGATTTCCAGCACCGGCTTTGCCACTTCGGGTGCACGGCCGGCCCCCGCCAGGAGCTTCTCCAACTGCCGGTCCATTCCCCGCTCGGGCGCCACCAGGCACACCGCGCTCTCGGTCAGCCGATCCGAGGTGCGCACGTCCGAGACGGCATCCTCGAGCGTCGCCTTCAGGAAGGTGACGAACTGCGCGACCTGCTCGCTCGCCTCGGCGGACGGCGGCGCGATGTCCTCGCTCGGAGGAATGAGGCTGAGGTCCGCCGACCCTTGCGTGACGGACTTGAACGGCTTGCCCTCGTGATCCATCCCCGCCGTGACCCAGAAGCTATCCACATGGTCCGGCAGCAGCAGCACCTCGATGCCGCGCGCCCGGAACCCTTCGAGCTGCGGAGAGGCCTCGATCCGCTCAAGGTCGCTGCCGAGCGCGTAATAGATGGCGGTCTGGTTTTCCTTCATCCCCGCCACATAATCCTTCAGCGAGCGCCAGGCGCCGGCCGAGGTGGTGGTCTTGAAGCGGGCGAGGCCGAGCAGCGCCTGCCGGCGCTCATAATCCTCGTACAGGCCTTCCTTCAGGACGGCGCCGAAATTCTCCCAGACGCTGGTATAGGCGTCGGCATCATTGGCGGAGAGCTTCTCCAGCTCCGACAGCACGCGGTTCGAGACGCCCTTCTTGAGCGCAGCGAGCACCGGGCTTTCCTGAATCATTTCGCGCGAGACGTTCAGCGGCAGGTCGGCGGAATCCACCAGCCCGCGCACGAAGCGCAGATAGCGCGGCAGAAGGTCGGCATCATCGGTGATGAAGACGCGGCGCACATAGAGCTTCATGCGGCCGTGACGGTCCGGCTCGAACAGGTCGAACGGCTTGGAGCCGGGCACGAAGGCGAGCACGGAATATTCGTGTCGGCCTTCAGCGCGGTAGTGCAGCGTCAGCGCCGGCTTGTCGAACTGGCCGGCGACGCCGCGATAGAAGTCGGCATATTCCTCTTCGGTGATGTCCGCCTTGGGCCGGGTCCACAGGGCCGCGCCGTCGGCGATCTCCTCCGGTTCGGCGTCCGGCTGTGCCCGCAGGAAGATGGCGACCGGCACATGGCCGGACTGGGCCCGGACGATGCGCTCCACCGTGTAGCGTTCGGTGTAGGTGGCGGCATCCTCCAGCAGATGAAGCACCACGCGGGTTCCGCGCGCCGGGGCGTCTGCCACGTCGATCGGCGCGATGGTGTAGGTGCCCTGCCCGTCCGAGGACCAGAGCGAGGCCTCGTCCGTGCCGGCACGGCGCGAGGTGACGTCCACTTTCCCCGCCACCATGAAGGCGGAATAGAAGCCGACGCCGAACTGGCCGATGAGCTGCGTGCCCTCGCTGCCCTCGGCGGCCGAGATGCGGTCCATGAACGCTTTGGTGCCGGAGCGGGCGATGGTGCCCAGCGCCTCCGAGAGGTCGGCGGCGGTCATGCCGATGCCGTTGTCCTCGATGGTCAGCCGGCGGTTCTCGGCATCCAGCGTCAGAGTGATCCGAGGCTTGGGATCATCACCCAGCAGAGCGGGGGCAGAGATGGATTCGTAGCGCAGCTTCTCGCACGCGTCCGCCGCGTTGGAGATCAGTTCGCGCAGGAAGACGTCCTTGTCCGAATAGACCGAGTGCACCATCAGGTGGAGCAGCTTGGCTACATCGGCTTCGAACGCGTGGCTTTCCGGGGTGGCGGCGCTCGTGGTCGTCATGGCGGAACACATCTCTTCGGTTGCTGCGGCAAGCGAGGAGATGGCCGGAGACGCCGCCAATTTCAAGGGGAATGACGGCCTTGCGCGTCAGCCGCCCATGGCGGTCTGATAAAATGAGGGGTCGTAATAGCGCGAGGGGTCGTTCAGGGTCTTGCGCGGCAGGCCATAGCGGCTGCGCAGAGCGAGCACCGTCTCAATGCCGGCAACATCGACACGCGCGTCGCGGAAGAAGCCGTGCGCGGGGTCGAGGAGTTCCACATAGGTCTCCTGCGCCAGCGCCTCGTCCATGGTCACGTTGGCGCGCAGAATCTCGATGGCTCGGGTACGGTTCTCCGGAAGGTAGAGCCAGTCGATGGCGGCGCTATAGGCGCGGATGAAACCCTGCACCAATTCAGGATTTGCCTGCGCCCAGCCGCGCCGGGTGGCGCCGACATTGCCCTGGTAGGGGCCGATGACGGAAACCGCGTGGGCCAGCTGCGACAGGCCGCGCTGGCGGGCGAGGATGTTGTAGGGCGCCGACAGCAGGGTTCCGGCCTGCTTGCCCTCCAGCAAGGCGTTGAACCGCTGGACCATTCCCCCGGCCTTCTCGATCGTCAGATCTTCTTCGGGAAAGCCTTCCAGCCGCATCATCTCCAGCAGGACGAAGGCATAGCCGGTGGTGCGGGCGTCCACCGACAGGGTGCGGCCGGCAAGATCGGGGATGGTTTTCACGTCCCCGGCCGCAATCAGGCTGAGGAAGCCGCTATCGCTGCCCATGAAGGCGAAGAAGTCCGGCTGCGGGCCGATGGGCGCTTCGCCCTGTCCCTCGACATAGGCGACGATGTTGTCGATGGCGGTGATGGCGATGTCGTAGGCGCCTTCGGCGAGGCCGGTCATCTGGGCGATGGAGTTCGGCGTCGGCAGCAGCGACACCTCGATGCCCTCGCGCGCGAAAAATCCCTCGCTCTGGCCGACGAAACTCGGCCAGTTGAAGCCGCCGGGGAAGACGTTGACGGTCACGCGCGTCAGCGCGCGACCGGAGGATGAAGACAAGGACAAGAGACTCTCCGGCGTTCAGGCGAGGGGGCTACGGCGTGGCGGAAATGCCGCCGCCGCGGGTTGCCCATCCGGTCATGCGCTGCTCGATCGCAACCGCGACCACATACATGGCAATACCCATGGCCGCCGTGGTGAGCAGGCCGGCGAAGGCGAGCGGCACCTCGAAGCGGGAGGAGGCAACCAGCATGAGATGGCCGATGCCGGCATCGGATGCCACGGTTTCCGCCAGGATCGAGCCGACGAAGGCAACCGAAATGGCGATCTTCAGCGAGGCGAAGAAATAGGGCATCGCGCGGGGCAGGCCCACCTTCAACACCACCTGATACTGCTTGGCGCCCAAAGCGCGCAGCACGTCCCGCAGTTCCGGCTCGACCGTGGCGATGCCGGTGGCGACGTTCACCATGATCGGGAAGAAGGAGATGAGAAACGCGGTGATGATGGCCGGGACCGTGCCGATGCCGAACCAGATCACCAGGATCGGCACCACCGCCACCTTCGGAATGGAATTGAAGCCGATCAGCGCGGGATAGAACGCATCATACATTACCGGCGAAGCGCCGATGATGGTCCCGACCAGCAGCCCGAACGCCACGGCGAGCGCAAAGCCGATGATGGTCGTCAGGAACGTCTGCCACGCCGCCTCGGCGATCACAGCGTGCCACTCGATCATTGAGGCGAAGATCGCGGTGGGCGCCGGCAGGACGAAGTTCTCGATGTGGAACAGCCTGACGGCCAGCTCCCACAGAACGAAGAAGCCGACGATCACCAGAACCGGCAATATTCGGCGCACCGCTTTGCGGCGCAGGAGGAGCGGCTTGCGGACTTTCTTGGCCGGCTTCGCGGCGGTCGTGTCGATCATCACGATGGTTCCCTCACGCCGCTTTGCGCCGGACAACGGAAATATGGTCCCGCAGGGTCTGGATCAGTTCGCTCGCCTCCGGCGTGAACAGCCCATCCAACGTGCGCGGCCGGGGGAGTGGGACCTTGTACTGGGCGATGATGCGGCCGGGACGGTTGCTCATCACCAGGATGCGGTCGGCGAGGAACACCGCCTCACGCAGGTCGTGCGTCACCAGGATCACGGTGGGCTTGCGGGCCAGCCACAGGGTCTGAAGCTCGAGCCACAATTCTTCTCGCGTGAACATGTCGAGCGCGCCGAACGGCTCGTCGAGCATCAGGAGCTTCGGGTCATGGATCAGCGCGCGGCAGAGCGAGGCGCGCTGCTGCATGCCACCGGACAATTGCCAGGGAAATTTCTGCTCGAATTCCGCAAGGCCGACCAGCTTCAGGAGGTCGCGTGCCTTGGCGAGATATTCATTGCGGTTGCGCCGCAGCCGGCCGGCATGGGGCTGGGCGATTTCGAGCGGCAGCATGATGTTGGAAAGGGTGGTGCGCCAGGGCAGCAGGCTCGGGTTCTGGAACGCCATGCCGGTGATGCTGAGCGGGCCGTCCACTTCCTTTTCGGACACGATGACCGTGCCGTCATTGGCGGGCCAGAGGCCGGTCACCACCTTCATCAGGGTGGATTTTCCGCACCCGGACGGTCCGACAACGGCGACGAACTCGCCCTCGTCCACCGTCAGGCTGAGGTCGTGCAGCGCAAGGGTGCCGTCCTCGTCTCCGCCGTAGCGCAGTTCGACCCGATCCAATTCGACAAACTTGCTCATTTCCGCTCCCACTGCAGACCTCCCGCTGGTTCCCTCCCCCCTCCGAAGGGGGAGGGAACCCAGATTGCCTCACCCCTTCTGCAGGATGGACTTGTCGATCATCGCGTGAACGCCCTTGATGTTGTTCACGGTCTGAGTGACGTGCAGGTCGCAGGCGAAGCTGCACAGAGCATAGGCTTCTGACTTCGGAATGCCGGTCATGTCGACGATCCAGCCGATCATCTCACGCAGCGCCTGCTTGGCCGCATCGTCAAGGTCGACGTCGAGGCCGAAGGTGACAAACTTCTCCGGCGTCTCGGCACGCGGCATGGTCCAGCCCAGATCCTTGCGGACGGTGAAGTTGAAGACGCCGGTCAGTGAGGTCTCCACCGCCGTGCCGTTCACCTCGCCATCACCCTGAGCGGCATGGCCGTCGCCGGTGGAGAAGAGCGCGCCCTCGTTCCACACGGGGAGATAGATGGTGCTGCCAGCGGTCAGCGCCTTACAGTCGATATTGCCGCCGAACTCGCGCGGCTCCTTGCTGTTCTGCCGGCCGAACTCAGGCTTGGGCGCCACCGCCAACTGGCCGAAGAACGGCGCCATGGGCACGCGCAGGCCGGAGGGCAGGATCACCTGATTGGCCTTGAGGTCGAGTTCCGGCAGCAGGAGATTGAAATAGGGGAAGTCTTCGGGGAGCGTTCCCATATAGCCGCGGAAGACGTTCCAGCCCCAGTCCTGGCGGACCGTGATCTCCTCGATCTTCACCTGGAGGACATCGCCGACCGCAGCGCCCTCAACATAGACCGGGCCGGTATAGATGTGGTTGCCCGTGCCCTTCTTCACCTTCTCGAAGATTTCGACCAGGTCGGGCAGAATGGTCAGGCCGCGCTTGGGGTCCGGCATCCAGTCGGGATGGCCGGAGACGCAATCGATGGTCACGGTGTCGCCCGACGCGATCTTGATGACCGGCGGCAGCGACGCGTCGATGAAGCCCCAGTGCACGGTCTCGGGCTTCGAAGGCAGATGATGATGGGTGCTCATTGCACTCTCCTTGGGCTTATAGCCAAGCGGTGTTTTATCGGATGGGGCATCCCCTCCCCCGCAAGCGGTAGAGGGGGCGCGAGGGGCGCGTCTCTAGCCTTCGCTGCCGAGGATCGTGCCGGCAGGCATGTCCATGCAGTATTTCGCGATGTCGCCGGCGCGGGTGTACCAGATGCGGTCCGCGTGCTTGTGCTCGGCGCAATGCTTGAGCGCCTGGCGCAGCGGGCGAAGGCGGAAAGGCTGGCCGAGAATAAAGCCGTGAAGCGAGATCGCCATCACCAGCGGGTGGCGCTCGGACTGCTCCAGCATTTCCTCGAACTGATCGACGATCATGTCCGCGAACTCACGGCCACTGTGGTCGCGGCCGACCAAGGTGCCGGCATCGTTGAGTTCAAGCGGGTAGGGCACGGTGAGGAGCGGCCCGGAGCGGGTGCGCATCCATACCGGCTGGTCGTCCATCGGCCAGTCGAGCAAATGGGTGTAGCCGGCTTCCTTCAGCAGGTCGGGGGTAACGCTGGATTCGTTGGCGCCGGGTCCCATCCAACCTGTCGGGGCGACGCCGATATGCTCGGCGATGATGTCGGTGACTTCCTGGATGACACGCTTTTCGTCGTGTTCCCAGAACGGCTTCAGATGTTCCGCATTGGTGCGGCCGTGACCGAGCACGTCGTCGCCGCGCTCTTTGATCTTCTCGATAATCTCGGGATATTCGTAGCAGACGCTCGAATTCAGCAGGATCGATGCCGGCAGCTTCAGTTCGTCCAGGATCTCGAACAGGCGCCATACGCCGATGCGGTTGCCATAGTCGCGCCAAGCGTAATTGCGCTGGGTCTGGCCGCCGCCCTTCACGGTGGGGTCCATGCCCATGCCGGCACCGAACGCGAAATGCTCGATATTTATGGCGACATAGAACGCCAGCCGCTTGCCTTCAGGCCAGGTGAAATCCTTGCGCTTGGTAATCGGCGAATAGTCGTAACGTTTCTGGCTCGGCAATTTCAGCATCGTGTCCTCCAGCATCTTCGGCTCGGTTGAACCCCTGCCGCGCGGCCTCGCATCGTCCGGAACAGGCCCGGAAGCAGGATGCCGCGACGCTAACAAACTTGAATGAACTTGCAATATAAAAAATTTAGGTAAAAATCATGAACACCGTTCACATCCACTCAAGGGCCAACGCTGTGATGAAAAGCTTCAAGACACTCAATTTCCTACGCGGCGCGTTGGCTGCCACAGGCGTCCTCGCCGCCTTGTCCGGTGCAAGTTCCGCACAGGCACAGGATGTGCGCATCTCCATGGACTGGCTGATCCAGGGGACCCACGCGCCGTTTTTCGTCGCCCAGTCGAAGGGCTATTTCAAGGACGAGGGCATCAACCCGACAATGGATTCGGGTAAGGGTGCAACCAATGTGGCCGTGAGCGTCGCCAGTGGCGCCTACCAGTTCGGCCTCGTGGACGTGCCGAGCATGATCGTGTTCAACGCGAAGAACCCCGGCAAGCCGCTGGTCGGCGTCTATATGTATTTCGACCAGAGCGCGCTTGCCATCATCAGCCGCGCCTCGGCTGACATCCGCAAGCCGGCAGACCTGATGGGCAAGAAGATCGCAGCCGGCCCCGGTACGGCCGCCTACGACATGATCAGCCTCATCCTCAGCCCCGAGGACAACGCCAAGGTCCAGTGGGTTCCGGTGCAGCCCCAGTTGTTCGCCGCAATGCTTCAGCGCAAGGAAGTGGAAGGCCTCGGCGGCTTCGTGAACTCGCAGCTTCCGGCCGCGCTCGAGGCGGGTCTGAAGATGGATGAAATCTCGGTCATGAGGTTCTCCAGCTTCGGTCCGGAACTCTATGGCATGTCGCTCGCCACCACGAAGGAGTATGCCGACGCCAATCCGGAGATCGTGAAAAAGGTCATCCGCGCGGTGAACAAGGGCCTCCTCGACACCATCGCCGACCCGGAAGCCGCGCTCAAGGTCATGAAGGCGCGCGACGCGATGATGAAGACCGACATCGAGAAGGTCCGCCTCGACCTGGCGCTGAGCCTCGTTGTGACGCCCTTCACCAAGGCCAACGGCCTGTCAACCGTGGTGCCGGAGCGCGTGAAGCTGACCGTCGACAATGTGGCCAAGCTGTTCAAGCTTGAGAACGCCCAGCCGCCGTCCGAAATCTTCAACAGCTCCTACCTGCCCCCGGCAGCCCAGCGCATGCCGAAGTAATCCAGGGATAGCGGCGCCTTAGGAGGCGCCGCACCCCTTAGGTGGCGCGGCAGACTGTACCAGCCGCGCCACCGAAGACGACCAAGATTTAGAAGAACAAGATTTTTTGGAGACGCTTATGACCACCGATGTTTTGTCCGCGCCCATATTGGATCAGGATTTTACCGGAGAAGAGCACTGGGCCGATAAGGACGGCGTTCGCCTGTTCCTGTGGCGCAAGCGCGCGACGACAGCCGATGCCGGAACGATCCTGTTCGTTCACGGTTCCTCCATGTCCTCCCGCCCGACCTTCGACCTCTTGGTTCCCGGCCACCCCGATTCCTCCGCCATGAACTGGTTCGCCCGGCGCGGCTTCGACGTGTGGTGCGTCGACATGGAAGGCTATGGCGCCTCCGACAAGCACCGGGACATCAATTCGGACATCTCCACCGGCGCGGACGATCTCGCCGCCGCCGCCGGCTACATCCAAGCCCTCACCGGCTGCGGCCCGCTGCTGCTCTATGGCATTTCGTCCGGCTCGCTGCGGGCGGCCCTGTTCAGCGAACGGCACCCGGAACTCGTCGCACGGGTGGCGCTCGACGCCCTGGTCTGGACCGGCGAGAACAGCCCGACGCTGGAGCAGCGGCGCAAGAAGCTGCCCGAGTTCATGGCGAAGAACCGCCGGCCCATCGACCGCGCCTTCGTCCGTTCAGTTTTCGACCGGGACCATCCCGACACGGCGGAACGTTCAGTGATCGAATCCTTCGCCGATGCGATCCTGACCTATGACGATTCCATGCCCACCGGCACCTATGTCGACATGTGCTCCCGCCTGCCGCTGCTCGATCCCGCGCGCATGAGGGTCCCCACCCTCATCATGCGCGGCGAACACGACGGCATCGCCAGCCTCCAGGACCTACTGAGCTATTTCGAGAAGATCGCGTGCAGCGACAAATCCTTCGCGGTGATGCCGGGGATTTCGCACGCGTCGTTCCAGCAGAAAAATTACGCGCTCGTCTATCATATTCTCCACAGCTTCTTTACCCAGCCGGCGCCGGTCTATCGCGGCTAAAGACCGGCGGGGCTATCAACCGGACCGGGCGGAGAGAGAAAACGCGGGGCCAAGATGGGTATCAACAAGACAATGTCTTCCTTCGCCGCATCGGCGCGGGATACATCAGATGAAAGCATCGGGCACAGGCTGCGCTATGCGCGGCGCGAACGCGGCGCCACGCTGAAGGAAGTCGCTGATGCGGCGGGGTGCTCCGAGAGCCTTCTCTCCAAGCTGGAAAACAACAAGGCCCATGCCTCGCTGAACCTGTTGCGACGGGTCTGCGGTGCCCTTGACCTTACCATAGGTGAACTGTTCGCCGCTGCCAATGATCCAGGTGAGGTCGTGACCCGCGCGGCCGACCGCAAGATTGTCGATTTCGATCCGGTGCGCCCCGGCTACCGCATCCATATGGAGCGCCTGATTCCCCTTACGGAAAGCTCACTCCTGCAAGGCAACATCCATGTGCTGGCGCCAGGTGGCGGCAGCGATGGGATGATCGCCCATTCCGGCGAGGAGGTCGGTTATCTCATCAGCGGGGAAATCGAACTCCTGGTGGGCGGCCGCGTCTATCACATGAGCGCGGGCGATTCGTTCTTCTTCCGCTCCGACCTGCCCCATGGCTATCGCAATGTGGGGGACAGCGAGGCCCGCATCATCTTCATCAACACCCCCCCGACATTCTGACGCCTTTTCACCGCGCGCCACGGGCTTAGTGTCGGCCACGGCGTTCGGGGGGATGCGCCGGGGGATTCAGCTTTGCTTCACCGCTTTCGGGAGCCGTCCGAGACCGAGCTTATCTATGTTCGCACGCAGACCCAGGTGATCAGCCGCACCACGCTGCGGGGCGCGCTGAGCCGGGACCAATTCCAGACCGCCCTCGCCGCGCTCGAACTCCGTTTCGCCATCCTGCGCGCGGTGATTCGGGACGGCCATTTTCTGGAAAAACCTGCTGAGCGCATGACGCCGGTGCACTGGCTGGCGGGACAAGCGGTCAGCATCGATCAGCTCTACAACGACTTGCTGGACCGGCAGCTCAATCTCCATGAGGGTCTTTATGAGGCCCATGTGATCGACCATGGCGACAGCGCCGACATTTTCCTTCTCACCTCCCACGCCGTGACCGACGCCACCGCTTTGCTGGAACTCCACGCCTGCCTCGCCTTCCTGTGTGACGGTGCGGTGCGCGGCGCGACGCCCAATGTGGTGGACCAGCCGTTTCCCCAGAGCATCGACGATGCGGTTGCCCGATGCCTGACGGCGCTCGGCATCGACCCGGCCCAGCGGCGCCCGGCGGCAGACTTCGAGGGGGACTTCCTTCAATTGCCGGAGCAAGCGGACAGTGCGACGGGTGCATTCACCCACGCTTTGGCGCGCATCGTCCTCGCGCCGGCCCGAATGCGCCTGATTTCCGATGCCGGCCATGCCCACGGCGTCTCCGTGCACGCCATGCTGACCGCCGCCTTCGCCCTGGCCGTCCGCGATGTTGCCACCGCACCTGCGCCGCAGATTCTCATGCGCGCCTCCATCGACATGCGCCGCCGGCTGCACCCGCATGTGGCGGTGGAACTGGTGTTTTCCGCCGTCACCGCGCACATTTCACATGTCGCTGACATGAGCGGCTCGATCTTCGATATCGCCCGCGCAATCCAGGCCGACATCCGCTCCGGCACGGCCGATGGGCGCATCCTGGAAGATTATGTGCACTACCCCAGTTCATTCGGGCAGATGCGGGAAGCGCCGGTGGCGCTGAATATTTCGGACATGGGGGCGGTGACGTTACACTTCCCCATGACAACGCTGAAGGTGGCCGGCTTCGAATACGCCACCGGCTGGCGCAAGCGTTATCCCAATGTCTCGGTCACCATCCACCAAGGACGGTTGGTGGCGACGCTCACCTATATCCCGGAGATCATTTCTCCGGAGACGATGACGCGTCTCTCAGCCGGTGTCGTTGCCCACCTGGACGCGGCCGCCGGCCTGTAGAGCCGGCGCCCGCATTCGCTCAGGTGTACTTCGGGTCGCGGTCCAGCAGCTCGATGGAGATGTTGGCGGGACCTTCGATGAAGCAGACGCGCACGCCAGGCCGCGCGGTTTCGGGGCCCTTGGTGATCACCGCGCCCTTGGCCTTCAGGTCGGCCGCGACGCGGTCAATATCCTTCACGGCCAAGGCGAAATGGTCGAGACCCTTGTGCGGCGACACCGGCGCATCGCCGGTCGAGCCGTCATCCGGCACCTGCTGAAAGAAAATGCTCGCGCCGCCGAGCTTCACGACGATGCGCACCGGCGAGCGGATGATTTCCGCTCCGAGCAGATCCCCGAACCACTGCGCGGCAGCTTCCTGGTCCGTGACGAACAGGTGGATGTGATCCCAAGTGAACTGCGGTGCTGCCTCAGACATGCGTATCCCTCGCCTTCTTGATTCGGGCGGTCTCCGCGCGGTGCGGGATGCCATCCCTCGGTTTACTCCCACGGCCCGCACGGCGCATCAGGCAAAGCCATAAAGCCGCGCCGGAGTGGCCACAAAAGCGATCGAACCGGTGCGGCAACGGGGCACGATCCGTCTCAAATCAACCCGCCGATAGCCCAGCCCTCAACCGCCTGGGGCAGGATGAACGGGCTATCGGGAGCCATATTGACCCGCGCCCGGACGTCGAACGCCTCGTTCAAGGTGCGGTCGGTCAACACCTCTTCCGGCGTCCCCTGGAACAGCAGCCGGCCCTGCTTCAGCACCAGCAGATGGTCGGCCACCATGGCCGCGAGGTTGAGATCGTGGAGCACCGCGAACACGCCGCCGCCGCGCCGGGCGTGCGCGCGGGCGATGTTGAGGACGAGCAACTGATGGGAGAGGTCGAGGCTGGCGGTCGGCTCGTCGAGCAGGAGAAAACGGGGGAGGTCGCTCGCCCCCTGGTCCAGTTGCGCCAGCACACGGGCCAGATGGGTGCGCTGCCGCTCGCCGCCGGACAGCGAATCAAAACGCCGTTCGGCAAAGCCCGGCAGATCGACCCGTGCGAGCAGGCTCTCGATGCGCTGGCCTGCCGCCCTGCCCCCGAGCAGCCCCAGCCCGACGACCTCCGCGACCGAAAAGGGAAACGCGACATCGGTCTGTTGCGGCAGCACGGCGCGCCGGCGTGCCAGTTCCGCCGGCGACAGGGACTTCAGCGGCCTGTCGTCCAGCAGCACCGCGCCGCTGTCCGGCACGATCTCTCCCGAGAGCACCTTGAGGAGCGTGGATTTGCCCGCGCCGTTCGGCCCGACAACCACCATGAACTGGCCTGGCCGAAGGGTGATGCTGACTTCGGACAGAAGGGCCTTTCCGGCGCGCCGGACAGTGACATCGCTCACGACGTACATATTCACCCCAGCGCCGTGCGACGCTGCATCAGCAGCCAGAGGAAGAAGGGCGCGCCCACCAGGGCGGTCACGATGCCCAGGGGCAATTCGGCGGGCGCCGCAAGAAGCCGCGCCGCAATGTCGGCGGCCAGCAGCACGGCGGCACCGAGCAGAGCTGAGGCCGGCAACAAGATGCGGTGCCCCGGCCCCAATGACAGCCGGACAAGGTGCGGCACCACGAGACCCACAAAGCCCACCACGCCGCAGGCGGCGACCGAGGCGCCGACGCCGGCCGCCACGGCGACGATGGCGGCGCGTTTCAGGCGCTCCACCCGGATCCCCAGATGAAACGCCTCCGCCTCCCCCAAAGCGAGGGCATCAAGCCCGCGCGCAAGGAAGGGGCTCGCGGCCAGGAGCGCGAAAACGAAGGGCGCCGTGAGCCCCGCCTTCAGCCAAGTGGCGCCACCGAGGCTTCCCATAGTCCAGAACAGGAATTCGCGGGATTGCTGTTCCGTCGCCATGAAGACCAGCACGCCGGTGCCTGCGCTCGCCAAGGCGCCGAGCGCCAGGCCGGCAAACAGCAAGGTGGAAACGGAGGTGTATCCCTCGCGCATGGCGAGGCGGCCGATCAGCAGCGTGGTCGCGAGCCCGCCGACGAATGCCGCCAGTGAAAGCAGGATCGCCTGAATGAACGCGGGTAGGGCCAGGGAGAGACTGCCGCCGAGCACGATGAAGCCGACCGCCGCCAGCGCCGCCCCCGGAGAGACGCCGATGAGACCTGGGTCGGCGAGCGGATTGCGGAACACGCCCTGCATGATCGCGCCCGCCACCGCCGTGGCGGCTCCCACAAGCGCGCCGAGCAGGGCGCGCGGCAGGCGCACGTCGAGCACGATCACGCGCTCGCGCACACCAAAGGTCCCGGCAGAGGACTGGCCAGCAATCCAATCGAGGATGATCTGGAAGACCCGCCCCGGCGCGATGCTGACCGGCCCGAGGCAGAGCGCGGCGAGGAAGGCCGCGAGGGCCAGGAACGCGATAAACGCGAGGCCGGAGAACGCGAGGCCGGAGAACGGCAGCAGGCGAAAAGCTGCGCCGTCGTCAGAAGGTGCGCGCATCAGTTGGGTTCCGAGGCAAATGCGCGGGGCGGCAGCTCGGGCAGAACGGCACCCGACCGCAGCGCCAAGGCGAGGTCCCGCACCGCCCGTGGGGTGCGCGGCCCGAAGCCGAGCAGATAGGAGCCGGGAACGACGATGAGGCGCTTGTCCTGCGCCGCGACCGTGCCCTTGAATGCGGGCAGCGAGAACAGGATGTCGGCGGTCAGGACCTGTCCACCGCCGCTCATGACGACAATGGCCTGGGGATCGGCCGAATAGGCCGCCTCATCCACCGCCGGCTTGTATCCCTTGATGGACGCCATGGGGTTCTCCGCGCCGGCCAGATGCAGCATTGCGTCCGCCGTCGTATCGCTGCCGCCGACCACGGCTGTGCCCGAGGCGGCCGAAAGAACGAACACGGCGCGCGGATGCCCAGCCAGCGTCGCGACACCGGCTTTCACCGCCTCGAAATCCGCCGTGACGGCTGCCGCCAGCTGCCGGCCGGCCTCTTCCTCGCCAACCGCTTTCGCCACCGCCTCGATCTTGCGGATCACACCCTCGGGGGTGCGCGCGTCGGGGATGATGACCACAGGCACCGAGGCGCTCTCCAGTACATCCAGCGTGGAGCGCGGGCCGGAACCGTCTATCGCGAGGATCAGCGAGGGCGCGGTGGAGAGGACACCCTCAGGCGCCAGGGTGCGGGAATAGCCCACATCGGGCAAAGCGCGAGCGGCGGCGGGGTAGACGCTGGTCTGGTCCACCGCGATCACGCGCGAACCAAGCCCCATGGCGAACAGGATTTCGGTGACGGACCCGCCGATGGAAACAATGCGGCTGCTATCGATAATGCGGACGTTTCGTCCCATCGCGTCGGTCACTGTGCGAGCCTGAGACTCCGCACCCCACGCAGATGTGGCAAAGCTGAACGTCATCGCGACAATGCATGAAACCCGCAAAAACCCCCCCACTTTGCGATTCACACGCTTCAAAACGAGTTCCATATCCATGTACATCTCGTCTAATTCCAAACATTAGAATTTTTATAATCAAATTCCGGGCTGATTGGACGGATTAAACTGAGGATTCAATGTCACTTGTTCGAACTAAATGCAAGATTAGAGCTAATCAACTTGACCTGACATCCAGCGCCACCTAGGCGGTAGAGGACGGGCGCCACGGCGCACCATACCCACGCCAGGCCCTTCATCGGGCGTTAGCCGGGACATTTTCTGTTCTTTGGAGGCTTGGAATGTCACATATTCCGGCGAGCGGCGGCGTTTGCCCGCGATTCCGCCTTTTCCTGATGTCAGGCGTTGCAGGAGCTGCTCTCATTGCATCGCCGATGGTGCCGGCCCTGGCGCAGACTGCCCCCGCCAACCCCATCTCGCCCGCGGCAACGAACGAAATCTCACTGGATTCGATCACGGTCGTCTCCACGCTGACCGAGACGACAGCGATCGACGCCCTGGGCGCCGTCAGCGTTCTGCGCGCGGAAGATTTCCAGCGGCTCATGGCGGATCAGACCTCCGACCTGTTCCTGGGCATGCCCGGCGTCACCACTATCCAGAACGGCAACAGTCAGCAGACGTCCATCAATATTCGCGGCCTTCAGGACTTCGGCCGCGTCGCGATCTTCGTGGACGGTGCGCGGCAGAACTTCACGCAGCTTGGGCATTCCAACGCCGCGGGCTCGTTCTTCCTTGAGCCCGCATTGCTTGCCGGCGTGGACGTGTATCGCGGCCCGGCCTCCAACATCTACGGCTCGGGCGCCATCGGCGGCGTCGTCTTGTTCCGCACCAAGGATGCCGACGACATCCTGAAGCCGGGACAGACATGGGGCGTGGAAGGAACCGGCGAGTTCGGCAGCAACGGCCCCATGGGCTTCGGCTCCGCCTTCGGCGCCGCGCGCCTCGGCCAGAACGTCGACCTCTTCTGGGGCGGCACCTATCGTCAGGCAACCAATTATTCGGACGGCAACGGCAACATGGTGCCGGGCACCGCCTACGACACCTGGACCGGCATCGCCAAGGCCACCTTCCGCCCAGCCGATTTTCACGAGATCAAGATCTCGGGCCTGAACTACAATTCGACCTACACGACCAGCAACGACGTCCCGACGCCGACCCTGACCCAGTATGGCACCCAGGTCATCAACCAGACCCTGACCGCCACCTATAATTACGACAATCCCAACGACAATTTCTTCAATTGGCATAGCAACGTCTATTGGAACCGCGTGCAGCAGGATCAGGTGAAGGTTGCGGGAACCAGAAGCACCATCACCGGCGCCGTCGGCGATCCCCGCAGCTTCACCATCGATACCACCGGCTTCGATGCCAACAACACGTCGCGTTTCGAATTCAACGGCATCCGTAACGCCGTGACCGTGGGCGGCGAGTATTTCCACGACGATGTCAGCAACATCGACAATTTCGGCTTCGGCGACGGCTACAATCCAAGCGGCGATCGCAGTGTCGGTGGCGCATTCGTGCAGTGGCAGGGCAATTATTCATCCTGGCTCGAAGCCATCGCCGCCGTCCGCTACGACAGCTACTCGCTCAATGGCGACGGCACGTCCAACAGCGACAGCCGCTTCTCGCCCAAGTTCACCCTCGGCATCACGCCGGTCCCGTGGTTCACGGTCTACGGCACCTATGCCGAGGCGTTCCGCGCACCGACCGTCACCGAAACCCTGGTATCAGGCGCGCATCCGCCGGCTATTCCGATCGTCACCTGCCCGGATGGCAGCTTTGGCGTGTTCTGCTTCATGCCCAACCCCAACCTCTTGCCTGAAGTCGGCAAGAACAAGGAAATCGGCGTCAACATCAAGTTCGACGACCTGTTGACGAAGGGCGACAAGGTCCGCGTCAAGGCCAACGTCTATCGCAACGATGTCTCGGATTATATCGAGCTGGTCCAGTATGGCACCACCGCGTTCGGCACCACCGCCTACGCCCAGTATCAGAACGTCGCCTCGGCCAAGCTTACCGGCTTCGAGGTGGAGAGCATGTACGACACGGGCCAGTGGTTCGTGGGGGTGAACGGCACCGTCACCAATGGCGAGGACACCTCGAACGGACAGCCGCTCTCCTCCGTTATGCCGGACAATGTCGCCACGACCTTGGGCGTGCGGCTGTGGGACAACAGGATCACCGCCTCGGTTCGCTGGGTCGCGGTCGCGGCGATGGAAGATCTGCCCGTGGGCTCGGTCTATACGCCCACACCCGGCTTCAACCTCGTCAGCCTCTACCTGGGCTATGCGCCGAGCGAAAATGTGCTCGCCGCACTCTCCGTCGAAAACTTGCTGAACGAGCAGTACACGCAGTATCAGCAGTTCCTGCCCAGCGCGGGCATCACCCTGAAGGCCTCGCTCACAATCCGGTTCGGCGATGGATACTTGTCCGCGCTCTCGCCCACCACCCTGGCGACCAAGTGAGCCAGGACCCATCCGTTAGGAAGACAGCCTCCATGTACATCGCAATGAACCGTTTCAAAGTGAAGCCGGAGTCCCAGGACGAATTCGAGCGCGTCTGGCGCGAGCGCGACAGCTATCTCCTCAGCGTTCCCGGCTTCGTCGCCTTCAATCTGCTGAAGGGACCGGTGCGGGAGGACCATGTGCTCTATTCCTCCCACACCCACTGGAAGGACAAGTCAGCGTTCGAGGATTGGACCAAGTCCGAAGCCTTCCGCGACGCCCACCGCAACGCCGGCACCAACAAGGTGAACTATATCGGCCCGCCGGAATTCGAGGGGTTCGAGTCCGTCCTCTCGCTGAACCCTGCCAGCTGAACTTTAAGTGGCATGCTCCTTCGTCGCGCCTGTGAGCGCGACGAAGGCCAGGATACCCAGAACCAGGGATACCCAGACCCAGGGGATACCTATACGACGTTCAGCGCTTGTCGATTTCCGGCAGGTCGAACGCGCGCCAATCGGGAACTTCCGACACCTCGGGAAACTCGACGCCGAACGGCCGCGTGGCATCGATGCCGACCGCGGACGAATAGCCGCCGTCGGTATAGGGATCGAGTGGCGCCGTCGCGGTGCGATCCACCACGAAGACATCCACATTCGGCTTCACGCGGAACGACATGGCCCATTCGACGTCCGAGGACGTGCGGATGTCGATGTCCGGATCGACCACAATCACCCATTTGGGATGAAGGTTGCAGGCCATCGCCGCCAGGATCGCGTGGCGCGCCTCGCCCTCATAACGCGGCACCATGGCGATCACGACATACACCTGAACCCCCCCGGAACTGGTGATCGAGATATCGCGGATCGTCGGGAACTGGGCCTTAAGCTGGCGCAGGATCGACACCTCAAAGGGGATCTGCTTCAGGACGTGGTTTTCGGTGATCGGCTTGCCGGTCAGAAGGCCCTGGAAGATCGCATCCTTGCGATGGGTGATGGCCGTCACCTTGGCGGTCGGCTTGAGCGATGCGGGGGTGTAATAGCCGGTATATTCGCCGAGCGGCCCCTCAACGCGCTGGTCGTCCTCATCGACGACGAACTCGATGACGAACTCCGCATAGGCCGGCACCTTGAGTGAATTGCTCACCGCCTGCGCGAGTTCGACCGGCGCACCGCGTAACCCACCGGCAACGAACCAGTCGTTTGTCGTATCGCCCGACTGCACCTGGCAGGCAAACACCGTCATTGGGTCGACGCCGATGACGATCGCGCCATGGAGCGGCACCTTACGTTCAAGGGCTTTGGCGATGTTCTTGCCGAACCGGTGATTGGACGCCGAGAACAGCCCGAGTACCTGCGGGCCATGGAGCTGGAAGCGATAGTTTCCGATATCCGGGATTCCCGTATCCGGGTCCTCGGACACCACGATACCCGCCGTGATGTAGGGGCCGCCGTCCTTGGGGCTGTAGGTGGGCACCGGCAGCTTCGTGAGATCAATGTCGTCGCCGGTGAGGACCACGTCCTGACACGGCGGCCGACCTGCGAAATCGACCGGACCGATCGGGTTGTCGATCCCCTTCGTCACGCGCGCATGAATGGTTTCCTCAGTCGCCTCGAAGGCAACCAGCGCCCTGCGGCGGGAACCGTAGAGGCCGGCGACAAGCGGGAAATCGGTGCCGTTCTGCGGAAACATGAGCGCAGGCCCATCGACCGCACTGGCTTTCGCGAGGGCTTTCGCGATGTCGTATTTCAGGGCGATGGGTCTGGCGATGTCGACGAGGTCGCCGGATTGCCGTAAAGCCTCAAGGAAGCCTCGCAGGTCTTGATAGGGCATTGTCCCGTCGTCCTTTTTTCCGCAGGTGGTGCGATTAATGCGCAGCTTTTCCGACAAGGTAAAGACACAGGACGTCCGGGCCGCGCTGCGTGTCGGCACCTCCGTCGGCCTGCCTCTGCTCGTGCTGTTTGCCTGCGGACGCGTCGATATCGCGGTCTATGCCGCCTTCGGCGCACTGACCTCACTCTATGGCCACAGCGAGACCGCCGAGCGCAGGGCTGACACGGAACTGGTCGTCGGCGCCGGCATGGTCGCCACCATCGCGGTGGGCGCGATCTATGCGGCGACGCAGGGCCCGGCTTGGCTGCTCGGCACCATGCTCGCGGCCGTGGTGATCGGTGCCGGCACGCTCGGGACCGTCATGGGATGGGTGCCGCGCGGCGAGATTTTCTTTGTCCTGGCCTTCCTCGTCGTCGCCGAGATCCCGTTGAAGCCGGAACAGGTTGGGAGTGCCATCGCCGCGAGCGCCGGCGGTGCGGGCACCGCGATCCTGCTAACTCTGCTGGGGGGCAAAAGCGCCCTGAATGCGCGCGCACGCATGCGCCACCTCAAGACGCGGGCGGCGGACGGGGCTGCCAAACTCGACATGAGGCAGCACATCGTCATCATCGCCGCCGCCGCGATTGGCGTGGTGGGCGCTTGGTTTCTCGCGCTGACGCTACACATCGGCCATCCGTTCTGGTCGCCGGTGACGGTCGCTGCGCTGATGCCGGCCCTCACATCATCGGATATTTTCCGCCGGACTTTCCAGTTGGTGCTCGGCACCCTGGGGGGCGTGTGCCTTGCCTTTCTGCTGTTCTCGACAGAGCCGAGCGTCTTTGCGCTGATCGTGCTGATCACGGTTTTTCAGGGGGTCGCGGAGCTTTTCGTCGTCCGCAATTATGCGATCGCGCTTCTCTTCATCTCACCGCTGGCAATCGGCATGAGCAATCTCGGGCGCGGCCTTGCATGGACGCCTTTGCTCGTGGAGCGGCTGATCGAGGCAGGCCTGGGAAGTGTCGTGGCCGTCGCCACGATCATGATCTGCCGCGTCGTCCTGACCAAACTGGCACCTTCCCCACAGGTGGGCGGAGCGCCTTGAGCTACCTGGCATTGTGCGCCGCACAAATACTTACACCCGCCATCGCGGCAGAAGCTGGATGAATGAGCCACTTCAGAAGAAGTGCGACATAAAAATGAATGTTGCTATCATGAGGGTTTGAACAGTTTTGTTCATCGCCTCTGAGTTTTTCCTGCGGAAACTGCGGGACGGCGAGGCCGACACAGATTCTGCTAGGCTTGCATTAGGCTCGGCATTTGACTCATTATCCCTGAGGCTTGGGAGAAAACTGATGGCTGGCGCACATTCCTTGAAGCATGAGATTTACATCTCGGCTGACGCGGCAAAAATCCAGAAAGCGCTCAGCACGCGCGAAGGACTGCAAGGCTGGAACACCCCTCTCGTATCGGGCAGCGGCGAAGTCGGAACCGAATGGCTTCTCAAATATACTGACCGGCCGGAATTTTCGTGGCGGATCGACCGAAATGATACTGCGGAAATACGCTGGACCTGTACGAAGGGGCCCGGAGATGCCGTCGGCACCACCGCGGACTTCACGTTGACCCCCGGCGCGGACGGGCGAACCTGCGTGCAGGTGGCACATGGCGGCTGGCCTCACAACGAGGCGAACTTCATCAAGTGCAACACCATCTGGGGCGCGCTGATGGATCATTTGCGCGAGTACGTCGAATCCGGCGTGTCTGAACCCGCCTTTTCCTGATTGCGACTTAAGGATCAGCATCATGGCTTCCCAACAGTCGCTTCCCGAATTCGTCCAGGCCATGGACGCGGCCGGGTTTCTCGTCCGCATCACGGATGAGATTCGCGTCGATCAGATTCCCAAGACGATCGAGGCCAATCCGACCAAAGCCGTCCTGATGGAGAAGATCAAGGACTGCGAGTTCTCGGTCCTCGCCAACGCCTATTCCAACCAGGATATGTATGCCTGGGCCATGGAATGCGACAAGACGCAGACCGGACGCAAGATGGTCGAGAAAGCCAAGGCCCGCGCAAAGTGGGAGCTTGTGGACACGGCGCCGTGCAAAGAGGTGATCCTCAAGGGCGAGGATGTCGACCTAACCCGCCTCCCGCTGTTCCTGCACCACGACCGCGACGGCCACGCCTACACCAACGACAACCTCTTCATCAGCAAGCATCCCGACACCGGGGTCTATGACTGGGGCATCTACCGCTCCATGTTCCGCTCGAAGAACGAGAAGTCGGTGGACATGACCTGCACCTCCCATCGCCAGCGCATTCATGCGATGGCGGCGGCCGCGAAGGGGCAAAATCTCGAAGTCGCCATGGTGATCGGCGGCCCGACGGTGGACAAGATTTCCGCCCTCGTCGGCGTCCCCGGCGACACCGACGATTTCGAGGTTCTCGGCGGCTTTTACGGCGCGCCGGCGAAGATGGTGAAATGCGAGACCATTGACGTGGCGGTGCCCGCCAATGCCGAACTGGTCCTTGAGTGCGAACTCATGGCGCTGGAAGGGCTGAACTTCGACGAAGGCCCCTACGGCGAATTCACCGGCATGTACGGCGGCGGGATGAAGCACAATTATCGCCTCAAGGTGAAGGCGATGACGTACCGCAAGAATCCCATCTACCAGCACTGCACCATCGGCGGCATGCATCCCTGGTACACCGACAACATGCTGCAATTGCCCGCCATCGAGGCGGACCTCTACGGCGCGCTGCGGCTCGCCGGCATTGATGTCATGGAAGTGCGCAGCCCGGCCGGCGGGCTCTCGAACATCGCCTATGCCAAGATCCGGCCGCTGGGTGCCGGCGACGCCAAACAGGCGCTCGGCCTCATGCTGACCTGCTCAAAGCAGGGCCTGCCCAAGATCGCCATGGTGTTCAACGACGACGTGGACATCTGGGACGACCAGGCCGTCCTCGCCGCGATGGCGTTCCGCTACATGCCGGATCGCGACACCATCATAATCAAAGACTGCAACACCATGACGGTGGATCCGAAGTGCGCTGAACCAGGCGTGTGCTCCAAGATCGGCATGGACTGCACCAAGCCGCTCGGTGCGGGGTGGAATCCGGACGAATTCATCAAGAGCGCCGTGACGGACCTCGGAGATCCGCCGGATAACCTCACGCCCATGACCGAGGATGAGATCGCCAAGGACATGGAGGCCTTCATCGATACCGAGCCCCGCGCCTGGCTCGACATCCTCAAGCACTTCCATGGCCAGCCGTATGCGCTGATCTATGGCGCGTTCGGCAGCCTGCGTCACAAGCTCGGCCGGATGAACGACGCGCCTTGGTATCGCTACACCCTCTCCGACCGGCCCTTTGCCTTTGAGGCAAGGCCAGCCGCACTGTCGAACTTCGACCCGAGGCACGTAGGCTCCACCCCCTCAGCCTGAAGCAAGGGACCGAACGATACTGGCGGGTGCGGATGCGCGATGGCCTTCAAGGCGGCGCGTGTCCGCACCCGATGTGTTGCGACTGTACCCTACCGGGCGGGACCGGTGGAGGCGCGCAGGATGAGGTCGCCGGGAATGAGTTCCATCATCGCCTTGCGCGCCGGGCCGGCATCATCTTCGGCGAAACCCAGCAATTCGACGACGCGCTCCGCCATCCGCTCCCAGGGATGTCGGACCGTGGTCAGGGAATAGGTGGGCCAGGCCGCCAGCGGCACGTCGTTGAAGCCCACCACCGAAATGTCGCCCGGAATGGAAAGGCCACGGCTGCGGAAAGCATCCATGCCGCCGATGGCCATGATATCGCTGGCGAAAAATACCGCGTCGGGACGGTTTCCACTGTCCGCGAGCCGCAGCGCCGCCGCATATCCCGCCTCATAGCTGTATTCCCCGGCCTGCTCGATATTGCAGGAGGAGATACCGAACCGCGCCAGCCCCGCGACGAAGCCCTGCTGGCGCTCCAGGCTGGTGCTTGCGTCGGGCTGGCCGACGACGAAGGCGAACCGCTTGTGCCCGAGTTCCACCAGATGGCGCGCCATCTCGCGGCCGCCCTGGACGTTGTCGCAGCACACCGCGCTGATATCCAGGCCCGGCACGTTGCGGTTCAGCAGCACCACCGGTGTCTCGCGCTTGGCGCAGACCCGCGCCATGTCGGACGTGACGGTCGCTGACGTGATGATGATGCCGTCCACCTGATACTGGAGCAGCGTCGGCAAGATATCATCAAGGCCGCCCTCCCGTGAGGAAGAGAATAAAAGGGTCTGCTTGCCGGCGGCCTGAAGCCTCTCGGTAAGGATGTCCAGCAGGGTGGTGTAGAACGGGTCAACCAGATTGCCGATGACGATGGCGACCATGCCGGTGCGCCGGGTGATCAGGCTGCGGGCGATCATGTTCGGCTGGTAGCCGAGTTCCAGCGCGGCGTCGGCCACGCGCTTCCTCATCTCCTCGGAAATGCTGGCGCTGGACGAGAACGCCCGCGATATGGTCGATTGCGACACCCCCAGGCGCAACGCCACCTCTTCCGCCGTGACCCGCCCCACGCCCCGCCGACCCGCCTTCGCCATCTTCATCCCGCTACACCTATTGGTGTATGATCCTCACGAGGGGTGCCATACAAAGCAAGTGAAGAAAACCCGTATGCACAAAATACCCTCAACTCTGATTGCATACGCATGCATAATGAGCTTGTACAGCAATGGCGGCTCATTTTAGTCTCTATCACTTATTGCGCCGCGAGGCGCCGGGTGCGGGGTCGGTTCCCCGGAAAGGCGCGTTCATGGTGGACACCGAGCAATACAAGCAGGGCATGCGCCGGCTTGCGGCGAGCGTCACGATCATAACCACGGTGGAAGATGGCGTTCCCCACGGCTTTGTGGCGACAGCCGTGAGTTCGGTGGCGGCCGAGCCCAATGCCACACTGCTCGTATGCGTCAACCGTAGTGCCCACAGTCACGACGTGATCCGCCGCACCGGCGTGTTCTGCGTCAACGTGCTGAGCCATGGTGATGTCGAAACCGCCCGCCGCTTTTCCTCGCCGCATCTGCGCGAGACCCGCTTCGCGGATCAGCCCTGGCTTTCGCTCGCCACCGGCGCACCGGCGCTGCCGAGCGCGCTTGCCAGCTTCGACTGCACGGTGACGGCCACCATGGAGGTGCACTCCCACACGGTGTTCATCGGCGAGGTGCAGCACATGCAGATGCACGAGATCGCTACCGCGCCGCTGCTGTATTTCAACGGCCGCTTCGAGGCGCTGCCCGCCGCCGGATAGGCGGCGGGCACCCACCTCAGCTCGCGAGATTTTCCTTCAGGGTGCGCCCCTCATAAGCGGTGCGGTAGCGGCCCCGGCGCTGAAGCTCGGGAACCAGTTGGGTGATGATGTTGTAGGGCACCGCGCGCGGGCTCGCCTGCGAGATCGAGATCATGAAGCCGCCACGGCTTCCCGTCCCCTCGAACATCTCCTCCATGCGGTCCGCCACCTGCGTGGCGGTGCCCGCCATGGTGACGGCGTAGCCGGTGGCGTGGCGCAGGCCGTGCTCGAAGAAATCATCCAGGCTGATTTCCGTATCCTGGCCATATTCCTTCGCCAGGAGGGCGACAAAGCCCACGGGCGAAGCGTTCGCCGCGGTGATGCGAGCCTGAAGCTCGGACAGGGTGAAGCGTTGCGGCAGCGTGGACATGTCGAAGCCGGTGTTGTGCGAAAGCCAGACCCCGACCGCCTCGCGCGATACGCCGTCGATCAGCCTCTCCCGGAGCGCCTCCGCCTCGGCTTGCGTGTCCGCGACGATGGCGCGCATCGACCAGAGGATGCCCACCTCCTCCGGGTCGCGCCCCTCTGCGCGCAGCGCCGCGTCGAGATCGTTGCGCTGCTGTAGCATCAGGGGCACGGACTTGGTGAGGCCAAACACATGGTCGGCCACATGGGCTGCTGCGCGGGTGCCGCGCGGCGAGCCGCCGGCCTGGAGCACCACCGGCTGGCGCTGCGGCGACGGCAGCACGCTGAGCGGGCCCTTCACCTTGAAGAACCGCCCATCGTGATTGATCGCCCGAACCTTTGCCGGATCGGCGACCTGCCCGGTGGCGCTGTCCCAAATGAAGGCGTCGGGATCCAGGCTCCCCCACAGCGCCCGGCAGACATCGACGAATTCCTCCAGCCGGTCGTAGCGGGAATTGTGGTCCACCAGTTCGTCATAGCCGTAATTGGCATAGTCCGAGCGGCGCTGGGACGTGACCACGTTGAACGCCATGCGCCCATTGGTGACATGGTCCATGGAATTGAGCAGCCGCGCGGTATAGAAGGGATGCATAAAGGTGGAGGCGTAGGTGAGCCCGAAGCCGACATGGCTGGTCACACGCGACATGAGGGTGATCCAGGGACTCATGTCGAGCCGTGGCCAGGCGACGCCATAGCGCACCGCATCCTCAATGCCGCCGCCCCAGGTGTCCGGAACCCCGGTGCCGTCCCCGAAGAAGATCATGTCCAGCCCGCCGCGCTCGGCGAGGCGCGCCATATCCTCGAACAGTCCGATGGAGGGATAATCGGGGCCGACCCAGGAACCCGGCTGGCGCCATTGGGTTTCCACTTGGGTCCAGGACATGTCGAAGGCCAGGTGGATTTTCTTCATGGTCCGGCTCTTTCGTGACTTAATTCTGGGCAGAAGCCCGTTCTTGCGAACGGATACTGATTAATTTGTGCAATCAGGATGCCAAGTCGGCATTGCATGCGCATCCATTCATTGCCGCAGAACGCGCTATCCGCCGAAAAGTTCAGGGAAAACGCCGAGGAACGGGCGCGACGCAAGAGCCGCGCTCTATCTTCAATCCGGCGATATAGGCGTTTCGGCCGCCCCTCGTGTGCTTCACGCGGCATGCCCCAACGTCGGCATGCCCAAACCACTCCGTTATCTGCCCATTTTTTGGATTGCATGCGCATGCAATTTGATCTTGCCCATCATGAAAAGCCAGATACCGTTATCAACTGCGCCACTTTCGATACGGAAGATCCAAGTCCGGATGATTTATGATCAATTCCTCCAGACTCTACTCGGCGGCCTGGCAATAGGTTGCATCTATAGCCTTATTGCACTTGGTATTTCGATGATTGTACGGGCGACCGATATCCTTCACTTCGCCCAGGGCGAAGTGATGATGGTCGGCGCGATGGCCGGCTTCTCCGTGGGTGTTTGGGCGACCGATGCGCCCGTGCTCGCCTTGGTCGGGGGAACGCTGGGCGGCGGCGCCATGGCGGTTGCCGTGGAGCTTGGGGTCTATCGCCCGCTGCGCGCCCGCCGCGTCCCGCTGATCAATGTGGTCATCGCCACCATCGGCGTTTCCATCGTCCTTCAAAACGTGGCCCGCCTCGTCTGGGGCTCCGAACCTCTGGCCTATCCCACGCTCTTTCACACGCGCGGCATCTCCATCGCCGGCTTCACCGTCTCTCCGCAGCTTGCCAGCATCGTGGTGCTGAGCATTTTCATCATGGCCGCGCTCGCCGCTTTCTTTCGCTACAGCCGGGCGGGCATCGCCATGCAGGCGGCGGCGCAGGACGCTGATGCGGCGCGGCTCATGGGCATCAGCGTGGAGCGCGCGACGGTGAACACCTTCGCGGTCTCCGGCATGATGGCCGGCGCCGCCGGCGTGCTGCTCGGCTCTCTGTTCTTCACCTCCTTCAACATGGGCTTCACCACCGGCATCAAAGCGTTCGTCGCGGCGGTGCTGGGGGGCCTTGGCAGCGTGCCCGGCGCCATGGTCGGCGGCTTGCTGTTCGGCGTCATCGAGACCTTCTCCGCCATGTTTATTTCCACATCCTACAAGGACGCGGTGGGCATGGTCGTGCTCATCCTCATTCTCCTGGTGGCGCCCATGGGCCTGTTCAGCCGCGCCGGCAGGCAGGTCTAGGGATGACCCTCAAAATGTCCGCGGCCTTGCCCCGCATCATCGCCCTTCTCATCCTCGCGGCCGTGCCGCTGGTACAGCACAACGCTTACTGGCTGCACGTCTTCAGCCTGGCGCTGATCGCGGCCATTCTGGCCCTCGGCATGCAGCTTCTGCTGGGCATGGCGGGGCTTCTCTCCCTCGGCCAGGGCGCCTTCTACGGCATCGGCGCCTATGTGGCGGGCGGACTTGCGGCAAACTATGGGGTGCCGTTCTTCCTCACCCTGCTGGCGGGCGGCCTCGCCGCCGCAGCGGCGAGCCTCCTGCTCATCCCCCTGGTCCGGCTGAAGGGCACGAGCCTTGCCGTCGCGACGCTCGGCTTCAGCATCATCGTCCATCTCGTCATCCTGAACGAGGAATGGCTGACGGGGGGGAGCATGGGACTCATGGACATTCCCAACCCCACGGTCTTCGGCCTCTCGCTGGCGGGCGACAACACGTTCTATTGGATCTGCCTTGCCATCCTGACCCTGGTGTTCATCGCCATGGACCGCATCCGCAAATCCCGTTTCGGCCGGGCACTGTCGGCCCTGGCGCAGGACGAAGAGGCGGCCCGCGCTAGCGGCATCCGCCTCGCCTGGGCGAAAAGCAAATGCTTCCTGGTGGCGGCCTTCACGGCCGGCGTCGCGGGCGGCCTGTTCGCCTATCACTCGCGCTATCTCAGCCCCAGCGACTTCACCTTCAACGAATCTATCGAAATCATGATCATGGCGGTGATCGGCGGGCTGGGAAGTCTGTCCGGCGCGGTGGTCGGCGCATTCGTGGTGGTGCTGATGCCGGAGGTGCTGCGCTCGTCCGGCGAACTGCGCATGATCCTGTTCGGCCTCGCCGTCATTCTTCTCATGGCGGCGGGCAATCTCGGCATCGTCGGGCTGGTCACGCTCGGCGCATCGAAGGTGGGTGGGCTGTTCACGTCCCTCCGCGCGCGCCGCGCCGCCAAGCCGAGGGAGGCGAACTGATGGGCGCCCTTCTCGAAACCCATGGCGTGAGCCGGCGGTTCGGCGGCCTCCTGGCCGTGGATGCGGTGGACATGGAGGTGGTGGAAGGCGAGGTCCACGGGCTCATCGGCCCCAATGGTGCCGGCAAGACCACCATGCTGAACCTGCTCTCCGGGCATCTGCCGGTGAGCGCCGGGCGGATCCTGTTCGATGGCGCGGACATCACCCGCCTGCCCTCCGAGCGCCGCGCCTCCACCGGCATTCGCCGCACCTTTCAGAATCTGAAACTGTTCCGTGAGATGACGGCGCTGGAAAACGTGAAGGTGGGGCTCCACGCCTCGACCCGCGCGGAGATTCTCCACGCCTTGCTGCGCACGCCGTTCCAGAAGCGGGAAGAAGCGGAGATCACGCAGAAGGCCCGCGACGCTCTCGCGTTCGTCGGTCTCACCCATCTCGCGGACCAGCCCGCCGGAAGCCTGCCCTACGGTCATCAGCGCCTGCTGGAGATTGCGCGGGCCTTCGTCGCCCGGCCGCGCCTGATGCTGCTGGACGAGCCGGCCGCCGGGTTGAACGGCAGCGAGAGCAAGCATCTGGTGGACTTCATCCTGCGCATCCGCGCGGCGGGAACCACCATCATCCTCATCGAGCACCACATGGACGTGGTGATGCCCACCTGCGACCGCATCACCGTGCTCAATTACGGCAAGCTGCTGGCACGCGGCACGCCGGCGGAAATCCGCTCCGACAGCGCTGTCATCGGCGCCTATCTCGGCAAGGGCGCGGTGGCGGCGGCGGCGGCGGTACGGAAAGCGGAGGCGGCTCATGCTGCGCATTAGCAACCTCTCCGTCAGCTACGGCCCGGTGGCGGCGCTGCGGGGCATCGACGTCACCGTCGAGGCCGGAGAGACCATCGCTCTGGTCGGGTCGAACGGCGCCGGGAAATCCACCACGCTGAAGGCTATCTCAGGCCTGGTACAGCCGGCAGGCGGCACCATCGAGTTTCTCGGCGAGGTCATCAACGGCCTACGGCCGGAGGCCATCGTCGACCGGGGCATCGTCCATGTGCCGGAAGGCCGACGCATCTTCCCGCGCCTCAGCGTCGAGCAGAACCTGGATGTGGGCGCCTATTCCCCCCGCGCCGCCACCCGCCAACGCCTGATCCGGGACGAGGTCTTCGCCCTGTTTCCGCGCCTTCATGAGCGGCGGCGGCAGATGGGCGGCTCCCTCTCCGGCGGCGAGCAGCAGATGCTGGCCTTCGGCCGGGCGATGATGGCGCAGCCGACGCTCCTTCTGCTGGATGAACCCTCGCTCGGCCTTGCCCCCATCATCGTCGAAGAGGTGATCCGGGCCATCGGCCATTTCCGCGCCGAGGGCGTGACCATCCTGCTGGTGGAGCAGAATGCCGAACTGGCCCTGACCCTCTCCAAGCGCGGCTACGTCCTCGAGACCGGACAGGTGGTTCTCACGGACCAGAGCGACGTGCTGATTACGCACCCCAAAGTCTGGGCGAGCTATCTCGGCGAAAAAGAGCTTGAGGAAACGTAAGAAAAGAAAACCCGCCAATGCGGCTCTTCAACAATCTAACCTTTCCGGAGTAACAAAATGGCCCATTTGAATAAAACGTTGCGTTCCCTTTTCCTCGCCGGGGTTCTCGCCTCCGGCGCCGCCCACGCGGCCTTGGCGGATACCGTCAAGATCGGCGTGTTCGGCCCGATGACCGGCGATGCCGCCGCCATGGGGCAGAGCGAAAAGGAATCCGTGGATCTCGCCGTCAAGGAGAAGAACGCCGCAGGCGGCCTTCTCGGCAAGCAGATCGAGGTGGTCTACGCGGACGATGCCGGCAAGCCGGAAGAAGCCGTGAACTCGGCCAAGCGTCTCATCTCCAAGGATGAGGTGCTGATGATGATCGGCTCCATCTCCAGCCCCGCCAGCCTTGCCGCCTCGCAGGTGGCGCGGCAGATGGAAGTGCCGCAGATCGTGGTCGCGGGCACCGCCCAGAAGATCACCACCGCCGGCAACAAATGGGTATTCCGCTCGCCGGTCCCGGACACCAAGCTTGTGGCGGATCTCGTCGACTTCATCCATGACAAATTCCCGAAGTATAAGAAGTTCGCCTTTCTCTACGTGAACGACGACTTCGGCCGTGGCGGCTTCGACGCCTTCAAGAAGGCAGGCGAGAAATACGGCTACGAGATCGTTGCGGACGAGCGTTACACGCGCGGCGACCTTGATTTCACCGCCCAGCTCAACCGCGTCAAGGCGAGCGGCGCAGATGCCATGATCGAATGGTCCCGCTACACCGAGGGCGCGTTGGTGGCGAAGCAGTTCGCCCAGATCGGCCTCACCCTGCCGCGTTTTGCCTCGGATGGCGTGGCGACCCCCAAGTTCATCGAACTCGGCGGCAGCGCCGTGGACGGCGTGATGTTCACCACCCACTTCAGCCCGGCCACGGTCGCTGATATTCCCGCCGCCAAGACCTTCATCGACAAGTATAAGGCCGCCTACGGGCGCACCCCCGACGCCTATGCGGCGGAGGCTTACGACGCCATCTCCCTGGCCCTTATCGCCATCGAGAAGGCCGGCAAGGCGGACCGCGCGGCGGTACGCGATGCCCTTGCCAAGGTGGAATTCAACTCCACGCGCGGCGCCTTCAAGTTCGACGAAAAGGGCGACCCGCTGCTCGTGACCCATGTGGTGAAGATCGACGCGGGCAAGGAAACCAACGCCCGCAACATCCCCGTGCAGAACTGAAACGCATCCGACCCCGGCCGCCTCGGCCGGGGTCTTCTCCTTGGGAATATTGAGAGGATCTTGCCGTGATCGAGATCAGCCGCGTCACCTCCAGCAATCCGAAGCCGCTGGCCAATTATTCCGAGGCGACCCTAGCGGGCGGCGTCCTGTTCGCCGCCGGCCAGCTCGCCTCGGATTTCAAGACCGGCGTTCCCGCGGAAGCGCGCAAGCACCCCTCGTTTCCCTATTACGGGTCCGACATCAAGCTCCAGACCCGCTTCATCATGGAAAACCTGAAGCGCACCTTCGAGGCGGGCGGCTCGTCGCTTAATAATGTGGTGAAGGCCCAGGTCTTCCTCACCGATCTCAATGATTTCGCCGGCTTCGACGAGGTGTGGCGCGAGTATTTTGACGTCCCGCCGCCGCGCACCACGGTGGGCACCACGGGCCTGCTCATCAAGGACACGCTGATCGAGATCGACCTCATCGGCTACACGCCTGAACTCGGCACCCACACGGTCGTCACCTCGGAAAACCCAAAGCCGCTCGCCAATTATTCCGAGGCGATCGAAGTGGGCGGGCTGCTGTTTCTCGCCGGCCAGCTTGCCAGCGATTTCAAGACCGGCGTGGCACCTGAAGCACGCCGCGACCCGGCGTTCCCGTTCTACGGTTCCGACATCAAGCTTCAGACCCGCTTCATCATGGAAAACCTGAAGCGCTCTCTGGCGGCTGCGGGTTCATCCCTCGATCAGGTGGTAAAAGCGCAAGTCTTCCTCACCGATCTCGACGACTTCGCCGGATATGACGAGGTGTGGAAGGAATATTTCCAGGTGCCGCCACCGCGCACCACGGTGGGCACTTCGGGCCTGCTCATCAAGGACACGCTGATCGAGATCGACATTATCGCCTATGTCCCGAAGGACGGGCTGGCGCATGAGGTCATCACCTCGGGCAATGCCAAGCCCATCGCCAACTATTCGGAGGCAACGGCTGTCGGCCCCTTCATCTTCGCCGCCGGCCAGCTCGCCTCGGATTTCAAGACCGGCGTTCCCGCCGAGGCGCGCAAGCACCCCGCGTTTCCCTATTACGGATCCGACATCAAGCTTCAGACCCGCTTCATCATGGAAAACCTGAAGCGCACCTTCGCGGCGGCGGGTTCCTCCCTGGACCAGGTGGTGAAGGCCCAGGTGTTTCTCACCGACCTCAACGATTTCGCCGGCTTCGACGAGGTGTGGCGGGAATATTTCGACGTCCCCCCGCCCCGCACCACGATCGGCACATCCGGCCTCCTCATCAAGGACACGCTGATCGAGATCGACCTCATCGCCGTGCGCTGACACCGCCGAGAAGCCACCCTGCACGAAACGAAGGCCCGCTTCTGGTGGGCCTTTTTCCATTTGGGTCCACCAAACTCGGCGGGAAATTCACGTAGCCTTGCGAAAATAGGGCTCGATCCGGCAGGACGAATAACGTTAGGTCATGGCAACTGCCGTTTCCCCACGGCCGACCCGGTGCAGAAAGAGGGACGCGTGGCCGAGCCTACAAACTTTGAACTGGTTCAGATCGTTGCGGTTCTCGGCGCCGGGGTGGTTGCCGCCCCGCTTTTCAAGCGCGCCGGCTTCGGCTCGGTACTGGGATATCTCGCCGCCGGCCTCGCCATAGGCCCGTTCGGCCTCAGGGTCATCGCTGCGCCCGAGGCGGTGCTCCATTTCGCCGAACTCGGCGTCGTCATGTTCTTGTTCGTCATCGGGCTGGAAATGCGGCCCGCGCGTCTGTGGAGCCTGCGGAAGGAGATCTTCGGGCTCGGGGCGGCACAGGTCGGCGTCTGCGGCGCGCTGCTGACGGGGCTTGGAATAGCGGCCGGGCTGAACCCGGCGGTGGCCTTCATCGCCGCCATGGGCTTCGTGCTCTCCTCGACCGCCGCGATCATCCAGATCCTGGATGAAGCGGGCGAGACCGCGACACCTGCGGGCCAAAGGGCGGTCTCCATTCTTCTGCTCGAAGACCTCGCCATCGTGCCCTTGCTGGCGCTGGTGGCGGTGCTGGCACCGGCGACGGGAGAAAACCTTCGCGCCGACTGGACCAGCGCGGCCATAGCCGTCGGCGCGGTCGCCGTGGTGGTGGGGGCCGGGCGCTGGCTGCTCAACCCGCTGTTCGCGCTTCTCTCGGCGGCGCGGGCGCGGGAGATCATGACGGCCGCCGCCCTCACCGTGGTGCTGGGCACCGCCCTGCTCATGCAGGTCTCCGGCCTCTCGATGGCTATGGGCGCCTTCCTGGCAGGCGTGCTGCTGTCCAGCTCCACCTTCCGCCATCAGCTCGAAGCCGATATCGAACCGTTCCGTGGCCTGCTGCTCGGGCTGTTCTTCATGGCGGTGGGCATGTCGCTGAACCTCGCCGTCGTGATCGCCCAATGGCAGATCGTGGCGCTTGCGGTGGTCGGCTATATGGCCGTCAAGGGCCTCGGTATCTTCGTGGTGGCGCTGATCTTCAGGGCGGACCGGCGCGAGGCGATCTACCGCGCCGCGCTGTTCGCCCAAGGCGGCGAGTTCGCCTTCGTGCTGTACGCGGCGGCGGCGGCGGTCGGCATCTTCGATCCGCTGACCAATGCCGTCATGTCGTCCACCGTCATCCTCTCCATGGTGCTGACGCCGCTCACGGTCATGGCCGCGCGCAAGCTGCTGCCAGCGGAAACGCCCGACCTCGATGGCGTCGAGACGCCGGACGGCTTGAGCGGCTCGCTGCTGCTGGTGGGCTTCGGCCGCTTCGGTCAGATGGTCAGCCAGGCGTTCCTGGCGCGCGGGCTCGATGTCACGATCATCGATACCGACCCCGAAATGATCCGCAACGCCGCCAAGTTCGGCTTCAAGATCTATTACGGCGACGGCACCAATCTCGACGTGCTGCACGCCTCCGGCGCCGGCAAGGCACGCGCCATCGCGATCTGCATCGACAAGCGCGAGGCCGCCAACAAGATCGTTGCCCTGGCCAAGGAAGCCTTCCCCAATGCCGGCCTCCTGGTGCGTGCCTTCGACCGGGGCCACGCGCTGGAACTGGTGAACCAGAAGGTGGACTTCCAGATGCGCGAGACGCTGGAATCGGCCTTCGTGTTTGGCCACAACGCGCTGGTGTTCCTGGGCCTATCGCCCGCCGAGGCGGAGGAAACCATCGACGATATCCGCAAGCGCGATCTTGAGCGCCTGTGCATCGAGCAAACCAGCGGGCTCTATGCGGGCATGGACCTCGTCCATTCCAACGGACCCAAGCCCGAGCCTTTCACACAGCCCCGCAAGGCACCCCAGCCGATCAATGCGGAAGCCGACGCCGTAGCGCGAACAGCGGGTGCCTGACGGCGCCGCTGGCGCGCGCGGGTTGCGCTGGGGAACGCGCTGGCGGCCATAGGCAAGACCCTTAGTCTCGGCCATAGTCCCGCCGTGCGCCGTCGCGCGCAGGATCTAGTCGATGCCCCAGCCCCAATCCAAAGTCGCCGCCATCTTCCGCGTGACCAGCGGCAACTTCTTGGAAATGTTCGACTTCTTTCTGTTCGGCTTCTACGCGACGAACATCGCCCAGGCGTTCTTCCCGGTCGCGAGCCCGTTCGCGGCGCTCATGCTGACCTTCGGTACGTTCGGCGCGGGCTTCCTGATGCGTCCGCTGGGTGCGCTCATCCTGGGCGCCTATATCGACCGGATCGGCCGTCGCAAGGGCCTCATCCTCACCCTCGGCATCATGTCTTTCGGCACCATCCTGGTGGCCTTCGTGCCGGGCTACGCGACCATCGGCCTCCTCGCGCCCATTCTGGTTCTCGTCGGGCGGCTGTTACAGGGCTTCTCGGCCGGCGTGGAATTGGGCGGTGTGTCGGTCTATCTCGCGGAGATCGCAACGCCGGGCAACAAGGGCTTCTATGTGAGTTGGCAGTCGGGAAGCCAGCAGGTGGCGATCATCGTGGCGGCGGCACTCGGCTTCGCGCTGAACCGGTATCTCGCGCCCGCCACCGTGGATTCCTGGGCGTGGCGCATCCCGTTCTTCATCGGCTGCCTGATCGTGCCGTTCCTGTTCGTCATCCGCCGCTCGCTCCAGGAAACGGAAGAGTTTCTGACGCGGACGCATCGCCCGGAGATCGGCGAGATCATGCGCTCCATGGCCGCCAACTGGAAGCTGGTGGGCGCGGGCATGATGCTGGTGGTGATGACCACCGTGTCGTTCTACACGATCACCGTCTACACCCCGACTTTCGGCCGCTCAGTGCTGAACCTGTCGGCCTCCGATGCGCTCATCGTCACCTTCTGCGTCGGCGTCTCAAACCTGTTCTGGCTGCCCGTCATGGGCGCGGTGTCAGACCGCATCGGGCGACGGCCCATCCTCGTCACCTTCACCATTTTGACCCTCCTGACCTCCTATCCCGCCCTCGCTTGGCTGGTTCAGGAACCGACCTTCGGCAAGATGCTGCTGGTGGAGCTGTGGCTCTCCTTCCTCTATGCCAGCTACAATGGCGCCATGGTGGTGGCACTCACCGAGGTGATGCCGGTGAGCGTGCGCACCTCGGGCTTCTCGCTGGCCTACAGCCTGGCGACCGCCCTGTTCGGCGGCTTTACGCCGGCCATTTCCACCTGGCTGATCGAGGCGCTTGGCGACAAGGCGGCGCCCGGCTGGTGGCTCACCCTCGCCGGCTTGTGCGGTCTCATCGCCACCTATCTGCTCTACGGCCGGAACTCCCGCCTTTCGGTGAGTTGGAAGACCAGCGGCTAGACGTCAGGCGCGGGGGGAGCGTTCGATCATCTTTTCGATGCTCACCGAGGTCAGGTGGCGCCGCATGAACGCGGCGGCCTCATCGCGGCGCTCGGCGAGAAGAAGATCGATCAGCTCCACATGCTCGCGGCACCGGACGGCGGCATACTGACGATCCAGCGACTGCTTGTATTCGATCAGCCGCCGCAGCCGGTCGACCCGCTTCAGGCCGTCGATGAAGAAGATGTTGCGGCTGCAGGCGATGATGGCCTCGTGGACGTTGCGGTTGAGGTCGAACAACGTGGGGTTCGAGACCTCCCAGATGCGCCCGTCCACCAGATCCTGCTGCTGCACCCGGCAGGCGAGCAGCGCATCGCGGTTGAGCACGAAGCCCGGCTCCAGAATCCCCGCCGGCTCGATGGCCAGCCGGAAACGATAGCTGTCCTTGTAGGACTGCATGGATTTCAGCATCGGCAGGAACGCCCATCCGTGGCCCGGCAGGCGCTCGATCCATCCCTCGTTGGCGATGCGCGCCAGGACCCGGCGAAGCTGGGCGCTGGAGAGGCCATAGTCGCGCGCCAGCTTGCTGTCGGTCACTTTGTCCGGCAGCCGCCCCTCCAGATTGTCCTCAGCGATTTTCAGATAGGCGGTCTCATCCTCGTCCCACGCCACCGGCTTCGGCGGAACCGCCGCCGCGACGGCCGTGGCGCAGACGGAAAAGCCGCCCCGGCTTGCGCTCGCCGCCACATGACCGGACTGCTCCAGCAGCATCAGGGCGCGTCGCACCGGAGAGCGGGAGACGCGGAACTGCTCGGCAAGCTTGCGCTCAACGAGCTGCGTGCCGGGCTCGATCCTCTCGGCGTTGATGTGGTCCGCGATCTGGGCGGCGAGCTGCGTCACGAGCGGCGTTTCCATGTTCGTCCATGTGCATCGTCACTCGGCGTCCTGCAAGCCGGCAGACAGAGCCGTTGGTCTCTCGCCGCGTCACTGCATTCTATTTGGTATTTTATGATTGAAAAGTACCAAACTCTGAGCTACCACTCTGGCAACGAGACAAGCAGACGGGACGGAAACGGGCGATGGCCGAGGCGCAGCCGGAAACGGCAGAGATGGATCGCGACATCCTGGGCCTGCCGATTCCCGCCGGTGCCTGCGATTGTCATGTCCATGTCTTCGAGCCGGCGCGATTTCCGCTCGCCGAAGGCCGCTCCTACACGCCGGGCCTCGCCAGCGTCGCCATGCTGGAGGCGCATCTCGAAGCCCTTGCCATCGACCGGCTGGTGCTGGTGCAGGCGAGCGTCTACGGCGCCGACAATTCGTGCCTGCTGGATGCGCTCGCGCGGCTTGAGGGACGGGCCCGCGCCGTCGCGGTGATCGACCCCCAGACCGTGACCGGCACCGAACTGCGCACGTTGTATTCAGCCGGCGTGCGCGGGGTGCGCGTCAATCTGGAATCCAAGGGCGAGACCCGCGCGACCGCCGCCCTGGATGCCTTCACTGCCACCACAGCGCGGGTCGCGGACCACGGCTTCGCGGTGCAGATCTACGCGGACATGGGCTTGCTGCCCAGCCTCGCCGAGACCATCGCGGCCAGCGCCGCGCCGGTCATTCTCGATCATTTCGCCGGAGCCAGGGCCGAGCGCGGACCGCAGCAGCCGGGCCTTGCCGAACTCCTGGACCTGCTCGCCACCGGAAAGGTATGGGTGAAGCTCTCCGCCCAATACCGCGCCTCGGCGCTGCCCGATCGCGCCGACCTCGCGCCCATCGCCCGCGCCATGATCGACGCGCGCCCGGACCGCATGGTGTGGGCCTCCGACTGGCCGCACACCGGCGGTGGCAAGGACCGCGCCTTGCGCGGGCCGCTGGCGGTCGAACCTTTCCGCGAGATCGACAGCGCGGACGCGCTGCGCACCCTGAAATCCTGGTGCGGCGACGACGACATTTTCAAACGCATCCTCGCCGACAATGCGGCGCGGCTGTTCGACTTTCCCTCCTGAAGAACGGACGCTTCTGATGAAGATCCTCGTGCTCCCCGGTGATGGCATCGGCCCCGAAATCACCGAGGCGACCCTCGCCGTGCTCAAGGCCACCGACGAAAAGCTCGGCCTCGGCCTCACCTTCGAGCAGATGGACATCGGCCTGAAGACGCTCAAGGAGCAGGGCACCACCCTGCCCCCGCCGGTGATGACGCGGGTGCCGGAGATGGACGGCGTCATCCTTGGCCCGGTCTCCCATTATGAGTATCCGACCCGGGAAAAGGGCGGCATCAACCCATCCGGCGCCCTGCGCGTGACCTTCGAGCTTTACGCCAACGTGCGGCCCTGCCGCTCGCGCGAGGGCCTGACGATCCTGCGCAAGCCGATGGACATGATCATCGTGCGCGAGAACACCGAGGGCTTCTACGCCGACCGCAACATGTTCGCCGGCGGCGGCGAATTCATGCCGGAGCCCGACATCGCCCTCGCCGTGCGCAAGATCACCGCCAAGGGCAGTGCCCGCGTGGCGCGCGCCGCCTTCGAGATCGCCCGTGGTCGCCGCAAGAAGCTGACCGCCGTGCACAAGGCCAATGTGCTGCGCCTGTCCGACGGACTGTTCCTCCAGGAGGTGCGCCGGGTCGCGCAGGACTTCCCGGATGTCGAGCTGGACGACCTCATCGTCGATGCGGCGAGCGCCCACATCATCCGCCGCCCCGATACGTTCGACGTGATTGTCACCACCAATATGTTCGGCGACATCCTCTCCGACGAGGCCTCAGAACTGTGCGGCAGCCTCGGCCTCGGCGGGTCGATCAATGCCGGCGATCAGATCTGCGTCGCTCAGGCCCAGCACGGCTCGGCGCCCGACATCGCCGGTCGCGATATCGCCAACCCAACCTCGCTGATCCTGTCCGCCGCCATGCTGCTGGATTGGCGTGGCCGGCGCGACGGCAACGACGCCCTCATCGCCGCCGCCGCCCTGATCGAAGAGGCCGTGGAGGCGACGATCACTGACCCCGCGACTCGCACGCGCGATCTTGGCGGCACCACAGGAACCGAAGCCTTCGCCAAGGTGGTCAGCGGCCGCATCGCCGCCGCCGCCCATTCTCGCGCCGCTTGAGGAGGACACAATGATCCTTTCCATCAATCCCGCCACCGGCGCGGAGATCGCAAGGTTCGAGCCGCACAGCGCGGACGCCGTGGATGCGGCTCTCTCGTCCGCCGCCGCCGCGCAGAAGGGGTGGGCCCGCACGCCGATCGAGCAGCGCGTCGAACTGCTGCGCGCCATGGCAAAAGTGCTGCGCGCGGGCAAGGAACGCTACGGCCGGCTCATCACCCTGGAAATGGGCAAGCCCCTGCCCGAGGCCGAGGCGGAAGTGGAGAAGTGCGCCTGGAACTGCGACTTCTATGCCGAGAAGGCACCGATCTTTCTCGCGGATGAAGTGACCGAAAGCAGCGCCGCCGAGAGCGCGGTGGTGTTCGATCCGCTCGGCGTGGTGCTGGCCATCATGCCCTGGAACTACCCATTCTGGCAGTTCTTCCGCTTCGCCGCGCCTGGCTTCGCGGCCGGCAACGGCGCAATCCTGAAGCACGCCAACAATGTGCCCCAGTGCGCGCTGGCCGTGGAAGAGGTGATGCGCGAGGCGGGGTGTCCGGACGGGCTGTTCCGCACGCTTCTGGTCGACAGCAGCGCCGTCGCAGGCCTGATCGCCGATGACCGCATCGCCGCCGTGACCCTCACCGGCTCGACCGAAGTGGGCATGATCGTCGCCGCCCAGGCCGGCAAGGCGCTGAAGAAGCAGGTGCTGGAACTCGGCGGCTCCGATCCCTTCATCGTGCTCGCCGATGCCGATATCGAAGCAGCGGCAGCCACTGCAGTGAAGGCCCGGTTCATCAATGTCGGCCAGAGCTGCATCAACGCGAAGCGGTTCATCGTCGTCGAAGCCGTGGCCGACCGCTTCGTGGCGGCGTTCTGCGCCGGTGTCGCCAAGCTGAAGATGGGCGACCCGATGGAGCGCGATACCAATATCGGCCCGATGGCGCGGGGCAATCTGCGCGACACGCTCCACAGTCAGGTGGAACGCTCGGTGGCAGCGGGCGCGGTGCTCCGCACCGGCGGCGCGCCGGTGGACGGACCCGGCTATTTCTATCCCGCAACCGTGCTCGACAATGTTGGGCCTGACATGGCGGCGGCCTGCGAGGAAACCTTCGGGCCGGTCGCGGCGGTGATCCGTGTGGCCGACACGGAAGCGGCCATCGCCCGTGCCAACGCGATCGAGTTCGGCCTCGGGGCGTCGCTCTGGACCTCGGACATCGCGCAGGGCAAGGCGCTGGCGCGCCGCATCGAAGCCGGCGCGGTCTTCATCAACGCCATGACGGCCTCGGACCCGCGCTTGCCGTTCGGCGGCATCAAGAAGTCCGGCTACGGCCGGGAACTCGGCGTCTACGGCATCAAGGAATTCGTGAACATCAAGACCCTGTGGGTCGGCCAGTCGAAGGCTTGAGGGAGCAGAGACCATGAGCGAACGCCAACCCGCCATCCTGCGGCCCTCCGAAATCCCCGCGCGCGAGCGCGGCGGCGGAGCGAAGACCATCCCGCTTGTGACCCGCAAGACCGGGGCCACCGCCTTCATCAACGGCATCACCATCTTCGAGCCGAATGCGGCGATCCCGATGCACAGCCACAATTGCGACGAGAGCGTCATGCTGCTCGAAGGCCATGCGATCGCCGAGATCGACGGCGTGCAATACGAGGTTGAGCCGGGGGATACCACCTTCATCCCCGCCAACCTGCCGCACCGCTTCATCAACCGCTCCGCAACCGAGGGCATGAAGATCCTGTGGATCTACGCCTCGGTGGACGCGACCCGCACCATCATCGCCACCGGCGACACCCGCTCCATCGACGACGAGCACAAGGCCCGCGTCGCCTGACATCCATATATCCAATCGATCCCACGGAGACACCATGAGCCCAGTTCACAAGGGCCGATCCGCTCGGCCCCTTTCCATGACGCGCCGGGCCCTCGGCCTTGCCGCTTTTGCCGGCCTCGCCGCCGGCCTGACTCCGGGCGCGGCGTTCGCGCAGAGCTATCCGACGCGGGACGTCACCTTCGTCGTCGGCTACGCGCCCGGCGGCACCGGCGACGTGATCGCCCGCATCATCTCCGAGCGCCTCACGAAGAAGCTCGGCAAGCCGGTCATCGTTGACAACCGCCCCGGCGCCAGCGGCTCCGCCGCAGCAGGCTATGTCGCGAAGGCCCCGGCCGATGGTCTGATCCTGCTCGCCGGCCAGACCGCCGAAATTTCCATCAATCCGTTCCTGATGAAGCTGACCTACGATCCGCAGAAGGATCTTCAGCCGATCGCGATGGCCGCGATTGTGCCTCTCGGACTCGTCGCGCCGGAGAAGGCGGCCTATTCGACCGTTCCCGAAATGCTGGAAGTGGCGAAGAAGACGCCGGACGGGCTGACGTTCGCCTCCTCCGGCATCGGCACGCCCAGCCATTTCGCAACCGAACTGCTGAAGCAGAAGACCGGAGCCAACTTCACCCACATTCCCTACAAGGGCGCCGGCCCTGCCCTTAACGACATCCTGGGCGGGCACGTCGATCTGTTCTTCTCGGGTCTGCCGGCGGCGCTGCAGAGCGTGCGGGCGAACCGCATGAAGCTGATGGCGGTGTCCTCGGCGAACCGTAGCGCCGCCGCCCCCAATGTCCCGACCATCGCGGAAGCCGCCAATATCCCCGGCTTCGACATCACCCTCTGGGTCGGCTTCTTCGCCCCCAAGGCGACCCCGCCGGAGGTGATCGCCCTCCTCAACAAGGAGATCAATGAGATCCTCTCCTCGCCGGACGTGAAGGAACGTTTCCTCACCGAGGGGGCGGATATCTCCGTGCTGTCGGTCGAAGAGACAAGCGCCTTCACCAGAGCCGAGAGCGCCAAGTACAAGGCGCTGATCGAGCAGATTGGCGTTAAGCTGGAGTGACGTGAACGCCAGCTTCCTGTGTCCATGAAACCGAACCCCGGATGGCCCATGCCCTCCGGGGTCTTTTTTGTTCGCGCGGGTGCACAATTTCAGCGCGAAGCGCTGCGCCTCAGGAAGGCGACGCCCTGGGAGGCAGCATAGGACAGAAGGAGATAGATCGCGGCCGCTGCCAGATACATTTCCACCAGCCGCCCGTTGATCTGCGCCATCTTCGAGGCGGCACCGAGCAGATCGGTGAGCGAGAGCACATAGACCAGCGAGGTGTCCTGAAACAGGATGATGGTCTGACTGAGAAGGATCGGGCTCACCTTCCGCACGACCTGCGGCAGGATCACATGGCGATAGACGTGATAGGTGCCCTGGGCCAGCGACTGCGCGGCCTCATACTGGCCCTTGGGGATCGCCCGCAGACCGGAGCGGATGATCTCGCAATAATAGGCCGCCTCAAACAATCCGAAGGTCAGGTACGCGGTCGTGGTCGCGCCGATGGGAATGGGACGACCAGCCCCCGTCATATATCCCGCAAGGATCGGCACCAGGAACAAGAACCAGAACAGCACCATGATCAGCGGGATGGACCGCATGATCATCACGTAGAAGCGCGCGATCGCGCCAAGCACCGGCGTTTCCAAATGCTGCACCATCGCGAGAGCAGTGCCGACCGTCATGCCGATGATGAATGCGACGACCGTGAGGCTGAGCGAGAATTGAAGGCCCTGCCAGAGATAGGGCCACGCGGTCACGACGATGGAAAAATCCAGGCCGCTCATGAGGTTTTTCCCGCGTTCGCCGGCCCGCCGATACCCAACAAGGCCCGCCACGCCGCGCGCCGGGGTGCCCGCCCCGGCAGCTGGAGGCCGGGAATCTGGAAGCGGCGGTCGATGAATTGCATGAGTTGGTGGGCAAGCAGGGCCAGCAGGAGATAGATCACGGTCGCCCACCCGAAGGCGGCAAAGGTCTGGAATGTGGCTTCGCTGATCTGCCGGGCCTGTGCCGTCAGTTCGAGCAGGCCGATGGTGAGCGCGACCGAGGTGTTCTTGTAGATGCCCATCACCTCGCTGGTGAGGGCGGGCAGGATGATGCGCAGCGCCTGAGGCAGGATCACCAGCCGGTTAGTCAGGCGGGGCCGCAACCCCAGAGCGGCGGCGGCCTCACGCTGTCCGCGCGGCAAGGCTTCGATGCCGGCGCGCACCTGTTCGGCGACGCGCGCGGCGGTGTAGAGGCCGAGGCACAGCAGCGCCGGCACGAAGGCACCCCAGGGCGGAGGCATCTGCTTCAGCCAGTTGCCGAGCGTGGACGGCAGCAGGTCGGGCAGCACGAAGTACCAGAGGAAAAGCTGCACCAGCAGCGGGATATTGCGGAAGATCTCCACATAGAGCCGCGCCGCGAAGGCGAGCACGCCCCCGTGGCGGGTTCGCCCGATGCCCACCACAACGCCAATGACGAAGGCGATGCACCAGCCGAAGACGGCCAGCGCCAGGGTCCAGCCGAGACCGGAGAGAAGCCACTCCAGATAAAGCCGCCCGTCGGGGCCGCGCTCGAACAGCAAGTCGAACATCCGCCCCTCCGTGCGTTGGTCTCGTCCCGCGACACTGGACCGGATTAGGGCGTGAGGGAATCGCTCGGCTTGGCGACGCGAGCCTTCAGCGCCTCGCTCATGGGCAGCGAGAGGTTCTGGCCACCGGGGGCAAGCGGCGAGGTGAACCACTTGTCGTAGAGCTTGGTGAATTCACCCGAAGCCATCATCTGGACGATGGTTTCATCCACCAGCGCCTTGAACTCGGGATCGTCCTTGGGAAGCATAAGGCCGAAATAATCGACGCCGCCGAACTCCTCGGGCAGGAATTTCAGGGCCTTGGGATCGGGCGAGAGCGCGACCAGGCCGGCTTGAAGAATCTTGTCCTCGAACCATCCGCTCGCGCGGCCGGTGCGCAGCATCAGCAGAGATTCCGCCTGGTCCTTGGCCTGAAGGAAAACCAGGTTGAAGCCCTCGTCCTGGCTGATCTTCTGGGCCAGCGCCTGGTTCAACGAACCCTGCGTGACGACCACCGTCTTGCCCTTCAGACCTGCGACGCCATCGATGCCGGAGGCGACAGTGGTCAGCCAGGTTGGCCGGCTCGCGAACGTGGCGACGGAGAAGGCCACCTGCTCCTGCCGTTTGGCGGTGTTGGTGGTGCTACCGCACTCGATATTGACGGTGCCGTTCTGGATCAGCGGAATACGGTTGGACGCATTCACCGCGGTCATCGCCACGTCCAGCTTGGGCAGGCCGAGCTTCTGCTTCACCTTTTCCGCCACCGCCATGCACAGGTCGATGGACAGCCCGACCGGCTTCTGGTCGGCGCCGAGATAGGAGAAGGGGATGGAGGATTCCCGGTAGCCGAGCGTGAGCTTTCCGGCGCTTTTGACGGCGTCCAGGGTCGCGCTGGCCGCCATCGCAGTGCCGGGCAGTCCGAGCGCGGCGATGGCGAGGATCGGGAGCGCAAGGCGTCGAAGGTTCAACATGGTTCTAAACCCCTCTGGTGTGTTTGTTATGGGCTTGGGGTCGGCTGGCGTTTCGCCGGCGCGCGATGGCGCCGGCGATGCAGGCGCGGTCAGGCGGCCTTGTTGCGTGCCATCTCGTCGAGGCTGTCGCGCAGCGCGGTCTCCAGAATGTCCACCGCCTGGTCGACCTCCGCGTGCGAGACCGTGAGGGGCGGCGCGATGCGCCACACCGAGCCGCGTTCGGGACGGCGGCGGATGTTCATGCTCAGGCCGTTCTCGAAGCATTTCTGCGTCGTCAAAGCGCCCAGCGCATGGGCCGGCGCGCGGGAGGCGCGGTCGCTGACGAGTTCGACACCGATCAGCAGCCCGAGGCCGCGCACATCTCCGATCACATCGTATTTCTGCTGGAGCCCTTCCAGCCGGCCCCGCAGATAGTCGCCCATCACATTGGCCCGCTCCACCAGACCCTCGCGCTGGATCACGTCGAGCACGGCAAGGCCGACCTCGGCGGTCAGCGGATCGGAGACGTGGCTGGTGTAATAGGTGAACTTGTTGGCGTGGAGCTTCTCCTCGATGGCGGCGGTGGTCGCCACCGCGGCGAGGGGCAGGCCGCCGCCCAGCGTCTTCGACATGGTCATGATATCGGGGACGACGCCGAAATATTCCGAGCCGGTGCGCGTGCCGATGCGCCCGAATGCGGTCTGCGCCTCATCGAAGATCAGCAGCATTCCGCGTGCATCCGCCGCCGTGCGCAGCGCCTGCATGAAGGAGTGCGGCGGCACCAGAACGCCGCCGGCGCTGATCACCGGCTCCACCAAAATCGCGGCGCCGCGCCCGGCCGACTGCATATCGAACATCTTCAGCGCGAGGTCGAGATTGGCGAGCGCCTCCTGCTCCGCGCTGAGACCCGGGATATAGGGACGGTAGGCGTTGGGTTCCGGGATCACATAGACGCCGGGGGTGCCCACGCCGTAACCCTTGCGGTCGCTCGCCATGGAGACCGCACTCGCGCCCCCGGTGATGCCGTGCCAGGAGCCGCCCAGCACAAGGACTTCGTAGCCGTCCGTGTACATCTTCGCCATGCGCAGAGCGACCTCGGTCGCCTCCGAGCCGGTGTTGATGAAGATGGATTTGGTGAGATTTCCGGGCAACCAGTCCTTGGCCAGCACCTGCGCCAATTCGGCCACGACCTCAGGGATCATGCCGCTGAAGAAATGGAACGCCTTTTCGCCGGCCCGATGCACGGCATCGACGATCGCCGGATGATTATGGCCGATGGTCGCGCACATCTGGCCGGAGGTGAAATCGAGATATTCGCGGCCGAAGGCATCCTTGACGATGGTGCCGCGGGCCGACCGGAACAGCGCGGGGAAGGCGTCGCCGCCATACCGGACAAGATGTTCTTTCGCCACTTCGAGAAGGGTCTCGCTCATTTAGCCTCTCCACACGCCGGGCATGGCACCTCCAGTGCTCGGATGACCGAGACACGCGGACCGGATAGCATCCGGCCACGGGATGGTTTGAAGGTGCCCGTATCGGCAAAGCCTCGCGGGCTTCATTGCCCGTATCTTGCATTGCCCTGCCGATGGGAGACGATGGCGGGATGAGCGGATGAAGGCTAACGAGAAATTCTCATTACCTGTGCAATCCAGCTCACCGGAGAGCGCGCGCCCGCCCCGGCTGCCGCCGCTTAAGGCTTTGCTGGCTTTTGAGGCTGCCTCGCGCCATGGCAGCTTCGCGCAGGGGGCGGAAGAACTCGGTGTCACGCCCTCTGCCATCAGCCACCAGATTCATCAGCTTGAGGATTTCCTGGGCGTAAAGCTGTTCGAGCGGCGGGCGGGGCGCGCCGAACTGACCGGCGCGGGCCGCGTTTACAGCCGCGAACTTGCCCAGGCATTCGGCATCATTGGCAACGCGACGGCTCTGGTCGCCCCGCAATCCCAACAGGGGCATCTCGTCATCGCCTCGGGGCCGAGTTTCGCAGCGAAATGGCTCCAGCCCCGGCTGCAGGACTTTCTGGATCGCCATCCTGGGGTCAGGGTCCGCCTCTCCACCTTTTCCGCCACCGAGGAATTGGACGGCAGCCGCTACGACATCGCCATCGCCTATGCCCTCACCTCCACCACGCGGCGCGATGCCGAGCCGCTGCTGGAAGAGCGGCTGCGCCCGCTCTGCGCCCCGTCCCTCGCGGCGAAGCTCGACCTGCACCTGCCGCGCGACCTGACAAGGGCGACCCTCATCCACTCCATCAATTCCGTGACCTGGAAGGATTATTTCCGGCAGTTCGAGATGGAGGGCGCGCGGGTCGCCAATGAACTGTGGCTCGACCGCTCCAGCATCGCCATCGATGCCGCCGTGGGCGGGGTCGGGGTCATTCTGGAGAGCGAGCTTCTGGTGGAGCAGGAGTTGAAGGAGGGCCGCCTCGTCGCGCCGTTCGGCGATGAAGCCTTCAGCATCCACGCGACGACCTATTATCTGGTCCGGCCACGGGGCCTGCGCCGCAGCGCCCATACCGCCGCCTTCGAGACATGGCTGCGCGAAACGCTCAAGGCAAAAGGGGAAGCATCCTAGCGGGAAGCGTCGCCGGCAGTGCATCAGTCGAGCGGCGCACCACGTCGGATATCTGGAGCAATTGCTTGGCGAGCGGGCTGGTCTTGCGCCACACCATGCCGATGGTGCGGGAGGGCTGCGGGCTCCTGAAGCGGGCCAGGGAAACCGACGCCGAGCGGGTCTCCAGCGCCACTGCCATCTCCGGGATCAAGGTCACGCCGATGCCGGCGTCCACCATCTGCACCAAGGTGGACAGGGAGCTTGCCTCCAGGAAATCGCGAGAGGGCAAGGCGCGCGCGTCCACATTGCAGAATGAGAGCGCCTGATCGCGAAAACAGTGCCCCTCCTCCAGGAGAAGCAGGCGCATTTCGCGCAGCATTTCGGGCTCGGGCACCGGCTTTCCCGCGTCCGCCCCAGGACGGACCAACAAGAAATTCTCCGTGAACAGCGGGATTTCCACCAGCGCCGGCTCGGACACCGGCAAAGCGACAATGGCGGAATCGAGCCGCCCCTCGTCCAGTTCCTGGATCAGCCGCGGGGTCTGGGTCTCGCGGACATGGATGTCGAGACCTTCGTGCTGGGACCGCAAATTGCCGAGCAAGGTCGGCAGCAGATAGGGCGCGACGGTGGGGATCACGCCGATCCGCAGTCGCCCCATCAGGCGGCTCCCCGAGGCGCGCGCCAGATCTCCCAATTCCTCCATTGAGCGTAGGATGTCGCGAACGCGCGGGGCGAAGTCCTCGCCGAAACCGGTTAGCCGGACATGGCGTGCACCGCGTTCAAACAATTCGGTGCCGACCTCCTGCTCCAACTCCTTGATCTGCATCGACAATGCCGGTTGCGAGATGCCGCATGCCTCCGCCGCGCGCCGGAAATGGCCGTGCCGCGCCAGCGCCTCGAAATAGCGAAGCTGCTTGAAGGTGAGGTTTTTCATAATCAAAACTTATCACAGCGATCAGTAAATCGGAATTAATCTAATGAAGGAGATTTGCTAAGAGCGGTGTCGGTGGAGCTTGGAGATGGTCGGTCAGACGATCGCCTCGGCTTGGATTTGGAGGGAAGCATGAGCGAGACGAATGGCGCGAGCACGGGAAAATGCCCGGTGGTCCACGAGACCGGCGGCACCCAGAACCACGATTGGTGGCCGAACGAACTGCGCGTCGACCTGTTGAGCCAGCATTCCTCAAAATCCGATCCGCTGGACGCGGCGTTCAACTACCGCGAGGAATTCAAGAAGCTCGATTATCAGGCGCTGAAGAACGACCTGCGCAAGCTGATGACCGAGTCGCAGAGCTGGTGGCCGGCCGATTTCGGGCACTATGGGCCGCTGTTCATCCGCATGGCCTGGCACTCCGCCGGCACCTACCGCGTGGGCGATGGGCGTGGCGGTGGCGGGCGTGGGCAGCAGCGTTTCGCCCCCCTCAATAGCTGGCCGGACAACGTCAGCCTCGACAAGGCGCGCCGCCTGCTGTGGCCGATCAAGCGCAAGTACGGCCAGAAGATCTCCTGGGCCGACCTGATGATCCTCACCGGCAATGTGGCATTGGAGACCATGGGCTTCCGCACCTTCGGCTTTGCCGCCGGCCGCGCGGACACCTGGGAACCCGACCAGGATGTGTACTGGGGCCGTGAGACCACCTGGCTGGGCGGCGATCTGCGCTATGCCCATGGTTCTGAAGGCGTGGAAAAGCCGGCAGACGAAGCCGTGCTCGTCTCCGACGACAATGCCGACGGCACGGTGCATTCGCGCAACCTGGAAAAGCCCCTTGCCGCCGTGCAGATGGGCCTGATCTACGTCAACCCGGAAGGGCCCGACGGCAACCCTGATCCGCTGCTCGCCGCCAAGGACATCCGCGACACCTTCGGCCGCATGGCGATGGACGACGAGGAGACGGTGGCGCTGATCGGCGGCGGCCACACCTTCGGCAAGACCCACGGCGCCGCGCCGGCCGACAATGTCGGCCCCGAGCCTGAAGCCGCTGACCTGGCCTCGCAGGGCCTGGGCTGGCACAACCGCTTCGGCTCCGGCGCGGGCGGCGATGCCATCACCAGCGGCCTCGAAGTCACCTGGACCCAGACGCCGGCGCAGTGGAGCAACTTCTTCTTCGAGAACCTGTTCAAGTTCGAATGGGTGCTGGAGAAGTCTCCGGCCGGCGCGCATCAGTGGGTGGCCAAGGATGCCGGAGATATCATCCCCGACGCGCACGATCCGTCGAAGAAGCACAAGCCGACCATGCTGACCACCGACCTGTCGCTGCGCTTCGATCCGGGATTTGAGAAAATCTCGCGCCGCTTCCTGGAAAATCCGCAAGCCTTCGCCGACGCGTTCGCCCGTGCGTGGTTCAAGCTCACCCACCGCGATCTCGGCCCGCGCTCGCGCTATTTCGGCCCGGAAGTGCCTAAGGAAGTGCTGATCTGGCAGGACCCGTCGCCCCCCGTCGATCATCCCTTGATCGACAATGCGGACGCGGCTGCGCTTAAGGCCAAGGTCCTGGATTCCGGCCTGAGCGTGTCGGAACTGGTCGGCACCGCCTGGGCCTCGGCCTCCACGTTCCGTGGCGGCGACAAGCGCGGCGGCGCCAACGGCGCTCGCATCCGCCTCGCGCCGCAGAAGGACTGGGTAGCCAACCAGCCCGCGCAATTGGACAAGGTGCTCAAGGTCCTCAAAGGCATCCAGTCCGAGTTCAACCTCGGCGCCACCGGCGGCAAGGAGGTCTCGCTGGCGGACCTGATCGTGCTCGCCGGCAACGCCGGCGTCGAGCAGGCGGCGAAGGCCGCCGGCCACGATGTGGCTGTGCCGTTCTCACCCGGCCGCACAGACGCCTCGCAGGCGGAGACTGATGTCGCCTCCTTCGCCTGGCTCGAACCTGCTGCGGACGGCTTCCGTAACTTCCGCAAGCCCGGCCTCCCGGTGCCCGGCGAGGTCGCCCTGATCGACAAGGCGCAGTTGCTGACCCTGACCGCGCCGGAACTGACCGTTCTGATCGGCGGCCTGCGTGCGATCAACATCAATGTCGGGGGCTCCGCCCACGGCATCCTCACCGACCGTCCCGGCGCGCTGACGACAGACTTCTTCGTCAACCTGCTGGACATGGGGACGCAATGGCAGGCGGCGGCGGGCTCCAAGGACGTCTACGAAGGGCGTGACCGCGAGACCGGCGCGCTCAAGTGGACCGGCACCCGTACCGATCTCGTGTTCGGCTCCAACTCGATCCTGCGCGCCCTGGCCGAGGTTTATGCCTCCTCGGATGCGACGGACAAGTTCGTGAAGGATTTCGTAGCGGCCTGGACCAAGGTGATGAACCTCGACCGCTTCGACCTCGCCTGATCCTCTCAACAATCCAACCGCCGCTGACACGAGCGGCGGTTGGATTGTTCTCACGCCCCCCCAGACAATCTTCTGACATATTGGCGAGGAGTGACGCATGAGGCGAGGATCTGCCGCACAGCTCTGCCGCCGCTGAAATCATCGTTGCGGCGCCAGTCGATCTCGGCGCTTCGGTGGAGATGGCCTGCCAAGTGGGCCAGCACCAGGACGCAGCCCAGCTGCCCACTCATCCATGACATGGCGCGGGAGATCTCAGCGCCGTAGAGTGTGATCTGTATCTGCTCGGCGACCCAAAGGGCGGAAAGGGACGCATGGAAGAGTGGGCCATCCAAGCGATCCTGACCGCGTGGACGATCGGCGCCGTCGCAGGAGCCTACATAATTGGCCGCAAGATGCGGCTCATGTGGCCTGCACTGCTGTTCGCGGGGGTTGTCGGCCTTGTGGTGGGACCGCTCGTGTTCCTGGCATCCAGCCCCGATCCCCAGGACAACTTCAGCGCGGTCTATGCCGTCTTCGTCATCGCCGGGCTGGTCGCCGTCGGCGGCGTTTTTGGCGCCCGCTTGCCCTGATCTTTGAGCACTATCCCGCCGCCGCGACCCATCGCCACCCTATGCCGGCGTTAGATCCCTTAATCGCCGGATCGTGATCCTAAGCGCCGCTTATACGGCGCAACGAACTATCTATTCTCGTCGCCGGATTCGGGCTCACGCGGGAATGCAGGCCGGCTGTGCCTGCCGGAGCTGAGTGCCGAGGCCATCGTGAGAGCCGCGATCCGGTAAGTTCACCCAGCTGACGCTATCAAAGTTCCGGCGTGCGATGCGGGGCCTGGCGATAGGGGCCGGTCGCCTCGAACGCGGCGGCAAGCGCGAGCAGGGCGTTGTCGTCCCAGCCACGGCCAGCGAAGGTCAGGCCGGCGGGCATTCCCGTATCGCCCATGATGCCCATGGGCACCGTGACCGTGGGGACGCCGAGGTGCCGGATCGCGAGATTGCCGTTCGCCACCCATGTCCCGTTCCGCCAGGCCAGGTCCGCCGAAGCGGGATTCACGTCGGCATCTGCGGGGCCCACATCCGCCACGGCGGGAAACACCACGGCATCGAGGCCGAGGGTGTCCATCCACTCTTCCAGATCGACCCGACGTGTCGCCTCAAGGCCCCGGAAGCCCTCTTCCAAAAGTGGAATTTCGCGAAAATCGCCCACGGGATGGGCGCGGGCATGATCGGGATAATGGGTGATGTCGTCGTCGAAGCCGACGTAGCGGTCCGGCAGAGCGCCGGGCAGCGGGGGAAATATCCGGCTGCCGTCCACCTGCGCCACGCGGTTCAGGCGCGGGTCGTTGTTCGCGGACAGGAAATCGTTCCAGGACCAGACCGACAGATCCACGATCTCGCGCTTCAGATAGGCCGCGCTGACCAGTCCGCGCGTCTTGATCGTCGCCGCGCCGGGGCGGTCGCCCTCGTAGTTCGTGATCAGCGGGAAATCGACCACCACGATTTCGGCGCCAGCCGCCTCCATCGCCGCCCGCGCGGACTGCCACAACTGGACGATGGAGGGGCGGGTGTCGATGCGTTGCCCTGTCGGCCCGCCGATGCCCGGCGCCTCCGCAGTGCCCGCATCCGGGTCTGCATTGATATACATGGCCGGAATGCCGAGCCGCTTGCCCTTCAGGGTCGCGCCAGCCGCGAGCGCTGGGTAGGAAAGCGGGCGGATGTCGGAGGCCTGGGGTATCGCAACCCAATTCTGCGCGCGCCAGAGGTCGCCGCGCGTCTCGGGATCGTCCGCCACGATCACGTCGAGGATTTCCAGCATGTCCGCCATGCTGCGGGTGTGCGGCACCACCACGTCCATCGTGGGAACGAGGGGCCAGTTGCCACGCACCGAGATCACGCCGCGCGAAGGCGTATAGGCGCAGAGGGCGTTGTTGGCGGCGGGGGCGCGGCCCGAGGACCAGGTCTCTTCGCCCAGGCCGAAGGCGGCGAAGCTCGCGGCCGTCGCCGTGCCCGAGCCGTTGGATGAGCCGGAGGCAAAGGCCGCAGTCAGCCAGTCGGCATTGTATGGACTTTCGGCCCGGCCATAGAGCCCGCGCTGCATTCCGCCATTGGCCATGGGCGGCATGTTCGTCAGCCCGATCAGCACCGCCCCCGCCGCGCGCAGCCGGGCGATGGTGAAGGCATCATCCTGCGCCACCAGTTCTGCGAAGGCCGGCGAGCCGGCCGTGACCGGCAGCCCGCGCACTTTGTAGCTCGCCTTAGCGGTGTAGGGGATGCCGTCCAGCGGGCTCAGCACTGCGCCGGCCGCGCGGCGCGCATCCGAGGCGCGCGCCTCGTCCCACATTTGCGGATTGAGAACCGGCACCGCATTCAGCATCGGCCCGGCCCGGTCATAGGCGTCGATCCTGGCCATGTAGGCGGCCAGCAACCCCTCGGACGTGACGTTGCCCGCCTCAAGCGCTGCGCGCAGATCGGCGATGGAGGCCTCGACGACGCTCGTTTGCCCAGCGCTCATTTGCACGCCCTTCACTTGCGCACCTGCGCCTTCGGCTGCTGCTGCGTGATGCAATGGATTCCCCCGCCGCGCGCGAACAGTTCGCGCGCATCCACCGTAACGACCCGCCGCCCGGGATAGGCCGCAGCAAGGATGTCCCGCGCTTGCGCATCCGCGCGCGGTTCGCCGAAGCCGCAGGCGATGACGCCGTCATTCACCACAAGGTGGTTCACATAGCTCCAGTCCACGAAGCCGTGGTCATCCCGCAAGGTGTCCGGGGCAGGGAGATCGATGATTTCAAGGCGGCGCCCCTGCGCGTCGGTCGCGGCGGAGAGGATCGCGTGCGCCTCGCGCATGTGGGCATGGTCGGGATGTTCCGGGTTCCGCTGGGCATGAAGCAGCACCTTCCCTGGGGCCGGGAAGGTGGCGACGATGTCCACATGGCCGTTGGTGCCGAAAGTTTCGTAATCGCGCTCCAGCCCGCGTGGCAGCCAGATCGCCTTTTGTGTACCCAACGTGCGGGCCATTTCGGCCTCGACCCGGGCCTTATCGGCATGGGGATTGCGGTTCGGGTCCAATTGCACCGTATCTGTGAGGAGGATCGTGCCCGCGCCGTCGACATGGATGCCGCCGCCTTCGTTGACGAGAAGCGAAGATACCACCGGCGCTCCCACAAGCCCGGCGATGAACTGCGCCAAGCCACGATCGTTGGTGGCGCTGGTCCAGGTGCCGTTGCCCCAGCCGTTGAATATCCAGTCCACTGCCGCAAGCGTGCCGTCCGTGGCAGTCACGAACGTCGGGCCTGAATCCCGCATCCAGTAATCGTCAATGACGCGTTCGACGATCTCGATGCCGCCATCCAGCATTCCGCGCGCGCGGGCGGCCTCGGATGGGTCGACGATCATGGTCACCGGCTCGAACCCGGCGATCACGTTGGCAACGGCGGCCCAGGCCGCATAGCCAGCCTCGCGCATCTCGGCGCTTTCGCCCAAGGTCTGGCCTTCACGCGGGAAGGCCATCCAGATCCGCTCTTGCGGGGCGGTTTCGGGCGGCATCGTCCAGGTCATGTCGGCTCCTTTGAACAGAACGTCGCCTTGTTTGCATACGCGCCCGGCGAACCGCAACTGAAGGGAACCGAGCCCGGCGATTAAACTGCGTCGCGGCAGGATGCTTAAGGGAACCATAGGGCCCACCCAGCCACTTTTCCGCGGGTGGATGTTAAGAGGATAACGCGCCCCGAGAACCCAGCGCCCTGACGTTCAAAACGCCGGAGGAGATGCTCGGTGCAGCTTATGTCCTTGAAGGCTCGCGCCTTGGCGGCGGGCGGAGCCGCGAGCGGCGGCAGACGTTCGAGAGCGACCTGCTGACCGAGCGGGCGACGGGAGAGCGGCCGCGGCACACCCTTGGGTGCTTCCTTCCAGAAAAGTCTGATGCCCCATGTCGGACAGGCAACGTCTCGCTCGTCCTCGGGCTATGTTTCGACAAAATCGGGAGCAGCGAGATGCCCAGTACGATCCGCTTTCACCGCGTCCTGGCAACCAGCCCTGAGAAAGTCTATCGCGCCTTCGTCGAGGCCGATGCGCTGGCGAAATGGCTTCCGCCCAACGGCTTCGTCTGCACCGTGCACCATTTGGAGCCGAAGGTCGGCGGCACGTTCAGGATGTCCTTCCGCAATTTCACGACCAACGGATCCATCGCGTTCAGCGGCGAATTTCTCGAACTCGTGCCGGGCGAGCGCGTCCGTTACACGGAACGCTTCGATGAGGCTGCCCTGGCCGGAGAGATGGAAGTGACCGTGAGCTTGAAGCAGGTCTCGGCAGGCACCGAGGTGGACATCGTGCAGGCCGGTATCCCGGACCTTATCCCGCCGGATGGATGCTATCTCGGCTGGCAGGACACGCTACGAAACCTTGCCCGTCTGGTCGAGCCCGAGATCAATCAATAACCGACTGGATCCGGCCAGACAGAGTGTCCGCCAGAGCAGGCGAACCACTAAAGTCACCATACCGGGTCTAATTCGGAACGCGCTCAAGGCCTTCCCCGCTCCGGCGGCGGCGACCCGTCACAGGCGGGTTGCGCCAATAAAGCCAGGGCCGTCTCCCGCGAAACACCAAAATTCCCTCACCCACCCAGTGCCTGCGCGTAAAGCGCGGCGTAGCGGCCAGTCGGTTGGCTCCAGTCGAACCGTTTCGCGACCGCGTTTCTCCGCATGCGGCCGAACGAGCTTTTGGAGCGGAAGGCTTCAAACGCGCGCGTCACGGCGGAAGCCAGGCCTGCTCGCGTCAAAGATGAGAAGAGAAAGCCGGAATCCCCGTCGTCGATCGTGTCGACGAGACCGCCGGTGCGTGATGCAATCGGCAAGGTGCCGACGCGCTGGGCGTACATCTGGCTCAGGCCGCACGGCTCAAAGCGCGAAGGCATCAACAGAAAGTCACTGGCCGCAAACATGCGGCGCGCTTCGGCATCGTCGAAGCCGATGCGGGCAGCGATGGCATTGGGATATTGCCGCGCGAGGCGTGCGACCGCCTCTTCCATCGGCGCCTCGCCACGACCGGTCACCACCAGTTGACCGCCATTGGCGACGATCGTCTCCGCCGCCTCGATGGCGAGGTCTATGCCCTTTTGGTGGACCAGACGGGAGATGATCGCGAACAGCGGACCGTTACTGTCGCGCAGCGCGAAGCTGCGGCGAACCTCGGCGGCATATTGCGCTTTCCAGTGGCTCAGGCTGGTCTCGTCGCCACCGGTTTCAAGGTTGGACCAGCTGTCGTCGATGCCATTGATGATGCCGCTGACCCGCCCCTGGTCCATTCGCGTCTTGAGGAGGCCGTCCAGCCCGCATCCGTGGTCGGGTGTGACGATCTCGCGGGCATAGGTCTCGCTGACAGTCGTGACATGCGAGGCATAGTAAATGCCGGCCTTCAGGAAGGAGAGCTTTCCGTGGAACTCCACGCCGTTGATGCCGAAGGCAAGATCCGGGATGGCAAGTTCGCCCATGCGCTCGGGCTGATAGATGCCCTGGTAGGCAAGGTTGTGGATCGTCAGGATGGTGGGCGTGGAAAGACCCTTCCACCTGATATAGCCGGGCGCCAAAGCCGACGGCCAATCATTGACGTGGACGACATCGGGCTTCCAGTTCGGATCGGCCTCGCCGGCCGCAATTTCAGCGGCGGCCAAGCACAGCCGGGCAAACCGCTTGTCATTGTCGACAAAGTCGCCACCGCCGAACGCGCCGTAAGGCGAGCCGTCTCGATCATAAAGCTCGTCGCAGAGGACGGCGTAGACCGTCAACCCGTCATGTGTGGAGAAGCGGCCGAGCGACCAGGCGGGCAAGCCTGCGGTCCCCGGCATCTCTCGAACCACTTCCATTGCGGGCATCGCGGTCCGAACGGCCCGGTATCCAGGCAAGACGACGCGGACATCACAACGTGAGCGCAATTGGCGCGGCAGGGCTGCGGAAACCTCGCCGAGGCCGCCGGCCTTTATGAAGTCTCCCATTTCCGGGGTCACGAAGAGGAGGCGGGTCTGGGCCGAAAGCAGAGTTGGTAGGTCAACCGCTAATTGCGCCCCTTGCGCAAATCCCACACAGGACGCCGAACTATCGACTGCAATCGTCATGGTGCCGGCGCCTGAATATCTTGAATTCCTCCCTTAACGATTGACGCATCGCGAAGTTCCAGAGTGCAGTGCGGAAATATTGCAATGCACAAGCTTAAGCAAAATCGCTCTCAGGCCACTCAATAGGGGTGTTTCACGGCCTGTCGCGCGGCGTAGGATGTCTGAGAGCCCTCCCCCGCAGCCACGCTTTCGGAACGACGTCATGTCCCTGCACAGGCTCTTTTCGGGCAAAATGGCGTGCGTTCTGGCTATGGCCGCGCTTGGCCTCTCGCCTGCTCGCGGCGCGCCTGCGGCGACCTATTGCCGGGCGGATGAGAGCATCGTCTTCTCCTGCGACTTCGGCAGCCACACGGCCTCGGTCTGCGCCTCGCGCGAGATCGCTCCGGGCAAGGGTTTCCTGCAATATCGCTTTGGTCACCTGGATCGGGTGCTGATGTCGTATCCGCCGGCCGACACACGGCCTGCCGATGCCTTCACGGTCGGCACACTCATGTTCTCGGGCGGCGGTGGGGCCTGGTTGCGGTTTGAGGACCAGCGCATCCGCTACACAGTGTTTACCGCCATCGGAAGATGGAACCCCAAGGGCAGACCGCTGGAGGTCGCTGGCGTGGTGATGGAGCAGGACGGCAAGGAGATGGCGACCATGTCGTGTCGTGGCGCGGCCGTCAGCGCGCTCGGCTCCACCTTTTTCGAGCAAGCGGGCCTGAAGGCGGTGGGCGATTTCGACATTCCGGGATCGTTCTTTCCGAAATAATGCTCAGGCCAAATCTACTCTGGATTGGCCGCGAGGATTGCAGAGAGCAGTCCGGGAAAGCGCCGATCAAGTTCGTCACGCCGCAGGTCATTCATATGCGAAGGACCATCCGTGCGTGTGCGCACCAAGCCGGCATCGCGTAGAACACGGAAATGGTGCGACATGGTGGACTTCGGACGTCCCCCATCCAACGCCGCGCATGTCGCCTCGCCTGCCGCCGCCAATTGGCGCACCACGCCCAGCCTGACCGGGTCGCTGAGCGCGTAGAGCAGTTGGCTGAGGGCGACCTCCTCGATCGCGGGGTGAGTCATGGTTCGCATGCCCCAAACTCTATCACGCGCTTTTCATTTATTCTATTGTTCGATAATACTCGAAATAGCGTATCTATCGTCCGCAATTCGGACCGCCATTATCGGAGCCCCCATGGCCGCACTTTTCACGCCCTTCACGCTGAAGGACATCACCCTGCGAAACCGCATCGCGGTGTCGCCCATGTGTCAGTATTCCGCCGACGAGGGCGTCATAAACGACTGGCATATCTCCCACCTCGCCGGGCTGGCACGCGGCGGCGCGGGGCTGGTGATCGCCGAAGCCACCGCCGTATCCCCCGAGGGTCGCATTACTCCCGGCTGCGCGGGTCTGTGGACCGACGCGCAGGGCGATGCATGGTCCAAGGCCGTCGCACTCATCAAGGCGGCAGGAGCTGTGCCGGGCATCCAGATCGGCCATGCCGGGCGCAAGGCCAGCGCCAACCGTCCTTGGGAGGGCGATGACCACATGGACGCAGATGATCCGCGTGGCTGGGAAACCATCTCGCCATCGGCAGTCGCCTTCGGCGGCGGCTTGGGCAAGGTGCCGCGCGCCATGACACTGGTGGACATCGAACGGGTCAAGGCCGACTTCGTCGCTGCGGCCGTGCGCGCGCGCGTTGCCGGTTTCGAATGGCTGGAGATGCATTTCGCCCACGGCTACCTCGGCCAGAGCTTCTTCTCGACATGGGCGAACAAACGCGAGGACGCCTACGGCGGTGATTTTGAAGGGCGCGCCCGCTTCATGGTGGAAACGCTTGCCGCCGTGCGCGAGGTGTGGCCCGAAAACCTGCCGCTGGCGGCGCGGTTCGGCGTCACCGAGTTCGATGGCACTGACGACCTGGAAGAAGGCATCGAGATGGTGCGTCGCCTCAAGGCGGCGGGCCTCGATCTGATCGACGTCAGCGTCGGCTTCTCCACCCCGAGCGCAAAGATTCCATGGGGGCCGGCCTTCATGGCGCCGATCGCCGAGCGCGTGCGTCGCGAGACCGGCCTGCCGGCGGCGACCAGCTGGTTTATCAACCAGCCCTCGCAGGCCGATGCGCTGATTGCGGAAGGCAAGGTTGATCTGGTCGAACTGGGCCGCCCGCTGTTGGAAGACCCGCACTGGCCCTATCGTGCCGCCCGCGAACTCGGCATCGACAGGCCCGCCTGGACCTTGCCTGTCCCTTATGCCCACTGGCTGGAGCGTTACCGGTCGGCCTGAGCGTGAGAAGACACATCGCTCGGCTGGAATGACCAGCCGAGCGATCTCTTTCCCATGAGATCCCTGAACATGCCCCAGACTTTGTGCGCGTCGCGCCTCAGCCCTCCGCGCGGATGCGGCGGCAATGCTCCAGGGCTGCTTCGATGAGGTTGTCGCTGGCCTCAGGCGTGCGAAATGCCGAGTGGGCCGAGAGCGTCACATTGTCGAGGGTGGTGAACGGGTGGTCCGCCGGCAGCGGCTCGGTGACGAAGACATCCAACCCCGCATGCCCCACCTGACCCGACCTCAGGGCGGCCACCAGCGCGTCTTCGTCGATCAGCGCGCCGCGTGCCGTATTCACCAGAATGGCACCTGGCCGCATGGCCGCGATACGGGCGGCGGAGAGGAAGCCACGGGTCTCGTCATTCAGCACGAGATGCAGCGATACCACCTGGCTCTCTTCGAGCAGCGTCTCAAGTGTAACGAACGCCACACCGGGGATATCTCGGGGCGAGCGGTTCCAGGCGATCACGCGCATGCCCGCACCCAGACCAAGCCGCGCCATTTCCGCGCCGATGCCGCCGACGCCGACAAGGCCCAGTGTCTTGCCCGTGAGTTGGACACCGTCGGTGCGCAGCCAGCGGCCGGCGCGCACGCCGCGATCCATGACGGCGAGACCCTTGGCTGCCGCCCACATGAGCGCAAAGCCGCACTCGGCGACGGCGGTGTCGCCATAGCCCTTGATGAGGTGGACGGTGATACCGATTGCAGCCAATTCCTCGGGGTTCATATAGCTGCGGGCGCCGGTGCCGAGGAACACCACATGCTTCAGCCCGGCGCATCGACGCGCGATCTCGGTGGGAAAGTCGGTGTGGTCGATCACGGCGACCTGCGCGCCTTGAAGAAGAGCAGGCAATGCCGCCGGCGTCACGTCCGGGTCGCGGTGTACGGACATGAGCGGATCGTCAGCGCGATGAAGACGATCCATGACGCTCGCGAGGGTCGGGCTGGCATCCACGAAAACGGCACGCATGCAAAGGCTCCCACAGTCTGACGGGCACGTTATAGCGCGGCGCGATGCGGAGGTAAGTTGGCCACACAAAGCCTCGCTGAAGCGCCGGTGCCGCGCATCACGCCGGCGCAGGCTGGGATGTCACGTATCTCCTTATGCCCTCCAGGCAATCACAAAATACACACAAATATAATGTTATTCTTTCGATATTCCAAAAGTTGATAGGAATAGTCGATTTAGTCATTTTGAATGACCCGCCCCAGGCGGTACTCAATGATGTGGCTGGACAGCTGCGCCCGGAGATAAAAGGGCGCCTGTGTCCCTGGTGGATTATGCATGACACACTCCGCAGGCACATTCGCGGCAGAAGGTATGGCCCTGGAGGTTGACGGCATTCGCGTCACCTTCAAGCGCGGCCAAGGGGCTGTATCCGGCCTCAGCGGATGCTCTTTCGCTGTGCGTCAGGGCGAGATCGTGGCGCTCCTGGGCAGATCCGGCTCCGGCAAGACCACATTGCTCAATGTCATTGCCGGGCTGCTGAAGCCACAGGCCGGGCGCGTCGCATTCCAGCACAGCACCGGCCGCAACCCTCCCTTTGCCTATATGTTTCAGGAAGATCGCCTGCTTCCGTGGCGGACCGCGGAAGCCAATATCCGGTTGGCCACCGAGCGGCTTGGCGTCCCCCGGAACGAGGGCATCGCCCTTGCTCGCGACGCCCTCGCCCGCGTCAGCATGCCGACCGCCGGGGACCTCTACCCCTCGCAACTTTCCGGCGGCATGCGCTCGCGCGTCGCCCTTGCGCGGGCGCTGGCCCTGCGCGCGCCGGTGCTGCTGCTGGACGAGCCGTTCGGAAAACTCGATCCGGCGACACGCAGCGAAATGCACCGTCTGCTTCTGAAATTGCGTGCTGACTTTGGCTTTGCGGCGCTGCTTGTCACCCACGACCCCGAGGAAGCGGTGACGCTCGCCGACCGCGCCCTCGTCATCGATACCGACGGGTTGCGGGAATTGCCGATTGAGGGCGATCGCACCGCGCTGGTCGCCAAATTGAACACCATGATCGCTGACGACGGCCCTTCAAGGATGAACCAAGTGACCACAGATACGCCCGAACGCCCCAGTTCCTCCCCCAGCCGCCGTCAGATTCTCGCAGGCGGCCTTGGTGCACTCGCGACGCCCTTCCTGATGCGCACCGCGCGGGCGCAGACCGCGCCCTTCAGAGTCGGCTACTGGGCCACGGGGATCCAGCTCGCGCTCATTGAACTGATCCAGGAAAAGAAGCTCTTCGAGAAGTATGGCCTCGCCTATGAGTTCGTTCGCTTCGCGGATGTGAACGGGAACACCATCGCGCTCGCCACCGACCGCATCGACGGCGCGTTCAGCGTCAGCGGCGCTGGCGCCCTCGACCTCGCGGCGAAGAAGCGGCCGATCAAGATCGTGCTGTCGACGCAGATCGCCGACGGCCAGCTTGTTACCCGCAATCCCGACATCAAGACCATCGCCGATCTGCGCGGCAAGACCATCGGCATGGCTCCGGCGGGCAGCGCCGGGGCGGCTTATACCAAAGCCTTCCTCGCGCGGAACCATAAGCTGGAACCGTCCGCCTACCGCCCGATCGGCGGCGGCGAGGCACGTCTCGTGCAGCTCCTCATCCAGGGCGAGGTGGATGCGGCGCTGCTGCGCGAAGTCTCCGTGGTGCAGTATACTGAGCGTCTCAAGCTCAAGTCGCTCGCCAACCAGCTCACCGAATGGGCGAAGCTCGCCGGCGACGGCGCACTTCCGCCGCTCGGCGCGGGCGTCATCCAGCAGCGCATCCTTGAGACCCGCCGCCCGGAAGCGGTGGCTTTCATCGCCGCCGTCATGGACGCGATCGCCATCGGCGTGAAGGAGCCGGATCTGATCTCGGCGCTGATGTCGAAATCGCTGAAGCTTGCCCCCGACGAGGCGGAGGCTTATGCCAAGACCTGGCCCGTCAGCTTCCACGGCAAGCTGGAAGAGGCCGATATAAAGAGCTTCGATACTGCCCAGCAGCTTTTCGTTGCCGAAGGAAGTCTTGAGGCGCTGGCCGACCTCAGCTATTTCGACCCGTCGGTCTATCGCGACGCTGCCAAGGCTCTGAAACGGTGAAACCGTTCCGTCCGTCCGCACAATGGTGCCCGTGTCTGAAAGACCGGCTCGATCCGTGATGTCCGGGAAGACTTTCCTGAGCAACCGCTATTTGGGCTGGGTCTTCCTCCCGGCTCTGCTGCTTGCCGTCTGGAGTCTGGCGGCACGCCACATCGATCCGCTGCTCATGCCCTCGCCCAGCGCCACATGGGCGTCGCTGCGCAGCCTCTCCGCGTCCGGCGAGTTGTGGTCCGAGCTTGGAGTGTCGTTGCGGCGGGTGATCCTGGGGGTCATCACCGGTGCCGTCATCGGCGTACCGTTCGGCATCACTGTGGGGCTGTCTCGCGCGGCCCAAAACCTGTTCGGTGCAGCGCTGCCGGCGATTTCCGCGACCTCCTCTGCGATCTGGGCCGTGCTCGGCGTCTTATGGTTTGGGCTGAGCGACGGCGCGACGGTGTTCGTGATCGCGATGACCGCCGCCCCGCTGCTTGCGGTCAATACGCGAGACGCGGTGCGCGCGGTGGATGCGGATCTCGTGCAGATGGCGAACAGCATGGGATTTTCGCCACTGTCGGTGATCTGGAAGGTCATCCTGCCGGCGGTCCTTCCGTCCTTGTTTGCAGGGCTTCGCCTCGCAGCAGGGTTCGGCTGGCGCGTTGGGCTGGTGGCGGAGGCGCTCGGCTCGCCGTCCGGTGTCGGCTTCAAGCTCAAGCAGTCCGTAGACCTTCTGCATACACCCGAAGTGTTCGCCTGGAGCGTCAGCGTGATCCTGATCATGCTCCTCGCGGAGGTGCTTCTCTTCGACACAATAGAGAAGCGCTGCTTCCGATGGCGCAAACAGATCCAGGCGGGATAGCCGCTCGGCCGGACGGAGGGCGGGCTATCCCGCGCTCCAGCCGGCCGCACCATGAAAGGCAAGGCGATGTTCAAGCATAAGACCCTGAAATGGGACGTGGTTTCTCCCGGCGAAGGCGAAGCCGCCTCGATCGCCATCCTCACCCTCAATCGCCCGGAGGCGCTCAACGCCATCGATGTGCGCATGCGCGTGGAGTTGGATCTGCTGCTGGACCAGATCGCCCAGGATGAGTCCATTCGCGTCGTCGTCATCACCGGCGAAGGCCGGGGCTTCAGCGCGGGCGGCGACCTCAAGACCGAAGCGGGGCCTCTTGGCGCGCTGGACGAGGACCACGATTTCGGAGCGTTCGGCGCCTATAGCGACCTTGCGAACTATTTCTTCAACGACCTCAGGCACGTCGTGATCCAGCGCGCCATCCGCAAGCTGGAGGAGCTGAAGCCGATCACCATCGCCGCCATCAATGGCCCGGCGGTCGGCATCGGCCTTGAACTCGCGACCGCCTGCGACATGCGTTATGCCTCCGACCGTGCGCGCCTCGGCGAGGTCGCGGTGCCGGCGGGCTTCATCCCGGAATCCGGCGGTGCGCGCAATCTGCCGAAGCTGGTCGGCATCGGCCGGGCGATGGAGCTTATCCTGACCGGCGAAATCATCGATGCGGCCGAGGCAGAACGGATCGGCCTTGTGGAGCGGGTCTACCCGCACGAGACGCTGATGGAGGATGTGCTGCGCATCGCCGGCCGTATCGCCCGCGCGCCCCACCTCTCGGTCCGCCACGCCAAGTCCCTGGTGCGCCGCTACTGGGACCACAACAAGTCGGCCGAGGGCGCGCAGGCGGAACTCGATGCGGTGATGGAGATCACCCGGACCGGCGATTGCCGGGAAGGCATCCGCGCCTTTCTCGAAAAGCGCCCGCCGGTCTATCGCGGCCCCTCCTACCGGTGATGACCATGACGAACGCACCCGACATCGCCGCCAATCTGGCCGAGCAGGCCCTGGCCCCTGGGCGGGCCGCCGGGGCGCAAGCCCGCACCGCCTTTCACACCGCCGCCGGCCCGGTCACCAATGCCGAGTTACAGGACTTGGTCGCGCGCCTCGCCGGGCAGCTTCGGTCACAGGGCATCGGGGCGGGAAAGCGTGTGCTGGTGCGGCTCACCAATTCGATGGAGTTCGCGGCGGCGTTTCTCGCCATCGTGCGGATCGGCGCCAATCCGGTGCTTCAGAACTCGCAGTTCGGATCAAGTGAACTGGCCCACATCATCAGCGTTTCGCAGCCAGTCGCGATCCTGTGCAGCGAGGCGCAGTGGGCGGACGAACCGGAGGCGTGGTTCGCCGGGGTGCCACGCCTCATCGTCTCGCGCGCCGGCCTGCGGAGTGGCGCTGGCCAAGAGGTCGACACGGTGCCCGCACCGACGCATGCCGTGACGCCGGACGATCCCGCCTTCGTCGTCTTCACATCCGGCACCACCGGTCAGCCAAAAGGCGTCGTGCACGCGCACCGCTGGCTCTCGGCGCTCGGCGCGGCCAACCGCGCGCGCATCCCCGTCAGACCCGACGATGTGGCGCTCGCCACCGGGGAATGGAGCTTCGTGAGCGCGCTGGGACACAATGTGCTGTTCCCCCTCCTCAATGGGATTCCCGGCGCGGTGCTGGAGGACAGGCCGTCACCGGAGCGCATTCTCGCTGCCATCGCGAAATACCGGGTGACCTTGCTGTACAGCGTCGCGACGCTCTATCGGCGCATTCTCGGCAGTCCGGGCATCGAGGCGGGCTTCGACCTCTCCAGCCTGCGCGGCGTGAATTCCACCGGCGAGCCGCTGGAAGCGGCGGTGCGCGCGGAATGGGAAAAGCGCATCGGTTGCCCGGTGTTCGAACACTACGGCATCTCCGAAATCCAGATGGTCCTCGGCTTCGGCCCTGATGTGCCGGTGCGCGACGGCTCGGTGGGCAAGGCCTGGGGTGCCGGACCAGCCATTCTTGACGAGCACGACGAACCCCTGCCCCCTGATACAACGGGGCTTCTGGCGTTCGATGCGGCCTATCCCGGCCTTTTCCTCGGCTATCTCGGCGACGAAGCGCGCACGCAAGCCTCGCTGCGCAATGGCTGGTACGTGACCAGCGATCTCGCGCGCATGGATGACGAGGGCTTTGTCTTCGTGCTCGGCCGTGCCGACGACTGCTTCAAGAGCAAGGGCGTACTAATCGCGCCGCGCGAGGTCGAGGATGCCTTGCTCGGTCTCGGCACAATCGAGGAGGCATGCGTCTTCCCCATTCCCGACGCGGAGATCGGCCACCGCATCGGCGCGGCGGTGGTGCCCCGTGCGGGTGCGAGCCGGGACAGCTTCGATGCGGCGGCGATCCGCAGCGCCCTTGGCGGGCGCATCGCCCCCTTCAAGCTCCCGCACGTCGTTGCTGTATGGGACGAGTTACCAAAGAATGTGAACGGCAAGACGCAGCGCGCGGAAATCGCCCGCCGCAGCCTCGCGTGAGCTTCAGGTGCCGATGCTGATCGGCGCCTGAAGCTTCCTCAGCGCGGCGATCACGCTCAGCGCGGTGATGCGGCCGGTCTTGGGGTTTTCCGAGGGGATATTGCTGATCTCCATGGAGAACGACGCGCTATCGCTCTCGACGAAGATGGCATGGTGGTTGCGCTCCAGCGCGGGGTCGGCCCAGATTTCGATCGTCGTGCGGTCCGGCCCGATGCCCGCGAGGCTCAGGGCGGCTGCAACATTCACGTTGGCGGGAAAGCCGATCACCGCCTCGCGGGCAGAGCCCTCATAGACCTTCAAGGGCGCGACGAGCCCTTCAAGGTTGATGTTGTTTGCAACGAGATAGGGCGCCCCCATGAGGCCTCGTGGCGGCTTGCGCGTGACCATCCGCACGGAATGGATTTCGCCCTGGGCGGCCGCCTGCACCGCATCGAGGCCGAGCAGCGCGCCGGTGGGGACGACAATACGCCCGCCATGCCGGGCCGCCAGTTCCTCCAGCCCCGGCCGCGCCAACAGCGTCCCAACGCTGATGACGATGAACGTGCGCCCCGCCTTCAGGGCAGGCTCGGCAACCGCATCGAACGCGGCAGCCGGAAGGGCTTCGATGATGACGTCGCAGAGCGGCGCCAATCCGGGAAGATCGGTGAGGATCGCTTCAGCGTGGCGCTCACGCAGGAACTGCTCCGCCGCAGCCGTGTTGCGCGTCGCAATGGCGGTCAGGGAAAGGCCGGGCATTCCACGTATCAGGCGCTCCGCCACCGCCTTCCCGATGGTGCCGAGCCCGGCGATGCCGACCTTCAGAGCGCCGCGTGCAAAGGGGGTGGACGACTGATCAGTATTCACCTTCGCACTCCGGAAAACAGCTTCAACCAAGACTGAAAACAAAGCTTGGAATACGAGTGCGAACGACGCGGCACAAATGACTTTTCAGCCGCTATCGATGCTCTGACCTCATTCATCCCCCGCGCCCTCGCGTTCGCGCCGGTACTCGGCAGCGGCGCGCGAAATCCACTGCTGAAAGTTCGCCACCTTCTGCTCCGAACCGGTGATTTTGGGGAACAGGAGATAATAGCCGCCATCGCTCTCCGCCTTGTGGAACAGAATGCGCAACTTGCCGGATGCGATCTCGGGTTCGATCAAGACCTCCGGGAGAATGGCGATGCCACGGCCTTCCAAAGCCGCCTCAAGGGACATGAAAAAGTGGCCGAACGAGAGCATTCGCTTGGGCTTGAAATTCTGGATGCCGCACGATCGCAACCAATCCTCCCAGGCATGAGCGCGCGTCGCCGTGGTGATCAACGTGGACTGGCTCAGCCCTGCGGGAGAGGCGGGTGGTGAGATGAACTCCGGATTGTAGACGGCCACCAAAGTGTCGGGGAACAGGAACTGGTGGTGCACGCCCTCCCAGTCATCGATCATTTCAAGGTCGATCCTGGCACGCAGATCGCCGCCGCCATCCTCGCGGCGCGGCACGTCCGCGGTCTTTGGCTGGCCCACCCGGATTGCGACGTCCGCAGGTCCCGAATCGAAACTGACGGGTTCGATGGAGGTGATGAGATGCAGCTCGACGGCGGGAAAATTCTGAGAGAATTTATGCAGGCGCGGCGCCAGCCACCGCATCCCGAGGGTAGGAAGCACGTCCACGGTCAGAACCGAGGATCGGCTGCGCGCGACCAGAGCCGTGGTCGCGTCTTCGATGATCGAAAGCCCGGCTGAAACTCTGTCGAAATAAGCTTTTCCATGCTCCGAGAGTACGACGAAGCGGCCCTGGCGGATGAACAGCCGCCGGTTGAGGAATATCTCGAGATTGCGGATGTGACGGCTGACTGCGCTTTGGGTGACGGAGAGTTCGTCCGCCGCCTTGCTGAAGCTGAGATGCCGGGACGCACTTTCAAACGCGCGCAGCGATAGCAGGGGCGGGAGCAGTCTGGCCTTTCTCATTATCGAATTATGGCATGAAAGGCCGCCCGCGCCTCCCCTCTTCTAGCCAGTGATCGCCAGCGATCCCAGCTACTCCGCCCATGCCGGGTCGGCCGTGAAAGCGATGGTGAGCCAGCGATTGGGCCCCTCGTCTCCGATCCAGCCGCCAATATCGTCGCGAACCCGGTCCCAATACTCAACCGTCTGTGGCGCAAGGCCGGGCGGGACAATGAAGTAGATTTCGATCTGCTTCGCCCGTCCCACCTTCGCGATATAAAGCCGATAGGAGAGGAAGCCGTACCGCTGGACGCAACCGCGCGCGACGGCATGGACATGCTCGGTCAGGCCGCGCGGCGCGATGAGCAGAATATCCGCCAGCGCCTGCCGCACGGTCGATATCGGCAGCGGAATGATGACGAGGCACACGAGGGCCAGAACCGCAGGGTCCACATAGGGCCTCACCCAGGCGGCCGGCGTGTTGGTGACGAGTTCGCCGATGGAGAACGCCACCAGCAGCGCCGCCGTGATGCCGCCCGACATGGCCCACGCCTTTGCGTCCAGCGCAACGAAATCAGAGTGCAGTGTGCGGTTGGCTCGGGTCGCTATCACGGCCATGGCCGTGCAGACGGCGAGGGTGATGACCGCATAGAAAATCGCAAAGTCGAATTCCAACTCGTGCCCGCCACGCAGAATGCTGATGACCGCGTCGATCAAGGCATAGGTGGCCACCGCGATAAGCAGCGTGCCGTTGAGACCGAGCACGATGGGTTCAAGGTGCCAGAAGCCGGTGGAGAACCGGGCCTTCAGGCGGCCGCTCGACGCAGAGCTTCCTGAAAATCCGGCGATGAGCTTTGCCACGATGAGGGCGAGGAAACTCATACTGGCATCCGCCAGCGCGTAAATTCCGTCGAACGTGATGGAGGATGAGCGGGAAAGGATTCCGAAGATTATTCCAAAAACCGCGACGCAGACGGTCGCGATGATGGAGATGCGCAGCAATCCTTGCTCGGAATTCATGGATGACCTCGCGAGGCCGGTGCACCAGGCACCAAAGGGCGTCGGCCGACTTCATTAGGGCCAGATGTGTGCCGCCTACAACGACAATTCGCCCGAGGTTCCCACCTCCGCCACCACGACGATGGATTCCAGCGCCCGCGCCGTCTGCTCATAGTGGAAGCAAAGCAGCCGCTCCGCTGCGCCGGCGTCGCGTTCAATTGCCGCCTCATAGATCGCCGCATGTTCCCGCCCGATGTCCCGCTCATAGGGAGCACCGAGCGACAAACGGCGATAACGCTCGGCGCGCTGCGCCAACGTCTCGCAGAAGCCCAGAAGCAGAGGTGAGCCACACGCGGCGATCAGCACCTGGTGAAAGCGAACATGGTGCAAATGCCAATCGTGATTCTCGGCCGAGGGACGCTGCGGGTGCGCCTTCTGCCAGCGCGAGATGAGGTGGAAGGCGCTGACAAGGCCTGCCTCCCAAGCTTCGTCCCCCAGTTCCACGGAGAGGCGGATTGCCCGGCCCTCGATCAACTGGCGGGTGCGCACCGTGTCCCACAGATCCGTCAGCGAGAGCGGCGAAACGCGATAGCCGCGATGGCCCTCAAGCGTGGTGAGTCCTTCTGCGGTCAGCCGAGTGAGCGCCTCGCGAACCGGGGAGATGCTGGTCTGGCACAATTCGCGCAGGTCCTCGAACCGCACCCGCTGGCCGGGCTTCAGCGTGCCCACGGTGATAGCCTTCAGGATGCGCCCGTAAGCGACATCCGCCAGGGTTCCGGACCGTTCACCGCTCGCCGTCATTCGCTGGCCGCCCCGTGTCGTATTTTCGAAAATAGTTTGACGAAGATAAAATCAGGGATATCGTTCAAAAAAACAATGGGAGGATTTGGATGACGGACGCGTGCCCTCTCGTTGACTCGCATCATCACATCTGGCGCCTCGCCGATCTTTCCTGGCTCTCCGGCCCGGCCGTGCCACGCATCTTCGGTCCCTATGATTCGATCCGCCGTGACTACGACATCGCGGAATTCCGGGCCGATGCAGAAGGCGCGGGTGCCGTGAAGTCGGTCTATGTGCAAACCAACTGGCCCGCTGGCGGCGCCGTGCCCGAGGCCGAATGGGTGCGTGATGTTGCGCAGGCGAACGAGGGCTGGCCGCACGCCACGGTCGCCTATACCGATCTTGGCAGCGAGGATGCCGCAGATACGCTGGCGGCGCTGTCCCGCATCAAAGGTGTGGTCGGCATCCGCCAGCAGATCCACTGGCACGAGAACCCGCAATACCGCTTCGCCAGCCGGCCGGACCAGATGAACGATCCCGTCTGGCAGCGTAACTTCGCGCGCCTCGCCGATTACGATTTCTCGTTCGATATCCAGCTTTTCACCGGGCAGATGGCAGACGGCGCCGCCTTCGCGAAGCTGTTCCCGCAAACCACCCTGGTGCTACAGCATGCCGGTATGCTGGAAGACCTTTCGCCGGCCGGTTGGGCCGCGTGGCGGGAGGGCATGAAGCGCCTCGCCGATCAGCCGAACGTGGTATCCAAACTCTCGGGTCTCGGCACCTTCGTCCATGCGGTGGACCCTTCCGTCATCAATCCCATCGTTCGCGAAACGGTGGAGATATTCGGCGCGGAGCGATGCCTGTTCGGCAGCAACTTCCCGGTGGAGAAGCTCTGGACCGACTACGCCTCGTTGGCGCAGGCGCACCGCGACGCGCTCGCCCACCTGCCCGCCGCGCAGCAGCGCGCGGTGCTGCACGACAATGCCGTGCGCATCTATAAGCTTTGACCTGAACACAAAAACGACTGGCCAAAAGGCTGGAATATTTGGGAGGAAACCATGGCTTACTTCAAGGCCGCGCCGCTTTGCGGCACGCTGATCGCTGCCGTTCTCGCCGCATCACCCGCCCTTGCCCAGACCCCGCTGCGCGTCGGCTGGAATAGCGAGCTTTCCGGCCCCTGGACCTTCTTCGGCAATGCCTGCCTGGACGCGGCGCGGCTCGCGGAAGGCGAGGTGAATGCCGGCAAAAAGATCATCGAACTGGTGGTCCAGGACAACCAGACCAATCCCGCCCAGGCCGCCGCCGTCTCCCGCGCGCTCGACACGCAGGAGAAGGTCACCATGCTGAGCGGGCCGACCAACGCGGACACCTCGCTGGCCGTCTACGGCTATGCGGAAGAGAACAAGGTGCCATTCCTCGTGCCCGTGGCGGCGTTCCCGCGCCTGACGCGGCCCGGCACCGCCCAGACCTTCCGCATCGAGCCCGACGCCGTTGGCTGGGGCTACGCCGCGGTGAAATTCCTGAGCACCCTTAAGCCGGGCGCCACCATTGGCATCATCATGAACGACTTCGCCGTGCACCGGGCGATCCTCGCCGGCCTGAAGTATCAGGCGGAGAAGGACGGGCTGAAGATCGTCAGCGAGATCGTGTTCCCGCAGAGCGCATCCGACGCCACCGTGCAGGTGGCGCAGATCCGCGCCAAGAAGCCGGACTATGTGATCGTCGCCGGCGGCAGCGCGTTCGATGTGACGCTCACCAACCAGCTTCTCGACGTGGGCTTCAAGCCGGACCAGATCTATCACCCCTACGGCTCGACCAAGCAGGTGCTGAGCTGGGGCCCGCGTTCGGTCGGCTCCTATTTCGGCACCTTCTTCGACCATAACCTCGATACCCTGACCGACACCGGCAAGAAGTTCGTGCAGAACTTCCGCAAGGCGAAAGGTTACGCGCCTGGCTATGTGGAGAATTACTGCTACTCCACGGTCTATCTGCTGAAGGAGATAGTGGAGAAGGGCGCGACCACCCGCGACGCGATCCGCACGGCGCTCTCCACCATCAACACCAAAGAGATCACCACTGGCATTCCGATCGTGTTCGATAAGAACGGCGCCCGCATGGAATACATGTATCTCCAGCAGATCAAGGACGTCTCCAAGGACGATTTCACGGCAGCCAAGATCAATTACATCGAATGGTCGCCGGAAGTGCTCCCGGTCTATGACCTCGCGCCCTGAGGCCAGCCGCCGCAATGGATGAGTTTCTGCTTCTAACGGTCTCGGTCATCACCTCCGGCTTGCTGGTCGGGACCATCTTTTCCGTCATCGCGGCGGGGCTGTCGCTGATCCATGGAACCATCCTGTTGCCGCAGGCGGCGAACGGGCAGGTGTTCCTTGGAGCCGGGCTGCTGTTCTGGCTGTTCGGCACCTCCCTCGAGTGGCCCATCTGGGTTGCGGTCCCTCTCACCTTCCTCGCGGTGGCGGCCTTCGCGTTCGCCACCGAGCGGCTGGTGCTGCGGCACTTCTATCCGCTGAAGGACCGCAACATCAGCTATCTGATCATCACGCTGGGCCTCGCCCAGATCCTCTCCGGGGTCTACACGGGCACGTTCGGCAAGATGACCGACACGTTCCAGATCGTGCCGCCCGTCACCGGCTTCCTGGTGCTGGAGCCGTTTCCGATCTCCAATGCCCGCGCCATCGCCTTCGCTTTGGCGGCGCTGGTGCTGGTCGGGCTGATCGTGTTCCTGCGCATGCACCGCATCGGCCGGGCGCTGCGCGCCGTATTCCAGAACCGCGACGTCGCGCGGCTGCGCGGCATCAACACGCCGCGCATTTACCGCTTCGCTTTCGTGCTCGGCACGATGGTGACCACCGCCGGCGGCATCCTCTACTCGCTCGCCTACGCGCTCGACCTTTCCATTGGCTGGACCATGTCTCTCATCACCTTCGCGATCATGATCGTGGGCGGGCCGGGCAGCATTGTCGGCGCGCTCTGCGTCGGGCTGGTGTTCGGCTTCACGCAGGCGATCGTCAGCGTTATCGCCGACCCCACCATCGCCACCTTCGCCTATCTCCTGGCCATGCTCGGCATGCTGTTCGTGCGCCCGAGCGGATTGTTCGCCCGATGAACCGCGCCATCGCCATCGCCTTCGTCATCCTGGCGCCGCTGGTCGTGCTGTTCACGGCCGGCGACAACCAGTTCCTGGTGTTCATCGTCGGCATCACGCTGATCCACATGCTGCTCGCGAGCGGCTTGAACCTGCTCTACGGCTACACCGGCCTGATCCCCCTCACCTATGCCGGCATCGCCGGTATCAGCGCCTATGCCACGGCGAACCTCTCCATGTTCGGCGGCCTCTCCTTCTGGCTGGCGCTGCCTTTGGGCAGCCTTCTGGCGGCGGGTGTCGGCGTGCTGCTTTCGCTGCCGGCGATCCGGCTGCGCGGCTTCTATTTCGCGCTCTCCGGCCTCGTCATCCAGTCGGCCATGAGCATCGCCTTCGTCTATTTCCCGCGCTTCACCAATGGCGATACCGGCATCGCCTCGATCCCGCGCCCGACCTTTTTCGGTGCCGTGCTCCCCTCGCCCTGGATCGAGTGCCTGCTCGGCGGGTTCGTGATTGGCGTGGTCGGCGTCGTCTGGCTCATCATGCGCTCGCGCTTCGGTGCCTCGCTCATCGCCATCCGAGAGGATGAGGACTTGGCCCGCGCGCTGGGGGTCAGCGTCACACTCAACCGCACCATCTCGTTCGCCATCGCCTCGTTCATCGCCGGGATCGGCGGCGGCCTTTATGCGTATTACGTCGGCTTCGTCTCGCCGCGCGCCTTCGATGTGCTGGTCAGCTTGAACATCTGGCTGATGGCCGCCATGGGCGGGCGGGCGACGCTGATCGGGCCGCTGCTCGGCGCGCTCATTCTCGCGCCCTTGCCGTTCTTTCTCCAGCAATACACTTGGCTCAAGGACGTGATCTACGGCCTCGCCATCATCCTCGTCACCATGTACCTGCCGTCCGGCATCTACGGCTATCTGCTGAAGCGGAGGACGCGGTCATGAGCGATGCTGCCATGAACGACATCCTGCTGGATGCCCAGGGCGTGTCGAAACGGTTCGGCGGCCTCAAGGCGTTGAACGACGTCTCGGTGATCCAGCGGCGCGGCGAATTGATCGGCATGATCGGCCCGAACGGCAGCGGCAAGTCCACATTCGTCAACGTCGTCACAGGCGCGTTGAAGCGCGACACCGGCCAGATCCGCCTCGACGGCATCGACCTCGGCTCGCTTCCCCAGCATAGGATGGCGCGGGCCGGCATCGCCCGCACCTTCCAGGCCGTGCGCATCTTTGAGACGCTCACGGTGCGCGACAACGTGCTGAACGGCCTGCTCGGGCACACCATTTCCACCGCCGAGGGCGAGGAGCGCATGACGGCGGCGCTGGAGCGGGTCGGACTTAAGGTGGAACCGGACGCGCCTGCCAGCGCCCTGGGCCTGTATGACCGGCGGCGGCTGGAATTTGCCACCCGCCTTGTCGCCCGGCCCAAGCTGATCATGCTGGACGAGCCGGTGGGCGGACTGAACCCGGAGGAAATCCGCGCCATGATCGCGCTGATCCAATCGCTGCGCCAGGAGTTCGGCATCTTCATCATCGAACATACGATGAAGGTCATCACCAGCCTTGCGGACCGCGTGGTGGTGCTCGTCAACGGCAACAAGCTGATGGACGACACGCCCCAGGCGGTTCTGAAGGACAAGGCGGTGATCGAGACCTATCTCGGGACCGGCCATGCTTGAGATCAAGGACCTCACCATCCGCTACGGCGAATTCCTCGCGGTCGATCAAGTCGACCTGGAGGTGAAGTCGGGGGAAATCGTCGGCATCATCGGGCCGAACGGCGCAGGCAAGACGAGCCTGCTCAACGCGGTGGCCGGCATCGTCGATCCGACCGGCGGTAGCCTCTCCTTTGAGGGCGCGCCGCTGGCGGGCGTGCCGGCCGACGAGCGCCTCGCGCGCGGGCTGGTTCTGGTGCCGGAGATCCGCGGCATCTTCGGCATGATGTCGGTACACGAGAACCTGCTCATGGGCGCCTATCTCTGCCGCGACAAGGCGGAAGTGACGCGCCGCATGGAGCGCGTGTTCGCCCTGTTCCCCATCCTGCGCGATCGACGCCGTCAACTCGCCGGCACCATGTCCGGCGGGCAGCAGCAGATGGTCGCCATCGGCGCGGGACTGATGGCGGCGCCGCGCCTGCTGATGCTGGACGAACCCTCCATCGGCCTTGCACCCTTGATCATCCAGGACATCGGCCGCACGCTGGCGGCGCTGAGGGCCGAGGGCCTGACGATCTTGCTATCGGAGCAGAACGCGAAGCTCGCCACCGCCATCGCCGACCGCATCTATGTGCTCCAGAGCGGCCGCGTGATGATGGCCCGCTCCACGGAAAGCCTTCTGGAAGACCCGAAGTTCGTTGAGGCCTTCCTGAGCCTGGCCTAACCAAAAACAACGAGGACACGCACATGGGACGCTTCAAGGATTATGTGCCGGAAGGCGTGATACCCGCCACCCTGCTGGCCTTCAACGACGACCTCTCCATCGACGAAGCCTCCTCCCGCAGCCATCTGCGGGACTGCGCGCTTGTCGACGGCGTCACCGCCGTGACCGTCAACGGTCATGCCTCCGAGGTCCACGCCTGCACGTTCGAGGAACAGCGGCGCATTCTGGAGTTCTCGGTAGACGAAGTGGGCGACAAGGTCCCCCTCATCAACGGCGTCTATGCCGACGGTAGCCAGGAAGCGGCCCGCATCGCCGCCATGGCCGACCGAGCCGGCGCCTCGGCGCTGCTGGTGTTCCCCTCCCAATGCTTCGGCCTGGAAGCGCATCTGAGGCCGGAGATGGCACTGGCGCACTTCAGCCGCATTGCGGATGCCACCGACCTGCCGATCATCGTGTTCCAGTATCCGCGTTCGAGCCTGGGGTATCCCTTCGATACCTTGCTGAAGCTGTTCGAGCGCGTGCCAACGATCCGCGCCATCAAGGACTGGAGCGGCGATCCCGTGCTCCACGAGCGCCATGTGCGCACCTTCCAGAACCTGCCCCGCCCGGTGAATGTGCTCACCACCCACAGCGCCTGGCTCATGTCTTCGCTCACCACGGGCGCGAAGGGCCTGCTTTCGGGTGCCGGCAGCGTGGTGGCCGAGCTTCAGGTGGCGCTGTTCCGCGCCGTCCAGGCCGGCGACCTTAAAGCCGCACAAGCGGTCAACGACCGGCTCTATCCCATGCAGGAAGCATTCTATGCGCCGCCGTTCGTGGACATGCACAACCGCATGAAGGAGGCCCTCGTCCTGCTGGGCAAGCTCGACAAGGCGGTGGTCCGTCCGCCGCTGATGAAGCTGCCGCGCGCCGAAATCGACCGCCTCTCCCGGGCACTCAACGCGGCCGGCATGCTCACACACCAGGCCTTCGGCAACGCCGCCGAATAGGTCTCAGCCTCAGCCGGTCCCGACTTCTGCCTCTCGGTGAAAGTCGGGACGGTGGCCGCCGTTTCGCTTTGGCTCCGGGTGCCTCCGGTCTATGGAAGCGCAGCGCCACGAGGCTTCCGCGAAGAGGAGCCTCCGCAGGGAGACGCCAAGCATGACCGAAGATACCGCTCCCAACTCCATAGAGGCGCGCGACCGACGGTCCGTCATCCATGGCCTGACCAATCTCCAGGTCCACCAGGAGCGCGGCCCCACGGTTATCGAGAGCGGACGGGGCGTCTGGGTCACGGACGTGCATGGGAACGAATATATCGAGGGCATGTCCGGCCTCTGGTGCGTGGCGCTGGGCTACGGGCAAAAGCGGCTGGTGGAGGCGGCGGCCCGGCAGATGGAGACGCTGGCCTATTATCACCTGACCAACCATCGCGGACACGAGCGGGTGGTGGAGTTGGCGGAAAAGCTGCTCGCCCTCTCGCCCGTCCCCATGGCCCGGGTCTGGTTCGCGAATTCCGGCTCGGAGGCCAATGACTGCGCCGCCCGCATGGCCTGGTATTACTGGAACGCGGTGGGGCAGCCGGAAAAGCGCAAATTCCTCGCCCATTCCCAGGCCTATCACGGCAATACCATCGCAACCGCCAGCCTCTCCGGCGTCGGCTACGCCCACGCGCGCTTCAACCTGCCATTGGATGGCTTTCTCCACGTCGCCTGCCCGGATTTTCTCAAGGAGGGCCGGCCCGGAGAGAGCGAGGCGGCGTTCGCTCGGCGCCTGCTCGCGGACGTCGAGGCGATAATCCTGCGCGAGGGCCCGGAAACCATTGCCGCCTTCTTCACTGAGCCCGTGCTGGCGGCCGGCGGGGTGATCGTGCCGCCGGAGGGCTATTTTGAGGGTCTTCAGGCTCTGCTGAAGGCCCATGACATCCTGCTGGTCTGCGACGAGGTGGTGACGGCCTTCGGGCGCATCGGCGACATGTTCGGCTCCGCCACAATGGGGCTCAGGCCGGACATGCTTGTCGCGGCCAAGGCCTTGTCGAGCGCCTATATCCCGATCTCCGCCGTGATGGTGAGCGAGCGCATATTCGACGCCATGATGCGCCAGAGCGGCGAACTGGGCGTGTTCGGCCTCACCATGACCTATTCCGGACATCCGGTTGCCGCCGCCGTCGCGCTGGAGGCCCTCGCCATCTATGAGGAAGAGAATATCCCCGCGCGGGTGCGCCGGCTGGAAGATGCCTTCCTCGGCGGGCTCCGGCGGCGCTTCAGGGATCACCCGCATGTCGCAGAGGTGCGCGGCCTTGGTTTGCTGGCCGGGGTGCAACTGGTGCGCGCCCGGGAGCCTCTCGAATTCTTCCCCCCGGCCAAGGGCGCCGGACGGCTCTGGGCGGATGCCGCAGAAAAGCGCGGGCTGATCGTGCGCGCCATCGGCGACACCATCGCGCTCTGCCCGCCGCTGATCATCAGCGAGGCTGAAATAGATCTGCTGATCGACCGGCTTGCTCTGGGCCTGGACGATGTGGCGGAGGCGTTGGCGAGCGAGATGCCCTTGTCGCTGTGACCGTCCCGTCCCAGCGAGCATGACCTATGGGAATGGACCTTAAGTCTTGCCGGAGTGTTCCGCGTTCCAGTGCAGAACACGTTGGCGGAACAGCAGAAATGCCGCGTCAAGCACGTAGCCGACGATGCCCATGACGATGATGTAGACGAACACCGTGGGGGTCTCGAAAAGCCGTCGTGCGGTGGTGAGCAAGCCACCGATACCGCCGCCGCCGCCGACCATCTCAGCGGTGAAGGCGGTGAGCAAAGCGAGCGGGATGGAGACGCGCACGCCGCTGAGCAGAGAGGGAAGCGCGGCGGGCAGGATGATCCTGAGCAGTAGCCGGCCGCGATTGGTGCCCATGGCCAGCGCCGCCCAGATCTGCGTCGTCGGCACCGTCTTTGCGCCCTCCCGCGCGGCGACCACGATGGGAAAGACGCAGGTAAAGGCAACCAGGATGATCTTGGAGATACTGTCGATGCCGAACCACAGGATGAAGACCGGCAGCAGTGTGATCTTCGGCGCGGGCATGCCGACCGCCACGAGCGGCGAGAAGAACCAGTCGAGGCCGCGCGTCCGCGCCATGGCGAAGCCGAGCGGCACGCCGATGATGAGCGCCCACAACAGGCCGCCGGCGGCGCGGTAGAGGCTGAGGGCCAGGGGTGCGAACAGTTCGCCCTCCCGCGTCAGGCGGACCGATTCCGTGAGGATGGCGGAAAGCCCTGGCAGGAAGGCCGGGCGGGTCCAGCCGAGGCGGCTGGAGGCCTCCCAGATCCCGCATATAGCCACCACCGTGGCGATGGACAGGCCGAGATTGATGGCGCGATCCCTGGTCATGTGGGCCATGGGGCTATCCCAGTCTCTGCTGGGGGTCGGCCCAGCGCAGCAGGTGATTTCCGATCAGAACCGTCAGCCGATCAGCCAGAAAGGCGGCGAGGACGGTGACGAGAACGGCGCCGAACATATAGTCGTAGGCGCCATTTTCTCCGTATAAAAACATGGCCTTACCGAGCCCCGCATTGGCGACGATCATCTCGGTGGCGACCGCCAGAACGAAGGCAAGGCTCACCGCGAGGCGCACGCCCACGAGAATGGCGTGGAGGGCGGAGGGGATGTAGATGCGCCATATCATGAGGTGCGCGGGGGTGCCCATGGCGCGGGCGCTCCACACCGTGGTCCGGGGAACGCCCTGCACCCCGTGATAGGTGTAGATGATGATCGGCAGCAGGCAGGCGAAGGCGACCGTGAGGATATTGGTCAGCCCGCCGATGCCCATCCAGAGGATCAGCAGCGGCACCAGCGCGGTCTTCGGCAGGGAGTAGGTGGACTTGATCACGGGATCGAGGATGGCCTCAAACCGTTGAGAAAGCGCCATTCCGGCCCCCAGGGGAATGCCGAGGGCACACCCCACCACAACGCCCACGCCGGCGCTCACCACGGTGGCACGAAGATCGCCCAGCAGGTTCTCATTGGTGAAGAGGTCGGCGGTGGCACGGGCAATGCGTTGCAGGGAGGGCAGGAAGTCGGGATTGACGAGACCGCTCATGCTCGCCGCCTGCCACAGGGCGGCAAGGGCAAGCAGGGGAATGGCGTTGGAGAACGTCGAGCGCCAGCTCATCTTGGTGCGCCGCTGCTGGAGACTTCATGGCGCAAGGCGAGCCACACTTCATTGCGTAAGGTGTTGAATTGCGGCGATAAAACCAGTTCCTCACGGCTGAGGGTCCGGTCCAGCTCGACCTTGAATTCGGTGAGAATCCGCCCCGGCCGCTTCGACATCACGCAGACGCGGTCGGAGAGATAGACCGATTCCGCGACATCGTGCGTGACCATCAGCACGGTCTTCTGGGAGCTGCTCCAGAGCCGCAGAAGCTCGTCCTGCATCACTTCCCGGGTCTGGGCATCAAGGGCGCCGAAAGGCTCGTCGAGGAGCAGCACGTCCGGCTCGTAGGCGAAGGTGCGGGCCAGTGCCACGCGCTGCTTCATGCCGCCGGAGAGTTCGCGGGGATACCGCTTCTCGAAGCCGGTGAGCCCGATCAGCCCGATGTAGCGCTCCACGGTCGGGATATAGCGGTCTTTTGGAATTCCCTGTTGAATCAAGCCGTAAGCGATGTTGTCGAACACCGTCAGCCAGGGAAACAGGGCATATTCCTGGAACACGATGCCGCGATCCGTCCCCGGCCCGGTCACCGTCACGCCGTTGACGGCGAGGGTTCCTTCGCTCGGTTCCACGAAGCCGCCGAGCATATAGAGAAGCGTGCTTTTCCCGCAGCCAGAGGGGCCGACGATGGAGACGAACTCGCCCTTTTCGATGGTCAAATTGACGTCGTCGAGCGCCTTCACCGAGCCGTCGGTGCCGAAGCGCTTGGTTAGATTGCGGATTTCAATTCTGGGATTGGCCATCTCAATTGCCGCTGTTCGTCAGTGCCGCGTGTGGATGTGCGTGTGGATGTGGCGCTAGATCGACCTGTGTCATGCAGCGCCAACCCATAGATCTACCAGCAACGAACAGCCCGGAATCGACAGGGCGCCCGGCACCTGGAACGTGGTCGTCGCGGGCAGGCCGTCGGGGAAGTAGGACCGCCGGACCCGCTCGACCGCCGCCGCCTCCCTGAGGTCGGTGTGGATGGTGGTCATCCGCACCGCATCGGAGAGCCGGCACCCTGCCGCCTCGCACAGCGCATGGGCGTCGGTGAAGATCGCCTCGGCCTGGATCGCCGCGCTCTCGGTGGCGTAGGGATAGTTGGGGTTCACCCGCGCGGCCTCGATCAGGCCGTCGGCGTCGGCGGCCATCAGGCCGGAGAGGAACAGGAAGTCGCCCGCGCGCACCGCCTGGGATTCGTGGAACACCGGCTTGCGGGCGCGCTCGGTGGTGATGACCTCCTTGCGCGCGTTGCCGGAATTGGTGACGGCCACCACATTGATCTCGATGCTGGTGCCGACCACCCCGAGGCTGTGCACCGGGAACACCGTGCGGGCCGGGGGATCGAGGGGGAACACCTCGCGCCAGACGCGGTCGACGCGGGGCAGGTCCTCAATGTTGGTGAGATAGACCTGCGCCTTGACGATGTTCTGCAAGCTGGAGCCGGCGGCCTCCAGGGTGAGGCCGATATTGCGGAGAATATAGCGGGTCTCGCGCTCCACCTGGTTGTTGCCCCAGTGGAACGCCGTGCCCCGCACCTCCGGCGCCAGGCCGCTGCGCCAGTCTGTGGCGAGTTGGCCGGCGGGGAACACATAGTCCCCGGCCTTGCTGGCCTGGGTGAACAACCCGAGCGGCGATGGCACCGCATCGCTGTTGATCGCCTCAATGGCGATGCCGTGACCCGGAGCGACCGCGAGCATGTCCACCTGGATGCTCGCCTGCGGCACCATCAGGGCATCGATATGCACCGACTGGCTGCTCGGCCGGGGCGCCGGGATCATGCTGCTGCGGACGCTTTGGTAGGGATCCATGACCGCGCGGCTGGCGGGGAACTGGTCGATCCGCACGCCATCCGCCAGATGTGCACCACCCTCCGCCAACACCGCATCGAGGCTGGTGAGCAAAGCGCGGGCCTCGCGCATGTGCTGCCCCTCCCCGGCCAACGGGATCGCCGGGTTGCCCCGCGCGTCGGGGAGCAGGCCGGTGCGGTAGTCGCTCGCCATGAGGCCGGACGCGAACACCCAATGCTTGTAGGCGATGCCGGGCGAGAAATCGGGCGAGGGGATCGGCATGCCGGGGGGCAGAAGGCGGCGACGGGTCATGCAAGGCTCCGGGGGCAGGCAAGCTGCAGGCGGGAAAGCGAATTTCTAACAAACCTAGATGTTATAAATTTCATCGCATGTTTGATATTTGTGTTGTCAATCCCCATTCGTGTCGGGCATGTGTGGTCGCGTTCTTCAGAGGAGGGTTGTTGATGGGCCAGATGATCGAACTGAAAAGCGCTGATGGTCATGTTTTCGAGGCTTATGAAGCGATTCCCGAGAAGGACACGCGCGGCGGTTTGGTTCTGCTGCAGGAGGTTTTCGGGCTCAACAGCTATATCCGCCGCCGCTGCGATCATTATGCGCGGCTGGGATATCACGTTGTTGCTCCCGCCCTGTTCGATCGCATCTCGCGAAATCTCCAGCTCGGATACGCCCTCGAGGATGGCCTGAAGGGGCGCGATTTGCGCGAAAGCATCGGCTGGGACGAGGTTCTGCTGGACACACGCGCAGCGGTCGCGCGGCTCGATGCCGACAAGCCCAAGGGCGCCATCGGCTATTGCTGGGGCGGGACCATCGCCTGGCTGGCGGCCACGCGCATTCCCGGCATCAGCGCCGCCTCCTGCTATTACGGCACCCAGATCCTGGCCTTCGCCGACGAGCGGCCGGCCTGTCCGGTGCTGATGCATTTCGCCGAACGCGATCATGTGGTCTCGCTGGATCAGGTGGCGGTCATCGCCGAGAAGGTTGCGGGAACGTCGGTCGAACTGTTCATCTATGAGGGCGACCACGGGTTTGCCTGTGACGAGCGGGCCGCGTTCCATGCGGAGAGCGCCGCGCTCGCCAACGACCGCACCGCCCGCCTGTTCGGGCTCAACCTGGGCTGAGGGAGGCGCAACAGCGCCTCCCCTTCCCCGGCTCGATCTGTCGGGACTCAGCAAGCCTGCGGCAGGTAGCTGAGGTCCATGATCTTGGAGGCATCAAAGGTGCCCTCGAAGATGCCCGCCTTGATCACGGAATCGATCGGCCCCTGGATCAGCGCCACGTCGAGGCAACCGTTCTTGGAGCGGAAATAGTCCTTGTTGGTGCCGAAATAGGACATGGAGCCCTCAGGCGCCTTCGCCAGACGCTCGCCGATGCCGCCCGCCGCCTTCTGGTTCGCGGGATCGAGCAGCCAGTTGGTGCCGGCCACATAATCCGCGAGATAGGCTTTCACCGCCGGGCCATTGGCCTTCAGGAAGTCGTTGCGCGCCGCCTGCACCAGAACCGACATGGGGCCGAACGCGTCGCCGTAATTGAACAGCGGACGAACCCCGCCCTTCGCCTGCTCGGACGCCATGAAGGGGTTGACCAGGCTGCCGGCGTCCACGCGCTTCTCCCGCAGGGCCGGGCCCATGTTGGGGAATGAAACTTCCACGATCTTCACATCGGTCTTGGGGTCGAGGCCGGCCTTCTTCAGCACCACTTGCAGCGCCATGTGCAGCGGGGTGCCGAACGCCACCACGCCGATCACCTTGCCCTTGAGGTCCTGGACCGTCTTGATCGAGCTGTCGTCCAGCACGAAGAAGGAGTTGGACGCCCAGCCCGGCCGGCCGTCCTGGAACAGATCGGCGATGACAGAGATGCCGCCGGGAACCGCGTCCTTGCGCACCGCCGTCAGGAGATTGACGAAGCCGGCGGCGGCGATGTCCGCCTGCCCGGCTGCAAGCAGCGCAACGCCTTCGGCAGCGTTGCGGGTGTTGATGAATTCAACCGTGTAGTCCTTGCCGTAATTCTTCAGCACGCCCGACTTCTTCAGTTCATCCGAGAACACCATGGTCTGCGGCTCGCTCGGCCCGACACCGCCGGCGGTGGCGAAGCGGATCGTGACCGGCGCGGCGAACGCAGGTGTCGGTACCCGTGCGATCAGCGGCGCGGCGGCGAGGAAGGCGCCGGCTTTCAGAAGGGTGCGGCGGCTGGGGGCGGAGATATTTGCGAAGGGGGGGATGGTCATTCTGGCCCTCTGGTGTCTGGAAGGTGGTTTGAAGTGCCCGGCCTGTATCGGCCGGTTGGAATTCAGGACGGGCGGGTTCGTCAGGCCGCCGGCGCGCGGTTGCGCAGCAGGGCGATGGCCTCGATTTCGACCAGGATGTCGTCGCGCATCACCTCTGCGCGAAAGCAGGTGCTGATGGGCTGTTCTTTCTGGAAATACTCGCCGCGCACCCGGTTCATCATGGTGTAATCGGCCGGGTCCTTGAGCATGATCACGACCTTAAAGATGTCGTCCATGGTCCCGCCCGCTGCTTCCACGCAGAGCTTGATGTTGTCGAGAGTCAGCCGCGTCTGCGCCTCAATGCCGGGCGGCACATAGCGTTCGTAATAGTCCCCCGAGATGTGGCTGAGCGCGGTGGTGCCGGCGATGTACAGGTGGTCGCCGACGCGGATCGCGCGCGAGAACGGCCCGACGGCTTCCGCCATGCCGCGCGGCTGGATGATTTCTTTTTCGGTCATCGTGATCGCCTCCGAAGGTGTGGTTTTGCTCAAGGCCCGCCGACCAACGGCAGAGCCGTATGCGCTAGATGAGAAAGGCACTGCGTGTGCTGCCCAAGGCGAGGTCGCGCACCACCGCGCACAGGCGTTCCGCGCCCTCCGCCAACTGGTCGCGCGGAACCAGCCCGAAGCTCACCCGCACGAAATGATGCTCCGGCCGGCTGGTGAAGAAGGCTTCCCCTGGAAGGAAGGCGACGCCTCTGCGCACCGCGCGGAAGTAAAGCTCAGACAGATCGGCCTGCTCGGGCAGGCCGATCCAGAGGCTGAGGCCGCCTTCCGGCCTGGATACGGGAACGCCGTCCGGCAGGCCGCGCTGGAGGGCATCGAACAGGATCGCCTGCCGCTCGCCATACTCGCGGCGCAGGCCGTCCATGAGCGAGGCGTAGCGACCCTCGACCAGCAGATGCGCGAACGCCTCCTGGATCAGCCCATGGCCGTGCAGATCGGCGGTGGCCTTGGCCTTCACCAGCGCATCGCGGCGGCGCGGCGGTGTTACCACCAAGCCGAGCCGCTGGCCGGGCAGCAGGCTCTTGCCGAACCCGCGCACATGAAACACCTCGTCCTCCGGCTCGGCGAGGGCGAACAGGGACGGCACGGCGGCCCCGGAAAAGCGCATTTCGCTGGCGTGGTCGTCCTCCAGCACCGGAATGCGAAACTTCCGCGCCGCCGCCAGGATGCGCCGCCGCTTCTCCTCGCTGGTGGTGATGCCGGTGGGGTTCTGGAAGGTGGGGTTGAGATAGATCAGCGCGACATCGGGGCTGGCGATTTCGCGCTCCAGGCGCACGATATCCGGCCCATCCGCCTCCACCGGAATCTCGATGATGCGGGCACCGGCGGCAATCATCGCATTGGCGGCGCCGTAATAGGTGGGCCGCTCCATGATGACCGCATCGCCCGGCCGCAGCACGGTGCGCGCCACAAGGTCGAGGCCCTGCTGCCCGCCCGAAGTGACGATGATATTGGCGGGCTCGGCATTGATCCCGGTCTGCGACAGCAGTTCGGCCAGGGCGTCGCGCAAACGCGGACGGCCGAGCGAGGTCTCATAGCGGAAATAGCTGTCCCACTCGGTGTCTTGCGCGCGCTGCAAGGCGGTGCGGAACGCCTCCCTCACCGCCGTGCCAACCTGGGGATAATTGGAGGTGAAGGAGATGACACCCGGCGCCCGGCTCAGTTCGTACAGCCGTTCGGCAAGCACGGGGTGCGGGGTGCCGTTGACGCTGCTCGCGCGGTCGGCGGCGGTTGAAGCCCGCTCCAGCACGATCGTGCCTTCGCTGCGGCGGCCTGCCACCAGACCGCGTTCGGACAGCTCGCGATAGGCGCGGGAGACGGTCAGCGGATTGACGCCCAGGGCGCGGGCGAGATCACGCACCGTCGGCAGGCGGGTGCCCGCCGACATGCTGCCGCGCTCGATCAGCATGGCGAGCTGCTCGCGCAATTGCGCGAACATCGGCACCGGCGCGTCCCGCAGCAGCCGAAGCCCCAGCGTCGCGCCCTCGCTTGTCGTGATCTCGGCGAATGCACTCATGGAAGGATTGCGCTCATGGGTGGTCGGCGACCTTGTTGTGTTCAATTTTTATTGTGCTGCTCAATCGCAACACATGCGAGTCATGGGCGGCACAAATGTTCGTCATCTCGCGCACAAAATTCAGTCTCTGGCTATATGAAAAAGCGGATTATCTCTGATATGTAAAGAATTGAAGGCAACCTAGCTTGCCGATTTCTTGTATTGTTTAAAACAATACAAAAGCGAAGGATCTGGGTCGATGCTTCCAGAACAGTTCGATCTGACGGTGCATGGGGGAACGCTTGTCATCCCCGGCACCGGACTGGTGGTCGCGGATGTGGGCGTGCGCGAGGGGCGCATCGTCGCGATCGGCGAGCATCTCTCGCCCGGCGCGGAGGCGATCGACGCGCGCGGCCGGCTGGTTCTGCCGGGCCTGTTTGACCCTCACACCCACATCGGCATCGAACGCAGCTTCGAGGAAGAGACCGTCACGGAGACGCGGGCGGCGGTGCTCGGCGGCGTCACCACCATCGGCATATTTTTGCGCTCGATCCCGGATTCGTATCTCGACCACCTCCCCGCGTTTCGCGCGGCGATGGACGAGACGAGCTATGTGGACAGCGTGTTCCACCCGCAGATCTTCAACGCCCAGCAGCTCGCGGAAATCCCCGAATGCGCGGCGCAGTACGGCATCCGCTCGTTCAAATTCTACATGTCCGGTATGCCCGGCGTGCTCGATCCCGTGGGGGATGATTTCCTGCTGGACGGCTTCCGCGCGGTCGCCGCGCTCGGGCCGGACGCGGTGGCCTGCGTCCATTGCGAGACCGGCGCGCTGATCGATCAGGCCCGCGCCGCCCTGAAGGCGCGGCGGGCCGAGGGAACCGTGGCGGATTGGGCCGAGGCGCACCCGCCCGAGGCAGAGGCCCTCGCCATCCGCACCGCGAGCTATCTCGCCGCTGTCGCCGGCGCGCATCTCTATGTGGTGCATCTCTCCAGCCAGGAGGGCGTGGAAACGGTGCGCGCCCTGAAGCGTGAGGGCGCGAACATCACCGTCGAGACCACCACGCCGTATCTCGGCCTCTCCAGCGATGACCCCAACGGCTTCAAGCTGAAGATGGTGCCGCCGATCCGCGCCAAGGCGCATGGCGCGGCGCTGTGGGGTGCCGTGCGGGACGGGCTGATCGACACGCTGGGCACCGACAACACCTCCCGCTCGCTCTCCACCAAGAAGCCGGAGGCGGGCCTGCATGGCGCGCGGCCGGGATTGCCGGTCCTTGGCACGCATCTGCCGGTGCTGCTGCACCACGGTCGGCGCCACGGCATTCCGCTTGAGACCCTGATCGATAAGGCGACGCGCCAGCCCGCCATGACCTACGGCATCTATCCCCGCAAGGGCACGATCATGGTGGGCTCGGATGCCGACCTCGTGGTGGTTGACCCGACGCTGGAGAAGGTGGTGAGCGCGCAGGCGCTGCGCGGCATGTCGGACTTCTCCCCGTTCGAAGGCCACGCCCTCACCGGCTGGCCGGTCATGACCATCAAGGGCGGGGTGGTGATCGCGCGCGACGGCGAGATCGTCGGCGCACCCAATGGCCGCTACCTGCCGCGCACCGCGCCGGCTGGCGATGGCTGGCCGGCAAGCGCGGAATGAACCGCGCATTGCACATGTCCCCGGCCGCGCAGGTGGGCCTGGTCGCGCTGGCGCCCGGCGTGCACGCCTTCATCGGCGCGGCGGGGGCCTCCAATTCCGGCATCGTCGCGCTGGACGATGGGCTGCTGATCTTCGACGCCCAGCAATCGGCGCGGGAGGGCGCCTTGCTGCGCCAACAGGCGGAAGCCGAGACGCGATTGCCGGTGCGCCAGCTCGTTCTGTCGCATTTTCATCTCGACCATGCGGCCGGCACCGCGGCCTTCCCCGACGTGCCGCTCCTCGCCCACGCCACCACCCGCCGCATCCTGCGCGCGCGGCTGGGAACGCCGGTCGGCGGGCGCTGGGAGATCGCCGATCTCGACGCCCGGCTGGAGCTGGCGTTCGGCGGCAATTTCCATGAGCTGGTGCCGGCGGACGCGCCCGACTTCGACTGGTTCCGGCAGCGCATGAGCGGGCCGGACGATGCCGGAATGGCGGTGCGCGTGCCCACCGGCACGCTGGACGCAGCCGCGTCCCATTCCCCCCTGGCGGGCGCGCTGCGCTTCATCGACGGGCCGCCCGCCCATTGCGCCAGCGATGTGGTGCTGCATTTGCCGGAGGTCGGCGTCGTGTTCCTCGCCGACCTGATGTTCGCCAACCGCCTGCCCTGGTTCGGCGATTGCGATCTCGACGGCTGGATCGCCCGTCTGGAAGCGGTGGAACAGCTCGATGCCGATACGTTGGTGCCGGGCCACGGCCCGCTCTCCCGCCCCGCCGATCTCAACGCCTTCCGCGCCCTGTTGCAGGACATCAGGGGCGCCACCGCGCGGGCGCTGGAGGACGGACTGAGCGAAGCGGAAGCGGTGTCGCGCGTGCGCCTGCCGGCCTACGCCCAGCTTCAGCGCTATGAGGCCTGGATGTCGCTCAACATCCGCGCCGCCTACCGCTATCTCAGAGACAAATGACATGCTGGAGCTGACCTTCGGCGGCGCGCCCTATGACCGCGTGGCGCCCCTGTTCGACGGGCGGGCGCGTGTGGCCGGCTGCGACCTGAAATGCGTGCCGCTCACGCCCGAGGATGCGCTCGCGCGGGTCTACAGCACGCAGGATTTCGACGTGACGGAGATGTCGTTCGCCTCCCACCTCACGGCGGCGGCGCGGGGCGAGACGCATTATGTCGGCATCCCCGCCTTCGTCTCGCGCGCGTTCCGGCATGGCGCGATCTATATCCGCACCGATCGCGGCATCGCCCGGCCGCAGGATCTGGCGCACCGCCGCATCGGCGTGCCGCAATATCAGATGACGGCGGCGCTCTGGGTGCGCGGGCTGCTCTCGGACGAATACGGCGTCGCCGCGCGCGACATCAGCTGGCGCACCGGCGGGCTCGACACGCCGGGCGGCGGCGAGCGCACCCCTTTGGACGCCCCCGGCTTCGACATCGCCCCCATCCCCGAGGGGGAAACGCTCTCCGCGCTGCTGGCGGCGGGAAGGCTGGACGCACTGGTCGCCTCGCGCCCGCCGGCCTGCTTCACCGCCGGCGCACCCGACGTCGCGCGGCTGTTCGCCGATCCGCGCGCGGTGGAGGAGGCGTATTTCCTGCGCACCGGCTTCTTTCCCATCATGCACATGATCGGCCTGCGCCGGTCTCTGGCGGAGCGTCACCCCTGGCTCGCGCCCGCCCTGCTCGAGGCCTTCACCCGCGCCCGCGATCTCGCGCTCGAACAGCTCCACTATGCCGGCGCCTATTATGCCAGCCTGCCCTGGCTGCCGGACGATCTGGCGCGCAGCGGCCGCGTCATGGCGGCCAACCCCTGGAGCTACGGCGTCCCCGCCAATCGCGCGGGGATTGAGGCGGCGTCACGCTGGGCCGTCGAACAGGGCCTGACCCGCACAGCGCCGCCCGTGGCCCGCCTCTTCGCCGCCGGCTGCCTGGATTGAGGGTGCGCGCTTGGGGACGGGCCCCCTCTCCCGCTTGCGGGGGAGGGCTGGGGAGGGGGCCGGGCGCTTAAGAAGACGCTCCGCCCCCAGCCATGTCTCACCAATGCCCCCTCCCTAACCCTCCCCCGCAAGCGGGAGAGGGAATAACGCACCACTCCCCCTCGGGGCGAGGTGGAAACCGCCCGCCTTCGCGCTGAACGGACCACGGGCGTTTGCAAGATCCCTGTCGCAAAGCTCCCGCCTCCGGGGGACTGGAAATAACCCAACGCGTTCAGCCCCGCCCCTGAATCCACCGCCCACCCGCGCGCAACACAATTCCGAAGGCCGCCGCATGTCCGAGAGCCCCGCCAAAGTCGCCTTCATCACCGGTGCCTCCTATGGCGTGGGGGCGGCCTGCGCCCTGACGCTGGCGCGCGACGGCTTCGATCTCGCCCTCACCGCGACGCGGGCGGCGAACCTCGGGCAGACCCTGGCGCACGTCGCGACGCTCGGGCGGCGCGTGCTGGCGCTCGATCTGGACCTCGCCTCCCAAGCCTCCCTGGACGCGGCGACCGACGCCGCCCTCAGCGCATTCGGCCGCATCGACGTGCTGGTGAACAATGCCGGCGTCAATCTCGCGCGCAACGCCCTCGACGTGACGCGCGCGGACTGGGACCAAGTGATCGGCGCCAACCTGACCGGTACCTTCTTTCTCACCCAGCGGATCGGCCGACACATGATCGCGCAGGGGATCGCCGGGCGCATCGTCACCGTGTCCTCGACCCACGCTCTGGTGGGTGCGGTGGACCGGAGCGCCTATGGCATCAGCAAGGCCGGCCTGCTGCAGATGACCCGCATGCTCGCCATCGAATGGGCGCCCCACGGCATCACAGTCAACGCCGTCGCCCCCGGCCGGATGGACACCGCCTCCCCCTCCCGCGCCGGCACCGCCAACGACCCCGCCTATATGGCCGCCCTGCTCGCCCGCGTCCCCCTCAACCGCCTCGCGACCCCCGAAGACATCGCCGCCGCCATCGCCTTTCTGGCGGGGCCGTCAGCGGGGGCGATCACGGGGCAGACGGTGGTGATTGATGGGGGGATGACGGTGGTTTGAGGGGGGTATTTTACAATGGGGATTACTAAATGACTGATTCCGATAGCACGGCTCAATTTGCTACGCGGCGTCTTCGTCTCTAGTACCCTCTCGCCCGACTGCTTCCATCTCGGCAATGTCATCGGTGAAATCAATGACCATCTGAATGGGCACTTCATCCGGATGCTCATCATTGAAGTGATCGACGTCCTGTTTAATCTGAAAACAGTCATCTACGATCGATTTTCGGCGTTGCCCAAATGATTTCTCTAAAAACGAGCGAGGCGCCGTGTCGATATCGGCCCACAAGCTCAGTTGCTGGCCTTCGATCCAAGTTCGGATTGAATGTTTGGCGCGATACTTGCGTCCCTTCTCATCAACGCGCTTTTCCTGACGCAAGCTGTCCGCCAAAGCGTCGCGACAGATTTTTACTATGTCACGCGGGGCAGGCCTATAAAGTCCGCGCTCGATCGCCCACGCCGCAACCTCATCCAGCGATACGGGGTCCGCACTTACTTCTTCGGTATAGCGATCGAAAATCGCTTGCATCTGTTCGCTGAAGGTTGCCACGCCTAAATCCTATTACTTAGAGCTGCACTTCGGCCACATTGCCCCAGCCATCGGCAAGGGCTTCTTCTAGGAGATGACTCCGGACTGGAACCTGATATTTACGCAGAAAATCGTAGCGTTTCATCCGCTTCTGGAGTTGGCCCACTACGATCGCCGGGTGTACAGCCATTAGCGCTGCAAATCCGACAATGTCGCGCTCCGAAAAGTAGGGATGCTTACGGGCGTAGAAGGATGACATCTTCGCTGAGGGAACGCAGAAATCAGCGGCAGCCGTATTGGCGACCCTCTCCTCGTCCAACTCCCCACTGTCATCATTGGAGCCCTCACCCGTCAGGCAGTCAACAATCCCTATCGATTGCTTTCCATGACCCTGAAGTACATGCTCCACTTCATGCCGTAGTACGAACCAGAAATTATCGAGCCGGTCGTACAACGTAGACATCCCGATAACCGGAGAGACATCGTCAAGCCAAGTACAGACACCATCTATTTTAGCATTTGGCAGAACCTCGACAATCACAAGGCGGACTCCACAGCCTGCCAAGAGGCCTGGAACTAAGGCGACCGCTTCAGGATCGATCATCAAACCGCGCAATTTAGGTAGAAGAGCGCCAAGTCTATCGGTTGAAAAAGTTTCAACGTTCATCTGCCTGGCAAGCTGGCGCACTCGAAATACCCACGCGAGTTGCTGCGGCGGCGTAGCATCATAATGGGTGCGCTTCGCAGCAAATGCGACGTCAGCCATTATACCAACGTTGGCCGCTTCGAAGAAGCGAGACATTTGAAGTTGGAGTAGGGATGCTTCACCGTCATGAATCCAACCGCGCCGGATCATGTCCCTTACGGGAAAATGCGCCTGCAGTTCGGCCCGAGTCTTAACGGCTGGATCGGGGACTTTCGCATTCTGCAGGTCATAACGGCCCTGAAGATTGAGGAAGAACTCTGGCGGTGTATCAAACGCATCTCCAAGCAAACGCGCCATATCAGGAGTGACACCTCGCTTACCCGACAAAAGCGGATTAAGCTGCTGCTCTGTCTGACCAAGAATGAAGGCGAGATCGCGCTGGGACCAACCACGCGCCTCTAATTCCATCTTTATGAATGTACCTGGTGGCTCGATAGCCACCTGACCGCTACTGCCCATCATGCCGCCCCGCGCAGTTGCTCTTCTATTGCGGTTACGATCACCGTCATGATGCTGTTCTTTTCTGTGATTTTGACTGCCATCGCCCATTGGGGCGAGAGCATTACAAGGTGTTCTTCCAATTCGCTTCTTGGCTTCAGGCCGAGACTCTTCCAGTTGTGCAACGTACGCGCATCAGGCGCGGCTCGCATGATGCTAATGCGCTGGCGGGCCGCCTGGATGACAGCGACTGGCAAGTGAGTTTCTGCCGCAGCTTCTGTCTCAATTAGGGCTAAGCGAGGATCTGTGAACTCAATGTCCATTGCCTTCAACATAGAGCACAACCAAGCCATGTCAACTAGACTTAACGTAAGTAGTTAAGTTTGATATTTGGGCGTATGCATACATGCTTGATATGGTATCTTGGCACCTCATGCGTGCTGCGGTACAGATTGAAGCGCGCTAATGATAAATGATGGGAGAGCGTCAAGATGCCATTAATGACTTTCGACGCCGCAATCACCGAATCAGCAAGCTTCGCAAAGCGCCATCTACTTTTAGGTAATGGCTTCAGTATCGCTTGCCGCGCAGACATCTTCCACTATGGCTCGCTATTCGCCCAGGCAGATTTCAGCGGCTGCCCGGAGGCGAAGTCTGTTTTTGAGCTGCTGCGTACCCAGGATTTTGAGGCGGCGATCCGCGCACTTGAGAACGCCGCTCTCATTCTGCCTGCCTACGTGCCCGATGGGGCCGGCGCGATCACAAAAATGGAAGCCCATGCCGCTTCGCTGAAGGAAATTCTTATTCAAACCATCGCAGGCAACCACCCCGCTGTCCCGCCGGAGATCAACGATGCAAAGTTCTGGGCGTGCCGCGCCTTCCTCGCTCACTTCCTCGGCGCTGGAGGTCAGGTCTTTACACTTAACTACGACCTGCTGCTTTATTGGACGCTGATGCATGGCGACGATCCGTTAGGAGACCCAATAAATCTCGCCAAGAATGACGGCTTCGGAAATGATGAGGATGATCCCGACGCGGATTATGTTGTATGGCAGGGTGAAATCGGCGCGCATGATGCGCGTGTACACTTCCTTCACGGTGCTCTGCACCTGTTCGATTCCGGTTCCGAACTTAAAAAATACACTTGGGTGCGGAACGGTGTGCCATTGGTTGAACAGGCACGGGCGGCGATCAATCGCAACGCTTATCCATTGTTTGTGGCGGAAGGAACGAGCGCTCAGAAGAAGGCGAAAATTCGCCACAACGCTTACCTTTACCAAGGTTTCAAGCAGTTCACAGCGAATGTGAAGATTGGCACCCATTGCTTTTTCATCTTCGGACACTCGCTTGCGGCTAACGACGACCACATCCTGTATCGCATGGCACGCGGCAATTTCCGGAAGCTCTATGTCGGCATCTATGGCGACCCAGCGTCAGAGGACAATCAGCGGATCAAGGCCCGTGCGGGTGAGCTTTCCGCGAAGCGAATCGAAAGATGGCCGCTGGAAATCGCCTTTTATGATGCTTCTACAGCGCGAGTCTGGGGGTAGCGACATCAGCCTCCATTCCCACCCCCGCCTTGCCTTCCCGCCCCCCTTTAGGATAGCTCCAGCTTGAGCATTCCGGATGGCGGCAGCGGCTGTCATCCGCCCGAACACGGGGAGCATGGGGATGGCGGGGAAGAGTTGGGACAGGGTTCCGATCGACGCGCAGAGCATCGATGCGCCTCTGTCGCGGGCGGCGGTGTTTCTCGTGGTCACGGTGGGGAACGAGCCGGCCGCGCTGAAGCGGGTCTGCGCGGCGCTGGATGGGCTGGATGATCTGGTCAAGACCGTCGGGTTCCGCGATCTCTCCGCCCAGCTTTCCTGCATCGTCGGGATCGGCCGCGATCTGTGGGATCGGCTGCGCCTCGACGGGCGGCCGAAGGAATTGAAGACGTTCGCGCGGATCGAGGGGCCGGTCCATGCGGCCCCTTCCACGCCGGGCGATCTGCTGTTCCATATCCGCTCCGAGCGCACCGATGTGTGCTTCGAGTTCGAGCGCATCCTGCTCGACACGCTCGGCCCCGGCGTGAGCGTGGTGGATGAAGTCTCGGGCTTTCGCTATTTCGATGCGCGCGACCTGCTGGGCTTTGTCGACGGCACGGCCAACCCCACCGGCCTCGATTTGCCCGCCGCATCCCTGGTGGGCGATGAGGACGCGGAATTTGCCGGCGGCAGCTATGTGGTGGTGCAGAAATATCTCCACGACATGAGCGCCTGGGCGAAAATCCCGACGCCGGTGCAGGAGCAGATCATCGGCCGCACCAAGATCGACAATATCGAGATCGACGACGACGACGCGCCGCGCAAATCCCACAAGTCGCTGGCCACCATCCTCGATGCCGATGGCAATGAGTGCGACATCCTGAGGGACAACATGCCGTTCGGCCGTCCGGGGCAGAAGGAATTCGGCACCTATTTCATCGGCTATGCGCGCTATCTCTGGGTGATCGAAAAGATGCTTGAGCGCATGTATATCGGCGACCCGCCCGGCGCCTACGACCGGCTGCTGGATGTCTCGACGCCGCTCACCGGCATCACCTTCTTCGCCCCCACCCGCCCGATGCTGCAAGCCCTGGTTCAGGCGGCGCAGGACAAGCTGGCGCAGGACAAGCTGACGACCGCCTGACCGGCGGACTTTGCGGCCGGCTTACTGCCCTTTGACGTAGCGCGCGAGGGCGGTTCCGGTGCGCACGATATGCTGTTCCAACAGCGCGCAGGCGCCCGCGATGTCGCGTTCGAGCGCCCGCTCATAGATCGCGCGGTGCTCGCTGGGCACGTTCCTGTCGTGGAGGTTTTTGAACAGGAAGATCCGGCGATAGCGGTCGCTGAGATTGAGCAGGGTGCGGCAGAACTGGAGCATCACCGGCATCTCGCAGCCGGAAATCAGCGCGAGATGGAACGCGCTGTGGGCGGTCTCCCATTCTCGCAGGTCGGAATCGAGCGAGGTCTGCTCGATCTTGGCGAGGTGATGGAAGGCGACCACCAATTGGTCCTCCCACTGGGTGCCGCCGTGCAGCATGGAGCGCTTGAACGCCTCCGGCTCCAGCGCCCGCCGCAGCACGGTGATCTCGTCCAGATTCTGCTTTGACACCGGCGCCACGCGAAACCCGCGCTGGTCCTCGGCGACCACATATCCCTCACCCGCCAGCTTCAGCAGCGCCTCGCGCAGCGGGCTCAGGCTGACGTTGAACCTGGTCTTCAGATTGCTCAGCCGCAGCGGGGCCCCCGGCAGCAATTCGCCGGACACGATGGCGAGGCGAAGCTGGTCCGCCATGGAGGTCGAAAGCGAGCCGGAGCCTGGGTCCAGCCGGGTGGATGGGGCGGCGACATCCGGGTCGGTGGTCGAGTTCACGAAGCTCCCTCCCCAGGCGATCCACGCCGTCACCGATGACGCCTTGAGCCGGCAATCCCAGTCATAGAACCGATTGTTCGGGCTTTGTCGAGCCCGCCGCAGGTCGGTTGACAAAATATCGATAATCCTATCACAAGTCGAAATAGGATAAGAAACTCGATATATGACGCTGAGGAAACCACCTGATATGGCTGGCCCCGAGACCTCCCCCAAAGCCTGGATCGCCGCGCAATTCGGCGCCTATAACGACGACACGATCAGCCTCGAGGCCCGGCGCGCGTCGTATCGCGCGATGATCGGCCATGTGCCGCCCCGGGTGGACGCCCGGCTGGAAATCACCGGCGCGCTCGACCCGGTCGCGCTCCAGCTTCAGGAGACGCTGCGCGACCACGCCATGACGCCCGGCATCTTCGATGAGAAGACCATCCAGCTCATGATCTTCGCCATGATGATGGCCGAGCTGAGCGATGCCGCCCATCTCCACGCCAGCGCCGCCCGGCGGGCGGGGGCGTCCTGGGAGGAATTGCAGCGGGTGATCACCTTGTGCGCGATCTTCCGGGGCGTGCCGGCGGCCAATCGCGGCGCCGATATCCTGGCCAAGGTGGCCGAGAAGGAAGCCGCCGCCGCGAAAAACGGCGCCTGATCGCTCACCGCAGGTATTTTCAAGAAAACGGCGGAGGCCGGCGCGGCGCTCCGCCCGCCAATCCTAGGGAGAAGACGCGTGGCAAGGCTTAAGGCACTCATCGAGGGCCCGGATCTCATTGTCGCCCCGGTGGCGCTCAACCCGATCATGGCGCGGCTCGCCAAGGAGGCCGGCTTCAAGGCGGTCTATCTGAGCGGCGGCTCGCTCGGCTGGGTGAAATGCATCACCGAGGCCAACCTGACGCTGCCGGAACTGGCGGATGTCGCGGTGGACATGCGCGCGGCCTGCGACCTGCCGATCATCCTGGATGCCGGCGGCGGCTGGGGCGATCCGGTCCACATGCATCGCACCGTGCGCCTCTCGGAGGCGGCCGGCTTCGACGCCATCGAGATCGAGGATCAGGTGATGCCGCGCCGCGTGCACCACCACATCGGCGTCGAATATCTCATCCCGCCCGAGCAGATGGCGCTGAAGATCAAGGAGGCCGTGGCGGCGCGCACCGACCCCGACATGCTGATCATCGGCCGCACCAATTCCAAGCGCGTCAACGGCATCGACGATGCGATCCGGCGGGGCGAAGTCTATCGCAGGGCCGGCGCCGACATGCTGTTCATCCACACCCGCGACCCCGACGAGATGCGGATGATCGGCGAGCGGCTGGAAGGCCCGCTGATGATCTTCGCCCCCGAAGACGGCTTCGTGGATTTCCCGCTGAGCAAAGCCGATCTCGCCGGGCTCGGCTTCCGCCTTGCCGCGTCCTCGGGCACCGCGTTCGCCGCCATGCACAAGGCCGTGCGCCAGTCCTACGAATACCTCGCAAGAGAAGAGATCGACCCGTTCCTCGGCAAGGGCGGCGCGGTCAAAGAAATGAAGCTTGCCCACAAGGTTTCCGGCCTCGAACACCTGCTGGAGATCGAGAAACGGACCATGGATCTCGGCTGATGATCCGCGCAAGCGCCGCCTGCGTTTGCGCGAAATTGGCGTGAGCCTCGCCCGGCCGGAGCCGTCTGAATAAAGCTCAGAGTGAAACCGCTGTATTCAAGATTAAAAGCAAAAATAATATCGAGAGGATGCGCCAAATGAGACAATATGCTGCGAGCTTTCTTGTTGCATTGGGTTTGTGCGCTTCGGCAGCAACCCAAGCCAGCGCGGAATATCCCGATCATCCGATCCGGATCGTCGCCGGATTTGCCGCGGGGGGCGCGACCGACGTCGCCGCCCGCATCATCGCCAACCGCATGGGCGAAGCCCTCGGCCAGCAGATGATTATCGACAACCGGCCGGGGGACAGCACCAACACCGCCGCTGGGATCGTCTTCAAGGCGCCGCCGGATGGCTACACGCTGTTCATCGCCGGCAACTCCAATTCGGTCAATCCCGCGCTGAGCGCGCGAACCCCGGTCGATATTCTGAAGTTCACGCCGATCGCGCTGTGGGCCGCCGTGCCCAATATCCTGGTGGTGCCGCCATCCCTCGGCGTGAAGGATGTCCAGAGCCTGATCGCGCTCGCCAAGTCGCGGCCTGACGGCCTGCTCTTTGGCTCGTCCGGGCTTGGGTCGATCTCGCATCTCTCCGGCCAGTATCTCGCCAACCAGACCGGCGCGAAGCTGATCCACGTTCCCTACAAGGGAAGTTCCGAGGCGATGACCGACCTGATGATGGGCCGGATCGACATGATGTTCGCGGCGCGCTCGACCGTCGCGGCCTACATCAAGGACGGAAAGCTGGTGGCATTGGCCTCCTCGACGCGGGAGCGGCCCAAGGGGCTCGAAGACCTGCCGACGGTGTCGGAGGCCGGCGTTCCCGGCTTCGAGGCGAGCATCTGGTTCGGCATCGTCGCGCCCCCCGGCACGCCCGCGGCCATCGTCGCCAAGCTGGAGAGCGCCTCGAACGTCGCATTGGCCGATCCCAAGGTGCAGGCACAACTCGCGCTGCAAGGCATCGAGCCGTTTCCGGGGAATGGCGACGCGTTCTGGGCCTATATGAAGAACGAGATGGACAAATGGGCGAAGCTCATCAAGTCCGCCGGCATCATCGCTGAATAGGCCCCTTCCTGAAGATCTCGCCGCGAACCGAGCTGTCCGCGCGCGCCGCCTGCTCTGCACAAGGACACACCGTGAAACCAGACCTTTCGCCGCCGGACACCGTCGCCGACGTCTATCTCCGCCAGCTGGCGCATCGCGGCATCGACTGCCTGTTCGCCAATGCGGGAACCGACTTCGCGCCGATCATCGAGGCCTATGCCAAGGCGCAGGTGACCGGCAGCGACACGCCGAGGCCGGTGACGGTTCCGCATGAGAATGTCGCCATCGCCATGGCGATCGGCCATTACCTCGGCTCGGGCCGGCCCCAGGCGGTGATGGTCCACGTCACGGTGGGAACGGCGAACGCGCTGTGCGGCCTGATGAATGCCTCGCGCGGCAATATTCCGGTGCTGATGACCGCCGGGCGCACGCCGTTCACCGAGAGCGGGCGGGTGCGCGGTGCGCGCAGCGGCGAAAACCATTGGTCGCAGGACATGCGCGACCAGGGCTCCCTGGTGCGGGAATATGTGAAGTGGGACTACCAGCTTCCGCACGCCGATATTCTTGAGGCATCCGTCGACCGCGCCATGACCATCGCCATGAGCGAGCCGCGCGGGCCGGTCTATCTGAGCCTGCCGCGCGAGGTCCTGGGCAGCCCCGCCGAGCCGTTGGTGCAGGCCCCCGGAAGCTATTGCCCGACCGCCTTCGCTCCCGACCCGGACGCCATCCAGACAGCGGCGCGGATCATCGCGGAGGCGAAGAACCCGCTCATCATCACCACCAACGGCGGGCGGACCGCCGAGGAATTCGAGGCACTGGGGCGATTCACGGACACGTTCGCGATCCCCCTGACACAGCGCAAACCCCGCTTCATGGCGATCTCGACCGATCACCCCATGCACCGGGGCTATGCGCCGGACGATTTCATCGGCGAGGCGGACGCGATCCTGGTGATCGAATGCGATGTGCCTTGGGTCCCCGGAAAGGTACAGCCGGGCGCGGATTGCAAAGTCGTACATATCGGCGTCGACCCGATTTTCGCCACCTACCCCTTGCGCGGCTTCCGTTCGGATGCCGCCTTGACCGGGGGGGTTCCCGCCACGCTCGCCTTGCTTGAAACGGCCCTGGAGAGCTATGCGACCTCCCACGCGCAGGTCATCTCGGAGCGGCGTGAGCGGATCGTCGCAGAGCGGGAAAAGCAGCGGGCGCAATGGCGCGCCATGCCGGATGCGGCACGCACCCAGCAGCCCATGAGCCCGACCTGGATCTCCTATTGCATCAACCAGATCAAGGGCGAGGACGGCATCATCGTCCGGGAGCTGCCGCTGGTTCTCAACCAGATGGATTTCACCCGCCCCGATTGCTACTTCTCGCCCAATTGGGCGGCAGGGCTCGGGTCGGGCCTGGGCGTCGCGCTTGGCGTCAAGATGACCAAGCCGGACCAGTTGGTGATCTGCGTCGTCGGCGACGGCTCCTACATGTTCGGCACGCCGCTCGCCGCCCATTACGTGTCGCGCGCGGAAGATCTGCCGTTCCTCACCATCATCTTCAACAATGAGCGGTGGGACGCGGTGCGCGGCAGCACGCGGGCCATGTACCCGAACGGATACGCCGCCAGAAGCAACGCCGAGCCCATGACCTATTTCGAGACCGGCACCCGGTTCGAGAGCGTGGTCGCGGCGGCGGGCGGCTATGGCGAGCGGGTGGAAGACCCCGCCGAATTGCCGGCGGCGCTGAAACGCGCGGTGCATGCTGTCACCCAGGAGCGCCGGCAGGCGGTGCTCAACATCGTCTGCGCCTGAGCCGTCGTTTCCCGCGTGACCACCGACATGGGGATCGCCCGCGAGGAGATTTTCGGGCCGGTGCTGTCGATCATTCCCTATGACAGCGAGGACGAGGCGATTTCGATCGCCAACTCTTCCGTCGACGGGCTTGCCGGCTACGTCCATAGCGAACACGGCCGGGCCTGCGAGATCGCCAACCAGATCCGGGCCGGCCGGGTCTATGTCAACGGCGCGCCCAACCTCAACGACGCGCCGTTCGGCGGCGACAATCAGTCCGGCAACGGCCGCCACAACGGCATCTTCGGCTTCGAGGAATATATGGAGGTGAAGGCCGTCATGGGTCACCGCCCGTGATCGCCTGATGTCTGGTCGTGCGCGAATTGCGATGCCGGAACGGTTCGCGCGTTCTATAGAGGGCGCGAATGCGGGACATGTCCCGGAAGAGCAGGAGCAGACCATGGCCGAGCGATTTGAACGGCACCGCCAACCCTGGACCTATGAGGAACTCGAGAAGCTCAAGCTGCTCGCCAAGAAGGGCATGGCGCTGAGGGCGATCTCCAAGGCGATGACCCGCAGCGAGGAATCCATCAAGGACCGCGCCAAACTCGACGGCATCGGGATCGCCAAGCTCCGGTAGAGAGCGGCGCGGTTACGGATGGTTGTCCTTGCAGGCGGTGTCCGGCATGGCCCGCAGAAGGAAGACCGAGTCCTCCGGACCTCCGATGAGCATGTCGTTCAGGTCCGGGCCGGTGACGTCATCATAGATCTTCAGCCTGCCGGGGTTCGCCAGGCGCAGGTTGCCGCCCTCCAGGGTGACCAGAAGCTCGGAAGCTCCGTCCGTGTCGGGCCGGCATTTCAATCCCGCGTCGCCCGGTTCGCAGCGGCCCCCGGCGCGCCAGTCCTGCGGCTTGTTCCGGACCCAGACATTCATGCCGAAGTCGATCTTGCCGGCGTCGTAGCGGGACGCCTCAATGCGGAGCCAGAGGCGCCGCACCTGCTGGCCCTGATGGCTCTGCAGATGCGCCGCGTCGTAAGTTCGGCCGAAGCAACCCAACGGCATGTCGGCGGCCGCGGCCAATCCGGCACATGAGGCCATACCGGCCGCCGTTACCAGAAGGACGCGCGCCAACCTGCCCAAGAGCCTGCTCCTGTCGTTATGCCGGCAGGACAACCACCTTCGTCTTGACCGGCGTGCGCGAATACAGGTCCATCATGTCCTGGCTGAGCAGGCCAACACAACCGCTCGTCACGCCCGAGCCGATCGACTCGGGGTCGCTGGTCGCATAGATCGTGTAGAGCGTGTAGCTGCCGTTCTGGTAGAGATACAGCGTGCGGGCGCCGAGCGGATTATCGAGGCCGCCGGGCATGCCGCCGGCCCACTTGGCCGCCTCCGGCTGGCGCTTGATCATCTCCTTGGGCGGCGTCCAGACCGCCCATTCGCCCTTGCGCCCGACATAGGCATCGCCGTTCCACAGGAAGCCCTGGCGGCCGACATTGGCCCCGTAGCGGGTCGCCATGCCGTCTTCCTCGATGCGGTAGACGTAGTAATTGCTGGGATCGACGATGATCGTGCCCGGCGCTTCCTTGGTCTCGTAACGCACGGTCGCGCGAAAATATTTCGGATTGACCTTGCTGACATCGACCGCCGGGATCGCGAACTTCTCCGTGGGCACCGGCCCGTAGAGCTTCTGCGCCTCGGCCACGCTCATATAGTCGGAGGTCGAGCAGCCGGCCAGCGCCAGCGCGCCGAGGCTGACGGCAGAGCCGGCCAGAAACGACCGGCGGCTGAGACGCCCCCGATGCGCGCCCAAAGCGTTCTCGTCCAAAGCGTTCTCGTCCATCTTGCCGGCATCGGCCTTGCGATCGTCCATGATCATGATTTTGGACTTTCCGTGTCCTGCTGCCCAACGCGATAATACACCCGTTGAGCATCTTTCCGAGCTGAGATAGCCGGCAGATGGCGCAACTGGCAAGCTCGCGCTTTCTCCGCGCCACGCGATCCGCCGGCCTGCGCGGCCGATCGCAATGCTGCAATGCGCCGCTAATGCTGCCTTGCGGCACGTCGCGGCACCCTGCGACCGCACGGCGTGCCGATCCCCCTCGCATCGCTGTTGTTGCCGGTCGACGACCGTGCCAAGCTCGGCGTTAGCAAGGTTTTTTGTTCCAAAGGATGCGCAGCTTGGCCGACATCAGCTTCCCGCCCAAGCCGTCAGAAAATCCCCGGGAAGACGAGGAGAGGGGCGGGCTACCGCCATTTCCCGCACTGCCGCATGAGACCGACGGGGGCGCCATGCGCGCGGCGATTCTCGCCAAGCTCACCTATTCCGTCGGCAAGAATCCGGAAGTCGCGAGCAAGCGGGACTGGTTCCTGGCCACCACGTTGGCGGTGCGGGACCATATCGTCGAGCGATGGATGGTTTCGACCCGTGCCAGCTACGCCGCCAAGCGCAAGCGGGTCTATTACCTCTCACTCGAATTCCTCATCGGCCGGCTGCTCGCCGATGCGCTGACCGAGACCGGGCTCACCGAGCCGGTGCGCACCGCTCTGGCCGACCTCAACGTGGATCTCAACGAACTCTACCAGGTGGAGCCGGACGCGGCGCTGGGCAATGGCGGCCTCGGCCGGCTCGCCGCCTGCTTCATGGAGAGCATGGCGACGCTCTCAATCGCCGCCTATGGCTATGGCATCCGCTATGACCACGGGCTGTTCCGCCAGGTGATCAAGGACGGCTGGCAGCACGAATATCCCGAGAACTGGCTGGCCCTGGGAAATCCCTGGGAATTCGAGCGGCCGGAGGTGGACTATGCCATCGGCTTCGGCGGATCGGTCGAGACCATCGACCTCGACAATGGCGCGGTGAAGCAGGTCTGGAAGCCGCAGGAGACGGTGGATGCCATCGCCTTCGACACCCCCGTGACCGGCTGGCGGGCGCGCCATGTCAACACGCTCCGCCTATGGTCGGCGCGCGCCCCCGACGCGCTGCGGCTCGACGCCTTCAACCAGGGCGACCATGTGGGGGCGCTGGCCGCACGCATGCGGCTGGAGGCGATCTCCAAGGTTCTCTATCCGAGCGACGAGACCCCTGCCGGCCTCGAACTGCGCCTGCGGCAGGAATATTTCTTCGTCTCCGCCTCGCTGTTCGACATCATCCGCCGCCACAAGCAGCAGAACGGCAGCCTGACGAGCCTGCCCGAGAAGGTGGCGATCCAGCTCAACGACACCCATCCCGCCATCGCCATCGCCGAGCTTATGCGCATCCTGGTGGATCTGGAGAATTTCAGCTGGGAGAAGGCCTGGGACATCACGGTGGCGGTGTTCTCCTACACCAACCACACGCTGCTGCCTGAGGCGCTGGAAAGCTGGCCGGTGCCGCTGATGGAGCGCGTGCTGCCCCGGCACATGCAGATCATCTATCTCATCAACGCGCTGCATCTCGATGCGGTGCGCGCCCAGGGCGAGGAGGACAACGGCGTTCTCGCCTCCCTGTCGCTGATCGATGAAAGCCAGGGCCGGCGCGTGCGCATGGGCAATCTGGCGTTCGTGGGATCGCACAAGATCAACGGCGTGTCGGCGCTCCATTCCGATCTCGTGAAGCGCACCCTGTTCAACCAGCTCGACCGCTTATATCCCGGCCGCATCGTCAACAAGACCAACGGCATCACCTTCCGGCGCTGGCTGTTCGAGGCCAATCCCGGCCTCACCGGCCTGCTGGTCGAATGCTGCGGCGAACGGGTGATGGACGACCCTTCGGCGCTGCTGGAGTTCGAACGCTTCGCCGGCGATGCCGGTGTCGTCGACCGGTTCCGGACGATCCGGCGGACGAAGAAGGTGGAGCTGGCCAAGATCATCCGCGAGCGGCTCAATGTGGTGGTCGATCCCGAGGCGATGTTCGATGTGCAGATCAAGCGCATCCACGAATACAAGCGCCAGCTCCTGAACATCCTCGAAGTGGTCGCGCTCTACGACGCAATCCGCGCCAACCCCGGCGGACCGTGGGTGCCCAGGGTCAAGATCTTCGCCGGCAAGGCGGCGGCGAGCTACCACAAGGCCAAGCTGATCATCAAGCTAGCCAATGACGTGGCGCGGGTGGTCAATAGCGACCCATCGGTGCGCGGGCTGCTGAAGGTGGCCTTCCTGCCCAACTACAATGTGAGCCTTGCCGAGGCGATCATCCCCGCCGCCGATCTGTCGGAGCAGATTTCCACGGCCGGCATGGAAGCGTCCGGCACCGGCAACATGAAGCTCGCGCTCAATGGATCCCTCACCATCGGCACGCTCGACGGCGCCAATGTGGAGATCAAGGAGCATGTGGGCGACGACAACATCTTCATCTTCGGGCTGACCACCGACGAGGTGGTGGCGCGGCGCGCCAAAGGCACCGACATGAGCGATGAAATCGCCGCCTCGCCCATGCTCCACGAGGTGCTCGACGCGGTCGGCTCCGGCGTGTTCTCACCCGGCGAGCCGGGGCGGTTCTCGGATCTCGTGAACCCGATCCGCCACAGCGACTATTTCATGGTGGCCGCTGACTTCGACGCCTATTACGCCACCCAGCGGGCGGTCGATGCCCGTTGGCGCGACCGGCCGGCCTGGTGGCGTTCCGCCATCATCAACACGGCTCATATGGGCTTCTTCTCGTCCGACCGCGCGATCGCGGAATATGCCGCCGAGATCTGGGACGTGCCTCTGCAGCGGCGGGATTGAGCTGCCGATGCCGATGGACGGCAGGGACAACGAGGTCTGGACGGCGCGCCCGGAAGATCTGGACGGCCTCCTGGGGGCGCGGCATGACGATCCCTTCGGCGTGCTGGGCCTGCATGAGCGCGCGGGCGGAACGACGATCCGGGCTTTCGTGCCGCATGCTGAAACCGTCACGGCGGAGGAGCCCGACGGGGCGGTCATCGCCACCCTCACCCGCGTCCATGACGCCGGCATCTTCGAAGGGATGGCCCGGGGACGCCACGGGCGATTTCGCTATCGCCTGCGCTGCGCCAACCGGGGCGGCGACTGGCTGCTGGACGACCCCTATGGCTTTGGACCGGTGCTTGGGCCGCTGGACGATCACCTGATGGCCGAGGGCACCCACCAGCATCTCTATGAGAAGCTGGGTGCCCATCCGCTCACCCATGAGGGTGTCGAGGGCGTCCATTTTGCCGTACGGGCGCCCAATGCCCTGCGGGTTTCAGTGGTGGGCGACTTCAACGGCTGGGACGGCCGCCGCCACCAGATGCGCAGGCGCTTTTCCAGCGGCGTTTGGGAGATCTTCGCGCCCGGCGTCGGTACGGGTTCGGTCTACAAATTTGAGATCGTCGGGGCGGACAACGCGGTGCTGCCGCTGAAGGCCGATCCGGTGGGCTTCGCCAGCGAGCTGCGCCCCTCCACCGCCTCGGTGGTCACGCGCACGGACAGCTTCCGATGGCATGACGATGCCCATCTGGCGTGGCGGCAGGGGGTTGATCCACGCACCGCGCCCATCACGATCTATGAGGTCCATCTCGCCTCCTGGCGGCGCAGGGACGACAACGGCTTCCTCACCTGGGACGAGATCGCCGACGCGCTGATCCCCTATGCGCTCGATATGGGCTTCACCCACCTCGAGTTCCTGCCGGTCTCGGAATATCCGTTCGATCCCTCCTGGGGCTATCAGCCCATCGGCCTGTTCGCTCCCACCGCGCGGTTCGGCGCGCCGGATGGTTTCGCGCGCCTCGTGGACCGGGCGCATCAGGCCGGGCTCAGCGTGCTGCTGGACTGGGTGCCGGCCCATTTCCCCGTGGATGATCACGGCCTCGCCCGTTTCGACGGCACCGCGCTCTATGAGCATTTCGACCCGCGCAAGGGCTTCCATCCCGACTGGAAGACCGCGATCTATGATTTCGGTCGGCGCGAGGTGGTCAACTTCCTCGCCGCCAACGCACTCTACTGGCTGACGCGGATGCATGTGGACGGCCTGCGCGTGGATGCGGTGGCCTCGATGCTCTACCTCAACTATTCCCGCAAAGCCGGGGAATGGGCGCCTAACGCGCGGGGCGGCAATGAAAATCTCGAAGCCGTCGCCTTCATCAAGGAATTGAACGCGCTGATCCGCGCGCAATGCCCCGGCGCGCTGACCATCGCGGAGGAATCCACCACCTGGCCTGGTGTCTCACGGCCGGTGGGCGCAGGCGGGCTCGGCTTCGATTTCAAATGGAACATGGGTTGGATGAACGACACGCTGGATTACGTGTCCACTGATCCCATGTTCCGCAAATGGCATCACCAGAAGCTGACATTCGGATTGCTCTACGCCTTCTCGGAGAATTTCGTCCTGCCCCTGAGTCACGACGAAGTGGTCTACGGCAAACGCTCCATCATCGAGAAAATTCCCGGCGACGACTGGCAGAAGTTCGCCACCGCCCGGGCCTATTACGGTTTCATGTGGGGCCACCCAGGCAAAAAATTGCTGTTCATGGGCCAGGAGTTCGGCCAGCGGCGCGAATGGAATTTCGAGCAGGCTCTGGATTGGAACTTGCTGGGCGTGCCCTTGCATGATGGGCTGCGCCGGCTGGTCCGCGACCTCAATCACGGCTACCGGACCGTAGGCGCACTTCACGAAGCCGATTGCGAGGAACGCGGCTTCCGCTGGATCGTTGTGGATGATCGGGAGCAGTCTGTGTTCGCCTTCCTGCGCCTCGGCGCGGAGGGAACACCGCCGGTGGCGGTGGTGTCGAACTTCACGCCGGTGCCGCGCCCGGACTACCGCATCGGTCTGCCTTTGGCCGGCCGGTGGCGGGAGATGTTGAACACGGACGCTACCGTCTACGGCGGATCGGGCGTCGGTAATTTCGGGGCGATCATGGCGCGGGAAGACCCCTCCCACGGCCTGCCCGCCTCGGCCTCGCTGATGGTGCCACCGCTGGCGACCGTCTGGTTCATATACGACCCCGAAAGTTCGGGCATCGAAGGTTAGAAACAAGAGCGGCCGCAATGCCGGCCCGAAGGAGGACGCGAGGATGTCGACCGCCGAACGCCGGATCAGCCTCCATGACAGTGCGAAGGCCGCCGCCAAGGCCCCGCTCTCACGCCATGCCATGGCCTATGTGCTGGCAGGAGGGCGCGGCTCTCGGCTGATGGAGTTGACCGACCGGCGCGCAAAGCCGGCGGTCTATTTCGGCGGCAAGAGCCGGATCATCGACTTCGCACTCTCCAACGCCCTCAATTCCGGCATTCGCCGCATCGGGGTCGCGACGCAGTACAAGGCGCACAGCCTGATCCGTCATCTCCAGCGTGGCTGGAACTTCTTCCGACCGGAGCGCAACGAGAGCTTCGATATCCTCCCCGCCTCTCAGCGGGTCTCGGAAGATCATTGGTACGAAGGCACGGCCGATGCCGTGTACCAGAACATCGACATCATCCAGGATTACGAACCGAAATTCATGGTCATTCTGGCCGGCGACCACATCTACAAGATGGATTATGAATTGATGCTGCAACAGCACGTCGATTCCGGTGCCGATGTGACGGTGGGCTGCCTCGAAGTCTCCAAGGAGGAGGCGAAAAGCTTCGGGGTGATGCATGTGGATGCGGAAGACCGCATCATCGCCTTCTTCGAGAAGCCGCAAGATCCACCCACCATGCCGGGCTCGCAGGACCGCTGCCTGGCCTCCATGGGCATCTATGTGCTCGACACCGACTTCCTGTTCGACCAGTTGCGCCGGGATGCCGACACGCCGGGCTCTGCCCGCGATTTCGGCAAGGACATCATTCCCTATATCGTCGAGCACGGGAAAGCGGTGGCGCATCACTTCTCCCGCTCGTGCGTGCGCTCCGGGTCCGAGGCCCAGCCCTATTGGCGCGATGTGGGCACGGTGGATGCCTATGCCGAGGCCAATCTCGACCTCACCGACATCGTGCCGGATCTCGACCTCTATGAGCACGAATGGCCGATCTGGACCTATGGCGAGATCACGCCACCGGCCAAGTTCGTCCATGACGAGGAGGGGCGCAGGGGGCAGGCAATCTCCTCCCTGGTCTCCGGCGGCTGCATCATCTCGGGTGCCTCGCTGCGGCGCTCACTGCTGTTCACCGGCGTGCATATCAATTCCTTCTCAGCCGTCGAAAACACGGTGATCCTGCCTTATGCGGAAGTCGCCAGATCGGTGCGACTGAAGAATGTGGTGGTGGATCGCGGGGTGAGGATTCCGGAGGGGCTCGTCGTGGGCGAAGACCCGGTAGAGGACGCCAAGCGGTTCCGGCGGACCGCCAATGGCGTCAGTCTGATTACCCAGGCGATGATCGATCGGCTGGCCTGAAGGAACGGCTTTTATGACGGTTTCGGTTCTTTCGGTCGCCTCGGAGGCATTTCCCCTGATCAAGACCGGGGGGCTCGCGGACGTGGTGGGCGCGCTTCCGGCCGCGCTGGCGGCGGAGGGGGTGGCGGTGCGCACCCTCGTTCCCGGCTATCCCGCGGTCGTGGCGGCGATGGCCGAGGGAAAGATTGTCCATACGTTCGCCGATCTGTTCGGCGCACCGGCGCGCCTGATCGCTGGCCGCGCGGGCGGGCTCGACCTCGTGATGGTTGACGCGCCGCACCTCTTCGACCGTCCGGGCAATCCCTATACCGGGCCGGATGGCCGGGACTTCCAGGACAATGCGTTTCGCTTTGCCGGCCTCTCCCGAGCGGCGGCGGAGATCGGCATGGGGCGCACCGCGCTGCCCCGGCCGGACGTGGTGCATGCCCATGACTGGCAGGCGGGACTCGCGCCGGCCTATCTCGCCTATGAGGGCGGGGCGCGGCCAGTCACGGTCATGACGGTGCACAACCTCGCCTTCCAGGGCCAGTTCGATGCCGGCCTTCTGCGGGTGCTGGGCCTGCCGGCGCATGCCCTCAGCGTCGGCGGGGTCGAATATTATGGCTCCATCGGCTATCTCAAGGCGGGCCTCCAGCTTGCCGACCGGATCACCACGGTCTCCCCCACCTATGCCCAGGAGATTCTTGGGCCGGACGCGGGCATGGGGCTCGACGGGCTGCTGCGGGTTCGGGCCTTGGACCTCTGCGGCATTCTCAACGGCATCGACACCACGGTCTGGGATCCGGCCCGCGATCCCCTCCTGCCGGCCCCTTTCTCGGCGGACGCGCTGGCCGGGCGCGCCGTCGCCAAGGCCGCCCTACAGGCGCGGTTCGGGCTTGCGGCGGATCCCGACGCGCTGCTTTTCGGCGTGGTCAGCCGGCTGTCCTGGCAGAAGGGGCTCGACCTGCTTCTGCAAGCGATCCCCACGCTGATCGGCACCGGCGGCCAGCTTGCCCTGCTTGGCGCCGGTGACGGGGCGCTGGAACAGGGCTGCCGGGACGCCGCCGCCGCCCATCCAGGGCGGATCGGCTGCATCATCGGCTATGACGAGGAACTGGCCCATCTGATCCAGGCAGGTTCGGAAGCCCTGATCGTCCCCTCGCGCTTCGAGCCGTGCGGGCTCACCCAGCTCTGCGCCCTGCGCTACGGCGCGCTGCCGGTGGTCGCCAGCGTCGGTGGCCTCGCCGATACGGTGGTGGATGCCAATGAGATGGCGGTGGCGAGCGGCGTCGGCACCGGCGTGCGCTTCCAGCCCACGACGACACTCGCCCTCGAAAGCGCGCTCCGGCGCACGGCGACTCTCCACGCCGACACCGCCCTTTGGGACCGCCTGCGCCTGAACGCCATGGCCACCGACGTCTCCTGGTCCCGCCCCGCCCGGCGCTATGCCGCGTTGTATCGCGAGGGTCTCAAGGCGCGCGCGGTGTGATGACCCTCACCACCTGATGCGCAGAGCAGCGCTTGCGCCGACGGTGGAATAGCTGTCGGCGAGCTGGGCATCGAAGCTCGCGGAGAGCGAGACGTTCGGACCCGCCATGAACTGGATGCCGGCATGGATGTCGGCCGCGTTGCTCACCGTCGGCAGAGCGTTGGACGAGAAGCTGATGGAGGGCAATTCCGCGAAGGCGCGCGGCACATCCCGGTTCGGGCTGAAATCGTGCATCCACGCTGCCCGCAGGAACGGCGCATAGCTCCGGCCGTCGCTGCCCGACCACATCCCGTCGAGCTGGATCCCCAGATAGAGAGGCAGCGCCGTGATGGTGGTGGACTGATAGCTCAGCCCCGGACCGAGCCCCACGAAGGTTTCCGCGCCCGAACCCAGCCACAGCCCCATGGGCTGGAACGCCACGAACGGCGTCAGGCTCGCCCCGCTCGACCAGAGCGGCAGGCTGTAACCTGCCTCGATCCGGCCACCGAACACCGTGCCGTCGGAAGCCCGACGAGGTGGCAAGGTTGAGGCCCAGCCCGTACAGGTTCCGGTCGAAGTTCGCGCTGCCGTAGCCGATCGTCGCGATCGCCGAGAGATAGGCCGGGCCCGCCTGGTAGAGGCCATAGAGGCTGAAGCCGCCATAGCTGGTCGAGGAACTTGCGCCGTAGGTATCGGCAGAAAGTTGGGTGTCGGAATAATTCACCGCCGCGCCCAGAAGAAGCGGCAGGCCGGGAAGCTCGCCATCAAGGCCGATGGAGCCGCCGATGGTGGAGCCAGAAATCCCCCCGCCGGTGGTGATGCTGCCCGTGGGGGCGGCCCACATGGCGCGCGAGAGGGCGGGCGTCGCCGCCCCCGTATCAGCGGCGGCGTAGGAGAGCGCCGCCGGGGCGAGGCCTGTGCCATTGCGCCAGCGGTCGAGTTGGTTGGTGATGCTGGCGATCGAGCCGGACGCCGCGTTCATCATCGCCATCGGCACCAGCGAGACAGCCCCGCCGCCCACGGTGTCATAGGCCGTGCCCAGCCCGGAGACCGAGGTCACCGCCAGAAGCTGCGGCAGGATCAGCTCGAACAGCGGCGAAGACCCGCGCATCTGGATCGCGCCGATCAGATCGCCCAGCAGCTGCCCGCGCTGGGTCAGCCCAGCCGGGGTGAAGTCGATGCGGGTGCCGAGCGTGAGGTCCGAGCCGCTGCCCGACAGGGAGAAGCTCAGGATCGCCGTGTCGCCGGTGGCGGTGAGGCCGGACGTGGTGAGCCCGCCATTGGCCACCAGGAACGGCGTCTCATAGCTGCCCGGCCGCGCGAGGCTCGGATTGGACACCACGCCGCGCACGGTGCCCGAGAGGCTGGCCGCGCCTGTGACCACAAACCGGTCCGAGGTGCCGGCGCCCTGGTCGGTGCGCACCACGAGCACGCCCGTGGAGGTCTGCACCAGATTGCCGTCGATGGTGGTGGCGCCGAGCGCGCTGGTTCCACTGCCGAACGTGCCGGCATTGGTCAGCGTGCCCGTGGGCCCGCCGAGATCGAGCAAGGACCCTGCCATGATGGTGCCGGGTGGCGAGGTTCTGCCACCGTATTGGCCTGACCCGACGCGAGCGCCAGATTGCCGTTGATGGTGCCGCCGTTCGTCACCACGGCATAGCCGCCGCTGTTCCTGATGGCGAGGCCCTCGGGGACCGTCCGCGGTGCCGAGCGTGCCGTACGTGTTGACGAAGGTCTCGGCGCCCGTGCTGTCGATGGCGATGCCGCCGATGCCGCCGGTGATGGCGACGCCGGAAGCCACATTGATGATAGGGTCGCCATTGCCGCTGGCGAGGATCGCCGTGGCGCCGCTGCCGGAAGTTGTGATGGAGGCGTTCGCGTTCACCGTCACCTTGCCGGCGGTGGCGGCGCTGCCGGAGACCAGCACCATGTCGGTGCCGTCCATCACCAGGCCGCCGCCGCCGCTGGCCGATTGGGCGATGACGCCGTCCGCCCCCGCGCCTGTGGTGGTGATGGCGGCGTTCACCGTCACCGTCACGGCACCGCCGGTGCCGTTCCCCGTTGGCGTGGTGGAGGTGATGTCCTGGTTGTTGGTGAGCGCCGCGCCGCCACCGCCGCCGATCGACTGGGCGAGCACGCCCACCGCATTGGTGTTTGAGGTGGAGATGGCCCCACCGACCGTCACCTGAACCGTGCCGCCGTCGGCCGATGCGCCGCTGCCGGCGAAGGTCGCGGAGGAAGAGACATGCCCGATACCGCCGCCGCCGCCGATGGACTGGGCGATGATGCCGATCGACGCTGCACCGGTGGTCGTGATCGAACCGGAACTGGTCGAGACCGTGACACTCCCGCCCGCCCCGCCGTTGCTGCCGCCGAGTGTCAGGCTTTCGACCTGGAGGTTCGCGATACCGCCGCCGCCGCCGATCGATTGCGCGACGATGCCATGGGCGAAGGTGCCACTTGTGGAGACGGCCGCGCCGGTGGCGCTGGCCGAAACCGCGCCGCCGCCACCGCCCGCCGACCCGCCGAGCGTGACCGTTGCCGGAGGTCGCGCTGCTCGCCTGATCGAGCGCGGTGAGCACGACGACGCCGCCGCCGCCGCCGAGGCTCTGCGCCAGCAGGCCGACCGACCTGTCGCCGGATGTCTGGAGGCTGCTTCCCGCAAACACGTTCACGACGCCGCCGTCGCCGCTGGAGGTGTCGGTGGAGCCGAGGACCGCCGTGAAGATGGTGGTGAGGGCGGTCGTGCCGTTGCCGGTGATCACATTGCCGCCGAGGCCGCCGCCGCCGGCGATGGACTGGGCCACGATGCCGTAGGAATCCGCGTTGGTGGTGTGGACGTTGCCGTAATTGTTCACGGTCACCTGGCCGGCATCCGCGCCCGCGCCGGCGGACCCGCCGAGAGACATGTTGACGGAGGCGTTGATGATGCTGCCGGACACGTCCGTCACGCCCGCCGCAGCGCCGCCGCCGCCCGCGATGGACTGGGCGAGCACGGCGGTCGCGAAAATCCCCTGCGTGACCGTCTCCGCGTAATTGTCCACCGTCACGGCGCCGCCGCTGCCGCCATCGCCGCCCGTGCCGCCGAGCGCGAGGCCCACCCCGAGCGCGACGGCGTTCTCATTGACGAAGCCGGAGGCGAGGGTGCTGCTCGTGCCGCCCGCCCCACCGCCACCGCCAATGGATTGCGCCAGCAGGCCGACGGAACCAGCCCCGAGGGTATAGATTTCCAGGGCGGAGGTGGTCGTCACCTGAACCGCCTGGCCCTGACCGCCGCTGCCCCCGGTGCCCCCGAGCGCCAAGGCCGCGCTGACGGTGCCGGCGCCTGAGGCGTTGCTGTTCGATGAGCCGCCGACACCCCCGCCGCCGCCGATCGACTGCGCGACGGCACCGTAGGCGTTTGTGCCCAATGTCTGAAGACTGAAGGACGCTGAGGAGCCGAGATCGAGGATGACGGTGCCGCCATCACCGCCGAGGCCGCCGGTGCCGCCCAACCCGATGGTGGCGGACGCCGTCCCGCCCGCGGTCGAGGAGCCTGCCGCCGCGCCGCCGACGCCACCGCCGCCGCCCACCGACTGAGCCAGCACGCCGGTCGCGTTCGCGCCCGTTGTCTGCAACACGTTCGCGACGGTGACATTGACCGTGCCGCCGTCGCCGCCGGATGAGCCGCCGCCGCCAAGGCTGAGGCCGGCGGAAAACGTACCGCTGGAGGCATTCGTGCTGCTCGAGCCGCCCGCGCCGCCGCCGCCGCCGATGGATTGGGCCAGGATGCCGATGGACCCGGTGCCCTGTGTCCCCACCGGGCTGTAGCTGTTGACGGTGACCGTGCCGCCGCCGCCGCTGTTGCCGCCGGTGCCGCCGATGGCGAAGGATGCGTTCACGTCGCCGGAGCCGGACGTGGAGGAATTGGAAGCGCCCCCGGCGCCGCCACCGCCGCCGATCGATTGGGCGACGAGCCCGTAGGCATTCGTGCCCTCGGTCAGGATCTCGATGGACTTCGAGAGGCTCGCGCTCGATCCGAAGGTGATGGTGACGCTTCCGCCATTGCCCGCGCCGCCGCCCGAACCACCGAGATTGAAAGCGAGCGAGGCATCGCCGCCGCCGCTGGAGCTGCTCGTGGAGGACCCGGCGAGACCACCGCCCCCGCCGATCGACTGACCCAACACGCCATAGGCGCTGGCGCCTTCGGTTTGGAGCGTGTTCGAAAGCTGCACGGTCACGGCGCCGCCGTCATTCCCGCTGCCCCCGGTGCCGCCGAGGCCAAGCGTGGCGGACACGGTGCCGCCCGACGAAGCGCCGGTGTTGGAGCCGCCCGCGCCGCCGCCGCCGCCGATGGATTGGGCGACGATGCCCGTGGCGCCGGAGCCCTTGGTCAGGGTCGCCCCCGCAATGGTGACGGAAACGATGCCGCCGGTCTCCCCGGTGCCGCCGCTGCCGCCGAGGCCAAGCGAGAGGTTGGTATCGCTCGCGCCGGAGGTGGTGCTGCTGGATGCCCCGCCCGCGCCGCCGCCGCCGCCGACCGACTGTGCGAGAACGCCGTAAGCATTGCTGCCGGAGGTTTGGATGCTCCCGCTCAGATCAAGCGTGACCCCGCCGCCCAAACCTGCGGACCCGCCGGAGCCGCCGAGGCTGAAGCCCAGCGCATAAGTGCCGCCGCTGGCGCTGCTGGTTGAGGAGCCGCCCGCGCCGCCGCCGCCGCCGATGGATTGAGCCATGATGCCTGTGGCGCTGGCACCGGTGGTTGTGATGCCATAGGCGGAGCTGAGGGTGACGACGCCGCCCGTGCCGCCGGAACTGCCGGAGCCGCCGAGCGTCATGCTGACGGTGGCGTCGGTGCCGCTGGAGGTGGTGGAATTGGAGGCGCCGCCGGCACCGCCCCCGCCGCCGATGGATTGGGCGAGAACGCCGTAGGAGCCGGAGCCGGATGTGTTGACCGGCGCATCCACATCGGCCGTCACAGCGCCGCCGGTCCCGCCGGTCCCGCCAGAGCCGCCGAGGCTGAACCCGAGCGTATAGGTCCCGCCCCCGGCAGTGCTGGTGGAGGAGCCGCCCACGCCACCGCCGCCGCCGACGGACTGGGCGATGATGCCGACAGCGTTTGCGCCGGTGGTGACGGTCGAATTCGAGACCCCCACCGTGACCGCGCCGCCGCCATTGCCCTCGCCGCCGCTGCCGCCGAGGCCGAGCGTGGCGGCGACCGTGCCGTTCGATGCGCTGGTGGTTGAGGCACCGCCCGCCCCGCCGCCGCCGCCGATGGATTGGGCCAGGATACCCGTCGCACCGGAGCCGCTCGTCTGTGTCACGCCCTTGACCGTGACGGAGATCGTGCCGCCGGTCTGCCCGCTGCCGCCCGTGCCGCCAAGCGCCATGGCGAGGGAGGCATCGCCGCCCCCAGCCGTGGTCGCGTTGGAGGCTCCGCCGACACCGCCACCGCCGCCGACGGACTGAGCGAAGATGCCATAGGCGCTGGCACCGGCCGTACTTGTGTTCGCGGTCTGAGTGACCGTGACCGCGCCCCCGGTGCCGCCCTCACCGCCGGTGCCGCCAAGGCCGAAGCTCAGCGCAAAGGTGCCGCTATTGGCATTGGTGGTGGAGGAGCCGCCGGCGCCGCCGCCGCCGCCGATAGACTGGGCGAAGATGCCGGTGGACTGATCGCCATAGGTCTGGGATGGCAGCGTCGGATTCAATCAGCACGGTGCCCCCAGACCCGCCGCCGCCGCCGGCACCGCCGAAGCCCATGGCCAGCGCCACGCCTGACGAGGTGGAGGCCGAGGTGCCGCTCGCGGAGCCGGAAGAGGACGCCGAACCGCTGCTGGAACTGGTGTTCGCAGTCGCCGCGGACGTGAAGGAGCCGCCGGAGCCGCCGCCGCCGCCCACCGATTGGGCGAAAATGCCGTAGGACTGGGTGCCCTGGGTCGAAATGCTGCCGCTATAGCCCGGATCGACGATGACGGTGATGGCCCCGCCGTCGCCGCCGCCGTCGCCGCTGCCGCCGAAGCCGAGCGCGAGCGACATGGTGCCGCCATTGCCCGTGGTGGTCGAGGAGGCGCCGCCATTGCCGCCGCCGCCGCCCACCGACTGGGCGAACACGGCGCTCGAATTATTGCCGACCGTCTGAAGGCTGCCGAGCGTCTGCACCTGCACGAGACCGCCGGAGCCGGCACCTGCGCCGGAACCGCCGAAGGAGAGGGACACGCTGTTCTCGCTGGCTGTGGCGTTGGAGGTGCTGGACCCGCCATTGCCGCCGCCGCCGCCGATGGATTGCGCGAAGATGGCCGGCGAATTGTCCGGCGACACGGTCACGAGGATACCGCCGAGGACGTCCACGCCGGTCACCACCGCCGCATAATTGGTGACATAGACGCTGCCGCCGCTGCTGCCGGAACCGCCCGCGCCGCCGATGCTCATGCCGAGCGCGGTGCCGCCGTCGCTGCCGGCCTGGCTGCCCTGCGCCTTGCTGCTGTCGGTGCCGGCGCTGGAGGAGGTTGACGAGCCGCTGGAACTGCCAGAGAGCGTGCCGGTCGAAGCGCTGCTGCCGGCCGACGAACTGGAGGAGGACGAGACGGTGGTGGCCACCGTGCTCGACCCGCCATTGCCGCCGCCGCCGCCGACCGATTGCGCGAAGATGCCGGCCGCCGAGGCGCCGAGCGTGTTGACGTAGGTCACGACACCTGAGGTACCGGACAGCACACTCACCTCAGATGAAGTGCCGCCGCCCGCGCCCGAGCCGCCGAGGCCGAACGTCATCGCCCCCTGCCCACCGGTGGCGCTGCTCTGCGCGGAGCCGCCATTGCCGCCGCCGCCGCCCACCGATTGCGCGAAGATGCCCACCGACTGCGCGCCCTGGGTCTGGAGGTTTCCCGGTGCCCTGCACTTCGACCTCGCCGCCGGCGCCGCCGCCGGCGCCCCCGCCGCCGAGGCTGACAGAGGCCGCATAGGAGGAGCCGTCGGCATTGGCGCTGCTCGACCCGCCATTGCCGCCGCCGCCGCCGATGGACTGGGCGAAGATGCCGTAGGCCAGGGTGCCCACGGTGGTGATGGACGAACTCGATATGACCTTCACCATTTCGCCATCGCCGCCCGCACCGGCATAGCCGCCGATGGAGAGCGATGCCGCGATGCCGTTGCTGGGCTTTTCGCTGCTGGCGGTCGGCTGGCTGATGCCCACCGTGGAGGCGAAATTGGTGGCCTGGTTGACGGTGCCAGCGCCGACGACCGAGGTCACGCCGCCCTGGAGTTCGCCGCCCTGCGCGCCGGTCGTGGTGGTGGAGCTTG